>NZ_WIND01000001.1 GCF_009697225.1 Halovulum marinum
GCGATCAGGATCTCTACAAGATCCTCCTCAGATCGTGCAGAATGAACCCACTCAGACGCTGAGCTGGAATAGACCCTCCCCAAATATCCCCGCCGGAGGCTTCCGCCGCCGGCCCGGCGCGCCCGCGGCGGCGGTCAGCGCAGCGCGCCCAGCCGCGGCACGCCCAGCTCGCGGATCAGCTTGGCGCGGATCGCCCGCGCGTAGTCGTCGAAATCCGCCGCCACCTCGACGAAGGCGCCGGGGCCGCGCACCACGAAGCTGCGGTAGTAGCGCGCCAACGCCACCTCGTCCGATTCGATCGCCAGACCGTTGATGGTGAGATCCGCCAGCGCCGGCGGGATCCGCAGCGCCTGCGGCGGCGGTCCGACATTGCTCTGCCCGTCGCCCGAGACGTCGATCTTGCGCGCCGCACAGGCCGGCGCGCGGCGCAGCTGCGCCAGCCCGTAGCGCAGCGCCGCGCCCAGCGCGGTGGGGGCATCGGCGAAGCCGCGCTCGCGCGTGCGCAGCCGGGCCACAAGCCGGTCCAGATCGGCCGCGCCGCGCAGCTCCACCCAGTCCTGGACCAGCGCCTGCTGGCCGATGCCGGACCATTCGTAGACCTGCAGTGCGACCACCTCCGAAGGCAGCGCGAACAGCGCGGCGCGCACCTGGCGGTCCTCGAACGCCCGCGCCAGCCCCTCCAGCTGCAGCCGATACTCGCGCGCATCGACCGAACTGCTGACGTCCAGCGCCAGGGTCAGCGCCAGCCGGCACTGCGCCGCGGCCGGGCCGGCCAGCGCCAGCAGCACCGCCAGCGCCAGCGCGCGGATCATGACGCCGGCACCACCACCTCGCGGTAAAGCTTGCGCCGGATCGCCCGCGGATAGTCGGAATAGCCGGTGGCGCGCTCGACGAAGCTGCCGTCGCCGGCGCGCACGAACTGCTCGTAGAACCGCGCCACGCTGATCCCGATCCGGTCGATCGCCAGCCCGTTCACCACCACCCCGCGCCGTTCGGCGGCGCGGCTCTCGGCGCGGGTCTCGCGGCCGTCGTTGGTGATGCCGTCGCCCGAGATGTCGATCACCCGCCGGGCGCACTCGGGCACCTGCTCGAACAGTGGCGCCATGAACGCCAGCGCGTCGCCCAACGCGGTCTTGCCGCCGGTCCAGCGCCGCGGCGCGGCACGCACCTGCGCCGCCAGCCGGGCGACATCCCCGGGCCCCGCCATCCGGCGCCACGGGATCGTCACCGCCTGGTCGGCGGCGCCGGACCACTGCACCACCGCCACGGTGGCGCCCTCGATCCACAGCGCGTCGGCCACGTCCGGCGCCTCCAGCGCCTCGGCCAACCCGTCCATCTGGAACCGGTACTCGCCGGAATCGATCGAGCCGGACACATCCACCGCCAGCAGCAGCGCCAGCCGGCAGCCGAACGCCGGCCCGGCCGCCGCCAGGCTTGCCAGCATCGCGATCGGCAGCGCCAGGATCCTCATGCCGGAAACCCTAGCGCCGCGCGGCCGGGCCTACCAGTGGCCAGTGTTCTCCATGCTTGCCCAGGGCTCCTGCTTCGGCAGGCTGTCGCCCTCCTGCAGCAGCTCGATCGAGACGTTGTCGGGGCTGCGCACGAACGCCATGTGCCCGTCGCGCGGCGGGCGGTTGATGGTCACGCCGGCGTCCATCAGCTTCTGGCACATCTCGTAGATGTTCCCGACCCGGTAGGCGAGGTGCCCGAAATGCCGGCTGTCGCTGGGCAGGCCGTCGTCGCCGTCCCAGTTGTAGGTCAGCTCCAGCGGGCACTCCTCCTGCCCCGGCGGCGCCATGAAGACATTGGTGTACCGCCCGCCCTCGCTGTCGGTGCGCCGCGTCTCCTCGAGGCCCAGCAGCCGGTAGAACGCCATCGACGTCTCCAGGTCCTTCACCCGGACCATGGTGTGCAGGTAGCGAATTTTCATATCGGGATCCCGTCCTTGATCAGAATTTGCAAACACACCCCAGATTTGGGTATGTTTCACGCCCGGACCGCCAGATAATGTAGCCCCCAGAATCAGCCGGACGAGGCGCGAGGATGAATGATATGTCGGACGACCCGCAAGCCCTGGACCAGATCGCCGCGCAGCGCGCCCAGACCCACCAGACCCGCCGCGCCACCGTCCCGGCGATGGAGGAGCGGCTCTACACCCCCCATCCGGTGCTCGACCACGGCTTCGTGCGGGTGGTCGACTACATGGGCGACGACAGCGCGATCGTGCAGGCCGCCCGCGTCAGCTACGGCGCCGGCACGAAAAAGGCGCGCAACGACGAGGGGCTGATCCGCTACCTGATGCGGCACTGGCACTCGACCCCGTTCGAGATGTGCGAGCTGAAGCTGCACGTCAAGCTGCCGGTTTTCGTCGCGCGCCAGTGGATCCGGCACCGCACCGCGAATGTCAACGAATACTCGGCCCGCTACTCGATCCTCGACCGCGAGTTCTACATCCCCGACCCCGCGCACCTGGCGGCCCAGTCCACCGCCAACAACCAGGGCCGGGGCGAGGTCCTGCACGGCGACGAGGCCGCCCGCGTGCTGGAGATCCTCAAGGCCGACTCGACCCGCGCCTATGACAACTACGAGGCGATGCTGTCCCAGGACGGCCAGCAGGGCCTGGCGCGCGAACTTGCCCGCATGAACCTGCCCGCCAACATCTATACCCAGTGGTACTGGAAGGTGGACCTGCACAACCTGTTCCACTTCCTGCGCCTGCGCGCCGACGCCCACGCGCAGTACGAGATCCGCGCCTATGCCGACGCGATCTGCGAGATGGTCAGGGACTGGGTGCCCGCCGCCTACGCCGCGTTCGAGGACTACCGCCTGAATTCCGTCCAGATTTCGGGCAAGGGGTTGAACGCGCTGCGCCGGATGCTCGCAGGAGAAGAGATGGACGCCGAGAAGGCGGGCATGAGCGCCGGGGAATGGCGGGAGTTTGAGGGGATATTGGAGAAGTAAGCATGTATTTCTCCGATCTAACCAATCGAGAAATAATAGAGCTTATTGAAGAAGAGGATGATCGCGCCTTCAGCAAAGGGCTAGGGCCAATGCATAGGTGCGCAGAAATAAAATATGCACTCTCCAAGCGCTTCGGATTTACAAATCACATTGGGTACGCCCCCGAAGGATCGGCCTCAAAAATTATTGATGACTACTATCACTCTATGTATAGAATAAAGGACACATCAATAGACGCTATCCATAGCGGAATTTTCATGCACAAGGACGTTTTTGGAAAAATATACCTCCCCGTGTTTTTCGGAACTAATTCAATTGATTATTTAGAATTTACAAACCTTAATCAGTATCAAAAAATATACATTAAATCAAACCCTACTGACCACGCCGCGTACAAGGAGTGTTGCAAGGATATTTTTCAGATAGGAACATCAATATTCCAATCTGACGTGAAGAGAAGGCTTGGAGAACATTCCTATCATCGATTTCGGCAAGCTGCTCTACACCTTCAAAGCGCTACTGCAATCTTAGACGGTGGTTCATCATTTCGCGGCGCCAATCAGTCGTCGATACTCGCAGTTGAGCAATTCCTAAAAGCTGCATGTATTGCGGCAGGGATGTCCGATAGGCAAGCAACAGATTTCAAACACAGAATATCTGAAATATATGACGCGCTTTCAGACTTCTATCCAAAGATACGCTCAAATGAATTATCCGAACTAATAGAGAGAACGCCCAATTATGTTAAAGACAGATACGAAAACAAGGAACCCACTAGATTGTACTCCGGAAGAAATATTATGCGCGCACAGCGCATCGGTAGCATTCTTACCGAAGAATTCATTGGCCACCATTGGCGCAATCATATTATTAAAGAAGGTTAATGGCGAGCGCAGGAGCTATATCCTACTCACCTAAAACACCGACCACACGCGCCTGCATGGTGGGGTGGAACCCCACGCTTTGGGCACCCAAAAACCAAATGTAAGGTGGTCTTCGGCCCACCAACCGCCACCCCCCGCCCGGATCCAAGGCCGAAGGCCGCCGGGCGCGCGCCTGCCCGTCCCGGCGGGCTGGCGCTTTGGCAGCCGCGCACTCCGGCCTGACCCTCTCAGACAGCGACGGGCATGAAGCGCAGACCGCGCACCTCGCAGCGCCACCCCACGGGCAGGCGCGTGCCCGGCTCGCACCCGGCCCCGGCGCCGCGGGGCGGCTGATCCCACGCGCCGCGCTCCGGCATCGGCCGGAATCCCTGCCGCCGCCGCCCGAAGGCCGCCGCCCTGGGGACGGACGCCCGCCGTCGATCCCGCCGGGCCATCGGTGCGGCGCGCGGGATTTCGCCGCGCGGGCGAAACTGTCCGCGCATCGGCGCCGTTCCTTCGCCGGTTCCCGATTCCGGGCCATTGATCCTGAGGAGTTCCACATGCGAGTTTTCGTTCCCGCCATCATCCTGCTCGTCGCGGCGGCCCCGGCCCTTGCCGGCCACGCCAGCGGCGACGCGCCCGGCATCGCCGCCATGGACGGCGCCGACCGCCACGGCGACGGCCGCACCAACGGCGAGGACTACGCCCCGGGGAAATCGGCACAGGAGCCCGATCCGACCTCGATCGACCGCAACGAGGACGGCAGGAAGAACGGCAAGGACTACGCCCCGGGCCAGATCCGCAACGGCAACTGAACGCCGCCCGCCCACCGGCGCAAGCGGCCCCGCGCGGGCCGCTTGCATCGCGGCGCCGGGCGGTCCGGCCCGCCGCGGCCCCCCGAAACCCCGGCCAGAGCCGGCGTTTAACGAAGTTTCGATATTCGTTTCATCAACGATATCATCTGGTTGAGGGGTTTTCACGGTGAAGCTGCCGCTTTTCACGGTCGCTGTCACGCTGCCCGCTCAGTCCTCGAACGCCGCCACCACCCGCCGCTCGCCCAGCGCGAAGGCGTCGGCGACGTGGATCATCGGGCCGTAGTCGGTGTCGCTCTCGCCCCGGTCGATCAGATCGGCCATCCGGGCATAGAGCCGCGGATACTCGGCATCGCCCGCGGTCTCGACCAGCGCGCCGTCGATCCGCAGCTCGGCCCCGCCCTTGCTCAGCCCCAGCGTGCCGGCGTCGGTCTCCACGTCGATGTCCCAGGTCTGCGGCCCGGTCTGCCGCCAGTCGAACACCGCCGACACCTCGGCCCCCGCCGGGTGCCGGAACGACAGCCGCGCCGCGATCGGCGTGCCCTTGTTCGCGGGGAACTCCAGCACCGCCTTCTCGACATGCACCGGATCGGGCAGGATCGCGGTCAGGATCGAAAGCGCGTTGATCCCCGGATCGAACACGCCCAGCCCCCCCGGCTGCCAGATCCACTCCTGCCCCGGATGCCAGTGCCGCACGTCCTCCTTCCAGGTGATGCGCAGGGATGTCAGCGTGCGATCCTTCAGCCAGTCCCGCGCCGCATCGACCTGCGCCGCCTCGCGGCTGTGCCAGGTGGCGAAGATCGTCACCCCCGCCGCGTCCGCCAGCCGGCGCAGCTCGAAGCACTCGGCCACGGTCGCGCCCGGCGGCTTTTCCATCATCACGTGCCTGCCCGCCGCGATCGCCTCGGCGGCATAGTCGAACCGCGCCGCGGGCGGCATGCACAGCGAGACGACCTCGACCTCGGGGTGCGCGGCCAGCATCGCGGCCTGCGTCACATGCGTCGGCACGCCCTCGACCTGCGCGTTGCGGCTGACGGCGGCGACCAGTTCGAACCGGTCCGAGCCTTCGATCGACGGGATGTGCTGGGTCCGGGCGATCGTGCCGACGGACACCAGGGCGAGCTTGTAGGCCATGCGTTCCTCCCCTGCCTCACTGGGTCGGGTTGCACCTAGCACCAAGCGGCCGCCCGCGCCACAGGATCGGATCGCGGCCGGACGGTCGTCCCGGATCGGGTCCCGCGCCGGTCAGGCCGCCACGGAAGATCACGTTGCCCGCACCGACGCGGCGAGCGGCCGGGGCGCGGCGGCAGTGCTAGTCGGCCTCGTCCGCGGTATCCGCGTTGAGCTGGGCGTAGCGTTCCGCCCCGATGTGCGTGTACAGCTCGATCTGCGTTTCCAGGTAATCGATGTGGCCCTCTTCGTCGGCGAGAAGCTCCTCGAACAGGTTCTTGCTGACGTAGTCGCCCACCTTCTCGCAGTGATCGCGCGCCTCGATATAGAGGTTGCGGGCGTCGTGCTCGGCCGCCAGGTCCGCGTCCAGCGTCTCCTTGGCGTTCTGGCCGATGCGCAGCGGGTCGAGCTTCTGCAGGTTCGGATGGCCGTCGAGGAAGATGATCCGGTCCACCAGCTTGTCCGCGTGGTGCATCTCCTCGATGCTTTCCGCGCGCGACTTGGCGGCCAGCCGGCCCAGGCCCCAGTCCTTTTGCAGGCGGTAATGGAGCCAGTACTGGTTGATCGCCGTCAACTCGCTGCGCAGCGCCGAGTTCAGGTACTCGATGACCTTCTTGTCGCCCTTCATCGCTTCACTCCTTGCCGATGATGTCCCGCAAATCCCGTAATGCGTCGGGAACGTCAGTATGTAGGCTGGCGGGGGCCGCGGCAAAGCCGGCGCACAGGTTGGGGTTCCGGCGCATGGTGGCCAGGAACAGCGGCAGGCAACCGCCGCAGTCCGGCGTCGTGCCCAGCGCCCGGTAGACCCTGCCCGGGGTGATCACGGTGTCGGGGTCGGCGGCGCGCATCCAGTCCAGCGCGGCGTGGATGTCCCGGTCCGAGATGGCTCGGCAGTGGCAGACGATCATGCGGTCCTCGTGGCGGGCGGGCGGGCTGCGTGCGGCGGGGCGGGCGTGGTCGCGGGCGCGGGCGCGGTCAGGATCAGACGTCGCAGGGTCACGGGGTATCCTTGTTCGCTGGTCCGGGCCGCGGCGGAGCCCGCCCCGTCGCCTTCTCTCAGGTCGCCCTATATCAGATTGAAACCGTCGGAAAAGCCCTTCCGACAAAATCAGTCACGATCGGAAAAGGGGCGCGAACGCCGCTCCGATGGCGTGGCCCCGGGGATCGGCTCGAGGTCGGGGGCGACCAGATCCACCGCGCGTGGTTGCCCTGCGTGTCGGTGTCCCCGCCGGTCAGAATGTCGCCGCTGCGGGCACCGGGGACGTTGTCCGGGCAGGCGATCGGGTCGCCCGGGCGCGTCCCGGTCCCGGCGTCAACGCCGTGGCAGGCGCGCGCCGGCTCCATGCGCGCGACGGCGACGCCGGACCGCACCGCGCCGGCGGGCCCGGCCCCCTTGCGCAAGCGCAGCCGCTGACGCAAGACGGAAGAACCACCCGAGCAGGAGGTTCCATGTCCGCCACAGACGCCCCCGCGCCCGCCAAGCCCAGTTGCTGCGCCCCGCGCAGCGCCGCCGGATCCGGTGGCGGGACGGCGGCGCCGGAATACGCCGCCCACACCGCCGCCGCGGACGCGGTCGCCCCCGGCCCCGCCGCCGTGCGCGCGGCGCTGCGTGCCGGGCTGGTCGAGATCCCCGGCGGCTTCTTCGACATGGGCACGCGCAGGCCGAACTATCCCGACGATCACGAGGGGCCGATGCGCAAGGTGCACGTCTCGACCTTCGGCGTCGCGCCCGGCACGGTGACCAACGCCGAATTCGCCCGTTTCGTCGCGGCCACCGGCTACCGCACCGTCGCCGAGACCGAGGGCTGGTCCTTCGTCTTCCACCTGCTGCTGGCAGATGCCGGCGCCTATCCGCAGCACCCGCCGCAGACGCCGTGGTGGCGGCAGGTGCACGGTGCGACCTGGGCCGCGCCCGAGGGGCCGGGCAGCACCACCGAGGGCCGCGAGACCCATCCCGTCGTCCATGTCTCGTGGTTCGATGCCGTCGCCTACTGCCGCTGGTCCGACCTGAGACTGCTGACCGAGGCGGAATGGGAAAAGGCCGCGCGCGGCGGGCTGGCGCACAAGAAGTTTCCCTGGGGCAACGTGCTGGAGCCGGGTGGCGCGCATCGCTGCAACATCTGGCAGGGCGATTTCCCGCACCGGAACACGCAGGCGGACGGCCATCTCGGCACCGCGCCGGTCGATGCGTACGCGCCGAACGGCTTCGGGCTGTGGAACATGACCGGCAACGTCTGGGAATGGTGCGCCGACTGGTTCGGCCCGGTCGCGCCGCCGCGCAGGCTGCCGCCGCGCGACCCGGCCGGCCCCGAGACCGGCGACGTCCGGGTGATCCGCGGCGGCTCGTTCCTGTGCCACCATTCCTACTGCGTGCGATACCACGTGCACTCGCGGTCGCGGAACACGCCGGACAGCACCTCCAGCAACACCGGCTTCCGGGTGGCGGCAAACCTCTGAGACGGCCGGGCGCCCGACCCGGCGCAGGATCGTCGGCATGTTGCGGGCGTGGCGACCGGCGACCCGCGCAGCTGATGTCCGCGACCATTACCGGTCGTGCATCCCCTTCCCCGCGAAGATCCTCGGCGCGTGCCTCTCCACCCGGCGCGCCCGCGTGGCCGACTGTTTCGCGTCCGAGATGTGCAGCACATAGCCGCGCTGCCGGCCCGGCGTCAGCGCCTCGAACGCGGCCTTGAAGTCAGGATCGGCATCCATCTTCGCCCGTAGCTCGTCAGGGTAGACCAACGCGCGCCTGGCCTTGAAGTCGACCTTCAGACCGGCCTTCTGAACCGCGATGGCGCTATCGATAATCGCCCGCAGAACCGGCTCCTTCTTGTCGATCTCGCCGAGGCTGCGGAACCGGATCTGCCGTGCCGCCTGCGAGTTCTTCCCCGGCGCGACCAGCACCCCCGCGGGATCGTCGATCAGCGCGCCCTTCAGGAAACCCAGCCCGACGCAATCCTTCATCGCGTACAGAATGACGACGTTCGCCCCGTCATGCGTATAGCAGGGCTGGCGCCACTTCAGCTCCTCGGTCAGCGGAAACTCCAGCAGGATCGCGCGCAGCCGCCGGCGTTCCTCGGCCCAGGTCTTCGCCTTGTCGAAATAGGGGTCCAGTCGCATCTGCATTCCGCATCGCTTCGGGTCCGCCGCGCGCAGTTTCACCGCGCAGCACGGGGCGACTGCATCACGATCCCGAAACCGAGTCCAGTGCCGCCGCCGGCCGGCGGCGACGAGGCCGGGTGCGGGGCCGGGTGCGGGGCGGGTGCGGGGGCGGCCCACACCCGCATCAGGTCAGGCCGGCCGCGCGTCGTGATGGCTGCGCAGCGACCAGGCCGCGAGCGCCAGCGTCAGAAGCCCGATCACCACGAAGTTCCACGTCGCCGCGAAGGCGCCGCCTTCGGCGCCCGCCGTCAGCGCGGCGAAGCCCAGCACCCAGGGCGAGATCACCAGCCAGGCGCCGACCGCCATGTCGGCCCACTCCTCCCAGTCGTGGAACTGGACGATCGCCAGGATCGCCATGACCGCGATGACGGCGCCGAACAGCAGCGCGTTCCACAGCGCCAGCTGCATCCCGGCGAACCCCAGGATCCAGGGCGACAGCATCAGCCAGATGCCGGCAAGCAGGCACACCACGTCCTGCCAGCCCTCGTTCGTTTTCTTCAGAAAGTCTGCCATTGCATCCCCCTCCATTGAACGGTCTGCATCGACGGTGGCCCGCCGAGGCAGGCACTGCCGGCAACCTCGTCATGCGAGCGCCGGCATGTCCGGAGACATAGGAAAGGCCAGCCGGATTTCAAGGGGTTAGGGCGCGTTCCGGCGCAGCTTCCGCGCCGCCGCCGGTCTGCGGGCGGGGCGGCACGGCCCCGCCCGGGTGCCTCGCGCGTCAGTGGTTGTTGCGCGGGGTGTCCTTGCCGGCGACGTCACGGAACTCGGGCGCGCCGCGCAGCACCATGCCCTCGGCCAGCGGCTCGACCTTCTCGCGGAAGATCGCCTGCCAGGGCGTCTGGCTGGGCGGCGAGCGGTAGCCGCCGTCGGCCTCCAGCGCCTGCTGGCGCTCGGCAAGCTCGGCGTCGTCCAGCAGCACGTCCACCCGCGCCTTCGTCAGGTCGATCCGGATCCGGTCGCCGTCGCGCAGCAGCGCCAGGTTGCCGCCGTCCGCCGCCTCGGGCGAGGCGTTCAGGATCGACGGCGAGCCCGAGGTGCCCGACTGCCGGCCGTCGCCGATGCACGGCAGCGAGTGCACGCCGCGCTTCAGCAGCTCGGCCGAGGGACGCATGTTCACCACCTCGGCCGCGCCGGGATAGCCCTTGGGGCCGGCGCCGCGCATCACCAGCACCGAGTTCTCGGTCACGCCGGTGGCCGGATCGTCGATCCGGTGGTGGAAATCCTCGGGGCCGTCGAAGACCACGACATTGCCCTCGAACGCCTCGGGATCGTCGGGGTTCGACAGGTAGCGGTCGCGGAATTCCTTCGAGATCACCGAGGTCTTGAGGATCGCGCTGTCGAACAGGTTGCCGGTCATGTTCAGGAACCCGGCCGAGGGCAGCATCGCGGTATCGACCGAGCGGATCACGTCCGGGCTGATCGAGCGCCTGTCGCCGCAGTTCTCGCCGATCGATTTGCCGTTGACGGTCAGCGCGCCGGGGTTCGGCAGCATGTCGGCGGCCATCAGCTCGCCCACCACGGCCGGCACGCCGCCGGCGCGGTGGTAATCCTCGCCCAGGTATTCGCCGGCGGGCTGCAGGTTGGTCAGCAGCGGCACGTCATGGCCGATGCGGGTCCAGTCGTCGTTGTTCAGCTCGACGCCCAGGTGCCTGGCGACCGCGTTCAGGTGGATCGGCGCATTGGTCGAGCCGCCCAGCGCCGAGCACACGGCGACCGCGTTCTCGAATGCCTCGCGGGTCATGACATCGGACGGGCGCAGGTTCTCCCACACCATGTCGACGATGCGCCCGCCGGTGCGATAGGCCATCTGGCCCCGCTCCCGGTACGGCGCGGGGATCGCCGCCGAGCCCGGCAGCTGCATGCCCAGCGCCTCGGCCAGCGAGTTCATCGTGGTCGCGGTGCCCATGGTGTTGCAGTATCCGACCGAGGGGGTCGAGGTGGCGACAAGCTCCATGAATCCGCGGTCGTCGATCTCGCCCGCGGCCAGCAGCTCGCGCGCTTTCCACACGATGGTGCCCGAGCCGGTGCGCTCGCCCTTGTGCCAGCCGTTCAGCATCGGGCCGACCGACAGCGCGATTGCCGGGATGTTCACCGTCGCCGCCGCCATCAGCAGCGCGGGCGTGGTCTTGTCGCAGCCGATCATCAGCACCACGCCGTCGATCGGATAGCCGTACAGCGATTCGACGCAGGACAGGTACGCCAGGTTGCGATCCAGCATCGCCGTCGGGCGCTTGCCGGTTTCCTGGATCGGGTGCACCGGGAACTCGATGCAGGTGCCGCCGGCGGCGGTGATGCCGTCGCGCACCCGCTTGGCCAGTTCCATGTGGTGCCGGTTGCAGGGCGACAGGTCCGAGCCGGTCTGCGCGATGCCGATGATCGGCTTGCGCTCGGCCAGTTCCTCCATCGTCAGGCCATAGTTGAGATAGCGCTCCAGGTAGAGGGCGGTCATCTCGGGGTCGTCGGGATTGTTGAACCACTTGCGCGAGCGCAGGTCTTCCGGCTTGACGGGCTTGTCGGTCATAATGTTCCTCCGAAACTCATTCGGGGCATTGCGTGCCATTGGCTGGCGGCCGGCCCCGAGCGGCGTGCGCCATTAATGCCGCGACCGGCGGGCGGATGCCAACGGTTTATTCCCGAAATCGTACCGGCACGACACCGGCGCCGGCGCTACCGCTTCTGGCAGTACAGCGAGTAGAGCACGTCCAGCACCGCCTCGGCCTCGAGGCTGGCCAGCCCGTGCAGGATCGTCTGGCCCTTGCGGCGGGTACCCACCAGCCCGGCGTCGCGCAGCCGCTTGAGCTGCTGCGACATCGCCGGCTGCGACAGCCCGCACTGCTCGGCCAGCTCGCCGACCGAGGCCTCGCCTTCGCGCAGGCGGCACAGCACCAGCAGCCGCGGCTCGGACGCCAGGCTGGACAGCAGCGCGGCGGCAGACTTCAGCTGCACGGGATCGAACCGGACGGTATCCAGCATCGGCACACCTTGTATATTCGATATCACTTATATATCATCCCGGGCAAGGCCGCAACCGCGGCACAGACAAGGGATGCGCACCATGCCAACCGAGTTCACACCCTGGGCATCGCTGCTGGGCGGCATGATGATCGGCGCCAGCGCGGTGCTGCTGATGGCCACCGCCGGGCGCATCGCCGGGATCAGCGGGCTGACCGTACGCCTGCTGACGCGCGGCGACGACGGCGAGGCGCGCGGCGTCTCGGCGCTGTTCGTGCTGGGCCTGCTGCTGGCCGCGCCGCTGTGGCGGCTGACCACCGGCGACTGGCCGGTGCAGAGCGTTCCGGACAACCTGGGCCTGATGGCCGTCGCCGGGCTGCTGGTCGGCTTCGGCGCGGTGTACGGCAGCGGCTGCACCTCGGGGCACGGCGTCTGCGGGATCTCGCGCGGCTCGCCGCGGTCACTGGCGGCGACGCTGACCTTCATGGCCACCGCCGTCGTCACCGTGTTCGTCGTCCGCCATCTGATCGGACTGTAGGGGGGATCGGCTGATGAGGCAGGTTTTCGCGCTTCTGTCGGGGCTGATCTTCGGCCTCGGGCTGGTGCTGTCGGGCATGGCCAACCCGGCCAAGGTCCTGAACTTCCTGGACCTGGCCGGCAGCTGGGATCCCAGCCTTGCGTTCGTCATGGGCGGCGCCATTGCCGTCACCGCGCCCGGCTTCGCGCTGCTGACCCGGCGCCGCGAACGGCCGCTCCACGCGGCGCGGTTCCACCTGCCCACGGCGCGCGATCTGGACCCGCGGCTGCTGGGCGGCGCGGCGGTGTTCGGCGTGGGCTGGGGGCTGGGCGGCTTCTGCCCCGGCCCGGCGCTGACCGCGCTGCCGGTCGCCGCCACCGGCACGCTGGTGTTCGTGCCGACGATGCTGGCCGGCATGTGGCTGGCCCGGCGCACCGCGACGCCGCGCCGGCGCAGCGCCGCGGCCTGAGATTTCAGCGAGGGAGAGACCCATGGACTATCCGCTAGACCTGTCCGTCACCCCCGAGGTCGAGGCGTTCTTCGACCCCGAAAGCAACACCTTCAGCTATGTGGTGAAGGATCCCGCCTCGGACGCCTGCGCGGTGATCGATTCGGTGATGGACATCGACTACGCCGCCGGTCGGATCGCCTTCGAGCACGCCGACCAGATCATCGAGTACATCCGCAGCAACGGGCTGACGCTGGAATGGATCATCGAGACCCATGTCCACGCCGACCACCTGTCCGCCGCGCCCTACATCCAGGACAAGCTCGGCGGCAGGATCGGCATCGGCGAGAAGATCTGCGTGGTGCAGGACGTGTTCGGCAAGATCTTCAACGAGGGCACCGAGTTCCAGCGCGACGGCAGCCAGTTCGACCGGCTGTTCAGGGACGGCGACACCTACACCATCGGCACGATGGCGGCCTTCACCATGTACACGCCCGGCCACACCCCCGCCTGCATGACGCATGTCATTGGCAATGCCGCCTTCGTCGGCGACACGCTGTTCATGCCCGACGGCGGCTCGGCGCGGGCCGATTTCCCCGGCGGCGACGCCGGCGATCTGTACGATTCGATCCAGAAGGTTCTCAGCCTGCCCGACGAGATGCGGCTGCTCATGTGCCACGACTACGGCCCCGGCGGCCGCGAGGTCCAGTACGAGACCACGGTGGCCGAGGAGAAGGCGAACAACATCCACGTCGGCCACGGCACCAGCCGCGAGGAGTTCATCAAGATGCGCACCGAACGCGACGCGACGCTGAACATGCCCCGGCTGATCATCCCGTCGCTGCAGGTGAACATGCGCGCCGGCGAGGTGCCGAAGGACGCGCAGGGCAACCCGATGCTGAAGGTGCCGATCAACGGGCTCCAGCGCCGGACCGAGTGAACGCGCCCGCGGCGCGGCGCCGCCGGCCAGCCCACCCCAGCGCCCGCGGGCGGGATCGGACTCCCGCCCGTCGGGCATCATTCTGCAAACTGTGCAATTTTTGCAGTTGGACTTTCCGGCCCAGCCGCTAGACTGCACGCATGCAGAAGACGCGCAAGAAAACCCGCCCCGGTCAGAGCGATATCGCCAGCGCGCTTGGCGTGTCGGTCAGCACCGTCAGCCGCGCGCTGGCGGACTCGCCGGCAATCAACGACGACATCAAGCACCAGGTGCAACAGGTCGCGCGGCAGATCGGCTATCCTGTGCGCCAGGCGCCGCGGGTCGAGGCGTTCGAGCGCATCTCCCTGATCACCTCGATCGGCGCGCTGAACGACAGCCGCTCGTCGATCTACGCCAGCATGATCAACGGCATCCGCGCCGCCGCGGCGCCGGTCTGCGCCCGCATCGAAAGCAGC
Source organism: Halovulum marinum (assembly GCF_009697225.1). Lineage (GTDB taxonomy): Bacteria > Pseudomonadota > Alphaproteobacteria > Rhodobacterales > Rhodobacteraceae > Halovulum > Halovulum marinum. The sequence continues at coordinate 14,284 of NZ_WIND01000001.1, forward strand.
ATCACCCGGTCGCGCACGCTGCACGATCAGCCGCTGGACGGCAGCTTCGGGCCGCGTTCGGGGGTCATCTTCCTCGGCCTCGTGCCCAGCCCCGAGGTCGCCGCCGACATCGCCGCGCGGGGCATCCCGGCGGTGGTCTCGAACGGCGTCGACCAGGACTACCGGATCGACTCGATCGCTCCCGCGAACTTCGGCGGGGCGCGGCTGATGGGCCGGCACCTGACCGGGCTGGGGCACCGCGACTTCCTGTATCTGCAGGGAATCGGCCGCGCAACGCTGCGGCGCCGACTGGACGGGTTCCGCCAGCACGTCGAGGCCGAGGGCGGGCATATCGTCGGCGTGTTCGACGACGGCTCCAGCCTGAACGAAGAGACCTTCGAGCGTTTCACCGCCTGGCTGAAGGCCGAGCGCGGCGACGCCACGGCGCTGTTCTGCTTCAATGACGGCGCCGCCGCCTGGGCGCTCGAGGCGACCCGCGCCGCCGGGCTGTCGGTGCCGGACGATCTGTCGGTGGTCGGCTTCGACGACATGCCGATCGCGTCGATGACGACACCGCCGCTGACCACCTTCCGCATCGACTGGGACGCGCTGGGCGAGCAGACGGTCGAGCTGCTGCACCAGCGCCTGCGCGAACCGCAGCGCCCGGTGCAGTTCGTGCAGGTCGGCGGCACGCTGATCGAGCGCGAAAGCGTTCAGCGACTGCAGCGCGTGCCCGACCCCGCCTGATCCGACCCCGCCTGATCCGGCCCCGCCTGATCCGCCGCCGTGCGCCGCGTGCATACAGCAATCGCGCTCGACCCGAGCAACTTTTTTCCCAGTCTGCAATTTTTATCTATTGCAAATATCTTGCCAAAACGGCTAGCTGAAGCGGCAACGACGCGACAGGATTCGACGGCTTGGCAAAAATTGCACTCCTGATGCCCGACGGCACCTTCCAGCGGCAGATCAGCGCCGCGCACCTGGCCCGGCTCGAGTCGGTGGCCGGGGCGGGCAACGTCCTGCGCTTCGCCGGGCTGGACGCGCTGACCGCCGATCCGGCGGCGGCGCAGGTGGCGGTGATCGTCACCGGCTGGGGCGCGCCGCTGCTCGACGCCGCGGCCGCCCGCGCGCTGCCGGCGCTGCGGCTGATCGCGCACGGCGCGGGTACGCTGCGCACCATCGTCGATCCGGCGCTGTTCGACCTGGGCATCCGCGCCACCAACAGCGCCTGCGCCAACGCGGTGCCGGTGGCCGAGTTCACGCTGTCCTGGATCCTGCGCTGGAACAAGCGGCTGCCGCAGTTCGAGGCCGCCTACAAGGCGTCCACCGCCTGTTTCGCCGCGCGCGGCGAGGCCCCGTACCAGCGTATCGGCAACATCGGCAAGACCATCGGCGTGATCGGCGCCTCGCGCGTCGGCCGCAAGCTCATGCAACTCTTGCAGAGCTTCGACCTCGACGTCGCCCTCTACGACCCGCTGCTGGCGGCGTCGGAGTTCCCGGCGCTGGGCGCGCGTCGCGCGGACCTGGACGCGGTGATGGCCGCCGACATCGTTTCGGTGAACGCGCCGCTGCTGCCCGAGACGCGGCACATGATCGGCGCGGCGCAGCTGGCGCGGATGACCGACGGCGCGCTGCTGATCAACACCGCGCGCGGCGGGCTGGTCGACCACGACGCGCTGCTGGCCGAGCTGCGGTCGGGGCGGATCAGCGCCGTGCTCGACGTGACCGAGCCGGAGCCGCTGCCCGAGGGCTCGCCGTTCCTGGCGCTCGACAACTGCTGGCTGACGCCGCATGTCGCCGGCTCGCTGGGGACCGAGATCCACCGCATGACCGACAGCGTGATCTCGGAAATCGCGCTGTTCCTGTCCGAAGGCCGCCTGCGGCACGAGGTCGGCCCGGCGAACTGGGCCACCGCCGCATGACGGCGCCGGCGTTCCTTCCCGGCCTGTGCTCGGTCACCTTCCGCCAGCTGGCGCCGCCGCGGATCGCGGCGCTGGCCGCCGAGGCCGGGCTGCGCGCGGTGGAATGGGGCATGGACGGGCACCTGCCGCCGGGCGATGCGGCGACCGCGCGCCGGCTGCGCGCGCTGGCGGCGGACCACGGGCTGATCACGCCCACCGCCGGCAGCTACCTGCGCTGCGACGATCCGGCCGAGGACCCGGCGCCGACGCTCGACGCCGCCGCCGAGCTGGGCGCGCGCTGCGTGCGCGTCTGGGCCGGCCGGCAGGGCAGCGACCGGACCGGTGACCGCGCCGCCGCCGTCGTCGCCACCCTCCGCCGCCATTGCGAGGCCGCCGCCGGGCGCGGGCTGGTGCTGGGGCTGGAATACCACCGCAACACCCTGACCGACACGCCAGAAAGCGCCGCCCGCCTGCTGGCCGAGGTCGATCACCCCGCGCTGGTCGCCTACTGGCAGCCGCGCGGCGACGGCACCCGCGGCGCGATGGCCCGCGAGCTGGCGCAGCTGGCCCCGCACCTGGCACATCTGCACGTCTTTCACTGGCGCGACTACGCCGACCGGCTGCCCCTTGCGCAGGGCCGCGCGCTCTGGGCCGAGCGGCTGGCCGCCGCCGCCGCGACGCCCGCGCCGGAGGCCGGTCCGCGCTGCGCCTTTCTCGAATTCGTCCGCGGCGACGATCCCGAAGCGTTCCGGGAAGATGCCGCAATCCTGATCGGCCTGCTGAACGATACGGCCGACACCAAGATCAAGAACCCCGTGGGAGGATAAGATGACCAGACATGTTGGACGGCTCTGCCTGAGCACCGCCGTGCTGGCGCTGGCCGCCGGCGCGCCGGCGCTGGCGAACGGCTACACCCAGGCGCCCATGCTCGATGCCAGGGTCGACGCGGGCGAACTGCCCCCGGCCGAGGAGCGGATGCCGGCCGAGCCGCTGCAATTGGAGGCGCCCGAGGTCGGCACCTACGGCGGCACCTGGCGCTCGACGCTCAAGGGCAACAACGACGAGGGCTGGATCCGGCGCTCGGCCAATTACGAGCCGCTGGTCAGTTATACCTTCGGCTGGGACGGCGTCGTGCCCAACATCGCCCAGTCCTGGGACGTGAACGAGGATGCCACCCGCTTCACCTTCCATCTGCGCGAGGGTCACAAGTGGTCGGACGGCACCCCGTTCACCGCCGAGGACGTGGTGTTCGCGATCAACGACGTGATCAACAGCGACAGCTTTCCGGGCGAGCGTCCGCCGGCACTGCTGGGCGCCACCGCCTCGGCCCCCGATGCGCAGACGGTGGTGATCGACCTGCCCGTGCCGCACTCGCTGTTCCTCGAACAGATGGCCTCGGTCGCCGGGCCGCAGGTCGTGCACATGCAAAAGGCGTTCTGCTCGCAGTTCCATCCCGACTACAACCCCGACGCCGAGAAGAACGCGACCGACGCCGGCCTGTCCGGCTGGGGCGAGGCGATGATGCTGAACTGCGGCGTGCGCCGGAACCGCAACGCCGAGCGCCCGACGCTGGCCGCGTGGATCCAGCAGGTCGACTATGACGGCATCAACACCCCCGTCAGCTTCGCGCGCAACCCCTACTACTTCAAGGTCGACCAGGACGGGAACCAGCTGCCCTATATCGACACCCTGTCGATGACCCAGGTCGAGGACGCCAACTCGATCGTGCTGATGGGCATCGCCGGCGAGATCGACTTCACCAACCGTCACATCGACAACGTGGCCAACAAGCCGGTGTTCTTCGACAACCAGAAGAAGGGCGACTACAAGATCTACGACACGATCGTCGCGGACATGAACACCGCGATCATCCAGCTGAACCTCAACTACGACGACGACGGGTTCCGCGAGCTGTTCCAGAACAAGGACTTCCGCATCGCACTGTCCCACGGCATCGACCGGCAGGAGATCATCGACGTGGTCTACGCCGGGCTGGGCGAGCCCTACCAGGCCGCGCCGCGCCCCGAGTCGCCGTTCTACGACGAGGAACTGGCCAAGCAGTACACCGAATGGGACCCGGATCTGGCCAACCGGATGCTGGACGGCATCGGCCTGACCGAGCGCAACGGCGACGGCATCCGCCTGCTGCCCGACGGCCGTCCGATCTCGATCCGGATCGACACGACGACCGATCTGGGCACCTACCTCGACATCCTGGAACTGGTCGCCCTGCACTGGGAGGAGATCGGCATCGACCTGGACGTGCGCAAGGCCGAACGGTCCTATGTCTACGAGCAGAAGGACAACAACCGGCACATGGCCCACGTCTGGAAGGGCGACGGCGGCCTGGGCGACGCCATGCTCGACAGCCGCTACTACCTGCCGATGCACGACGAAAGCGCCTTCGCGCTGCGCTGGGCGATGAACTGGAAGGATCCCAACAACGCCACCCGGCAGGATCCGCCCGAAGAAGTGGCCCGGCAGCTGGACCTCTACAAGAAGATGTACGAGGCCGCCGACCCGGCCGAGCGCGACGAGCTGTTCCGCCAGGTGCTCGAGATCACCAGGGACCAGTTCTACACCATCGGCGTCTCGTTGCCGCCAAGCTCCTACGGGATCGCGTCCAACGCGATGGGCAACATCCCCGAGAACCAGCCGCATGCCTGGATCTATCCCAACCCCGGCCCGATGAACACCTCGCTGCTGTTCAAGCGCCAGTAGGACCGAAAACCCGAGGGCGGCCCGCGACCGACGGGCCGCCCCGCCCAAAGGGCATCAGGGGGACCCATGCTCCAGTTCATCGCGAACCGCATCCTGACGATGATCGGCATGACGTTGATGCTGTCCTTCGTGTGCTTCTTCATCATCCAGCTGCCGCCGGGCGACGTGATCTCGGCCTATGCCGCCGAACTTGCCGCCGCCGGCGACAGTTCCGGCGGGCAGATGGAGGAGATGCTGCGCGAGCGCTATGGCCTGAACCAGCCGTTCGTCGTGCAGTACCTGAAATGGCTGCGGAACCTGCTGGTCGGCGATCTGGGCTACAGCTTCAACCTGTCCAAGCCGGTGTCCGAGATCATCGAAAGCCGGATCGGCATCTCGCTTCTGGTCGAGATGCTGGCGATCACCGTGCTCTGGGCCATCGCCGTGCCCATCGGCATCTATTCCGCCGTGCGCCGCTATTCGGTCGGCGACATGTTCGCCACCGTGTTCGGCTTCATCGGCCTTGCCGTCCCGAACTTCCTGCTGGCGCTGCTGATCATGTACCTCGTCTATGTGTTCACCGGTACCGCGGTCGAGGGTCTGTTCTCGGCCGAGTACGCCAACGCCCGCTGGTCGCTGGGCCGTATCCTCGATTTCCTGTCCCATGTCTGGATCCCGGTGGTGGTCATCGCCACCGGCGGCGCCGCGCCGATCATCCGCGTGCTGCGCGCCAACCTGCTGGACGAGCTGAACAAGCCCTATGTCGTCACCGCCCGCGCCAAGGGCATGAAGGAAAGCCGGCTGATCATGCGCTACCCGGTGCGGGTCGCGATGATCCCGCTGGTCGCCACCGTCGGCTGGGTGCTGCCGACGATCATCTCCAGCTCGATCGTTACCGCCATCGTGCTGAACCTGCCGACGCTGTCGCCGATCCTGCTGCGCTCGCTGCTGTCCCAGGACATGCACCTGGCCGGCGCGCTGATCCTGTTCATGGGCATCCTGACGCTGGTCGGCACGCTGGTCTCGGACCTGCTGCTGGCCTGGATCGATCCGCGCATCCGCACCGGTATGGCGACATGAGCCGGGATCAGGACATGACCCGGACCGACACCGCCGATTTCGAGTTCGCGCCCCCCGCCCCCGTCGCCGTCTCGGGCACCGAGACGCAGGCGCAGCTGATCTGGCGCGCGTTCCGCCGCCACAAGCTGGCGATGGTCTCGCTGGTGGTGCTCGGGCTGCTCTACTTCGTCGCGCTGTTCGCCGAGGTGCTGGCGCCGAACGACCCGCACGAGGTCAACGCCCGCTACACCTACGCTCCGCCGCAGGAATTCCGCCTGTTCGACCGGGACGAGGATGGCGGCTGGGCGTTCCGCCCGCATGTGCTGGGCTACAAGGTCGAGGTCGATCAGGTCGCGCTGCGCCGCAGCTTCGTGCCCGACCCGGACAAGAAGATCTACATCCACCTGTTTCCCAGGACCCACGAGACCCGGATGTGGGGGCTGTTCACCATCGACCGCCACCTGATCGGCGTCGACGGCCGGCGCGAGGTGCTGTTCCTGATGGGCTCGGACCGGCTGGGCCGGGACCTGCTGTCGCGGCTGATCTACGGCGCGCGGATCACGCTGTCGATCGGACTTGCCGGCATCGTCATCAGCCTGCTGATGGGGGTGATCATCGGCGGCGTCTCGGGCTACTACGGCGGGCTGGTCGACAACGTGATCCAGCGGATCATCGAGTTCATCCGCTCGATCCCGCCGATCCCGCTGTGGATGGGCTTTGCCGCCGCCCTGCCCCGCGACTGGTCGGCGCTGCAGAACTATTTCGCGATCACCCTGATCCTGTCGCTGATCGGCTGGACGGAACTGGCCCGCGTGGTCCGAAGCCGGTTCCTGTCGCTGAAATCCGAGGATTACGTTTCCGCCGCCCGCCTCGACGGGGCGGGGGACTTCCGGATCATCTGGCGGCACATGCTGCCCGCCTTCACCAGCCACATCATCGCCACCGCGACGCTGGCGATCCCCGGCATGATCCTGGCCGAAACGGCGCTCAGCTTCCTGGGCCTTGGCCTGCAAAGCCCGGTGATCTCGTGGGGGGTGCTGCTGCAGGAGGCGCAGAACCTGCGCGCGCTGGCCGACGCGCCCTGGCTGCTGTTCCCCGGCGCCTTCATCGTGGTGACGATCCTGGCGATGAACTTCCTCGGCGACGGCCTGCGCGACGCGGCCGATCCCTATGGCGATACGCAGTGAGGCCCGACATGGAACAACCCGTCCTGCACGTCAGCGACCTCTCGGTCGGCTTCTCGGTCCGCAGCCATGTCACCGACGTCGTGCACGGCGTCAGCTTCGATCTGCACAAGGGCGAGACGCTGTGCGTCGTCGGCGAAAGCGGCTCGGGCAAGTCCGTCACCGCCCGCGCGCTGATGCGGATCTGCCGCCCGGGGCGGATCACCGGCGGGCAGATTCTGCTCAACGGCCCCGAAGGCACGGTCGACATCACCGCGCTCGACGACAATGACGAGGCCATGCGCGCGATCCGCGGCGACCGGATCGGCATGGTGTTCCAGGAGCCGATGAGCAGCCTGTCGCCGGTCCACACCATCGGCGCCCAGATCACCGAGACGATCCTGCTGCACCGCAACATGACCGACGCCGCGGCCCGCGCCGAGGCGATCGAGAGCCTGCGCCGCGTGCAGATCCCCGACCCCGAGACCGCCATCGACAAGTACAGTTTCGAGTTCTCGGGCGGCATGCGCCAGCGCGCGATGATCGCGATGGCGCTGGCCTGCCAGCCGGAAATCCTGATCGCGGACGAACCGACGACCGCGCTGGACGTGACCACGCAGGCCGAAATCCTGCGGCTGCTCAAGCGCCTTCAGGCCGAACTGGGCATGGCGGTCATCTTCATCACCCACGACATGGGCGTGGTCGCGGAAATCGCCGACCGGGTCGCGGTGATGTACCACGGCAGGCTGGTGGAACTCGGCCCCGCGCGGCAGGTGTTCCACGACCCGCAGGCGGCCTATACCAGGCACCTGATCGGCGCCTCGTCGCGGTTCTCGATCGCGCGCGATCACGACCGCGGCGGCACCCTGCCCCCGGCCGCCCCGAAACCGCTGCTCGAGGTGCGCGAGCTGGACCTGACCTTCCGCAAGACCACCGGCTTCATCCGCCGCCGCACCAAGGAATTCCACGCGCTGAAGCAGGTGTCCTTCACCCTGCACGAGGGCGAGAACCTTGGCATCGTCGGCGAATCCGGCTCCGGCAAGACCACGCTGGTCCGCGCCCTCGTCGGCCTGCTGAACGCCGACGCCGGCAGCGCGATGTACCGGTCCAAGGACGGTCGCAGCTTCGACCTGCTGGAGCCGGGCGCGCTGCGCGGCGCAGGCCTGAACCGCGAGATCCGCATGGTCTTCCAGGACCCGTTCTCGTCGCTCAACCCGCGCATGACGGTCGAGCAGATCATCGCCGAGCCGCTGATCCTCGAAGGCCGCCTGCCGCGCAGGGAAATCCGCGACAAGGCCGCGTACCTGCTGAACCGCGTGGGCCTGCCGCAGGCGATGCTGACCCGCTATCCGCACGCGTTCTCGGGCGGGCAGCGGCAGCGCATTTCCATCGCCCGCTCGCTGGCCGTGGACCCGCGCCTGATCATCGCCGACGAGGCGACCTCGGCGCTCGACGGCTCGATCCGCTCGCAGATCCTGGACCTGCTGTTCGACCTGCAGACCGAGCTTGGCCTCAGCTACATCTTCGTCGGGCACGATCTGGGCGTGGTGCGCTATTTCTGCGACCGCATCGCGGTGATGCACAAGGGCGAGCTGGTCGAGATCGACCGGGCCGCCCGCATCTGCCAGCAGCCCACCCGCGACTACACCCGCAACCTGATCGCTGCCGTCCCCGGCACCGACCCGGACCACCGCCGCCTGATCGCGGCAGAATAAACGACGCCGCCTGATCGCGGCAGAATAACCCCAGGGAGCTTCCATGAACCCGCTCGCGGACAACCCGCTTCGCACGCGCGACGATTTCGCCCGCTCGGCCGTCCAGCTGTGGCAGCCGCTCAAGCCCTATTTCAGCCCCGGCAAGGCCCGCGTCGACCTCGGCCTGCCCTCGGCCCATTTCACCCGCATCTCGGCGGAACTCGAAGGGTTCTCGCGCCCGCTGTTCGGCCTTGCGCCGCTGGTCGCCGGCGGCCTGCCCTTCGGCGACTGGGACATGTTCCGCGAGGGCTACATCAACGGCACCGACCCCGAGCACCCGGAATACTGGGGCACGTTCGAGGGCCGCGACCAACGCATCGTGGAAAGCGCCGCCATCGGCTTCGGACTGATCTTCGCCCGCGAAAAGCTGTGGGATCCGCTGACCGACGCGCAGAAGGAAAACGTCGCCAACTGGCTGAAATTCTGCCAGACCCGGCCCACCGCCGACAACAACTGGCACTTCTTCCACGTCTTCGGCAGCCTCGGGCTGGAGGCCGTGGGCGTCGAGCATGACCTGACCGTGCGCCGCGACGCGCTGAATCGACTGGAAACCTTCCATATCGACGAAGGCTGGTATGCCGATGGCGAGGCGCGCCGCTTCGACCACTACATCCCGTTCGCCATGCACTTCTACGGGCTGATCTATTCCAGGCTCGCCAAGGATGACGAGGCCCGCTGCCAGCGCTTCCGCGACCGCGCCCGGCAGTTCGCGCAGGAATTCCAGCACTGGTTCGACGCCGAGGGCGCATCGCTCGCCTTCGGCCGATCGATGACCTACCGCTTCGCGCAGGCCTCGTTCTGGGCCGGTCTTGCCTTCGCCGACGTCGAGGCGCTGCCCTGGGGCCAGATCAGGGGCCTGTGGGCGCGCAACATGCGCTGGTGGGGCAGGCGGGACTATTTCGACCGCGACGGGGTGATGCCGGTGGGCTACGCCTACCCCAACCTGCACATGTGCGAGATCTACAACTCGCCCGGCTCGCCCTACTGGGCGATGAAAGCCTACCTGACCCTCGCCCTGCCCGAAAGCCACCCGTTCTGGCAGGCCGACGAGGAAGACAAGGTCGAAACGGGCGCGCTGATGCGCTCTCCGGTCGCCGGGATGCTGGGCTTTCAGGCGGGCGGCAACCGGGTGATGCTGTCGTCGTGCAACGAGATGCGGATGCCGCTGCGCGGCGGCGCCGAGAAATACGGCAAGTTCGCCTATTCCACCGCCTTCGGCTTCTCGATGGACCCCGACCGGCGCGGCTTTCAGGTGAACCCGTTCGACAACATGCTGGCGCTGTCCCGCGACGGCGCCGAGTTCTTCACCCGCTGCGAGTTCGCCGAGGCGCAGATCGGCGACGACTTCCTGTGGTCGGAATGGAAGCCCGACGACGACATCACCGTCGAGACCTGGCTGATCGCCCGCGCGCCCTGGCACATCCGCGCGCACAAGGTGACCACCGCCCGCCCGCTGCTGACGACCGAAGGCGGTTTCGCCATCGAGCGCACTGACGCGGGGCTGGCGCGCCAGGGCAGCCGGCCGACCGTGGCCGAGGCGGTCACCGCCGCCCACGCCAGCCTGGCCGCCGACCTGTCGCCCCGGCGGCGCACGGCGAAGGTGCGCGAGAAGGTGCACCCGAACAGCTCGCTCTACTTCCCGCAGACCCACGTGCCGCACCTGGAAGGCGCGCTGGAGCCCGGAACGACCTGGCTGATCGGGGCCTACGCCGCCAGCACCAGCCCGGCGGACGCGGATGCATGGCTGGCCGCCATCCCGGACGCCCCGACCCCGGCGGACCTGGAAGCCGCGCGCGACGGGGCCGAGCGCGTCCGCGGCCTGAAATTCCGCGAGGCCGAACGCAGGTTGGCCTGAGCGCCTGCGCCGCGCGCGTCCATCCTCCGCGCGCGGTGCCGCCTCCCCAAGCTTGGCTTTCATGCTGCATCGCAGTATAGCAGCGCCGAGACCGGGTACCCTTGCGGCACGCCGGGCGCATGCCCGCATCGCCGCCCCATCCCGACAGACCATCACGCACGCGCGCCCATTCGCCGGCGCAGGAACGGGATCGCCATGTTTTCACTGCTTGCCTATCGCGACCAATGGTTCGGCAACATCCGCCCCGACCTGCTGTCGGGCCTCGTCGTCGCGCTTGCCCTGATCCCCGAGGCGATCGCGTTCTCGCTGATCGCCGGGGTCGATCCGAAGGTCGGGCTCTACGCCTCGTTCTCGATCGCGGTGATCACCGCGATCACCGGCGGGCGGCCCGGCATGATCTCGGCGGCGACGGCGGCGACGGCGGTGCTGATGGTGACGCTGGTCAAGGACCACGGGCTGCAATACCTGCTGGCGACGACGGTGCTGGCCGGGCTGCTGCAGATCGGCGCGGGGTTCCTGAAGCTGGGCCGGGTGATGCGCTTCGTCTCGCGCTCGGTGATGACCGGCTTCGTCAATGCGCTGGCGATTCTAATCTTCATGGCGCAGCTGCCGGAACTGATCGGCGTGCCGTGGCTGACCTATCCGCTGACCGCAACCGCGCTGGCGATCATCTACCTGTTCCCCTATCTCACCCGCGCGATCCCCTCGCCGCTGGTGGCGATCATCGTGCTGACCGCAGCGGCGATGGCGTTCGGGCTGGACGTGCGCACCGTGGGCGACATGGGCGCGCTGCCCGACACGCTGCCGGTGTTCCTGATCCCCGACATCCCGCTGACCTTCGAGACGCTGCAGATCATCTTTCCCTACGCGGTGGCGGTGGCGGTCGTCGGCCTGCTGGAAAGCCTGATGACGCAGAACCTGATCGACGATCTGACCGACACCACCTCGGACCGCAACCAGGAGTGCATCGGCCAGGGGCTTGCGAACCTCGGCACCGGCTTCATCGGCGGCATGGCGGGCTGCGCGATGATCGGCCAGTCGATGATCAACGTGAAATCCGGCGGCCGGGGTCGGCTGTCGTCGTTCACCGCCGGCACCGTGCTGCTGTTCCTGGTGGTGGTGCTGGGCGATCTGGTGGCGCAAATCCCGATGCCGGCGCTGGTGGCGATCATGATCATGGTCTCGATCGGGACGTTCTCGTGGTCGTCGATCAAGACGCTGCAGACGCATCCGAAATCCTCGTCGGTGGTGATGCTGGCGACGGTGATCGTGACCGTCTACACCCACAACCTGGCGATCGGCGTGCTGACCGGCGTGCTGCTGTCGGGGATCTTCTTCGCCGGCAAGATCGCGCAGCTGTTCCGCGTGGAAAGCAGCCTGTCGGACGACGGCCGCACCCGCACCTACACCATCATCGGCCAGCTGTTCTTCGCCTCGGCCGAGGATTTCATGAAGGCGTTCGACTTCAGGGAAGCCGCCGAAACCGTGGTCATCGACGTCAGCCGCGCCCACATCTGGGACATCTCTTCTGTTGCGGCGCTGGACATGGCCGTGCTCAAGTTCCGCCGGGACGGCGCCAGGGTCGAGCTGAAGGGCATGAACGAGGCGTCCGAAACCATCGTCGACCGTCTGGCCGAGCACGACAAGCCCGGCGCGATGGACAAGCTGCTGGCGCACTAGGAGAGCATGATGACCGACAAGATGATGGCGCTGATCGACGGCTCCGACTATGCGCGCAGCGTCTGCGAGCACGCCGCCTGGATCGCCGGCCGCACCGGCCTTGCAGTGGAACTGGTCCACGTCCTCGGCCGGCGCGAGACCGGCGGGCGGACCGACCTGTCCGGCTCGATCAGCCTTGGCGCCCGCACCGCGCTGCTCGAGGAGCTGTCCCGCCTCGACGAGCAGCGCGCCCAGCTGGTGACCCGCCGCGGCCGCATGATCCTCGACGATGCCCGCGCCATCCTGGCCGAGGCCGGGGTCGAGCGCGCCTCGGTCAACCTGCGCCACGGCGACCTGCTGGAGACCCTCGCCGATCTCGAACCGCAGGCCGCGATGGTGCTGATCGGCAAGCGCGGCGAGGCGGCGGATTTCGCCAGGGGCCACCTCGGCTCCAACCTCGAACGGGTGGTGCGCGCCACCCGCAAGCCGCTGTTCGTCGCCAACCGCGCCTTCAAGCCGATCAACCGCGTGCTGATCGCCTATGACGGCGGTCCGGCGGCGATGAAGGCGATCGACCACGTCTCGCGCAGCAGGCTGTTCGCGGACCTCGAGATCCGCATCGTCACCGTCGGCAAGTCCGGCGCCGCCGCCGAACGCGGCCTGGCCGACGCCAGGGCGGCGCTGGCCGCGGCCGGGCTTACCGCCGACACCGCGCTGCTGCCTGGCGAGCCCGCCGCCGTGCTCGGCCCGCTGGTCGAGGACGAGGGCTTCGACATGGTGGTGATGGGCGCCTACGGCCAGGGCCGGCTGCACCATCTGTTCGTCGGCTCGACCACGACCGAGATGATCCGCGCCTGCAAGGTGCCACTGCTGCTGCTGCACTGACCGCCCGCCGGGCCCGCCGGGCGCCCCGGCTTCCACTTTCCGGCCAGTATCCCCGCCGGAGGCCGCGCCCGCCCCCGGCGCGGCGCCCGTCCGCGGGCGCGGCCGGTGCATCCTGCGACGGCGCTGGTTCGGGTAACCCCGTTTGCACTGACGATCCTAGGTGTCGAACACGTGGACATGCTCCGGATCAGGCTTCACCCACAGCAGGTCACCGGCCTTGGCGGACAGGCGCTCTGGCGACAGGATCGTGATGTCATGTCCCGCCTTTCGCACCACGAGTTCCGTAAGCGCGCCCGTAGGTTCGACGACCACGACTTCGGCCCTGAAGGCACCGGCCTGTTGCTCCGGGCAAAGCGTCATGTTCTCCGGACGAATACCTATGGTTTTCCTGCCCGGGGTGAGCGGAGCGGGAATCCGGATCGCCTCGCCGTCGGAGAAACGCAGTTCCGTGGCATTTTCCGGCGACACCTCAAGATCCAGCAAATTCATCGTCGGTGACCCCAGGAAAGCGCCGACGAACGCGTTGGCGGGGTTGTCATAAAGCTCGAGCGGCGTTCCCACCTGCTCGATCCGCCCGTCGCGCAGCACGACGATCCGGTCGGCAAGGGTCATCGCCTCCACCTGGTCGTGGGTGACGTAGATCGTGGTGGTCCGAAGCTTCTGATGCAGCTCTTTCAGTTCGGCGCGCATCTTCACCCGCAGCTTCGCATCCAGGTTCGAAAGCGGTTCGTCGAACAGGAACACCTCGGGCTTGCGGACAATCGCCCGCCCCATGGCCACACGCTGACGCTGACCGCCCGAAAGCTGACGCGGCAGCCGGTCCAGGTATCCGTCGAGCCCCAGGATATCCGCCGCCCGCGCCACCTTGGTCCGCCGGTCCGCTTCGGGCTCGCCTGCGAGACGCAGCGAGAACGACATGTTCTGTGCGCTGTTCATGTGCGGATACAGGGCGTAGCTCTGGAACACCATCGAGATTCCCCGGTCCCTTGGCGGAACGTCGTTCATCGGGGCGCCGCCGATCTTCAACTCGCCCGACGAAATCGTCTCGAGCCCCGCGATCATGCGCAGAAGGGTCGACTTGCCACAGCCAGAGGGGCCGATCAGAACGACGAACTCGCCATCCGCGACATCGATCGAGACATCCTCGATCACATCGACCTTGCCGAAGCTCTTCGACAGGTTACTCAGCTGGACCGTGGCCATCCTTGGCTCCTTGTGCATCGGGTGAGAATGTGAACCGCAGGCGGGAGGCCCAGCTGTCACCCGGCTTCAGCAACATTCCGGTGCCGCTGGTTCCATCTGCCAGTCGGGCGCAATTCGACGGCTCGATCGCGAGGATGTTTCGCCGGGGACGCGGGTCGCGCCAGACCTGCACATACGGCAAGGGCGCGGTATCGCCTTCGATGCGAACCGAAATGCCGGGCCAGCCGCCCGCGGCCGGTCGACTGACGGAAGCATCGAAGGTCGGTGCGCCGTCCACACGGACACATTGCATGAGCGCCTCCGGCTGCTCCTTGCTAGGCGACGTAACGGCCCGTCCCTCCAGATCCACGCGCGTATCGGGGGCAACCAGCGGAAAGCCGAAATTGAGGTGATAGAGCACCATCAATTCGGCAGGTTCCGGCCCGATGTTCTCGACCCTGTCCTCCAGTGTCAGGCTGTTTCCGGCTATCGGCGCTTCGATGCGGCGGGTCAGCCTGAAACAGGCACCGCCGAGATGCGCGGAGACGGCCTCGCCTTCGACGAACAGCACCGGTCGCGGGCGCTGCCAGTCCTCGCCGCAAGCGGTCACGCGCGTCGGGGTCAAGGGCAGGCTGCCATGGAGCGGATACCCTGCCCGGGGCTGGCGGGCGTTCTCCAACCCGCAGGTCACAAGAAAACCCGAGAGGCTTCGCTGAATGCCGGTTCCGCTATCGGCCTGCGCGTTGTGAAGCGCGGGCGACACGAACCCGGCCGGATGCTGCCACGCCAATGGCGTGCCCCGCCAGCTGAGCTGCCCGATGTCGAGGCTGCGGTCCGACAGAACCCAGAAATCCAGACCGCCGCCGGTACTGAACACAAGCGCCCGAACCCCGCGCTCGGGGCCATCGTCCAGGACCACCCGGCGGACGGACGCGAGTTGCCTCAGGTCCGGCGTCAGATCGCGCAGGAAGGCGCGGGCTGGCCTCGGCAGCGGCGGGGTCATTCGAGTCGGCCGCCGGGCCTCAGGCCGATACGGCTGAACGCCTCGGCGGGCGCATCCAGCCCGACCATCAGACGCGCCATCTGCTCCAGCATGCGCGCCTCGATTACGGATGCCTCCAGCTTGCGCTCCTGCCCCGGATCCTCCTCAAGATCGTAGAGCCGCGTGTCGTTCTCGATCAGGCAGCCCGGGCCGTATGTGTCGTACATGACCGACTTCCGGCTGACAGGAACCCGCAGCACCGGCATGTTCCCGCTGAACGCGGAAGGGGCCGAGAGCTCGGCAGCCGCGAGTTCCTCTTCGTGGAAGAAGTCGAAGATATGCGTCGGCATGAGCGTGTACTGGTACACTTCCTGGGTATCGAGGTCGGGCGGGTAACGGTGATAGCTGTAGCGCCCGTCGGTGACGTTCACCGCGCCGCCGAAATACCCGAAGATGACCGCTTCGTGCGGCGAAGGCGCCCCGGCCAGCATGGGCAGAAGCGACGGAGCACACATGCGCGCCGGCGGCCGCGCATCGTGCAGGTCGAGGATCGTCGCCCCCAGGTCCGGCGTCTGGCTGAGCCCGTCCACCCGCATACCGGTCGCGCCCGGCTGGCGGGGGTCATGGATGAACAGCGGAATGTTCGCGATTTCCTTGTAGAGCGTCATCCGGTTCTTGGCCCACAGATCGTGCTCGCCCAGCAGAAAGCCGTGATCCGTGGTCACGATCAGCGCGGTGTCCTTCCACAGATCGTCCCGGTCGAAGATGTCCAGGACCCGGCCGAGCATCTCGTCGCACATGGCGACGGCGGCGTGGTAGTTCGCGCGCAATTCGGCCTGATCCGCTTCGGGCCGATCGCTGGGTCCATAGTCCGGCCAGTCCAGCACCCGCCCTTCCCTGCCGGTGGAGAAAGCGTCCCGGAACCGTTCGGGCGCCACGAAGGGCTCGTGTGGTGCAAATGTCTCGATCTGAAGGAACCAGTTGTCCGCAGTCCGGTTCCGCTCGATGAAATCGACACCGGCCTCGAAGACCTTGAACGTTGGATGATCCGTCTCGTCGCGGATGTGGTCACGGTTGACGACATTGTGCCGCTTGTAGCTTCTCGCCGTCCGTGAAACCTGGCTGGCGTCGTAGGTCGCGTCCAGTCGGGCCCAGTCGGGCGCGACGACTCCCTGCCAGCGATCTCCTTCCTGGCCACGGAAGAACTCGTAGCTGTCGTATCGATTGTGATAGGTGGCGCCCCCATCCTCCCAGTAATGGAAATGATCGGTGACGAAATGGCTGTAGACGCCTTTCTCCCGGCTCAGCACCTCGGGAAAGGTGACGTCGAACGGCTCGACCGGGCCCCAGCTGCGGTGAAGGAAAGACATCCGTCCGGTCAGCAGGTCGCGCCGCGCGGGCATGCAGGGCATGGAGCCGACATGATGCTGCTCGAACGTGGCGCTACGCGCCGCGAGGCGATCGAAATTCGGCGTTGGAACGGCGGTCCCTCCATAGGGACCGAGAACGTGACGGTTGAGCGAGTCGAAAAGGATCAGAACGGTTTTCATGTCGGGTCCTATTTCACGGCGCCGGAGGTGAGCCCGCGAACGATGAAGCGCTGTGCAAATAGCAGAAGGAAAAACGCCGGAAGGATCGAAAGGGTGGATGCGGCCGCCATCTCGGTGAAGGCGATCGTGTTCTCCTGGGCGTATTTGCCGATACCCAGGGGCACCGTCGCGGTCTGCCGCTGGCTGAGCACGAGGACCACAGGGAACTCGTTCCAGCTGAAGATGAAGGTCAGGATGCCCGTTGCAGCCAGCCCGGGGCGCACGATCGGCAATACCACGTACCAGAGGGTCTGCGGGATCCGCGCCCCGTCGATCTGCGCCGCCTCGACCAGTTCCCTGGGAACGTCCCGCACGAAGACACCCATCATCCACAGCGCCATGGGCAGATGCAGCGTCGTATGCGCCAGGATGATCCCGGTGTAGGTGTTGTCGAGCCCCACGGCGCGGAACATCGTGTACCATGCGCCCGCCAGGGTGATCGGCGGCACCATGTGGAACACCACGGACCAGCCAAGCAGGCTGTGCAGCACCCAGCCCGGCCATTGCAGCCTGTAGAGCGAAAACGCCGCGAGCGTTGCCACGGTGAGCACCAGGAACGTGCTCACAAGGCCGATGATCATCGAGTTCGAGAAATTCCGGACGAAATCCGAAGTCTTGTCGAAGATCACCTTCACGAAGCCCTGAACGTTCGGCTCGAAGAGCACCTTGCCCATCAGCAGGTCGATCTGGGTCTTGAACGCGGCCGAGATGATCCAGAAGAAGGGAAACAGAACGACCAGGGCGAAGCCGATCAGCACGATGTGGCGGCCGATCGCGACGCGCCGTTCGGTGGCCCCGATCATGCCTTGGCTCCCTTTCCGGCGGTGGCCCGCATGGCGCCCACGATCATCGCGGCAATCACCGCGATCACCGCAATCGACATCGCGGCGCCGTAGCCGGTCTGATCCTCGGTGAAGAACCTGCGGTAGATCGTGAAACTGATGACTTCGGTCGAGGTGCCGGGACCGCCGCCGGTCAGAAGGTAGATCTCGTCGAAGACCTTGAACGCGAGGATCATCCGGAAGACGAACGTCACCGCAATAGTCGGCAGCATGAGTGGCAGCGTGATGTGCCGCAGAAGCTGCCAGCCTGTCGCGCCATCGATCCTCGCGGCTTCGAAGATGTCGTCAGGCAGCGACTCCAGTCCCGCCAGAAGAAGCAGGAAACAGAAGGGCGTCCAGTGCCACACATCGACGATGATGACCGACAGAAGCGCCAGGTCCGGATCGCCAAGCCAGTCCTGCGGCGTCAGGCCGAGCCACATCAGCAGGCTGTTCAGCACCCCGAAATCATAGGAATACATCAGCTTCCAGATCGCGCCGATGATGATGCCCGGCACGAGAATGGGAAGGATGAAGACGGTCCGATAGAACACCCTGCCCCGCACCACGCGCGTCGTCAGCAACGCCAGCACGAAGCCGATGAGCATCTGCAGGGCGACCGCGACAATCGCGAAGATCAGCGTGTTCACCACGCCGGCGCGCAGCAGGTTGTCCTCGGGCAGGGCGGCGTAGATCTCGAAGCCCACCCATTCCCAGACGGCCTCTCGGTTCACCCACTCGACGTCGTTGAAGCTCAGCGCGACCAGGTTGGCCAGGGGCAGGATCGTGAGCAGCGCGAACAGCAGGATCGCCGGCATGAGCGTCAGGTGACGCCAGACGGTGTCGGTCTTCATGTGTCGGTCCGTGATTTCGGCGGCCACAGGCGTACCTGCGACCGCCGGCGCAGGTTACTGAAGCGGATCGAGCGTCGGCGCGTCATAGCCCGAGTCGGCCATGACCTTGGCGATCTCCTCGGCCGCCATGTTCAGGGCTTCCTTCAGCTCGAGTTCGCCGCCGATCGCCTGGTTGAACCGCAGCTCGGTCACGGCAAGCACCTGGCTGGCTTCGGGGATGACGAGGGCGTACAAGTAGAACTCGCCGACTCCTGGGGCACCACCTACTGGCCCATGAAACTTGAGCAACTTAATGGATAACCGGCATCGTGTCCCAACCGCAGATGAGAACACGTCCGACCAAATTGTTAGAATCCCTTGGATATCGGAACGGACTCTCGCCAAAGCATCTTCTGGAACGTCCCGCCCGTCACGCGCCGCAGCCACGTGGTTTCTCAGATAACTTCTACAGTTCCTGATGCGCTCCGATGCTAGGGCCTGCTGGCCAAGTGTGCTTGCAAGCCTGCGCCCCTTCACCCGACTTAAGCTGATAAATGCAAAAGCTGCAAAAGAAACTGCTGCAATTACTGCGAGAGCAACTGCCCAAACCAGATCTTTTTGTGATTGGGACGTGGCCACTCCCGCCCAAAGCGCTGCCGGGATGAGGTCCAGCCGCTCCGTCCTGTCTTCACCGATCCGGTGCGTGGTTCCGCAGCCACAGGGACAATAGAGGCTGTCGGGCTCGATCACCCGCTCAATCCGCGGCAAGTCCTCGGGCAGGTTGCCGCGATTGCGCCGGGCGGCCCGATGCTATGGCGAGGCGGCAGTAATCGCCTGTTCCTGCCGCGTCTCGACCTCGGCGACAGCGGTGTCCAGATCTCCGAAGGCCAGTTGCCGCTCGTCCTCGCTCAACTTCTCAGAGTGCTTGCCATAAACGGACCGACGGCCAGCGCCGCCTGCGTCAGCGCGGCCAGACCATCATGGCCTTTCCGGAAACCCACCGGCTTTGTCGCTAGCAGGATCCGCACGCCCTGAGACGGCATCAGCATGTGGATATGCCGAGTGCATGCGCGATCAACAGTGAACAGCGGTCCGAATCTCTCACCGGTAGAACTGCAGAACTCGACGATCATAGTCCTTGCGGCTTTGCGCACGTCGCCACTATGATGGTTATACATCAGGAGTTAGACAATGACATCAAGGCCTACAATCAAGGACATTGCAATCGAGGCCGGTGTGAGCACCGCAACCGTCGACCGTGTATTGAATGGCCGGGTTCAGGTGCGAGAGGAGACGGTGCGCAAGGTCGCTGACGCAGCGCATCGGATTGGGTATCATGCGCGCGGTCTGATCGACCAGCGCCTCAGCCCGGCAGTCCCGAAAATGACGTTCGGCTTCGTTCTCCATAAGGCAAAGCAGGATTTCTATCAAAATTTCGCTAGAGAGATAGAGAATGCCGTCGCCAGCCGACGCGACATTCGCGGCAAGGCCGTCATCGGCTTCTCGGCGGATCAGAGCCCGGAGGGTTTTCTCCGCGAGATAGAGGCGATTTCGGGCAGCGTCGACGCGCTGGCGAGTTCTGCGGTCAATCACCAGAACATCACCCGTGAGGTCCAGCGACTGAAGGAGCAGGGTGTTCCGTGCTTTGCTGTCCTGAACGACTTCGCTCAAGGCGTGCGGGAGAACTACCTGGGCCTGAACAACATGCAGGTTGGACGTATCGCCGCCTGGATCATGACCAAGACGCAGTGCGAACCCGGAAAAGTTGCGGTCTTTGTCGGCGGAAACCGCTGGCACGGCCATCAGCTCCGCGAGACCGGGTTTCGCAGCTACATACGGGAAGGCGCTCCCGATTTCACGGTAGTGGACACTCTGGTGAACCTGGAGACTCGCGCCGTCACTCACGAGGCGACACTCGACCTGCTCGCGCGTCATTCGGATCTGAGGGGAATTTATGTCGCGGGCGGAGGCATGGAGGGCGCCATAGCCGCGCTTCGGGAGGTTCGGCCACCGGAAAAGGTGTCCCTGGTCGTAAACGAGTTGACTGAAGAAAGTCGCGCCGGGCTCACTGACGGGTATGTCACCATGGTGATCGCGACCCCCCTGGCGCAGCTGTGCGCGGACCTGGTCGACATGATGGTCAACGCTGTGCGTTCTGGAATGACGGATCTTCCCGGTCAACACTTTCTCGAGCCGAGGCTCATTCTCCCGGAGTCGATATAGCCGCCAGGGAATGACGCGAATGCATCGTCCTGATGGCGTTAATAACATCATGAATGATGTATAATGCATCGATCTGATTGACCGGACCTCGTTTTGAGAACAGTGTGAGCGGTGCCGGGCGGGGATCAGCGAGTCCTCTCGGCAATGGGAGGGGGGCTAGAGCCCGTTGGCGTCGGAAGGTCGCACCGCTGCTTTGCTGCGGAGCGATGGGCAATCGCCCGTGTCCGCGCGCGACTTGTCACCACGGACGCCTTTCTCAGCAAGCAACTGGCCGCCTTTGCGGCACATCCGGCCAATCAAGTTGGTGTGCCGGACACAATGAACGGGAGGATACCCTATGAGAAAGTTCTTTGCCGCCACCACTTTGGCAACCCTGATGTCCACTTCGGCCATGGCCGAATCCATCGGTGTGTCGATGGCGCTGTTCGACGACAATTTCCTGACCGTTCTCCGCAATGGCATGGTCGAGATGGCCGAAGGGATGGACGACGTCGATATCCAGGTCGAGGATGCTCAGAACGACGTGGCGCGTCAGCTCGATCAGATCAACAACTTCATCGCCTCGGGCGTCGATGCGATTATCGTGAACCCCGTCGACACCTCGGCCACGCAGGCGATGTCGGACGCTGCCGACGCCGCCGGCGTGCCGCTCGTCTACGTTAATCGTCAACCCGTCAACGTCGACACCCTTCCCGACAACCAGGCATTCGTCGCTTCGGATGAGCGTGAATCGGGCACGCTCGAAACGGTCGAGATCTGCGATATTCTCGCGGCTGCCGGCAAGGATCCGGCGAACGTCTATATCATGATGGGTGAGCTTTCGAACCAGGCCGCTGTCCAACGCACGCAGGACATCGACGATGTGATCGCGAACGACCAGTGTTCAGTCACGTTGAACATCATCGACCGGCAGACCGCAAACTGGTCGCGCGACGAGGCCCAGGACCTCATGACCAACTGGCTGTCGACGGGTGAGCCCTTTGACGCGCTCATTTCCAACAACGACGAGATGGCGATCGGCGCCATCCAGGCGATGAAGGCCTCCGGCATCGCCATGGAGAATGTTGTCGTCGGCGGGATCGACGCCACGCAGGACGCGCTTTTTGCAATGGCCGCCGGGGAACTCGACGTGACGGTGTTCCAAGACGCCGCCGGCCAAGGCGCGGGTGCGCTCGATGCCGCGCTCAAGCTGGCACGCGGCGAGGACGTGGACCAGAAGGTCTACGTGCCGTTCCAGCTCGTGACGCCGGAAAACATGTCCGAGTTCACGACCAGGAACTGAGCCTTCGCTCATCGATCCGGGGCGGCCAGACAGTGCGGCCCCGGTATCCAATCGTGCATCCCCGAGGGAGGAGGATCACCGGAATGGCCGAATCTACGCATGGAATTGGCGGGCTGACGTTCGACACCTCGAAGCGAAGCCTGCCGCCCGAGGCCGGGGTCGCAATCGCTCTCGTCCTGATCGTCGTGGTCTTCGAGCTGCTGGGGCGGCTCGTGATGAACGATAGCTTTCTCTTCAACACACGTGAGAACGTCGACGGCATTTTCAACACGGCGCGTTTGCAGATCATCATCCTGCAGGTCTCGATCATCGGGATAATCGCGCTGGGCGTGACCCAGGTGATCATCACCGGCGGGATCGACCTTTCGTCCGGCTCTGTCGTCGGCGCCACCGCCATGATCGCGATGAGCTTCGCTCAGGTCGGCGAGGTCAGCGGGCACACGTCGAAGGACATGATCGCGAAGTATGCGGGCGCAGCGCGGCAGAAGATGCGTACCCGGCAGGCAGCGGAGCGGCGCCGGTGAACGGAACAAGTACGGAACGTGAAACTGTTAAATGGAGTGTTAAATGCTTGACCGTACCCGAAACGTTCCCTAATGAATGCAGCAGGTTGGCGACGTGGCGGAGTGGTTACGCAGCGGATTGCAAATCCGTGTACACCGGTTCGATTCCGGTCGTCGCCTCCACCCCGTCCGCGGCTGATCTTCCCGACCGCCCCCGGCACCCGGCCGCCTCGGCGCTGGACATCCGCATTTGGCGCGATAGACCGGACAGCATGAAACGCGCAATCGTCACGGGCGGCGCCGGCCTCATCGGCTCCGGCATCTGCGAGGCGCTGGCCGGCGCCGGCTGGGACGTCGCCGCCTTCGACCTGCGGCCGGGGGACGGCCCGGCGCGGCAGGTGCATTGCGACGTGACCGACGAGGCGTCGGTCGCGCAGGCATTTTCGACGCTGGGCTGGGACAACCTCGACCTGCTGGTCAACAACGCCGGCATCGCCGGGGCCGACAGCGGGCCGATCGAGGCGCTGTCGCTGGCGCAGTGGCGGCGGGTGACCGACAGCCACCTGACCGGGGCGTTCCTGATGACCCGCGCGGCGGTGCCGCTGCTGCGCGACGGCGGCAGCATCGTCAACATGGCCTCGACCCGCGCCTTCATGTCCGAGCCCGACACCGAGGCCTACGCCGCCGCCAAGGGCGGGCTGGTGGCGCTGACCCACGCGCTGGCGATCAGCCTGGGGCCGCGGCTGCGCGCGAACGCCATCGCGCCGGGCTGGATCGCCTCCGGCGAGGGGCTGAGCGCGGCCGACCACGCCCAGCACCCGGTCGGCCGGGTGGGCGGCGCCGGCGATATCGCCGACGCGGTGCTGTACCTGGCGGCGGCCGGCTTCGTCACCGGTCAGGTGCTGACCGTCGACGGCGGCATGACCCGGAAGATGATCTACCAGGATTGACCGCCGGGCGATCCGGCCCCGGCCCCGGCGGCGCTGTGCCGCCGGGGCCGCGGATCGCCGATCAGAACGGGCTGTCGGGGAAGTAGTACTGCCCGGCGTTCTCGGGCGTCACCAGCACCGAGCCGATGATGAACTCGCCCGACACCGGCGCGTTCGACACCAGCCCGACGGCGGTGATCTCGATCGCGGTGGCGATCATCGACGGCGGGTAGGTGACGTTCGCCGGGATCATCGCGTCGCCGTCCATGGTGCGCTTGACCATCTCCTTCATGCCCGCGCCGCCGAGCACGAACTGGATGTCCTCGCGTCCCGACGCCTCGATCGCCGCCAGGACGCCGATCGCCATGTCGTCGTCCGAGGCCCAAACCGCGTCGATCTCGGGGTATTTCGACAGGAAGTCCTGCATCACCGTGAAGCTGTCGTCGCGGTTCCAGTTGCCGTGCTCCATCGCCAGGATCTCGATCCCGGTGCCCTCGGTGGCGGCCTGGAAGCCCTCGACCCGCTCGTTGTCGATCGTGGTCGGGATGCCGCGCAGCACGACGATCTTGCCGCCGTCGGGCAGCTTCGAGGCCATGTACTCGCCCGAGACCCGGCCGAAGCCCGGGTTGTCGCCGGCGACGTAGAGGTCCTCGATCCCCTCTTGGCTCAGGCCGCGGTCGACGACGGTGACCCAGGCGCCGCTTTCGGCGACGCCCTGCACCGGGCCGGTCAGCGGCTCGGATTCGAACGGCAGCACCACCAGCGCGTCGATGTTGCGGGTGGCCAGCATGTCCTCGATGTCCGACACCTGCTTGGCCGGGTCCGAGGCGGTGGCCAGCACGAAGTCGAGGTTCTCGTAGGTCGCCTCCAGCCGCTCCACGGCCTCCTGCGCGAAATAGTTCATGCCGCCGGCCCAGCCGTGCGTCGCGGCGGGGATCGACACGCCGATCACCTTGGTATCCTGCGCCAGCGCCGGCGTCGCGGCCAGCAGCGCCCCCAGCGCCAGCCCGGTCATGAGATGCTTCATCTTGGTTCCTCCCACTTGTGATGGCCGGCTCAGCCGCCGGCCCTGCCCTCGCGCTGCAGAATGACAGCGAGAATGATGATCGCGCCCTGGATCGCGCCGTTGAGATAGGGCGACACCAGGTCGGTCAGGTTCAGGATGTTGCCGATCAGGCTGAGGATCAGCACGCCGATCACCGTGCCCCAGACCCGGCCGAAGCCGCCCTTCAGCACGGTGCCGCCGATGATCACCGCGGCGATCGCCTCCAGTTCCCACAGCAGCCCGGTCGAGGCCGAGGCCGAGCCCAGCCGCGGCACGTACATGATCGTGGCGACCCCGACCAGCAGGCCGAGGAAGACGTAGGTCATCAGCCGCACGCGGTTGACGTTGATGCTGGAATATCTCGCCACCTGGTCGTTCGAGCCGATCGCCGCGCAGTGCCGGCCGAACACCGCGCTGCGCATGGCGATCTCGCCCAGGATCACGACCACGGCAAATACGATGATCGGCCAGCCGATCCCGAGGATGCCGTCGTAGTAGACCGGCCGGTAGAAGGTGCGCAGCCCGAAATCCAGGCTCAGCGTGCCGCCGTCGGCCAGCCAGGTCACCAGGCTGCGGTAGATGCCCATCGAGCCGAGCGTGACGATGAACGCCTCGATCCCGAGGCTGGTGATCAGGATCCCGTTCAGGAACCCGGCCGCCAGCCCGGCGGCCACCGCCGTCGCCATGCCCAGCAGGATGATCGGCACGCCGATGCCCAGCGCCGGCAGCGCCGCGTTCATCACCAGGATCATCAGCCCGGCGATGAACGCCGCCATCGAGCCGACCGACAGATCCAGCCCGCCGGCGGTGATCACGAAGGTCATGCCCACGGCGATGATGCCGATGAAGGCCGAGCGCGCCAGCACGTTGGTGATGTTGGCATGGCTGAGGAAGTTCTCGTTCAGGAACATGCCGATCGCCAGCAGCACCAGCAGCGCCAGGATCGGGCCCAGCACGGTCATCGACGGCAGGCCCCGGCGCGGCGCCCGGGCGGGCGGGGTCTGGGTCGCGGTCATCTCGCCTCCATCGGGGCGGCCTCGCGCCCCTGCCCCTCGACGCCCATGGCCAGGCGCACGATGTCGTCCTCGGTCATCCGGTCGCCCGAGACCTCGCCGGCGATGCGGCCCAGCCGCATCACCAGGACGCGGTCGGCCAGGCCGATCACCTCCTGCATCTCGGACGAGATCACGACGATGCTGCGCCCCTGGGCGGCCAGCGCGCGGATGAAATCATAGATCTGCTGCTTGGTGCCGATGTCGATGCCGCGGGTCGGCTCGTCGATCACCACGATGTCGGGCTCGGCCAGCATGGTCTTGGCCAGCAGCAGCTTCTGCTGGTTGCCGCCCGACAGGTTGCCGACCTTGATCGCGCGGTCGCCGGCGCGGATGTCGAACGCGCCGATCGCCTGCGTAAGCGCCGCCTCTTCGGCTTTCTGGTCGATCATCCAGCCCGAGAACGCACCCAGCGACTGCAGCGTCAGGTTCTCGCGCATGGTCTTGTTCAGCAGCAGGCCGCGGGTCTTGCGGTCCTCGGTCAGATAGCCCAGCCCGTACGCCAGCGCGTCCCAGGGGTGGCGGATCTGCACCGGCCGGCCGTGGATCCGGACCGTGCCGCGATGCGGGCGCAGGCCGCACAGCCCCTCGAAGGTCTCGGTCCGGCCCGAGCCGATCAGCCCGGCGATGCCCAGGATCTCGCCCCTGTTCAGGGTGAAGGAAATGTCGTCGGCGTAACCCGGTACTGCCAGCCCCGCGACCTCCAGCACCGGCTGCGGCGCGGGCGCGGCGGGCTTGGGCGGGAACAGGTTCGACACGTCGCGGCCCACCATCGCTTCGGCCATCTGGTGCTCGTCCAGGTCGGCGGCGGGGCCGGAGTAGACCACGTCGCCGTCGCGCATGATCGTCAGATCGTCGGCGATCGCCTTCACCTCGTCCAGCTTGTGCGAGGTGAACAGGATCGCCGTGCCGTGCGCGCGCAGGGCGCGGACCTGCTCCAGCAGGATGTCCGTCTCGGCATAGGTCAGCACCGCGGTCGGCTCGTCCATCACCAGCACCCGGGCGTCGCGCGACAGCGCGCGGGCGATCTCCAGCATCTGCTTGTCCGAGTTCGGCAGGCCGGACACCACCCGGTCGACATGCGCGGCGCAGCTCAGCCGGTCGAGGTACTCGCGCGCCACCGCCCGCATCCCGGCCTTGTCCAGCAGCCAGCCCTTCTTCAGCTCGCGGCCCAGAAAGAAGTTCTGCTCGACCGTCAGCTGCTCGGCCAGGTTGAACTCCTGGTGGATCATGACGATGCCGCGCGCCTCGGCCTCGGCCATGTCGGCGAAGGTCACCGGCTGCCCGTCCAGCCGGATCGTGCCGCTGGTGGCGGGCTGGTAGCCCGCCATGATCTTCATCGTCGTGGACTTGCCGGCGCCGTTCTCGCCGATCAGCGCATGGACCCGGCCGGGCCTGAGCGCGATGTCGACGCCGTGCAGCACCTCGACCGCGCCGAAGCTGCGGCTGACCCCGTGCAGCGAGAGGATCGGCTCGCTCACAACCTCACCCAGGCCGCGTTGTCCTTCGAGGACCGCACGCAGGCATCGATGAAACGCATCCCGGCCATGCCCGCCGCGATCCCCGGCAGATGCCCCGGCGCCTTGTCGCCGCCCGGGGTCCAGTCGCGGATCGCCTGCGCCGCCTCGGTATAGATGTTGGCGAAACCTTCCAGATAGCCCTCGGGGTGGCCGCCCGGAATGCGGCTGACGGCGGTCGACGCGTCGACCGCCCCGGCGCCGTTGCGGGTGATCAGGCGCTTGGGCGCGCCGAACGGCGTGTGCCACAGGTAGTTCGGATCCTCCTGCGCCCATTCCAGCCCGCCGGTTTCGCCATAGACGCGCAGGCGCAGGCCGTTCTCGTTGCCCGGCGCGACCTGGCTGGACCACAGCATCCCGCGCGCGCCGCCCCTGAAGCGCAGCATCATGTGGGCGTTGTCGTCCAGGCTGCGCCCGGCGCCGAAGCACTGCAGGTCGGCGGCCAGTTCCTCGACCTCCAGCCCGGTGACGAAGCAGGCCAGGTTGTGCGCATGGGTGCCGATGTCGCCCACCGAGCCGCCCGCCCCCGAGCGCGCCGGGTCGGTGCGCCACTCGGCCTGTTTCACGCCATCCTTCTCGGGGGTGCCGGTCAGCCAGTCCTGCGGATACTCGACCTGCACCACCCGGATCTTGCCCAGCTCGCCGGCGGCGACCATCGCCTGCGCCTGCCGGATCATCGGATAGCCGGTGTAGTTGTGGGTCAGGACGAACAGCGCATCGGCCTGCGCGACGGCCTTCTCCAGCCGCGCCGCATCCTCCATGGTCGAGGTCAGCGGCTTGTCGCAGATCACGTGGATGCCGCGCTTCAGGAACGCCTCGGCGGCGGCGGCGTGGACGTGGTTCGGGGTGACGATGGACACCGCCTGGATGCCGTCCGCGCGCCCGGCCTCGGCCTCGGCCATCTGCTCGAAACTGCCGTAGCAGCGGTCCGGGTCCAGCCCCAGCGCCTGCCCGGACGCCGTCGATTTCTCGGGCGTCGAGGACAGCGCCCCGGCGACCAGCGCGAAATGCCCGTCGATGCGGCTGGCGATGCGGTGCACGCCGCCGATGAAGGCGTCGTTGCCGCCGCCGACCATGCCAAGTCTGATCTGTTTCATGGCTCAGATCCCCAGCATGCGGCGGTTGGCGGCGTCGTCGGTGCCGCCGCCGGCGAAATCGTCGAACGCCTTCTCGGTCACCCGGATGATGTGGTCCGAGACGAACTGCGCGCCCTCGCGCGCGCCGTCCTCGGGGTGCTTCAGCGCGCATTCCCATTCGACCACGGCCCAGCCGTCGAAATCGTTCGCCGTCAGCTTCGAGAACACCGCCCCGAAATCCACCTGCCCGTCGCCGAGGCTGCGGAACCGCCCGGCGCGGTCCACCCAGGACTGGTAGCCGCCGTAGACGCCCTGCCGCCCGGTCGGGTTGAACTCGGCGTCCTTGACGTGGAACATCCGGATCACGTCCTTGTAGATGTCCAGATTGTCAAGGTAATCAAGGCACTGCAGAACATAGTGCGAAGGATCGTAGAGCATGCAGGCGCGGCGGTGGTTGCCGGTCCGCTCGCGGAACATCTCGTAGGTGACGCCGTCGTGCAGGTCCTCGCCCGGATGGATCTCGTAGCAGACGTCGACGCCGTTTTCCTCGGCATGATCCAGGATCGGCGTCCAGCGCTTCGCCAGCTCGTCGAACCCGGTCTCGACCAGCCCGGCGGGGCGCTGCGGGAACGGATAGAGGAACGGCCAGACCAGCGCGCCCGAGAACGTCGCCATCGCGCCGAGGCCCATGTGCCGCGAGGCGGTCAGCGCCTTCTTCACCTGCTCGACCGCCCATTCCTGCCGCGCCTTCGGATCGCCCCGCACCGCGGGCGCGGCAAAGCCGTCCATGGCCTCGTCATAGGCCGGGTGCACGGCGACCAGCTGGCCCTGCAGATGGGTCGAAAGCTCGGTCACCTCGACGCCGTTCTCGCGCGCCACGCCCAGGAACTCGTCGCAGTAGTCCTTGCTCTCGGCGGCCTTGTCCAGGTCGATCAGCTGGGCGGCGAAGGTCGGCACCTGCACCCCCTTGTAGCCGCAGTCGGCAGCCCATCTGGTGATCCCGTCCCAGCTGTCGAACGGCGCCTCGTCGCCTGCGAACTGCGCCAGAAACAGCGCCGGTCCCTTGATCGTCTTCATGATAATCCTCCCTTCGCCGGTCCGAACTCAGACGTAGCGGTTCACGATGTTCTCAAGCTTCTCCTGCCGCCCCGAGACCGGCTGCGGGTCCAGCCCGGCGGCCTCGGCCCGGTCGGCGATGTCGGCAAGCGTCGCCCCGGGCGCCAGCATTGCGCGCGCCTCGGGCGTTTGCCAACCGGCATAGCGGGCGCGGCGCGCCTCTTCGAGCCTGCCGTCCTCCAGCATCGCCGCCGCCGCCTTCAGCCCGCGCGCGCAGACGTCCATCGCCCCGGCGTGGGCGGCGATCAGGTCCTCGGCGTCCAGGCTCTGCCGACGCAGCTTGGCGTCGAAATTGGTGCCGCCGGTGGTGAAGCCACCGGCCTTCAGCACCTCGTAATAGGCCAGCGCCACCTCGGGCACGTTGTTGGGGAACTGGTCGGTGTCCCAGCCGGACTGGTAGTCGTTGCGGTTCATGTCGATCGAGCCCAGGATCCCCAGCGAGGCGGCCAGCGCCAGCTCGTGCTCGAAGCTGTGCCCGGCGAGGATCGCGTGGCCCTGCTCGACGTTGACCTTGACCTCGTCCTCAAGCCCGAACCGCTTCAGGAAACCGTACACCGTGGCGACATCGTAGTCGTACTGGTGCTTGGTCGGCTCCTGCGGCTTCGGCTCGATCAGGATCTGCCCCTTGAAGCCGATCTTGTGCTTGTGCTCGACCACCATGCTCAGGAACCGGCCCATCTGCTCCAGCTCCTGGCCCAGATCGGTGTTCAGCAGCGTCTCGTAGCCCTCGCGCCCGCCCCACAGCACATAATTTGCGCCGTCCAGCCGCTGCGTCACCTCCATGCAGCTGCGCACCACCGAGGCGCAGTAGGCGAACACGTCCGGGTCCGGGTTGGTCGCGGCGCCCGCCATGTAGCGGCGGTTCGAGAACATGTTGGCGGTGCCCCACAGCAGCTTCGGCCCGCCGGCCTCCATCTTCTGCGCGAAATGGTCGGCCATCTCGTTCAGGCGCCGGTGGCTCTCGGCCAGGCTGGCGCCCTCGGGGCGGACGTCGTGGTCGTGGAAGGCGAAGAACGGCACGCCGAGGATGCGGAACATCTCGAACGCGGCGTCGGCCTTCAGCTTCGCCAGCTCCATGGTGTCGGCCGGGAACCAGGGCCGCTCGAAGGTGCGGCCGCCGAACGGGTCGTTCCCCTCCCAGACGAAGTTGTGCCAGTAGCACACGGCGAAGCGCAGGTGGTCCTCCATCCGCTTGCCCATCACCATCTCGTCGGGGTCGTAGTGCCGGAACGCCAGGCCGTCGGCCTGCGGGTCGTGGCGCAGCGGCGCGATGTCGCTGAAGTATCCGCTCATGGATCGTCTCCTCGGGGTGCCGGCGCGGGCTGCGCCGGCAGGTTGTCCTTGACGTAGATCGTCGGCGTGATGCCCGGCGCGGGCGGAACCGGCAGCCCGTCGGCCAGCGCGCGCATGATGTCCAGCGCGGCGGCGACCTCCTCGGCGGGCTTCTGGTCGATCACCGCGTCGATCAGCCCCGCCTCCAGCGCCGCGCGGCTGTGCGGCACCAGCTCGTGCACGATCACCAGCGGCCGCGCCGCCGGGTCCAGCGCCGCGACCGCCTGCACCAGGCCGCGGTTGCCGGCGCCGGCGCTGTACAGCCCGGTCGGCCGCGCCGCATCCGCCAGCGCCTGCGCGACCGCGGCGCGCATCCGCGCCGGATCGTCCCGGGTCTCGACCGCCGGCAGCAGCGCGATGCCGGCCGCCGCGTCCAGCACCTGCGCCACCCCGGCCAGCCGCTGGGCGTGGTCCTGCGCCGCACGGGTGCCGATCAGCGGCAGGATCCGCCCGGCGCGGCCGCGGTGGCCCAGCGCCATCAGCCGCCCGGCGGTGCGCCCGGCGCCGATGTTGTCGATGCCGACATAGGCCGCGCGCGCCGGCGACGGGATGTCCGACACCACCGTCAGCACCGCGACCCCGGCGTCCGACAGCCGCGCGACCTGCGCCGCCACCTCCGGATCGTCGACGCCCAGGAAGGCGACGCAGTCGCAGCTCTCGGCCGTCAGCCGCGCCAGCGCCCCGGCCAGCGCCGCGCCGTCGAACGCCGGCACCGCGTCCAGCGACACCGCCACCCGGTCCTGCGCCCGCGCCGCCTGCTCGGCCAGCACCGACTGGCGCAGGCTGCGGAAGAAGCCGTGATCGCCCGAGGGCAGCAGGAACCGGAAGCGATAGACCCGCCGCCGCGACAGGTTGGCGGCGTGCACGTCGCGGCGATAGCCCAGCCGCGCGATCGCCGCACGCACCTGCGCCTCGGCCCGCGCCGAGACGTTGCCGCGCGCGTTCAGCACCCGGTCCGCCGTCGCATAGCTGACGCCGGCGGCCGCCGCCACATCGTGCAGGGTCGGCTTGCGCATGCCCCGTCATTCCTCCCGCGGGCACGGTGCGCGCGAATCTGATAGACGTCAATCATTTTCTGACAGACGTCTGTCAATGCGGCCCCGCGCCGAACGCAGATCCGATGGCAGCGGAATTGAACGAACGTTCAATTCTGGTCCGGCGCGCCGCGACTGGACACAGGCCCCCGCGCCGGGTCACATGGCCGGCGATGGACATCAAGCTCGACCATATCGACCTCAGCATCCTCAAGGCGCTGCAGATCGACGCCGCGCTGTCGCAGCGCGACCTGGCCGACCGGCTGGGGCTGTCGCAGAACGCCTGCTGGCGCCGCGTGCGCCGGCTGAAGCAGGCCGGCGTGCTGCGCGCCCCCGCCGCAAGGGTCGACGCCGCCGCGCTGGGGCTGGACCTGGCGGTGTTCATGCTGGTGCGCACCCGCCACCACGACGCCGCCTGGGCGGCGCGCTTCCGCAGCCGGGTCGAAAGCCTGCCCGAGGTGATGGAACTGCACCGCATCGGCGGCGAATGGGACTATCTGATCAAGGTGCTGACCACCGGCATGCGCGGCTACGACCGCGTCTACCAGCGGCTGATCGAGGATCTGGACATCGAGAAGGTCACCGGCCTGTTCTCGATGGAGCAGATCCTCACCGACCGGCCGGTCGCGGTGCCGCAGGGGCGCTGACGCCCCAGGCCGTCCGCCGCCGCGCGGGCGTCACGCGGCCGGTCAGGCGGCCGCGATCATCCCCGCCCAGCGCGCCAGCAGCGCCCGCTCCTGCGCGCGGGCCCGGCCCAGCCAGCCGCGGCCGCCGCGCGGGTTCTCGACGGTGACCGCCTGCGCCCGCGCCGCCATGTCTGCCGACAGGATGGCGAAGGCGTAGCGGCGCCCGCCGCCGTCCTCGATATACCCGGCCAGGCCGCGCGCGAAGTTCAGCGTGCCGGTCTTGGCGATGACCCGGCAGCCGGCCTTCTCGACATCGGGCAGGTTGACCGGCTTCAGCAGCCCCGGCAGCGCGCCGACGGCGGCGATGTCCAGCACCTGCACCAACTCCGAGGCGCTGATCCGGGTGACGTCGGTCAGGCCGCTGTGGTTGACGAAGCGCGCGCCGCCGATGCCGTGGGTGGCGGTCAGCCAGTCGGTCATCGCGACCGCGGAATCCGCGATGCTGGCCGGCTGCTGGCCGGTGATCTGGGTGGCGCGCAGCCCCAGCACCTCGGCGGTCAGGTTGGTCGAGTACTTCAGCATCGCCGCCGCCATCCGCTCGAGCGGCGCGCTCTCGGCCTCGGCGACCACCGCCAGCCCCTCGGGCAGGCGCTCGGCCAGGCGCAGCTCGGGCAGGCGCAGGTTGTGCTGCACGGCGAGGGTGCGGAACACCTCGGCGGCGTAGCGTGCCGGCTCGCGCACCGGCAGCCAGCGCGCGCCGCCCTTGCCCAGCGCGCCGCGCGCCACCGACCAGATCTCGCGCCCGCCGTCGGCGGCATAGGCGAACACCGGTCCGTTGCGATCGACCACCCGCATCTCGGCCAGCCGCACCGCCGGATCGAACCGCCCGCTGCGCGCGGTCATCGCCAGCCGGTACTCGCCGCCGTCCGGCTTCCACTCGAAATGCACGCGGTTGAAGTTCAGGTTCAGCCCCGAGATCGCCGGGTTGTAGCCGACATGCACCGGCTGCTCGGGGTCGATCTGGCGGTGATAGGGCAGCGCGCCGGCCATGACATAGGCGTTGCCGTCGACGCCGAAGATGCCGGCGTCGGCGACCTGCCCGGCCAGGTCGGCCAGCCCGTCGGTGTCCAGGTGCGGATCGCCGTCGCCGATCAGGTACAGATCGCCGCGCACGCGCCCGTTCTGCACCGGCCCGGTAATCGCGACGCGGGTGCGGAAGCGATAGCCCGGCCCCAGCGCCGCCAGCCCGTAGAGCGTGGTGATCGCCTTGCTGACCGAGGCCGGCGGCAGCGGCAGCCGCGGCTGGTGCGCCTCGACCACGCGCCCGCTCGACAGGTCGCGCAGCGCAAATCCGGTGATCTCGCGCAGCCCCCAGTCGGCCAGGATCGCTTCGGCCGAGCCCTCGGGCGGCGGCAGCCGCAGCCCCGACGGCCGGGGCAGCGGGCGCACCTGCGCCAGCGCCGCGCCGGGCAGCGTGGCGGCAAGCCCGCTCAGAAGCGCGCGTCGCGACAAGGTCATCGTGATGCTCCTCCCTTTAGCCGGTCCGCGGCCGAATATGCCCGCGTCGCCGGCGTCATACAAGCCGTGCCCCGCGACCGCACGCGCCGGCGAGTCCGCCGCGCCATGGTCACGCTCTCGCGGACCCGGTGCGGGCCCGCGCCGCCAGGCGGCGCTCAGTGGACCCAGACCCGCGCCGCCCGGCGGCGCTCAGTGGACCCAGACCCGCGCCGCCCGGCGGCGCTCAGCGGATCCAGGCCCCCGCGCGCCGCAGCGCCGTCGACGAGGCCTCGACCATCGGCCCGCTCAGCAGCAGCCAGGCCGGCGGGCGCGCCAGCGCCAGCCGCGGCGCGGCCTCCTTCGGCAGCCGCCAGCGGGCGTAGCCGCGCGCCGCCGGCGACAGCCCGGCGCGGACCTGCTCGCCGGGGCGCGCCAGCACCCCGATCGGCACCTGCTCCATGATGTCGCGCCACTTCTCCCAGCGGTGGAACCCGGCCAGGTTGTCCGCGCCCATCAGCCAGACGAAGCTGACGCCGGGATAAAGCGCCGCAAGACGCCGCAGCGTGTCGGCGGTGTACCGCGTCCCCAGCCGCGCCTCGATGTCGGTGACCTGCACCCGCGGATGGCGTACCAGCGCGCGCGCCGCGTGCAGCCGGCGCGCCATCGCCGCCGGGGCGTCGGGCTTGAGCGGGTTGCCGGGGCTGAGCAGCCACCAGACCTGGTCCAGGTCGAACCGGCGCAGGGCGCGGCGGGTGATGTGCACATGGCCCAGGTGCGGCGGGTCGAACGACCCGCCCAGCAGGCCGACCTTCAGCCCCGCCGCCGCCTTCGGATACCCCTGCCGCACCCGGTCCCCCGTCCCGCGCATACGATCGCACACGGGGCCCGTCCCGCGCCGGCACAGCAAAGGCAAGCGCGGCGGGGTTGTCAATCTGCGCGGCGGCGCAAGCAGCCTCTGGCCCCTTGCGTGCGAGCGTGCCAGACTGCCGGTACACGCCGGAAGACCGTAACTGCGAAAGACCATGGTGCGCCTGCGACCCGCCGCCCTTCTCGTCAGCCTGATCCTGCTGCTGGCCGCCTGCGCGGCCGGCCCGCTGGGCAATCCGGCGCCGATCACCCGCGCCGCGCTGACGCCCGCGGCGGTGGCCGCCGACGGCACCCGGCTGGCGATGTCGTCCTGGCCCGCGCACGGGCGGCCGCGGGCGGTGATCCTGGCGCTGCACGGCTTCGGCGACTTCGGCCCGTCGACCTACGACGCCGCGGCCGACGCCTGGGCGGCGCGGGGCATCACCACCTACGCCTACGACCAGCGCGGCTTCGGCCGCAACGACAGCTTCCGGCGCTGGCCCGGCCCCGAGATCCTCGAATCGGACCTGCGCGCGGTGGCGGCGCTGATCCGCGCCCGGCACCCGGACCTGCCGCTGATCGTGGTCGGCCACTCGATGGGCGGCGGCGTGGCGCTGGCGGCAGCCGGCGACGGGCTGGCCGCGGACGCGCTGGTGCTGGCCGCGCCGGCGATCGCCGGCGGCGACGGCATCCCGCCCTCGCAGCGCTTCGGCGGCTGGCTGGCGGCGGCGCTGGCGCCGGACAAGCGCTTCACCGGCAAGGGGCTGGTGCGGATCGTGCCCACCGACAACGACGCCGCCTGGCGCAGCGTCTCGCGCAACCCGCGCCACTTCGGCGACCCCTCGGGGCGCGAGCTGATGGGCCTGATCCGGGTGATGGACCGCGCCGCGGCGGCGGCGCCGCGGGTAACGCTGCCGACGCTGACGCTGATGGGGCGGCAGGACCAGATCCTGCGCACCGGCGCGGTGCGCCGGGTGCACCGGCAGATCGCCGGCCGCAAGCGCTTCGTGCTCTACGACGACGGCTGGCACTGGCTGTTCCGCGACCTGCAGGCGGCGCGGGTCTGGGACGACGTCGCGAGCTTCGCGCTGGCGCAGCGCCGCCGCCCCTGAGCCGGGTCCGGCCCCCGGCTAGTACTCGTTGATGCCGCAGGTCAGCGCGATCTGCAGGCCGATGAACGGGTTGCCCTCGACCACCCGCTTGATGATCGTGCGGTCATAGGCCATGCGGTGGATCTCGGGCATCGTCACCCGCGCGGTGTTGGCCAGGCAGCTGCAGCGGCGCTGGTCGAAGGCCGGCGCGCAGGTGCGCACGAAGGTCGACACGCCGCCGTCCGCGCCGCTGGCGTTCGAGCGCATCGCCGCCAGGATCCCGGCCGCCGCCGCCTCGGCGACGGTGCCGCAGGGGATCTTGCGTCCGGCGGCCTCGCCCATG
This sequence comes from Halovulum marinum, assembly GCF_009697225.1. Taxonomy (GTDB): domain Bacteria; phylum Pseudomonadota; class Alphaproteobacteria; order Rhodobacterales; family Rhodobacteraceae; genus Halovulum; species Halovulum marinum. The sequence continues at coordinate 50,158 of NZ_WIND01000001.1, forward strand.
CCCTGCAGCAGCAGCCGCTTGCCGGCGTCGCCCAGCGCCGCGCCCAGGTCCGGGTCCGAATACTTGCCGCCGAAGATCGAGCCGACGGTGGCGGTCATCGCGAAGCGCGCCAGCTCCCAGCGGTCGCCCAGATCCCGCGGCGCGTCGCAGGTCTCGGCCAGCGCGCTGGCGACCCCGGCCATGAACGGCACGTTCTGGGGCGTCAGGCGGAACGGCTCGCCGCGCAGCAGCGCCTGCAGATCCTCCATCGGCCCGTCACGCTTCGGCGGCGCGCCGTCCCGCTGCCGGTTCTCGCCGTAAAGATCCGGCGTCGGCTTCGGCTTGTCGATCGCCGCAAGATAGGCGGCGGCGGTCTCGTCCCCGGCCTCGGCGGCCTTTTCCAGCAGCTTGCGGCCGCGGACGCGGTCCGCCGCCACCCCCTCGCCGTGATAGACCAGCCGCCCCAGCTCGGCCTGCGCCGCGGTCGAGCCGGCGTCGGCGGCCGGCTCCAGGATCCGCACCGCCTTGCCGGCATTCTGCTTCACGCCCTGACCGCGCGCCAGCATAAAGCCGGCGAAATAGGCGGCCGCGGCGTGCTGCCGTTCGGCGGCGGCCTCGAACAGCTTGAACGCCGCCTCCCGGTCCTCATCCACGCCTTCGCCGTAGTACAGCATCCGCCCCAGCCGGTAATGCGCCTCGAGATCGGTCTCGTCCACGCCCTGGCGGTAGTAGCGCACCGCGCGTGCCGGGTTCGCGACGACGCCGTAACCGCCCTCGTAGAGGATCCCCAGCTGCGTCGCGGCGCCGCGCACGCCCGCCTCCAGCGCCGTCTTCAGGTGGTCGCGCGCGGCAGAATAATCGCGGGTGCCGAAACTGCCGTAGGTTTCGTAATAACCCAGCAGGTAGGCGCCCATCGGATCGCCGCGCCCCGCCGCCGTGGCCAGCAGCCGCCGCGCCGCCTCGGGATCCTTGCGTGCGCCGAGCCGCCCGTTCGCCAGGATGTCGGCCTGCATCGCCAGCGCCGGGCCGAAGCCCTCGTCCACCAGCGCCGCGACCAGCCCGCGGGTCTCGGCCGCCTTCTCCTTCAGGAACAGCGCGCGCGCCAGCGCATAGCGCACCGAGGCCGAGGGCCGCTGCGCCAGCGCGCGGCGGCAGGCCGGCTCGGCCGCGGCCGCGTCGATCGCGTTCATCCAGCGGCCCGCCGCATGTTTGCCGGGCATCGCCGCAACCGCCGGGTCCTGCGGATGCCCGGCCAGCGCCAGGCACTCCGCCTCGGCCGCCGCCGCGCGCAGCGCGCGCTGCTCGGCGGGGGTGGTGGCGAAGCGGTAGACCAGGGGCGCCTCGGCGGCATCCAGCTCGTCGCGCGCCAGCGTCGCGCCGACGAAGCGCCACAGCTCGACCGGGGTGTCCAGCTTGACGCCCGAGCCGCCCTCCTCGACGAAGCGCAGCCCGGCGGCGTGCAACTCGGCGCGGCGCGCCTTGTCGACCCTGGGGGCGAACATCTCCAGGTCGCGGCCGCGGACCCGCCCGAAGTAATAGCTGGCGCCGCCGGATTTGGCGTCGATCACCTGCAGCAGCCGCAACTCGTCCCGCCCGCGGATCTGGTGCACCGACACGCCGCGCCACACATCCTGCCCGTCCAGCACATAGCTGCCGCCGTCGAACCGGCCCGAGATCAGCGTCACCGCGCCGTCCTCCTCCGGCACCGGGCCGGCGCCGCTCCACATGGCGGCGACGAAGCCGTCGCCCAGCGCCGCCGCGCCCCCGGCCAGCGGCAGCAGCGGCTTGTCCGATTCGAGCTGGCACCCGGCCAGCAGCAGGCCCAGCAGGCAGGACAGGACGGGCGGCGGAATGAGGGTGCGCAAATGCATCGGGCAACTCCGGAACCATGAACCACAATGGCTGCCCGATCCCCGCGGCTCTTGGCGGCCGTCCGGGACCCCAAGACTGTCCCGCCACCCCGCCGCCTGTCAACCGCGCCTCCCTTTTCTTCCCCCGCGCAAGCCGCTACACGTCCGCCGAGCACCAGATCAGCGGAGCAGTCGAATGGCCAAGTACCAGTACGTCTACCACATGGACGGGGTCTCCAAGACCTACCCGGGCGGCAAGAAATGCTTCGAGAACATCCGCCTGTCATTCCTGCCGGGGGTGAAGATCGGCGTCGTCGGCGTCAACGGCGCCGGCAAGTCGACCCTGATGCGGATCATGGCCGGCCAGGACAAGGAGTTCACCGGCGAGGCCTGGGCCGCCGAGGGCGCGCGCGTCGGCTACCTGCCGCAAGAGCCGCACCTGGACGAGACCAAGACCGTGCGCGAGAACGTCATGGACGGTGTGGCCGCCAAGAAGGCCCTGCTGGACGAGTTCAACGAGATCGCCATGCAGATCGCCGAGGACCCGGATCTTATGGACCGGATGACCGAGCTTCAGGACCAGATCGACGCGCAGAACCTGTGGGATCTTGACAGCCAGATCGACATCGCGATGGAGGCGCTGCGCTGCCCGCCCGACGACGCCATGCCCGCGACCCTGTCGGGCGGCGAGCGCCGCCGCGTGGCGCTGTGCAAACTGCTGCTCGAGGCGCCCGAAATGCTGCTGCTGGACGAGCCGACCAACCACCTCGACGCGGAAACCATCGCCTGGCTGCAGAAGCACCTGATCGAGTACCGCGGCACGATCCTGATCGTCACCCACGACCGCTATTTCCTCGACGACATCACCGGCTGGATCCTCGAACTCGACCGCGGCCGCGGCATCCCCTACGAGGGCAACTACTCCGCCTGGCTGGAGCAGAAGGCCAAGCGGCTGGCGCACGAGGCGCGCGAGGACAAGACCCGGCAGAAGACGCTGGAGCGGGAGCTGGAATGGATCCGCCAGGGCGCCAAGGCCCGGCAGGCCAAGCAGAAGGCGCGGATCAACGCCTACAACGAGCTCGCCAACACCTCCGAGCGCGAGAAGATCGCCCGCGCGCAGATCGTCATTCCCAACGGCCCGCGCCTCGGCTCGCAGGTGATCGAGGTCGAGGGGCTGAAGAAGGGCTATGGCGACAAGCTGCTGATCGACGATCTGTCGTTCAGCCTGCCGCCCGGCGGCATCGTCGGCGTGATCGGCCCCAACGGCGCCGGCAAGTCCACGCTGTTCCGCATGCTGACCGGGCAGGAGCAGCCCGACGAAGGCACCATCACCTTCGGCGACACGGCGAAACTCTCCTATGTCGACCAGTCCCGCGACGCGCTCGACGACAGCAAGACGGTGTGGGAGGAGATTTCCGACGGGCTCGACATCATCAGGCTGGGCGACGCCGAGATGAACTCCCGCGCCTATGTCGGCGCCTTCAACTTCAAGGGCGGCGACCAGCAGAAGAAGGTCAGCCTGCTCTCGGGCGGCGAGCGCAACCGCGTGCACATGGCGAAACTGCTGCGCACCGGCGGCAACGTGCTGCTGCTCGACGAGCCGACCAACGATCTCGACGTCGAGACCCTGCGCGCGCTGGAGGACGCCCTCGCCGACTTCGCCGGCTGCGCGGTGATCATCAGCCACGACCGCTTCTTCCTCGACCGGCTCTGCACGCACATCCTGGCGTTCGAGGGCGAGGCCCGGGTCGAGTGGTTCGAGGGCAACTTCGAGGACTACGAGGAAGACAAGATCCGCCGGCTGGGCCCGGACTCGGTCGAGCCGAAGCGGATCAAGTACAAGAAGTTTGCGCGGTGAACAAATGCTTCGGAAGTTCCTTTTCTATACGGAAATAATACTAACAGTCCTAGTCACCTTCGTTTTCCTGATTGCCTGGATGGCCTTTTCTGGCCCCCAAATGCATGTGGCAGAAACCTTCGCGGGCCTTACCATCGCGTTTCTTATCCTGGTTCTGGGCGTCCTTTGGGCGCGGCGTCGTCTTCGACGCCGGGAAGCAGCAGCAGAAGCACTTCTCCGTGAAGCCGAATTAGCAAGGCAACGCGCAGAGGAAGAGCAGCGCATTCGTGAGGCATGGGAAGAAGAAGTCCGTGTCGCGGAACGCGAAGCGAAATGGCAAACTGAGCGAGAAGAAAGATTGCGACGCGCAACTGAGAGCGCACGCAGAAAGAGTTCTACCGGTCCGAGGTCGACGAAGTCGTCAGAGGCGGTAGGCTCGCAATCTTTCGACGCGCGCGCGTTCATCGATGAGCTACTTTTTGAGCTGGATGAGCAAGAGCAGTTGGCGCTCAGTGACTGGCTTAAAAGACTTCTGGAAATCAGAGAGCTGCGATCCACGAACAAGAAGGTACGGAGCCTTGGGGCGAGCCTGAAAAGTTCCCGTGCACTTTCGCCGGTGGCAAAGCTCGTCCTGATCAAACTGAAAAAACATGGCTGGGATGACCTCGGTGGCATTGCAAAATGGACGGTAGCTGCAGGCGGAGCCGGATTGCTGTTGTTTGGAGGCGCAGGCGCTGGAATTGCCGCATTTGGCGGCGCAATTGGAGTGCCGCTGTTTGTGGTTTTCGGAGCTGGTGGTGCGCTTGCCGGGACAATTGTTCAGGAGATCGAACGACGGTCGAAAAAATAAATTGATCTGACCTCTCTTTGTCTGGTGTCGACGCACAGGGGCTTCCCTTTTCACTAACATTGCGCACCCACCTTTCTGCGGGCCTATCCCGGCACACTGAGAAAATTCGGCCATGGCGAAGGGCACTCGGCAGCTGCTAGACATCATGCACTCGCTTGCCTTTGCGGGGCCGGACTTCAGCCCTGCATCCCCCCGACGTCACCTCCAGAAAATCGGATTGCTGAAGCCCGCCCCGTGTTGCTTCTCCAAATCCGCCGTCCCGCACCCTGATCCCGCCCCACTGTCCGCCGGGAACCAATCTCGCCGCGGCGCGTTATGATCCCGCATGACTCCGTGGAAAGGCGCGCCAGATGCTCGGTACCATTCTTCTCATCATCCTGATCCTTCTCGTCATCGGTGCCCTTCCGAACTGGGGCTACTCGCGCAACTGGGGGTACGGCCCGTCCGGCGGCCTCGGGTTGATCCTGGTCATCCTGCTGGTGCTGGTGCTGATGGGTCAGATCTGACCGCCACCCCGGCCTGCCTCATCGACAATCTTCCGCCGCGCCGGAGGCCGACCGGCTCGCGGTGAACCGATGGTGCGCGCGGCAACTTGCGCCCGCGCACCCGTCGTGGCGGCGAGGACGGGCTTACCCAGCGTCACGCAGACTCCGCTTGCTTTTTGGCGCCGCAGGGTCCATATGCACCGGGCTACGTTATTCTCTATCGACCAACTGTCTCCGTCACCGGCCTCAGTCATTCGATCTTGCTATGACCGCGCCGGGCTGCCGCATGTTGCGGGCAGCGCTTTTACAGGAGATCTCACGATGGCCAACGGCACCGTGAAATGGTTCAACGCCACCAAAGGCTTCGGCTTCATCCAGCCCGAGGGCGGCTCGAAGGACGTGTTCGTCCACATCTCGGCGCTCGAGCGCGCCGGCATCAGCCACCTCGACGATGGCCAGAAGGTCACCTTCGACATCGAAGCCGGCCGTGACGGCCGCGAGTCGGCCGCCAACCTGGCGCTGGCCTGACACCCGGGCGGACAGGCCCCGCGCCTGTCCCGACCGCATCGATGCGACGCCGTTGCCCCCGCCCTGCGCGGGGGTAATGCTTTTTCAGGACTCTGTTTCCGAATTATATCAAGGGCTTGAGGGGGTTTTCACGGTGAAGCCCCGCGTTTTCACGGCGCCAGCGCCAGCCCGGTCAGCCACAGCCCCAGCCCGAACGCGGTGTGCGCCGCCAGCCCCAGCACCCGCGCCCGCCACGGCTTCGCGGTCTTCGCCGCGGCCCAGCCCAGTCCCATGCCGGGCTGCATCAGGAACCAGCCCGCCGCGATCGTGACCAGCGCGAAGATCCACGCCGGCAGGAACGCCGGCACGGCCAGCCACTCCGGCCCGGCCAGCAGCGCGAAGATCACCCCGTAGGCGATCCCCACCGCGTAGTGCCCGGCCCAGCCCAGCTTCAGCTCGGCCGCGAACGGCTCGGCCGCGGCGATGTCGTCGTGAAACACCCGCCCCCGCGAGACATGCCAGAACCAGCGCCCCGGCAGCGCCCAGTTCGGCGCCGGGTTCACCCGCAGCACCGCCAGCAGCAGCGCCCACAGGTCCATCGCCACGGTCGCGCCCAGCCCCAGAAGGACGCCGTCGAAGATCAGGTTGGTCATGAAATCGCCCGCGGATCCGTTCAGCCCCTGCGGCAGGCATAGCAACTTGTCCGGCGCCGCGCATCCGGAAAAAAGCGCGGCCTGCAGCGGCTTTGACAGCAGCGCGCCCGGGCCTACACTGATCCTCGGGGAATGGGGAATCGCGATGTTTCCGGGGGATTATCCGCTGCTGAACCGGCCGAACCTGGTGGCGCTGCTGCTGCGCGCCGCCGCCGACGGTCCCGCCGGTCTGGACGACTGCGTCGAGCGGCTGCGCGCCGCCTTCGCCGCCGCGCGCGAGCCGGTGCCGCTGCCCGAGGCCGAGCTGACGGCGCGTTTCGCCGGGCTGCACACCGACCTTTCGGCCGCCGGGCTGCTCGAGGATGCCGGCGCCGGCCGGTTCACGCTGACAGCCCGCGGCCGCACGCTGCTGGCCGGGCACCCGGACGGCTTCGATACAGACCGGCTGATGGTCTACCCCGAGTTCAAGGCCTACATCCGCGCCCGCAACCGCAGCCTGGCCCGCGCCGACGCCCGCGCCGGCGCCTTTGACGAGGGATTCATCGCCGCGCAGACCGGCGCCCGGCTGACCGAGAACCCCTATACCCCGAACACCGTCGACCACCAGTCCTGGGAAAACGGCTGGGCCGAGGCCCGCGACGAGGGCATCGGCTGAGCCCTGCCGGCCGCCCCCTCAACCCACTTGCCAACTCGGCCCTCATCGGCGACCATGAAAGCGCTACGTTACCTCTATCGATCTACTGTCTCCGTCCCGCGGCCTCAGTCACTCGATACTGCGCTGACCGACGCCACGCTGCCGCATGTCGCGGGCAGCACACAGACAGGAGATCTCACGCATGGCCACCGGCACCGTGAAATGGTTCAATGCCACCAAGGGCTTCGGTTTCATCCAGCCCGATTCGGGCGGCAAGGACGTGTTCGTCCACATCTCGGCCGTCGAGCGCGCCGGGCTGTCCGGCCTGAACGACAACCAGAAGGTCACGTTCGATCTGGAAACCGGCCGCGACGGCCGCCAGTCGGCGTCGAATCTGGCGCTGGCCGACTGACTTCCGACCTGCCGTCCGGCCCGCCTAGCGCGGCCGGGCGGCCCGTTCCGGCGCCGCAGCGATCCGTGGCACCACCGGACCGCGCGCCGGCCCCGCCCCGAAATCCGTCATCCCCTTCACGCCGGCCGTCGGCGGACGCCAGTCCGCGGTGACCAGGCCGCGCCGCATGTCGCGCCGGAACGAGGAATACGGCCAGTCCGCCGCGCGCCGGCACTGCCCGTGCCGCACCGGATCCTGCCAGCAATAGGCGACCTGCGCCGCATGCTCTGCCGCGGTCCGGATCCGCTGCTCGCCGAACCGGGGCTGCCACGGGCTGCCGGTCACCGAATCATCCTCCGACAACAGACGCGTGAACCGCCCCTTCAGGATCCGCCAGCGCGCGGCGAAATCCGTGTCCGCCGGCGGCAGCACCCAGACCGCATGCAGGTGATCCGGCAGGATCACCATGGCATCGACGCGGACCGGATGGGCCCGCAGCAGGCTGGCGAAGGCGGCGCGCAGCTGGTCGATCCGGTCGACCAGCGTGCTCGCCCCGGGCTCGGTCAGGCTGACGGTGAAGAAACGTGCGGATTCGCCAGGGCGTGGAGGGCGGGGATGGGTCATGCCGCCAGTCTCCGGTGTCCTGGTTAAGACTGCGTAAGCGACCGGGCGCGCCGTGCGCGCCCGGCCGGCCCGCCCGGGTCAGGACGGCTGATCGACCCGGACGCGGACCTGCACCTTGCCGCGGACAGAGGTGGACCAGCGCAGGTCGACACGGTCCTTCTGGCTGCCCTGCTCGGTTTCGACCCAGGGCATGTCATGATGGGCACCGCCCCCCGAGGTCACCACCTGCCCGTGCGGCACCACGCCGTCGACGCCCAGCGCGCGGCCGCCGAAGGGCAGCTTGCCGCCGGTGTTCACCGCCCAGCTGGACGAGGCCGAGGACTGGTCTGCCAGGATCAGTGCCGGCGACTGCGTCTTGGTCGAGACGAACGCATAGCTGTTGCCGTCCCAGACCACATCCACGGTCCGGCTGTGGTCGATGCTGCCCAACGAGGTGTCCAGCTGGTCCGCCCGGTCGATCTGCGAACCGCCGAACAACTGGAAGGTGTTGCCGAACACGTTGAACCCGTCCAGCCGGTGCCCGTTGCCCAGCGGCGTCAGCTTGATGAAGCTGAACCAGGCCGGCACCTCGGTCGCGGTGAAGATGTTGCCGACGATGCTGATGCGGCCGAACGCCTCGCCGCCGGAGTTGGACGCGTCGGCCTGGTGCTCGTTGGTGATCTCGATGAACTGGGTGTCGAAATAATTGCCCGTCACCGTGGTCTTGGAGCGCTTGTCGGTCAGCACGATGCCGGCGGTCTTCTCGCCCTCGGCCTGCAGGTCCGCCTGCCAGAAGTGATTGCCGAGGATCAGGTTGCCGCTGCCCGACATCACCCCGAAGTGGCGATAGTTGATGCAGCGGTTGTTCCGGATCTTGGCGTCGTTCGAGTTGGTGTTGAAGGCCACCGAGCGGCGGCTCGGAATCGGCGAGGCGCTGTCACCCGACTGGAACTCGCACTGGTCGATGCTGATCCCCTGGCAGGCGCCGCCGACCGAGCTGATGCCGTGCTCGACCTGCTCGAACCAGCAATCGCGGAAACCCCACCAGGTGCCGTCGTCGGACAGCATCACGCCGCAGCCGCGGCCGGCGCCGAAGAACTGCATCGACTCGATGCTGAACCGCTTGATCGTATTGAAGCCCGAGAAGTCGAGCATGTACTTGTAGCGGGTGAAGGTATAGCTCTGCGATGCCGAGGCGCGCGCCAGCGGCAGCGACAGCGTCAGCTCGCCGGTGGTCTCGTTCCTGGCGCGGACGTAGACCTCGCGGCCGACGCCGAACCCCTCGACCAGCGCGCCGACCTTGATTGCGCCGATGTTGGTCAGGCCCTTCAGTTTCAGCGGCTCCGACGGAGAATAGGTGGCGGTGCCGGTCACCACCTCCGGATCCCAGGCGCCGGTGTCTTCGGCCTGCAGCGCACCGTTGCGCAGCACCCGGCGGTTGGTCATCACGTTGACGTTGCCCACCGCCTTGTGGACGTCGATCGGCTCGGTCAGGTCGACCCGGCGTCCGCCCAGGTCGAACGCTTCGTGATCGCTGAAGTTGAACAGCGCCTGCAAGCCCTTCTTCAGGCCCAGGGTCTCGTCGCCGAAGGCTTCGGCATAGCTTGGCAGGTCGAAGTTCGCGCGCAGCACCAGGCGCTTGTCCTCGGGCATGCTGACCGTGCCCTCGAACCGCACCGGCGACAGCAGGGTGACGTTCTTGTTCAGGTAGTAGGTTCCCGCCGGCACCACCAGCACGCGACCGTCGGCGGCGGCGTCGGCGGTTTCGAAGGCGGCGGCATCGTCGGTGATGCCGTCGCCCTTGGCGCCGAAGTCGATCACGTCGACCAGATCCAGCAGCTTGCGGTGGAACACCGAGGTGCGGTCCTCGACCGAGATCGACTCGACGCGGATGACGGCGCCGTTGCTGCCCATCAGGTCGATGCCGAAATGCCCGTAGACCGGGTTGATGCCCCAGACCAGATCGACACCGGTGCGCTGCCCGGAACCGACGATCGCGCGCACGGTGTAGACGCGGTTGGGGTCGGTCAGCGTGATCGGCGTTGCCTCCTCCGGCACGCCGCCGACGCGCCCGCCGGTGGCGTTGCCCGCATAGCCCGCGATGCGCACCTGCGGCGCCGGACCCGAGACCCATTTTACCCGCGCGCTGACCTCCAGGTAGCAGCCCGGCAGGATCGGCGTCTCGCCCATGTAGCGCAGCCGCTGCGGCGAAGTGGTCTTGATCAGCTCCAGGCAGGTGCCGAAGTCGGGATCGGCCGAATACAGCGTCCCCGCGGTGTCCGTGTCATAGGCCGTTGTGCCCGGGGTTCCGTCGCCGCTGGACCAGACATCCAGCCCGTCGACGAAGGCCGGGGGCATCAGGTTCAGTCCTTCGGTGATCGCCTTGTTCATGGTTTGACCGTCCTTTGCTGTCGCGCGATACCAGCCGCCGGCCGCTGCCGGCGGATGTCCGGCAGGCGGACTCCGCGCGCCGGCGGCTGGTGGTTTCCGAATTCTCGTGAAATGCCGGCTGGGCCGCCGTTGCGGTCCGCGCCTCTGCCGTCTCTACCAGCGCAAGGTAAAAATCCGCTTAACCTTTTGGTCGGAGTTTCTTCAGCATCATGCGGATTCGCCGGCGGCGCGCGTTGTGGAATACGGCCCGCGATGGTAGCCTGTGGGTACGTCACAACCGTAAGGGGAACAAAAGATGGAACGCCGGACACGCTTCGCAGCCGTGTTCGTAACGATTGCCGCGGCCGTGTTTGCCGCCCCGAGTGTTTCGCAGGACATCGCCGCCGCACCCAACGTCGGCGCGCTCGCCAACGGCCCTGCCCTGGGCTCGCCGGCGGCCGGCGAGCCGACCGCGCTGACCGTTGTGCCACCGTCCGACCGGCCCGCAACCACGTTCGCCGGCGCCGGCGCCGGCCTGCCGAAGGTCGCGCCGGATCTCGGCCGCCACCGCGGCCCCTTCGCCGCAGGGGCGCCGCTGCCTGTCGCCATGGTGACCGGCCCGCCGCCGATGCCGGGCACGGCGGAGGGGGCCGAAAGAACCCTTTGGCGGTGACGCACGGGAACCGGTTGAATTTGAACAGCGGCGCGGGACTGCTATTCTTTCTATAATCGAATCCGAAGACAGGAACTGTCGGAATGCAACGCGTCGCCCGCGCCGTCGTGATTCTCTCTGTTGCGCTGGGATCCAGCGCCGTCACCGCTCACGGCCAGGACGCCGCGGGCGACGAGGGCGCGAGCCCGGATTTTCAGGGTGCGCTGGAGGCGCTGGGCCACGACATGACCTGGCAGGACTCGCTGGGCGACCGGCTGAGCACCTGCCTGCGGCCGCTATACCCGGACAGCCCCGAGCACCTGGACGTCGTGCTGGCGATCGAGATCGACGCCGAGGGCATGCCGGGCTCGCCCTACCTGCTTGATCCGAAACCCGACGACGCGACACTGGCGCACCTGCGGCAGCTGTTCCGCGCCGAGGCGGCGATCTTCGACTGCGCGCCGCTGACGCTGGACGATGGCAGTCCGCTGCCGGAGGTGCTGAGCCTCAGCGTGAGCGGCGATTCGCTGCGGCCGCTGCCGCCGGACGCGGCAATCGAGCAACTGGCGTCGGACAGCGGGCAACCGGCGCCGATCGCGGCCGCCGAACAAGCCGACTCCGACCAGGCAACCGAACCGATGGCGCCGGATGCCGACGACACGCAGCTGCCGCCGACCGCGGCCAGCGCCGAGACCGAAGCCGCCCTGGGGTTGAACCGCGCGGCGCGGCGCGAGGTCCAGACCCGGCTGCGGCTGGCGGGCCACGATCCGGGCGGCGCCGACGGTGTGTTCGGCCCCCGCACCCGCAGCGCGGTTTCGGCCTGGCAGGAAGCCTCGGGCTTGATCGCAAGCGGGTATCTGGACGAAACCCAGTACCACCGGCTCGTCGAAGAGACCGAGGAGGCCTTCGCCGATCTGCCGAAGAACCCGCCGGCAGCATCCACCTCGCGGCGCGCGCGGTTCTACCGCGGGCCCGACGGGTGCTTGCGCGACCGCTACGGCCGGCGGGTCGGCGGTCAGTCGCTGCGCTGCGATCTGCGCGGCCTGTTCAGCCAGTTCTAGCACGATTGCGCGACGCCCGGCACGTCAGGCGCCGAACGCACCGGGGCGCAGGAAGCGCACGCCGTTGATCTCCCAGCCGTCGGACGTCATCACCATCTCGTACTCGAGCAGGTGGACCTCGCCGGCCTGATCGGTGATCAGCACGCTCTGATAGGAGGCGCCGCCGCGTTCGGTCAAACCGCCGAAGCGGATATCCGACGGCCGCCAGACCATCGGATATCCCTGGCGCACCATGTCGCCGAAGCGCTCGGCAGTGCCGAACAGGCCCTGAATCTGCGGGCTTGCAAAGGTGAACGCCTTGGCGAAATCGTCGGCGCGGAGCGCCTCGATCTGGCCGCCGATCACGTCGCGGATCTGCGTGTCGACGCCCTGTGCCGGCGCCGGCCCGGCCAGGCCCAGCGCCACGGCGGCCGCAAGAAGCGTTGTTCGCATCGGATGCCTCCCGGTGGTTGACCGGGAAACACCTAGCGCGGCGCCGACAGCCGGCGAGACGCCGCGACGCAGAAACGATCACGCCGCCAGCTTGCCCTCCAGCGCGGCGTCGATCAGCGCCACCGTCTCGGGCACCCCGTAAAGCGCCACGAACCCGCCGAAGCGCGGCCCCTGGCTGGCACCCAGCAGCACCTCGTAGATCGCCTGGAACCAGGCGCGCAGCGGCTCGAATCCGTGCGCCTTGCCGACGGCGAAAACCTCGCTCTGCAGCGCCTCGGCCTCGACCGGCCCGTCCCAGGCCGCCAGCCTATCGCGCAGATCCTTCAGCGCGGCGGCTTCGGTGTCCGCGGGCAGTCGGAAGGTCTTGTGCGGCTTGACCTGCTCCTGGTAGTAGCGCACCGCGCGCGCGGCGGCCGCGTCCAGACCGGGGTGGGTGTCCGGGGCCGCATCCGCGTACTTGCGGATGAAGCCCCACAGAACATCCTTGTCCTCGGCGCCCGACGCCGAGGCGAGGTTCAGCAGCATCGAAAAGGTGATCTCCATGTCGCTGGCCGGCACCGCCTCGCCATGGATGTGGAAGGCGGGGTTGGCGAACCTGCCTGCCGGGTCCTGTCCGGGAAAGGCGCGCAGGTGCTGGTGATACTCGTCCACCGCCTTGGGGATCACGTCGAAATGCAGCCGCTTCGCGGTCTTGGGCTTCTGGAACATGAAGAACTGCAGGCTTTCCGGCGCGGCGTATGCCAGCCAGTCCTCCATCGACAGACCGTTGCCCCTGGATTTCGAGATCTTCTGCCCCTTGTCGTCGAGGAACAGCTCGTAGGTCAGCGTCTCGGGGCCGGGCATGCCCAGCGCGCGGCAGATCTTGCGCGCCTGGGTGACGCTGTCGATCAGGTCCTTGCCGGACATCTCGTAATCCACGTCCAACGCCGCCCAGCGCATCGCCCAGTCCGGCTTCCACTGCATCTTGACGTGACCGCCGGTCACCGGCAGCTCGACCCGCTCGCCGTCTGGCTCCTGGTAGACGATCGTGCCCTTCGCGGCGTCGCGCTCCAGCGTCGGCACCTGCAACACATGGCCGGTCTTCGGGCTGACCGGCAGGAACGGGCTGTAGGTCGCGCGCCGCTCCTCGCCCAGCGTCGGCAGCATGATCTCCATGATCTTGTCGAACCGCTCCAGCGCGCGCAGCAGCATGTCGTCGAACCGGCCGGCCCGGTAGTATTCGGTGGACGAGGCGAACTCGTACTCGAACCCGTAGGCGTCGAGGAACTCGCGCAGCATCGCGTTGTTGTGCGCACCAAAGCTGTCGTGGCAGCCGAACGGATCGCGCACCACGGTAAGCGGCAGGTCCAGATCCTCGGCCAGCAAGTCCTTGTTCGGCACGTTGCCGGGCACCTTGCGCAGCCCGTCCATGTCGTCGGAAAAACAGATCAGCCGGGTCGGAATGTCGCTCAGCTGCTCGAAGGCGCGGCGCACCATGGTGGTGCGCGCAACCTCGCCGAAGGTGCCGATATGCGGCAGGCCCGAGGGGCCATAGCCGGTCTCGAACAGCACGTAGCCCTTCTCGGGCGGTGCCTTGGCGTACCGTTTGACCAGCTTGCGCGCCTCCTCGAAGGGCCAGGCCTTGGAATTCATCGCGGCGTCGCGCAGGTTGCTTGCGGTCATCGTTTCTTACCGGTTGTGGCGGGTTGAGGCTCACCGCCTACTGCCGCCGGGTCACCGCGTCAATGCACCGTCTGCGATGAATCGCCCGCTTGCGCCGACGGCGCGGGCCACGCACGATGGGTTCAACCGCAGGCCGGAAGAGCAGACCTATGACCGAATCAGACAAGATGACCGCCTCGTTCAACCCGCAGGACGCGCTGATCGCCGTGATGTTCGCGGCCGCCGCCTCGGACGAGATCCCCTCGGCGCCCGAACTGCTGTGGATCCTGCGCATCGTCGAAAGCCTGCCGATGTTCGAAGGCTACGACCGCGAGCGGATCCAGCAGATCTCGCGCACGGTGGTCGACCTGCTGGAAGAGGAAGACGGGCTGGACGCGCTGTTCGGTCTGGTGCGCGACGCGCTGCCGGAAAGCCTGTACGAGACCGCCTATGCGCTGGCCTGCGACGTGGTCGCCGCCGACGGGCGGGCGCGCACGGTCGAGTTGCGCCTGCTGGAGGAGATGCGCGACGAGCTTGAACTCGACCGGCTGCACGCCGCCGCCATCGAGCGCGGCGCGCGGGCGCGCTTCGCCCATCCCAAGGCGCACGGGCTGGACTAGGCGCCCAGCCTCGGGGTTCCAGCCTCCGGGTTCAGGCGGCCAGACGGGTCTGCCCGGCCTGCCGCCGCGCCTCCTCGCTCTCCAGGCGCAGGTTCTCTTCCATCAGCTTCTGGATCCGGCGGCGGGTGCGGGCGCTGTGCAGCTGGCGGGTCATCAGGCCTTGCGGCACATAGCTGTGGCCGCCGTCGCCCTGGCTGACGACGTAGTATTCCTTCTCGGCCGCGGCGATCCGGTTCTCGTGGCCGGCGACCACGACGATCAGGCGCAGATCGGTGATCCGGTCCTCGCAGTCGCGCAGGTCCAGATGTTTGATCGCACGCCAAACCAGATTGCGGAAGTTGCCGATGGCGCGGCTCTCGCCGCGGTCCAGCGCCACCTGGTTCGATCGTTCCAGCATGTTCGTCACGTCGTCAACGTCCAGTTCCTCGCGGTCGGTGACCACGGTGGAGTAGTTCTTGCCGTCGATGATCAGCTCGGCGATGACGTCGATCAGATAGATCGGCTCGGCGCCCATGTTGGTGACGACGCATTCGGCCTTGTCGCCGCGGTCGGCCGAGCGGTTGACGAAGATGTTGGTTCGGCGCGACCGGCGGGTGCTGCTGAGCAGAAGATGCAGGTAGATCAGCCAGATCAGCGTCATCGCGCCGTTCAGCAGGATGTTCACCAACGTGCTGTTTGCTGCAAGCCAGTCGATCATGGGCCGCTCCGTCGCCTTCGGAACCGAACGCCCAGGCGGGCACTTGGTTGCACGAGCGGCGGAACGCGAACCGGGGCCCGAAGGCCCCGGTGATGCTTTCAGATCGCGGCCAGGCCTACTGCCAGGAGGCGATCAGCTCGTCATAGGACACCGTCTTCGGCTCTTCGTCCTCGTTCTCGAGCTTGGCCTTCGGCGCACCCGGCTGGCTCAGCCAGTCCTCGGGGTCCATCTCCTCGTTCATCTTCGGACCGATGTCGCCCTGGATGCCGGCGCGCTCCAGGCGCTCCAGCACGCTTTCCATGTCCGAACACAGCGAATCCAGTGCTTCCTGTGCGGTCTTGGCGCCCGACATCGCATCGCCGATGTTCTGCCACCACAACTGCGCCAGCTTCGGATAATCCGGCACGTTGGTCCCGGTCGGCGACCACTGCACCCGTGCGGGCGAGCGGTAGAATTCCACCAGGCCGCCCAGCTTTGGCGCACGTTCGGTAAAGCTGTCATGCTGGATGCTGGACTCGCGGATGAAGGTCAGCCCGACATGGGATTTCTTCACGTCCACGGTCTTGGAGGTGACGAACTGCGCGTACAGCCAGGCTGCCTTGGCGCGGTCCTCGGGCGTGGACTTCATCAGCGTCCACGACCCCACGTCCTGATAGCCGACCTTCATGCCTTCTTCCCAGTAGACGCCGTGCGGGCTGGGGGCGAGACGCCATTTCGGCGTGCCGTCCTCGTTCATCACCGGCAGTCCCGGCTCGACCAGCGACGCAACGAAGGTCGTGTACATGAACATCTGCTGCGCGATGTTGCCTTGCGCAGGAACCGGTCCCGCCTCCGAGAAGGTCATGCCCATGGCCGCGGGCGGCGTGTACTTCTGCAGCCACTCGATGGCCTTCTCGACGGCATAGACCGCCGCAGGAGAGTTCGCCGCACCACCGCGAGAGACGCAGGCGCCGACCGGCTGGCTGTTCTCGTTGACGCGGATGCCCCATTCGTCGACCGGCAGGCCGTTCGGCTCGCCCTTGTCGCCCATGCCGGCCATCGACATCCAGGCATCGGTATAGCGCCAGCCGAGGCTCGGATCCTTCTTGCCGTAGTCCATGTTGCCATAGACCTGCTGGCCGTCGATCTCCCTGCCGGTGAAGAACTCGGCGATATCCTCATAGGCCGCCCAGTTGATCGGAACGCCCAGGTCGTAGCCATATTCTTCCTTGAACTCGGCCTGGATGTCGGGATCGGTGAACCAGTCGTAGCGGAACCAGTACAGGTTCGCGAACTGCTGATCGGGCAACTGCACCAGTTTGCCATCGGGGGCGGTGGTGAACTGAATGCCGATGAAGTCGTCAAGGTCCAGCGTCGGGCTGGTGACGTCGGCGCCCTCGCCTTCCATCCAGTCGGTCAGGTTGCGCGCCTGCTGATAGCGCCAGTGGGTGCCGATCAGGTCGCTGTCGTTGACATAGGCATCATAGACGTTCTCGCCCGACTGCATCTGCGTCTGAAGCTTCTCGACCACGTCGCCCTCGCCGATCAGGTCGTGGGTGACGCGGATGCCGGTGATGGCGGTGAACGCCGGGGCCAGCACCTGCGATTCGTATTCGTGCGTGGTGATGGTTTCGGAAACGACGTTGATCTCCATCCCCGCGAAGGGCTCGGCCGCGTCGACGAACCACTGCATCTCGGCTTCCTGCCCGGCGCGGTCGAGCACCGACATGTCCCCGATCTCGTTGTCGAGGAACTGCATCGCCTCTTCCATGCCGGCGAAGGCGGGCGCCCCCAGCAGGGTCAGCGCCAGGCCCATGGCCGTGGTCGATTTCAAAGACAAGTTCATATGGTTTCCTCCCTTGGTATCGAACTTGAGTGCGAAAGTGCCGCGCCCGGATGCCGGACGCGGAAAGACGCCCGGGTCAGACGAAGCGGAACACCGCCGCCGCGTAGACCAGGCAGACGATAAGTGCGCCCCATTGCGGCGCGGCCCCCAGCCCCAGCCAGGCCAGGTTGATGAAGGCCGAGCCGAGCAGCGCGATGAACAGCCGGTCGCCGCGCGTGGTCTCGATCCGCAGCACGCCGACGCGCGGCGTTTCGGGGTAGCGGATCGCCAGCACGCTGAAGATCACCAGCAGCAGCGCGATGACGGCGAAGAAGATCGCCGTGGGCCATGTCCATGCCATCCAGGCCATAGTGGTTCCCCCTTACACGCGGCCCAGGGCAAAGCCCTTGGCGATGTAGTTGCGCACGAAATAGATCACCAGCGCGCCCGGCACGATGGTCAGCACGCCCGCCGCCGCCAGCACGCCCCAGTCGAGGCCCGAGGCGGACACCGTGCGCGTCATCGTCGCCGCGATCGGCTTGGCGTTCACGCTGGTCAGGGTCCGCGACAGCAGCAGCTCGACCCAGCTGAACATGAAGCAGAAGAAGGCGGTGACGCCGATGCCGCTGGCGATCAGCGGCATGAAGATCTTCACGAAGAAGCGCCCGAAGCCGTAGCCGTCGATGTAGGCGGTCTCGTCGATCTCTTTCGGCACGCCGCGCATGAAGCCCTCCAGGATCCACACCGCCAGCGGCACGTTGAACAGCGTGTGCGCCAGCGCCACGGCGATGTGCGTGTCGAACAGCCCGACCGAGCTGTAGAGCTGGAAGAACGGCAGCGCGAACACCGCCGGCGGCGCCATCCGGTTGGTCAGCAGCCAGAAGAACAGGTGCTTGTCGCCCATGAACGTGTAGCGCGAGAACGCATAGGCCGCCGGCAGCGCCACGGTGATCGAGATCACCGTGTTCATCGTCACGTAGATGATCGAGTTGATGTAGCCCCAGTACCACGCCGGATCGGTGAAGATCGTGACGTAGTTCTCGAACGTCAGGTTGCGCGGCCAGAGCGAGAAGCTGCCCAGGATCTCGGCGTTCGACTTCAGGCTCATGTTGATCAGCCAGTAGATCGGCACCAGCAGGAAGGCGAGGTAGAGCACCATCACCACCGCGCGCCCGTTGATCCGCGGCAGGCTCATCGACCGGCTGCGGGTCTGTGCGAGGGCCGTGTCGGTCGGCATCACTTGCCCTCCTTCTTGTCGAGATTGGTCATCACGGTGAAGAACACCCACGACACCAGCAGGATGATCAGGAAGTAGATGATCGAGAACGCCGCCGCCGGGCCCAGGTCGAACTGCCCCAGCGCCATCTTCACCAGATCGATCGACAGCAGCGTGGTCGAGTTGCCGGGCCCGCCGCCGGTGACGACGAACGGCTCGGTGTAGATCTTGAAGCTGTCCATGAACCGCAGCAGGATGGCGATGGTCAGCACGCCCGACATCTTCGGCAGTTCGATGTAGCGGAACACCTTCCAGCGGCTGGCCTGGTCGATCTTGGCGGCCTGGTAGTAGGCTTCGGGGATCGACTGCAGGCCGGCGTAGGCCAGCAGCGCCACCAGCGAGGTCCAGTGCCAGACGTCCATGACGATGATCGTCACCCAGGCGTCCAGCGCGTTCTGCGTGTAGTTGTACTCGATGCCCATCGCCGCCAGCGTGTGTCCCAGCAGGCCGATGTCGACGCGGCCGAAGATCTGCCAGATCGTGCCGACCACGTTCCACGGGATCAGCAGCGGCAGTGCCATCAGCACCAGACAGACCGAGGCCCAGACGCCGCGCTTGGGCATGGACAGCGCAACCAGAATGCCCAGCGGCACCTCGATGGCCAGGATCACGGCGGTAAAGAACGCCTGCCGGCCCAACGCGTTGAGGATGCGTTCCGACGCGAGCGTTTCCTTGAACCATTCCAGGCCGGCCCAGAAGAACACGTTGTTCCCGAACGTGTCCTGGACCGAGTAGTTCACCACGGTCATCAGCGGGATCACCGCCGAGAACGCCACCAGCACCAGCACCGGCAGCACCAGGAACCATGCCTTTTCGTTGCGCGTCTTCTCCATCACGCGGCCCTCCCCAGCGCAGCCGGCTCCACCCGCCAGTCGTCGGCGTAGACGTTCACCTTCGACGGCTCGAACACGACCCGGGTCATCTCGGGCGAGACCGACACGCCCTCGTGCGCGATGATGTTGATCTGGGTGCCGAAGAAATCGGCGCGGATGATGCGGTGCCGGCCGACGTCCTCGATCCGGCGCACCTTGACCGGCACGCCCTCGTCGGCGGAGAGCGTCACGAACTCGGGGCGGATGCCGATCTGCACCCTGCCCTGCGGCTGGCCATAGCTCGCGCCCAGCGGGATCTCGGTGCCGTCGACATAGGCGGTGGCGCCGTCGATCTTCGCATCCAGCAGGTTCATCCCGGGCGAGCCGATGAAATAGCCGACGAAGGTATGCGCCGGCGTCTCGAACAACTCCTCGGGGGTGCCCATCTGCACCACGCGGCCGTCGTACATCACCACCACCTTGTCGGCGAAGGTCAGCGCCTCGGTCTGGTCGTGGGTGACGTAGATCATCGTGTGCCCGAACCGGTTGTGCAGCTCCTTCAGCTGGGTGCGCAGTTCCCATTTCATGTGCGGGTCGATCACCGTCAGCGGCTCGTCGAACAGGATCGCGTTCACGTCCTCGCGCACCATGCCGCGGCCGAGGCTGATCTTCTGCTTGGCGTCGGCGGTCAGGCCGCGGGCCTTGCGGTCCAGTTCCGCCTCCATGTCGATCATATGGGCGATCTCCTCGACGCGGCGGGTGACATAGTCCGCGTCCGCGCCGCGATTGCGCAGCGGGAACGCCAGGTTGTCGCGCACGGTCATGGTGTCGTAGACGACCGGGAACTGGAACACCTGCGCGATGTTGCGGTCGGCGGTGGACTTTTCCGTCACGTCGTCATCGCCGAACAGGATCCGGCCCTGGCTGGGCACCAGCAGGCCCGAGATGATGTTCAGCAGCGTGGACTTGCCGCAGCCCGAGGGGCCGAGCAGCGCGTAGGCCTCGCCGTCCTTCCAGACATGGTTCAGCTCTTTCAGCGCGTAGTCGTCGTCGCCCGTCGGCGCGGCCAGGTAGGAGTGCGCCAGGTTCTTCAGCGTGATCTGTGCCATCGGGTTCCCTTCACGCCGCCAGCGCGTAGGCCGCAGGGGCGACCAGCGCGCCGTCCTCGGCGAAAATGTAGACATGCGCCGGGTCCAGATAGACGTCGATCGGCGCGCCCAGCGACAGGTGCTGCACGCCGCCGACCAGCCCGACCCAGCGCTCGCCGTGATGGTCCAGGTGCACGTAGGTCTCGGAGCCGGTGATCTCGGTCACTTCGAGGCGGCAGTCGAACTTCATCGCGGTGCCGCTGTGCTGGTTGAGCGCCAGGTGGTTGGGACGAAACCCGGCCAGGTAGCGCCCGTCGGCAAGGTCGGCCAGCTTGCCGGTCGCCTCGGCGGCCTGCCCGTCGCCGAACATCAGCTTGTTCCCCGCCTTCGAGATCGCGAGGAAGTTCATCGGCGGGTCCGAGAACACCCGCGCCGTGGTCGCGTCCGCCGGCTGGCGGTAGACCTGCGGCGTCGCGCCGAACTGGGTGACACGCCCCTCCCACAGGGTCGCGGTGTTGCCGCCCAGCAGCAGCGCCTCTTCAGGCTCGGTGGTGGCATAGACGAAGATCGAGCCTGACTCCTCGAAGATCTTCGGGATCTCGGCGCGCAGTTCCTCGCGCAGCTTGTAGTCCAGGTTCGCCAGCGGCTCGTCCAGCAGCACCAGGCCCGCGTCCTTGACCAGCGCGCGGGCCAGCGCGCAGCGCTGCTGCTGGCCGCCGGAAAGCTCCAGCGGCTTTCGGTCCAGCATCGGCGTCAGTTGCAGCAGGTCGGCGGTCTTGCGCACCGCGGCGTCGATCTCGGCGCGGTCGCGGCCGGTCAGCCGCATCGGCGAGGCGATGTTGTCATAGACCGTCATCGACGGATAATTGATGAACTGCTGGTAGACCATCGCCACCTTGCGGTCCTGCACGCGCATGCCGGTCACGTCCGCGCCGCGCCAGAGGATGCGGCCGGTGCTGGGCACGTCCAGCCCCGCCATCAGCCGCATCAGCGAAGTCTTGCCGGACAGCGTCGGCCCCAGAAGCACGTTCATGGTGCCAGCTTCCAGCACCAGGTCGGTGGGGTGGATATGGGTCTCGCCCGCCACGACCTTGCTGACACCCGCCAGTTCCAGCGTCATCTCGTCTCCCCTTCGGTTCTCATTCGGCCGCCGACATCTGCCGGGCGCGACGCTCGGCCATCCAGGCGTCCAGCGCCCCGACCTGCGCGGGGTCCAGCCGCAGCCCCAGTTTGGAACGGCGCCATACCGCATCCTCGGCGGTGCGCGCGTACTCGCGGTCCATCAGCCAGGCGACTTCGCGCTCGGTCAGCGTGGCGCCGAAGTCGCGGCCCAGATCCTCGAACGCCTGCGCGCCGTCCAGAATCTGCCGCGCCTCGGTGCCGTAGGCCTTGACCAGGCGCAGCGCGTGGCGGTCCGTCAGGAACGGGAAGTCGCGGCGCAGCGCGTCCGTCAGCGCGTCGCGCCCGTCGACAGGGAAGTCCCCGCCGGGCAGCGGCACGCCCGCCGTCCACGGCGCCCCGGCCTGCGGGAAATGGCGCACGATCTTCTTCAGCGCGTCCTCGGCCAGCCGGCGGTGCGTGGTGATCTTGCCGCCGAACACCGACAGCACCGGGGCGGCGGCGGCGTCCATCGACAGCACGAAATCGCGGGTCGCGGCGGTGGCCGACGTGGCGCCGTCGTCATAGAGCGGCCGCACTCCGGAATAGGTCCAGACGATGTCCTCGCGCGTTACCGGCGTCTCGAAATACTCCGAGGCGAAGCGGCACAGGTAGTCCTGCTCGGCCTCGGTGGCGTGCGCCGCCAGCGGATCCTCGGTGTGTTCGCGGTCGGTGGTGCCGATCAGGGTGAAATCTGTCTCGTAGGGGATCGCGAAGATGATCCGCCCGTCGGTGCCCTGGAAGAAGTAGCAGCGGTCGTGGTCGAACAGCTTGCGGGTGACGATGTGGCTGCCCCGCACCAGCCGGATCCGTTCCGAGGTGTTCAGCCGCACGCGTTCGCGCACGACCTCCTCGACCCAGGGTCCGGCGGCGTTGACCAGCACCCGCGCCCGGGCGGTGCGGGTGGCGCCGCTGTCGGCAGCCTCGAGGGTCAGCGTCCAGTGCGCCGGCCCGCGCTCGGCCGAGACCAGCCGGGTGCGGGTCTCGATCGCCGCGCCGCGCGCCTCGGCGTCGCGGGCGGTCAGCGCCACCAGGCGGCTGTCCTCGACCCAGCAGTCCGAGTACTCGAAGGCGCGCTCGAACTTCGGCTTCAGCGGCTTGCCGGCCGGATCGGTGGTCAGGTCGACCGACCGGGTCGCCGGCAGCACCTTCCGCCCGCCCAGACCGTCGTACATGAACAGCCCGAGCCGGATCAGCCAGGCCGGCCGCCGCCCCTTCATCCACGGCATCACCCGCGACAGCAGCTTCGAGGTCGGCGTGTCCGCGTCGAAACGCATGTCCGGGTGATAGGGCAGAACGAAGCGCATCGGCCACGAGATGTGCGGCATCGCGCGCAGCAGCACCTCGCGCTCGACCAGGCTTTCGCGGACCAGCTTGAACTCGAAGTATTCGAGATAGCGCAGCCCGCCGTGGAACAGCTTGGTCGACGCCGAGGAGGTCGCCTGCGCCAGGTCGCCCATCTCGACGAGATGCACGCTCAGGCCCCGGCCCGCCGCATCCCGCGCGATCGCGCAGCCATTGATGCCGCCCCCCACGACGAAGACGTCGCGGACAGCAGGCGCCTGCCCTGTCATGGCACGTCCTCCCTGCACAGAGAGAACATCAGAAT
The DNA here is from genome assembly GCF_009697225.1 of Halovulum marinum. Taxonomy (GTDB): domain Bacteria; phylum Pseudomonadota; class Alphaproteobacteria; order Rhodobacterales; family Rhodobacteraceae; genus Halovulum; species Halovulum marinum. The sequence goes on from NZ_WIND01000001.1 coordinate 73,167, forward strand.
CGCCCGCCATGTCAAAGCCCACATTTTCGTTTTTGTTCGATTTCACGCAACGTCATGGAATAACCGGCTTTTCCGGCAAGCGTCAGCGCGACCTCAGGCGCCTCACAGGTGAAAGGACGCCCGAAACACATCGGAATTGACACCAAACGCGGCTTCATGCAACGTTTCCGCCATCGATACGCGCGCAATGACCGCCCATGATCGCGCAACATCGCACGCAAACGAACTCAATACGAAAAAAGACGCGCCGATGCCGCTGAGTTTCCGCAAGACGCAGATCCTGGAACTGGCGCAAGAGGCCGGGCATGTCTCGGTCGAGGATCTGGCGTCGCGCTTCGGCGTCACCCTGCAGACCATCCGCCGCGATCTGTCGGAACTGGCCGACGACGGCATGCTGGCCCGGGTCCACGGCGGCGCGGTCGTGCCGCAGGGCGCCGCCAACATCGGCTACGCCGAGCGCCGCACCATCAACAAGGAGGCGAAGGCCGCGATCGCGCGGCTCTGCGCCGCCGAGATCCCCGACAACTCGTCGGTGCTGCTGAACATCGGCACCTCGACCGAGGCGGTGGCGATGGAACTGCTGGGGCACGCCAACCTGACGGTGATCACCAACAACATGAAGGTCGCGAACATCCTGGCCGCCAACCCAAGCTGCCAGATCATCGTCGCCGGCGGCGTGCTGCGGCACAGCGACGGCGGGCTGGTGGGCGATCTGACCACCCAGGCGATCGAGCAGTTCAAGGTCGACCGCGCGATCATCGGCACCTCGGCGCTGGACCCGGACGGCGACCTGATGGATTTCGACATCCAGGAGGTGCGCGTCAGCCGCGCGATCATCCAGCGCTCGCGCCAGGTGTTCCTGGTGACCGACCGGTCCAAGCTGACCCGCAGCGCGCCTGTCCGCATTGCCTCGCTGAGGGATCTGGACGCGATCTTCACCGACTACCTGCCCGACGATCTGATCGCCCGCTGCCGCGAGTGGGAAACGCGCGTCTGTCTGACCCGAGAGGGCTGAATGGGCGAACAAACGGCAATTTCGCGCTATACTGTCCAACATGACGCAACGTCCGCTACGGTCGCAATCCGGCTGCACTCTTGCCTCCGCCGCGATTGCTGGGTGTAGTGCGACTTCAATCGATGCGGGACAGCGATGCAGAACGGACACGGCGCACTGGTCGTCGAGGACATCCACAAGAGTTTCGGCGACCTCGAGGTGCTCAAGGGCATCTCGCTTTCGGCGAACGAGGGCGACGTGATCTCGATCATCGGCGCGTCGGGTTCCGGCAAGTCCACCTTCCTGCGCTGCATCAACCTGCTCGAGATCCCCGACCGAGGCCGCATCCTGCTCAAGGGCGAGGAAATCCGCGTGCGTCGTGACGCCTCCGGCCGGCTGTCGGGCGTCGACCGGGCGCGGATCCAGCACCTGCGCGCGCGCCTGGGCATGGTGTTCCAGACCTTCAATTTGTGGGGCCACATGAGTGTCCTGCAGAACGTGATGGAGGGGCCGACGCTGGTGCTCAAGCGCCCCCGGAACGAGGCCCGCGACGAGGCGATGGCCCTGCTCGACAAGGTCGGCATCGCCGAAAAGCACGCCGCCTACCCGGCGCAACTGTCCGGCGGCCAGCAGCAGCGCGTGGCGATCGCGCGGGCGCTGGCCATGCGCCCGGAGGTGCTGCTGTTCGACGAACCGACCTCGGCGCTCGACCCCGAACTGGTCGGCGAGGTGCTGCGCGTGATGCAGGGTCTGGCCGAGGAGGGGCGGACGATGATCGTGGTGACCCACGAGATGGGCTTCGCGCGCGAGGTCTCCAACCGGGCAATGTTCTTCCACCAGGGCCGCGTCGAAGAAGAAGGGCCGCCGCAGGCCGTGTTCGGCGCACCGCAATCCGCACGCTGCAAGGCCTTCCTTTCCAGCGTCCTTTGAACCGTCCCGAACAGAGGAGGACGACATGAAGTCAATCCCGAGCTTGCTGGCCGCGACAGTCCTGACTGCCGCCCTGGCCGCCCCCGCGATGGCGCAGACCGTGCGCATGGGAACCGAAGGCGCCTATCCGCCGTACAATTTCGTCAACGACGCCGGCGAGGTCGACGGCTTCGAGCGCGAACTGGGCGACATGCTGTGCCAGATCGCCGGGCTGGAGTGCGCCTGGGTCACCAACGAGTGGGATTCGATCATTCCGAACCTGGTGTCCGGCAACTACGACGTGATCATCGCCGGCATGTCGATCACCGACGAGCGCGACGAGGTGATCGATTTCACGCAGCCGTATTTCCCGCCCGACCCGTCGGCCTACGCGGCGCTCGCCGGCGCGGGCGAGGACGTGCTGGCGGGCGTGGTCGCGGCGCAGGCCAACACCATCCAGGCGGCGCATGTCGCGTCCTCGGGCGCGACCCTCGTCGAGTTCGCCAGCCCGGACGAAACCGTCGCCGCCGTCCGCAACGGCGAGGTCGACGCGGTGATCGCCGACAAGGCCTATCTGGTGCCGATCGTCGAGCAGTCCGGCGGCGAGCTGGAGTTCGTCGGCGAGGACGTGGTCCTGGGCGACGGCATCGGCGTCGGCCTGCGCGAAAGCGACGGCGAGTTGAAACAGAAGCTGGATGCGGCGATCACCCAGCTGAAGGAGGACGGGACGCTGAACACGCTGATCCGGAAGTGGTTCGGCGACGAAGCCCAGACGTTCTGAGCCGATGCGGGGGCGCCGCCGCGCGCCCCCGCCGTTCCCGATGTTCGCATCCTGCACCGATCCCTCGACGCTCAGCGGCTTTCCGTGGCTCGCCTGCTACCTGACCACCGGCAAGCACCTGGCGTTCTATTTCAGCTTCCTGGTGGTGCTGGCCCTGCTGGTCCTCGCCGCCCCCGCGGCGCTGGCGATGGGGCTGGGCGCGGCGCTGGCGCGGCGCTCGCGGATCGGGCCGCTGCGCTGGGTCGCCGGGCTCTACACCTCGATGGTGCGCGGGGTGCCGGACGTGATCTTCTTCCTGTTCGTGCCCATCGCGCTGGACCAGGCGATCGAATGGACCCGGCACAAGCTGCTGTGCCCGGACGTGACCGAGCCGATCCGGCGCGGCAACGACTTCGTGGTCTGCGCCCAGGCCAAGCTGCCGCTGTCCAGCGCCGATGCCTGGGTACACGACGTCTACGGATTCCTGCTGGCGCTGATCGCCTACGCGCTGGTGTTCGGCGCCTTCGCCGCCAACGTCCTGGACGGCGCGCTGAAGGCGGTGCCGAAGGGCCAGCTCGAGGCGGCGCAGGCGATCGGCATGTCTCCCGGTCAGGTCCTGCGCCGGGTACACGTGCCGCAGATGTGGCTCTACGCGCTGCCCGGGCTGTCGAACCTGTGGCAGATCCTGATCAAGGCGACCCCGCTGCTGTTCCTGCTGGGGATCGAGGACGTGGTCTACTGGGCGCGCGAGCTGGGCGGCGCCAAGACGCAGATCTTCGCCTATCCGCATCCCGACTGGCGGGCCTGGTATTTCGGCGGGCTGATGCTGTTCTACCTGCTGCTGACCTGGATCAGCCAGCGCGGCTATGAACGCATGATGACGCGTCTGGCGCGCGGGCAGAAGGTGGCGGGCGCATGACCTGCGCCGAAGCGATTGCCGCCTACGGCCTGCGCGCCCTGGGCCTGGGCGAGCGGCTGCTGCCGTCGGGCGAGATCACCCTGTGCCAGCAGGTGGCGCTGATCGGCTCGGGGCTGATCTGGAACCTGTACTTCGCCGGCTTCGCCCTGCTCCTCGGCTTCTTCCTGGCCACCGGCCTGGCGCTGGCCAAGACCAGTCACCGCCGCGCCGTGCGGCTGCCGGCCGCCGGTTTCATCTACCTGTTCCGCGGCACGCCGCTGTTCATCCAGTTCTTCTTCGCTTACGAACTGTTCGTGCAGGTGCCGCGCGCCGGGTTCCAGATCGACCTCGGCGTCGTGGTGATCGGCGCGCAGACCGCGTGGCTGACCAAGGCCTGGGCCGGGGCGCTGCTCGTGCTGTTCCTGAACACCTCGGCCTATACCGCCGAGATCTTCAACGGCGCGCTGCGGGCGGTGCCGCGCGGCGACGTCGAGGCCGCGATGGCGATCGGCATGACGCCGGCCCAGCGCTTCCGCCGGGTGATCTGGCCGACGATGCTGCGCCTGGCCTGGCCGGCCTACACCAACGAGGCGATCTTCCTGTTCCATGCCACCGCGCTGGTGTTCTTCTCGTCATTCCCGACCTGGCGGCAGGAAGGCGACGCGCTCTACTACGCCAACTACTTCGCCGAGAAAACCTTCAACCCGTTCGTCGCCTACCCGATCGCCGCGGGCTATTTCGTACTGGCGACGCTGATCCTGATCGCCGCCTTCGGCCTGGCCGGCCGCATCCTCAACCGGCACGTGGCGCCGGAGCAGCGGCGCCGGTTCCGCTTCCGCCCCGAATACGTGCGCTGAGCGCGGAGATCCGCGCCGGCAGTCAGCCGAAAGGCGATGACAGGACCGGGTTCCGCGCCCGCAACGCCGTGGATGGCCGACATGAGGTCCTTCTGGTGGACCGGGAGTGACAAGGTTGCTCTCGATCGAGCGCCCCGATTGCTCAGGTTCGTCAGGCCCTTGCGTCCGACATCGGAATTTGCGGCTTCGCCCGCCGCCAGCGCCGATGCTTCGTCGGTGCAGGCCGATCATGGCCTTGTGGCCGTCGGACTTGCCGGGTGTTGGCATCCACCCGGTCGATGATCCAGACCTGCGGCGCGGCGGTGTTGCAGTCGACGCAGATGATGATGCGACCGCCACCGCGTCGACCTCGGATACGGCCGCGCCGGTCGGCCCTTGCGATTCACGCGGTTGATCGAGACTTGGATTCCGCTTTCCGCCGCCCGGGCGAGACCGGCAAAATCGACCGACAACGTCCTGTGTCGGGAAGATCTGGCTGCCCAGGTCAGCAGGTCATGGGGCATCCGGTGCCCCGGATGCCCTGATACGGTTTCCCAGACGGGCTGTGCCGTCAAGAAATGATCTCTTCCATAGCAAACACAGGGTACGCGCAGCGGCGGCCCTCGCCGTCCTCAATACGCGATCCCAGATCCCAGGCAGAAGGCCCGCCATCTCGTTCGGGTCCATGACCAGCGACACCGGATCCTCGGCGCGGGTCTCGACCATGCCGGTCGTCCGGTTGAAGTAGCGCGTCTGCTTCGGCTTCTTCACCTCCCACATCGCCGGCGCCGGGTTGGCCTCGATCAGCCGGTGCAGGGCCTGTCCGAGGCGGTTCTTCTCGGCGCGGATGGCGACCTCCTGCGCCCGGGTGAGCGCCGCGACCAGCGGGTTGAAGGCCTCCGAGCCGCGGCCGAGCGCGCGCTTGCTCTCCTGCCCGCGGGTCGAGAACCGCCGCCCGACGCCGGTCGCGTCCAGCACTGCCTCGGTGTTGTCGGTCTCGGCGAAGCCCTTCAGCGGCACATAGAAATCATACTGTGTCCGCCACATCGCCGCCTCGGCCGGGGTGATGAGCCCGGCGTCGAGACGCAGCTGCATGGTGCGCTCGCGCAGCCGGTGGATCAGGTCGGCAATGTCGTCGAGGGTCTGCGCATGCGGCCCGGCGCGGAAATCGGCGAGGATCTTCCGCGCCTCGGCCGCGGTCATGCCGGATCCGCCGTCCGGCATCTTCGGGTTGATCCGGGCGATCTGCTTGTCCCGCTCCTCGGCGTGCCGGGCGTAGAGGTACGTCCCGACATCCGCGACCGTCAGCCTGCCGCGGGTTGCGGCGATCATGTCGATGATCGGCTTGGCGAAGTCCTGGTCGATCTCGAACAGGTGCCGGCCGACCTTGCCCGAGAACGTCGTCTCGGCCACATGGGCATCCTGGTTCTTCGGCAGCGAGGCGCCGGTCGCGCGCATCACCGCCTGCTGCGCCCGCAGCACCGGCAGGAACCGGTCCTGCAGCTTGATCCGGGCCTTGTCGATGTGATCGTCGACCGCGCCGCCGGCATTGCCCAGCCGCGACCACAGGGCCACGTTCCGCGCCCGCAGCTCCTCCCACACGCGGCGGTCGGGGATCGAGAGCGTCGCCCCCATCGCCGATCCCTGGTGGGCCTGGCCCTGCTGCCGCTTCGGCCGGTGGCGGACGTTCAGCGCGAAGCGGGGCTCATCCTCGGCGAAGCCCTGCGGCGGTTTTCCGTCCTTGAAAACGGATCTCGGAGTGAGCATGTTCGATTTCACCCGAAGGAGATCGATGGTGCCGCGCAGCGGAGCGTTAAGGGAATTGGCCCCGGTATGTTTATATCCACTCGTGCCTCCTTCGGGCTCACCTCTCACATAGCGAACCAGGTTCTTCCCGCTGCGGACAGCCCTGCGGACCTCGGCCTGGGTGTCGGTCTCCTCGTGAACGGTCAGCACGACGGTCGCGGCATCACCGGTCGCTGACGACCCTTTCAGCCTGATCGCCGCCACGACGATCTGATCGTTGGTGCTGGGCGTGTCGAGCAACAGGCGGAAGTCTCCCGCCCTGCCCTCGCCCACGTTGGTCAGGATCATCACCGGATTCGCCAGCAGCTGCGGCAGGTCGACCAGGGTCTGCGGGCGCAGGTTTCGCCCGTGCTCCTTCATCACCTTCTGCAGCTTGCTTGCCTGCATGACCATGTTGTTGCCGCGCCCGCCGAGGCGCCGCAGGATCTCCGGCACCGGCCCCAGCGTCAGGCTCGCCGAGGGATCCAGACGCCCCTGCAGCAGGTCGATCACGTCCTTCTTCCAACCCGACACCGCGCCGACCGAGAACCGGAACTCGCCCCGCTTGCGCATCGCCCGGACGATCCCCGGCGCCGGCTCGGCGAAGCCATGCGGCGGTTTTCCGTCCTTGAAATCGGATTTCGGAGTGAGCATGTTCGGCTTAACCCGAAGCAGGCTGACGGTGCCGCTGAGCGGAGCATTAAGGGAATTGACCCCGGTATGTTTAAATCCGCCCTTGCCTGCTTCGGGTTCGGCTCTCACATAGCGCACTAGGCTTTTCCCGCTGCGGACAGCTTTCTCGATTTTGGCCGTGATCTGGTCCGCCGGATGCACGGTGAGCAGCACGGTCGCCTTCTCGCCGCTAGGAGGCTTCGCCCCGCGAAGCTTGACCGACGCGACCACGATCTCCCCGTCCTTGCTCAGGTCGTCCAGCACCAGACGCAGGTCGCCCGTCCTGTTGTCGCCCGGGCTCCGCAGCACCATGACCGGATCCGCCAGAAGCTGCGGCAGATTCAGCAGGGTCTTTTCCTGCAGCCGCTTGTGCTTCTGGATCACGGCTTTCAGCTTGCCGCCGGACATGACCACATCCTGACCATGCCCGCCAAGGCGCCGCAGGATCTCCGGCACCGGCCCCAGCGTCAGGCTCGCCGAGGGATCCAGACGCCCCTGCAACAGATCGATCACGTCCTTCTTCCAACCCGACACCGCGCCGACCGAGAACCGGAACTCGCCCCGCTTGCGCATCGCCCGGACCGATCCCCGGCGCCGGTCCGCGCCGACTCGGCGCCGCCCTGCTGCTCGGTCAGCGCCTGCGCCAGGTCGTCGCGCGCGCGGCCGAGTTGCTGCAGGGCCTCGAACGCTTCCTCGATCCGCCCGGCATCCTGCGAGTCCAGCGCCGCGTCCATCCGCTCCCTGAGCCGCTTCACCGCCGCCGCGCGCCGCGTCACGGTGGCGGACGGGGCGACCGAGAACCGCGCCAGCGCGGCAGCCTCGGCCGCGACGCGGGCTTCCGCCGCCTTCGCCCGGTCGCCGAACCTGCCGGTCAGGATCTCGCGCATCACGTCCTCGGCCCGGCCCCGGTCGCCGCGGAGGCCCTCGCCGCGGCGCCAGTTGGCGACGGCATCGAGGAACCGGCGCACCTTGTCGATCGCGGTCTTGAGGAAGCCCTTCGGCTTGCTGTCGCCGAACAGCAGGTCCGGCAGCAGGTCGGCGATCAGTTCCTCGGTCAGCTGCGCCTGCGCGTCGGCGGTCGGCAGTCCGGCGTAGAGCCTGCGCTTGGCCTCGATCACCGCCTTCGGCTGCGCCAGCGCGAGCCTGGTGAGCGCCGCCCACACGCTCGCGGTGAACAGACCGTGCTTCCGCCCCCACAGGCCCGGCCGGGCGAGAACGTGAACCAGTTCGTGATAGAAGGTGCGGAAGATGGGTGTTCGTTCCGGTCTCCACCAGGATCCGCCGCCCGATCGCCACGCCCCGGAGCGTCGAGACATCGCCGGTGTCGAACAGCACGTCGAGCTCGCCCGGCGTCTCGACCGAGATCTGCGGCAGGTTCACCCGGGCCAGTTCCGCGTTCAGCCGCCGGAACATCGCCAATTCGCGGTCGTACTGGTCCGCCCGGGCGCGCGAGTTGACAGTGCCGCCCTGCAGGTCGTCCCGGCGCGACGCCACGACGGGCGCGGCGCTATAGCCCTGGCCCGGCTGCCGGTCGGCGATCCGGAATATCGGCTGCGGCGCGGCGGCGGCGGCGCGCATGTCCGGCGTGAGCGGCAGGGTCCAGACCGGGCGCGGCTGGCCGGCGGCATCGACCATCCCGAGGCTCTCGTCGATCTCGGCGCGGCCCCCGAACTTCCTGGCGAGCTTCTCCACCGCCTTGCGGGTCGCGTCGAGCAGCTGCCCGCCCTCGGGCGCGTCCCACAGGTTCCTCCCGTTGGCGGGACAGGTGTCGCCCGCCTTCTGGTGAGATGCCAGGGCGGCGATGCGGCGGTCGGTGAGGGCCTGGCGGGACTCTAGACCGTCTTGGTCCCGAACACCTTTCGCGCGTAGTCGTGCTGCTCTTTCGACTTCCGCTTTAGCTGCTCGAGTTCGGAGCGCGTCAGCATCTCGGAAGTTGAGCGCGTCGCCGGCTTCACCTGGTTGATCGAGACGCTGATCCCGTTCCTCGCGGCCCATGCGTGGATTCTCTGGTGCGCCGCGATTTCCTCCGGCGTCAGCGCCGGTGCGGGCGTCGGTGTCGGCTTGCGCCGGAAGATCGAGCAGATCGCCCTGGTTGCGCGCGTCATCGTCGAACAGACCGCCAGCCGGCGGCGCGGCGTCGCAACTCCCGCTACGCTTTTGCCGGCCGGGCTTGAAGTATCAGCGTTCGGCAGGCGGTTCCCTGGTAGCCTACCGCCGCGCATACATTTCCCACATGGTCTCTGCCCCATAATTATGGCCATAAGAATGATACCCTCACGGATCCACTTCGTAGCCTACACAAACGCCGATCCTCGGGGAAAGCTAGGTGAACCTGTTTTAGGAAGCCATTCCATGCTGCCAGACAGATGCACGCCCTCGTATCGGGACGATCTCCAGATAAGGATGATGCACGCTACCTATCCGACGCTACCTGTCCTCACATCGGGGTAGGCGAGAGCCTCTGTCAGCAGCGAATGCCCTGCCGGTCATTCCGTTGGTCGGACCTCAAATCTTCTACGCGCGCCATGTGGGGAAAATGTTGGCACGCCCGTCAACCGAGCAGGCTTTCGCCCGCACAAACAACATCTTAATGGTCTGGATTTGGTGGAGCCGAGGGGAATCGAACCCCTGACCTCGTCATTGCGAACGACGCGCTCTCCCAACTGAGCTACGGCCCCGAACCGGGCGCGGTTTTGCGCTTTCCCGGCGGAACTGTCAAGCGGTCACCGGGCCGTCCGGCGGAAAACCCAACAGCCGCGAAACCGAACCGCACATCCGGTGCAATGAGCGGCTGAAAGCCGCGCGCGCGATCTGCTAGACTTGCACAGTCTCCGGACATGAGACTTCACAGGAGGGATTCAAATGGCACTTCGCATCAATGACACCGCCCCGGATTTCACCGCGGAAACGACAGAGGGCAAGATCCGCTTTCACGAATGGATCGGCGACGGCTATGCGGTGCTTTTCTCGCATCCCAAGGATTTCACCCCGGTATGCACCACCGAACTGGGAGTGATGGCCGGCATGGCCGACGAGTTCGCCAAGCGGAACTGCAAGATCATCGGCATCTCGATGGACCCGGTCGAGGATCACCAGAAATGGAAGGCCGACATCCAGTCGGTGTCCGGCAACGCGGTGGGCTATCCGATGATCGGCGATCCGGACATGTCGGTGGCCAAGCTCTACGACATGCTGCCGGCCGAGGCCTCGGGGGATCCGGCGAATCGCACGCCGGCCGACAACCAGACCGTGCGCTCGGTGTTCGTGATCGGTCCCGACAAGAAGGTGAAGCTGGTGCTCACCTACCCGATGACGACCGGGCGCAATTTCGACGAGATCCTGCGGGCGATCGACTCGATCCAGCTGACCGCCAACCACCAGGTCTCGACGCCGGCCAACTGGAAGCACGGCGAGGACGTGATCATCGTTCCCGCGGTCTCGGACGAGGACGCCGAGAAGCGCTTCGGCAGCTTCGAGCGGGTGCTGCCCTATCTGCGTCGCACCAGACAGCCGAACTGAGCCGCGCGGGGCGCCGCCGGTCCGCCGGCGGCGCTTCAACGCTCCAGCGTCGCCACTGCGTAGAGCTGGCCGAACTCGGCCTCCCACAGCAGCACCGAGCCGTAGTCGGACGGATCAAGCCCCTCGGGCAGCAGGATCGTCTGGTCGCCGGCGAAACTGTCCAGCGGCCCCGCGTCCAGCACCTCGTCCAGCCGCGGCACGATGCCGGCGGCATCGCCCTCGGCGGTGCTCAGCAGCACGCGCAGGTCCGGGCCGGGGGTGACCCGGAACTCGGTGAAACGCAGGATCTGGATGCGCCCTGCATCCAGCAGCTGCGCGCGGCCCCGTGCCCGGTGAAGATCGCCGGCGGCGCTGAAATCGCCGGCCGAGAAGATGCGCGCGGTGACCTCGGCCGGCACCGTCGCGCGCGGCGTCTGGCGCAACAGGTCGGGCGCGATCAACTGCACCGAAACCACGCCCGCGACGAAGCCCGCAAGCACCCCCAGAACCGTCGTCAGCAGACCGGTCAGTTGCCCCATCGCGCGGCCCCTCAGGCGGATCCGGCGCGCTCGGCGGCCGGGATGCGCTGCAGCAGCGGCAATAGCGCGCCCATGTCCGGGCCGTCGCCGCGGCCGGTCAGCGCCAGCCGCAGCGGCCGGAACAGGTTCCTGCCCTTGCGCCCGGTCGCGGCCTTGACCTCCGCGGTCCAGGCGCCCCAGGTCGCCGGCGTCCACGGGCGCGGCGGCAGCAGCGCCAGCGCCTGCGCGACGAACGCGGCGTCCTCGTCGGCGATCTGCGGCGCGGCGCCGTCACGGCACAGCGCCCACCAGCCTTCGATGTCGTCGACCCGGTCCAGGTTCTCGTGCACCGCCGCCCACAGCGCGGGCGCCACGTCGCCGGGAACGCCCAGCGCCGACAGCCGCGCCGCCACGGCATCGTAGGGCATCGCCCGCACCACGCGCGCCGACAGCGCCTGCAGCTCGGCCGGATCGAACCGGGTCGGCGCCGCGCCGAACCGCGGCAGCTCGAACTCCGCCGCCAGCTCGTCCAGCGATCCGGCCGCCTCGACCGCCTGCCCCGAGCCGATGCGCGCCATCAGCGACAGCAGCGCCTGCGGCTGTATCCCGGCGGCGCGGAGATCACGCAGCGACAGCGTGCCCAGCCGCTTCGACAGCGCCTCGCCGCCGGGCCCGGTCAGCAGCGAGTGATGCGCATAGTGCGGCTCTTGCCCGCCCAGCGCCCGCACGATCTGGATCTGCGTCGCGGTGTTGGTGACGTGGTCGAGGCCGCGCACCACATGCGTCACCCCCATGTCCATGTCGTCGGTGACCGAGGCCAGCGTGTACAGCAGCTGGCCGTCACCCCGGATCAGCACCGGGTCCGAGACCGAGGCGGCGTCGATCGACTGCGGCCCGAGAATGCCGTCGTCCCACTCGATCCGCTGCTGGTCCAGCAGGAAACGCCAGTGTCCTCCGCGCTCGGCACGCAGCCTGTCCTTCTCGGCGTCCGCCAGCTTCAGCGCGGCCCGGTCGTAGACCGGCGGCCTGCCCATGTTCAGCTGCTTGCGGCGCTTCAGCTCCAGCTCCTGCGGGGTCTCGAACGCCTCGTAAAGCCTACCGGCCTCGCGCAAGGCCTGCGCCGCCTCGTGATAGCGCTCCAGCCGCGTCGACTGGCGCTCCTCGCGGTCCCAGGTCAGGCCCAGCCACTCCAGATCCTCGCGGATCGCGTCGACGTACTCCTCGCGCGAGCGCTCGGGATCGGTGTCGTCGATGCGCAGGATGAAGGTGCCGCCGGCACGGCGGGCGATCAGGTGGTTGAACAGCGCGGTGCGCAGGTTGCCGACGTGGATGTGGCCGGTGGGCGACGGGGCAAAGCGGGTGACGGTCATGCGGATCCCGGAAAATCTGTCGTTCGCCTGCTCTTATCGCGGATTCGGCGCGGGCAGAAGCCCGTGCTTGCGACGGGCCGCGCGCGCCGGCGCAGGCTGGCATTGCCGGGCGTTCCCGCCTATCTGCCTTTCAGGCAAGCGCGGAGGATCGGCATGCATGACGACCAGGGCCCGGTGGCGCCCGACCTCGACACCATCGAGGGGCACGCCCGCGACGCGGTCGAGGCGCTGCCCGCCGCCTTCCTGCCCACCGCCCGGCAGGTGGCGATCCGGGTGGTGGACTGGCCCGACGACGACATGCTGGACGATCTGGGCATCGACGATGTCTACGGGCTGACCGGGCTCTACGACGGCATCCCGATGACGCAGAAGTCGGTGATGGACGTGGCCCAGGGTCCGGACACGATCTGGCTGTTCCGCCGCCCGATCCTCGACGAATGGGCGGACCGGGGCGAGATCGGGCTGCGTGCGCTGGTCGCGCACGTGCTGGTGCACGAGATGGCGCATCACTTCGGCTGGTCCGACGCCGACATCGCCGCCATCGACCCGTGGTGGGAATGAGCCGTCAGGCCGGCTGCATGATGAACGAATTGCAGAACGTCGCATAGGGCTGGTACGGGATCGCCTGCCATCCGGGATGCGCGCCCAGGAACTCGCGGAACGCGCGCGCCTCGCCCCGGCGCGGATCGCCCCGGTAATGGAACCAGTCGTCGAAGGCGATCAGCGTGCCCGGCTGCAGCAGGGGCGCGACCCGGTCCAGCACCGTCACCGTCGCCTCGTAGAGGTCGCAGTCGATGTGGATCAGCGCCGCGCGCGGCGCCAGCGTCGGCAGCGCGGCCGGCAGCGTGTCCTCGAACAGGCCGACCTCCAGCCGCGGCGGGGTCAGCCCCAGCCCGGTGAACAGCGCCCGCACCCCGTCGGGCGTCACCGGCGCGTCCAGCGCGATGGTCGGGTGGCGCGGGTCGCGGTTCAGCGCACAGTCGCCCGCCGTCCAGCGGCCGTGGCCTTCGGAGTCCGCGGCCAGCCCGGCGAAGCTGTCGAAGCCGACCAGTTGCGGCGTCCGCGCGAACCACGGCGCCGAGGCCAGCAGCTTGCCCATCATCAGCAGCGTGCGTCCGCCGTAGACGCCGAACTCCAGCACGTCGCCCTCGATCTTCTCGAAGCCGATGAACTGCATCGCCCGCTTGAAGAATGCCAGGCGGTCGTCGCCCAGAACGAACTCGTTGATTTCCCTGGCCGTCGCCATGCCTCGCCCCGCAGCCCCGTGCCACCGGCCCCGGATATGGCCGGGCGCCGGTTAACGGCTGGTAAAGGCCGCGGCGCGACGGCTCAGCTGTTGTCGCGCCAGCGGTTGACGATCGGGTAGCGCCGGTCCAGCCAGAACGCCCGGCTGGTCAGCCGCGCCCCCGGCGCGGACTGGAAGCGCTTGTATTCCGAAATGTAGATCAGCTGCTCGATCTTCTTCACCGTGTCACGGTCGAAGCCGGCCTCGACGCAGTCCGCGACCGAGCTTTCGCCCTCGATCAGCATCCCGAGAATGTCATCCAGCACCTCGTAGGGCGGCAGGCTGTCCTCGTCCTTCTGGTCGGCGCGCAGTTCGGCCGAGGGCGGCTTGTCGATCACCCGGTCCGGCATCGCCGCGCCCTTCGGGCCCAGCATCCAGTCGCGGTGGGTCTCGTTGCGCCAGCGGCAGGTGGCGAAGACGCGGGTCTTGTAGAGATCCTTGATCGGGTTGTAGCCGCCCGCCATGTCGCCGTAGATCGTCGCGTAGCCGACCGCCACCTCGGACTTGTTGCCGGTGGTCAGCAACATCTCGCCGAACTTGTTGGACAGCGCCATCAGCATCACCCCGCGCAGGCGGGACTGGATGTTCTCCTCGGTCACGTCCGGCGCCATGCCGTTGAAGATCGGCGCAAGGCTTTCGGTGACCGCGGCGCGGGCCGGGCCGATGGGCACGGTGTCCAGCCGGCAGCCCAGCTTGCGCGCGACCGCCTCGGCATCCTCCAGCGAATGCTCGGATGTGTATTCCGAAGGCAGCATCACGCAGCGCACGTTTTCAGCGCCGATGGCGTCGGTGGCGATGGTCGCGACCAGCGCGCTGTCGACGCCGCCGGACAGGCCCAGCACCACCTTCGAGAAGCCGGCCTTGTGCAGGTAGTCGCGCAGCGCCTCGACCATCAGGCGGTATTCCTGCTCGATCACCGGCGGATGCACCGCCTTCTCGCCCTCGCGGGCGACCCAGCCGTGGTTGGTCTCGTCGAAGTCGACATGAGCGACCGCCTCGTCGAACACCGGCAGCATCATCGCCAGCTTGCCGCCCGGGTTCAGCACGAACGAGCCGCCGTCGAACACCTGGTCGTCCTGACCGCCGACCATGTTCAGGTAGATCAGCGGCACGCCGTTCTCGATCACGCGCGACACCATGTGGCCCATGCGCCGGTCCAGCTTGTTGCGGGCGTAGGGCGAGCCGTTCGGGACCAGCAGGATCTCGGCGCCGGATTCGACCATGGTCTCGGCCACGTCCTCGTACCAGCTGTCCTCGCAGACGGGCGTGCCCAGCCGCACCGCGTCCATGCCGAACGGACCCGAGACCGGGCCGCTGGTATAGAGCCGCTCCTCGTCGAACACGGCATAGTTCGGCAGGTGGTGCTTGCGGGCGATGCCGGCGACGGCGCCGTCGCGCAGCATGTAGTAGGCGTTGTACAGCCGCCCCGCCTCGTAGAGCGGTCCGCCGATCGCCAGCGCCGGGCCGTCGGCGCAACGCGCGGCCAGCGCCTCGATGTGGGCGCGGGCGTCCTCGACGAAGGCCGGCTTCAGCACCAGGTCCTGGGTCTGGTAGCCGGTGATGAACATCTCGGGCAGCGCCACCAGACCGGCGCCCGCCGCGCGGCCCTGCAGCCAGGCCGCGTGCGCCTTGTCGGCGTTGCCGGCCAGCGCCCCAAGCGTCGGGTTCAGCTGCGCGATCGTGACGCGATACGTGCGGGCCATGCGGTGCCCCCTTGCTTCAGTCCCCCGCAGACATATCCCACCGCCCGAGGGACGCAAGTGCCGGCGTCGCCGCATTCGCGCCACGACGACGACACTTTCGGGGACAAAACCGTTGTAAGGAATGTGACCTATCCATAACATTCCCCGGGATCAGGGGCTGGAATGTGGACAACCCGCCGGACCCGACGGTAGAAACCGGACAAACCGGCGCCTGCCCGCCCGGCAGCGAAACTTGAGGATCGGTGTTTTGACGAGAACCCTGACGACAGCGTCTCTGGTGGCCTTGTTACTTGCGGGTGCCGCGCAGGCGCAGGACGGCGACGTCCAGACCAAGCAGTACGACACCGGCGGCGTCTACACGGGTGAGTTCAAGGACGGCAAGCAGCACGGCCAGGGCCGCTACACCCTGCCCAACGGCTATGAGTACGAGGGCGAGTGGGTCGACGGCCGGATCGAGGGCCAGGGCTCGGCGAAGTTTCCCAACGGCTCGGTCTACACCGGCGCGTTCGTCAACGGCTCGCCCGAGGGGACCGGCAAGATCGTGTTCTCGGACGGCGGCACCTACGAGGGCGAGTGGGCCGGCGGCAAGATCAACGGCACCGGCGTCGCGGTCTACGCCAACGGCGTGCGCTACGAGGGCGAGTTCAAGGACGCGGTGCACCACGGCCAGGGGGTGATGACCTCGCCCAACGGCTACCGCTACGAAGGCGCCTGGGTGAACGGCGTCAAGGACGGCGAGGGCATTATCCTCTATCCCGACGGCGCCACCTACGAGGGCCAGATCGCGCAGGGCGTGCGCGAGGGCCAGGGCACGCTGAAGATGCCCGACGGGCTGAGCTACACCGGCGAGTGGAAGGGCGGCCAGATCAACGGCACCGGCGTGCTGGTGCAGGCCAACGGCGACAGGTACGAGGGCCAGCTGCAGAACGGCCAGCGCCACGGCGAGGGCGTGGCCACCTACGCCAGCGGCGACGTCTACGAGGGCGCGTTCGCCAACGACCAGCGGCACGGACAGGGCACCTTCACCGGCACCGACGGCTACCGCTACGTCGGCCTGTGGGTCGAGGGCCGGATCGAGGGCGAGGGAACCGTCACCTACCCCGACGGCTCGGTCTACGCCGGCGAGTTCAAGAACGACGTCGCCCACGGCACCGGCAAGATCACCTATGCTGACGGCTCGTCCTACGAGGGCGAATGGGCCAACGGCGTGATCGAGGGCAAGGGCGTCGCCCGCTACGAGAACGGCCTGGTCTACGAGGGCGAGTTCAAGAACGCCCGCAACCACGGCTTCGGCACGATGACCTACGAGGACGGGTTCACCTACACCGGCCAGTGGAAGGACGGGCTGCGCGACGGCAGCGGCACCGCGACCTACGCCGACGGCACCGTCTACGAGGGCCAGTTCGTCGCCGGCCAGCGCGAGGGCGCCGGCAAGATCACCATGACCGACGGCTTCGCCTACGAGGGCGGCTGGAAATCGGGCGAGATCGACGGCGAGGGCGTGGCTACCTATCCCAACGGCGACCGCTACGAGGGGTTCTTCGCCAAGGGCCAGCGCCAGGGCCGGGGCAAGATGATCTATTCCAGCGGCGAGGAATACGACGGCTACTGGGCGCGCGGCGAGCAGGCCTCCAAGGAAGAGGCCGAGGCCGCCGCCGGCGCCGGCAACTGACCGGCGCGGCGCGCCGGGACGGTTCGGGGGACGGCCGCCGCGCGGCCACCCCGCGCGGGGCGCCGCTCGGTGCCGGAACAGGCGCCGGAACTGGCGCCGGAACTGGCGCCGGACGGCGTGAAATGGGCGGTTTTCACCGTGAAAACCCCATTAACCACTTGTTTCTATTGAGAAACTGTTCGTGAAGACTTCGTAAACGCTGCCAGACCGGCCTTGCGGACTTGCAGGACAGGTTCCGCCAAGGCCAGGACTCAGCCCGCTTGCGTCGGATCGAACTGGTCGGCCGCGAACACGGTATGGATGACGTGGCCGTCGAACATCTCGAACAGCTTTTTCGACGTTTCCTTGCTGGCCCAACGGGTCGGCGACGCAAGCGCCTCTTCTATGTCGGCGCGGGACGCGAACTTCATCGCCATCGTCAGCGGAAACGGGCTGTCGGGGTCGTCGCTTTCGACCTCTCGCAGGACCCTGAGTTCCAGGAGCTTCGGAAACGCGGACCAAAGCGGAACGAGGTTTTCCCGCCAGTGAGCATGAAAAGCCTCTTCCATCCCCGGCTTGATCGTGCCTTTGAAAAACGCGCAGCGAATGAACATGACAGCTTCTCTTTATGGCGCGGAGCATGGATCCTGCTCTCGCTGCCCGGTTTACCGGCGCGGCCGGGTCCTGCAAAGCGAAATACCATCGGGCTGGAACGATCAAGCGCGGCGTAGAAGGCTGTCACCAGCCCCCCCTTGCGCCGTTCGGTTGGCCCAAAGCGCTGCAATCCTGGTTTTCGTCCATGCCCGCGACCTATGACACGATCGGCCCGACCTACGGCGACTTGCGCCGCCCCGATCGCGCATCGCGGCATGGATCGCACCGGCGCTGGGGGATGCGCGCACTGTGCTCAACGTGGGTGCCGGGACCGGATCGTATGAGCCGGCGGGGCGTGCGGTGACAGCGTTGGACCCTTCGCCGAGATGATCCGGCAACGACGGGTCCCGGCGGCGCAGGTCGTGCAGGGCGTGGTCGAGGCGCCGCTTTTCGCCGACCACAGTTTCGATGCCGCCATGGCGGTGCTGACCGTGCATCACTGGACCGATCAGCGGCGCGGCCTTGCGGAACCGTGCCGCGTCTCGCGCGGGCCAGTGGTGATCCAGACCTGTGACTCGGCGTTCCGGGGCTTCTGTCTTGCAGACTGGATTCCCGAACTGGTGACGCTGGACCAGGAGCAGATGCCGCTGCTCGATCTATATGCAGAGGTGCCGGAACCGGTGGAAATCACGCCGGTGCCGGTGCCGCACGAATGCGACTACCGGCTGGTCGTGGCGCGCGGGAACCCGCGCGATTCAGACAAGCGCCGTGACAGAGGACGAACGAGACATCCCCACGGAAAATGGAGAAGAAACGATGCCTCTGACAGCGATCTACGCGCAGTTGAACTCATCCGACCTGTCCGAAAGCGCCGCCTGGTTCACGGTTCTGTTCGGCCGCCCGCCGGACGCGCGGCCCATGGACGGGCTGCTGGAATGGCATCACGGCAGCACGGCGGGCATGCAGCTGTTCGAGGACGCCGCGAAGGCGGGCAGCGGTACGATGACCCTGATCGTGGAGCGGCTGGACGACGACATCGCGCGGCTTGCAGCCGCAGGACTGGCGGTCGGCGCATCGCAGCAGGCAGACCAGGCGCGCATCGTTCGATTGCAGGACCCGGACGGCAATCGGGTGGTGCTGGCCGAACCGCGGTCACGGGTGCCTGACAACGCGGCAGCCAAATGCTAAGGGCCATTGATCACGCCCCGAGGTTCCTCATGCATTTCACACTCTACGCCTTCGCCGCCGTCCTGCTGGGGGCGCTGCTGGCGATGCAGCCGCTGATCAACGCCGTTCTGGCCGGGGCGGTCGGCAGCCCCGCCGTGGCGACGACGATCTCGATCTTCGTGGCCTTCCTGGGTGCGCTGCTGCTGCTGGCGGTGATGGGCGTCGGCACGGGGCTCAGCCGGACGACGCTGGCGGCGGTGCCGTGGTGGGCCTATCTGGCCGGGTTCATCGGCACGCTGTTCGTCGGCGGGGCGATCGTGATCGCGCCGGTCACAGGGGCGCTGGTGTTCTTCGTCTGCATCGTCGCGGGGCAACTGGCCGGGGCGACGCTTGCCGACCATCTGGGCGCGTTCGGGCTGGAGGTGCGGCCGGTCTCGGCGCTGCGCCTCGCCGGGCTGGCGCTGGTGCTGGTGGGCGCGGTGATGGTGCAGAAGGGTTAGACCCGCCCGCCGCCGTCCGGCCATCGGGGATCCCGGCGGCACCGGCCGGCGACCCGGCCCGGGCGTCGTCCGCCATCCGCTGCCATGTACGATACGCGGGACGTCCCGGCAGAGCGGGCTGAACGGGCATGCCCCGGTCACGGTCCGATCCCCGCCCGACGACCGCTTCATCGCCCCGCACTGCGGCGGCTGCGTCCATTCCGTCTCAACACGCGCGGGCCCGGGGTCGTCGTGACGGGAATGGGCGACGGTCCAGCCTTGGCCCTCGGGCGGTCCGCGAACCGTTGCATGGCGGCGAGGATGACAGCGATCTTCTTCCCGTGGCGGCGGATGCAGGCGCCTCTTCGCGGACCTCGGCCATCACCACCACGTCGCCGGCGCGCAGCGCCGAGAGCGGCGGCGGCTGGTCGCCCAGCACCGGGACCCGCCGCGTCACCACGGGATCGGCTTGAAGGCCTGGTCGAAAAAGCCGCCGGTGTGCTGCGGGCGCAGGGCATGCAGCACGCGCATTAGGTTCTCGGCGGCCACATCCGGCGGCATCGCCGCCTCGCCCACATAGCGGCGGGTCAGCGCCGTGCGGACGGTGCCGGGATGCAGCGCCACGACGATGCTGTCGGGGTTGCGCCGGGTCATCTCGACCGCCGCGGTGCGCACGATCTGGTTCAGCGCCGCCTTCGCCGCGCGGTAGCCGATCCAGCCGCCCAGCCGGTTGTCGCCGATCGAGCCGACCCGCGCCGAGAGCGTGGCGAACACCGCCCGCCCCTGCCGCTTCAGCTTGGGGCCGAAGTGCTTGAGCAGCAGCGCCGGGCCGGTGGCGTTCAGCGCGAATTGCGCCGCCATCGCCGCGGGGTCGATCCGGGCCAACGCCTTCTCGGGGCGGTGGCCGGCGATCTCCAGCGCGCCGGTGGCGTCGAAGATCAGGTCGAACGGCCCGCTGATCGCGCGCGCGGCGGCGGCGACGCTGGCCTCGTCGGTCAGGTCCAGACCGTCGGCCGAGCGGCTGAGCGTGGTCAGATCCGCGCCGGCGAACGCCTCGGCCAATGCGCCGCCGATGCCGCCCGAGGCGCCGACCAGCAGCACGCGGACATGGGGTTTCAGCTCCATCCCGCACCAAGGTGGCGCGGCGCATTGCCGTTTCCAGTTCGGCTGCTACCGTCCACCCCACGCAGTGCAGGAGGCAGGATGCCGCGCCCGGTCGTCTATCACATCCCCGTGTGCCCGTTCTCGCAGCGGATCGAGATCCTGCTGGCGCTGAAGGGGCTGCAGGACGCGGTCGACTTCCACGTCGTCGACATCACCCGGCCGCGCCCGGACTGGCTGGCCGCCAAGACCGGCGGGCCGGTGCCGCTGCCGGTGCTGGAGACCGAGGACGGCCGCATCCTGCGCGAGAGCCTGGTGCTGCTGCGCTATGTCGAGGAGCGCTTCGCCGGCGCGCCGGTGGCCCGCGCGGACGCCTACGAACGCGCGGTCGAGCGGCTGATGATCGCCCGCGAGAACGCCTTCGCCACCGCCGGCTACGCCATGGTGATGAACCGCGACCGCGGCCGCACGGCGGCGTTCCGCGACGAGATGCTGGCGCATTACCGCTGGCTGAACGACACGCTGGAGGCGCGCAACCCCGGCGGGCTGTGGCTGTTCGACCGCTTCGGGCTGGCCGAGACCGTGTTCGCGCCGCTGATGATGCGGTTCTGGTTCCTGGACTACTACGAGGATTTCGCGCTGCCCGAGGCGCCGGAGTATGCCCGGGTGCGGCGCTGGCGCGAGGCCTGCCTGGCGCATCCGGCGGCGCAGCAGGTGACCCCCGAGCAGATCGTGAAGCTGTACTATGACTATGCCGTCGGCGCCGGCAACGGCGCCCTGCCCGAGGGACGGCGGGTGTCGAGCTTCGCCTTCGAGCCGGACTGGCCCGATCGGCCGATGCCGCCGAAGGACAAGTACGACCGGATCGCGGGCGACGCCGAGCTGGGCCTGGTCTAGCGGCCCGGACCGGAGGCGGCCCGGGCCGCCGCGCGCGGTCAGGCGGCCGCGGCTTCGCGCAGACGGGCGAGATGCTTGTCCCAGCCGATGTCCAGATGCGCCAGCAGCGGCAGCTGCTGCGCGTCGGCGGGCACCACGCCGCGGTGCGTCAGCGTCAGGCGGGTGCCGTGGACCACCGGCTCCAGCACCCATTCCACGGTGCTGGACCGCCCCTCCATCGGGCCGACGGTGAAGGTGGTGACCAGCCGCTCGGGCGGCTGCCAGTCCAGCACCTCGCCCCACAGCACCCGTTCGCCGTCGCGGACCATGGTGTAGCTGGCGCCGGGGGCCAGATCCTCCGCGGTTTCCTGGAACCACTTGGCCAGGTGTTCGGCGCGGGTCAGATAGTCCCAGACCACCTGCGGGCTGGCCTCGATGAAGATCGTCTTGACCAGGTCGGCGGTCTGCCGGGTGGCGTCTGCGAGGGTGTCAGGCATTTCCGTTTCCTTTCTCGATTTCCGTTTTCAGGCGGTCCAGTCGCACGGACCAGAAGGCGTCGATGTCGGCCAGCCAGCCGCTGACGGCGGCCAGCCCCTCGGGGTGCAGCCGGCCGATGCGTTCGCGGCCGCGCGGCTCCACCCGGATCAGGTTCCCCTCCTCGAGGATGGCGATGTGCTTGCGGACCGCGGGGCGCGTCATCGCGAAGTTCTCGGCGACCGCGCCGATGGTCATGTCGCGCTGCGCCAGCAGCGCCA
Source organism: Halovulum marinum (assembly GCF_009697225.1). Classification (GTDB taxonomy): domain Bacteria; phylum Pseudomonadota; class Alphaproteobacteria; order Rhodobacterales; family Rhodobacteraceae; genus Halovulum; species Halovulum marinum. The sequence continues at coordinate 95,018 of NZ_WIND01000001.1, forward strand.
CGATCGCCCGTCGGGTCGGATCGGCCAGCGCGCGGAAGGCGGCGTCCGCGTCGTGGGTCATGCAGGGTCCTTTCGGTTGCGCCGGATCATGAAACCTTTCGGTTTCTCTTTTAATATGATACCTGAAGGTTTCATGTCAAGGGGAATTCGGACTTTCCCTCTCTGGCCGCCGCCGTTATGATCCGCGCCATGTTGCAGATGATCGCCCTGCCGGCTGCTGCCCTGCTTCTCCTTAGCCGCCTCTGAGCGTGCCGGGATAACGGCGCGCGCGCTCAGAGGAGTTTCGCCCGCGCCGCACTCACCATCCCGATCGGCTCAAGGACCAAGACCCATGACACAGAGCACCGAACAGGACCGCGTCCTGATCTTCGACACCACGCTGCGCGACGGCGAGCAGTCCCCCGGCGCGACGATGACGCTGGAAGAGAAGCTGGAAATCGCCCGCATGCTGGACGAGATGGGCGTCGACATCATCGAGGCCGGGTTCCCGATCGCCTCGGAGGGCGACTTCGAGGCGGTCAGCAGGATCGCCCGGCAGACCCGGAACGCGGTGGTCTGCGGGCTGGCGCGCGCCAACCCCGCCGACATCGACCGCGCCTGGGAAGCGGTGCAGCACGCGCAGCGGCCGCGCATCCACACCTTCATCGGCACCTCGCCCACGCACCGCGAGATCACCCAGCTGGACATGGACCGGATGGCCGAGCGGATCTACGAGACCGTCAGCCACGCGCGGAACCTGTGCGACAACGTGCAGTGGTCGCCGATGGACGCGACCCGGACCGAGACCGACTACCTGCTGCGGGTGTGCGAGATCGCCATCGCCGCCGGCGCCACCACGATCAACATTCCCGACACCGTGGGCTATACCGCCCCGCGCGAAAGCGCCGACATCATCCGGATGCTGCGCGACAAGGTGCCGGGTGCGCAGGACGTGATCTGGGCGACGCACTGCCACAACGATCTCGGCATGGCGACGGCGAACAGCCTGGCGGCGGTCGAGGCCGGCGCGCGCCAGGTCGAGTGCACGATCAACGGCCTGGGCGAGCGCGCCGGCAACACTGCGCTGGAGGAGGTGGTGATGGCGCTGCGGGTACGCAACGACATCATGCCCTACCGGACCGGGGTCGACAGCCGCAAGATCATGCAGATCAGCCGCCGGGTCGCCGCCGTCTCGGGCTTCCAGGTGCAGTACAACAAGGCGATCGTCGGCAAGAACGCCTTCGCGCACGAGTCCGGCATCCACCAGGACGGGATGCTGAAGAACGCCGAGACCTTCGAGATCATGCGCCCGGAGGACGTCGGCCTGACCGAGACCAACCTGGTGATGGGCAAGCATTCGGGCCGCGCGGCGCTGCGCGCCAAGCTGAAGGACCTGGGTTTCGAGCTGGGCGACAACCAGCTGAAGGACGTGTTCGTGCGGTTCAAGGCGCTGGCCGACCGCAAGAAGGAGGTCTACGACGACGACCTGATCGCGCTGATGGCCGACAGCACCAGCGCCGGCGAGGGCCTGGTGCAGGTCAAGTTCCTGCGGGTGATCTGCGGCACCGAGGCGCCGCAGTCCGCCGACCTGACCCTGACCATCGACGGCGAGGACCGGCAGGTGACCACCCAGGGCGACGGGCCGATCGACGCGGTGTTCAACGCGATCCGCAAGCTGGTCCCGCACGAGGCGCGGCTGGCGCTGTACCAGGTTCACGCCGTGACCGAGGGCACCGACGCGCAGGCCACGGTGTCGGTGCGGCTGGAGGAGGACGGCCGGATCTCTTCGGCGCAGGCATCGGACACCGACACCGTCGTCGCCTCGGCCAAGGCCTATGTCGGCGCGCTGAACCGGCTGATCGTCAAGCACAAGCGCACGACCGAGGCGACGTTGTATTCGGCTTGAGCCCAGACGCCGCGCCCGGGTTTGCGGGCGCGGTGCAACGGCGCGCTACCCTCGGCCGCCATCCGCAGCAGGGCGGACCCACATCCGCCGCCGAACTGTGGTATGCTTGCCCCGCCGCTCTCCGACGGAGGCTGCCGGTCATGCCCGCCTCGGCGCGAAACCTGATGTTGACGCTTGTCTTGCTCGGCCTTTCCGCCGCTGCCGGCGCGTCGCTGGCGCAGGACGCGGCGTGCGGCGCGCCCGACGCCCCCTGCACCGTCGCGGGCGGGACCTATCATGTCGCGCTGCCCGAGGCGGCGGCGCCGCTGCCCGCGGTCATCTGGCTGCACGGTTATGGCCGGTCCGGCGCGGCGATGATCCAAAAGCCCGAGTATGTCGCGCCATTCACCCGGCGCGGCTATGCGGTGATCATGCCCAGCGGTCAGCCGTTCGCGCCGGACAGCGCGCTGGATTGGGGCGTCACGGACGGCTACGACTGGGCGCGCGACGACATCGCGTTCATCGCCGCGGTGCGCGACGACGCGCTCGCGCGTTTCGGGCTCGACCCCGCGCGCATCCTGATCGCGGGCTTCTCGCGCGGCGGCTCGATGGTCTGGGACCTCGCCTGCCGGGCACCGGAACTGGGACGCGGCTTCGCCGCCGTCGCCGGCGCGTTCTGGGAGCCGATGCCCGCCCGCTGCGAGGCGCCGGCGCACCTGTTCCACACCCACGGCTTCGGCGACCGGCTGGTGCCGTTCGAGGGCCGCGAGGTCCGGTTCCAGGACTTCGACTTCACGCAGGGCAACGTGATGAAGGGGATCGACGTCTGGCGCCGCACGAACGGCTGCATGGTCAGCGCGCGGAACAGCTTCGGCGAGGACGGCTCGATGCAGAAGGACTGGAAGGCGTGCGGCGCCGGCTCGATCCGGCTGCGGCTGAACCGGGGCGGGCACGGCGTGCCGGCGGGATGGCGCGCGGCGGTGCTGGACTGGTTCGAGGCCCTGCCCTGAGCCCGGGCGGGACGACCGGGCGCCTGACCCGCGCGCGGCGGGCACGGTCTGATATACCGGCGGTCAGGCAGGCCGGACTGTCGCCGAAAGGACTCGCCCGGTGCGGTCAAGTTCACTTACTGCGCGGGTTTTTCATGGCCCCGTGCCGGCAACGCAATACATGCAGGAAGGTATCGAGCTGGATTTCCTTGAGGGGCGATCTGATGCCATGCGACTACTGGACCTATGCCGCCGAGAACGTCGTCGTCAAAAGATACGTGGGGCGCATAACGCACAGGTGCGTGCTCGACCTGCTCGACAGGATGGAGCTGGACCCGGACTATGTCGAAGGCATGTCCGAGTTCGATGACCTGCGCCACGTCACCGAGCTTGCGGTTACCGACCAGGAGGTGATCTGGTTCGCCGACCTGATCAAGGGGTTCAGCCACCGCAGCAGGACGCCGATGCGCAAGGCCGTGCTGACCGCCTCGGAACAGACCCGCGCCGCCGCCGAGCTGTTTCGCACCGAGGTCGAGACCGTGCCGGGGCTGGAGGTCGCGATCTTCGCCGACATCGAGCAGGCGCTCGCCTTCCTGGGGATCGATGGGCTGCCGCTGGGCGACCGGCTGCGGACCGAGCGCCTGTTCGTGCACTAGCCGCGCCCGGCGCCGCCGCGGGCGTCAGGTCCAGGGCGTGCCGTCGGCGCGGTAGCCGGCCTCGCCCAGCAGCGCGGTCTCGTCGCTGGCGCGCAGGTGGGCGACCAGCTCGTCCCAGTTCGCCACGCGCTCGTGCAGCCGGCCGGCGGTCTGCCGGTAGAAGCTGCTGGACAGCTGCCCGGGCGTCGCCTCGGAACCGAGGAAGTCCAGCAGCCGCGCCATGTGGCCGGGATCGTCCACCTCCTCGTAGCGGATGTCGAACACCGGCTTGCCGGGGATCTGGCGCAGCGACTGCGCCAGCTTGCGAAAGCGGGTGGTGACGGTGCGGCTGCGGCGCAGTTCGTCGGGCGTGACGGTGACCTGCACCCGGTCGCGGGGCGCGTCCGCATCGCGCTGCACATAGCGCTCGGTCTTGCGCGCGCTGAGCAGCGAGACGCAGATCGCGAGCGCCGCCCGCGACAGGATCACCACCGGGCGGTCGGGCGCGGTCAGGTGATCCTCGAGGAACGGCCGGTCCTGCAGGTGCATCGGGAACAGCTTGAAACCCACCGCCTGCCCCGGGTGGCGCGCCGCCAGCCGCTGCAGCAGCGTGGCGCCCATGGCGTCGCGGGCCGCCGCCTGTTTCGGCTTCAGGCCCAGCTCCTCGCGGACATCGGCGGGCAGTTCGACCCACTTCGCCTTGTAGATCTCGGTGTAACAGACGATGTCCGGCGCGGAATCGAGCAGGCTGACCAGATTGTAGGACCCGGTCCGCGGAGTGGCGAGAAGGACGAAATCACGGCTCATGGACGTCTGCACCGGGGTTCTGGCTGCGTTTGTCGCGGTCCTAGCCGCGCCCGCGCGGCGCTGTCCAGTCGTTTCCGTGCAGCTTCAGCGAGAATCCCGCGGGAATCCGCCGCTTTGCCGTCTCGCAGCTGGTATCGGCCCTTTACCTCTTCGGTGCAAGCGGCGTATACCGGCGCTGCTATGCCGAGCAGACCGGTCGGTGCATGGCCAAGCGCGAGAAAATCACGGAAAGCGTAAACATGTTTGGGGCACTTTCGGGGCTGTTCTCGGCCGATATGGCGATCGACCTCGGCACGGCGAACACCCTGGTCTACGTCAAGGGCAAGGGCATCGTGCTGAACGAGCCGTCGGTCGTCGCCTACCAGATCAAGAACGGCAACAAGCAGGTTCTGGCCGTGGGCGAGGACGCCAAGCTGATGCTGGGCCGCACCCCCGGCTCGATCCAGGCGATCCGGCCGATGCGCGACGGCGTCATCGCCGATTTCGACGTCGCCGAGGAGATGATCAAGCACTTCATCCGCAAGGTGCACAAGGGCGGCTCCTGGGCCAAGCCCAAGGTCATCGTCTGCGTGCCGCACGGCGCCACGCCGGTGGAAAAGCGCGCGATCCGCGAATCGGTGCTGTCGGCGGGGGCGCGCAAGGCGGGTCTGATCGCCGAGCCGATCGCCGCGGCGATCGGGGCCGGGATGCCGATCACCGACCCGACCGGCAACATGGTCGTGGACATCGGCGGCGGCACCACCGAGGTCGCGGTGCTGTCGCTGGCCGACATCGTCTATGCCCGCTCGGTCCGCGTCGGCGGCGACCGCATGGACGAGGCGATCATCAATTACCTGCGCCGCCAGCACAACCTGCTGGTGGGCGACGCCACCGCCGAGCGGATCAAGACCTCGATCGGCTCGGCGCGGATGCCCGACGACGGCCGCGGCGCGTCGATGGAGATCCGCGGCCGCGACCTGCTGAACGGCGTGCCGAAGGAGACCGAAGTCACCCAGGCGCAGGTCGCCGAGGCGGTGGCCGAGCCGGTGCAGCAGATCTGCGAGGCGGTGATGACGGCGCTGGAATCGACCCCGCCCGACCTGGCAGCCGACATCGTCGACCGCGGCGTGATGCTGACCGGCGGCGGCGCGCTGCTGGGCGATCTGGACCTGGCGCTGCGCGAGCAGACCGGGCTGGCGATCTCGATCGCCGACGAGACGATGAACTGCGTCGCGCTGGGCACCGGCAAGAGCCTGGAATACGAACAGCAGCTGGCGCATGTGATAGACTTCGGCAACTGACCGGACCACGGGCGGAACCTGCCGTTCCGTTTGGAGGGAGCAGACGGGCGTGTCACGCGGGAACGACGAAGCCTCGGCGATGTGGCGCTCGGTCCGCCGCGTGCTGCTGGCGGGCATCTGCCTGCTGTTCCTGGCGCTGTTCCTGCTGTGGCGCATCGACAATCCCCGCGTCGAGAGCCTGCGCATGGCGCTGATGGACCGGCTGCTGCCCAGCTTCGAGTTCACCATCAGCCCGGTGACGACGCTGACCCGGATCATCTCGGAATACGAGACGCTGGACCGGGTCTACGAGCAGAACCGCGAGCTGCGCCGCGAGCTGCAGCGGATGAAGGGCTGGCGCGAGGCGGCGCTGCAGCTGGAAGAGAAGAACGCCCGGCTGCGGGCGCTGAACAACGTCCGACTGAGCCCGCGCATCGGCTTCATCACCGGCGAGGTTCTGGCCGACAGCGGCAGCCCGTTCCGGCAGTCGGCGCTGCTGAACATCGGCCGGATCGACGGCGTCGCCGACGGCTCGGCCGCGGTCGACGGGCTGGGGCTGGTGGGGCGCGTGTCGGGCGTCGGCGAGCGCACCGCACGGATCATCCTGCTGACCGACATCAACAGCCGGGTGCCGGCGGTGGTCCAGCCCTCGGGGCAGCGCGCCCTGATCACCGGCAACAACACCAGCGCGCCGCTGTTGGAATTCGTCGAGGACGTCGAGGACGTACGCCCCGGCGACCGCATCGTCACCTCGGGCGACGGCGGCATCTTTCCGGCCGACCTGCTGGTCGGCACGGTGGCGCTGGACCGCGCCGGCCGGTTGCGGGCGCGGCTGGCGGCGGACTACGGCAGCCTGGAATTCATCCGCGTGCTGCGCCAGACGCCGACCGAGGCGATCCCCGGCACCGGCGAGCTGATCGGCCCGCCGGCGCCGCCGGGCCTGCGGCCCCAGGCCGGCGCCGGCCGCGACGAGACCGCCGAGGCGGCGGAATGAGCGCGCGCGCGCCCTCGCCGCTGCAGATGCTGCTGTTTGCGGCGATCGCCGTCGCGGTGATCCTGGTGCAGCTGCTGCCGCTGCAGCTGCGGGCCGAGCACATGGTGCATCCCGACCTGCTGCTGGCGCTGGCCGCCGCCTGGGCGGTGCGCCAGCCCGAGAACCTGCCGCTGCTGCTGGTCGCCCCGATCCTGCTGCTGGCGGACCTGATCCAGGACCGGCCGGTCGGGCTGTGGGCGCTGATCAGCCTGCTGCTGCTCGAGGGCATGTCGGCGCAGCGCGAAGCGTTGCGCAACCGTCCGTTCCCGTTCGAATGGGCGGCCTTCACCGCGCTGCTGGCGCTGGGCCTGATCGGCCAGTCGGTGGTGCTGGCGCTGGCGCTGGTCGAGCGCCCTGCCGGCGGCATCACGGTGCAGCTTTTCGCCACCACCGCGGCGGTCTATCCTGTGGTCGCGCTGGTGCTGCATTATGTGCTGCGCGTGCGGGCGCCCAAGCCCGCCGAACGCTCGCGACGGCTGGGACGGGTGGCATGAGAAGACCGACGATCAACATGCAGGTCCGGATGACCCGCCGCGGGCTGGTGCTGATGGGCGCGCAGCTGGCGGTGGTCGCGGGGCTGGGCGCACGGATGCGGCAGTTGCAGGTCCAGGAGGCCGACCGCTACCGGATGCTGGCCGAGGAGAACCGGATGAACATCCGGCTGCTGGCGCCCGCCCGCGGCCTGATCCTGGATCGCAACGGCATCGCGCTGGCGGAGAACCGGCAGAACTATCGCGTGGTCATCATCCGCGAGCAGGCCGGCGACGTGGCCGCCGTGCTGGACAAGCTGGCGCGGCTGATCCCGCTGTCCGACGACCGCCGCGAGAAGGTGCTGAAGGAGGTCGCGCGCCGCGCGGCCTTCGTGCCGGTCACCGTCACCGAGCGCCTGAGCTGGGAGGAGATCGCGCGCGTCGCCGGCAACGCCCCGGCGCTGCCCGGCGTGCTGCCCGAGGTCGGGCTGACCCGGCATTATCCGCAGCAGGATGTCGGCGCGCACGTCGTCGGCTATGTCGGCCCGGTCAGCGAGCGCGACCTGGAGCATGCCGAGGACCGCGACCCGCTGCTGCAGATCCCGGACTTCCAGATCGGCAAGACCGGGATCGAGGTGCGCGAGGAACAGGCGCTGCGCGGCTCGGCCGGGGCCAGCCGGATCGAGGTCAACGCGCTGGGCCGCGTCATGCGCGAGCTGGACCGTCGCGAGGGCACGCCGGGGCGCGACCTGCACCTGACCCTCGACAGCGAACTGCAGGCCTATGCGCTGGAGCGGATGGCCGGCGAAAGCGCCGCGACGGTGGTGATGGACGTGCGCACAGGGGGGATCCTGGCCTCGGCCTCGGCACCCGGTTTCGATCCCAACGCCTTCGTCTTCGGGATCAACTACGACAACTGGAACACGCTGCTGAACGATCCCTTCCGGCCGCTGTCCAACAAGGCGGTGTCGGGCGCCTACCCGCCGGGCTCGACCTACAAGATGGCGGTCGCGCTGGCGGCACTCGAGGCCGGGGTGCTCGACAGCAAGCGCACGGTCTGGTGCCCCGGCTACTACCAGCTGGGCAACCGGCGGTTCCACTGCTGGAAGCGCGGCGGGCACGGCCATGTCAACCTGCAGGTCGGCCTGGAGCAGTCCTGCGACGTGTACTATTACGACACCGCGCGCGAGGTCGGGGTCGAGCGGATCTCGGCGATGGCGAACCGGCTGGGCGTCGGCATCCCGCACGAGTTGCCGCTGCCCGCGATCACCGCCGGGCTGACCCCCACCGGGGCGTGGAAGCAGGCCAAGTACGGCGACGCCTGGCGCATCGGCGACACCCTGAACGCCGGCATCGGCCAGGGCTACGTGCTGGCCTCGCCGCTGCAGCTGGCGGTGATGACGGCGCGCATCGCCACCGGCCGCGCGGTCGTGCCGACGCTGATCCGCGCCGTCGACGGCCGCCCGGTCGATCCCGGCGAAGCCCCGGACCTGGGTCTCGGGAGCACCGCGCTGTCGTTCGTGCGCGACGGCATGTATCAGGTGGTCAACAACCGGCGCGGCACCGCCTACAAGGCCCGCATCGCCGACCCCGAGAACGAGATGGCCGGCAAGACCGGCACCAGTCAGGTGCGCAACATCACCGTCGAGGAACGCGCCCGCGGCGTCGTCCGCAACGAGGACCTGCCCTGGAACCGGCGCGATCACGGGCTGTTCGTCTGCTACGCCCCCTACAACAACCCGCGCTATGCGGTGGCGACGGTGGTCGAACACGGCGGCGGCGGCTCGTCCGCCGCAGCGCCGGTCGCGCGCGACATCATGATGCGCGCGCTCTACGGCCCGGTGCCGCCGCTGGCGGCCTATCCGCCCGGAGAGCGCGACGAGATCGAGCGCCGCCGCGCCGAGGAGCCGCAGCCGCAGGGCCCCGAGCGGCCGGAGGGAGGCAGCGACCGCGCATGACCTTCCTCGACCGCTCGCAACGCCAGACCCCCACCGGGCTGACGAAGCTGCTGCACATGAACTGGGCGCTGGTGGTGCTGCTGACTGCGATCTCGGCAGCCGGGTTCCTGATGCTCTATTCGGTGGCCGACGGCTCGTTCGACCCCTGGGCCAGCCGGCAGATGGTGCGGTTCGGCATCGGCGTGGTGCTGATGCTGGCGGTGGGGTTGGTGCACATCCGGTTCTGGCGCTCGGTGGCGCCGCTGATCTATGTCGGCGGACTGCTGCTGCTGGTGTTCGTCGACTTCTTCGGCACTGTCGGCATGGGCGCGCAGCGCTGGCTCGACATCGGTTTCATGCGCCTGCAGCCGTCCGAGCCGATGAAGGTGGCACTGGTGATCGTGCTGGCGCTGTATTACGACTGGCTGCCGCCCGAGAAGGTCTCGCGCCCGCAGTGGCTGCTGCCGCCGATCGTGCTGACGCTGATCCCGATGGGCCTGGTGCTGATGCAGCCCGACCTCGGCACCGCGATCCTGCTGGCGGCGGGCGCGGCGGTGGTGATGTTCGTCGCCGGCGTGTCGATCTGGTATTTCGCCGCCGCGATCGGCGCCGGCGTCGGGCTGGTGACGCTGGTGATGCAGAGCCGGGGCACCGCGTGGCAGCTGTTGAAGGACTACCAGTACCGCCGGATCGACACCTTCCTCGACCCCGGCCAGGACCCGCTGGGCGCGGGCTATAACATCATCCAGTCGAAGATCGCGCTGGGCTCGGGCGGGCTGGCCGGGCGCGGTTTCATGGAGGGCACGCAGACGCGGCTGAACTTCCTGCCGGAAAAGCACACCGACTTCATCTTCACCACCTTGGCCGAGGAGTTCGGCTTTGTCGGCTCGGTGACGCTGCTGGGGCTGTACGCGCTGGTGGTGATCTTCGCGCTGATCTCGGCACTGCGCAACCGCGACCGGTTCGGCGCGCTGCTGACCACGGGCATCGCCGCCACCTTCTTCTTCTTCTTCGCGGTGAACATGGCGATGGTGATGGGGCTGATCCCGGTGGTCGGCGTGCCGCTGCCGCTGGTCAGCTATGGCGGCTCGGCGATGCTGGTGCTGCTGGCGGCCTTCGGCCTGATCCAGAGCGCGCACGTCCACCGCCCCCGCTGACCGCAACGGAGCCTTCATGCCGAAAGTCCTCTACGCCGGCGCCGACAGTGCACGCGAGAGTTATGCCCGCGAACTGACCGCCGGCTTCGCCGAGGCAGGCGTGGCCGCCGAGCTGGTGTTCGACGCGCCCGATCCGGCGGCGATCGACTACATCGTCTATGCGCCCGCCAGCGGGCTGCGCGACTTCACCCCGTTCACCAACACCCGCGCGGTGCTGAGCCTGTGGGCCGGGGTCGAGACCATCGTCGGCAACCGCACCCTGACCCAGCCGCTGACCCGGATGGTCGATCCCGGCCTGACCGAGGGCATGCGCGAATGGGTCACCGGCCACGTGCTGCGGCACCACCTCGGGATGGATGCGCACATCACCGGCCAGGACGGCGTCTGGCGCGGCGACCGGCCGGCGCCGCTGGCGCGCCACCGGCCGGTCGCCGTGCTGGGCCTTGGCGCGCTGGGCACCACCTGCGCGCGGGCGCTGGCCGGGCTGGGCTTTCCGGTGACCGGCTGGAGCCGCGCGCCGCGCGCGGTGGACGGCGTCGATTGCCGGCACGGCGTCGAGGCGCTGGCGCAAGTGCTGTCCGGGGCGCAGATCCTGGTACTGCTGCTGCCCGCCACGCCCGAGACCGACGGGCTGATGAACGCCGAGCGGCTGGCGCTGCTGCCGCCCGGGGCGGTGATCGTAAACCCCGGCCGCGGCAGCCTGATCGACGAGCCGGCGCTGCTGGCGGCGCTCGACTCGGGCCGGGTGGGCCACGCGACGCTGGACGTGTTCCGCACCGAGCCGCTGCCGCCCGGACACCCGTTCTGGGCGCATCCGCGGGTGACGGTGACGCCGCACATCGCCTCGGCCACGCGGCCCGAGACCGCGGCGCGTGCGATCGTGCGCAACATTTCCCGGGCCGAGCGGGGCGAGCCGCTGGAGCATGTGGTGGACCGCGCGCGCGGTTACTGAACGAGCGATCAGTTCCGCCAGAGCGGCGCCAGGCCGCGCAGCCGGTACTGCAGCCCCGCCACCAGCTTGTGCCGCCTGGTGGCGTGCCGGCTGACCGAGCCGGCGCGCGCCGACAGCCGCGACAGGATCACCTCGGGGGCGCAGGCCAGCCCGGTCTCGGCGTCGAAGTAGCGCGGATAGGCGATCAGCGCGGCATGCACCAGCGCGGTCAGATCGGGCCGGGCGACGCGCCGCGGGCATGGCGCCGCGTGGTCCCGCGTCAGCCCCCAGCCGGCGTAGAACGGGGTGCCGAAGCAGTGAACCTCGCGCCCGCGCAGCAGTGCCTCGAATCCCATCAGCGAGGTCATCGTCACCACCACGTCGGCCTGGTCCATCGCCTCCGCCGCCGAGGTGTCGCGGGCGACATGATCCGCCAGCCGGGACATCTCGTCCGCGCGGATCAGGCCCTGGCGCAGCCCGGCCTCGATGTCCGGGTGCGGCTTGTAGATCACCACGTCGTCCGGGAACAGCGCGCGGGCGCGGCGCAGCAACTCCAGGTTGGTGCCGACCGCGCCGGTGCCCAGCCGGATCGAGGCGTCGTCCTCGACCTGCCCCGGCACCAGCACCCGGCGCCGGCCCGGCCTCGACGGGAACCGCGGCGCGGCGCTGCCGACGTTGTACTTGGTCAGCCGCGCGGCGACGATCGCCGACTGCAACGCCTCGGCCCGCTTGCGGGCGTGGCTCGGCAGGTCGGCCGAGGCGGCGATGATCCGCTCCAGCCGGCTTTCGCGGGTCGGATCGAAATAGATGCCGAGATCGTCGATCACCAGCGAGGCGGCGGGAAGCAGCTGCGCCCCAAGCCCGACCGAGCGCAGGAACCCGTCCTCGGCGCGCCACAGCGGCACCGCGCGGGCCTCGGCCGCGGCGCGGATCTCGGGGGTTTCCTTGCCGGCCCAGAGCAGCAGCGTGCGGCCGCTGCCGGACGCCCTGGCGACGGCGCGGGCCGGGTCGTTCTCGAACGCCGGCGGGCCGGCCTCGCCGCGCAGGAACGCGCGCATCGGCGCGTGCTTCCACGGCTTCATCCCGGTGCAGAGCAGCGGCCGCGCGTTCTCGCGCCGGGCGCGGGCCTGTGCCTCCAGGGCGCGGGCAACATCCTCGAAGGCACAAAGCCGGTCGTGGTGCGGGTCGTACCACGCCGGGTAGTCGATCAGCGCGGCGTGGAACAGCGCCTCGACCGACAGCGCGCGACCGCGGCGCGGGACCGGTATGCGGTCGTCGCTCAGCCCCCAGCCGGCATAGAACGGCTGTCCGAAGACCACGGGCCGGTGGCCGGCAAGGATTGCCTCGAAGCCCAGCTGCGACGAGACGCAGTAGACCGCCGTCGCCCCGGCCAGCAGCGTCCAGGGGTTCACCGGCGCGGCACAGACCTGGGTGCGCTGGTCGAGGTCCTCGGGGCCGAAGTGGCCCCGGCGGTGGCCCGCGGCGGTGACCGGATGGGTGCGCAGCAGCAGGCGCGCGCCGGGATGCTCGGCGCGGGCGGCGGCCAGCATCGCGGCGAAACTTTCCGCCGACGCGCCGGCGTGGGCGATGGCGGCGTCGCCGGCGGTCTGGTCGATCACCAGCACGTAGCCCGGCGCGGGCGCCGGCGCCTCGGGCGACCAGTCGCTGTATTTCGACAGCCCCTCGTCGCGCAGGAAGGCGATGCCGTCGCGGGCGCGGGTCTCGGCCTGCGGCGTCAGCGCGCTTTCGGCCAGCATCCGCTCCAGCCGAGACGGTCGCGCGGCATCGTAGTGCAGCGCCAGATCGTCGATCAGCAGGCCCAGCGCGCGCTCGCCCGACGGGCCCGGGCGCACCGAGCGCAGGAACGCGTCCTCGACGTTCAGCAGCGGCTTGTTCCAGCGCCGCGCCACCCACTGCCCGCGCGCCGACACCGGGCGCCGGCCCCAGACCGCCACCGCGTCGGCGCGGCGCGGGTCGGCCAGCGGCGCCAGCCGCCAGCCGGACAACTCGAGGATCCGCCGGATCCGCCGGTTCAGCAGGAAGCCGCCGGTGTAGGCGGCCGCCAGCCGGGTGCTCACTCCAGCGCCCGGTCGCCCAGTCGCGTCAGCGTGGCGGCGAAGTTCAGCGTCTGCGATGTCGCCTCCAGCACCCTGGTCCATGCGACGAACGGCGCCTCCGTGATGTAGATCGTGTCATCGTCGCGGATCTGGAAATCCTTGGCAATGAAGATGCCGCCGGGGCTGGTCAGGTCGATGACATAGGCGAAGGGCTCGCCCTCGGCCATGTCGTTGCGGCCGGTGACGCGGTTCGCCACCGACGCCATCTCGCGCCGGAAGACGAACACCCCGGTCGGATCCGACAGGTTGCCGTTCAGCCCGCCGACCTCGGCCAGCGCGTCGATCGCGCTGATGTCGGCGCGCGGGAACGGCACCCGGGCCTGCGCACCGGTCGCGCCCAGCGCGGTGAAGGCGCGCTGGTCCTCCTCGACGATGATGGTGTCGCCGGCGCGCAGCGCGATGTCGTTGGCCGGGTTCTCGTACAGGTCCTGCAGGTAGATGCGGCCCGAGCCGCTGCGGCGGCGCACGGTGACGATGGCAAGCTCGGGGTCGGCGGTCACCCCGCCGGCCCGCGCCAGCATCGCCGCCAGCGTGTTGGTCGAGGGCTCGATCGGATAGACCCCCTGCCCGGAGACGCCGCCGATCAGGTTGATCGTCGCGCCGTCGCCGGCCAGCCGGCGCACCTCGACCTGCGGGTCGGGAGTGGCGCGGCCCAGCGACTCGGTGATCAGTTCGCGCAACTCGTCGGGGGTGGCGCCGGCAGCCCTGATCGTGCCGGCGTAGGGCACGAAGATGTTGCCGCGCTGGTCGACCTGGATCTCCTGCAGGTTGGCGACCTTTTGGCCGGTACCGACCAGCAACCCGTTGTCGACGTTCTCCCACACGGTGACGGACAGCGAGTCGCCGGCGTTGAAGGCGTCGGTGCGCAGTTCCGGCAGGGTCAGGAAGCTTTGCGAGAAGCCGAAGCGCGGATCGACATAGGCGCGCTGCGCCACGGCGCCGTCGACCAGCACGACGTTCAGATCGCCCCCCGCGCGTTTCGAGGAGGCGACGATCTCTTCGGCGCTGGGGCCGGGGCGCGGCAGGCTGTTGCAGCCGGCCACGAAAACGACGCAGGCCAGAACCGCGGCGCGGGCCGCGGTCCGGCGGTATCGGGGTGTCACGCTCGCTGCCTCATGATCTGTTTTGCCCGACCATAGATCATTGGACGGGCAGGGAAAAGCCGGGCGGCCGGGATCAGCCGGCCTCGGTGCGCAACTGTGGCCGTGCGGACTCGGATCGCCAGGCGACCGACTGGTAGGGATCGCGGTCGGCCAGCATCACGTCGATCACATGGCGCAGCGCGTCGGCCCGCCCCGAGGCGGTGTAGAAGCCGCCGGGAAACTGCGAGGTCTGCAACAGGAACTGCCGGTAGGCCATGTAGGCGTCCAGGTCCGGCCGCCGCGGATTGGCGAAGAATTCGTCGATCGGCTGGTGCGAGACCAGTTCCGGCTTGTCGTAGACCGAGCGGCCGAAGGCGCGCAGCGGCAGGCCGCGCCACAGCGCCTGCTGGCCCGCGGTGGAGTTCACGGTGACGGCGGTGGAGGCGTTGTCCAGCATCTCGCCCAGGCGGCCGCCGCGGATCATCTGCACCCGCCCGGCGATGCCGTGGCGCCGCGCCGCCGCCATGATCAGCCGGAACAACGGCTCGCGCCCGTCCTCAAGCGGGTGGGTCTTGAACACCAGCCGGTGGTGCGGCGGCGCGCCCCGCGCGAAACCCTTGCAGCACAGGTCGATGAAGTCCGAGATGTGCTGGAAATCCGAGTGATCGCGGAACGAGCTGTCGTGCGCCAGCTGCAGCAGCACGAGGTGGTAGTTCGCGCCGCTGGTCTTCAGCTTGCGCGTCTCGACCCGGCGCTCGAGCGTGTGCAGCGGCAGCAGCGCCAGACGCTTGATGTAGAGCGACCATTCCCGCTTGACCGAGATCGTCCGGTGCGGCCGGAAGCAGCGGTAGCGGCGGTTCGCGAACAGGATCCGCCAGTGATACAGCGCGCCGTACCACATGTGATGGTAGATCGAGCCCCACTGTGCCGGCGCTTCGGGCAGCTTGTCGGGGTTGCACCCCAGCATCGCCCGCATCTCGGACACCTGCATGTTCATCAGGCGCGAGTTGCCGTTCACCCCGTCACGTTCGTAGGTGACCCAGTAGGGGCGCAGGTAGCCTTCCTCGAAGCAGTGCACCGACAGGCCGCGCAGCCGCGCCACGCGGCGGGCGATGGCGTGCACCGGCCGGGTGTCGCCGTAGAGAACCAGATCGGTCACCGGGTTGACGTCGAGAAAGGCGCTCAGCACCGCCTCCCATTCCGAGACATCCCGGAGGAAGGGGGTGTAGGCGTCGCGATGCGGCCAGTAGTGCTGGTCGCCGGCGTTGAACCCGATCCGGTGCACCTGCGTCCCGGCCAGCCGCAGCTGCCGCGCCAGGTCGCCGAAGAAGGGACCGTGCGGCCCCTGCAAGAACAGGAAGTACCTGTCGCTCATCCTAACGCCCTGCCCCAATCGGTTTTTCTTGATCCTCTAGCACGAATCATCCGGTTTCCAATCGTGTCCCGTCGATACAGCCCGCGATGGGCGGGATTATGTCGCCCTTGCCCACGGAATGGGCATCCAGTATCCCGCCAGTGGTGCTCGCGAGCAGGATAGGGACCCGATGTTTACCGGAATCATAACAGACGTGGGCGAAGTCGCGGAGGTGAGCGGCCGCGGCGACCTGCGCGCCCGGCTGATCACGGCCTTTCCGGCCGGGGGCATCGCGCTGGGCGCCTCGATCGCCTGCGCCGGCGTCTGCCTGACCGTGGTCGACCGCGGCAGCGGCGACGCGCCCGGCATCGCCGGCGACTGGTTCGACGTCGACATCTCGGCCGAGACGCTGTCGAAGACCACGCTGGGCGCCTGGACCCCCGGCACCCGCGTCAACCTGGAGCGCGCCCTGCGCGTCGGCGAGGAACTGGGCGGGCACATCGTTTCGGGGCACGTCGACGGCACCGCCGAGGTGCTGTCCGCCGAGGACTCGGGCGACAGCACCGTGATGACCTTCGAGGCGCCCGCGCACCTGGCGAGGTTCATCGCCCCCAAGGGGTCGGTGGCGCTGGACGGCACCTCGCTGACGGTGAACGACGTCGACGGGCCGCGCTTCACCGTCAACTTCATCCCCCACACCAAGGCCCACACCACCTGGGGCGCGGTGCGGCCGGGCGCCCGCGTGAACCTGGAGGTGGACACGATGGCGCGCTACGTCGCCCGGCTCGACGACATGCGGAGCAGCGGAGCATGAGCGACACCGGGAACTACGCCGCGGCGATCTCGTCCATCGACGAGATCATCGCGGACGCGCGCAACGGGCGCATGTTCATCCTGGTCGACCACGAGGACCGCGAGAACGAGGGCGACCTGGTGATCCCGGCGCAGATGGCGACCCCGGACGCGATCAACTTCATGGCCACCCACGGCCGCGGGCTGATCTGCCTTTCGCTGCCCGGCGCGCGGCTGGACGCGCTGGGCCTGCCGCTGATGGCGGCGTCGAACTCGTCGCGGCACGAGACCGCGTTCACCGTCTCGATCGAGGCGCGCGAGGGGGTGACCACCGGCATCTCGGCACACGACCGGGCGCGCACCGTCTCGGTGGCGATCGACCCGCTGTCGAAGCCGCAGGACATCGCCACTCCGGGGCATGTGTTCCCGCTGCGCGCCCGCGACGGCGGCGTGCTGGTCCGCGCCGGCCACACCGAGGCGGCGGTGGACATCGCCCGGCTGGCGGGGCTGAACCCGTCGGGGGTGATCTGCGAGATCATGAAGGAGGACGGGTCGATGGCCCGGCTGCCGGACCTGATCGCCTTCGCGCAGCTGCACGGGCTGAGGATCGGCACGATCAGCGACCTGATCGCCTATCGCCGCCGCTACGACAACCTGGTCCGCGAGAGCGCCGTGCAGCACATGGAATCGGAATACGGCGGCGAGTGGCTGCTGCGCGTCTACACCGACGAGACCGCCGGCGCCGAGCACCTGGTGCTGACCAAGGGCGACATCTCGACCGCCGAGCCGGTGCTGGTGCGGATGCACGCCGCCAACCCGCTGGAGGACATGCTGGGGATGCGCCCCGGCCGCTCGCACCAGCTGGCGGACGCGATGCGGATGATCGCCGCCGAGGGCCGCGGCGTCGTGGTGCTGCTGCGCGACATGTCGATGAAGCTGAACTTCGGCGACGAGGGCGCGCCGCAGACGCTGCGGCAGTACGGGCTGGGGGCGCAGATCCTGGGCTCGCTGGGCATCCACGAGATGGTGCTGCTGACCAACTCGCCCAGCCCCAAGGTCGTCGGCCTGGAGGGCTACGGGCTGTCGATCGCCGGCACGCGGCGGATCGAGCTTCCCTGAGATGCGGCGCAAACAAGTGGGCCGCATACTTCTTGCGGTTTTGGCCGGTGTACTAATACTCCCATTGGTTTGGGTAGCGAGTGCGACCACCGGCGCCGAGCGGCTGCAACGGCTGGCAGAGCTGACGGGCTATCGCCTGCGTGGTTCGAACTTCGATCCGGTGGATGGGGAAACGAAGGGTGTCTTTCGTGGCTCTCCTTCGCATGTAACTCTCACAGGACAGATCTACCACGACCTGATCGTCGCTCAGCAGTGGGGGCAACGTGTTTCCCGCCTGGATACCGCCGGTTCGGTGGTCTGGAGCGTAAAAACAAGCTTACCTGTAGTCGGCGCGGAACTCTTCGATGATCATCTCGTCGTCGCAACGTTGGACAGGGTCATTGCATTGGCCCCCGAAAACGGACGCCAGGTCTGGGAACGTATGATCGACTTCACTCCTTCGGGTCTCGGGCGCGCAACGGGTGCTGCGATATTGCTTCCTCCGGCAGCGGAAGCTGCTCCCCTGGCAGTGAGTTCGGCGGACGGCGAAACCAGCACGCTGCCCGTTCTTCCGCTTGGGATGGCGCGTCACCTGATCGTTCGAGATAACGAGATCATCATCGCCAGAACTTTCGACCACCAAGTGACCAGAACCGGTACCGACGGAAGCCCAATCAATAGTATAGATTCATATTTTCCAAACTACGTTCAAGTTCTGGACGGCGATACGATTGCCGTCGCAGAAGAACACGCCAACCGGATCGTCCGCGTCAGTTTTTCGACTGGAGCCCGGACCAGCTTTGCCAGTTGTGCACACCCATTGTTCGCCGATACGACAACGACCCCAGCGACGATAGTGGCACGACAAGCACGCACCGCTACTTCAACCCGCGGCGTCAATGCCCCTCGATCCCTTTGTGACAGCCGTGTGCAATCCGATGCTATTTATTCGCCGAACGGCTTTCATGTCGTCGATCAGCGATATATCTACGTCGCCGACACGGACAATCATCGTATTGTGCTGTTCGACGTGAACACCGGAAACCGGATCGGAACCCTCACCGGGTTCAATAATCCGATCAGGGTCATCGCGATCCAACCTAAGTGACGCCGCAGGAGACCGCGCCCATGGCCACCGCCATCACCCATCACGCCCTGCCCGCCCCGGTCTTCGACCGGCCGACGCGGGTGCTGATCGTAGTCGCCCCCTATTACAAGGACATCGCGGACCAGCTGCTGCAGGGCGCCCGCGCCGCCTGCGAGGCCGCCCGCGCGATGCACGACACCGTCGAGGTGCCCGGCGCGCTGGAGGTGCCGCAGGCGATCGCGCTGGCCGCCGCCAGCGGCGAGTACGACGGCTATGTCGGCCTGGGCTGCGTGATCCGCGGCGAGACCACGCATTACGACACCGTGTGCAACGACAGCTCGCGCGGGCTGATGGAGCTGGGCCTGCGGGGCCTGTGCGTCGGCAACGGCATCCTGACCGTCGAGAACGTCGAGCAGGCGCAGGTTCGCGCCGAGGCCGCGGGCCAGAACAAGGGCGGCGGCGCGGCCGAGGCGGCGCTGCACCTGATCGCGCTGAAGCGGCGCTTCGCGCGTCCGGCGCCGGCGCTGCCCGAAGGCAGCTTCCAGGTCGCGGGCATGCCCGGCACCGGGGGATCCGCGTGATGGCCGGCTCCGGGGACAGGGCCGACCGCAAGGAGGCGGCGCGGCAGATGCGCTCGGCCGCACGGCTGTTCGCGACCCAGGCGCTGTTCCAGATGGAGGCCGCGGACGCCACCCTGGCCGACGTGCAGGAAGAGTTCGAGACCCACCGCTTCGGCGCCGAGATCGACGGCGACACCTATGCCGAGGCCGATCTGGACCTGTTCCGCACCATCCTGCACGGCGCCGTGGACCGGCAGGCGCGGATCGACCGGCTGACCGACGCCGCGCTGGTCGAGAAATGGCCGATCGCCCGGATCGACCCGACGCTGCGCGCGCTGTTCCGTGCCGCCGGCGCCGAGATGCTGACCACCGAGGTGCCGCCGCGGGTGGCGATCAACGAGTATGTCGACGTCGCCAAGGCGTTCTTCCCCGACGGCCGCGAGCCCAAATTCGTCAACGCCGTGCTGGACCACATGGCGCGGGAGATGCACCCCGAGGCCTTTACCTGAGCCGAGCTTGCCGCTTGCAATGCCGCGGCGCACAAGCCTAGGCTTGCGCCGACACGCCGAAGGCCGAAGGGAAACTGCAAGCGGTGATCCGAACCAGCCTGATCCGCGGGCTCTTTGCGCTTGGCCTCGGCGCTGGCGTGGCCGTGTCGCAGGAGGCGCCGCGGATCACCGGCCATGCGTTCGAGACCAATCCCGCCTACGAGCGCCGGGTGCTGCTGAACCGGCTGCAGACCGATCTGGTCTACGTCGACCGGCTGCGCGGCGAGATCCCGCTGGACGCCGCACCGGCGCCCCCGGACGCGCGCGCGGCCGAACCGGCGTCGGACCGGTCCGGGGTCCTGCGGCTGACGACGCGGCTGGCGCTGCTGCTGCTGGTCGGGCTGGCGGCGGTCGCGCTGTTCCGGCGCCGCGGCTGGCTGGCAGAGCGGTTCGGCCCGCTGCCGCAGGGCCGGCGCGCGCGCCGCACGGCGGCGCCGGCGCGCCCGGATGCGGCGCCGGCGGAGGGCGCGGCGCTGCTGGCGCGGCTGCGTGCGATGACCGACCGCCGCGCCGCGCTGGTCGCGCTGCTGTCGGCGACGCTGGACGCGGCAGCCGAGCAGAACGGGCTGCGCCTGGGCCGCTCCGAGACCGCCCGGGAGCTGCTGCGCCGCCTGCCCCGCGACTGGCCGCACCTGCCGGCGCTGCGCACGCTGGTGATGACCGAGGAGCTGGTGCAGTTCGGCGGCCGCCCGCTGCCCGGGCCGACCTTCCACGCCTGCCTCGGCGCCGCCGCGCCGATCCTGACCCCGGCGCAGGGGGCGGCGGCGTGAGCGCGGGCCGCGGCGCCGAACTGGCCGCCATCGTCGCCGTCGCCGTGGTGGCGCTGAGCGTGGGCTGGATGGTCGCGCGCGGCGGCCAGGTGCCGGTCGAGCGCTCGGCCGTCGGCCTCCGCGGGCTGGTCAGCTGGATGCGCGGGCAGGACGCCGAAATCCGCTATGCCAGCTTCGGCACCGTCGCGCCCGGCAGCGTCGGGCTGCGGGTGATCCCGGTGCTCGACACCGACCTCGACGCCGAGTTCAGCCGGCCCGAGGCGCGGCGCGACTGGCTGATGACCGGGACCGAGCGCGACCTGTCGCGCGGCGTGCTGATCCGCAAGGCGGCGCTGCTGCCCAGCCTGGTGGTGCTGCCGAAGTGGACGCGCGCGGTGCGCCACACCGGCTATGCCCACGAAAGCCTGCTGCTGCCGGGTGCCGACGCCGCCGCCGCCGCGCGCGCCTTCGACGCGCTGCCGGCGCCGCTGCTGCGCCCGGGCGGCGTGCTGCGCTTCGACGCCGGCGGCGGGTACGGCGGGCTGCTCTACGAGCCGCAGCTGTTCGCGCCGCGGCTGGCCGCCGGCTGCGCGCCGGAGCTGTCGGCGGGGCCGGGGCACCTGCTGATCCGCTGCGACCGCGGCGGCGGCCCGGTCTGGCTGCTGTCCGACCCCGACCTGATCAACAACCACGGCCTGCGGCTGGCCGGCAACGCCGACGCCGCCGCGCAGCTGCTGACCCGGATCGCCGGCGGCGGGCCGATCCTGATCGACACCACCAACCACATCTTCACCCTGGCCGACGCGCCCGCCGTCCGTCGCCGCGGCTGGGCCGACCTGGCACGGTTCTTCGCCTGGCCGCACGTTCTGGCCTGGTTCGGCCTCGGCGCGCTGACCGCGCTGCTGCTGTGGCGCAGCTGGGTGCGGTTCGGTCCGGCGCAGGTGCTGTACGACGACCGGCCGGGCGCCGCGCGCAGCGTGTCGATCGCCGCCAAGGCGCGGATCCTGCGGATGGCCGGCAACGATCCGCGCCTGTTCGCCGCCCATGTCGAGAACCGCCTGCGCCGGGTCGAGCGGCGGCTGTTCGGCCAGGCCGGCAGCGCCGAACCGGCGGCGCGGATCGCCGAGTTCGTGGCGCGCACCGACCCGGAGCTGGCCAAGGGGTTCAAGCACGCCGCCGCAGCCGCTATGACACCCGGGACCGGCACCCCGCCGGCGCAATTGCTGACCCTGCTCGACGGCTTCGAGCAGCAGGCCGAGAGGGTGCTGAATGGATCTTGACGATTTCAGAAAGCTGGCCGCGCGCATCCGCGCCGAGATCGGCAAGGCGGTGCACGGCCAGGACGACGCCATCGACATGGCGCTGATCGCCCTGTTCGCGCGCGGGCACTGCCTGCTCGAGGGCCCTCCGGGCACCGCCAAGACACTGCTGGCGCGGTCGCTGGCGGCGGCCATGCACCTGGAGTTCGGCCGCATCCAGTTCACCCCCGACCTGATGCCCGGCGACGTGCTGGGGGTGAACCTGTTCGACTTCGGCACCTCGCAGTTCCGTCTGACCAAGGGGCCGGTGTTCACCCAGATCCTGCTCGCCGACGAGATCAACCGCGCCCCGCCCAAGACCCAGGCGGCGCTGCTGCAGGTGATGAACGAGCGCATCGCCACCATCGACGGCACCGATCACGCGCTGGGCGCCACCTTCTTCGTGATCGCGACGCAGAACCCGATCGAGCAGCAGGGCACCTATCCGCTGCCCGAGGCGCAGCTGGACCGGTTCCTGTTCAAGGTGCTGATCGACTTCCCCGACGAGGCCGCCGAGATCGAGATCCTGCGCCGCCACGCGGCGCAGACGCTGGACCAGAACACCCGCACCGAGGGCATCGTGCCGGTGCTGGACGACGCGCAGCTGGCGGCGGGGCGGGCGCTGATCGACGGCATCCGGCTGGACGACAGCATCCTGAGCTACATCCTGGCGCTGGTCCGCGCCACCCGCGAGGATCCCGAGATCCGGCACGGCGCCTCGACCCGCGCGGCGGACGCGGTGGCCGGCGCGGTGCGCGCGGCCGCGGCGCTGGACGGGCGCGACTACGCGATCCCCGACGACGTGCAGCGGCTGATCGTGCCGGCGCTGCGGCATCGGATCGTGCTGGGCCCGACCGCCGAGATCGAGGGGCGATCCGAGACCGACGTGATGGGCAACATCCTGAACCGGATCGAGGCGCCGAAGTGATCCGCCCCGGCCGGAGGCTGCTGCTTCTGGCGGGGGGCGCATTGGCGCTGACGGTGCTGCTGCTGGCGGCGGACGTGCTGCCGCCGCAGGCGGCGCTGGCGCTGTGGACGGTGCTGGCGGTGCTGGCGCTGGCCGACCTGGCGCTGGTGCCGGGGGCGCGCGCGCTCGACGTGGCGCTGGACGCTCCGGCCGAGGTGTTCGCCGGCGAGGACGTGCGGCTGCGGGTGCGCGTCGGCGCGCGCCGCGGACCGGTGCCGCCGGTGGCCGGCGCCCGCGCCGAGGCCGACGACGCGCTGGGCGGGCTGACCCGGTTCGCGCTGGCGCCGGTCGCGCCGGACCGGGCCGACGGCGCCGTCACCCTGCACGCCGGCCGGCGCGGGCTGTTCCGGGTGGCGGCGGTCTGGCTGCGCTGGCCCAGCCCGCTGGCGCTGTGGGAGGTCGTCGCCCGCCTGCCGACGGACCTGGCGCTGCGCGTGGTGCCGAACATCCGCCCGGTGGTCTCGGGCACGATCGACGCTCAGGTCCGCTCGGAGCTGTACGGCGTCAAGGACACCGTCAGCCGCGGCGAGGGCTCGGAATTCCATCAGCTGGTCGAGTTCACCACCGGCATGGACACCCGCGCCATCGACTGGAAGCACTCGGCCCGCCACCGCGCGCTGGTCGCCAAGGAGATGCGCGCCGAGCGCAACCACCAGATCATCCTGGCGCTGGACAACGGCTATCTGATGCGCGGCGAGGTCGCGGGGCTGGCGCGCATCGACCATGCGATCAACGCCGCGCTGGCGATGACCTGGGCGGCCGGACTGGGCGGCGATCTGGTCGGGCTCTACAGCTTCGACGCCGAGCCGCGCCGCTACATCCCGCCGCAGCCGGGCCGCGCGGCGTTCCCGGCGCTGCGCTCGCAGCTGGCGGAGATGGGCTACAGCAGCGTCGAGAGCAACCACACGCTGGCGCTGGCGCATCTGAACGCGCGGCTGAAGCGGCGGTCGCTGATCGTGATCTTCTCGGATTTCGCCGACACCACCACCGCCGAGCTGCTGGTCGAGAACCTGCAGGTGCTGAACCGCGCCCACGTCATCGTCTTCGTCACCCTGCGCGACCCGGAGCTCGAGACCCGGCAGGACGCGATGCCCGACAGCGCCGACGCGGTGGCCGAGGCGGTGGTCGCGGCCGACATGGCACGCGAGCGGCAACTGGTCCTCGACCGGCTGGCGCGGCTCGGCATACTATGTCTGGAAACCGCGCCGAACACGCTGACGGCGCGCCTGCTGAGCACCTATCTGGAGATCAAGGCGCGGGAACTGATATGAGCGTCGCGCAGAATCTGATCCGCTCGGCCCGGTTCCGCGCCGAACGCGAGGCGGACTGGCGCCGGCTGGAGGCGATCGTCACCAAGGCCGAGCGCCGCGGCCTGAAGGCGCTGGGCTTCGACGAGGCGCAGGCGATGGCGACGCTGTACCGGCAGGCGATGGCGTCGCTGTCGATGGCGCGCGAGATCAGCCTGGACCGGGCGCTGCTGGCCTATCTGGAGGCGCTGTGCGCGCGCGCCTACCTGGCGGTGTATGCCCCGCAGGAGCGGCTGGGCGGCATGATCGGCCGGCTGCTGGTGGTCGGCATTCCCGGCGCGGCGCGGCGGCTGTTCCCGCTGATCCTGATTTCCTACGCGATCATGGCGCTGGGCGGGCTGGCGGGCTGGATGCTGTTCCAGAACGATCCCACCTGGTACGACACGCTGATGCCGGCCGGAATGGCCGGCGGCCGCGGCCTGGAGTCCAGCCGCGAGGAGCTGCTGGCGGTGATCTATTCCGGGCAGGAGGCGCAGTCCGGACAGCTGGCGGCGTTCGCCTCGGTGCTGTTCTCGCACAATGCGCGGATCGCGATCCTGATCTTCTCGCTCGGGGTGCTGGCCTGCGTGCCGGGCACAGTCCTGACCTTCCTGAACGGGCTGACGATAGGCGCGTTCGTGGCGCTGCACGCCGATCGCGGGCTGCTCTACGACATCGTCGCCTGGCTGTCGATCCACGGCGTGACCGAGCTGTCGGCGGTGGTGATCGCCTGCGCCGGCGGGCTGCACCTGGGCCAGGCGGTGCTGTTCCCGGGCGAGGTGCGCCGCCGCGACGCGCTGCGCCGCAACGCCCGCGACGCGGTCAAGCTGGCGCTGCTGGCGGCGCTGATGCTGGTCGTCGCCGCGGCGCTGGAAGGTTTCGGGCGGCAGCTGATCCAGGACCCCGGCGCGCGGCTCCGCACCGGGCTGGCGATCGGCGCGCTGTGGGTCGTCTGGCTCGGCCTGTCGGGCCGCGGCCGCGCCGGGCGGGGCCTGACATGAGCCGCGACGGCGCCCCCGGCCGCGCCCGCCCCGGCCGCGCCCGCCCCGGTGGTGCCGAGCGCCGGCTGCTGGTCGAGATCCTGCCGCCCGAGGGCGTGCCGATCCGCTTCGAGGTCGCCGGGCTGGGCGCGCGCACCGTGGCGCAGATCGCCGACATCCTGGTTACCTTCGCGGTGCTGGTGGTGCTGATGGCGGTGCTGTTCCTGTCCGATCTGGTGTCGCTGGAGGCGGTGATCGCGATCGGCGCACTGCTGTTCTTCGCGATCCGCGTGCCCTACTACGTTCTGACCGAGACGCTGATGAACGGCCAGACCTGGGGCAAGCGGCTGACCGGTCTGCGGGTGATCGCCGCCGACGGGCGGTCGCTGACGGCGCACGCGGTCACCGTGCGCAACCTGCTGAAAGAGATGGAGATCTTCATCCCCGGCACGCTGCTGCTGGCGACCACCTCGCTGGACCGGCTGACGGTGATCCTGCTGCTGGGCTGGATCGGCATCCTGCTGGCGGTGCCGCTGACCAACGCCCACCGCCAGCGCCTGGGCGACATCCTGGCCGGAACCTACGTGGTGATGCTGCCCACGCCGGTGCTGCTGCCCGATCTGGCCGAGCAACCGGTGGCCGACGCCGCCTACCGCTTCCTGCCGCACCACCTGGACCACTACGGCCGCTACGAGCTGCAGACGCTCGAGGCGCTGCTGCAGGTCGACGCCGGTGCGCTGAGCCGGATCGCCGCCGAGCGGCACCGCGCCAACCTGCGCAAGGTCGCCGAAACGATCTCGCGCCGGATCGGCTATGAGACACATGTGCCGGAAGCGGATACCGAGGGCTTCCTGCTGGCGTTCTACCGCACCCAGCGCGCCTACCTCGAGAACCGCAAGCTGTTCGGCGACGCGCGCGAGGACAAGTTCCATCGCGACACCGACGGCAGCGGCGGCGCGCGCGGCTGATCCCGGCGGAGCAGGCCGCCGCCGGCATCCGGTAGCGGCCGACCGGTTTGCAACGCTGCGCCGGGCGGCGTCGCAAGACGTTTGAACCGCCGCGCGGGCAGTGCTACCAATCTGAACGGGCTGGATTTTGAGGGATGTGGGATGGCGGATGCCCCGTTTCGGCCGCCGCTGGGAATCGGGCGGCTGGTAACATCGACCTTCGGGTTGCTTCTGCGCCATGCGCCGCTGTTCCTGGCGATCTCGCTGATCCCGTCGGTGGGGCAGGCGGCGCTGCAGCTGTTCGCCTATCCGACCGATTTCGGCGACATCGCCGCGGGCGAGCCGGCCACGCTGTACCTGACGCGGGTGTTCGCGGTGATCGGCATCTCGCTGATCATCAGCCTGCTGACGATGGGCGCGATCACCATGGCCGCCTATGACGTGCGGCTGGGCAATCCGGTGCGCGTCGGCCGCTATCTGACGCGCACGCTGGGCGCGGCGCCGGCGATCGTCGTGCTGGGCCTGCTGCTGTACGTGGCGATGGGCTTCGGCTTCCTGCTGCTGGTCCTGCCCGGGCTCTACCTGATGGCGCGCTACTGGGTGATGGCCCCGGCGATCCTGGTCGAGCGCGCCGGGTTTCGCGGCCTGGGCCGCGCCGCCGAGCTGACCCAGGGCTACCGTTGGCCGATCCTAGGCGCAGGGGTGCTGATGTTCGTGGTCGTCATCCTGATCTCGATCGGGCTGGCGGAGGCGCTGGGCGTCGCCGCGGGCCCGAACGCCTTCGGCACGACGGCGATGCTGTCGCCGGGCTATACCGTGGTGCTGCTGGTGCAGGCGCTGACCGCGGCGATCCAGATCACCCTGCTGTCGATCTTCACCGCCCTGCTCTACGCGCGGCTGCGCGAGATCAAGGAGGGTCTGGGCATGGAGGACCTGGCGGCGGTCTTCGCGTGAGCGGGCTGGATCTGCGGCAGCTGGCGTCCGACGGCGCTGCGATCCTGCTGCGGCACGGCCGCCGGGCCGGGCTGGACCTGCTGGCGCTGGGCGTCGGAATGATCACCGCCGAGGCGCTGCTGGTCCCGGAACGCTTCGTCGCCGCACGCACCGGCGCCGCCGAAGGCTGGCCGCTGTCGATCCTGCTCGACCCGTTCCTGCTGCTGCACGAGGCCGGCTTCGCGCTGCTGTTCGGCGCCGCCTGCCTGCGCATTGCCGACGACATGGGCGGCGCCGCGGGGCGGCCCACCGGCGGGCGGCTGCGCCGCAACGCGGTGCCGCTGATCGTGACGATGATCGCGCTGGGCTACCTGTCCTATTTCGCGCTGCTGCTGGTGATCCTGCCGGCGCTGCTGCTGGCCGCGGCCACCACCACCGCCTATCCGGCGATCCTGGTCGAGGACCGCGGCTGGGCCGGGCTGCGCCGCAGCATCGCGCAGTGCCTGCCGCATCTGTTCCGGCTGACGGCGGCCTGGGCGGTGGTGTTCCTGCCGTTCCTGTTCGTGCTGTTCGCGATGATCCCCGAAGCCCCGGCCGAGACCGGCGCCGAGACCCCGGTCGAGGCCCGCGCCGCCGTACTGTGGGTTTCGAGCCTGGGGATGGAGGTGGTGCAGACGCTGCTGAACCTGGCCAGCCTGGGGCTGATCATGGCCGCCTACCGGCAGCTGGGCCCCGACGGCGACGCGCGGCAGCTGAACGACGTCTTCGAATGACCGCCCGCCGCCGGGACGGGCGGCGCCGGCGCTAGAGGCCGTCGCCGCCGTTGAACCTGGTGTCCCGCGGGAAGCCGCGCGGCGCCATCCGCCCGGCGCCGGCGCGCTTGCCGATCCAGTCGTCCAGCGCGGTTTCGGTCCGGGTGCGCCCGGCCGGGTCCTTCCAGCTCAGCCCGTCGGCCAGATCGAACGTGGTCACGTCCGACAGCCCCGAGGCGCTGGGGTCCAGCGGCGCCGACGAGGCCGGCACCTTCTGCAGGCGCACGCCCTTGCCGCGGGTCATTTCAGGCAGTTCGGCCAGCGGGAAGATCAGCACCTTCTTGTTGCGGCCCACGGTGGCGACATGGTCACCCCGCACCGCCTTGCAGGCCACCGCGACCACGCCCGGCTTCAGGTTCAGCACCTGCTTGCCGGCGCGGGTCTGGGCGACCACCTCGTCCTCGGGCACGACGAAGCCGTCGCCGGCGCTGGAGGCGACGATCAGCCGGCGGCCCGGCCGGTGCACGAACAGCGCCAGCGGCTCGACCTCGTTGGGCAGATCGACGATCAGACGCACCGGCTCGCCCATGCCGCGGCCGCCGGGCAGGTTGCTGGCGGGCAGCGTGTAGAACCGGCCGTTGGCGCCGAACAGCAGCACCTTGTCGGTGGTCTCGGCGTGGAAGATGTAGGCCGGGCCGTCGCCGTCCTTGAACTTCAGCTCCGAGTCCAGCGCGATATGGCCCTTCATGGCGCGGATCCAGCCCATCTTCGAGCAGACCACGGTGATCGGCTCGCGCTCGATCATCGCCTCCAGCGGCACCTCCTCGGCCTCGGGGGCCTCGGCGATCAGGGTGCGGCGCGCGCCGCCGGTGGCCTTGGCGCCGAAGGTCTTGCGCACCTCGCGCAGCTGGTCGGTGATGCGGTCCCACTGCAGCGCCTCGTCGGCCAGCAGCGCGGTCAGATCCTCGGCCTCTCCGACCAGATCGTCGCGCTCGCGCCGCAGCTCTATCTCCTCGAGCTTGCGCAGAGAGCGCAGGCGCATGTTCAGGATCGCCTCGGCCTGCACGTCCGAAAGCTGGAACTCCGCCATCATCACCGGCTTGGGCTGGTCCTCGGTGCGGATGATCTCGATCACCCGGTCGAGGTTGAGGAAGGCGATCAAGTAGCCTTCCAGCACCTCGAGCCGGTTGGCGATCTTGTCCAGCCGGTGCTGCGAGCGGCGCTGCAGCACCTCGCGCCGGTGGTCGAGGAAGGCGCGCAGCACCTCCTTCAGCGAGCAGACCTTCGGCGTCTTGCCGTCGATCAGCACGTTCATGTTCAGCGAAAAGCGCGTCTCCAGGTCGGACTGGCGGAACAGCGTCTCCATCAGCACGCTCGGCTCGACGGTGCGGGCCCGCGGCTCCAGGACGATGCGCACGTCCTCGGCGCTTTCGTCGCGGATGTCGGCCAGGATCGGGATCTTCCGGGCGGTGATCAGCTCGGCGACCTTCTCGATCAGCTTCGACTTGGGCACCTGATACGGGATCTCGGTGACGACGATCTGCCACTGGCCGCGGCCCAGATCCTCGACCTGCCAGCGGGCGCGCACGCGCATCGCGCCGCGGCCGGTGCGGTAGGCCTCGGCGATCCCCGCCCGGCTTTCGACCAGCACGCCGCCGGTGGGGAAATCGGGGCCGGGAATGTAGTTCAGCAGCGTCTCGTCGCGCGCGTCCGGCGTCTTGATCAGGTGCAGGCAGGCGCCGACCAGCTCGTCGATGTTGTGCGGCGGGATGTTGGTCGCCATCCCCACCGCGATCCCGCTGGAGCCGTTCGCCAGCAGGTTCGGGAACGCGGCGGGCAGCACCACCGGCTCGTGCTCGGAGCCGTCGTAGTTCGGGCGGAAATCGACCGCGTCCTCGGTCAGCCCGTCCATCAGCGCGAAGGCGGCGGCGGTCGAGCGGGCCTCGGTGTAGCGGGCGGCGGCGGGGTTGTCGCCGTCGATGTTGCCGAAGTTGCCCTGCCCGTCCACCAGCGGGTAGCGCATGGCGAAGTCCTGCGCCAGCCGGGCCAGCGCGTCGTAGATCGCCTGGTCGCCGTGCGGGTGGTAGTTCCCCATCACCTCGCCGGTGATCTTGGCGCATTTGCGGAACGGACCGTTCGGCTCCAGCTTCAGGGTCCGCATGGTATAAAGGATGCGGCGATGCACCGGTTTCAGCCCGTCGCGGGCGTCGGGCAGCGCGCGATCGGTGATCGTGGACAGCGCATAGGTCAGATAGCGGTCGCCCAGCGCCCGCCGCAACGGCTCGCTGAGATTGCCCATGTCCGGTATTTCGGGGTCGTCAGTCACATCAACCATAGATGTGGTGATAGCCGCGGAATCGGATCTGGTCCAGAGGATCCTGCCGCTTCCGCGGCGCGGCGCCCGGCGGCGGCATCTTCCCGCCGGGCGCGCGCGGGTCCGCTCAGGCGGCCAGCAGCGCCTGCACCAGCGGCAGGACCAGGCCGGCGGCGATGCCGGACAGCATCAGCCCGCGCAGCAGCGCGCGCCGACCGCGGGTGCGCCGGTGCAGACGCTCGGCCGCCTCGGCCTGGTCGATCGCCTCGCGCGCCAGGCGCGAAAGCTGGTGAACGTTGTCGGGGGTGCTGACTGCTGTACTCATTGCCTCGGTTCTCCGGTTACGGTCGCCAGGATTGGCTGCCGCCGACCGTGGCAGACTCTGCTGAACGCAAGGTAAATGCGCGCGTAAGTTAAGCGCGGGCGGCCGGCGGGCGCGTGCCGCCGGTCTCGGCCCCGCCGCGCCGAAGGGGGATTGAACCGCCGCCACCGCGCCGCTACCACCGCGGCGGCGCCGACCGGGCGCCGGAACGGGCGGACGAATCATGAGCCGGAAGACCGTACTGATCACCGGATGCTCGTCGGGCATCGGCCAGGACGCGGCGCACGGGCTGGCGGCGCGCGGCTGGCGCGTGTTCGCCACCTGCCGCAAGGATGCCGACTGCGCCCGGCTGCGCGACGCGGGGCTGGAGAGCTTCCGCCTCGACTACGCCGACGAGGACAGCCTGGCCGCGGCGGTCGACGAGACCCTGGCGCGCACCGGCGGCACGCTGGACGCGCTGTTCAACAACGGCGCCTACGCGATCCCCGGGCTGGCCCAGGACCTGCCCCGCGACGCGCTGCGCGCGATCTTCGAGACCAACCTGTTCGGCCAGTTCGACCTGATCAACCGGCTGATGCCGACCTTCCGCGCGCAAGGCCACGGGCGGGTGGTCAACAACTCGTCGGTGCTGGGGCTGATCGCGCTGCGCGCCCGCGGCGCCTACATCTCGTCCAAGTTCGCGATGGAGGGGCTGACCGACGTCTACCGGCTGGAGAACCGGATGCGGGACCTGCACTTCATCCTGATCGAGCCCGGTCCCGTCACCTCGCGCATCCGCGAGAACTCGGTGCCGCATTTCGAGCGCTGGATCGACTGGAAGAACTCGCCGCGGCGGAAATTCTACGAAAAGCAGGTGATCCCGCGGCTGTACCGCACCGACGGCAAGACCGACCGGTTCGAGCTGCCGGCCTCGGCGGTGACCGCCAAGCTGGTGCATGCGCTGGAAAGCCCGCGACCGCGCGCGCGCTATTATGTGACCACGCCGACCTATATGATGGGGGCCGCGCGGCGTATCCTGCCGACGCGGGCGCTCGACCGGATCCTGCGGCGGGGCTGACGGCGCGCCGGCCGCGCCCGATCCGGCGCCACCAAGAACCGAAGGAAACAGACCCGGATGACCGACAACCCGCTGTTCTACGTCACCCTTTTCGCCTGCCTTGCGGTGCTGGCCGTGCTGCTGGTCGGCGTCGGCGGCTTCGCCAGGGGCGGCGAATTCAACCGCAAGTACGCCAACAAGATCATGCGCCTGCGGCTGCTGCTGCAGTTCATCGCGGTGATCCTGATCGTGGCGACGGTCTACTTCGCGGGCCGGGGCTGAGGCGATGGTGGTGCTCAACAGGATCTACACCCGCACCGGCGACAAGGGCGAGACGGCGCTGGGCGACGGCGCGCGCGTGCCCAAGGACAGTGCCCGCGTCGCCGCCTACGGCACGGTGGACGAACTGAATGCCGCGCTGGGCGTCGCCCGGCTGCACGCCGACGGCGAGACCGACGCGGCGCTGGCGCGGATCCAGAACGATCTGTTCGACCTGGGCGCCGACCTGGCGACGCCGGAGCCGGACAAGGACGCCGCGCGCCCGCACCCGGCGCTGCGCGTCACCGGGGCGCAGGTCGACCGTCTGGAGGCCGAGATCGACGCCCTGAACGCGCGGCTGTCGCCGCTGCGCAGCTTCGTGCTGCCCGGCGGCACCGTGCTGGCGGCGCATCTGCATGTCTGCCGCACCGTGGCGCGCCGCGCCGAGCGCCTGGTGGTCACCCTCGCCGCCGCCGAGCCGATCAACGAGCCGGGCCTGCGCTACCTGAACCGCCTGTCGGACTGGTTCTTCGTCGCCGCCCGCATCGCCAACGACGACGGCGCCCGCGACGTGCTGTGGGTGCCCGGCCAGAACCGGTGAATGCAGCCCGCGATCCCGGCGCGGGCGACACGCTGGCGCGGCTGATCGCCGCCGCCTACGCGCAGTTCGATCGCCCGCCGCCGCCCACGACCGGGGTCTGCCGCGGCTGCTGCATGGACCCGGCGATCGAGGCGGACTTCCTCAACCACGCCGCCCGCGACCTGCCGCTGGCCTACATCGAGGACTGGTACTTCGCCGCCCACGCCGCCGATCTGGGACGGGCGCACATGGCCTGGCTGCTGCCCCGGATCCTCGATCTGCTGGCCTTCGCGCCCGGCTTCGGCCGCCAGGGGCTGGAGGTGACGCTGAACCGGCTGCCGCCGGCCGGCTTCCCGGACCACTGGCCCGCTGCCGACGTGGCGCTGGTCGCCGACTGCTGCCTGGCGATCTTCTCGCGCCGGCTGCGCGCGCCCGGCGCCTGCCTCGACGAATGGCTGTGCTGCTTCGGCGAGGGCGGGCTCGACATCGCGCCGTTCCTCGCCCATCTCGACGCGCTGCCGGACGCCCGGCTCGCCGCGCTGCTGGCGCGGGACTGGCCGCCCGATCCGGACGCGGCGATCCCGTTCAGCGCGTTCTGGGCGCGCCAGCCCGCCAAGGACCGGGTCTGGGAGTGGTACACCTCGCGCCGGCTGCGCGACCGGCTGGCCGGTGTCGCCCTGGCCGGCGGGCCGCTGGCCGACGCCGCCCTGGCGATGGCGGCGATGATCGAGACCCACGCCGACTGGGCGCAGCCGCCGGGCTGAGACCGGTTTTCCACCGTCCTTCAATATCCCCGCCGGAGGCCACCGCCGCCACCGGCGCGGCGTGCCGGAAGACTCAGGCCGGCTGCCACAGCT
The DNA here is from genome assembly GCF_009697225.1 of Halovulum marinum. Classification (GTDB taxonomy): domain Bacteria; phylum Pseudomonadota; class Alphaproteobacteria; order Rhodobacterales; family Rhodobacteraceae; genus Halovulum; species Halovulum marinum. Next base: position 128,017 of record NZ_WIND01000001.1, read on the forward strand.
CGATCGGATTGCCCTCGGGATCGTTCAGCTAGGCGAAACGGCCGTTCGGATAGCTCTGCGGGTCTCGGCGCACCTCGATCCCGGCGGCCTCGAGCTGGACGATCATCGCCTCCAGATCGCGCACCCGGAAGTTCACCATGAACGGCTTCTCGCGGTCGCCGAAATAGTCGGTGACCTTCTCGAACGGCGCGAACACGGTCTCGCCCGCCTCCTGCCGCCAGCAGGGGGTGTCGTAGTCGCCGGGAACGCGGTCGATGCCCAGGTGCGCGCGGTACCATTCGCCCAGCGCGGCGGGATCCTCGGCCCGGAAGAAGAACCCGCCGATGCCCGTGACCTTTTCCATCGCTCTCCTCCGACCGCGCCACCGAAGCGTGCGCCCGCGCCCCGGCCGGGTCAAGCCTGCAGCCCGGACGCCGCGCCGCCGCGCCCGTCGGGTCCGGCTGCCGCCGCGTCGCGTCGTTTTTGCGCTGTTTCTCCGGGCATGTATTCGCTACACCCGTCCCGTCCGGGGCCGAACCGCCCCGTCCACTGCGAGGGGAGAGACGCGAAATGAAGGTCCTTGTGCCTGTGAAACGCGTGATCGACTACAACGTGAAGGTGCGGGTCAAGGCCGACGGCACCGGGGTCGATCTCGCCAACGTCAAGATGTCGATGAACCCGTTCGACGAGATCGCCCTGGAAGAGGCGATCCGGATGAAGGAGGCGGGCACCGCCTCGGAGGTCGTCGCCGTGTCGATCGGTGTCAAGCAGGCGCAGGAGACGCTGCGCACCGCGCTGGCGATGGGCGCCGACCGCGCGATCCTGATCGTCGCCGCCGACGACGTGCACACCGACATCGAGCCGCTGGCGGTCGCCAAGCTGCTGAAGGCGGTGATCGACGCCGAACAGCCGGGGCTGGTGATCGGCGGCAAGCAGGCGATCGACAACGACATGAACGCCACCGGGCAGATGCTGTCGGCGCTGGTCGGCTGGTCGCAGGCGACCTTCGCCTCCGAGCTGAAGGTCGAGGGCGAGCACGCCGTGGTCACCCGCGAGGTCGATGGCGGGCTGCAGACGATCAAGGTGAAGATGCCCGCCATCGTCACCGTCGATCTGCGCCTGAACGAGCCGCGCTACGCCTCGCTGCCGAACATCATGAAGGCGAAGAAGAAGCCGCTGGAGGAGAAGACCCCGGCCGACTACGGCGTCGACGTCTCGCCGCGGCTGACGGTGCTCAAGACCGTCGAGCCGGCCGAACGCGCCGCCGGGGTGATGGTCGGCTCGGTCGACGAGCTGGTGGCGAAACTGAAAGACGAAGCGGGGGTGCTCTGATGGCCGTACTTCTTCTTGCCGAGGTCACCGACGGCGCGCTGGCGCTGGACGCGACGTCCAAGGCCGTGACCGCCGCGACGCAGCTGGGCGAGGTCACGGTGCTGTGCGCCGGGGCGCACGCCGCCGACGCCGGGCAGGACGCGGCCAAGATCGACGGCGTCGCCCGGGTGCTGGTGGCCGAGGACCCGGCGCTGGGCCATCGCCTGGCCGAGCCCACCGCGGCGCTTATCGTCAGCCTCGCGGGCGACTACGAACACATCGCCGCGCCGGCCACCACCGACGCCAAGAACATCCTGCCGCGGGTCGCGGCGCTGCTGGACGTGATGGTGATCTCGGACGTCTCGGGGATTGTCGACGGCAGCACCTTCGAGCGGCCGATCTATGCCGGCAACGCCGTCCAGACGGTGCAGAGCGCGGATCCGAAGAAGGTGCTGACGATCCGCACCTCGACCTTCGACGCCGCCGGCAGCGGCAACCCGGCCCCGGTCGAGACCGTGGCGATGGCCGACAACCCCGGCCTGTCGGAATGGGTCGAGGACAAGCTGGCGGCCAGCGACCGGCCCGAGCTGACCAGCGCCAGGATCGTCGTGTCCGGCGGCCGCGGCGTCGGCTCGGAGGAGAATTTCGCGCTGATCGAGAAGCTCGCCGACAAGCTGGGCGCCGCCGTCGGCGCCTCGCGCGCGGCGGTCGATTCGGGCTACGCGCCGAACGACTGGCAGGTCGGCCAGACCGGCAAGGTCGTCGCCCCCGAGCTGTACATCGCGATCGGCATCTCGGGCGCGATCCAGCACCTGGCGGGGATGAAGGACAGCAAGGTCATCGTCGCGATCAACAAGGACGAGGAGGCGCCGATCTTCCAGGTCGCCGACTACGGCCTGGTCGCCGACCTGTTCGAGGCGGTGCCCGAGCTGGAGCAGAAGCTGGGCTGAGCCCGGCAATTGCGGTTGCGGCGGACCATGCCCCGGCTCTAAGGTCCGCCGCGACTGCCGAAAGGATCAAGGGGCATGGAAATCAGGACCGTAGGCGTCATCGGCGCCGGCCAGATGGGCAATGGCATCGCGCATGTGTGCGCGCTGGCCGGCTATGACGTTTCGATCAACGACATCTCGACCGAGGCGCTGGACCGCGCGATGCACACCATCGCCGAGAACCTCGACCGCCAGGTCGCCCGCGGGAAGATCACCCAGGGCGAGCGCGACGCCGCGCTGGCGCGGATCTCGACCCAGCCCGATCTGGGGGCGCTGGGCAAGGCCGACCTGATCATCGAGGCGGCGACCGAGAACGAGACGCTGAAGCACGAGATCTTCAAGAACCTCGCCCCGCATCTGGGCGAGCAGACGATCCTGACCTCGAACACCTCGTCGATCTCGATCACCCGGCTGGCCAGCCGCACCGACCGGCCCGAGCGGTTCATGGGTCTGCACTTCATGAACCCGGTGCCGATCATGCAGCTGGTCGAGCTGATCCGCGGCATCGCCACCAGCGAGGAGACCTACCATGTCATGCAGGGCGTGGTCGAACGGCTGGGCAAGACCTCGGCCTCGGCCGAGGATTTCCCGGCGTTCATCGTCAACCGCATCCTGATGCCGATGATCAACGAGGCGATCTACACGCTCTACGAGGGGGTCGGCACGGTGACCTCGATCGACACCTCGCTGAAGCTGGGTGCGAACCACCCGCTGGGGCCGCTGGAGCTGGCGGATTTCATCGGCCTGGACACCTGCCTCGCGATCATGAACGTGCTGCACGACGGGCTGGCGGACACCAAGTACCGGCCCTGCCCGCTGCTGGTGAAATACGTCGAGGCCGGCTGGCTGGGGCGCAAGACCCAGCGCGGCTTCTACGACTACCGCGGCGATGAGCCGGTGCCGACGCGCTGAGGCGCTGGCGCGCGCAATCGTGACGGCCGCGTGCCAGCCGATCCCCTATGATGGCGGCGGAGGGGTCCGATGCGCGTCCTGCCGCTGCTCATCCTGCTGTTCTTCCTGCCGCCAGCGGCCGCGCCCGGTGCGACCTGGGAGATCGTCCCCGGCGCGACCCGGGTCGAGGTCGACGTGCACTGGCTGGGCCGAGTCGTCACGCTGCGGTTCGACCGGCTGTGGGGCAGCATCGCGTTCGACCGGCAGCGGCCGGACCGTGCGCGGGCGCGGATCACCGTGGACGCGCGGCGGGTATCGACCGGGCTGGCGGTGGTCGATGCGTTCGTGCGCGGCCCGGATTACCTGAACGTCGAGACGTATCCGACGATCGGCTTCCGGCTGGACCGCCTGGTACGCACCTCGCAATCCACCGCCGACGTCCTCGGGCAACTGACCCTGTTCGGGATCACCCGGCCGATCAGCCTGCAGGCGCAGGTGTTCCGCTATGGCCCGACCCCCGGTGCGCCGGACCGGTTCGACGCCGGTTTCGATCTGACCGGCGCCGTGGATCGCCGCGCGTTCGGCCACACCACCGGGCTGCCGCAGATCGACGCGACGCTGCCGATCCGGATCCGGCTGCTGATGCGGTCGGTATAGATGGCGCTGCGCGACGGCCCGGGTGGCTGGGGCTGGCCCAGCCGCGTGCTGCACTGGGGGATGGCGGCGCTGATCGCGGCAATGCTGGGGCTGGGGGTCTACATGATCCGGATCGAGCGCGACCTGATCGTCCAGTACCAGCTGATCCAGCTGCACAAGAGCCTCGGCGCCACGGCGCTGCTGCTGGCGGTGCTGCGCCTGGGCTGGCGGCTGGCGCAGCCGGGCCGGCCGGCGCTGCCGGCGGCGATGCCGGCCTGGCAGCGGCGGGCCGCGACGGCGTCGCACCTAGCGCTGTACGCGCTGATGCTGGCGCTGCCGGTCAGCGGCTGGCTGACGGCGTCGGCCTCGCCGCTGAACGATGCGGACGCGGTGCCGTTCCGGATCCCCAACATGGTGTTCGGCCTGTTCGAACTGCCCGACCCGTTCCCGCGCGGCACAGAGGCGCTGGAGGCCGCGCTCGGCACCCTGCACCGCGGGCTGGCGCTGACGCTGGCGCTGCTGCTGACGGTGCATGTCGCGGCGGCGGTAAAGCACCATCTGCACGACCGCGACCAGGTGCTGCGGCGCATGTGGCGCGGCTGAAGCCGGATCAGCGCTCCTCGCCGAAACGGTTGCGCACCAGATCCGACAGTGCCGCAAGCAGGCTTTCGGCGTCGGGGCCGTCGGTCGACACCTCGATGCTGGTGCCGTTGGCGGCGGCCAGCATCATCAGGCCCATGATCGAGTCGCCGGAGACGGTCATGCCGTCGCGGCTGACCTCGGCCTCGGCCTGGTGGCTCTCGACGATTTCGACGAACTTGGCGGACGCCCGGGCATGCAACCCGCGCTCGTTGCAGATGTGCAGCGTGACCGGCCCGGCCATCAGGCGGTGATCGCGCCCTTGGTGACGCCAAGACCGTCGGCGCAGTTGATGTACTTGCGTGCCGCGTCCAGCGCGCAGTCGACGGCGACGTCCAGCGGCTTGTGGCGCGCCTTGGCCAGCTTGATCAGCATCGGCAGGTTGACCCCGTACAGCACCTTGCGGTCGGGGTCCGAGCAGGCGGCGACGGCAAGGTTCGACGGCGTGCCGCCAAACATGTCGGTCACCACCACCACGCCGGCGCCGTCGTCGACCTCGGCCACGGCGGCGGCCACTTCAGCCTGCTTGAGGGTCCGGTCATCCTCGGCGCCGATCGATATCGCGCGGGTTCCGGGGCGGCGTCCCACCACGTGCTCCATGGCGGCCAGGTACTCCCGGGCCAGCCCGCCGTGCGCGACGATCACGATACCGATCAAAGCTCCACCACATCTTTGAGCGCCCGCCCCCCCACGGTCCGCTCCAGTTCTCTATGCCGAATAGACACCTGCCATCCGGCGTTCGCAAGCCCATTCGATAGCCTTTCCGCCACGCAAACCGAGCGGTGCCGGCCCCCGGTACACCCAAGGGCGAGCGTGAAATACGATTTCCCCTCAGCCTTGTAGGCGGGCAGCAGCAGTTCGAGCATCGACAGCGTCTTGTCGTGAAACGCCTGGTACAACGGGTCGCCCACGACGTGGTCGGCCACCGCCGGGTCGCTGCCGGTCAGCGGCCTCAGGTCGGTCTTCCAGTGCGGGTTGCGCAGGAAGCGGCAGTCCAGAACCATGTCCGCGCCGCGCGGCGTGCCGCGCTTGAAGCTGAACGACTGCACCGAGACCGCCATTTCGGCGCTGCTGCCGCGGCCGAACCAGCGCCAGAGTTCGGCCCGCAACTCGTGCGGGGGCATCTGGCTGGTGTCCACCAGGATGTCGGCGCGCTCGCGCAGGCCGCCCAGAAGGCCGCGCTCGCGCTCGATCCCGACCAGCGGCGTCTCGTTCGGCGCCAGCGGATGCCGGCGGCGGGTCTCCGAGAACCGGCGCAGCAGGGTGTCGGTGTCGCAGTCGACATAGACCAGCGAGACGTTGAGTTGCGGCATCTCGGTCAGCGCCTCGACCGCCGCCATCAGCGAGTCGGCGCTGAAGCCGCGGGTGCGGGCGTCGATGCCCACCGCCAGCGGCCGCTCGTGCGCGCCGCCGGCGAACAGCCGCTCCAGCAGCGACATCGGCAGGTTGTCGATCGCCTCGAACCCCAGATCCTCGAGCGCGTTGATCGCGGTCGACCGCCCGGCGCCCGAGGGGCCGGTGACAATGGCCACGTCCTGCAACGTGGCGGAAGGGTCAATCGCGATCCGCATCGATCGGTTCCTCTGGATCAAGCAGCAGGGGCTCGCAGCCGTGGCGGAGACAGGCCATCACCTCGTGACTCAGATATGGACGGTTGCCACCGGCAATCAATGGTAGCCACATGCTGTTGACTTTTCGTTTCCGCGGCTGTGGCAACCGCGCATCTTCGTGCATCTCCAGATCCACGGCCAGCACGATCCTTGCCCGCGCAAGGTGCCGGACGCGGATCAGGCCGATGCCGCGCGCCTCGATCTTGCCGGCCAGCGCCGCCGGCGCTTCGGCCACCAGTCCGCCCGCGGAGGCGTGCACCAGCACCTGGTCGTCGGCGACCAGATCGGCGCCCAGCGCCATCATCTGCAGCGCCACCGCGGACTTGCCGCTGCCCGACCGGCCCAGCAGCAGCGCCGCACGCCCGCGCCAGGCCACGCAACTGCCGTGCACCGGGTGCGGCTGCGGCTGCGCGGGGTCCGGGGGCGCCATTGCCGGGGCTCAGACCGGCAGCACGACGACGAACCGCGCGCCGTCGGGCGGACGGTCCTGGCCTGCCCCCTCGGGGCGGATGTTCTCGGCCCAGATCTCGCCGCCGTGCGCCTCGACGATCTGCCTGGAGATCGCGAGGCCGAGGCCCGAGTGGTTGCCGAACTCCTCCTTCTGGGGGCGCTCGGAATAGAACCGTTCGAACACGTCGGCAAGGTTCCCGTCCGGGATGCCGGGGCCCTGATCGTCGACGGTCACGCGGACCTTGCGGCCTTCGGCCTGGGTGCGCACGGTGATCGCGTCGCCCTCGGAGGCGAACGAGACCGCGTTGGTGATCAGGTTCACGAACACCTGCGCCAGCCGGCCCTCGAGGCCGGTGATCCGCAGCGGTGCCTCGGGAAAATCCGCGACCAGCCGCGCGCCCGCGGCGGCGGCCACCTTCTCGTTGAACGAGATGAGGTTGGCCAGCAGCCCGTGCAGGTCGAACGGCTCCATCCGGTCGCGGACCAGTTCGCTGTCCAGCCGCGAGGCGTTCGAGATGTCGGTGACCAGCCGGTCCAGCCGGTCGACGTCGTTCTTGATGACGTTCAGCAGCTTCTCGCGCGACTCGTCGGTCTTGGCATAGGGAAAGGTCTCGACCGCCGAGCGCAGCGAGGTCAGCGGATTCTTGATCTCGTGCGCCACGTCGGCGGCGAAGGACTCGTTCGCCTCGATCCGGTCGAACAGCGCGCGGGTCATCAGCCGCATCGCGCCGGACAGATAGCCGATCTCGTCCGGGCGGCCGGTCATGTCGGGGATGTTGATGCGCTCGGGGTTCAGCTGCTGGGCGTTGCGGGTGCCGCCTTCGTGCGCCGCCTCGGACAGGTCGCGCAGCGGGCGGACGATGGTGTTGGCCAGCACCAGGCTGAGCACGATCGAGCTGATGATCGCCAGCGCGAAGACCTGCAGGATCTTCTCGCGCTCGGCGCGGATCACCGCGTCGACGTCGCCGGGCGCGGTGGTCAGCACCAGCGCCCCCAACGCCGTACCTTCGGGCCCGGGCACCGGCAGCGCCACCGACAGCACCTGGTCGCCGGCCTGGGTCGCGCCGGTGCTGCGCACGATGCGGTTCTCGGCCAGCGCCGCCTCGGCCAGGGGTCGCGCCGCGCGCAGCGACAGCGCGGCGAAATCCTCGCCCTCGCGGGCGGCGAACACGCGGCTGGCGCGGTCCCACAGCTGGCCCATGATCGAGATGAACGCCGAAGGCGGCTGGCTCTGCACCGGCGGGGCGTCGATCGCCTGGCCCGCGGGCGCGGGGCCGCCGGAATCGACCCGCGTCACCAGCCGGCCCTGGGCGTCGAACAGCATCAGCCGCGCCGAGGTCACGCCCTGCACGGTGACCAGCGCATCGATCGCCTTCAGCCCGTCGACGCGGCCGCCCAGCCGGTCGGACAGCACCGTCGCCACCAGCCGGCCCTCGGTCACCAGCGCACGGGCGCGCATCTCGACCAGCCCGCCCTGGAACTGGTTCAGGTACAGAACGCCGGTCAGCAGAACGCCCAGCGCGACCAGGTTGAAGGTGATGATCTTGCGCGACAGCGGCGAGCGGCGGCCGAAGCGCGCCTTCCAGTCCATCAGCGCCGGGCCCTCGCGGTCGCCGCCCCGAGCCGGCTCGGCCGACAGGATCACCTGCGGCCGGGTCTTGATGGCGCCGCCGTCAGCCATGACGCCGCACCATGCCCAACTCAGGCCTCGTTGTAGCGGTAGCCGATGCCGTAGAGGGTCTCGATCGAGGCGAACTCGCTATCATGCGCCTTGAATTTCTTGCGGATGCGCTTGATGTGGCTGTCGATGGTGCGGTCGTCGACGTAGACCTGGTCATCATAGGCGACATCCAGCAGCTGGTCGCGGCTTTTCACGAAGCCGGGGCGCTGCGCCAGCGCCTGCAGGATCAGGAATTCGGTCACCGTCAGGGTGATCGGCTGCCCCTTCCAGATCACCGAGTGCCGCTGCGGGTCCATGCTGAGGCTGCCGCGCACCAGGGTGTTGGTCTCGCCCTCGGCGGGCTCGCGCAGGACGCTTTCGCGGCGGCGCAGGATGGTGCGGATACGCTCGACCAGCAGGCGTTGCGAGAACGGCTTGCGCATGTAGTCGTCGGCGCCCATGCGCAGGCCGATCAGCTCGTCGATCTCCTCGTCCTTCGAGGTCAGGAAGATCACCGGCATGTCGGTCTTGGTGCGCAGCTGGCGCAGCAACTCCATGCCGTCCATGCGCGGCATCTTCACGTCCAGGATCGCCAGGTCCGGCATCGTCTTCTCGAACGCGGACAGCGCCGTCGCCCCGTCGTTGTAGGTCCGCACGGCATAGCCCTCACCCTCGAGCACCATCGAGACAGAGGTAAGGATGTTCCGGTCGTCGTCCACCAACGCGATATTCGCCGACATTGTCTGCTCCTCCGGACTCGTATTATCCACAGAGTCTTACACAGGCCCCAATTTTCTGGCCATTTCGTTAAGCGGCGCACAGGCACAATTTGCGCGATGTGCCGCACCTTCGCCACACAAAATCAAGTGGAATAGTGGCGACATGATGGTACGCTTGCCCTCGGAACCGCTGCAAACATGGCAAAATTGAGATATTTTCCACCGGACTGGCCCTCCGGCGTTCGCAGTCTCCGCTGGGGAGAGAGACGCCGCCCATCGCGAGGCGGTCGTCTGGCATGAGGAGGAGTCCCTGATGAGCACGGGTACGGTGAACCCTGAGCAAACCCTGGAGGCGACCGGCTTTCCCGGCGCCGCCGTAATTCACTACAACCTGCTCGAACCCGCCCTGATCGAGGCCTCGATCCGGCGCGGCGAAGGCGAGCTGGGGCGCGGCGGCACGCTGCTGGTCAGCACCGGCAAGCACACCGGGCGCTCGCCCAGGGACAAGCACGTCGTCCGCGAGCCGTCGGTCAGGGACAAGATCTGGTGGGACAGCAACGCGCCGATGGAGCCGGACGCGTTCGAGCGCCTGCGCGCCGACATGGTCGCGCACATCGACGGCGGCGAGCTGTTCGTCCAGGACCTGTACGCCGGCGCCGATCCCGACTACCGCCTGAACGTGCGGGTGATCACCGAGCTTGCCTGGCACGGGCTGTTCATCCGCCACCTGCTGCGCCGCCCGGACATGTCCGAGCTGGCCGGCTTCGCGCCCGAGTTCACGATCCTGAATTGCCCCAGCTTCACTGCCGATCCCGACCGGCACGGCTGCCGCTCGGGCACCGTGATCGCGATCTCGTTCGAGCGCAGGATGATCCTGATCGGCGGCACCTCCTACGCCGGCGAGAACAAGAAGTCGGTGTTCTCGGTGCTGAACGCGCTGCTGCCCGAGCGCGGCGTGATGCCGATGCACTGCTCGGCCAACCACGCGCCGGGCGATCCGCACGACACGGCGGTCTTCTTCGGCCTCAGCGGCACCGGCAAGACCACCCTGTCGGCCGACCCGTCGCGCGTGCTGATCGGCGACGACGAGCATGGCTGGTCCGACAAGGGCACCTTCAACTTCGAGGGCGGCTGCTATGCCAAGACCATCGACCTGAACCCGCAGGCCGAGCCCGAGATCTACGCCACCACCGCGACCTTCGGGACGGTGATCGAGAACATGGTCTACGATCCCCACACCCGCGTGCTGGACTTCCAGGACGACAGCCTGACGGCGAACATGCGCTGCGCGTATCCGCTCGAGTTCATCTCGAACGCCTCCTCCACCGCGCGCGGCGGGCAGCCGAAGAACGTCATCATGCTGACCTGCGATGCCTTCGGGGTGCTGCCGCCGATCGCCAAGCTGACCCCGGCACAGGCGATGTACCACTTCCTGTCGGGCTTCACCTCGAAGGTCGCCGGCACCGAGAAGGGCGTGACCGAGCCGCAGCCGACATTCTCGACCTGCTTCGGCGCGCCGTTCATGCCGCTGCGCCCCGAGGTCTATGGTGCGATGCTGCGCGACAAGATCGCCGAGACCGGCGCGACCTGCTGGCTGGTGAACACCGGCTGGACCGGCGGCGCCTACGGCGTCGGCAGCCGGATGCCGATCAAGGCCACCCGCGCGCTGCTGGCGGCGGCGCTGGACGGCTCGCTGAACAAGCAGACGTTCCGCATGGACGACGCCTTCGGCTTCGCGGTGCCGACCTCGTGCCCGGGGGTGCCCGACCTGCTGCTGGACCCGCGGCGGACCTGGGACAAGGCCGACGCCTACGACCGGCAGGCCGCGCGCCTGGTGCGCATGTTCGAAGAGAATTTCCGCCAGTACGAGGACTTCGTCGACGACGACGTGATGGAAGAGGCCGTCGTCTTCCGCGGCGCCATGTGACCGCTGCGGCCGCCGGCAGGACCGGCGGCCGCTTGCGCCCGCGGGGGGCGCTCGGCTAGACCTGCGCCGATGAACGGACCCGCGACCCCATGACCTATGCCGTCGCCACCGGCCATGCGCTGACCACCGAGGCGGCCGAGCAGATCCTGCGCGCCGGCGGCAGCGCCGTCGACGCCTGCATCGCCGCCGCCTGCACCGCCTTCGTGGCCGAACCGGTGCTGGCGCAGCCGCTGGGCGGCGGCTTCCTGATGCTGGCCCCCGGGGCCGGGGCGCCGCATGTGCTGGACGCGTTCGTGCAGACACCGCGCCGCCGCCGCCCCGAAGGCGAGCTGGACCTGGCCACGATCACCGTGGATTTCGGCACCGCGACGCAGGACTTCCACATCGGCGCCGGCACCGTGGCGACGCCGACACTGATCCCGGCGCTGTTCGAGGCCCACGACCGGCACGGCCGGATGCCCTGGGCCGACCTGGTGGCGCACGCCGCGCAGCACGCCCGCGCCGGCGTCACGGTCACCGCCTTCCAGGCCGAGGTCGCCGGGCTGGTCGCGCCGATCCTGACTGCGGACGCGGACGTCTCGGCGCTCTGCGCCCCCGGCGGCAAGCCGGCGGCGGAAGGCACGGTGCAGTGCAACCCGCAGCTGGCCGACGTGCTGGAGGTGCTGGCCGCCGAGGGCCCGCGGTTCTTTACCGAGGGCGAGGTGGGACAAGGCCTGACCGCGCTACCCGGCAGCCACCTGACCGGCGAGGACCTGCGCCACGCCCGCCACGCCTGGCGTCCGGCGCTGACGCTGCGCCGGCAGGGCCACGACATCGCGCTGAACCCGCCGCCCTCGCTGGGCGGGGTCCAGATCGCGCTGGCGCTGAGCGCCCTGCCCCGCGCGCCGCGCCCGGTGCTGGTCGCGCGGGCGCTGGCCGAGGTCGCCCGGCTGCGCGCGGACCTGGACATCGACCGTCAGCCCGACCGGGCCGGCGCGCTGCTGCTGGACCCGGACCGGGTGGCGCACCTGCGCCGGCTTCTGGCGTCGCACACGCCCGCGCTGCGGGGCACGACGCACATCTCGGTGATCGCCGCCGACGGCTCGGGCGCGGCGCTGAGCCTGTCGAACGGCGAGGGTTGCGGCCGGCTGATCCCCGGCACCGGGATCCAGCCGAACAACATGCTGGGCGAGGAGGACCTGTCGCCGGACGGGCCGGTGGGCTGGGTGCCGGACCGGCGGCTGGCCTCGATGATGTGCCCCACCGCGATGCGCGGCGACGACGGCACGCTGACGCTGCTGGGCTCGGGCGGGTCGAACCGGATCCGCTCGGCGCTGGCGACGACGCTGCTGGCGCTGGTGGACGCCGGCCTGCCGCCCGACGCGGCTGTGGCGGCGCCGCGCATGCATGTCGAGAACGGGAACCTGTCGTTCGAGGGCCTGGGCGCGGACGGCCGCCGCGAGGCGCTGCTGGCCGAGTGGCCGCAGGCCACGGTCTGGGACCGGCCGGCGATGTATTTCGGCGGCGTGCACATCGCACGGCGCGACCGACGCGGCGGCGTGCAGGCGGCGGGCGATCCGCGGCGCGCGGGGGCGGCGGCGTCCGGCTGATCCGCGGTCCCGCACGCGCGGCCGGCGCCGGAGGCCTCCGGCGGGGATATTTGGGGACAGTGGAAGGCGGGAGCGGCCCGATCGTCAGCCGAACAGGCCGCGGCGCAGCAGGTTGAGCCCGGCCAGCACCAGCACGAACAGCGTCAGCCGGCGGAACCGGTCCTGGTCGAGGCGGTCCTGCAACGCCTGCCCGGCGAGCATGCCGGCGACCGCGGGCACGATCAGCCAGACCGAGAACGGCAGCGTCCGGCCGTTGAGCACCCCCGAGACAAGATGTGCTCCGGTCAGGATGAACGAGCCGACCATGAAGCTGATGCCCTGGGCGCGGACCAGTTCGACCTTGGGCGTGTCGCGCGCCAGCAGGTAAAGCAGGATCGGCGGTCCCCAGACCCCGGCCAGCCCGCCGAAGAACCCGGCGACGAGCCCGGTCAGCCACTCCACCAGCCCCGTCAGCCGCGCCGCGAAGCGCGGCCGCCAGCCCGCCAGTTGCACGCTGCCGGCCACGGTCACCATGCCGCCGAGGATCATGAAATAGGCCGCGTCCGACAGCAGCGTGACCAATTGCGCGAACAGCCCGATCAGCAGAAACAGCGCCAGGTTCAGCCGCCAGTACTTGCGCAGCGTGCCCGCCGCCTCGGTGACGCCGTTGCGGAACGACTGCTGCACGTTGGTGACCAGCGCCGGCAGGATCAGCGCGGCAAGCGCGGTCTCGGCCGACATCAGCGAACCGACGCCGCTGATCGCCACCATCGGCAGCGCGAAGCCGACCGCGCCCTTGACGAAACCGGCGAAAAGGAACACCGCGAACGCGGCCGCCACCGTCCAGATCCCGTATTCCGCGACCAGCTGTTCCATGCGCATTCCCAACCCGACGGCCCCGGGTCTGGCACCGGCCCGGGAGGAACGCAATGCTAATAATATTCCCTATTCACTCCCTGAATCGACAATTAATTGCGCCGCGTTATTGACCGCCCGCACGGGCCGGCCTAGCTTTGCCGCAACGCAGCAGCGATACCGCATCGCAGCAACATCTTCGCATGGAGCGCCCGGATGACCGACCAGAGCCATGATTTCGCCGCCGCCCTGCTGCCCGATCTGGCCACGCTGACCGGTCCGGCGCTGCAAGCGGCCGAGACGGTGGAGCGGGCCGCGCGGCAGGCGCTGGCGGCGCGGATCGGCGGCGGCGCCGGCAGCCGGATCCCGGGCGCGGCGCTGGAGGCGGACCAGCACGCGGCGCACGGACTGGCCTGGCTGGCGACCTATGTCGAGGCGCTGCGCCAGCTGCACGCCTGGGCCGGGCGGCTGGATGACGCCGGCTTACTGGGCGAGGTCGAGGCGCTGATCCTGCAGATCGGCTTCGGCGAATACCTGGCGCAGATCGACGGCGGCATCGCGATGAGCCAGGGCGAGGTGGCGCGGCTGGCCGATATGGGCGTGGTCGAGGCGGACCGGGCCGCGTTCCGCACCGGCGCGGGCGCGCTGCTGACCGAGGGCAACACCGACGCCGCCCGCCGGGTGCTGGCGGCGCGGCTGGGCGAGGCGCGGGGCGCGGCGACCTTCGGCGCGACTGGGCTGGACCCGGACATGGAGATGATCCGCGACCATTTCCGCCGCTTCGCCGACGAGCGGGTGGTGCCGCACGCCCACGGCTGGCACCTGGGCGACGCGCTGATCCCGATCGAGGTGCTCGACGAGATGGCGGGGCTCGGCGTGTTCGGCCTGACCATCCCCGAGGAATTCGGCGGCGCCGGCATGGGCAAGACGGCGATGTGCGTCGTTTCGGAGGAGCTGTCGCGCGGCTATATCGGCGTCGGCAGCCTGGGCACCCGCTCGGAGATCGCGGCGGAGTTGATCCTGGGCGGCGGCACCGCCGCGCAGAAGGCGCGCTGGCTGCCGGCGATCGCCAGCGGCGAGGTACTGCCGACGGCGGTGTTCACCGAACCGGGCACCGGGTCGGATCTGGGCGCGCTGCGCACCCGCGCGACGCGGGACGGCGACGACTGGGTGCTGGCCGGCAACAAGACCTGGATCACCCATGCCGCGCGCACCGACCTGATGACGGTGCTGGCGCGCACCGACCCCGCCACCGACGACTATTCCGGCCTGTCGATGTTCCTGGCCGAGAAGACCCGCGGCACCGACGCGGCGCCGTTTCCGGACGAAACCATCGCCGGCGGCGAGATCGAGGTGCTGGGCTATCGCGGCATGAAGGAATACACGCTGGCGCTGGACGATCACCGGGTGCCGGGCGATGCGCTGCTGGGCGGGCAGACCGGGCAGGGCTTCCGGCAGCTGATGCGGACCTTCGAGAGCGCCCGGATCCAGACCGCGGCGCGGGCGATCGGCGTGGCGCAGAACGCGCTGGAGCTGAGCCTGGCCTACGCCGCCGACCGCGCCGCCTTCGGCAAGCCGATCGCCGCCTTCCCGCGGGTCTACGGCAAGCTGGCGATGATGGCGGTCGAGATCATGATCGCCCGGCAGCTGAGCTATCACGCGGCGCGCGAGAAGGACGCCGGCCGGCGCTGCGACCTGGAGGCGGGCATGGCCAAGCTGCTGGGCGCCCGCGTGGCCTGGGCCGCCGCCGACAACGGCGTGCAGATCCACGGCGGCAACGGTTTCGCGCTGGAGTACCCGATCAGCCGGGTGCTGTGCGACGCCCGCATCCTGTCGATCTTCGAGGGCGCGGCCGAGATCCAGGCCCAGGTGATCGCGCGCCGGCTGCTGGAGAGCCGGGTGAACTGAGGCGCGCGGCGGGATTCTCACCCGTGAAAACCAGCGCAACCTGCTGAAATACAACCGGAACCCTGCAGAGTTTTACCGGATCGAAGGGTTTGGCGCGGTGACGCAGCCGCCGTGTCGGCCCCAGATGCCGCCGGACCGGCGGCAGGTCGCGGGCGCGCGCGTCGCCGGCCGCCGCTCGGCCGGCGGCGAGACGTGGTAGCATTGTCCGGCGGCGAGGGATGGGGGATCCGATGCCCGACGACCGACCGCAGCCGACCGCCCGGCCGGGCGCACGCCCCGCACGCAGAGGTGCGGCGCACCGGATGCTGCGCGCCCTGCCATTCCTCGCCTTCGTCCTGTGGTGGGCGCTGCTGGCGCTGGCGCTGAAGGCGGTCACGCTGGATGCGGGCGACCTGCCGGTCGACTATCGCACCTATGCCGAAGCCGCCGAGCGGGCGCGGCAGACCGGCTCGCCCTACCGCCAGGTCGCGGCGGCGCAGGCGGTCTGGGCCGACATCCATGCCGCGGCCCGCGCGCGCTTCGACGGCGGCGGCGCGGCGGTCGCGCCGATATCGGGGCCGTATCTGTACCCGCCGAGCCTGGCGCTGTGGCTGCCGCCGGGCCCGGCAACGGGGCTGGTCTACCTGGCGCTGCACACGCTGGCCGCGGCGGGGCTGTGCCTGGGCTGGCTGCGGCTCGCCGGGGCGCGGTCGGGCTGGTGGCTGCTGCCGGCGGCGTTGTCGGCGGATCTGCTGGCGGTCTATGCCGGCGGCAATGTCGAGATCCTGCTGCTGGCGGCATCGCTCGCCGCCTGCGGGCTGCTGTGGCGCGGGCCGGCGGTGCTGGCGGGGGTGCCGGTCGCGCTGGTGCTGCTGGTGAAGCCGCAGTTCGCGCTGCTGTTCGCGGCTTTCGCCGCCTTCGTCCTGCTGGCGCGCGGCCGCGCGGCCGCGGGCGGTCTGGCGGCGGCCGCCGCGGTCGCGCTTGTGCTGGCGGGCCTCGAGGTGCTGCGCTGGCCCACCCCGGCGCGGGCCGGCGCGCTGGCCTATCTGTCGGAGCCGGCGGCGCGGCAGTACTTTGCCCTGCCGCCGGCATCGTGGTGGCCGATGGACCACTGGAACCGCGCCCCGCTGCAGGCGCTGCTGAGCGCCGGCCTGCCCCGGGGCGCGGCGATGGCGGCGACGCTGGCCGGTTTCGCCGCGCGGCTGGCGACGAGCCTGCTGGCGCTGCGGCGGCATCCGCCGGGCTTTGCCTTGGCGTTCGCGCTGTCCTATGTGCTGCTGCTGATCGGCCGGCCGATCGACTGGGCGCTGCCGCTGCTGGGGCTGCTCACCCTGGGCGCGGCCGCGCCCGGGCTGGGGCGCGGCGCCCGGCGCGCGGGCGCCGCCGCGGCGCTGGCGCTGGGGCTGGCGCACTGGGCGGCGTTCATCGGCTTCGCGACCGGGCGCTGGCCCGGCCTGCTGTCATTGCAGACCCCGGCCTGGCCGTGGGAGACGCTGGTCGTGCTGCCCGGCGCGTGGCTGCTGCTGCTTCGTGCCGCGCGCGCGGCTCCCGGTCAGGGCGCAGGCCGCCCCGACCGGACCCTCGGGGCGTGCGCGCCTCAGTAGAGCTGGCCGATTCCGCGCCACGGTTGCGACGGCAGCACCACCACGGTCGCGCCATGCACCGAGCGTTCGGCAAGGTCGATCACGTCCTGGTTCAGCATCCGGATACAGCCCGAGGACACCGCCTTGCCCAGCTCCCACGCGTTGGCGCTGCCGTGGATGCGGTAAAGCGTGTCCACGCCGTTCTGAAACAGGTAGAGCGCGCGCGCCCCCATCGGGTTATCGGGCCCGGGATCCATCCCGCCCGTGCGCCAGGAATAGGGCGCAAGATCCGGCTGGCGCTCGATCATGCTGTCGGGCACCTTCCAGCGCGGCCAGTCGCGTATGAACTGCAGTCGGGCGGTCCCCTCCCAATCGAAGCCGGCGGCGCCGACGCTGACGCCGTAGCGGGTGGCGATCTGCGGCGACTCGACGAAATGCAGCAGCGCCGCGTCCGGATCGACGACGATGGTGCCGGGCGCGTGCTCCGGCCAGGGATTGGCCACCGGCTGCCGCCACAGATGCGGCGGCACCATGCCCTCCGGCACCGCCGGAATCGGAAACGGCTCGTCGGTGATGGCGCCGTAGAAGTCGGGCAGCGGCGGGATCGGCGGCCTGACCGCGGTCGCAGCCGCGCTGACCGACTGGGTCTGGGCGCTGGCGGTGGCGGCGGCGGTGGCGGACAGGCTTGCGGCCGCGCTGGCGGCCAGGAAATGGCGTCGGGTGAGCATGGCTCTCCTCCTGGGCTACTGAACGATATGCGGCGCGGCGCGCCAGGGTTTCGGTCAGTAGCCGCGCGGAGGGGCCCGGGGCGGCGTCGGAGACAGGCTGCGCGCCGGGCGCAGGTCGACCGGAAGCGGCAGCGCGACCCGGCTTTCGCCGCGCGCCGCGGCGGCGGCGGCGGCGAGGATCAGTTCGACGCCGCAAGGCGATCCGGGCAGCGTCGCGCCCGGACAGTTGCGGATGAGGGTGGCGCGCACCGGCGCCGGGATGGTCTTGGCGGCCCCGGTCTCGGCGGCCCCGGTCTCGGCCGCGACCGGCCCGTACTCCGGCCCGTACGTGGTCGGCAGGTACCTGGCCGGCAGATCGCCGGCGGCCACACGCGCGTAAGCCCCCCATGGCATCATGAGAAGCATCAACACCGCGAAGATCAGGGCGCGCACCGGCTGCATGCCCGGAACATGACCCCTGTCCGGCGGCGTGTCGAGCGGACGCAACGTCGCGCTCACCGGCTTGTGAACCGCGACCTGTGAACCCCGGCGTGCGATTCCCGCCGGCGCTCGGATCGTGGCGACGGCGGCGGCGAACCGTGCCACATCGTCCTCGGTGTTGTAGCAGTGCACCGAGGCGCGCAGCAGCGCCGGCAGGCCGCGCCCGTCCAGGTCGAACCGCGCCATGTCGGCAGTCGAGACCGAGGTGGCGAAGCCGCGCGCGCGCAGCGCCGCCTGCATCCGCTGCGGATCGCGGCCGGTCTTGAGCAGCGTGACGAGGCCCGCGCCGGGCGCCGCGGTCGTGGACGGTGACGCCCGGAACCGCCGCCGGCGCCGCGCGCAGCGCCGCGGCCAGCGCCGTCGCCCGCGCCGCGATCGCCGCCAGGCCCAGCGCCCGGGCGTTAGGCCACCGCCGCGCCCGGGCCGATCCGTGTGCCGCGCGACCCGCGCAGGTACTCGCGCCCGGTCCCAGGCAGCGCGTCGCAGACGGTGGCGGCCACGTCGAGGGCGATCTGCCCGGCCGACTGGCAGGCGTCGAGCAGGTAGAACAGCCCGTGCGCGCGGGCGAACGCGCCCGCCGTCTCGGCCGGGTTCACCAGCCCGCCCTGCGTCGGCACATGGGGTCAGCGCCGGCAGCCGGGTGCGCGGGGAGACCAGCCGCGCGGCGGCGGCGCCGATCGCGCCGTCCGCGTCCGACGGCACGAGGTCGATGGCGATCCGCAGCCGCCGCTGCAGGTGCAGCATCATCAGCGCGTTCGAGGCAAATTCCGCGGCATGGGTCGGCACCCGGTCGCCGGGCCCCGGCCGAAGGCCGTGGAACACCAGGTCCCAGGCGCGGGCGGCGCTTTCGGCGAAGCCGATCTCGGACGGCGCGGCGTTCAGCGGCGCCGCGGCCTCGGCCTAGAACGCGTCGAGCGCCGGGGCGGCGCGGCGCGGGGCCTCGCAGCCGCCGACGCGCGGCTCGTGATCCAGGTGCGCGCGGACGGCCGCCAGCACCGGATCCAGCATCAGCGCGGCGCCGGCGTTGTCGACGTGCACCCCGTGGGCGCAGCCGGGGGTGTCGGCCCGGACCCGGTCGATGTCGATCATGCCGCCTCCTGTCGCGCCATCAGAAGGACCGCGCCGGGCGGCCACGCCAAGCGCCGGGGCTTCACAGATCGGCGCGGCGCGCTAGGCTCGGCGCCAGCACCGCAACCGAGGAGCGCCCGATGAGCCCGATCCGCGCCGCCGCCTGCCTGCTGGCCCTGTCCGCCTGCTCGCCCCTGCCCGACACCGTGGGCGAGGCCGCCCCCGCGCGCACCGTCTGGCGGCTGGACCAGGTGAACAACGCCGCCGCCACCTTCCCGGCGACGCTGCGCCTGCTCGAGGACGGCCGGGTGATCGGCGCCGCGCCCTGCGGCCGCTTCGAGGCGCGGCAGGTGGCGCCGCTGCCGTGGGTCGAGTTCGCCGACTTCGCCCCCGCCGCCGACACCTGCCGCCGCGCCGAGGAGCAGCGCGGCTTCTTCCTGGCGCTGCGGGCGATGGACTTCGCCGAGGTCGCCGGATCCAGCCTGCTGCTCAGCAACGACGCCGGCCAAAGCCTGTATTTCCGCGCCGCGGAAGGCCCCGGCAGCTAGAGACGGGCGAAGGCGCGCTCCAGCCGCTCGCGCGCCGGCGGCACGCCGTCGCGGTTCAGCGCCGGGCACAGGTGGTGGGCCAGGAAGTATCCGGTCAGGCGCAGCCCGGCGCGCAGGTCGTCGGCGGTGATCGGCGCCTCCCCGGCGTCGCGGCGCAGGAACGGCGGCAGCGGCAGCAGCCGGTCGGCCCAGTCGGCGCCGGCGGCGCGGCAGACGGCGCGCCCGGTGCGCGGCGAGACCCAGGTCAGGTCGGTCTCGGCGCCGGTGACGGCGCAGGCGCTCAGGTCCAGCCCGAAGCCCAGCGTCGCCAGCAGCTCCAGTTCCCAGCCGACGTACTGCACGGGCCAGGGGCCGGCATCCTCCATCAGGTCCAGCAGCGCCACGGTGCGCCGGTACAGCGCCGGATAGGCCATGCGCTCGGCCAGCGCCATCGACACCAGCGCGGTGACCGCACCCAGCCCGGCCAGCGCCGCGCGGTCGGCCAGCACGCCGGCGCGGGCGCGCACCGGCTCGACGGTGAAGGTGCCCAGGTGCTCGGACAGCCGGCCGCGCCAGGCGACGTCGAGCTGTGCGCCGGGCTGCAGCACCGGGCCCATGCGCCGGCCGGCGCCGCCGCGCACCAGGCCGGCGTGACGGCCGTGTTCTTCGGTGAAGATCTCGATGATGGCGCCGCTCTCGCCGTGCCGGCGCACGGACAGCAGCACGCCCTCGCCGCGCCAGTCCACCGGCGCTAGCCGGAGCGCGGCGCTGCCGGTCCGGGCGCGCGCCCCGCTTCCACTTTCCGGAAGATATCCCCGCCGGAGGCCCCCGTCCGCCACCGGGCGCGGCGCCGGGGCGTGGGCACCGACACGGGCACCGGGACGGGCACCGGCAGGCCCGCGATCAGGCGATGGCGGTCACTCGCCACCGTCGCCGGTCAGTTGCGCGATCTGCTGCTTCACCACCACCGAATATTCGGCATAGAGCGCCTCGACCTCGGTGCGGGCCTGCTCGACGGCGGTGTCGTACTGCGCCAGCCAGGGCTCCGCCGGCGGATAGGCCCGGGCGATCTCGTTCTGGTACAGGTAGACGGCCGACGCCGCGGCGACCAGCACCAGCGCGGTAACGAGGCCGGCCATGACGCTGCCGCGCCGGCGCCGCACGGGCTCGGTATCGTAGGACTGGATGGCGCGCGCCAGCGGATCGCGGCGGCCCGAGGCGGCGGCGCGGCGCTGGCGCTCGCGCTCGTGCGCCTCGAGATCCCACTTGCGCTTGCGCTCGGCCTCGTCCGCGGCCTCGGCGACCGAGACGCCGACCGCCTCGGCGGCCTTGCGCAGGTCGCGGCGGCCGGACTTGGCCGGGCCCTTGTCGTCGAACCTGCCGCCCTCGGCGGCGATCTGCGCACGCAGCGCGGCGACGATCTCGTCCTCGTCCTCCGACGTCGGAGCATTGGTGGTGGTGTCGTCGTCGTCGGGATCCTCATCGCCCCGCGCCGCCAGTTCGTCTTCGACGGCGCGCGCCAGCGCGCTGCGCTCCTCGGCGTCGAGCCGCTCGGATGGGCGCGGCGGCGTCACCACGGCACCCGGATCCAGACGCAGCGGCGTCTCCTCGTCGACCGGATACTGGACCCAGACGTGCTCGCAGCTGGAGCACTGGACCTCGCGCCCCTCCTCGGGAAACAGCGAGGAGTCGACCTCGTAGTGGGAGGCGCAGTTGGGACAGACCAGACGCATGTTCGTCCTCTCGTTGACCGGGCAGCGAACTTCGGCGGCCGGGCGGACCGAGCGCGGGATGCTGCCGGATCCGATCTTTAACGACTTGTCCATGTGTTGCAAGAAAGCGCTGAGAGGTTGCGGCGGACCTGTTGCTCTGCGATGTTCGCGGCGCCGCGCGGCACGGCGCGGGTCAAGGCAGGTTGGACCAGGTGATCGCGTTCGAGAAAGCAAGCTTCGGCTATGACGGCCATCCGGTGCTGGAGGACGTCTCGCTGACGCTGGAGGCAGGCGGATTCTACTTTCTGACCGGGCCCTCCGGCTCGGGCAAGACGACGTTCCTGAAGCTGTGCTCGCTGGCGCTGCTGCCGCGCGGCGGAAGGGTGGCGTTCTTCGGCGAGGACGCCACGCTGCTGGACCGCGACCGGATCGCGCTGATGCGCCGCCGGATGGGGATGGTGCACCAGGACTGCCAGTTCATCGACCATCTCAGCGTGCGCCGCAACATCGCCCTGCCGCTGGAGATCGCCGGCCGTCGCACCCCGGCCGCCGACAAGGACATCGAGGATCTGATGGGCTGGGTGGCGCTGGGCCACCGCGCCGACGCCTACCCGCCCGAGCTGTCCGGCGGCGAGCGGCAGCGCGCCGCGCTGGCGCGCGCAGTGATGCTGTCGCCGGACCTGCTGATCGCCGACGAGCCCACCGGCAACGTCGACCGCGAAATGGGAGAGAGGATCCTGAGCCTGCTGATCGAGTTGAACCGGCTGGGCCGCACGGTGCTGATCGCCACCCACGACCTGGAGCTGATCCGCACCGCCAAGCGCGAGGTCAGCGCCCGCGTGCTGCGGCTGGCCGACGGCCAGGTCCGCCTGGCGGGGCACGAGCTGTGAGCGCGGCGCGGACGGTCGCCGGGCGGACGGTCGGCATGCTGGCGCTGCTGCGCGGCGACCCCTCGGCCGACAGCACGGTGCCGCCCAGCGGCGCCACCGGCCACCTGACCACGCTGGCCGCCGCCGCGATGGCGCTGCTGGCGCTGATCGCGATCGCCGCGGCGCAGACCGCCGGGCGGGTCGCCGACGACTGGGCCGGGGCGCTGGACGGCGCCGCGACACTGGAGATCGCCGCCGATCCCGCCACCGCCGAGACCGCCGCCGAGCGCGCGCTGATGATCCTGCGCGAGACGCCCGGCATCGACAGCGCCCGGCGCATCGGCGCCGACGAGGCGCGCGCGCTGCTGGCGCCGTGGATGGGCGACACCTCGATGCTGGCGGACGCCGACCTGCCGCTGATGCTGGCGGTCGAGGAGGCGCCGGAGCTGGACCGCGCGGCGCTGGAGCTGCGGCTGGCGGGCGAGTTCGACGACGCCGTCTACCTTCGCCACGACCGCTGGAGCGGCACCGTCACCGCCGCCGCCGGCCGGTTGCGCCTGCTGGCGCTGGGCGCGCTGGCGCTGACCTTCGTCGTGACCGCGGCGGTGGTGACGCTGGCCGCCCGCGCCGCGCTGGCGATGAACCGGCCGGTGATCGCGACGCTGCGGCTGATCGGCGCGCAGGACAGCTACATCGCCCGCGCCTTCGTGCGCCGCTTCACCCTGCGCACGCTGCTGGGCGCGGCGCTGGGCACCGGCGCCGGCACCGCCCTGCTGCTGGCGCTGGCCTCGGGCGGCGCACTGCCCGCAGCGGCGCCGACCGGGCCCGCCGGCTGGCTGGCGCTGCTGGCGGTGCCGCCGGCGTTCGGCCTGCTGGCCTTCGCCGCGACCCGCGCGGCGGCGTTCCACGAACTGCGGCGGGTGCGCTGATGCTGCTGCTGCGCTCGATGCTGTTCGACCTGCTGTTCTACACGCTGATGCTGGTGATGGGGCTGCTGTGCGCGCCGCTGGCGCTGGCCTCGCCGCGCGGCGCGCACTGGAGCGTGCGCAGCTTCTGCCGCATCGGGCTGGTGATGCTGCGGCTGATCTGCGGCCTGCGCACCGAGGTGCGCGGCCCGGTGCCGACCGGCGACGTGATCGTCGCCTCGAAGCACCAGTCGTTCCTCGACATCCTGATTCACGTCGCCGCCCTGCCCCGGTCCCGGTTCATCATGAAGAAGGAGCTGAGATGGGCGCCGATCCTGGGCCTCTACGCGATGCGCATGGGCTCGACCCCGGTGGCGCGCGGCCGCAAGGGGCAGGCGGTCACGCAGATGGTGCAGGGCGCGACGCGCAACGCCACCGAGCCGGGGCAGCTGGTGATCTATCCGCAGGGCACGCGGGTCGCGCCCGGCGCGGTGCTGCCCTACAAGGTCGGCGCCGGGGTGCTGTACCAGCGCATGGGCAAGCCCTGCGTGCCGGCGGCGACGAACGCGGGCGTGTTCTGGGGCCGGAAGTCCTGGCTGCGGCGGCCCGGGCTGGCGGTGGTGGAATACCTGCCCGAGATCCCCACCGGCCTGTCGATGGAGGCATTCGTGAAGCGGCTGGAATCGGAGATCGAGCCTGTGTCGAACGCGCTGATGGCCGAGGCCGGGCACCGGCCGGAGCGCCACAGGGCCTGAGCCCGGCGCGCCGGTCGCCGCGTCAGGCGACGAGCGCCTTCGAGCCCATGTCCAGGTACTTGCGCCGCCGCAGCCGGATCAGCTCGTCCGCCGGCAGTTCGCGGACCTCGTCCAGCAACTTCGGCAGCGCCTTGCGCACCGCCTCGATCGTGGCGCGGCGGTCGCGCTGCGCGCCGCCCAGCGGCTCCTTGACGATGCGGTCGATCACGCCCAGCTGCTCCAGGTCCTGCGCCGTCAGGCGCAGCGCCTCGGCGGCCTCGCGCATCTTCTCGGCGTCCTTCCACAGGATCGAGGCGCAGCCCTCGGGCGAGATCACCGAGTAGACCGAGTGCTCCAGCATCGCCAGCCGGTCGGCGGTGGCGAAGGCCACGGCGCCGCCGGAACCGCCCTCGCCGGTGATCACCGAGACCAGCGGCACCTTCAGATTGAGACATTTCTCGGTCGAACGGGCGATGGCCTCGGCCTGGCCCCGTTCCTCGGCGCCCTTGCCGGGATAGGCGCCGGGCGTGTCGATCAGGGTGATCACCGGCAGCCCGAAACGGTCGGCGAGGTCCATCAGCCGGATCGCCTTGCGATAGCCCTCGGGGCGGGCCATGCCGAAGTTGCGATCCAGCCGCGAGCGGGTGTCGGAGCCCTTCTCGAGGCCGATCACCATCACCGGCGCGTCGTCGAGCCGCGCCAGCCCGCCCATCACCGCGTGGTCGTCGGCGAAGTTGCGGTCGCCGGCCAGCGGCGTGTAATCGGTGAACAGCGCGTCGATGTAGTCGATGCAGTGCGGCCGGTCCGGGTGCCGCGCGACCTGGCATTTCTGCCAGGGGGTGAGGCTGCCGTAGAGTTCCTTCAGCAGCGCGGCGGCCTTCTTGTCCAGCGCCTTGGCCTCGGCCTCGACGTCCATGCCGTCGTTGGTGCGGGCCATCGCGCGCAGTTCCTCGGCCTTGCCCTCGATCTCGGCCAGGCCCTTTTCGAATTCAAGGTATGCGTGCATGCGGTGCGTCGGTCCCGGTCAGTTGCGTGACGGCACATATGACCCGCGACGGCCGCGATTGCAACGGCGCGCGGGGCGGTCGGGACGCTCAGGGGCGGCGGGCGGCGAACAGGTTGATCCGCGCCGGAACCGACAGCGCCCCGTCCGGGGCGAGGTAGCCGGCCAGCGCCGCGCGCAGCGCGTCGGCGATGGCATGGCGGTCCTCGGCGCTGCCGTCGCGCTCGCGCAGCAGCCGCCCGGCCGGGCCGAGCTGGGTCATCAGCGGCAGCGCCGCGTCGATCCCTCCGGGGTGGGTCAGGTGCAGATCATGCGCCGTGCCGCGGACGTCCGCGTACCCGGCAGCGCGCAGGATCGCCTCGACCCGCGCGATGTCGGCGAAGGCCATCGGCCCCGGCGCATGCGGATCGCCCGGCGCCTCGGGGCCCAGCCGCTGCTGCGCGATCCGCTGCGGCAGCCGGAACCACGGGTTGCCGGCGTAGCCGGCCCAGCACGCCAGCGCGATCCGGCCGCCCGGCTTCAGCGTGCCGCGCAGCGTGCGGTAGCCGTCCACCGGATCGGCGAAGAACATCGCCCCGAAGCGCGAGACCAGCAGGTCGTGCGCCGCCGGCGGCAGACCGGCGTCGGCGGCGTCGCCCTGCACGAAGCGGACGTTGCCGACCCCGGCCTCGAGGCTGTCGCGAATCGCCCGCTCGACCATCAGCGGCGACAGGTCCAGCCCCAGCACGGACCCGCCCGGCGCCACCGCCGCCGCGAAGGTGCGGCTGGTGGCCCCGGCGCCGCAGCCCAGATCGAGCACCGCCTCGCCCGGCGTCGGCGCCGCCGCATCCAGCAGCAGCCCGTCCACCGGCGCGAAGAAGACGTCGAGCGCGGCGGTGTGGCGCAGCCAGGTCTCGCCCGGCTTGCCGGACCAGAATTCGCGCTGGCCGCTGTTGTCCTGGCTCATGCTGTTCCCCCGCCGCTTCCCTGCCCCACGCGTGCCACGCGCGCGCCCGCGCGCCATAGTTCACGGTCACGGTCACGGTTCACGATAGCGCCTGGCGCGGCGGACGAAAGGGAAAGCGTGGGCTTTGCCCTAGGGCGCGATCACTTCGGCCTGGCGGACGATCACCCTGGCCTGGCGCACCGAGGCGATGTCGACCAGCCGGCCCTTGTAGACCGCGGCGCCGGCGCCCTCGGCCTCGGCCCGCTCCATCGCCGCGAGGATCTCGCGCGCCTCGGCCACGGCGGCGTCGGACGGGGTGAACACCGCGTTCGCGGCGGCGACCTGGGCGGGGTGGATCGCCCATTTGCCGACCATGCCCAGGGTGGCGGCGCGGCGCGCCTGCGCCTCGAAGCCGGCTTCGTCCGAGAAGTCGCCGAACGGGCCGTCGACCGGCAGCACGCCGTGGGTACGGCAGGCGGCGACGATCGCCGCCGTCACCCCGTGCCACGGGTCGGCCCAGTGCCGCGCGCCGTCGGGGGCGAGCATGTAGTAGTCCTGCTGGGTGCCGCCGATGCCGGTGGTGGCCATGCCCATCGATGCCGCGAAATCGGCGGCACCGAGGCTCATCGCCTCGAGCCGCGGCGACGCGGCGGCGATCTGCCCGACATGGGCGAAGCCGGCGGCGGTCTCGATGATCACCTCGAAGGCGACCGGCCTGGTGCGGCCCCTGGCGGCCTCGATCGCCGAGACCAGCGCATCGACGGCGTAGACATCCGCGGCGCAGCCGACCTTGGGGATCATGATCCGGTCCAGCCGGTCGCGGCCCTGCTCCAGCAGATCCACCACGTCGCGGTACCAGAACGGGGTGTCGAGGCCGTTGATCCGGACCGACAGCGTCTTGCGGCCCCAGTCGACGTCCCTGGTGGCGGCAATCACGTTGGCCCGCGCCTGGTCCTTGTCGCCGGGGGCGACGCTGTCCTCGAGGTCGAGGTTGATCACGTCGGCGGCCGAGGCCGCCATCTTCGGAAAGATCGCCGGGCGCGAGCCGGGACCGAACAGCTGGCAGCGGTTCGGTCGGGCGGGCGGCGCGGGCTGGACTCGGAAGCTCATCGACAGATCCTTGCGCAACTAAATTTCACGGCGTTGTGTCAAGGGATCACGATGTTTCGCGCGGATGTCAACGACGGATCACAGCGGATCGCCGCCCTGCGCCTCGACGACGCGGGCCCGGAGCACGACGTAGACCGAGGCGGCGATGCCCATCGACAACGTCGCCAGCATCATCAGCAGCAGCGGCCACGCGCCGGAGCCCGGCCCCAGCAGCGCGCCGGTGATCGCCGACAGCGCCGCGCCGCCGCCGATCATCAGCGCGCCGCCCAGCCCCGAGGCCGAGCCCGCCAGGTGCGGTCGCACCGACACCATGCCGGCGTTGGCGCTGGGCAGGGTCAGGCCGTTGCCCAGACCCACCAGCAGGATCGGGCCGAACAGCGACAGCGGCGTCTGGATGCCCACCAGGAACAGCGCGCAGGCGATCACCATCCCGGCGACCGCGGTCACCGAGCCCATCATCGCCATGCCGTTGATGCCGATCGACTCGGCGTAGCGCCCGGACAGCCCGTTGCCGATCATGTAGCCCACCGCGATCAGGCCGAAGTAGAGGCCGGTCTCGCCCGGGGTCATGCCCAGCACCCGGCTGGCGACGTAGGGCGCGCCGCCGAGGAAGGCGAAAAACCCGCCCGAGGCGAAGGCGGCGATCAGCGCATAGCCCCAGAACCGGCGCGAGCGCACCAGCTCGGGATAGCTGCGGAACTGCTCGCCGAAACTGGCCGAGCGGGTGCGGTTGGTCTCGCCCATGTCGAGATAGACGATCGCGCTGACGCCCAGGCCGAACAGCAGCGTGAAGATGAAGGTCGACTGCCAGCCGAAGGTCTCGCCCAGGATGCCGCCCAGCACCGGGCCCACCATCGGCACCAGCGACATGCCCATCGTGACGTAGCCGATCATCGAGGCAGCCTTGTCCGCGCTGACCATGTCGCGCACCACCGCGCGGCTGAGCACGATGCCGGTGGCCACGGTCGCCTGGATCATGCGGAACACCAGGAAGGTGACGATGTTAGTCGACAGGATGCATGCCACCGTCGCCACCAGGAAGATCGCCAGTCCCGCCAGCATCACCGGCCGCCGCCCGTAACGGTCCGACAGCGGCCCGACCACCAGCTGCAGCAGCGCGGTCACCCCCAGATAGGCCGACACTGCCAGCTGCACCAGCGCGTAGTCGGTCTGGAAAAACGCCGCCATCGCCGGCAGCGTCGGCAGGAAGATGTTCATGTTCAGCGCGCCGAGCCCGGCGATCAGGACCAGCGTAAGCACGCGCGGCGCGGTGGCGCGGTCCAGCCAGATCGACGGGGGCGCAGCGGAAGGATCGGCAATTTTCGTCATAGAAACGGCTTTCGGGGCCCGGAGACGGGCAAAGGCAATGTGTCCGGCCGGAAATCGGCCGGAGGTTCAAGCTGGCCCCGATCGCCCGGACGTGCAAGCCCGGCCGTCGCGCACCTACCGCAGATCGGCGAAGGCGTGCTCCAGCCGCTCCAGCGCGTCGTCGACCAGCCCGCGGCGGGTGCCAAGGTTGAACCGCAGCCAGTTCTCGCCGCCCTTGCCGAAGCTCGGCCCCTCGTTCACCGCGATGCGCGCCTCTTCCTTGACGCGGCGGGTGAATTCCTCGCGCGTCATGCCGGTGACCGAGAAGTCGACCCAGGCCAGGTAGGTGGCGTCGAGCGGCATGCAGCGTATGCCCGGCAGCGCGTTCACCCGCTGCTCGAACGTGCGACGGTTGTCGTCGAGATAGGGGATCAGCGCGTCGAGCCAGTCGGCGCCGTGCGCGAAGGCGGCGGTGCACATCATCGCCGCCGCCCGGTTCAGCCCCAGCCCCGCGGCCGACAGCGCGTGCGCCACCTTGCGCCGCAGCGGCGCGTGCTCGATCACGATCTGGCCGATCAGCGCGCCGTTGATGCCGAAGGTCTTCGCCGGCCCCACCAGGGTGATCAGCCGGTCCTCGATCCCCGGCACCGCCAGCGCCGTCATCCGGTGCCGGTGGCCCGGATAGACCAGGTCCATGTGCACCTCGTCGGACAGCAGCAGCAGGTCGTGGCGCACGCAGAACGCGCCCAGCGCGCGCAACTCGTCCCCGGACCAGACACGACCGCCGGGATTGTGCGGCGAGCACAGGATCAGCATCCGCTCGCTGCCGTCGAGCTGCGCCGCCAGCGCGTCCAGGTCCATCCGGTAGCGCCCGTCCTCGAGCGCCAGCTCGCTCTGCACGACGCGGCGGTCGTTCGCGGCGACGATCCGGTGGAAGGCATGGTAGACCGGGGTGAACAGCACCACGCCGTCGCCCGGCGCGGTCAGCCCCTGCAGGCACATCGCCACCGCCGAGACCAGCCCCGGCGCCGACAGCACCCAGTCGGGCTGCGTATGCCAGCCGTGGCGCGATTCGAGCCAGCCGGTCACCGCGGCCCTGTAGGCCCGGTCGTCGCCGAAATAGCCGTGGACGCCGTGCTCGGCCAGCGCGCGCAGCGTGGCGTTCACCGCCGGCGGCGCCTCGAAATCCATGTCGGCGACCCACATCGCCAGCCCGTCGTCCGGCGACACGCCGGTCGCGGCCAGCATGTTGTCCCATTTGGAGGTGTTGGTCCGGCGCCGGTCGATCGGCCTGTCGAAGTCGAAGGTCATGCGGGTGGGATCCATCTGATGTACGTCGTCAACCTAACGCCCCGCACCGCGCCCGCAACCCCGCGCGCTTGCAGCGGCGCGCCGGATCGCCTAAGTGCCTGCGCATGACGCTGAGGCCCATCCTGATCCATCCCGATCCGCGCCTGCGCAAGGTCGTCCCGCCCGTGGAAACGGTGGACGACGAGGTGCGCAAGCTGGCCGCGGACATGCTCGAGACGATGTACGACGCGCCCGGCATCGGTCTGGCCGCGCCGCAGATCGGCGTGCTGCGCCGGATGTTCACCATGGACTGCGAGCGGGACGAGCCCGGCGCCGCGCCCACGGTCTGCATCAACCCCGAGATCACCTGGACCTCGGACGAGATCGTCACCTCGGAAGAGGGCTGCCTGTCGATCCCCGACTACTACGCCGACGTCGACCGGCACGAGAAGATCCGCATGTCGTACCTGGATGAGAACGGCGTGCTGCAGGAGCGCGAGTTCGACGGCCAGTGGTCTATCTGCGCCCAGCACGAGCTGGACCATCTGAACGGCAAGCTGTTCATCGACTATCTCAGCCCGGTACGCCGGACGATGGTCACCCAGAAGATGAAGAAGCTGAAGAAGGAGCGCGCCCGCGGCTGACCCGCGGGCGTCCGGTCCCCTGCCCCGCCCCTACCTCATCTGGCCCGACAAGCGCCTGTCGCAGGTCGCGGCGCCCGTCGCGGCGGTGGACGACGCGGTGCGCGCGCTGTGGGACGAGATGCTGGAGGCGATGTACGCCATGCCCGGCGTCGGCCTTGCGGCGCCGCAGCTGGGCGTCGGCCTGCGCGTGGTGGTGGTCGACGCCGGCGCCGACCGCAAGCCGCTGCGCATGGCCAACCCGAAGATCCTGGAATGGTCGCTGGAGACCGAGGCGGGACAGGAGGGCAGCCCGAACCTGCCCGGGCTCCGGGCCGAGGTGATCCGCCCGTGCGATGTGACCGTGCAATGGCTGGACGAGACCGGCGCGCGCCGCGAGCGGCACCTGACCGGTCTTTGGGCGCGATCCCTGCAGCACCAGGTCGACCACCTCGAGGGGCGGCTGTTCATCGACCGGCTGGGTCCGGTCAAGCGGCGGATGCTGCTGCAGAAGCACGCCAAGCGGCAACGCGCGGCGAAAAGGAGCGGCTGATGCGCTTGATCTACATGGGAACCCCGGAGTTCGCCGTGCCCGCGCTCGACACGCTGCATGCGGCGGACCACGAGATCGCCTGCGTCTACACCCAGCCGCCGCGCCCGGCGGGCCGGGGCAAGAAGCCGCGCCCGTCGCCGGTGCAGGCCCGCGCCGAGGCGCTGGGTCTGCCGGTGCGCCACCCCGCCAGCCTGAAAGGCGCCGAGGCGCAGGCGGACTTCGCGGCGCTGAACGCGGAGCTGGCCGTGGTCGCGGCCTACGGGCTGATCCTGCCGCGTGCGATCCTCGACGCGCCGGCGCAGGGCTGCCTGAACATCCACGCCTCGCTGCTGCCGCGCTGGCGCGGGGCGGCGCCGATCCACCGGGCGATCATGGCCGGCGACACCGAGACCGGCGTCTGCATCATGCGGATGGAGGCGGGGCTCGACACCGGCCCGGTGCTGGCGCGCCGCGCCACGCCGATCGGTGCCGAGGAGACCACCGGCGAGCTGCACGACCGGCTGGCGCGGATCGGCGCGGCACTGGTGGCCGAGACGCTCGCCGCGCTGCCGCTGCCGGAGGTGCCACAGCCCGAGGACGGCGTCACCTACGCCGCCAAGATCGACAAGGCCGACGCGCGGATCGACTGGACCCGGCCGGCCGACGAGGTCGCCCGGCAGATCCGCGGCCTTGCCCCCTTCCCCGGCGCCTGGACCGAGGCCGGCGGCGAGCGCATCAAGCTGCTCGGCGCGCGTCCGGCGAACGGCGCCGGCGCCCCCGGCACCGTCCTTGCCGGGCTGACCGTCGCCTGCGGCACCGGCGCGGTCGAGATCACCCGCGCCCAGCGCGCCGGCCGCGCGGCGCAGGACGCCGACAGCTTTCTGCGCGGGTTGGCGCTGCCCGCGGG
Organism: Halovulum marinum; assembly: GCF_009697225.1. Classification (GTDB taxonomy): domain Bacteria; phylum Pseudomonadota; class Alphaproteobacteria; order Rhodobacterales; family Rhodobacteraceae; genus Halovulum; species Halovulum marinum. The sequence continues at coordinate 159,439 of NZ_WIND01000001.1, forward strand.
CACGACGCTGGGCCGAGCGGTTCCGCCGCCGGCGCGCAGCCGCTAGACTGGCCGCCGGGCAACGGGGGACGCGACATGGGATTTCTGCTGCTGATGGCGCTGGGCGCGGTGGTCGGGCTGATCGGCGACCGGGCGATGGAGCTGCGCATCGGCTCCGGCCTGGCGGCGGCGCTGGGTGCGGGCGGCGCGCTGGTCGGCTATGCGGTGCTGTGGCTGGGCCTGTGGCTGCTGGGCGCCTTCGTCGGCCTGCTGGGCGCGATCCTCGGCGCGCTCGGCGCGCTGTGGCTATGAACCCGGTTCCGCGAACGCTGAGCCGCGCGGGCCGGATCCGCCGGCCGCGCCCTGCGCCGGCCCCGGAGCCTCAGCCCGCGCGCTTGAACGGCGCCATGCCGCCCCGGGCCAGCTCGTCCGCGCGCTCGTTCTCGGGGTGGCCGGCGTGGCCCTTGATCCAGTCCCAGGTGACGTCGTGGGCGCGGGCGGCCTCGTCCAGTTCGCGCCACAGCTCGGCGTTCTTCACCGGCTTCCGCGCCGCGGTCTTCCAGCCGTTGCGCTTCCAGCCGTGTACCCATTTGGTGATGCCGTCGCGGACATAGGTGCTGTCGGTGACGATCCGCACCGCGGTGGGCTTGCCGAGCGCACGCAGCGCCTCGATCGCGGCGGTCAGCTCCATCCGGTTGTTGGTTGACAGCGCCTCGCCGCCGGACAGCTCGCGCTGCTTGATCACCCGCTCGCCGTCGCGCGCCTGCAGCACCACGCCCCAGCCGCCGGGGCCGGGATTGCCGGAACAGGCGCCGTCGGTATAGGCCACGATCTCAGCCATGGGCGAGGGCCTGCACATACAGCGTCAGCACCGGCTTGCCGTCGAACAGCCGCCCGGTGCCGTGGTCGTAGTCCGGCATCTCGAAGCCGTTCGCGGCCAGAAGTTCGGTCATCTCGTCCTCGCGGAAGGGGCAGAACAGGCAGCCGCGCTCGTCGCGCCAGTCGACGGGGCCCTTGAGCACCGACAGGAACAGCGGCGCGCCGGGGCGCAGCGCGGTGCCCATGCGCTCGAAGATCGCGGCGCGGTCGGCGCGGTCGGCGTGGTGCAGCGCGTCGGCGCACCAGATCCCGTCGTAGCGCTGGCGCACCGAGAGCGTGCGGAACACCGCGCGCCGCGCCGCGACGCCGTGGCGGCGGGCGGCCTCGGCAATCATGCCCTCGCTGGCGTCGGTGGCGTCGGCGCGAAAGCCCCTGGCCGCCAGCGCCGCCGCCGCCCAGCCGGTGCCGCAGCCGTAGTCCAGCACCCGGCCGCCGTCCGGCAGCAGCGCCGCGAAGGCCTCCAGCCGGACGTGGTCGGCCTGCGCCTCGGCGTGATCGCCGAAGGCGCGTGCCTCGGCGTCGTAATAGGCCATGGTAGCGGGATCCGCGCTCACGCAAGCGCCCCGGCGATCAGGCAGATCAGCACCACCGCGGTCAGCGGCAGCCGCAGCCGCAGCCACCAGGCGGGGCCGAGGCCGCGCGCCACCGACACCGCGTCGAGCAGCATCAGTACGACGAAGCCCGCGATCAGCGCCTCGATCGCGTCGGCGGCGAAGTTCGCGCCGAACGCCCACAGCGCCGGGATCGCCGACAGGCCCAGCGCCAGCCAGCCGGCGCGCGCCGCCTGCGCGGCAAAGCCCCACAGGCAGCCGCCCATGAACGCCAGGATCGCCGCACCGTAAGTCTGCAGGACCAGCAGCCCGGTGAACGGGTTCGAGATGCCGGGCATCAGCCCCCAGGCCGCCAGCGCGCCGGCGGCGAAAGGCAGCAGCCCCGCCACGCCCAGCGCCGCGGCGGGCAGCGGCACCCGCGCGCCGGCCATCAGGCGCGGACCGCCTCGGGGCCTTCGCGCAGCACGCGGGGCACCTTGAACTCGACGTTCTCGACCGCGGTCGTCACCTCCTGCATGGTCACCGCATAGCGGGCGCGGAAGGCGTCGATCACCTCCTCGACCAGCGCCTCGGGGGCCGAGGCGCCGGCGGTGATGCCCACTGCCCGCGCGCCTTCCAGCGCGCGCCAGTCGATGTCGGCGGCGCGCTGCACCAGCTGCGCATAGCCGCAGCCCGAGCGCGCGCCGACCTCGACCAGCCGCCGCGAGTTCGACGAGTTCGGCGCGCCGATCACCAGCAGCGCGTCGATCTTCGGTGCCATCGCCTTGACCGCCTGCTGGCGGTTGGTGGTGGCGTAGCAGATGTCTTCCTTGTGCGGCCCGATGATCTCCGGGAATCGCGCCTTCAGCGCCGCGACGATGCCGGCGGTATCGTCCACCGAAAGCGTCGTCTGGGTGATGAAGGCCAGCCGCGCGGGATCGCGAGGCTCCAGCCTGCCGACATCGGCCTCGGTCTCGACCAGCAGCACCTCGCCCTCGGGCAGCTGGCCCATGGTGCCGATCGTCTCGGGGTGGCCGGCGTGGCCGATCATCACCATCTGCAGGCCGTTGCGGTGATGCCGGTCCGCCTCGATGTGCACCTTCGAGACCAGCGGGCAGGTGGCGTCGACATAGACCATCCGGCGCCGCTCGGCCTCGGCCGGGATCGCCTTGGGCACGCCGTGCGCGGAAAAGATCACCGGCCGGTCGGGCGGGCAGTCGTCGAGATCCTCGACGAACACCGCGCCCTTGTCGCGCAGCCCGTCGACGACGAACTTGTTGTGCACGATCTCGTGCCGGACGTAGACCGGCGCGCCCCATTTCTCGATCGCCATCTCGACGATCTTGATGGCGCGGTCGACGCCGGCGCAGAAGCCCCGTGGCGCGGCCAGATACAGCGTCAGCGGTGTCATGCGGACCTCCGGTGTTCGGGTTCGGGCGGACTATATGGACTGGCACGCCGGGATGCCAGACGGCGCGCGGAGAAAGCCGGTCAGAGAAGCCCCACGCCCCAGAGCAGCAGCACATAGCGCGCGGTCTTGACCGCCCCGACGATGGTCACGAACACCCACAGCGGGCAGCGCATCACCCCCGCCACCACCGTCACCGCGTCGCCGAACGGCGCCCAGCTGACCAGCAGCGACCACAGCCCCCAGCGCACATACCAGTCCTGCGCCTTCGCCAGTTGCGCGTCGGTCACCGGAAACCAGCGCCGGCCGCGGAATCGCTCGATCCCGCGCCCGATCGCCCAGTTCAGCACCGAGCCCAGCGTGTTGCCGACGCTGGCCACCAGCACCAGCAGCCAGGGCGCGGCCACGCCGCGCAACTGCAGGCCGACGAACACCACTTCGGACTGGAACGGCAGCAGGGTGGCGGCGCCGAAGGCTGCCACGAACAGCCCGACCAGCGACAGCAGGGATTCGGTCATCGCACCTCAGAACTCGGCGGCGACCGCGCCGACAACAGCATGGAACATCTGCGGCGTCAGCCGCCCCGTGTTCATGTTGTAGCGCGAGCAGTGGTAGCTGTCGAACACTGCCAGCCCGGACACCGCGTGCCGCGCGCCGTGCGCGAAGGGATGGTCTGCCAGCCGCGCGCCCAGCGCGCGCAGCAGCGCCTCGTGCGCGACGCGGCCCAGGCACAGCACCGCGCGCAGCCGCGGCAGCGCCGCGAGGCGCGCGGCAAGGTAGGGGCGGCAGCCGGCGGTCTCGGCCGCCGTGGGCCGGTTCGCGGGCGGCACGCAGCGCACCGCATTGCTGACCATGCAGTCGACCAGGTCCAGCCCGTCGTCGGGGCGGCCGTCGAAGGTGCCGCGGGTGAAGCCGTGCGCCGCCAGCGCCGCGTAGAGCGTGGGCCCGGAGGCGTCGCCGGTGAAGGCGCGCCCGGTGCGGTGTGCGCCCATCCGCCCCGGCGCCAGACCCAGCACCAGCAGCCGCGCGTCGTCCGGACCGAAGGACGGCACGGCGCCGCCCCACCAGTCCGGGTGCGCGGCGGCGAGCGTGCGGCGGTAGGCAACCAGTCGCGGACAGCGCGCGCACTCGCGCGGCGGCTCGGGCAGCGACTTTGCGGCGATCAGCTTTCTTCCGCCTCGCGCTGCTGGTAGCGCGGGTTGTCCTCGCGCGGGGGACGGCCGATGACCTCGCGCAGATCCTCGAGTTCGATGAAGTTGTCGGCCTGCCGGCGCAGCTCGTCGGCGATCATCGGTGGCTGCGAGCGGATCGTCGAGACCACCGAGACCCGCACGCCCGAGCGCTGCAGGCTTTCGACCAGCGGGCGGAAGTCGCCGTCGCCGGAGAACAGCACGATGTGGTCGACATGCGGCGCCAGTTCCATCGCGTCGACGGCCAGCTCGATGTCCATGTTGCCCTTGACCTTGCGGCGGCCGGCGGCGTCGGTGAACTCCTTGGCGGGCTTGGTCACCATGGCGAAGCCGTTGTAGTGCAGCCAGTCGACCAGCGGGCGGATCGGCGAGTACTCGTCCGTCTCAAGCAGAGCGGTGTAGTAGAACGCACGCAGCAGTTTGCCGCGGCGCATGAACTCGGCCCGCAGCAGCTTGTAGTCGATGTCGAAGCCCAGCGCCTTCGCGGCCGCATAAAGGTTTGATCCGTCAATGAAAAGCGCGAGGCGCTCATCGCGATAAAACATGGTGGGGGCGCGCTCCTGAATGCGTTTGGCCCGCCGGCTGCAATTCCGCGGGGCTTGTAAATGCGACAACGGTGTGAAGGTAGTTCGCCGTGCGCGCAGGTAAAACCCCGAATATCCGGAATGCCTTGCATATATCCTATCGGATAGGTCCGGGCGCGGATACTGACCCGTGGCCCGGGCCACGCGATCGCGTGGGGTCCGCCTGCCCGGCCCCCGGCGCCGCGGATGCGCCCCCGCCGGCGTCGCTTCGCCCTTGCATTTCCCGCCGCCGATGCGTATCTGAGTGCTTTCCGCAGCCTGACACTTGACCGGAGGTGGCTTTCATGGCCCGCGTAACCGTCGAAGATTGCGTCGACAAAGTTCCGAACCGTTTCGAGCTAGTGATGCTTGCCGCGCACCGCGCGCGCGAGTTGTCCTCGGGCGCCGGTCTGACCGTCGACCGCGACAACGACAAGAACCCGGTCGTCGCCCTGCGCGAGATCGCGGACGAGACGCTGACCGCCGAGACGCTGCGCGAGAGCGCGATCGAGAGCAACCAGCGTCAGATCGAGGTCGACGAGCCCGAAGAGGACTCGATGGCGCTGCTGATGTCGAACGACCAGCCCGCCCCGGCCGAGGACGACCAGTCCGAAGAGAAGTTGCTGCGCGCCCTGATGGAGGCGCAGGGCGAGGGGTGAACCCGCCTTGACCGAGATGCTGAGCGACGACGAACTTGTCGACCTCATCAAGGTCTACAACCCCCGGTCCGACGAGTCGCTGATCCGCGCCGCCTATGCCTATGGCATGGCGGCGCACGAGGGCCAGCTGCGCTCGTCCGGGGAGCCCTACTTCAGCCACCCGGTCGAGGTCGCGTGCCTGCTGGCCGAGCAGCGGCTGGACGACGCCACCATCGTCACCGCGTTGCTGCACGACACGATCGAGGACACCGGCTCGACCTTCCGCGCGCTGGAGAAACGCTTCGGCGGCGATGTCGCGCAGCTGGTCGACGGCGTCACCAAGCTGACCAACCTCGAGCTGTCCTCGGTCGAGACCGAGCAGGCCGAGAACTTCCGCAAGCTGCTGATCTCGATGTCCAAGGATCTGCGGGTGATCCTGGTCAAGCTTGCCGACCGTCTGCACAACATGCGCACGATCAAGTTCCTGCCGCACGAGAAGCAGGTCCGCAAGGCGCGCGAGACGATGGACATCTACGCGCCGCTGGCCGGCCGCATGGGCATGCAGTGGATGCGCGAGGAACTCGAGGACATCTCGTTCCGGGTGCTGAACCCGGACGCGCGCCAGTCGATCATGCGCCGCTTCATCACCCTGAAGAAGGACACCGGCGACCTGATTCCCCGGATCACCGAGGACATCCGCAAGCTGCTGGACGACTGCGGCGTCGAGGCGCAGGTCATGGGCCGCGAGAAGAAGCCCTACTCGATCTGGCGCAAGATGCAGGAAAAGGGCGAGGTGTTCGGCCGCCTGTCGGATATCTACGGCTTCCGCATCATCACCGGCAGCGTCGAGGACTGCTATGTCGCGCTGGGCGCGGTGCATCGCCGCTGGGCGGCGGTGCCGGGGCGGTTCAAGGACTACATCAGCCAGCCGAAGTCGAACGGCTACCGCTCGATCCACACCACGGTGTCGGGGCGCAGCGCGAAGCGGGTCGAGATCCAGATCCGCACCCGGCAGATGCACGAGGTCGCCGAGACCGGCGTCGCCGCGCACTGGTCCTACCGCGAGGGCGAGCGGTTCGAGAACCCGTTCGCGGTCGACCCGGTGCGCTGGCTGGCGCAGCTGACCGAGCGCTTCGAGGCGGCGGACAACCCGAACGACTTTCTCGAGCACGTCAAGCTGGAGATGTTCACCGACCAGGTGTTCTGCTTCACCCCCAAGGGCGAGGTCATCAAGCTGCCGCGCGGCGCCACGCCGATCGACTTCGCCTACGCGATCCATACGCGGATCGGCGATTCATGCGTCGGCGCCAAGGTCGACGGCCAGCGCGTGCCGCTGTGGACCCGGCTGCGCAACGGCCAGTCGGTGACCATCATCCGCGCCGAGGGCCAGCGACCGCAGGCCAGCTGGGAGGACATGGTGGTCACCGGCCGGGCGAAGGCGGCGATCCGCCGCAGCCTGCGCGAGGAGCACCGCGCCGGACACATCGCCCTGGGCCGCGAGATCGCCCGCGTGGCGCTGGAGCGGATCGGCAAGAAGGCCAGCGACAAGGCGCTGCGCACCGCCGCCAACCAGATGGGCCTGCCCGACGCCGACGAGTTGCTGGCGCGGCTGGGCGCGGCCGAGGTCACCGGGCGCGACCTGGTCGGCACGCTCTACCCCGAGCTGATCGACCAGTCCGGGCGCCCCGGCCACGCCGCCGACGCCGACGCCGAGCGCCCGATCGTCGGCCTGGGCGACGGCCAGCGCGCGCAGCCCGCGCCCTGCTGCCAGCCGATCCCGGGCGAGCGGATCATCGGCATCGCGGTCAAGGGTCAGGGCGTGCAGGTGCATGCCATCGACTGCCCGACGCTGGCCGCGCTGGAGGACGACGCCGAGAACTGGATCGACCTGGCGTGGACGCCCTCTGCCGCACGCGTGCCCCATTTGGCGAGTATCGAGGCGACGGTGGCGAACGACGCCGGTGTACTTGGACGGATCTGCACCTTGATCGGCGAGCAGCACGCGAATATCAGCGACATCGTGTTTACCGATCGGAAACCGGATTTCTATCGGATGGTTATCGATCTGGAAGTGCGCGACATGAAGCATCTGCACAACGTGCAGACCGCGCTGGAGGCCGATTCGGACATCAGCCAGGTACGCAGGTTGCGCGGGGCATCGGCCGAACCGGTGCGTCACAAGGTATGAAATCCCGCCCCCGCGGGGGGCCGGGCGAGGAAACGGGAAGGGGCGTTCCGGCGTCATGGTGTTCAAGCGCCGCAAACCGCTGTCGACGGTCAGGCAGGTACGGGAGTTCATCTACCCGTCCTCGGGCTGGCGGCGTGCGATCGAGTATTTCGGCCACCGGCTGAAGCGGCTGCCCGACACGCCGCACAAGATCGCCCTGGGGTTCGCCTGCGGCGTCTTCGTGTCGTTCAGCCCGCTGTTCGGGCTGCATTTCATCTATGCCGGGATCCTCGCGCTGATCGTGCGCGGCAACCTGCTGGCGTCGTTCCTGGGCACGCTGTTCGGAAACCCGCTGACCTTTCCGTTCATCGCCGGCACCGCGCTGGGCCTGGGCCGCAAGATCATGGGCGCGGCGCGCAGCGGCGAGAGCATGCACAGCCTGAGGGAAGGCTTCGCCGGCGCGACCTCGGGCCTGTGGCAGTCGACCAAGGCGATGTTCGGCTTCGGCGAGCCCGCCTGGCAACCGCTGGGCACCTTCTTCTGGGAGGTGTTCGTGCCCTACTTCGTGGGCGGCATCCTGCCAGGGCTGGCCACCGCCACGGCAATGTATTTCCTGACCCGGCCGCTGGTCGCCGCGTATCAGGCGCGGCGCCGCAAGCGGCTGTTCGAGCGGGCGCAGCAGCGCATCGCCTCGGCCGCGCCGGCGCGCAAGCGCCTGATCGAGGAGGGCGGCCGATGACCGGGCAGCCGACGACCGGACCGGATATCCCCGGATTGAAACGTCCGCTGGGCCGCCTGCGTCTGGGCGTGAACATCGATCACGTCGCCACCGTGCGCAACGCCCGCGGCGGCGACGTGCCCGACCCGGTGCGGGCCGCGGTCCTGGCCGAGGCCGCCGGCGCCGACGGCATCACCGCGCACCTGCGCGAGGACCGGCGCCACATCCGCGACCGCGACATCGAGGCGCTGCTGGCCCAGATCTCGGTGCCGCTGAACTTCGAGATGGCCGCCACCGACGAGATGCAGGCGATCGCCCTGCGCCACACCCCGCACGCGGTCTGCATCGTCCCCGAAAAGCGCGAGGAGCGGACCACCGAGGGCGGGCTGGAGGTGGCGCAGGACGAGAACCGGCTGGCGCATTTCATCGCCCCGCTGCGCGACGCCGGCTGCCGGGTGTCGATCTTCATCGCCGCCGACCGGCGCCAGATCGAGGCCGCGCACCGCATCGGCGCGCCGGTGATCGAACTGCACACCGGCGCCTATTGCGACGCCCATGCCGAGGGCCGCACCGAGGACCGCGAGCGCGAGCTGGCGCGCCTGCGCGATATGGCCCGCTTCGCGCACGAGCTGGGGCTGGAGGTGCACGCCGGCCACGGCCTGACCTACGACACGGTGCGCCCCGTCGCCGCCTTCCCCGAGGTGATGGAGCTGAACATCGGCCACTACCTGATCGGCGAGGCGATCTTTTCGGGCCTCGACAGCGCCATCCGCCGGATGCGTGCCGAGATGGACGCCGCCCGCCGCGCCGCCTTCGGCGAGGGCGCGGCCTGAGCCACCGCCGCGGTGGCGTTGCCCCCGGCGCGCGTTGCACCTACAAGGGCGCGGTCAGGCATCAGACAGATTATCCCCCGGCAGGCAGCATGATTCTCGGCATCGGCACCGACCTGTGCAACATCGACCGCATCGGCGCGACGCTGGAGCGTTTCGGCGACCGGTTCCGCACCCGCGTCTTCACCGAGACCGAGCAGCGCAAGGCCGAGCGCCGCGCCGATACCGTCGGCACCTATGCCAAGCGCTGGGCGGCGAAGGAGGCGTGCTCGAAGGCGCTGGGCACCGGGCTGCGCATGGGCATCGGCTGGAAGGACATGTCGGTCAGCAACCTGACCACCGGGCAGCCGGTAATGCACGTCAGCGGCTGGGCGGCCGAGCGGCTGCGGCAGATCACCCCGCCCGGCCACGAGGCGGTGATCCACGTCACCCTGACCGACGACCACCCGTGGGCGCAGGCGTTCGTGGTGATCGAGGCGCGGCCGGCGGCCGGCGCGCCGCCCGCGCCGGGCCCCGGTGGCGACATCGGGGCGGACGCTTGACAGAGGCAGGGTCAGGCGCGACAAGCGGCCCTGTTTCCCGGGACGAGGACATTCGAGCAGATGAGTAAGCGGGCGAAGGCCGCAGGCGGCGGCCTGCTGGAACTGATCAAGACCCTGGTCTATGCGCTGGTGCTGGCCGGGATCATCCGCACGCTGCTGTTCCAGCCGTTCTGGATTCCGTCCGGCTCGATGAAGGACACGCTGCTGATCGGCGATTTCCTGTTCGTGAACAAGTTCGCCTACGGCTATTCGGCGATGTCGTGCCCGTCCTACAAGAGCTTCAACCTGTGCGGCGCGTTCGAGGACAAGGAAGGCCGGCTGCTGGGCTCGATGCCCGAGCGCGGCGACGTGGTGGTGTTCCGCCATCCCGCCACCGGCGAGGACTACATCAAGCGGCTGATCGGCCTGCCCGGCGACACCGTCGAGACCCGCGGCGGCCGCGTCATCCTGAACGGCGAGCCGGTGCCGCAGGACCCCGCCGGCAGCTTCACCGAGACCTACCTGGCACAGGGCCCGATGGGCAGCTTCCCGCGCTGCCTGCGCGACGGCCCGGTCGGCCTGGGCGGCGAGTGCAGCAAGGAGAAGTTCACCGAGACGCTGCCCGGCGGCAAGAGCTACAGCGTGCTGAACATCGACGACACCCCGGCCGACGACAAGGGGCCTTTCACCGTGCCCGAGGGGCATTTCTTCTTCATGGGCGACAACCGCGACAACTCGGTCGACAGCCGCTTCAGCCCCGCCGCAAACGGCGTCGGCTTCGTGCCCTACCGCAACCTGATCGGCCGCGCGGACCGCATCATCTTCTCGTCCGCCGGCGCCTCGATCCTGTATTTCTGGACCTGGCGCGGCGACCGCTTCTTCAAGGCGGTGAATTGAAGCTGAACCCGGCACAGGCGGCGTTCGCGACGCGGCTCGGCCACGACTTCACCGACCCGCGCCTGCTGGTGGAGGCGCTGACCCATGCCTCGCTGTCGGGGCCGGTGCGGCGCGACAACCAGCGGCTGGAGTTTCTCGGCGACCGGATCCTCGGCCTGGTGATCGCCGAGGCGCTGCTGGCCGCCGACACCAACGCCCGCGAGGGCGCGCTGGCGCCGCGCTTCAACAACCTGGTCCGCCGCGAGGCGCTGGCCGAGGTCGCCGAGGCGATCCAGCTGGGCGACGCGCTGATGATGGGCAAGTCCGAACGCGCCACCGGCGGGCGCCGCAAGCAGGCGCTGCTGGCCGACGCGATGGAGGCGGTGATCGCCGCCGTCTACCTCGACGCCGGCTTCGAGCACACCCGCGCGCTGGTGCTGCGGCTGTGGCACGACCGCATCGCCCGCGCCGACGAGCACGGCACCGACGCCAAGACCGCGCTGCAGGAATGGGCGCAGGCGCGGGGCATGGCGCCCCCGGACTACATCGAGGAGGCCCGCGCGGGCCCCGACCATGCGCCGGTGTTCACCATCGCCGCGACCCTTGCCTCGGGCGAGCGTGCCACCGCCACCGCGAATTCGAAACGCGCCGCACAGCAGGCCGCCGCCGCCATGCTGCTGGAGCGGCTGGAGAGCACAGATGACCGATGAGCAGACCCGCTGCGGCTTCGTCGCGCTGATCGGCGAGCCGAACGCCGGCAAGTCGACGCTGCTGAACCGGATGGTCGGGGCCAAGGTCTCGATCGTCACCCACAAGGTGCAGACCACCCGCGCCCGGATCCGCGGCGTCGCGCTGGAAGGGGCCGCGCAGATCGTCTTCGTCGACACGCCCGGCCTGTTCGCGCCGCGCCGCCGCCTGGACCGGGCGATGGTCAGCGCGGCCTGGTCCGGTGCCGCCGACGCCGACATCGTCGTGCTGATGGTCGAGGCGCACCGCGGCATCACCGAGGGCGTGGAAAGCATCCTCGAGGCGCTGGCGGAGCGCGTCGGCAAGCCGGTCGTGCTGGCGATCAACAAGATCGACCGGGTGAAGCGCGAGGCATTGCTGGCGCTGAGCCAGCAACTGAACGCCCGCCGCGATTTCGCCGCGACGTTCATGATCTCGGCCGAGAAGGGTCATGGCGTCGCCGACCTGAAGTCCTGGCTGGGCGCGCGGATGCCCGACGGCCCCTGGCTCTACCCCGAGGACCAGATCGCCGATCTGCCGCTGCGGATGATCGCCGCCGAGATCACCCGCGAGAAGCTGACCCTGCGCCTGCACCAGGAACTGCCCTACCAGCTGACGGTCGAGACCGAGCAGTGGGAGGAACGCAAGGACGGCTCGGTGCGGATCGAGCAGGTGGTCTACGTCGCCCGCCCCGGCCATCGCGGCATCGCGCTGGGCCCCAAGGGCCAGACGATGAAACAGGTCGGCACCATGGCCCGGCAGGAGCTGTCCGCGTTCCTGGACCGCAAGGTGCATCTGTTCATCGAAGTGCGGGTGCGCGAGAACTGGCAGAACGAGGCCGAGCGCTATTCCGAGATGGGGCTGGATTACTCGGACGGCAGCTGAGCCGGCGCACGGCAGGGGCCGTGGCGGCCGCGGCCCGGCCGCCGGCGCGTTAGCCTTGCGCCGCGGCCGGCGCGTGCGCGACGCCCAGCGGAACGCGGATCTGGACCCGGCAGCCGCAGGCGTCGATGTGGCGCTCGAACCGCCCGCCCAGCCGGCCCTCGATCATGCCCGAGATCAGCCGGCTGCCGAAGCCGACGCGCGCGGTCGGATCGGCGCTCAGCGGCTCGGTCCGTCGTTCGTGCCAGTACAGCACCAGATCGCCGGAATCGGCGTCGATCTCGCCGCGGATCATCAGCGCGAGATCGCCGGAGTCGTGATCGCCGTGCTTCAGCGCGTTGGTGGCCAGCTCGTTCAGGACCAGTGACAGCGGCATCACCATGTCGCTTGCGATCTTCAGCGCCGGCACGTCGACGGGCACCTTCCCGGACTCGGGCACCAGACCGATCGCCTCGCGGACCAGATCCACAAGCTCGACGGACTGGTCCGCCTCCTGGATCGCCAGCCGGTTGGCGTTGCCGACCGCCGTCAGCCGGCCGAGGAACGCGGCGGACAGATCCTCGATCGTGGCGGCGCTGCGGGCGCAGTTGCGGTAGATCGAGGCGAGGATCGTGAGGCTGTTGCTGACCCGGTGCGCAAGCTCGCCGCGCAGCGTCTCGCGGCGTTCCGCCTCGTGCTTGCGCTGGATCGCCAGGCCGATCTGGCTGCCCACGGTCCGCACCAGGCGCAGGATGTCGGGATCGAAACGCGACGCCTCGGTGCCGAAGAATTCGAGCACCGCGTGGACATTGCCGCCGCGCAGCACCGGCAGGGCTATGCCGCAGGTCAGCCCGGCACCGGAAAAGGCGTCGCGCCGCGCGAAGCCGAGGTCCGACGCCAGGTCGGGCTGATACACCAGGCTGCCCTCCCGCCACGCGCGGCCGGGCAATCCCTCTCCGTACCCCAAGCGCACCTGCCGGGTGGCGTCGATCACCGGCGCGAACCGCCGCTCGCTGATGTGCCAGATGTTGCTGGGCACCAGCGTCCGCTCCCGCCCGCTGCCGCGCACGGTGAACAGGTGCCCCGCATGCAGCCCGGCCAGCGCGCAGACCTCTTCGAGGCAGAACAGGGTGAAATCCTCGAACGAGATGTCCTCGAGCAGCTTGTCGGCCACCTGCAGCAGGATTTCGGCCTCGCGGGTGCGCAGTTCCTGTTCGCGGCGGTGGCGCACCTCGGCGGCAAGACTGCGCATGAAACCATAGAAGATCCGCCTGCCGCCGTCCTCCTTCATCGGGAAGATCGACAGCTCGATCGGGAACCGGTGCCCGTCCCGGTGCCGCGCATCGATGCGGATCCGCGTCTCCAGCACCGGGCCCTCGCCGGTCCGGTTATAGTGTTCGAGACCGCGCTCGTGCGCCTCGCGGTGTTCGGGCGGCACGATCAGATCGCCCAGCCGGGCACCGATCACCTCGCTTCGCGACCAGCCGAAGATCTCCTCGGCCGTCCGGTTCCAGGCGGTCACCCGGCCGCATTGGTCCATCCCCACCACCGCGTCGAGCGCGCGGGCAAGAAGGGACTCCAGATCGTTCACCGCAGCCCTCCTGTCAGCATCGAACCTGAGTATTCCTGCCGGCACGCGCTGTCGAGCCGAAACGGGCCCTGCCACCGAGGATGGCGATGCATCGCCGCGCGCCCTTTCGCGGCGTGGCGTTCTGTGCTTTCAGGCGCGGATGAAACAGCGCAGCATTTTCCGGTCATGACCCGCGTCACCGCCGATTTCTGGGTCCGCGCCTACCTGGCGCGGCTGCGGCTTGCGGACATTCCCGCCTTCGTCGTCGCCAGCGGCGACGCCACCGCCGGCGCGGTTCTGGTGAAGCTGAACACGCTCGACGGGCAGGCCCGGCTGTTCCAGCGGCAGTTCGGGATGGACGGCGTGCGGATGTGGGGCCTGCTGGCCGAGGGCGAGGAGGCCGAGGTCGACGCCGCCGCCGCCCGCCAGCGCGGTTTCGATCCGGACCTGTGGGTGATCGAGGTCGAGGACCGGCAGGGGCGCACGCTGCTCGACCAGCCGGGTCTGGCGGACTGAGCGGCCGGATCGGGATCGAAGCCGCGCCGGCCGGCGGCGACCGACACTGACCCAGGTGCGATATCGCGCAGGCCCGCAATTCTCGTAGTCAGCTCGCCGCTACGCGGATCGTCCCGGGGTTGCCGCGCGGACCGTCCGCCCGGCGTCGCCGCCGGGCGCGGCTGCGGCGCAGGCGCGGCGTCAGAACCGGTCGAGCAGGCGGCGCAGGTAATCGAGTTCCTCGGTCGGGCGGGACTGCTCGCCGGCGCGGCGGCGGATCTCGTCGAACAGCTCGCGCGCGCGCTGCATGGCGTCGACACCGGGCAGCATGTTCTCGTCGGAGCGGATGTTGCCGCGCGCCCCCGACGGCCGGCCCAGCGGGTCGCGGTTGTCGTTGGCATAGCCCTCGCCCGGCTGCTCGCCCATGTTGCCCTGGTTCTGCTGCGCCTGCTGCATTTCCTCGCCCAGCCCGCGGATGCCGTCGCGCAGCGCGTCCATCACGTCGGCCTGTCGGTCGAGCGCGCCGCTCAGGTCGCCCTCGTCCAGCCGGTCGCGGGCCTGGCCCATGCTGTCCTCGGCGTCGCCCAGGCGCTCGCGTGCGTCGGCGCCCTCCTCGGTGCCGGGCGCCGGCAGGCGGCCGCGCAGCCCGTCGAGCATCTGGCGCAGCGCTTCCTGCCGCTCGGCCAGCTGTTCGGCCGACAGGCCCGGCTGGCCGTCCTGCCCCGGCTGGCTCGGCATCGGCTGCTGCCCCGGCTGACCGGGCTGGTTCTGCCCCAGCTGTCCCTGCCCCGGCATCTGCGGCTGGCCCTGCTGACCCGGCTGGCCCTGGTTGAACTGGCGCTGCAGTTCCTGGAAGCTGTCGTCGGCGAGACCCTGCTGCTGGCGCAGCGTGTCCTGCAGCTCCTGCATCATCTGCTGGCCCTGCTGGCCCTGACCGCCGCGCTGCACCTGCATCTGCAGGTTCTCCAGCATCTGTCGCAGCTGTTCCAGCAGCGCCTGCGCCTGTTCCTGCTGGCCGCTCTCCGCCAGTTCCTGGATCCGGTCCAGAAGCTGCTGCAGCTGGTCCTGGCTCAGCTGCATCTGGTTCTGCTGGTCCTGCTGCGCCATGTCATCGGCATTGCGCAGCGCCTCCTGCGCCAGCTGCTGCATGTAGTCCTGCATCGCCTGGCGCAGCTCTTCCATCAGCTGCGCGATCTCGTCGTCGGTGGCGCCGTTGCGCAGCGCCTCGGACAGCCGGTCCTGCGCCCGGCGCAGGCGCTCGCGCGCGTCCGACAGGGTGCCGTCCTCGATCGCAAGCGCGGCATTCCACAACAGCTCGGCGACATCGTCGCGCTCGGCGGCGGAAAGCTCGCCGTCCTCGCGCGCGTAACCCAGCCGGCGCAGCGCCATGCGCACCAGCATGAACGCCGTCGGGCCGGTGAAGATGTCCTCGGGCGCGTGGGTGATGGTGCGCAGCATCATGTCGACGCGCGGCGCGTTCTCGCGGTTCCACAGCAGGTCGCGGCGCTGTTCCAGCACCGCCCGCGCCAGCGGGTCGAAGAAGCTGCGGCCGGGCAGCGTCACGTCGCCGGCTTCGGCCTCGGCGGTCTGCTCGGCGGCGTCGAACACCTGCAGCTCGATGGTGACCGGCAGCCCGGACCAGGGATGCCGCGACAGATCCTCGACCAGGGTTTCGTCGATCCGGTCGGTGTCGCCGGTCAGCGGCAGCGGCAGGTCCAGCACCAGCGCCTCGCGCGGCTCGGGCGCTGCGTCGAGGCCGAAGCGGCGGTCCACCGCGTCCAGGTCCAGGGTGATGCGGGCGGTGCCGCCGGCGACGCCATAGTCGTCGCTGGCGCTGTAGGCCAGTTCCATCGCCCCCGAGACGTTCTGCGTCACCTCCTCGGCGAAGGCCACGTCCGGCGGCTGGTCGGGCAGGATCGAGACCTGCCATTCCGCCAGCTCGCGCCCCTGCTGGGTCAGGCCGAACGCCCCGGGCCGCCGCGCCTCGAACGTGGTCGACAGGATGCCCTCGGCGATCGGCTCCAGCCCGGCGCCGGCGCCGGAGACGCTTTCGCTCAAGGCGAAGCCGGCCTCGCCGCCGTAGACCCGGACGGTGATCTCGGTGCCGATCGGCAGCTCCAGGTCGCGCGGCCGGTCCTCGGTCAGGTAGACCGTCGGCCGGCCGGTGTAGGCCGGCGGGTTGGCCCACGCCTCGTAGCTGGGTCCGGCGGCGATGTCGGCGACGGACGGCCCGCCGGGGCCGACCGGCACTGCCAGTTCGACCGGCGCCGGCGCCCGCGCGAACAGCGCGGCGGCGATGATCGCGACCAGCGCCAGAAGGCGCAGCGCCCAGGGATCGCGCGACGAGACCCGCAGGTCGGGCCGCGCGGCGCGCGCCGCGGCGGCGCGCTCGGCCATGCGTTCCAGGTGCCGCGCCCACAGCGCCTGCGTGCCGGGGTCGTTCGCGCCGATGGCGATCCGGTCCTGCAGCGCCGAGATCGGCCGCCCCGGCAGCCGCGCGTCCAGCCGCGCCACCGCCTCGGCCCGCGTCGGCCAGCGGAAGCCGCGCGCGCCGCGCCACAGCGCGACCAGCAAGGCCAGACCCAGCAGCACCAGCGCCGCCAGCGCCCCCACCGGGCCGATCGCCGCCAGCACGCCGAACGCCCAGACCGCGCCCGCCAGCATCGCCAGCGTCGCCACCGGCCAGAATCCGCGCACGACGCGCTCCGCCGCCAGCGCCCGGCGCGCCCGGCGGATCTGCGTCGCCAGCCGCGCCTCGGCGGTCGCGATGGGGTCGTCGGTCGTGGTGGGGTCTTCGGGGGTCTGCATCGCTGCCTCCAGCCACGGCGAAGCCGGGTCTCGGGCCCGATTCACTCCAACCAATGGGGGATGGTATCGCGTGAGAGCATTTCGTCAAAGCTCGGCCGGGCACGCACCACGGCGAATTGATCCCCGCGCACCAGCACCTCGGGCACCAGCGGGCGCGAATTGTACTCGGACGCCATCACCGCGCCATAGGCCCCGGCCGAGCGGAACGCCACCAGATCGCCCGCGGCAAGCGGCGGCAGGTTGCGCGCGCGGGCGAAGGTGTCGCCGGTCTCGCAGACCGGGCCGACCACGTCCATCGGGCGCGGCGCGACGCCCGGCGCGGGCTCGACCAGCGGCACGATGTCGTGGTGCGCGTCGTACATCGCCGGGCGCACCAGATCGTTCATCGCCGCGTCGAGGATCAGGAAATCGCGGCCCTCGCCGTGCTTGACGTAGATCACCTTCGACACCAGCAGCCCGGCGTTGCCGGCGATCAGCCGGCCCGGCTCGATCTCGATCTCGGCGTCAAGATCGCCCACCGTCTCGCGCACCACGCGGCCGTAGTCGAACGGCAGCGGCGGCGCGGTGTTGCTGGCCTCGTAGGGAATGCCGAGCCCGCCGCCAAGGTCGATGCGGCCGATCCGGTGGCCGTCGGCGCGCAGCGCGCGCACCAGTTCGGCGACGCGGGTGAAAGCGGCGCGGTACGGCTCCAGCTCGGTCAGCTGCGAGCCGATGTGCACGTCGACGCCGACCACCGCGATCCCCGGCAGCGCGGCGGCGCGGGCGTAGACCTCGCGCGCGCGGGCGATGGGAATGCCGAACTTGTTCTCGGACTTGCCGGTGGCGATCTTGGCGTGGGTTCTGGCGTCCACGTCCGGGTTCACCCGGATCGCGATCGGGGCGGTGGCGCCGATCGCGACGGCGACCCGGCTGAGCAGTTCCAGTTCCGGCTCGCTCTCGACATTGAACTGGCGGATGCCGCCGGTCAGTGCCGTGCGCATCTCGCCTTCGGTCTTGCCGACGCCCGAGAACACGATCCGCGCGCCCGGCACGCCGGCGGCCTGCGCCCGCGCGTACTCGCCGCCCGAGACCACGTCCATGCCGGCGCCCAGCCGCGCCAGCGTGCGCAGCACCGCCTGGTTCGAGTTCGCCTTCATCGCGTAGCAGATCAGGTGGTCCAGACCGTCCAGCGCCTCCTGGAACACGCGGTAGTGCCGCTCCAGCGTGGCGGTGGAGTAGACGTAGAACGGCGTGCCGACCTGCGCGGCGATCTCGGCCAGCGGCACGTCCTCGGCCATCAGCTGTCCGTCGCGGTAGAGAAAGTGATCCATCGGTTCAGTCCAGGGGGCGCGAGCGCAGGAAAAGATACAGGGGCAGCCCGCAGGACACCCCGACGAGAAAGGTTGCCGGGATCGCCGCCAGCGACAGCCAGTCGCGGCGCACCGTCGCCTCGGCGATGACGAACACGGTCAGCGCCACCGCGGCGATCGTCAGGTCCCAGACCAGCCCCGAGGTCGCGGCGTTGGCGTGCCAGGCAGCTAGCATCGCCGCCGGCGACCAGCCGTTGACCGCCAGCCAGCCGACGAAATAATACGTCGGCAGCGCCGTGCCGATCAGCGTCAGGGCCAGATAGGTGATGCGGAGCGCGGACATGGGGCGGACCTGGGGGCTGTGGGACCAGCGCGGCGTAGCTTGGCCCCGGCGCGCGGTCAACCCTGAGGGATCGACGGCTAGAGCATGACCGCGTAGGCGAAGATCGCACCGACCACCGGCATCACCAGCGGTAGGGTGCGCGAGATCAGCACCTCGTCCTCGGCCGCCAGGCAGTTGCGGTCCACGCCGCGCACGATCTGCCGGCGTCGCACCAGCCCCTCGAACACGCGCGCCACCAGCGGCCCCGAGGTGGTCAGGATCGCGACCACGGTAAGGTGCACGCCCCGGTTGCTGACCGCGAAGCAGTAGACGATCATCAACGCGATGGTGGCGAGGATGAGCAGCGAGCCGACGATCAGGACGGAAGCGATTTCCTTGCGGATGTTCATGGGCCGGGCCTCGGGCTCGCTGCGGGCGACGTCAGGGTATCAAACCCGCGCGCGCACGCGATAATCACGCTTTTGACGGAATTGTTTCGCCTGCCGCGTCGGCCGGCAGCCCGGTGGCCGGGGCACGGCGCGCGGCCAGCCCTCAGGTACCCGATCCCGACAGCCCGAAACCGCCGGCGGCGCCCACTTCGCGCGCCGCGGTCAGCCTCGTCGCGGCCCGTCGCCGGGCTCGCCGCCTCAGTCCGTGCGCTGCTCGTAGGTCACGCCCAGGCCCGCGCTGCCCGAGATCGACAGATCGAAGCGCGGCTCGGTCGCGGCAACCGATGTGCCGCCGGGCACCGGCGCCGGGTCGCCCTTGATGCCGCAGGCCGACAGGGCCAGCACGGCGGCGAGGATCAGGCGGGTCATCCCAGTCTCTCCTTCCAGGCGTCGATCTGCGCGCGCACGTTGGCCGGCGCGGTGCCGCCAAGGCTGGTGCGGCTGGCCACCGAGTTGTCCACGCCGAGCACGCCGAACACCGCGTCGGTGATGCCGTCGTGCACGGCCCGCATCTCGTCCAGGGTCAGCCCGTCCAGATCGCAGCCCTTGTCCTCGGCGGCCTTGACCAGCGCGCCGGTGACATGGTGCGCCTGCCGGAACGGCATGTCCAGCGCCCGCACCAGCCAGTCGGCCAGGTCGGTCGCGGTGGAAAAGCCGGACCCGGCAGCGGCGGCCAGCGCGGCGCGGTTGGCGGTCATGTCGCCGACCATGCCGGTCATCGCCGCCAGCGCCAGCATCAGGCTGTCGGCGGCGTCGAAGACCGGCTCCTTGTCCTCCTGCATGTCCTTGGAATAGGCCAGCGGCAGGCCCTTCATCACCGTCATCAGGGTGACGTTCGCACCGAAGATCCGGCCGATCTTGGCGCGGATCAGCTCGGCCGCATCGGGGTTCTTCTTCTGCGGCATGATCGACGAGCCGGTCGAGAACCGGTCGGACAGCGCCACGAAGCGGAACTGCGCCGAGGACCAGATCACCAGTTCCTCGGCCATGCGCGACAGGTGCATCGCGCAGATCGAGGCGGCGGCCAGGAATTCCAGCGCGAAGTCGCGGTCCGACACGGCATCGAGCGAGTTCGCCATCGGCCGGTCGAAGCCCAGCGCCTGCGCCGTCATCTGCCGGTCGATCGGAAACGAGGTGCCGGCCAGCGCCGCGGCGCCCAGCGGGCTTTCGTTCATCCGCCTGCGCGCGTCGGCGAAGCGGGCGCGGTCGCGGGCGAACATCTCGACATAGGCCAGCATGTGGTGGCCCCAGGTCACCGGCTGCGCCGTCTGCAGATGGGTGAAGCCGGGCATCACCCAGTCGGCGCCGGCCTCGGCCTGGGCCAGCAGCGCGCGGATCAGCGCCTCGAGCCCGGCGTCGACGGCGTCGCACTGCTCGCGCACCCACAGCCGGAAGTCGGTCGCCACCTGGTCGTTGCGCGAACGGGCGGTGTGCAGCCGCCCGGCAGGCTCGCCGATCAGCTCGCGCAGGCGCGACTCCACGTTCATGTGGATGTCCTCCAGCGCGGTCGAGAAGGCGAAGTCGCCGCGCTCGATTTCTGACAACACCGTGAGCAGCCCTTCCCGGATCGCCTCGGCGTCGCTATCGGTCAGGATACCGCACGCCGCCAGCATCGCCGCGTGGGCGCGGCTGCCCGCGATGTCCTGGGCCGCCAGCCGCCGGTCGAAACCGATCGAGGCGTTGATCGCCTCCATGATCGCGTCCGGCCCGGCGGCAAAGCGTCCGCCCCACATCTGGTTGCTGGCAGTGTCCGACATGAATGACCCCGGTCGAGAGCTGAGACAAAGGCAGGCCCGCATGACCCGTCCCCGGAACACCACCCCGCAGCGCGCCGCACGGTGCGTTCTTGCGGCGCTTCTATACGCAGCGGCGGCGGTCGGTGCAAACCCCGCGCTCGCCGCGCCGCTGACCGCCGAGCTGCGCACCGAACTGGAGGCGCTGCGCAGCGGCGCGATGAAGAAGCTGGTGATCCACGATGCGCCGCGCGCGATCCCGGCGCTGAGCGTGGAGACCCCCGACGGCGGCACGGTGGCGCTGGCCGACAGCAACGGCAAGCTGCGCATCCTGAACTTCTGGGCCACCTGGTGCGCGCCCTGCCGGATGGAGAAGCCGTCGCTGGACACGCTGAACGCCGAGCTGGCGGGGCCTGATTTCGAGATCATCGCCATCGCCACCGGACGCAACAGCCTTGAGGGCATCAAGAAGTTCAACAGCGATGTCGGCGTGACCACGCTGAAGACCTATCTCGACCCGCAGCAGCATGTCGCGCGGCAGATGGGCGTGCTGGGCCTGCCGATCACCGTCGTCCTGGACCGCGAGGGCAACGAGATCGCCCGGTTGCAGGGCGGCGCCGACTGGCAGTCGGACAGCGCCCGGGCGATCCTGGCCCGGCTGCTCGAGGCCGGCGTCTAGGTCCGGCCCCGCCGGAGGCGTCAAAGCCTGGCTGCGCCGGGGGCTTCTAGACCAGCTTCGCCACAGCGGCGTGGCGCGGGCAGGTCACGACATGGTCGTTGACCATGCCCACCGCCTGCATGAAGGCATAGACGATGGTCGGGCCGACGAAGGTGAAGCCCTCGGCCTTCAGGTCCTTCGAGATGCGCTGCGACAGCGGCGTCTGTGCCGGCACCTCGGCCATGCTGGCGAAGCGGTTGCGGATCGGCTGGCCGTCGGTGTAGCGCCACAGGAAATCGGCGAAGCCCTCGCGCTCCTCGATCCGCTCCCACGCCTGCGCGCCCCTGATCGCGGCGCGGATCTTGCCGCCGTGGCGCACGATGCCCGGATCGGCCAGCAGCCGCGCCTCGTCCGCGGCGTCGAACCGGGCCACCCGCGCCGGGTCGAACCCGGCGAAGGCGGCGCGGAACGCCTCGCGCTTGCGCAGGATGGTGATCCACGCCAGCCCGGCCTGGAACCCGTCCAGCACCAGCTTTTCCCACAGCGCCCGGCCGTCGCGCTCGGGCACGCCCCATTCGGTGTCGTGATAGGCGACGTAAAGCGGATCGTCCCCGCACCAGGGGCAGCGGTCGGTCATGGCGGATCTCCTTTCCAAGCCATGAGAACATTTTTAGAACAAATGCGCAATTTTCACGAACGCTTAAGGCCGCGCCGCCATGGTTGAAGCAACGGAATCAGGGACGGCTGAAGATGTACAGGAACGGATCGGCGGAACAGACCAATGCGGCGGCGCACCTGCCCGCACCGATGCGGATCGCCCCCGCGCAGACCGTCGCGGCGACGCGCGCGATGGTGATCCGGGCGCTCGGCGAGGACCGCGTCACCGCGGTGTTCCAGCCGGTGGTGGACACGCGCGACACCCGCCGCATCGCCTTTCACGAGGCGCTGGTCAGGATCCGCACCGCAAGCGGCGCGTTGCTGGCGCCGAACCAGTTCCTGCCGGCGCTGTCGGACACGCCGCTGGCCGCGGCGGTGGACCGGGCGATGCTGCGCCAGGTGCTGGCGGCGCTGCGCCGGCACCCGGACCTGCGGCTGGCGGTCAACGTCTGTCCCGCGACCTGCGACGGCGGCGGCTGGCTGCGCGAACTGGACGCGGCGGCACGGCATGCGCCCGATCTGGCCTACCGCCTGATCGTCGAGGTCGCCGAGGACACCGGCCCGCTGGAGGACCCCGGCCGGCACGACTTCCTGTCCCGGCTGCGCCACATGGGCGTCAGCACCGCGCTGGACGATTTCGGCGCCGGGCGGACCGGGTTCGCGCAGTTCCGCCAGCAGCGCTTCGACATCGTCAAGATCGACGGCAGCTACGGCGACGGGCTGGCGCGGGACCGCGACGCGCAGGCGCTGGTGCGGGCGCTGGTCGCCCTGGCCAGCCACTTCGAGATGCTGTCGGTGATCGAGTTCATCGACAACGCCGAGGACGCGCGCTGCGCCAAGGCGCTGGGGGTGGACGCGATGCAGGGGTTCCTGTTCGGCCGTCCAGTGGTACGCCTGCCCGGAAGCGACGACGACAGCGACGATCACGGCGGCCGCGCCGCCTGCTAGCCCCGGCTCAGCTGTCCTTCACCAGCCGGGTCAGCTGGTCCTGCATGGCCTTCAGCTGGGTCTTCAGCTCTTCCAGCTCGACATCCTTGGACTGGGGCGCATTCGGCGCCTCGGTCCCGGCCTCGGTCCGGGCGCGGTCAGTGCGGTCGGTGCGGGCCGAGAACGGCGTGAACATCCGCATGGCGTTCTCGTAGATTTCCATGTTGGTGCGGGTCAGCGCCTCGAAATTGGCCATCGCCGGGTTCGCGCCCAACGCCTGCGTCACATGCTCGCGCAGCCGCTCCTGGTTGCGCAGGAAGGTCTCCATCGACGCTTCCAGATAGCCCGGCACCACGCCCTGAAGCGTGTCGCCGTACAGCCGGATCAGCTGCCGCAGGAAGTTCGCCGGCAGCATGGTGTGGCCCTTGGCCTCTTCCTCGAAGATGATCTGGGTCAGCACCGAGCGGGTGATGTCCTCGCCGGACTTGGCGTCGCGCACGACGAAATCGACCTCGTTGCGCACCATTTCGGCCAGGTTCTCGAGGGTGACATACGCCGACTTCTGCGTGTTGTAGAGCCGCCGGTTCGCATATTTCTTGATGACGACCGGATCGTCGGAATCGCTGCGAGCGCGGGCCATCATATCCCTCCCTGGGAACGCTAACCCTGCATAGCATCGCGTGTTTCCGCGCTGCAACGACATTTTTGCATACGCGAAGGGGCGCGCGCCATGCTAATCGGGCGGGGATGAGCGACACACCCGCCAAAGCCCCCGGGGCCGCGCCCCGCGACGGACCTGCCGCAGAACCGGCCGGCGCTGGCCCGGGCGCGCGCCGGGACGCGGCGGCGCGCTACCTCGACCAGTGGGAGCTGCATCTGAGCCTGCTGGCGACGGCCGGCACCCGCCGCCCGCCGGGAGAGGCATGAGCGGGCCGGCCGCGCATCGCATCGGGCATCCGACACCGCTGGTCTTTCATCTGGGTTCGGCGGCCACCGGCTATCTGCAGGCGATCATGGCCGCGCCCAACGCGTCCGAGCCGGGGTTCCCCTGGCACCCTGCCCTGCCGGCGATCCGGGGGCCGTCGCCGACACCGATCGACGTCACCGCCGAGGCCGCCCGCCGGCTGATGCTGATGCTGCGCGGCATCGAGCGCTGGCAGCGCCATCCCTACCGCCGCGCCGTCGCCGAGCCGCCGGCGGTGTGGGCCGACGGCAGCAGCCGGCTGCTGGACTACGGCGCCACCCCCGGCGCCACCGCGCCGACCGGCCCGGTGGTGCTGGTGGTGCCGTCGCTGATCAACCGGGCCTACGTGCTGGACCTGACGCCGCGCACCTCGTTCCTGCGCGCGCTGGCGGCGGCGGGGCTGCGGCCGCTGTTGCTGGACTGGGGCGTGCCCGGGCGGGCCGAGGCGCGCTTCGACCTGGAGGACTATGCTGCCCGCCGGCTGCGGCCGGCACTGGCGGCGGCGGCCCGGGCCGGGGGCGGCCCGCCGGCGCTGCTGGGCTATTGCATGGGCGGCACGCTGGCGGCGCTGCAGGCGATGCGCGATCCGCACCTGCGGGCGCTGGTCACGATCGGCGCGCCGTGGGATTTCGACGCCGCGCGGGGCGCGCCCTTCGCCGTGCGCGCCGCCGCGCGCCAGTACGGAGCGGCGCGGCTGCGGTTGCAGATCCGGGCGCTGGCCGACGCCTTCGGGCTGGTCCCGGTGACGGTGTTCCAGCACCTGTTCGCGATGGTCGACCCGATCATGGCGGCGCGCAAGTTCCGCCGCTTCGCCGCGCTGCCCGAAGGCGGCGCCCGGGCCGAGCTGTTCGTGGCGCTGGAGGACTGGCTGGCCGACGGCGTGCCGATGGCGGGACCGGCGGCCGAGACCCTGCTGGTCGACTGGCACCTGGAAAATTCGCTGCGCGGCGCCCGCGGACGGCCTTCCGCCGTGCCGCCGGCGCTGATCGTCACCGGCACCGGCGATTCGATCGCGCAACTGCCCGCCGCCGGGGCGCTGGTCCGCGCCCTGCCCGGCGCGCGGCAGCTGCGCCCGACGCTGGGCCACGTCGGCATGATCACCGGCGCGCACGCCCCGCGTGAGGTCTGGCAGCCGGTGGTGGAATTCCTGAAAGGAACCGCCTAGGCTTTCTCCTGCGACGGAATGCGCAGTGGGGTCGGGTTCTCGAATCCGTATGTTGCACCGCAACAAGGCGGAGAGCCGAATCTCTGCGAGACTTGTACGGCGGAAACAGACCAGGGAAATGGACATGACCAACATCGTGATCGCCTCTGCGGCCCGCACCGCGGTCGGCAGCTTCAACGGCGCCTTCGCCAACACGCCCGCGCACGAACTGGGCGCGGCCGTGATCCAGGCCGTGCTGGAGCGTGCCGGCGTCGACGCTTCGGACGTGTCCGAGACCATCCTGGGCCAGGTGCTGACCGCCGGCCAGGGCCAGAACCCGGCGCGGCAGGCGCACATCCTGGCCGGGCTGCCCAAGGAAAGCGCCGCCTGGAGCATCAACCAGGTTTGCGGCTCGGGCCTGCGGGCGGTGGCGCTGGGCGCGCAGCACATCATGCTGGACGACGCCAGCATCGTCATCGCCGGCGGCCAGGAATCGATGAGCCTCGCGCCCCACGCCGCGCACCTGCGCTCGGGTCAGAAGATGGGCGACATGAATTTCATCGACACGATGATCAAGGACGGCCTGTGGGACGCCTTCAACGACTACCACATGGGCACCACCGCCGAGAACGTCGCCCAGAAGTGGCAGATCAGCCGCGAGCAGCAGGACGAGTTCGCCGTCGCCAGCCAGAACAAGGCCGAGGCCGCGCAGAAGGCCGGCAAGTTCGATGACGAGGTGATCGCCTACACCGTCAAGACCCGCAAGGGCGACATCGTCGTCGACAAGGACGAGTACATCCGCCACGGCGCCACCCTGGACAGCGTCGCCAAGCTGCGTCCGGCGTTCTCGAAGGACGGCACGGTCACCGCCGGCAACGCCAGCGGCCTGAACGACGGCGCCGCCGCGACCCTGCTGATGACCGCCGCCGAAGCCGAGAAGCGCGGCATCGAGCCGCTGGCACGGATCGCCGGCTACGCCACCGCCGGGCTCGACCCGTCGATCATGGGCGTGGGCCCGATCCACGCCAGCCGCAAGGCGCTGGAAAAGGCCGGCTGGAAGGTCGACGACCTGGATCTGATCGAGGCCAACGAGGCCTTCGCCGCGCAGGCCTGCGCGGTGAACAAGGACATGGGCTGGGACCCCGAGAAGGTGAACGTCAACGGCGGCGCCATCGCCATCGGCCACCCGATCGGCGCCTCGGGCTGCCGCGTGCTGAACACCCTGCTGTTCGAGATGAAGCGCCGCGACGCCAAGAAGGGCCTCGCGACGCTGTGCATCGGCGGCGGCATGGGCGTGGCGCTGTGCGTCGAGCGCGACTGAGCACTGCGTTGCGGCGCGCGGCCCCGATCCTGGGCTGCGCGCTGATCCTGGCCCCTGCGGCGGCGGCGCAGAACCGGCAGCCGATCTCGACCAGCATGGTGGAGTGCGCGGCGATCTACGGCGAGATGGCCGGCGTCGCCGAGCGCCGTCGCCGCGACGCCGCAGACATCCGCCTCATCAGGGACGGCGCCGCGCGTTTCGCCGAAGCCGCCGCCGACCAGGCGCGGGCCGAAGGCCATGCAGACGCCCAGGCGCACCTGTCGCCGGTCTACGCCGGGATGGCGCGCAAATGGGACGGCCGCCTCGCCAACCCGCTGCATCTGTTCGAGAACAGGAACTGGATAAACTATTGCCGCGCGCTGGGGCGCGACCGAGGCATTCTTGACTGAATCACACCGAAAACTTCCAGCAAAAGAAGGGGGAGACATCACATGGGACGCGTTGCACTGGTCACCGGAGGCTCGCGCGGAATCGGCGCGGCGATCTCGGTCGCGCTGAAGGAGGCGGGCTACATCGTCGCCGCGAACTACGCCGGCAATGACGAGGCCGCGAAGGCCTTCACCGACAAGACCGGGATCAAGACCTACAAGTGGTCGGTCGCCGACTACGACGCCTGCACCGCCGGCATCCGCCAGGTCGAATCCGACCTCGGCCCGATCGAGGTGCTGGTCAACAACGCCGGCATCACCCGCGATGCGATGTTCCACAAGATGTCCCCCGAGCAGTGGCGCGAGGTGATCGACACCAACCTCAGCGGCCTGTTCAACATGACCCACCCGGTCTGGCCCGGCATGCGCGAGCGCAAGTTCGGCCGCGTCATCAACATCAGCTCGATCAACGGGCAGAAGGGCCAGGCGGGGCAGTCGAACTATTCCTCGGCCAAGGCGGGCGATCTGGGCTTCACCAAGTCGCTGGCGCAGGAAGGCGCGCGGGCCGGAATCACCGTGAACGCGATCTGCCCCGGCTATATCGGCACCGAAATGGTGCGCGCCATCGACGAGAAGGTGCTGAACGAGCGGATCATCCCGCAGATCCCCGTCGGCCGCCTGGGCGAGCCGGAAGAGATCGCCCGCGCCGTGGTGTTCCTGGCCGCGGACGACGCCGGCTTCGTCACCGGCTCGACGATCACCGCCAACGGCGGCCAGTACTTCGCCTGAGCCGAACCGGGCTCCGAGCATCAGGGGGCCGGCGGCAACGCCGGCCCCTTTTGCGTCCGTCATCCAGACGGCTGGACGACCCCGGCGCCCCGGCACGCCGCCCCGGCGGCGCAAGACCGCTTGCCCCCCGGCCGGCGGCTCGCCACATATCGGGCCAGAACGGAGGCACGAAAGATGCGAATCGGCATTCTCAAGACCGGCGACCTGCCCGAGGACATCACCGCCCGGCACGGCGACTACGGCGACATCTTCGCCCGGCTGCTGCAGGCGACGGATCCGGGGATCGAGCCGGTCAAGATCGACCTCGACGGCGGCGCGGCGCCTGGCCGGCCGCAGGACGCCGACGGCTGGATCGTCACCGGCTCGCGGCACGGCACCTACGAGGATCACCCTTGGATCCCGCCGCTCGAGTCGTTCCTGCGCGCGGCGGTGGCGGCGCGGATTCCGGTGTTCGGCGTCTGTTTCGGCCACCAGGTCCTGGCCCAGGCGCTGGGCGGGCGAGTGGCGAAATCCGAACGCGGCTGGGGGCTGGGCGTGCAGGGCTATGACAAGCACGGCGCCCCGGCGTGGCTGCAGGCGCTGCCCGATCGCTGGGCCGGCTACGCCATCCACCAGGACCAGGTGATCGCCCTGCCCGAGGGCGCGACGGTGCAGGCATCCAGCCCGTTCTGTCCGTTCGCGGTGCTGGCCTATGGCGATCCGGACGCGCCGCACGCGGCCTCGGTGCAGTCGCACCCGGAATACTCCCCTGCGCTGCTGCGCGACCTTGCCGCGGGCCGGCTGGGCCGGAAGGTGCCGGCCGAGGTGCTGGAGCCCGCGCTGGAAAGCCTCGCGGCGCCGGTGGACAACCCCGCCTGGGCCCGCACGATGGTCGATTTCCTGAAGGCCGGCGCGGCACGCCGGCGCTCTGCCGCCTGAGCCGGCACCGGTCGGGCGGCTGACCACGCAGGCTGGTGGCGGCGGGCGGCCGCGCCTTGGCCGCGCCGCCGCCTGCGCCTCACATCCGGTGCGAGATGCGCTCGATTTCTTCCTTGATGTGCAGTTTCTGCCGCTTCATGTCGGTGATCTCGAGATCGTCGGAACCGGGGCGGCGTTGTTCCTCTTCGATCTTCTTTGACAGGACTTCGTGCTTCTTCCGGAGCTCGTTCAGATGGGAACCCAGATTCATTCAGCCGTCTCCTTCTCTCACATGAATCCCTTGCAGCCCGGATTGCAGCATGAAAAGCCGCGCGTGTCACCTCCGCGATTGCGTGGCCCGCGAGAACGGCGACGCGCCGCGATCAACCCCCGAGCGCAAGCGCCGCGCCCCGGGCCAGCACCGCAGCGGCGGCATCCGAATAGTCCGGCGCGTCCGCCGCATGGCGCGCCCCGGCATGGACCGGCAGCGGCGGCAGCAGCGTCAGCGGCGTCGCCCTTCCCTTGCGGGCGCGGACGATCACCCGGCCGGCCGGGCGGCCCGCCCGCGGCGCCAGCGGCAGCACGCGGATATCCCCGGCGCGGCCGGCCAGCGCCGCCAGGATGTCGCCCAGCCGCTCGGTGCGGTGGATCAGCGTCAGGCTGCCGCCCGGTCGCAGCCGCCGCAGCCCGAGATCGATGAACGCGTCCAGCCCGGCCGGGCCCTCGCCGTGCGCCCGCGCGCGACCCGCGTCCGCCGCCGCGGTGCCGCTGCCGGCGGCGAAGAACGGCGGGTTCGACAGCACGTGATCGAAGCTTCGTGCGCGCAGCGCGGCCGGCGGCGCGGCCACGTCGCCGGCAAGGATCTCGGCCGGCAGTCCGTTCAGCACCGCGTTGCGCCGCGCCAGCGCGGCATAGCCGGGCTGCTGTTCCAGCCCCGCCAGACGCAGCCCGGGCACCCGCACGCCCAGGCAGAACAGCGCCGCGCCCGCGCCGCAGCCCAGATCCAGCACCGACTCGCCTGCGCGCGCGGGCACGGCCGCGGCCAGGAACACCGGATCGGTCGCCGCGCGATAGCCATGGCGCGGCTGCAGCAGCCGGACGCGGCCACCCAGGAAGCCGTCCTCGGTCAGCGCCGCTTCGGCGAAGCCCGCCTCAGTCGGAAAGCTCGATGTCATTGTCGGTCAGGATCTCGCGGGCGCGGGCGGCATCGGCGCGGCGCACCATCAGCCGCCGCGGCAATATGCCGATCGAACCTTCCATGACGCTCATGTGGACGTCCATCGCAAAGCATTCTATATCCTCGGCGCGCAGCAGGGCACTGGCGAACGGGATCAGCGTCGGGTCGTTGGTGCGCAGGATTTCTTCCATGGGCGCCAGCTTAGCCGCCCTGCGGAAAGGCGTCGAGACATACACACGGGATCGCACGTGACCGCAACGACCACCGCCGGAGCCTTCGACCGCCTGCAGCGCCTGCTGTCGGACGACATGGCGCGCGTGAACGCGCTGATCGCGACGCGCATGGCCTCGGAGCACGCGCCGCGCATCCCCGAGGTGACGCGACACCTGGTCGAGGCCGGCGGGAAGCGCCTGCGCCCGCTGCTGACCCTGGCCGCGGCGCGGCTGTGCGGCTACGAGGGCGAGCATCACGTGCGCCTGGCCGCCACGGTCGAGTTCATCCACACCGCGACGCTGCTGCACGACGACGTGGTCGACGAAAGCTCCCAGCGGCGCGGCCGGCCGACGGCGAACCTGCTGTGGGACAACCAGTCCTCGGTGCTGGTCGGCGACTACCTGTTCGCGCGCTCGTTCCAGCTGATGGTCGAGACCGGCAGCCTGCGGGTGCTCGACATCCTGTCGAACGCCGCCGCGGTGATCGCCGAGGGCGAGGTGCTGCAACTCAGCGCCGCGCGCAGCCTCGGCACCGGGCAGGACACCTATCTGCAGGTGATCCGCGGCAAGACCGCCGCGCTGTTCGCCGCCGCGACCGAATCCGGCGCGGTGATCGCCGGCGCGCCCGATTCGCATGTCGCCGCGCTGCGCACCTACGGCGACGCGCTGGGCATCGCGTTCCAGCTGGTCGACGATCTGCTGGACTACGGCGGCGTCAGCGCCACGCTGGGCAAGAACACCGGCGACGACTTCCGCGAGCGGAAGATGTCGCTGCCGGTGATCCTGGCGGTCGCGCAGGCCGACCCCGAGCAGCGCGCCTTCTGGACCCGGGTGATCGAGCGCGGCGACCAGCGCGACGGCGATCTGGAACATGCGCAGACGCTGATGCGCCGCCACGGCGCGCTCGAGGAAACCCGCTCCCGCGCCTTCGCCCGCGCTGACGAGGCGCGTGCGGCGCTGGCCGCGCTTCCTGCCAGCGCGTTGCGCGACACGCTGTCGGATCTGGCCGGGTTCGTCGTCTCGCGCGTCGCCTGACGTCACGGCGCGTGCGGCGCCGCACGGGCGCCGGCGCATCTAGCCTGCCACCGCGGCCGCGCGGCACCACCATGCCGGGGACGCCGCCGAAAGCGCCGCTTCCGCCGCCCGGGCCTCGGCCGCGCGGGCGAACAGTCCGAACACGGTCGCGCCCGATCCCGACATCCGCGCCAGCAGGCAGCCCGGCTGCGCCGCCACCGCGTCGCCGGCGCGGGCGATTTCCGGCACCAGCGCCCGCGCCGGCGGCTCCAGGTCGTTGCGGGTGCCGCACAGCCAGTCGGCCAGCGCCGCGGCATCGGCGAACGCGTCGGGAAAATCCGGCAGCGGCGGATTGTCGGGCGAGGCCAGCGCGCCGAACACCGGCCCCGTGGGACAGGCGACGCCCGGGTTGACCAGCACGCACCAGAGCGGCGGCAGCGCCGGCACCGGCGCCAGCACCTCGCCGATGCCGCGCATCCGCACCGCGCGCCCGTGCAGGCAGACCGGCACATCGGCGCCCAGCGCCAGCACCGCGCCCGGCGCGGGCAGCGGCGCGCGGTACAGGTCGGCCAGCGCGCGCAACGCCGCCGCCGCGTCGGCCGAGCCGCCGCCGATCCCGCCCGCCAGAGGCAGCTGCTTGTCCAGCGCCAGCGCCGCGGGGCAGCCAGGCATCAACGCCGCCGCGCGGCGCACCAGATTGTCCGGCCCCGCGTCCAGCCCGGCGGCAAACGGCCCGGCGACGGTCAACGAGGTGCGTGCGGCGCGGCGTGCGCGCAGCCTGTCGCCGGTGTCGGCGAACACCACCAGACTGTCGAGCAGGTGAAAGCCGTCGGCCCGGCGGCCGGTGACATGCAGGGCCAGGTTGATCTTGGCGCGGGCCAGCCGCGCGGCCGTCGCGGGAACGTCAGTTCCCGCTGGCGGTCTCAGCGGTCTTCTCCTCGCCGATGGCGGCCTCTTCGGCCAGCACCTTGTCGAGACCGGCGTCCAGCTTGCGGCGGATCCGGACGGCCTCGTCCTCCTCGGGCTCGAACGACAGCGCCCGCCTCCACTGGAAGCGCGCCTCCATCTTGCGGCCGACCTTCCACAGTACATCGCCAAGGTGATCGTTGATCACCGGGTCGACCGGCTCCAGCTCGACCGCGCGCTCCATCGGCCCGACCGCCTCGTCGAAGCGGTCCAGCCGGTAATAGACCCAGCCCAGGCTGTCGGTGATGTAGCCGTCCTGCGGGCGCTGCGCCACCGCGCGCTCGATCATGTCCAGCGCCTCGTCCATGTTCCGGCGCAGCTCGACCAGCGAATAGCCCAGGTAGTTCAGCACGTTGGGCTGCTCGGGGTTCAGCTCCAGCGCGGTGCGGAAATCGGCCTCGGCCTTGTCCCACTCGTCGGTGCGCTCGTAGCTGATACCGCGCACATAGAACAGCCGCCAGTGCTGCTGGGCCGGCTCCTCGATCAGCTCGACCGCGCGACTGTAGGCCTCGGCGGCGCGGGCGAATTCCTCGTTGTTGCGCAGCGTGTCGCCCAGCGCGTTGTGCACCGAGATCACGTCCGGCCGCTCGCGCGAAAGCTTCGACAGCACCTCGATCGCCTCGTCGTGGCGGCCGGCGCCGTCCAGCGCCGCGGCGCGGCCGATCTCGGCCGCGATGTACCAGGGCGAGCCCGGCGCCACTTCCTCGTAGGTGGCGATCGCCAGTTCGTACTGGCGCTGCTCGGCGAGTATGTCGGCGATCAGCGCGGTCACCTGGTCGTAGCGCGGGCGGATGTGCGTCGCGAGGCGTCCGTAGAACAGCGACAGGCGCAGCGCGTCCTCGCGCAGCAATGCGTCGGCAAGCACCGCGTAGGCGGATGCGGCACCGTCGGCGGGCCGCGCGATCTGGTCGAACTCCAGCGCCTCGCCGGCAAGCAGCCGCTCGCGCATCTGCTCCAGCTGGGGGTCGGCGCCGCCGTTGGCCAGCAGACGGTCGACCAGTTCCAGCGCGTCCGAGCCGCGGTCGATCTGGCTCAGGCTGACGAGATGGGTGGCGATCGTCAGCCGGTCGACGTGCAGCGGGCTGTCGTCGTCGCCGTCGAGGATCCGCGCGGCGGTCTCGAAATCCCCGGCGAAGGCATGGGCGTAGGCCAGGTGCACCTTGCCGTAGATCTCGACCGCGGCGTTGCCGCTCATGCCCTCGAACACCGCGACGCCGCCGGCGAAATCGCCCTCGCCGATGCGCGACCAGCCCTCGACCAGCTGCGCGAACATCGGGTTCAGCTGCCGGGCGGGGTCTTCGGCCATGCGGCGCGCGGCGGCGTAGTCCTCGTCGCGCAGCGCCTCGGCCAGCAGGGTCAGCGACACCAGCTGGTTGGCGCCGTCCACCGGCTCCAGCCGGCGCGCCATGTCGAGGCCGCGGTTCAGCCGCCCGGCGATCACGTTGACCACCATCGCCGCATTCAGCAGCGACGCATCCTCGGAGGCGACGCGAATCGCGTCGTCGTAATAGCGCGAGGCAGGCAGGTAGTCGTCGCGCAGATCGGCCTGGCTGCCGGCAAGATAGGGACCGGCCAGACCCTGGGCGCCGGCGGCGGGGGCCGTGGCGATGACCGCCAGCGCCAGCGCCGAGGCCTGCAGTCCGGTCCAAAGGCGGGATGTCATCCTCGTTCCTCCGATGAAGCTTTGGCAGACATTATGACGGCTCCGCCGGCTTGGCAAACAGGCAGGCCACCGTCGGCCCCGCCGGAAAGTCATGGCCCGCGCGCCGCCCGGTTCACATGTTCGGATAATTCGGCCCGTCGCCGCCCTGCGGCGTCACCCAGACGATGTTCTGGCTGGGATCCTTGATGTCGCAGGTCTTGCAGTGCACGCAGTTCTGCGCGTTGATCTGGAAGCGCGGCGGCTGGCCGGCCTCCTCGACGATCTCGTAGACGCCGGCGGGGCAGTAGCGCTGCGCCGGCTCGGCATATTTCGGCAGGTTCACCCGCACCGGCACCGCCGGGTCCTTCAGCTGCAGGTGGCTGGGCTGGTCCTCGGCGTGGTTGGTGCCCGAGAAGCTGACGTTGGTCAGCCGGTCGAAGGTCAGCTTGCCGTCCGGTTTCGGGTAGTCGATCGGCGCGAACTTCGCCGCCTCGCCGGTGGCGGCGGCGTCGGTCTTGCCGTGCTTGCGCGTGCCCAGCGGATTCCAGCCGGTCAGGCTGGACACCCACATGTCGAACCCGCCCAGCGCCAGCGACGCCCAGAGCCCGCGGTTCGACCAAAGCGGCTTGACGTTGCGCACCGGCTTGAGGTCCCTGGCGATCGGCCCGGACCGGACCGCGGCGTCGTACTCGGCCAGCTCGTCGCCCTCGCGGCCCGCGGTGATGGCGGCGTGCGCCGCCTCGGCCGCGGCGATGCCCGAGTGCATCGCGTTGTGGTTGCCCTTGATCCGCGGCACGTTGACCATGCCCGCGGCGCAGCCCAGAAGCGCGCCGCCGGGGAACGCCAGCTTCGGCAGCGACTGCCACCCGCCCTCGGTGATCGCGCGGGCGCCGTAGGCGACGCGCTTGCCGCCGTCCAGCAGCTTGCGGATCTCGGGGTGGGTCTTGAACTTCTGGAACTCGGCGTGGGGGTACAGGTACGGGTTGGCGTAGTTCAGGTGCACGACGAAGCCCAGGAACACCTGGTTGTTCTCGGCGTGGTAGATGAACGAGCCGCCGCCGGCCTGCTTGCCCAGCGGCCAGCCCATGGTGTGCACCACCCGTCCCTCGCGGTGGTTCTCGGGCCGGACCTCCCAGATCTCCTTCATGCCGAGGCCGTACTTCTGCGGCTCGGCGTCCGCGTCCAGCCGGTGGCGGGCGATCGCCTGCTTGGAAAGCGAGCCGCGCACACCCTCGGCCAGGAACACGTACTTGCCGCGCAGCACCATGCCCGGCTCGTAGGACGGGCCCTTGCTGCCGTCCTTCTCGAGGCCGAACTCGCCGGCGACGACGCCGGCCAGGCGCTCGCCCTCGTAGACCAGCTCGGAGCAGGCCATGCCGGGGAAGATCTCGACCCCCAGCGCCTCGGCCTGCTCGGCCATCCAGCGGCAGACGTTGCCCATCGAGACGATGTAGTTGCCGTGGTTCGACATCAGCCGCGGCATTGGCCAGTTCGGGATCCGGACGTGCCCGCCCTCGCCCATCATCAGGAACCGGTCGTCGGTCACCGGCACGTTCAGCGGCGCGCCGCGCTCCTGCCAGTCGGGGATCAGCGCGGACAGCCCGGACGGATCCAGCACCGCGCCCGACAGGATGTGCGCGCCGACTTCGGAGCCCTTCTCGAGCACCACGACGTTCAGGTCGGCGTCCAGCTGCTTCAGCCGGATCGCCGCGCTCAGCCCGGCCGGGCCCGCGCCGACGACGACCACGTCGTAGTCCATGCTCTCGCGCTCGATCTCGCTCATCCGGCTCTCCCTTCACGACCGGCGACAGGTAAGCGCGGTGTGCAGTCGGGGTCAATGCGGACACTGCGTCGCGCGGCCGTTGCCGTTGCGCCGCCATCGCCGCGGCCTGTGGATCGGGGGCGCTTGAACTCGCCCGCGCGCGCTCCTATCGTTCCGGCTTGACGGGCCGCCCGGCGACGGGCGGCTCTTTGAATGCAGATACCCCTGAAACGTAGGAGGTGAGGAAGCGTGGAGAAGATACCGCTGACCAGGAAGGGGTTCGCGAAGCTCGACGCCGAGCTGAAGCAGTTGAAATCCGAGGCCCGGCCCCGGGTGATCCGCGCCATTGCCGAGGCGCGCGAGCACGGCGATCTGTCCGAGAACGCCGAATACCACGCCGCCCGCGAGCAGCAGAGCCACATCGAGGGCCGCATCGCCGAGCTGGAGGGAATCATCGGCCGCGCCGACGTGATCGACGTCGCCCGCATGTCCGGTCCGATCAAGTTCGGCGCCACGGTCAAGCTGGTGGACGAGGACACCGAGCAGGAAAAGACCTACCAGATCGTCGGCGAGGCCGAGGCCGACATCGAGAACGGCCTGCTGAACGTCAAGTCGCCCCTGGCCCGCGCCCTGATCGGCAAGGAGGCCGGCGACAGCGTCGAGGTGAAGACGCCCGGCGGGGTCAAGGACTACGAGATCCTCGACGTCCGCTACGTCTAGCCGCCGGAACCCGACACCGATGATGCCCGCGCCAGCACAGCCGCAGGACGACCGGCCCGCCCGCGCCCGCCGCGCGGCGCTGCTGGCCAGCCTGGTGTGGGCGGGCTGCGTGCTGGCCTACGCCGCCGGCTATCTCGGCACCGGCGCACCGGGCGGCGCGGCGCTGCTGCTGGCGCTGGCCGGGCTGGGCGCGGCGCTGATCCTGCCGGTGGCGGTGTTCTGGGCGCTGGCGCTGCTGTACGCCGGGCTGCTGGCGGCGCAGGCGGATAGCGGCGCGCCGGACCGCAGCGCCGCGCTGCAGCGCCGGATCGAGGCGCAGGACAAGCGCATCGAGGCGCTGGAGCGGCGGCTGAAGACCACCGACACCGCGCTGCGCCGGGCCGAGCAGACGCTGGCGGCGCGGCCGATCCCCGCGCCCGCGCCGACCGCCGCACCGGCTGCCGCGCCGCAGCCCGCCGCCGCACCGCCTGCGGCCGACGCGCCGCCGCCGGCGGCGGCCGCCGAGGCCGCGCAGCCCGACCTGCCGCTGCACGGCGGCGGCGACAACCATGCGACGCTGTCGCTGGACGATGCGGTGCGGGCGCTGAATTTCCCGCGCGATGCCAACGACCGCGAGGGCTTCGCGGTGCTGTCGCGCGCCATGGGCGAGCCCGAGCTGGCACGGCTGCTGCGTTCGTCCGAGGACACGCAGACGCTGCTGGCGCAGAACGGGCTCTACATGGACGATCTGATGCCCGCCCCCGCCACCTCGGGCGACTGGCGGCAGTTCGCCAAGGGCGGCGCGGCGCGCGCGGCGCTGATGCCGCTGAACGGCATCACCGACAGCCAGGCGCTGGAGACGGTGCGCGGCCGGATGCGCGCCGACCCGATCTTCCGCGACACCGCGCTGCACTTCCAGCGCAAGTTCGACCACATGCTGCACCGGATCGCGCCCGAGGCTTCGGACGCGACGCTGCTGAACCTGGTCGACACCCGCTCGGGCCGGGCCTATGTGCTGCTGGTGCAGGCCAGCTCGGCGCCGGACGCCGGCTAGACCTTCAAATGTCCAGCTCCGCGCCGCGCCAGCGGCTGCGCAGCCGCAGGATCAGCACCAGGCCCGCCGCCGACATCGCCACCGCGATGCCGTAGGTCAGCCCGCCCGCGCGCGGGTAGACCACCGCCGCCAGCCCCATGCCGACGGCGGTCATCACCCCGCCGCCCAGGCCGAGGTATGCGCCCTGCGCCGAGGCGCCGTAGCGCTCGGGCACCGCCGCCTGCACGAAGGCGATGGCGCCGAGGTGGCCGGCGACGAAGGTCAGCGAATGCATTGCCTGCAGCGGCCACAGCCAGGCGACGCCGGGATCGAACATCATCGCGCCCCAGCGCAGGATGCCGCCGATGCCCGACAGCGCCATCATCCCGATCGGCCCGATCCGCCGCAGAAGGTAGGGGGCGGCCAGCAGCATCACCGCGATCTCGACCGCGACGGAGAACGCCCACAGCGCGCCGATGGTGCCGTCGGCGATGCCCAGCGCGCGCCAGTGCACCGAGCCGTAGACGTAATAGACCGCGTGGCTGGACAGGCTCAGCGCGATGCCGAGGGTGAACAGCAGGAAGACCGGATGCGTCAGCATCCGGCCGATCTGCGGCAGCGACGGGGGCTTGTGGCCGCGCAGCGTGCCGCCGCCCGGGTGCCGCCGGCCCAGCGCCGCCGTCAGCAGCAGGCCGGCGACGATCCACCACAGCACCGCGCCCGGCCCCAACGGCGCGATCAGCGCGCCCAGCGCCAGGTTCGCCACCAGGAACGCGACCGAGCCGATGGCCCGCACCGGGCCGTAGGCAAAGCCGCCGGCGCGCGCCGCGCCCGCGCCCAGGGCCTCGCCCAGCGGCAACACGCCCGCCAGCGCCGCGCCGGTGAGCAGCGTGGCGACCAGCAGCAGCGCCCGGTCGCCGATCGCCGCGTGCGCCGCGAACACCGCCGCCGCCGCCAGGCACAGCGCCACCATCACCAGCCGGCGCCGGTCCAGCCGGTCGGCGAGCACCGGAAAGCCCAGCCCGGCGACGACCCGGGTCGCGACGCCGAGGGTCATGAACAGGCCGACCTCGCCGGCGCTCAGCCCCCAGTCCGCCAGCCAGATCGGCCAGAACGGCAAATGCGCGCCCATCACCGCGAACATCGCCGCGTAGAAGGCGGCGGTGTGCACCTGCGCGGCCCGCCGCGCCGCACGCGGCGCGCCCGGCGCTGCGACGGTCACACGCCGAATCCGGCGAAGGGCAGGTACCGCACCGGCGTGCCGGGCGCGACGTCGAGCGCGGCGTCGGGCAATTCGACCAGCCCCTCGGCCCAGCTGAGCCCCGAGATCCGCCCCGAGCCTTCCGAGGCGAAGACCTCGGCCCGGCCCTGCGCGTCGAGGCGCGCACGCAGGTATTCCCGGCGGCCCGGCTTCTTGCGCTTGGAAAAGGCCGCCGGCACGGTCAGCGCCAGTGGTGCACGCCATCCCGCGCCGGCCAGCAGCAGCAGCGCCGGGCGGGCGAAGACCAGCGCGCAGACGAAGGCGGCGACCGGGTTGCCGGGCAGCCCGAACACCGGCACCCCGTCCCAGTTCGCCAGCGCCAGCGGCCGGCCCGGCTTCATCGCGATCCGCCAGGTCTCGAGCTTGCCCGAGGCGCGCAGCACCGCCGAGACGTGGTCCTCGTCGCCCGCCGACGCGCCGCCGGTGGCGATCACGGCGTCGGCCTGCGCCGCGCCGCGCTCCAGCCGCGCGCGCACCTGCCCGGCGTCGTCGGCGGCCGCGCCCAGGTCCACCGGCACCATTCCCCAGCGGGCGAGCAGCGCCAGCAGCATCGGCCGGTTGGCGTCGAAGGTCTGGTGCGGCAGCGCCGCCGCGCCGGCCGGGCGCAACTCGTCGCCGGTGGACAGCACCGCGACCCGCAGCGGCGCGCGCACCGCCAGCGCGCCGTGTCCCAGCGCGGCGGCAAGGGCCAGATCCTGTGGCCGCAGCATGTGCCCCCCCGGCAGCGCCTGCGCGCCCGCGGCCACGTCCTCGCCGGCGCGGCGGCAGTTGGCGCCGCGCCTAAGCCCGGCGCGGAAGCGGATCGCGCCGCCCGCCGCGGTCACGTCCTCCTGCAGGATCACCGTATCCACGCCCTCGGGCAGCACCGCGCCGGTCAGCACCCGGACGGCGTGCCCCGGCGGCAGCGACCCCGCGAACGGCGCGCCCGCCGCCGCGCGCCCCTGGGCCAGCTGCAAGGTGACCTCTCCGGCGTCGGGCAGGTCGGCGTGGCGCAGGCCATAGCCGTCGACGGCGGTGTTGGCGCTGGGCGGGTTGGCGCGCGCGGCGACCAGCGGTTCCGCCAGCACGCGCCCCAGCGCGCGGTCCAGCGGCACCGTCTCGGCCCCCGTCACCGGCGCCAGCCCGTCGCGCAGCCGCGCCAGCGCGGTGTCGACCGGGGTCCAGTCGACGCCGGCCGGCAGCGCGAAGCAGTCGTTGCGCAGCTTCGGCGTTCCGCTCATTCCCCGGCATCCCGCAGGATGAAGGCGGCGATCGCCGCGACGTCGTCCGCGCCGAAAACCGGCAGCCCGGCCGGCGCGGCCGAGCCGTCGCCGGCCAGCGCCCGGATCGTCGGGTTCTGCTGCGCCAGCGGCGGCTCGGACGCGCCGCGCCAGACCTCGATCTTGCGGTGCGGGGCGGACTTGTAGCCCTCGACCAGCACCAGGTCGGCCGGTTGCATCGCGGCAAGGATGCGGGGCAGGTCCCACGCCTCGCCGCGCAGCTCGTGCAGGAAGGCGAGCCGCGCGTCCGAGGCCAGCACCACCTCGCCGGCGCCGGCCTGCCGGTGCCGGTGGGTGTCGGTGCCCGGCACCTCCAGATCGACGCCGTGGTGGGTGTGCTTGACCGTCGAGACCCGCAGGCCCCGAGCGCTGAAATGCGCCACCAGCCGCTCGACCAGCGTGGTCTTGCCCTGGTTCTTGCGTCCGGTGACCCCGTAAAGCCTCACGGCGCGGCCCCGAGGCGCTGGCGGGCGGCGTCCAGGTCCGCCGGCGTGTTGACGTTGAAGAACGGATCGCCCTCGGGGCCGTCGGCGGGGAACATCGCGCTGGCCGCGCCGTGCCGGTCGGTCCAGGCGACCACCTTGCGGGTGCCGCCGGCCAGCGCGGCGCGCAGATCGTCGCGCAGCGCGACCGGCCAGAGACCGAAGGTCGGGTGCCGGGCGATGCCGCGGTCCGGATCGGGCGTCGCCGCCAGCGCGATCGGCGTGCCCTCGGCGCGGGCGGCGGCGGTCAGCGCGGCCACCAGGTCGCGGGGAAAGAACGGCGTGTCGCCGGCAACGGTGACGATCTGCGCCAGCCCGCGCGCCGCCGCCGCGTCCAGCCCCGCCAGCACCCCGGCCAGCGGGCCGGGGCGATCCGCGACGCCGTCCGGCACCACGTCCAGACCGTATCCCGCGAACCGCGCCGGATCGCCGTTGGCGTTCAGCAC
Source organism: Halovulum marinum (assembly GCF_009697225.1). Taxonomy (GTDB): domain Bacteria; phylum Pseudomonadota; class Alphaproteobacteria; order Rhodobacterales; family Rhodobacteraceae; genus Halovulum; species Halovulum marinum. The sequence goes on from NZ_WIND01000001.1 coordinate 199,669, forward strand.
CACCTCGGGCACCTGCGGTCGCAGCCGGTCCAGCACGACGCTCAGCAGCGTTCCCTGCCCCAGCGTCAGCAGGCACTTGTCGCCGCCGCCCATTCGCGTGGCCAGCCCGCCGGCCAGCACCACGCCCAGGATCTCAGCCATCGGCGGCCCCCTTGCGGCGCGCGCCGCGCGGCTCCTCGGGGGCGCGGCCGGGGTCGGCGTCGCGCTGCAGCCGCGCCTCGCCCGCGAGACACAGGAAACGCTGGCCGCGCATCCGGCCGATCAGCGTCAGGCCGATCTGACGGGCGATCTCCACCCCCCAGGCGGTGAAGCCCGAGCGGGACGCCAGCACCGGAATGCCCATCAGCGCGGTCTTGATCACCATCTCCGACGTCAGCCGCCCGGTGGTGTAAAGGATCTTGTCGCCGCCCGCCACGCCCTGCAGCCGCATCCAGCCGGCAATCTTGTCGACGGCGTTGTGACGGCCGACATCTTCCATGTAGACCAGCACCTCGGGCCCCTGGCACAGCACGGTGCCGTGGATCGCCCCCGCCGCCAGATAAAGGCTGGGCAGCGTGTTGATCCGGTGCGCCAGCGCATAGAGATCCGAGGTCCGGACCGGCGCATCCGGCAGGGTGAGGCCCTCCAGCCCCTCCATCATGTCGCCGAACACCGTGCCCACGGCGCAGCCCGAGGTGCGGGTCTTGCGCTGCAGCTTGTCCTCGTAGTCGGTGGCGCGGGCGGTGCGCACGACCACGGCCGCGACCTCGTCGTCGAAGCTGACGCCGGTGATCTCGTCGGCGTCCAGCAACATGCCCTGGTTGCGCAGATAGCCCACCGCCAGGAACTCGGGATGATCGCCGATGGTCATCGCGGTGACGATCTCCTGGCTGTTGAGATAGATCGTCAGCGGCCGTTCCTCGACAACGCGGATCTGCTGCCGCACGCCGTGCTGGTCGACGGCCTCGACCGGCCGTGTCAGGCGCGGATCGTCGGGGTCGGGCAGGATCGGTAGGTCGGGCATCGCAAGGGCCTCCTGTCGGGCGGCACGAAACCACCACGACCGGAAATTGGCAAGATCACGGAAGATGGTTTTACAATCCGCATGCGGCATCGTAGGCGAGGCCGCATGAACACCGCGCGCACGCATTTCCTGGCCGGCTTCCGGGGCGGCCTGCCGTTCCTTCTGGTCCTGATCCCGTTCTCGCTGCTGTTCGGCGTGCTGGCGGTCGAAACCGGCCTGGACCTGGGTCAGACCATGGCGATGTCGGCGCTGGTGATCGCGGGCGCGTCGCAGTTCACCGCGCTGCAGCTGATCGCCGACAACGCGCCGCTGCTGGTGGCGCTGGTCACGGCGCTGGCGGTCAACCTGCGGATGGCGATGTACTCGGCCTCGCTGGCGGCGCACCTGGGCCACGCGCCGCTGTGGCAACGGGCGCTGGTGGCCTATACCCTTGTTGACCAGACCTACGGCGCCTCGATCACCTATTTCCAGGACCGGCCGGGGCTGGGCCTGCGCGACAAGCTGGCGTTCTATTCCGGCGCGGTGCTGGCGGTGTGCCCGGCCTGGTACGTGTTCACCTTCGTCGGCGCCGTTGCGGGCACGGCGATCCCCGAGGCGCTGGCGCTGGATTTCGCGGTGCCGGTCACCTTCCTGGCGCTGGTCGCGCCGCAGCTGAAAAGCCTGGCCCACGTGACGGCGGCACTGGTCTCAGTGGTGCTGGCGCTGGCGCTGGCGTGGATGCCCTTCGGCCTCGGCCTGCTGGTCGCGGCCGGCTGCGCGATGCTGGCCGGCGCGGCGGTCGAGACCTGGGGGCCGGGGCGCCCGCGGCAGGAGGCGCGGCCATGAGCGGCGGCTGGGGCGAGCTTCAGGTCTGGGCGCTGATCGCGGCTCTGGGGCTGGGTACCTACCTGATCCGGCTGTCGTTCCTGGGGCTGATCGGCGACCGCGAACTGCCGCCGTTCGTGATGCGCTGCCTGCGCTATGTACCGGTCGCGGTGCTGCCGGGGCTGGTGGCGCCGCTGGCAGTGTGGCCGGCAGCGACCGGCGGCCAGCCCGATCCGGCGCGGCTGCTGGCGACCGGCGCGGCGCTGGCGATCGGCGCCGCGACCCGGTCGGTGCTGGGCGCCATCGTCGGCGGCATGGGCGTGCTCTATCTGGGCCTGTGGCTGCTCTAGGCGGCGCGGCCGGCCAGCAGGTCGCGGATCTCGGCCAGCAGCTGCTCCTGCGACGGCCTGTCGGGCGCGGGCGCTTCTTCGGGGCTTTCCTGCGCCTCGCGCCACGCGGCCTCCTTGACCCGGTTCACCAGCTTGACCAGCATGAACACCACGAAGGCGATGATCAGGAAATTGATCAGCGCGGTAAGGAACTTGCCGTAGTTGAAGGTCGCGGCGCCGGCCTCCTCGGCCGCGGCCAGGGTGGCGTAGTCGCCGCCGTCGAGGGTGACGAAGTAGTTGGTGAAATCCACCCCGCCCAGGATCAGGCCGATGATCGGCTGGATCAGGTCGTTGACCATCGAGGTGACGATCGCCGTGAAGGCGGCGCCGATGATGATCCCCACCGCCATGTCCATGACGTTGCCGCGGGCGATGAAATCCTTGAATTCTTTCAGCATGCCGTCTCGCTCCGATCAGATCTGCACCTGCGTGTGCCGATCGAGGCTAGTCAGCGGCGGTCACGGCGCGCAAGCGCCGCGCGGGGCTCGGGCGGAAATGGCCGCGCGCTGTTGCACGCCTAGTGCAGGGTGAGCAGTCCGTCGACCTTGCGCCACTCGCCCGGGCGCACCAGGTGCTGGTGCGAATAGCGCACCGAATGCAGCGGCCCGTCCAGCCGTTCGCGCCAGAACTCCAGAAAGGCGTTAAGCCGCGGAAATTCGGGCGCGGTATCGTATTCCTGCCAGGTGAAGGACTGCAGAAGGGTCTGGCAGTCCGGCATCCGGTAGAGGATCTCGGCCGTGGTCAGACCGTGACCCAGAAGCATCTTTTCGGTTTCGCTGGAGATCCGCATGCAAGCCCCTGTCGTTGACCCGATGCGGAAATGGTGGGTGCGGACCCTGTCACGGGCAAGTCATTTTTTTGTTTTTTGTGTGCATTATCAGCATATTGTCAGCAGCACCCGGTGAGTGCTGCCAACATTTCTGCCGTGATCAGCCGCGCGGCAGCGCGCCGGTCAGAACGTAGCGCAGCAGCGACACCACCTGTGCGGGGGTCTCGGCGACGGCCTGGGCGGCGGCGTCGACCTCCTTCAGGGCGTGGGCATGCTCGGCGCCGTGCAGGACGATCAGCGACTTGCCCAGCGCGGCGGCGTAGCCGGCGTCGAACGCCGCGTTCCACTGCCGGTACTTGTCGCCGAAACGGACCACGACCACGTCGGCATCCTCGATCCCCTTGCGGGTGCGGATGCTGTTCAGCAGCGCGCCCTTGTGGTCGTGCCAGAACTTGTCCTGCTCGTCGCCCAGGATGGCGACGCCGCAGTCGTCCGAGGCCGCGTGATCGGTCACCGGCTCCGAAAACCGCACGTCCAGCCCCGCGGCCTTGACGCCGGCGCGGATCTCGTCGCGCCAGTCGGTGTGGATCTCGCCGGACAGATAGACCTTAAGCTGCATGACCTCTCCCTTCGTTCGTCTTCCGCCCCGCGCCCCGGCCGGCGCGCGGGGGCCGTCCTCAGCCGCGCAGCGTGCCGCCGGTGGCCTTCTTCACCTGCGCCACCACCTTGTCGGCGACGGCCTCGATCTGCTTGTCGGTCAGCGTGCCCCCGGTCGGCTGCAGACGGACGGCGATGGCGACGGACTTCTTGCCCGCCCCCATCTGCGCCTCGGCCTTCTCGCCGGCGAACACGTCGAACACGCTGACCGCGTCGATCAGCTGCTTGTCCGCGCCCTTCGCCGCGCGCAGGATCGCGTCGGCGGGGGTGTCGGCGTCGACGACGAAGGCGAAGTCGCGCTCCACCGCCTGGTAGTCCGACACCCGCAGCGGCGGCCGCGACGCCTGCGCCTTGCGCGGCATCGGCACGTTGTCCAGAAACAGGCTGAAGGCCACCGCCGGCCCCTGCACGTCCAGCGCCCGAAGCACCGCGGGGTGCAGCTCGCCGAACGCCGCCAGCGGCGTCTTCGGTCCCAGCCCCAGAACGCCCGAGCGTCCCGGATGGAACCAGCCGGGCGCGGTGGCGGTGACCGTCAGCCGGTCGGGCGCGCCGATCGCCGCCAGCGCGGTCTCGGCGTCGGCGCGGGCGTCGTAGACGTCGTGCGCACGGCGCGCGCCGAACGGATCGCGCGGGCCGCTGTGCCCGACTCGCAGGCCCGCCGCCAGGCGCAGCTGGTCGTCCGGCTCGCCGCCGGTCCAGGCCGGACCGACCTCGAACAGGCCGAGGTCGGCGAAGCCGCGCGCCTGGTTCCGCGCCGCCGCGCGCAGCAGCGCGGGCAGCAGGTCGGGGCGCATGTGGCTCATCTCGGTCGAGATCGGGTTGGCCAGGGCGGTCGCCTGTGCGCCGCCGCCGAACAGCTCCGCCGCCGCGCGGTCGATGAACGAATAGGTCACGCACTCGTTCAGCCCCAGCCCGGCGAGCGTGCGCCGCACCGTGCCCTCGCGGGTCTGCATCGGCGTCAGGATCGGCTTGGCGACGCCGGGCGCACGGCCCATCGGCCTGCTTTCCAGCCGGCTCAGCGAGGCGACGCGGGCGATCTCCTCGACCAGGTCGGCCGAGCCCTGCACGTCCGGCCGCCAGCTCGGCACCCAGACCTCGATCCCGCCGTGTTCCTTCGCCACGCCGAAGCCCAGCGCGGTCAGGATCCGGATCTGCTCGTGCTCGGCGATGTTCATGCCCACCAGGCTTGAGACGCGGCCGCTGTCGAGCGGGTAGAAGCGCGCGGTCTGCGGCATCGCGCCGGCGGTGACCACGGCCGAGGCCTCGCCGCCGCACAGCTCCAGGATCATCTGCGTCGCGATCTCGATGCCGCGCGGGGTGAACTCCGGATCGATGCCGCGCTCGAAGCGGTAGCGCGCGTCCGAAGCGATGCGCAGCTTGCGCCCGGTCTGCGCGGTCAGGACCGGGTCGAAATAGGCGCCCTCGAGGAACACGTTCACGGTTTCCCCGGTGCAGCCGGTGGGCGCACCGCCGATCACGCCGCCGATCGACTCGACGCCCGAGGCGTCGGCGATCACAGTCTCGGTGCCGTCGAAGGTATAGGTCTTGTCGTCGAGCGCCTCGAGCGTCTCGCCGGCGATGGCGGTGCGCACCAGCAGGTCGCCCTCGACCTTGTCCGCGTCGAACACATGCAGCGGCCGGTTCAGGTCGTGGGTCATGTAGTTGGTGATGTCGACCAGCGCCGAGATCGGCCGCAGGCCGATGGCGCGCAGCCGGTCCTGCAGCCACGCCGGCGACGGGCCGTTGCGCACGCCGCGGATGGTGCGGCCCAGGAACAGCGGGCAGGCGCGGTCGCGGACGCTGGCGTCCAGCGTCACCTTGATCGGGCTGTCGAACGTGCCCGGCACCGAGACCTCGGGCACCGGCCTGAGCGTGCCCAGACCGCGCGCGGCCAGGTCGCGGGCGATGCCGTGCACGCCCAGCGCGTCGGGGCGGTTGGGGGTGATGGCGATCTCGATCACCGGGTCGGTCTTGCCGGCGTAGTCGACGTAGCGCGCGCCGACCACGGCGTCGGCGCCCAGCTCGATGATGCCGTCGTGCTCGTCCGAGATTTCCATCTCGCGCTCGGAAAGCATCATGCCGTGGCTTTCGACGCCGCGGATCTTGCCGACCTGGATGGTGGTGTCGATGCCCGGGATGTAGTCGCCGGGCTGCGCCACCACGACCTTGATGCCGGTGCGCGCGTTCGGCGCGCCGCAGACCACCTGCTTCTCGCCGGCGGCTGTCAGCACCCGGCACACGCGCAGCCGGTCGGCGTCCGGATGCGGCTCGGCATGCAGCACCTCGCCCACGGTGAAGGCGCCCAGCCGGGCCGAGGGGTCGACGACCTCCTCGACCTCGAGGCCCAGGTCGGTCAGCGCCTCGAGGATCTCGTCGAGGGTGGCCTCGGTCTCCAGATGGTCCTTCAGCCAGGATAGCGTGAACTTCATTTCCATGCCTTTGCGTGGATCAGCGGTCTTCGGCCTATTAGCGGCTGCCCGCCGCAAGGGAAAGGGGGCGCGCCCGTCCCCGGCCTGCCTTCCGGCCCCGGTCGCGCCACAAAGGCGCCGCGATTCCGGCGATTCTCCGCCGGTTAACCTAAAGTTTGCAGGGCTGCCCCTCGACCGGCCCGACGATCGTCACAATCACGCCCTTTTCCGGCGATGATGTGCGTTCAGGTTGAACGCGAGGGATTGCGAGGTGCAGCATGCTTGGACAGCTTAGAATATTTCGAAGGGACGACTCCGGCGCGGTCACGGTCGACTGGGTCGTGCTGACGGCCGCCATCGTCGGTCTGAACATCATTGCCATCATGAGCATGATCAAGGACGGGCTCAGGGACAACGGCGACTATATCAACGGCAAGATCGACGAGGCCCGTGCGGACATGAGCCGCTGATCCGCCCCCCAGGGGCTTGGCGTTTCGGGTTCAGCAATGCGATTGCCGGGATGGGGGTCCCGGGCAGGCATCAGGAACCGGGCCGGGTCTGGCAGTCGGGGGAAGCGAACGGCGGCGCAGCGGCGCCGACCGGCAAGCAAAGGGGCCAGGCGGCCCCGTTTTCGTTTCCGGAACCAAGCGGAACCTGTCGCGTCGGCGAAGCCGTGCGCTCGGGGCGCCGCGCGGGTCTCAGGCGAAGGTGCGCGGCACGTCCAGCGCCGCGAACCCGTAGTGCCGCAGCCAGCGCAGGTCGCTGTCGAAGAACGCCCGCAGGTCGGGCATGCCGTATTTCAGCATCGCCAGCCGGTCGATGCCCATGCCGAAGGCGAACCCCTGGTATCGCTCCGGATCGACGTTCGCGGCGGCCAGCACCTTGGGGTGCACCATGCCCGAGCCCAGCACCTCCAGCCAGTCGTCGCCCTCGCCGATCTTCAGCGCGCCGCCCTCCCAGCTGCACTGGATGTCGACCTCGGCGGACGGCTCGGTGAACGGGAAGTGCGAGGCGCGGAAGCGGGTCTTCACCTCGCGCCCGAAGAAGGCGGCGAAGAACTCCTCCAGCGTCCATTTCAGGTTCGCCATCGACACGTCGTCGCCGATGCACAGCCCCTCGACCTGGTGGAACATCGGCGTGTGGGTCTGGTCGTAGTCGGCGCGGTAGACCCTGCCCGGGGCGATGATCCGGCAGGGCACGCCGTGCTCTTCCATGTAGCGGATCTGCACCGGCGAGGTGTGGGTGCGCAGCACATGCGGCGGGCGGTTGTCGCCCGGCTCGCGGTGCATGAAGAAGGTGTCGTGCTCCTGCCGGGCGGGGTGCTCGGGCGGGATGTTCAGCGCGTCGAAATTGTACCAGTCGGTCTCGACCTGCGGGCCTTCGGCGACGGCGTAACCGAGATCGGCGAAGATCGCGATGACCTCGTCCGTGACCTGGCTGACCGGGTGCACGCTGCCCTCGGTGCGCGGGCGCGGCGGCAGGGTGACGTCGACGCGTTCGGCCTGCAGCCGCGCGGTCAGCGCGGCCTCGGCCAGCACCGCGCGGCGGGCGAGCACGGCGTCGGTCAGCTCGGTCTTGAGCGCGTTCAGCGCCGGTCCGGCGTTCTGCCGTTCCTCGGGCGACATCGCGCCCAGCGCGCGCATCTTCAGGCTGACCTCGCCCTTCTTGCCCAGCGCCGCGACGCGCACCTCCTCCAGCGCCGCCTCGTCGGCGGCCGCCTCGATGGCGTCGGTCCACTTCTGCTTCAGCTCGGCCAGCCCGTCCATGCGCGCGTCACTCCGGAATCCTGCGTTCTGGGTCGGGGGTGGCCTACCACAGACCGGCCGGAATGCAAGGCGCCCCGGATTAACCCGCGGTTAACCAGAATGCGTCACCACGGGGCGAACCACAGCGAGGCCGCGATGTTCCTCACCCCCTTCGACGCGCCCTTCGGCGATGTGCTGCCCGACACCGACCGCCGCGACACCCTGCAGGGCTTTGACGGGCGCACCGTGTTCACGCTGAGCAACGACGGGCGGACCGACAGCGTGCTCGGGTTCGAGGACGGAACCGACCTGATCGACATCAGCGCCTGGGACGCGACCTGGGCGAAGATCTCGGTCCGGCAGATCAGCCTGACCGAATACGTCGTCGACTACCTGAACGAAGAGCGGATCCGCCTCACCTTCGACATGCCCGCCGCCGCCGACATCCCCGCGGACGGCATCCTGCTGACAGCCGACGATTTCATCTTCGCCGAAGGCGTGCCCGCGCCCAGCCTGCAGCTGCGCCCCGAGGCCACCGCCGCCGAGAAGGAGGTGATCTTCGGCACCTCGCTGCCCGATGTGTTCCTGTTCGAATACGACGGCGAACGCGACACCGTGCGCCGGTTCGAGATCGGCAAGGACCGTATCGACCTGGCCGACTACGGCACCAGCTTCGGCGCCCTCGAGGTCACCGAGCGCAAGGTCGGGCGGCTGTCGATCAAGATCCCGGTGCCCGACGCCGAGCGCGACCTGCCCCCCGACTGGCTGGTGCTGATCGACATCTCGCACCAGATCACCGCCGCCGACCTGAGCGCGGACATGTTCATCTTCTGAGCCGCACGTTTTCATCTTCTGAGCCGCGCGGTGCCTCGGCGGCGCCTCAGTGTCCCTTGTCGGCCTGACCGAAGGTTTCCTGCTGTGCGGCGCTGGCCTCGGTCTGGTGCTTCTCGCGCCAGGCGTCGTAGGGCTCGCCGTAGAACGCCTCGCGGGCGGCGTCCTTGTCCATCTCGATGCCGCGCTCGTTCGCGGCTTCCTGATACCAGCGGCTCAGGCAGTTGCGGCAGAAGCCCGCCAGGTTCATCAGGTCGATGTTCTGCACGTCCGTCCGCTCCTGCAGATGCGCGCGCAGGCGGCGGAAGGCGGCGGCTTCCAGTTCCACGCGGGTCGTATCGTCCATCAAGGCCTCCGTTCGATGCTCCACAGTTAGGTGCCCGGCGGGCGGTTGTCATCGACCGCGTTCAAGCATCCCCGGCCACCGGGATCAGCCCGGCCAGCAGCCGCACCAGCCGCGCCGCCCAGGCCGCCTGCCCCGGCGCGTCGGCGATCAGGTCGTTGCGCAGCTCGATCAGGACATGCGGCAGGCCGCGCCGCGTGCCGTGCCGGTCCATGCAGTCGCCCTCCAGCCGGCCGGTGTAGGGTTCGTTGTCGCCGACCACCAGGTCGCCCTCGGCGCGCAGCCGCGCGATCAGCGGCGGCGCCAGCCGGTCGTCGTGCGCCCACAGCACGCCGACGTGCCACGGCCGCGGCGGCTTGCCGCGCAGCTTCGGCGCGAAGCTGTGGATCGACACCAGGTGCGGGGTGGTGCCGCGCGCCAGCATGGCGTCGATCCGCGCGGCGATCGCGTCGTGATAGGGGTCGTAGGCCAGCGCCCGCCGGCGCGCGACCTCGGCCGGCCCGGCATCCCGGTTCGCCGGAATGATCGAGCCATCGTAGAGCTTCATCACCAGCGTCGGGTCGTCCGCACCCCGGTTCGGATCGATCACCAGCCGCGAGAAGCGCGACATCACCGCCGGCGCGCGCAACTCCTGCGCCAGCCGCCGGGTCACCCCGGCCGCGCCCGGATCCCAGGCGATGTGCCGGGCCATGTCGGCCGCCGACAGGCCCAGATCGCCGCCGGCGCACCACGCGGGCACCGCGTTCGAGGCGTGGTCGCACAGCAGCAGCGCCGGCCCCGGCGCATCCGGGTCCAGCAGGTCGAACGGCGCGGGATCGGGCGAATTGACTGAGGTCATGCCGACCCGATACCCCGACCCCGCGACGGGGAAAAGGCCCCCGTTCGGCAAAAAACCGCACCCGTCGCCGGAATTTTTCACGGACATTCCCGGTTCCTGCCGTTATAAGCCGCGCCGAGGCCCCCCGAACGTGCAGGAAGATCGATGTTACGACGCAATCGCAACGTGAAAATCGTGGCCACTCTCGGCCCGGCATCCAGCGACTACGAGACGATCAAGGCGTTGTTCGAGGCGGGCGCCGACGTGTTCCGCCTGAACATGTCGCACGGCACGCACGACGACATCCGCAACCGTCACGAAATCCTGCGCGATCTCGAGGTCGAGTTCGAGCGCCCGATCTGCATACTTGCCGACCTGCAGGGCCCCAAGCTGCGCTGCGGCACGTTCAAGGACGGCCCGGTCATGCTCGAGGAAGGCCAGGCGTTCCGCTTCGACCTGGATGACAAGCCCGGCGACGCCAAGCGCGTGCAGCTGCCGCATCCCGAGATCTTCCAGGCGCTGAGCGAGGGGTCGACCCTGCTGGTGAACGACGGCAAGATCCGGCTGACGGTGAAGTCGGTCAGCGCCGACCACGCCGACTGCGAGGTTGCCGTGGGCGGCGAGATCTCGAACCGCAAGGGCGTGAACGTGCCCGACGTGGTGCTGCCGCTGGCGGCGCTGTCGGAAAAGGACCGCGAGGATCTGGAATTCGTCTGCGAGCTGGGCATCGACTGGCTGGCGCTGTCCTTCGTGCAGCGCGCCGCCGACGTCGACGAGGCCCGCGCCCTGGCCAATGGCCGCGCCGCGATCCTGGCGAAGATCGAGAAACCCGCTGCGGTGAAGGCCTATGCCGAGATCCTCGCCGCCTCGGACGGCATCATGGTCGCCCGCGGCGACCTTGGCGTGGAGTTGCCGGTGCAGGCGCTGCCGCCGATCCAGAAGCGCCTCGTGCGCGAGTGCCGCATGGTCGGCAAGCCGGTGATCGTCGCCACGCAGATGATGGAGAGCATGATCTCCAGCCCGGTGCCGACACGGGCCGAAGTCTCGGACGTGGCGCAGGCGATCTACGAGGGCGCCGACGCGGTGATGCTGTCGGCCGAATCCGCCGCCGGCGACTACCCGATCGAGGCGGTGCGCACGATGAGCGCCGTCGCCGAATCGGTCGAGAACGACGAGATCTACCGCCAGGTGATCGAGGCGTCGCGCACGCCGTCGAAAGCCTCGGTCGGCGAGTCGATCACCGCCGCCGCGCGCGAGGTCGCCGAGACCACCGACGTCAAGGCGATCTGCTGCTTCACCCACTCGGGCACCACCGCCTCGCTGATGAGCCGCGAGAAGCCGCGGGTGCCGATCATCGCGCTGACGCCGAAGACCGGCACCGCCCGCCGGCTGTGCCTGACCTGGGGCCTGACCTGCGTGCTGACCGCCGAGGTCGAGCGCTTCAAGATGGCCGTGGTCAGCGCCGCCCGCGCCGCCAAGGCCTACGGCTTCGGCGGCGACGAGGACTTCATCGTCGTCACCGCCGGCGTGCCGTTCAACACGCCGGGCACCACCAACATCCTGCGCGTCGCCCCGGTGGACGAGGCCAAGATCTTCGCCGGCGGCCCCGAGTAACGCCGGCCGCATCGCGCGTCGCGGCCGCCGGCGCCCCCGGCGGCCGTCCGCTTTCGGGCCAAGCCCTTGCACGGCGCGCGTTTCCCGGCTATAGCCCCGCTTCCATTGGCGCGGCCGGCCGAAAGGGCTGCCGAGTCGCGCTTCACGATCCCTTCCCGAGAGGAGACCGAAATGCCCAAGATGAAGACCAAGTCGAGCGCCAAGAAGCGCTTCAAGGTGACCGCCACCGGCCGCGTGCTGGCCGGCCAGGCCGGCAAGCGCCACGGCATGATCAAGCGCTCGACCAAGTTCATCCGCGACGCCCGCGGCACCAGAACGCTGAGCGCACCTGACGAGAAGATCGTCAAGTCGTACATGCCCTACAACCGCTGACCGGAGGCCGCATCCATGTCCCGTGTTAAAGGCGGCGCCGCCGCTCACGCCCGTCACCGCAAAGTCGTCAAGGCCGCCAAGGGTTACTACGGCGCCCGCTCGCGCAACTTCCGCACCGCCACGCAGGCGGTCGACAAGGCGCAGCAGTACGCCACCCGCGACCGCAAGAACAAGAAGCGCACGTTCCGCGCGCTGTGGATCCAGCGCATCAACGCCGGCGTCCGCGCCCATGACGAAAACCTGAACTACTCGCGGTTCATGGGCGGGCTGATCAAGGCCGGCATCGAGGTCGACCGCAAGGTGCTGGCCGATCTGGCGGTGCACGAGCCCGAGGCGTTCAACGCCATCGTCGATCAGGCCAAGGCCGCGCTCTGAACGCCGCGCCCGCGCCGCAGTGATCAGGCCCCGCCCCGCGCGGGGCTTTTTCTTGCCTGCCATCCACGAGAAAAAGCAGGGCTGTTGTGAACGCCCGGGCCCGCCTGCCTCGGACCGGTCTCGGCCACGCCATGACGTGGTCGCTTCCGGTCCCGGGAAACCGGCCGACCTTCCGGGTTTCCCCGAAGCGGGGCTGCTCCGGGATCACCGAACCGAGGTCCCTGGGCGATACCCGGAAGAACATGTCGACTGAACGCCTTCAGGGGCGACAATCGGTTCTGTCCGCGGCAAGGCATTGAAGGGCCGGACAGCCGGTTTTCGCTGCGTTTGGCGTGAACGTCCGGAACGGTCGGCACGCTCCGAATTCAAGCATGCAAGGGTCGATATCTGGTCCGGTCAAAGATCCCCTTGCCCTTATGCGCGTTCTGCCTGCCAATCGGCGATAAAGCGCACGAAGAGCAGCGTCAGGCTTTCCCGGCGAGAGGTGTCCGGCCAGACGGCGAAGAAGCCCAACGGGATCATTCGCCATTCAGGCAACAGACGCACCAGCTTGCCCGCGGCTTCGCCACGGGCGGCGAGGTGCTCGGGCAGGACCGTCGCGCCGAGGTTCTGAAGCGTGAAGTGATAGAGCGCGTCGATGCTGTCGGCCTCGAGCCGGGCCTGCCCCAGAACCCGGACCGCATTGCCATCCGGTCCGTGCAGAGTGGTATAGTCCGAGCGGTGCTTGTAGCGCAGCCAGTCCCAGTCCTCCAGTTCCGAGGGATGCTCGGGGCGTGGGCGGGTCGCGGCATAGTCCGCCCCCACCACCAGCGCGCGCTCGCTTTCGCCCAGCTTGCGCGACATCATCGAACTGTCGTCCAGCCATCCGGCGCGGATGGTCACGTCGAACCCGTCTTCCAGCAGTTCCGTGCGCCCGTCGGTGAAGGTGATCGATAGCGCGACCTGCGAGTGCCGCCGGACGAACTCCGCGATGGCCGTCGCCAGCGAGGACGAGGACATGAACGCCGGCATCGACACCCTCAGCGCACCCACAGGCTCCAGCGACAGGGCGTTGAGCTCGTTCAAGCCATTCTCCGCGCTGCGCAGCATCTCGGCCACGCGGGCGTAGAACATCCGCCCCTCGTTGGTCAGCGCAATCCTGCGCGTCGTCCGATACAGCAGCGTCACGCCAAGGAACGCCTCGAGCTCGGACACGGTCTCGCTCACCCGGGACGGCGCAAGACCGATGGCCTTTGCCGCCGCCCGGAACGACCCCTCGTCGACGACCCGCGCAAAGATCGCCATGTGGCGCAGATGCTCGATCATTATTCCGCCTGCCCGAACTATGTCTTCCGTGAACGATGGATACCCGGATCAATGCGGCGGGGATAGATGTTCCTTGCAACACGAGGAACGACACCATGAAGGCCAGCACATTCTTCGCCACGGCACACGCCGAGCGCTACCTGGGCACGCTTTGCAAGCATTTCGGGCACAAGGTTCCGGTCACACATGAATCCGGCTCCGGGCGGATCGAACTGCCGTTCGGGCAGTGTGACTTGCGCGCCGACGACGCGGGGCTGGGCCTGACCGCCCTGGCCAGCGACCGGCCCACGCTCGACAAGATCATCCAGATCATTTCCAGCCACCTCGACCGCTTCGCCTTCCGCGAAAACCCGGAGCTGACATGGATCATCACCGAGGGTGCCGAGGCCTGAACCGGGCCACCTGACACCCGCCCGAGCACTGCAAGACATGCCCAACCCGCCCCAGCCCGAAGCGCGAACCGGGCATGTCCCGACCACCCCCGAGGAGACGACAATGAACCCCGCCCAGCTTCCGGTATCGGCGGCGATCGTCGCGACCCTGCCGTTCACGGCGCTGCCTGTCGATGCCGACAACGGCGCCTTCGTTCCCGAAGCGCCGGAAAACACGCCGCTGGCGGCCGACGCGGATGTGGTCGAGCAGTATTTCGCCAGGGAACATCATCCAGCACAACGACAGTGCCGACCGCCTACTAGGACCTGTTCCGCCTCGCAGGCGGGCTGATCGTCGAACTTCGGGACGTCATCGCGCCCATGCCCGCCGCCGATGCCCCCCCACAACGAAGCCGGCAAATTCCGACCGCAACCAGCCGCCCCAACCGGATACGGGCGCCACAACGGAGCAAGACATGAACCGCAGAACGCTACTGAAAACCTCGCTGGGCGCATCGCTCGCGATCATCCTTGGACAACACGCAGGAGCACGGGAAATGGACGACCGGACACAGGCGAGCCTTGACACCGTCATGGCCTTCATGGGCGCGATGGGATCGGGCGACATGGACACCATGGGCACGCTGATGGCCGATGACATGGTCTGGCACAACGAAGGCGACGCCAGCCTGCCGTGGATCGGCGGCGCGACCGGCAAGGAGAACGTCTTCGCCTTCCTCGGCAAGTTCTCCGAGAACTTCCGGACCACCGCCTGGGAAAACACCGACGCCTTCGCCTCGGGCGACACGGTCGCCGTCTTCGGCAGGATGAACGGCATCACCATCCATTCCGGCAAGGAGGTGGGCGAATTCAGCTTTGCCCTGCGCGCCAAGGTCAAGGACGGCCAGGTGGTGCTGTGGCATTGGTTCGAGGACAGCTTTGCCGTCAGCCAGGCCTATAACGGCTGACCCGCCCCGCCTTGGCGGGGCCGCTGGAACCGGCGGCCCCGTCCATCGCAGTTCTGATCGAGGAAAGATCATGACGATACTCGCCGTGACCGGCGTCTCCGGCCAGCTCGGCCGCGAAATCGCGCGCAGACTTGTCGCCCTGCCCGACCGCGCGCCGGTCATCGGACTGGCCCGCACGCCCGGCAAGGCCGGCCATCTGGGGATCGAGGTGCGCCCGGGCGATTATGACCAGCCGGAACTGCTGCAAACCTCGCTGGCGGGCGTCGATGCGCTGGTGATCGTGTCCGGCATGGCGCCGCCGGATCACCGGATTCGGCAGCACCGCAACGTGATCGGCGCCGCCCGTGCGGCGGGTGTGCGAAAGCTGGTCTATACCAGCATCGAAGGCCCCGAGGACGGCACCCGATTTTCCCCGGTGGTCAAAAGCAACCGGCAGACCGAAGCCGACATCCGCGCCAGCGGTCTGGACTGGGCCATCGGGCGCAACGGCATCTATATCGAGCCGGATGTCGAATTCATCGACAGCTACAGGGCACGCGGCGAGATCGCCAACAGTGCCGGCAGCGGCAAATGCGGCTACACCGCGCGCTCCGAGCTGGCCCATGCCTATGCCGCGCTGTTTGCCCGCGATGATCTGAACGGCGGCACCTTCGATCTGAACGGCACGCCGATCGCGCAAGAAGAGCTGGCGGAGTATCTGAACCGCACCTTCGGGACCAGTCTGAGCTACCATGAGATGACGCCCGAAGACTTTGCCGCCGACCGCAGCGCCGAGCTGGGGGATCATATCGGCCCGATCATCGGCGGGATCTACGAGGGAATCCGCCAGGGCGCCTACGACCGTCCCGGCAACTATGCCGAAGTCACAGGCCGCCAGCACCAATCCTGGAAGGATTATTTCTCGTCGCTGGCCTTTCGACAGAAGACACGTCCGGTGGCTTAGCCGACCGATCCGCGACCGGCGACATCTGGGGCTAAGCGCAATGGCTGCACCGGGCCGGGGCCGCGCCGTCGCCGGCGATGGCGCGCAGGCTGGACCGGATGCGCGCGCTGCCGGAAATGCGCGCGCCGTCCGGGTTTTTCCGCGCGCCCTAGACGGCGGACTTCAGCGCCTCGGAGACGTAGATCTCGCGCAGCCGCCGCGCCACCGGGCCGGGCGTGCCGTCGCCGAGCGCCGTGCCGTCGATCTCGACCACCGGCTGCACGAACGACGAGGCCGAGGTGACGAACGCCTCGGCGGCGTCCTGCGCCTCGGCGATGGTGAAGGGCCGCTCCTCGATCCGCATCTGCGCCTCGCGCGCCAGGCGCAGTACCGCGGCACGGGTGATGCCATGCAGGATGCTGTGCGACAGATCCCGGGTCACGATCGCGCCGTCGCGGGTGACGATATAGGCGTTGTTCGACGTGCCCTCGGTGACGAAGCCGTCCTCGACCATCCACGCGTCGTCCTTGCCCGCCGCCTTCGCCGCCATCTTCGCCATCGACGGCGCCAGCAGCTGCACCGTCTTGATGTCGCGCCGGCCCCAGCGGATGTCGTCCAGCACGATCACCTTCAGCCCGCGCGCGGCCGCCGGCGTGTCGATCAGCGGCTTGCTCTGGGTGAACAGCACCAGGCTGGGCGCGGCGCCGTCGGGGTACAGGAAGTCCCGGTCCGCGGCGCCGCGGGTGACCTGCATGTAGACCAGCCCCTCGGTCACGCCGTTGCGCGCCAGCAGCTCGCGGTGGATCGACTCAAGTTCCTCGCGCCCCGCGGGGGCGGCCATCTCCAGCTCGGCGAGCGAGCGCTCCAGCCGCGCCATGTGACCGGCGAAATCGACCAGCCGGCCGTCCAGCACCGAGGTCACCTCGTAGACGCCGTCGGCCATCAGGAAGCCCCGGTCGAACACCGAGATCGTCGCCTCGGCCTCGGCCACGAACGCCCCGTTCACGTACACGATCCGGCTCATCCGCCTGTCCTTCTCCCCGCCTGTCCGTTCAGCCCCACAGCGCCCGCTCCGCCGGGTGCAGCCCGTCGGCGCGAAACGCCATCGCCGGCATCCGGTCCTGCGCCAGCAGCAGCGGGCCGTCCAGGTCCACCACCTCGGCGCCCTGCGCCACCAGCAGCGCCGGCGCCATCGCCAGCGAACTGCCGACCATGCAGCCGACCATCACCCGGAAGCCGGCGTCGCGCGCCGCATCGCGCAGCGCCAGCGCCTCGGTCAGCCCGCCGGTCTTGTCGAGCTTGATGTTCACCATGTCGTACTTGCCGTTCAGCGCCGGCAGCGAGGCGCGGTCGTGGCACGACTCGTCGGCGCAGACCGGCAGCGGGCGGTCGATCCCGGCCAGCGCCGCGTCCCCGTCCGCGGGCAGCGGCTGCTCGACCATCTCGACGCCCAGATCCAGGAACACCGGCCCCAGCCGGCGGTATTCCTCGGCGCTCCAGCCCTCGTTGGCGTCGACGATGATCCGCGCCGCGGGAGCGCCGGCGCGCACCGCCTCGATCCGCGCGACATCCGCGGCGCCGCCGCCCAGCTTGACCTTCAGCAGCGGCCGCTGGGCATGGCGGCCGGCCTGCTCGCGCATCGCGTCCGGCGCGCCCAGCGACAGGGTATAGGCGCTCAGCACCGGCTGCGGCGCCGGGATCCCGGCAAGCTGCCAGACCGGCTGCCCGGCGGCCTTCGCCTCCCAGTCCCACAGCGCGCAGTCGACCGCGTTGCGCGCCGCGCCGGCGGGCAGCGCCTGCTGCAGCGCGGCGCGGTCGATGTCGCCGGGAAGCGACTGGATCTGCGCGATCACGCTTTGCACCGACTCGCCGTAGCGCGGATAGGGCACGCACTCGCCCTGCCCGGAGATCCCGCCGCGGGTCACCACCACATGCACCACCTCGGCATGGGTACGCGAGCCGCGCGAGATGGTGAACACCTCGCGCAGCGCGAACCGCTCGGCGGTGGCGGTGAAGCTCATTCCAGGGCGTCCACCAGCGCGGCGGCGCCGTGGCGGTAGGGATCGACCGCCGGCATGCCGTTCTCCTTCTCCAGCCGCGCCAGGTAGGCGCGCGCCTCGTCCTCGCCCAGCCCGGCGGTGTTGACCGAGATGCCGACCACCCGCACCGCGGGGTTGACCACCCGCGCCAGGTGCAGCCCGGTTTCGCTCAGGCTCGCCAGCGACGGCAGCTGGTAGTCCGGCAGCCCGCGCATGTGGCTGCGCGTCGGCTCGTGGCACAGGATCAGCGCGTCCGGCTGGCTGCCGTGGATCAGCGCCAGCGTCACCCCCGAGAACGAGGCGTGGAACAGGCTGCCCTGCCCCTCGACCACGTCCCAGTGATCGGGCGCGTTGTCCGGAGTCAGATGCTCGATCGAGCCGGCCATGAAATCCGCCACCACCGCGTCCAGCGGCACACCGCTGCCGGTGATCAGGATCCCGGTCTGGCCGGTGGCGCGGAACGTCGCCTTCATCCCGCGCGCGCGCATCTCGCGCTCCATCGCCAGCGCGGTGTACATCTTGCCGACCGAGCAGTCGGTGCCGATCGCCAGCACCCGCTTGCCGCTGCGCTTCCTGCCGTTGGCGATCGGATAGGCTTCGGACGGCACGCGCACGTCGTGCAGCCCCCGGCCGGTGCGCTCGGCCGCGGTGACCAGGTCGGGCTCGTCGCGCAGCAGCTTGTGCAGCCCGGACGCCAGGTCGAGCCCCGCCTCCAGCGCCTCGACCAGCACCTCTTTCCAGGCCGGAGAGATCACCCCGCCGCGGTTCGCCACGCCGATCACCATCGTCCTGGCCCCGGCGGCGGCGGCCTCGGCGGGCGTCATGTCGGGCAGCTTCAGGTCGGCCTTGCAGCCGTCCATGCGCAGCTGGCCGACGCAGTGTTCGGGGCGCCAGTCGCGGATCCCCTGCGCCACCTTGGCCGCCAG
This sequence comes from Halovulum marinum, assembly GCF_009697225.1. GTDB lineage: Bacteria > Pseudomonadota > Alphaproteobacteria > Rhodobacterales > Rhodobacteraceae > Halovulum > Halovulum marinum. The sequence continues at coordinate 218,327 of NZ_WIND01000001.1, forward strand.
CGGGTCGGGCGCGTCCCCGAGAAACAGCAGATAGGGCGTGTCGATCATCGGCGCCTCCGGGATGGTCAGGATGCGCGCAGATGAACAGTTTCGCCCCAAAATGCCAAGGCGTTAAATCGGCCGGTACCGGAAATCCTCAGAACCGCGACGGGATCAGCGCCACCGGCGCGTCGGCGCCGCGTTCGTAGTCGCGCGGCGGCTCGTCGCCGGCGACCTGACGGGTCTTGAAGGCGAAGGTGCGCAGCGCGCCGCTTTCGCCCGTCGGATAGGCCAGACCGTGGAACAGGTGGCGGCTGCCGTCGTACACGTCGACGAAGCCGCGGCGGAACCGCGGCGCGTCGGCCTTGATCGAGAATCCGCCCTGCCAGATCTCGACGACGTCGATCTCGTCACCCCCGGCCCGCAGCCGCAACCGTCGCCTGCCTTTTGCGGCAACCCCGCGCGCGCCCTCGATCGCTGAGCGAACATCGCTCGGCAAATGGCTGTCCATCGTTACGCTTCCCCAACTTCACGCGTCGGCGCGGGTGGCGCCGCCGTACCCAACTCACTCCCCGGTTCACGGTAGTACGCACCCCATGCCCTGTCGAAGATTCTTTGCGCGCGCACCGATTGTTCACGGACCGTGAACGGAGCGGATCGGCCGGACCCCGTGCATTCTGGCCGGGAAGGACCTAGCTGGTCAGAAAACGGACACCGCAACGGGAGAATCGAATGGGCCAGCTGATCGACGGAACCTGGACGAGCGAACCGGCCGCCGCGGATACGGACGGCAGCTTCCGGCGCGCGCCGTCCACCTTTCGCAACTGGATCACCGCCGACGGCGCGCCCGGCCCCTCGGGCACCGGCGGGTTCGCCGCGGAAAGCGGGCGCTACCACCTTTATGTCAGCCTGGCCTGCCCGTGGGCGCACCGCACGCTGATCTTCCGCCGGCTGAAGGGGCTGGTGCAGCATGTCGGCGTCGACGTCGTGCACCCCGATCTGCTGGATCGCGGCTGGAGCTTCGCGACCGACTTCCCCGGCGCCACCGGCGATAGCGTCAACGGCAAGGCCTGGCTGCAGGAAGTGTACCTCAAGGCGGACCCGCGGGCCACGACCCGGGTGACCGTGCCGGTGCTGTGGGACAAGCGCAGCGGCCGCATCGTCTCGAACGAAAGCGCCGAGATCATCCGCATGTTCAATTCCGCATTCGATCATCTCACCGGCAACAAAGAGGATTTCTACCCTGCCGCGCTGCGGCCCGCGATCGACAGCCTGAACGCGCGGATTTACGAAACCGTGAACAACGGCGTCTACCGCGCCGGCTTCGCGCGCTCGCAGCGGGCCTACGACGCGGCGGTGACGGCACTGTTCGACACGCTCGACTGGCTCGAGGACCGGCTGTCCCGCCAGCGCTATCTCGCCGGCGACCGGGTGACCGAGGCCGACTGGCGCCTGCTGACCACGCTGCTGCGCTTCGACGTCGTCTACCACGGCCATTTCAAGTGCGCCCGCAACCGGCTGGTCGACTTCCCGTCGCTCTGGGCCTATGCGCGCGAGCTTTACCAATGGCCGGACGTGGCCGCGACCGTGGATTTCGACCACATCCGCCGCCACTACCACTACAGCCACGAGTCGCTGAACCCGCAGCGCATCGTGCCGATCGCGCCGCGGATCGACTGGACGGCGGCGCACGACCGCGACCGGCTGGCCGCGGCCTGATCCTCAGGCGCCGCGGATCCGCGCGCGGCCCGGCTGCGCCTCGCCCGGCGCGTGCCGGGCGTGGAAATGCTGCAGATAGGCCAGCAGGTCGTCGGGGCGCATCGGCGTGTGCATCACGCCGCAGGCGTTCGGGATCAGATCGAAGATCGACCCCTCGGTGAAGAACCGCGAGCCGGTCACCGCCAGGATGATGATGTCCGGATTGCGGAAGGTGGCGAGGTCCGCCACCGGCAGACCGCCGCCGCGCCCGTCCAGCACCGGATCGATCACCAGCGCGTCGTAGTCGCCGTCCTCCAGCGCGGCCAGCGCCTGGCGCTGGGTGCCGGCATAGTCGGCGGCGACCCCGTGACGGCGCAGGAACCGGCACCAGATGCGGCCGAGGTCCTCGCTTTCCTGGACCAACAGTATTCTCATGCTCAAGCCCCCCCAAAACGCGGAGCGATATCCGCAGGCTCAATGTGAACAATTTTCCAAAAATGCGCCCGAAACGTTAACGCACCGTTAATGCACCGGTACGGCCATCCCCTTTACCGTTTGGTCATGGGCCGGAGGTTACACCCAAGAACAGAGGATTGTATTGCGTATGCGCCGGGGGGCACATGATCGAAGACCGCAGGATCGCCAGTTCAGTCAAGGCCCGGCAAGCCATCGACCTGGCCGAGGAGCATGGCATCGCCGTCACCCCCGAGGTGTTCGAGATCCTGTCGCGACACATCGACGGGTCCAGCGCCGAGCTGTGCGCCGAGGTCGAGACCGCGCTGGCCGCCCCTGCCGATGAGCGGACGGCGCGGCTGATGCGCGTCCGTGCCGATCACTGCGGCGAGCAGAATTTCCCGAAGGAGCTGGAACGGGTGCGCGCGATGCTGGCCACCGAGCTGTCCGAGGTCAGCGCCCGGCTGACCGAGGGGATCCGGGGCAATCTGCGCATGACCGACGAGCTGCGCCGCAGCCTGCGCGACCTCGCCGGCTTCGTCACCCGCGAGGAGCTGCAGATGCTCTGCCGGCATCTCGTGCTGTCGGGGCGCGCGCATCTCGACGACACCCGCTCGGTCTCGGACCAGCTGGAACGGACCCGTGGCCAGCTGAAGTCGATGGAGCGCGAACTGGCGACGCTGCGCGAGGCCGCCTCGAAGGACCATCTGACCGGCCTGCCGAACCGCCGCAGCCTGGAGGAGCGGCTCGATATCCTGCTGGCCGAGGCCGATCCGTTCTGCCTGGCGCTGATCGACCTCGACAACTTCAAGGCGGTCAACGACGGCTGGGGACACGCCGCCGGCGACAACGTGCTGCGCGGCATCGGGCAGATCCTGCGGCGCGACACCAAGGGCAAGGATTTCGCCGCGCGCCTGGGCGGAGAGGAGTTCGTGCTGGTGCTGCCGGACACGCCCCTGCCCGGCGCCGCCAAGCTGTGCGAGTCGATCCGCGACGCCTTCGGCGAGATCATGTGGGTCAGCCAGTCGACGCGGCAGCAGATCGGCCATCTGACCCTGTCCGCCGGCGTCACCCGGCGGCGGCAGACGGACGACGCGCTGTCGCTGCTGGCGCGTGCCGACGGCTATCTCTACGAAGCCAAGAACGGCGGCCGGAACCAGATCTGCGCCGGCCCCTGACGCCGACCGGCCCCTGAAGCCACCCCTGACGCCGGCCCCTGACCGCGCGTCAGCCGCCCTTGTCCCCGCCCGCCCCGCGCCGCAGACTGGCGCCGGGACCGCCCCAGCGGCCCGCACCGGGAGGGACGAGACATGACCGACGACATCGTGATTCTGGACGGCGCCCGCACCGCCATCGGCACCTTCGGCGGCGCCCTGGCGGGAACGCCGCCGATCGCGCTGGCGCGCACCGTGGCGCAGGCCGCGATGGAGCGGTCGGGCATCGCGCCGGACCGGATCGGCCACGTGGTCTTCGGCCACGTCATCAACACCGAGCCGCGCGACATGTACCTCAGCCGCGCCGCGGCGATCGAGGCCGGGATTCCGGACAGCGTGCCGGCGATGAACGTCAACCGGCTGTGCGGCTCGGGCGCGCAGGCGGTGGTCTCGGCGACACAGGCGCTGCTGCTGGGCGAGGCCGACTTCGCCCTCGCCGGCGGCGCCGAGAGCATGTCGCGCGCGCCGCACGTCCTGCCCGCCGGCCGCTGGGGCGCGAAGATGGGCGACGTGGGCGCCCTCGACATGATGCTGGGCGCGCTCAGTTGCCCGTTCGGCACCGGCCACATGGGCGTCACCGCCGAGAACGTCGCGACCGAGCACCGGATCGGCCGCGAGGCGCAGGACGCCTTCGCGCTGGAATCGCAGACCCGCACCGCCCGCGCCCAGGACGAGGGCCGCTTCGACGCCCAGATCGTGCCGGTGGAAGTGACGGTCAGGCGCCAGACGGTGGCGTTCGACCGCGACGAGCACCCCAAGCAGACCACGGCCGAGGCGCTGGCCGGGCTGCGGCCGGCGTTCCAGAAGAACGGCACCGTCACCGCCGGCAACGCCAGCGGTATCAACGACGGCGCGGCGGCGCTGGTGCTGGCGCGGGCCGGCGCGGCCCGGGCCGCGGGGCTGAGGCCGCGCGCGCGCATCGCCGGCTATGCCCACGCCGGTGTCCGCCCCGAGGTCATGGGCCTCGGCCCGATCCCGGCGGTGCGCACCCTGCTGGAGCGCACCGGCTGGAGCCTGGATCAGGTCGACGTGATCGAATCGAACGAGGCGTTCGCGGCGCAGGCGCTGGCGGTGTCGGCGGAACTGGGGCTGGACGCCGCCCGGGTGAACCCCAACGGCGGCGCCATCGCGCTGGGCCATCCGGTCGGCGCCACCGGCGCGATCCTGGTGATCAAGGCGCTGGCCGAACTGCAGCGCGCCGCCAGCCGCCGCGCGATCGTCACCATGTGCATCGGCGGCGGCCAGGGCATCGCGCTGGCGCTGGAGCGGCTGGACTGACCGGGCGCGCGCCGCGCCCACCCGGGGAATCAGTCCAGGATCCGGCGCAGTTCCGCCTCGAAGCCGCGCGGATCCTCGGCGTGCGGCCAGTGGCCGAGCCCGTCCAGCGTCACCACCTCGACCCGCGGCAGCAACGCGCGCACCGCCGGCAGGCGGGCGTCGCCGACATAGTCCGACGCGCCGCCGCGCAGCAGCGCCGCCGGGCCCTCGAACGGACGCACATTCGCCGGAAAACCCATGATCAGCGGTATCTGCCCGGCCAGCGCCGCAAGATTCAGCTTCCAACGCGCGCCGCCATTCTCGATCGCCAGGCTCTGCAGCAGGAAGGCGCGCAGCGCCGGCTCCTCGACATGCGGCTTCAGCTGGGCGTCGGCGTCGGACCGGCGGCCCACCCGTCCGAGGTCGACCGCCTGCATCGCCGCCACCATCGGCGCCTGGCTGTGGGCGTAGGCCACCGGCGCGATGTCCGCGACGATCAGCCGGCGCACGCGGTCCGGCGCCTGCCCGGCCAGCACCATCGCCGCCTTGCCGCCCATCGAATGGCCCAGCACGTCGGCCACGCCGCCGAACCGGTCGATCACCCCGGCCAGATCCTCGGCCATCGCCGGGTAGGAATGGTCGTCCGACCACGGGCTGTCGCCGTGATTGCGCATGTCGACCGCGACCACCGGCCGGGCATCGCCGAGGCGCTTGGCGATGACGTTCCAGTTCCGCGCCGACCCGAACAGCCCGTGCGCGATCACCAGCGGCACGGCGCCGGGACCGGCGCCGGTTCCGCCGCCGGGACCGGGATACTCAAGAAGGTTCAACATCCGCGCGCTCCTCTGCCTGGGCGTCTGGCGGGGGCGGGCCTAGCACGTCGCCGACCGGACCGCCAGAACGGGACCGCGGCGCAACACCGCCATATTTGTCACCGGATTGTGCGCGACATTACTTCGGGAACCGTCGGGCAAGCTGGTACGTTACCTGAACATGTTGGAAGCCGCATTCATCATTCTGGTCTCGGGCTGCAGCCACGACGGCGCAACCTGTACCCCGGTCGACCGGATCGAGGTCGCCGCAAGCACGCGTGCAGCCTGCGAGCAGCAGCTGGACGCCGCGCTCGGCAGCGCCACCGCCGACTGGCCGGTGTTCACGGCAGAGTGCCGCCGCGCCGACACGTTGCCGCCCCTGCTGGTGGCGGAGCTTCCCGACTGAGCCACCGCTCCGCCGTCCGTCCGCCGCGGCGCGTGGACTTTGCCGGCCCGGGGTGTGACGATTGCTACATGCAGCCGGCGGGGTTCGCCTTACCATCGGTCCATCGACGCGCACCCGGGCGAACGCCCTTCCCGGTTCGGACGCACGGGCGGCATACCGGCGCATCGGTGTTCATACCGGACAGGCAACTGTCCACAATCATATTTTCAAGCTGCCGGACGGGGGGTCATTGCCGGCCCGCGACAACACCCGCCCGGCACCCCGGCGGTGTCAAGCGACGCCGCCGGGGCTCGCCGCGCTTCGGGTCGCGTTCCCAATCGCCGCAGCCCCGACCGGGCGCGTTTCCTCCGCCCGCCTGTCGCCGCAGGTGCGACACCGCCGCCGACGGCCCGCGCGGCGTCGGCAATGGTGCGTAAACCCGGAATGGGGTAAGCAATCTGCGATTCACCCGGACACGGATGCCCAATGCCGTCACAAGACAACATAACGCGCCCCATCTCGCTGATATCGCACGGCCGCTCCGGCACGTCGCTGGTGATGAACATCCTGCGCGGCCACCCCGGCATGGTCACCGTGGGCGAGACCGCGCAGATGATCTTCGGCATCTGGCATTCGCTGGAAAAGGCCAAGGGCATCATCCGCCCCGACCCCGAACTGGGCGGCGCCGACAACCACGACGCCCGCTGCGCCAAGGCGGTCCGCGCGGCGATGCTGGCGACATTTCCCGACACCGGTCACAAGGACTGGATGCAAAAGCCCATCAACCTGCCCTGGGTGATGCGCCACTTCCCGAAGACGATGAAGATGAGCGCCCGCTGCGCCTGGTACTGGAACGCCTTCAACACCTGCTTTCCCGACAGCCGCACGATCACCATCCTGCGCCATCCCTACGACGTGGTGCTGTCCTCGGCCGAGTACTGGAACGTGCCGCACCGCCGGGCCTGGCAGGGCGTGGTGCAGATGGCCGAAATCATCGATCACCCCGAATCGAACATCGACTTCGCGATCTCGCACGCGCGGCTGGCCGCCGACCCCGACCCCGAGATCGCCCGCCTGCTGGACCACCTGGGGCTGGAGCGCGCCGCAGCCTGCTTCCAGGCCGCCGACAAGGTCTACGTCCCGCGGCGGAAAGAGAACAACGTGCCCAAGAACGAACTGCCGGACCATGTCAGCCGCGGCTTCTCGCGCAAGGCCGACTGGGACAAGATCGACGTCTCGCAGTTCAGGGAAAACGAGCGCGAGATCGTCGAGCGGATGTGGGCCCGGTTCGGCGAATCCCTGGAGTTCTGAGCGCACGTGCCCAACCCCGACAACATCACGTCGCCGGTCACGCTGGTGTCCTACGGCCGGTCGGGCACCTCGCTGGTCCACCGCGTGCTGGGCGCGCACCCAGAGGTCGACGCCTGTGGCGAGACGCAACCGCTGATCTTCGGCACCTGGGAGGCGACCAGCCGGGTGCGCCACGTGATCCGCCGCGACACCCACCTGCCCGGGGGCGTCGATTTCGACGCGCGCTGCGCCAAGGCGGTGCGGGCGGTGTTCCTGGCCCATTTCGACGCGCCGGAAAAGCCGCGCTGGGCGCACAAGCCGATCAACCTGCCCTATACCTTCGACCGGCGGCAGAAGGACAACCCGCGCAAGATGGCACGCGCGCTGGACAGCTACTGGCCGATCATGAACGCCTGCTTCCCCGACGCCGCCAACATCACCGTGCTGCGCCACCCCTATGACGTGGCGCTGTCGGCGCAGGCCTATTGGGGTCACCCGATCGAGCGGATCTGGCGCCACATCGTGCGCATGGCCGCGGTCATCGACCACGCCGACAGCCCGATCCGCTTCGCCGTCAGCCACGCCCGCATGTCGCAAGAGCCCGAGGCCGAGATCGCCCGGCTGCTGGACCATGTCGGGCTGAGCCAGGACCCGGCCTGTTTCGCCGCCTCCGAAATGGTCTATGTCAGCAAGCGGGGCGCGGGGGCGAAGCCGAAGGCGAAGATGACCGACCACGTCGCGCGGGCGTTCTCGCACAAGGACCGCTGGTCCGAACTCGACCGGTCGAGCTTCACCGACGCGGACCACGAGGTGCTCACCGCCATGTGGGCGCGCTTCGGCGAGACCCTGACCTTCTGAGCCGCCCCCTTGCAACCGGGGCCAATCTTGACTACTCCGCAGCCCGTCCCGATCCGAAGGCGCAATTCCATGTCCACGCCCAAGAAAGTCGTCCTGGCCTATTCCGGCGGCCTCGATACCTCGATCATCCTCAAATGGCTGCAGACCGAATACGGCTGCGAGGTGGTGACCTTCACCGCCGACCTCGGCCAGGGCGAGGAGCTGGAGCCCGCGCGCAAGAAGGCCGAGCTGCTGGGGATCAAGCCCGAGAACATCTATATCGAGGACGTGCGCGAGGAATTCGTGCGCGACTTCGTGTTCCCGATGTTCCGCGCCAACGCGGTGTACGAGGGGCTGTATCTGCTGGGCACGTCGATCGCGCGGCCGCTGATCTCCAAGCGACTGGTCGAGATCGCCGCCGAGACCGGCGCCGACGCGGTCGCCCACGGCGCCACCGGCAAGGGCAACGACCAGGTGCGGTTCGAACTGTCGGCCTACGCGCTGAACCCGGACATCAAGGTGATCGCGCCCTGGCGCGAGTGGGATCTGTCCAGCCGCACCAAGCTGCTGGCGTTCGCCGAGGCGAACCAGATCCCGATCGCCAAGGACAAGCGCGGCGAGGCCCCGTTCAGCGTCGACGCGAACCTGCTGCACACCTCGTCCGAGGGCAAGGTGCTGGAGGACCCGGCGCAGGAAGCGCCCGATTACGTCTACCAGCGCACCGTCGATCCCGAGAAGGCGCCGGACACGCCGGAATACGTCGAAATCACCTTCAGGACCGGCGATCCGGTGGCGATCGACGGCGAGGCGCTGTCGCCCGCCGCGCTGCTGACCCGGCTGAACGAGCTGGGCGGCAAGCACGGCATCGGCCGGCTCGACCTGGTCGAGGGCCGTTTCGTCGGCATGAAGTCGCGCGGCATCTACGAGACGCCCGGCGGCACCGTGCTGCTGGAGGCGCACCGGGGCATCGAGCAGATCACCCTCGACCGCGGCGCGGCGCACCTGAAGGACGAGCTGATGCCGCGCTATGCCGAACTGATCTACAACGGCTTCTGGTTCAGCCCCGAGCGCGAGATGCTGCAGGCCGCGATCGACGCCAGCCAGGCGCACGTCGAGGGCACGGTACGGGTGAAACTGTACAAGGGCCGCGCGTCGGTCGTCGGGCGCCGGTCGGAGGCGACACTGTATTCCGAGGCGCATGTCACCTTCGAGGACGACGCCGGCGCCTACGACCAGAAGGACGCCGCCGGTTTCATCAAGATCAACGCCCTGCGGCTGAAGCTGCTGGCGGCCCGCGCCCGGCGCCTGTCCGGCAAGGGCTGAGCCCGGCCGCTCGGCCTCCCGCAGGAACCGGCCGAAAGATCCGGGCAGCCGCGCCGGCGCCGGTTCCGGGGCAGCCGCGCGCCCGGATGGAGACCCCGGCCCGGCGGCGGCGGTGCGGCATCGTCCGGATCGGAGACTGCCGTCGCGGTAGCGACCCGCGGCAGTTTCGCCGCTCGCGGCCGGAATCGCGTTTTTGGCTTTCCCGCCCGCGCGCATGCTGTGCTAGCCTTGGTCGGAAGCTCCGCCATGACCGTCGTTCTTGCACATCCGCCGATCCTGACCCCGCGCCTGCGGCTCGATCCGCTGGCGCCGGGCGATATCGAGCCGCTCGCCGAAACCGTGTTCTCCGACCCGGAGGTCATGCGGCACCTGGCCCATGACATGCGTGCGCCGGACGCCGCCCGGCACGCGGCGGCGCGATGGGCCTGCGGCCCGGGCAGCCCGTTCGCCGCGGTCTGGAACGGTGGCGGCCTGGGCCCGTTCGCGATCCGCTCGCGCAGCCCCGCGCTCGCCCCCCCCGGCCGGTTTCTCGGGGTGTCCGGCTTCTACCTGCCGCGCGACGGCGACCGGCTGTCGGGCGAGTTCTTCCACGCCCTCGGCCGCGCCTGGCACGGCCGCGGGATCGGCACCGAGGCGGCCCGCGCCGCCGTCGCCGCGGCGCGCCGCCGGGGCCGGCTGGGCACGGTCTATGCGGTGTGCTGGGACCGGCAGAACCCGGCCTCGGTACGGGTGCTGCGCCGCGCCGGGTTCCGGCCCTCGGGCCGGATCGAACTGCTGGAGGAATACAGCGCCGAGCGGCTGGAGGGGATCCGCGCGTGGGAGCTGGCGCGCTTCGCCGCGCAGCCGGCGGCGGCGCGGACGCGGGACGCGGCGGTCACCGCCGGCAAGCTGGCGATCATCGGCCGCGAGCTGGGCGCGGCGCGCGCGTGGCTGGACCGGCTGCTGGAGCTGACGCCGACGGCGGGGCACGACGCGGCGCGGCAAAGCTTCGCGGTCGAGGTGCAGACCGTCGGACTGGCCTATCTGCTGCTGCCGCCGCGCTGAGCCGGCCGGTGATCCTGCGGAGTCGCGGCGGTGCCGCGACACGCCCCCGAGCCCGCGCCGCCGGGGCGGCACGGGCGGCGGGTGGCGGCGCGACGCCCTACTCACTCGGCGGTCGCGGCCTCGGCCACGCCGGCGAACAGCGCGTCCAGCTCGGCCGCCAGCGACTCGAGCTCGGCGCCGCCCTCATCGGCGTAGGGTGCGAACACGAAACTGGGCTTCTTGTAGGACAGCGTCGCCGAGCCGTCCTCGTTCTCGGTGACGTAGAACCGCACCGGCGCCTCGATCATCGCCGCGGTCGACAGGTTCAGGATCTTCACCGCGTAGTCGTTGTTGAAGGCGCCGATCACCAGGTTGCCGGGAATCTCGACGCCCCGCTTCGCGGCGGCACCGGTGGGCCCGGCCTGGGTGACGACCGCCAGATCGGATTCGCCGATGGCGGCACGGGTCGCCGCGACCAGCTCGTCATGCGACTTCGGCGTGGGGCGCACCTCCCACCCGTCGCGCGGGGTCAGGTCGGCGGCGTCGGCGGTGGCCAGGCTCAGGGCAAGCACGGTTGCGGGGGCCAGCAGGTGGCGCAGCATCGGTGTCCTCCTCGGTCTGTGGGTGCGGGCGGGGCCCGCGTTGCGGTAAGACTAGCGCCCCGCGGCTCGCGCGCAGTGACAAAGCCGTGAGACGGCGGCGGCGGCGCTTGCCGCGGCGGCGCGCGGGCCGCAGTCTTTGCGCAAAGAGGGAGGACACCGATGAACCCGCTGCTCGCGACGCTGCCGATGCCGGTTCTCGTGCTGGCGCTGATGCTGGGAGCCGCGCCTGCGGCGCAGGCCGAGGATCTGCGCAAGATCGTCGTCGCCGGCGGCTGCTTCTGGTGCGTCGAGGCCGATTTCGATCAGGTCGAGGGGGTGACCGCCACCGTCTCGGGCTATGCCGGCGGAACCCTGGACGCGCCGACCTACAAACAGGTGGTCCGCGGCGGCACCGGGCACCTGGAGGTGGTCGAGATCAGCTACGACGCCGATGTCGTCAGCCACGAGCGCATAGTCGAGCTGTTCCTGCGCTCGATCGACCCGACCGACGCCGGCGGGCAGTTCTGCGACCGCGGCCACAGCTACACCACCGCGGTGTTCGCCGCCACGCCGGAGGAACGCGCCACCGCCGAGGCCGAGATCGCCGACGCGGCGGCGCTGATCGGCGCCGAGATCGTCACCCCGGTGCGCGACGCCGTCACCTTCTGGCCGGCCGAGGAGTATCACCAGGACTACTACCGCAAGAACCCGCTGCGCTACAAAAGCTACCGCCAGGGCTGCCGGCGCGACGCGCGGGTCCGGCAGCTCTGGGGCGACGAGGCGCCGTTCGCCGGCAGCTGAGCCTCAGATCGCCCCGGCGCCGAGCAGGGCCAGCCCGGCAACGGCGCCGGCGAGTACCAGCACGTGCATCGGCCAGGGCCGCCACAGCGCCGCCGCGGCGAACAGCGCCAGCAGCGCCAGCTTCGGCCGCTCCAGGCTGGCCGGACCGGCCGGCATCAGCGCCGCCTCGGCCAGGTAGACCGCAAGGTTCAGCACCACGCCGACCACCGCCGCCGAGACCCCGGCCAGCGCCCGGCGCAGCAGCGGCTGGCGCTCGACCGCGGCGACGTAGGGCGCGACCGCCAGGATCAGGGTGAAGCTGGGCGCGAAGGTGTAGAAGGTCGCCAGCGCCGCGGTCAGCGCGCCCTGCCCGCTGCCGGCCCCGGCGAAGAAGCCGGCATAGGTGGTCACCAGGATCAGCGGCCCCGGCGTCGCCTCGGCGATGGCCAGGCCGTTGAGCATCTGCGCCGGCGTCAGCCAGCCGTAGATCTCGACCGCGCGCTCGGCGACATAGGGCAGCAGCGCGTAGGCGCCGCCGAAGGACACGAACGCGGCGGTGGTGAACAGGTAGGCGATGCCGTCGAAGGGATCGGCGCCGAACAGCGCCCGCACCCCCAGCCAGACGGCGGCGATCAGCCCCAGCCCCGCCGCCAGCGTGCGCGCCACCTGGCCGGCGCTGAACGGGGCACCCGCCACCGGCTGCGGCGGCGCCTTCGGCGGCAGCAGCAGCCCGGCCAGCGCCGCCAGCCCGATGATCAGCGGAAACGGCAGCCCCGCGCCCCAGAGCAGCCCGAACGCCGCGCCCGCCAGCGCCCAGTCCGCCGGCCGGGCGAGCGCGCGCCGGCCGAGGTTGACCACTGCGCGGGCGACGATCACCAGCACCGCCGGCTGGATGCCGTAGAACACCGCCGCCACCAGCGGCATCTGCCCGTGCGCCGCGGCGATCCACGCCAGCAGGATCATCAGCGCCGCGCCCGGCAGGATGAACGCCAGCCCCGCCGCCAGCCCGCCGGCAAGCCCGTGCAGCCGCCAGCCCAGCCAGGTCGCCAACTGCTGCGCCTCGGGGCCGGGCAGCACCATCGCCACGCTCAGCCCGTTGGCGAAGTCGCCGTCGCGGACCCAGCGGCGGCGCTCGACGATCTCGTCGTGCATCAGCGCGATCTGTCCGGCCGGACCGCCGAAGGACAGCAGCCCGATCTTCAGGTAGATCGCCAGCGCCTGCGCAAGCCTGATCTTGCGCTCCGGCTCGCTCGCCGCGCTCACCGTCGCCCCTCCGTATCCGCCACCGGCGCGGGCTCCGGCAGCGGCGTCATCTGCGCGCCGGCCGCCGCCAGCGCCGCGAACCCGCCCCTGACATAGCGCGCCTCGCAGCCCGCCACCAGCGCCAGCGCGGTGGCGAAGCGGCTGACCTCGTGGCCGTGAACGCAGAAGAACGCCAGCGGCCCGGCCGCCAGGATCGGGTGGCCGAAGCCCAGCGTCAGCGGGTCGATCCACGCCGCCCCGTCGAGCCCCTGCCGCGACGCCGCCCGCACCGCCGCCTTGCGCACGTCCAGCAGGCGGACGCCGCCCGGTGCGCCGCGCAGCACGTCACCGGCCGAGACCGAGGGCAGCCGGAAGTCGTCACCGGCCGCCTCCGTGACGGCCGCATGTGGCAAGGTCGCGTTCGGGAGGTTCGCATCGTCGCACGTCATGGCGCACCCTTCGGTTCAGGGTTGCGCGATGCTTGGGCGCATGCCGGTGTCCAGGGGATCGCTGGCCCCGCGCGCCGAGTATCGGCCCGGCGCGGCCGGCGTGCAAGTCCCGTGGCGGCGTCTCGGGCGGACCGACCCGCGATCGGGCCCCGCCCGCAGGCGAACCCGCGTCAGAAGAAGTTCTGGGCGATGACGATGCGCAGCGCGTAGATCGCGACGATGACGATCAGCGGGGTGATGTCCAGCCCCGACATCTGCGGCAGCACGCTGCGGATCGGGCGGTAGATCGGCTCCAGCAGGCGGTTCAGCCCGGACCAGAACTGGTAGACCAGCGGCTGGCGCAGGTTCAGCACCTCGAAGCTGACCAGCCAGCTGATGATCACCTGCGCGAGCACCAGGAACCAGACGATGTCCAGCACCAGCAGCAGGATCTGTCCCAGCGATGTCATGCCCGTTCTCCTTGCGTCGGCCCGTTGCCCATGTAACCCCGGCCCGGCGGGCAGGCAAGCCCGCCCGGAAGCGGCGGGAAGGTGACGCGACGGCGCGCTTGACACCGGGCCGCCGCCGGCATCGCTTCGGCGCATGTACCCCGTCGGCCGCGCCCTTCTGGAACTCGCCCTGTCGCGTCGCCTGCCTCCGCTGGGGCTGGACCGGCCGCATGTCTCGCACCATCGCTGCTGGCCGTGGGACCTGGACATGCTGGGCGAGCTGAACAACGGCCGCACGCTGACGCTGTTCGACCTCGGCCGGCTGCCACTGTTCCAGCGCAGCGGCATGTGGCACGCGGCGAAGCGGCAGGGCTGGACAATGACCATGGCCGGGGCCAGCGTGCGCTACCGCCGCAGGGTGCGGGCGTTCGACCGGCTGAGCATGGTCAGCGGCTTTGCCGGCCGCGACGCGCGGTTCTTCTACATCACGCAAAGCTTCTGGCGCGGCGACGAGGCGACGACCTCGGCGCTGTACCGCGCGGCGGTGACGGATGCGGCGGGCGTCGTGCCACCGGACCGGGTGCTGCAGGCGATGGGCCGGCCGGGCTGGAACCCGGCGCTGCCGCGCTGGATCGTCGACAGGACCGAGGCCGAGGCCGCGCCTGTTCATGCGCGCTTCTTTTCACCGGATGTGACGGCTGTCAAGAACAGGGATCGTCACAAATTGTATGTTTACGAGTGCGGCCGCGAATGCAACTAAGAACGGCATGATAGACAGGCCCGACTACAGCGATATCGCCTTGAGATTGCGTGCGCTTCGCGAGGCGCACAACATGCCGCTGGCGACGTGGGCAGAGGTGAACGGCTTCAACCGGACCCAATATCACAACTGGGGAAAGCGGCGTTCGCCGGATCTCGCTCGACTGCGCCTACAGGCTGTGCGACCGGTACGGGGTCGACCTAGACTGGATATATCGCGGCAGGATGGACGGGTTGTCGGCTAGCGCACGGAAGCTGCTCTCATCGGTCAGGCCGGCGTGAGCGCCCCTGGCCGCCGGCGCCCGGCCCGGATCCGCGGCGGAATGCCGCGCTGGCCGCGCAATAGCCGAAACCGACTGCCCTCCGCGCGCGTTGGGCCGTATCAGGCGACGTTCCGCGCGTGCGCTGCGCTCCGCACCGCGCCCGCTTGCGCCCGAAGCGCCGCCGCCGCACTGTCGCGCCGACCCTTGAGGAGACACCGAATGCTCGTCCGCCCGATCCTGGCCCTGGCGCTCGCCCTGGCCCCCGTCTCGCTTCCCGCCGTGTCGCTGACCGCGGCGCACGCCCAGCCCGGCGGCTGCCCGCCGGGGCTGGCCAAGAAAAACCCCCCGTGCGTGCCCCCCGGGCAGGCCAAGAAGCGCGGCTATGTCGACCGCGACGATGACCGGGTGCGCTATCGCGACCGGCACGACGACGACGACCGGCACGACGACAACGACCATCACGACGACGATAATGGTCATGACCGCTGGCTGACGCGCGGCGACCGGATCATCGGCCCGGACGGCCGGGTCTACACCGTCGGCGATCGGCTGCCCGGCGGCTACATCGTGCTCGACCGCGACGACTGGGACCGCTACGGCGACCTGCCGCGGCTGCCCGAGGGTCACCGCTATGTGCGCATCGACAACGAGATCGTCGAGGTGATCGAAGCGACCAACACCATTGTCCGCTTCCTGCGCCTGCTGAGCAACTGAGCCGGCGCCCCTGGGCCGGACCCGGCGCCGTGACGGAAAAGGGGCGATACCGCCCCTTTTCCTTTCTTGCCGATGTGATAGGCCGGGCCCACGCATTTCCGCGGAGGCCGCGCTGACCGCCCCACCTGCATATTCTTCCGAACCCGCGCCGTTCGCCGACAACCTGCGCGGCGCGGCGCTGATGACCGCCTCGATGGCGGGCTTCGCGTTCAACGACGGCATGATGAAGATGGCGATGCAGACGCTGCCGCTGCTGCCGGCGATCCTGCTGCGCGGGCTGCTGATGTGCGCGCTGCTCGCCGCGATCTGCCTGGCCACCGGCGCGTTCCGGGCGCGGACGACGCGCCGCGACCGCCGCCTGATCGCGCAGCGCTCGGCGGCCGAGCTGGGCGGCACGCTGTGCTTCCTGACCGCGCTCAACAACATGCCGATCGCCAGCGCCACGGCGATCCTGCAGTCGCTGCCGCTGGCGGTGACGCTGGCCGCGGCGCTGTTCCTGGGCGAGCCGGTGGGCTGGCGGCGCGGGCTGGCGCTGGTGGTCGGCTTCGCCGGCGTGCTGCTGATCGTGCGTCCGGGCGCGGACAGCTTCGACCTCTACGCGCTGCTGGCGCTGGCGGCGGTCGGCTTCATGCTGGTGCGCGACCTGACGACGCGCGGCCTGTCGCCGGACCTGCCGTCGTCGCTGGTGTCGCTGGCGACGGCGGCGACGCTCAGCGTCGCGGCGGCGGTCGGCAGCCTGTTCGTCGACTGGCCGCCGGTCACCGCCGGCACGCTGGGCTGGATCGTCGCCGCGGCGCTGTTCCTGATCGTCGGCTACATGGCCGGCGTCGCCACCATGCGCGTCGGCGAGATCGGCTTCATCTCGCCGTTCCGCTATTCGATCCTGGTGTTCGCCGGGCTCACCGGCATCGCGCTGTTCGACGAGATCCCCGACGCGCTGTCGCTGGCCGGCGCGGCGCTGATCGTCGGCTCGGGGCTGTTCACCTTCTGGCGCGAGCAGCGCGTCGCCGCCCGCTTCCGCGCCGGCGCGCAGCCGCCGGCCCGAACGTGACGACGCCCGCGCGCCCGGCGCCCCGGCAGGCGGCCGCGATGTCCCCGGCCCGCGCCTGGATGCTGTTCGACTGGGCCAACCAGCCGTTCTACACGCTGGTGATCACCTTCGTCTTCGGGCCCTATTTCGCCACGCAGTTCGCCCCCGACCCGGTGAGCGGCCAGGCGCTGTGGGCCGACATGCAGCTTTACGGCGCGCTGGCGGTGGCGGCGCTGGCGCCGCTGCTGGGCGCGATCGCCGACGAGGCCGGGCCGCGCAAGCCGTGGATCGGCGGCTTCTCGGCGGTGTTCGTGCTGGGCTGCGCCGGGCTGTGGCTGGCCGCGCCCGGCGCGCCGCTGTGGCCGGTGATGCTGGCCTTCGTGCTGGCCTTCGCCGCGTCCGAGTTCAGCCTGGTGTTCGTCAACGCCATGCTGCCCGACCTCGGGCCGCGGTCCGAGCTGGGCCGCATCTCGGGCTCGGGCTGGGCGCTGGGCTACGTCGGCGGCGTGGCGGCGCTGCTGCTGGTGCTGGCGCTGCTGGCGCCGGCGGGCGACGGGCCGACGACGCTGGCCGGGATCGCGCCGCTGTTCGGGCTGGACCCGGCGCTGGGCGAGCCGGCGCGCGCCACCGGGCCGCTGACCGCGCTGTGGTTCGCGATCTTCGCGCTGCCGCTGTTCCGCCACTGCCCGGACGCGCCGCGCCGCAAGGGGCTGGCCCGCGCCGCCCGCGACGGCGCGCGCACGCTCGGCCGCACGCTGCGGGCGCTGCCCGGAACCGGCGGGCTGCTGCCCTACCTGATCGGCTCGATGATCTACCGCGACGGGCTGGCGGGGCTGTTCGCCTTCGGCGGCATCTACGCCGCCGGGGTGCTGGGCTGGGGGATCACGCAGCTGGGGATCTTCGGCATCGTCGCGGCGGCGGTCGGCGCGCTGGGCGCCTGGCTGGGCGGGCGCGCCGACCGCGCCTTCGGGCCGCGCCCGGTGATCGCCGCGGCGATCGTGCTGCTGATCGCGGTCTCGGTGGTGGCGCTGACCACCTCGCGGCAGTTGGTGCTGGGGGTGCCGGTGGCCGCCGGCAGCGGCCTGCCCGACCTGGTGTTCATGATCTGCGGCGGGCTGATGGGCGCCGGCGCCGGCGCGCTGCAGGCCGCCTCGCGCACGCTGCTGGTGCACCTGGCCGAGGGCCGGCTGCCGATGACCGAGGCGTTCGGCCTCTATGCGCTGTCGGGCAAGGCGACCGCCTTCCTGGCGCCGCTGCTGATCGGCCTGGCGACGCAGATCAGCGGCGATCAGGCACTGGGCGTCAGCCCGGTAATCGCCCTCTTCGCGGCGGGGCTGGTTATGCTACACTGGGCAAAACCCGCAAAAGAGGCACGAGCATGATCCGCACAGTCCTGGCCGCGCTGGCGTTGCTGACCGCCGCCGGCGCCGCCCCCGCGCAGACCCCCGCCAAGCAGCTGTTCGGCGCGATGCCGAACGCGTCCGAACACGCGTCGGCGGCCTTCGGCAGCTATTCCAGGGGCTGCCTGGCCGGCGCCGCGCAACTGCCCGAGACCGGGCCGACCTGGCAGGCGATGCGGCTGTCGCGCAACCGCAACTGGGGCCACCCGGACATCCTCGCCTTCATCCAGCGGCTGTCGATCGCGGCCAGCCGCGCCGGGTGGAACGGGCTTTACATCGGCGACATCAGCCAGCCGCGCGGCGGCCCGATGCTGACCGGGCACGCCAGTCACCAGGTGGGGCTGGACGTCGACATCTGGATGAAGCCGGCGATGGACCTGACGCTCGGCCGCACGGCGCGCGAAAGCCTGTCGTCGATCTCGGTGCGCAGCGCCGACCAGCGGCGCGTCAACGGCAACTGGACGCCCGCGCATCACCGCATCCTGCGCGCCGCCGCCAGCGATCCGGCGGTGGCGCGGATCTTCGTCACCGCCCCGGTCAAGCTGCAGATGTGCGCCGACGAGACCGGCGACCGCGGCTACCTGCGCAAGATCCGACCGTGGTGGAGCCACCAGTACCACTTCCACGTCCGGCTGAACTGCCCGGACGGCGACGGCGCCTGCCGCGAGCAGGATCCGATCCCGCCCGGCGACGGCTGCGACGAGGCGATCTGGTGGGTCACCGACGCGCTGAAGCCGGCCAAGCCCGACCCGAACGCGCCGCCGCCCAAGCCCAGGCCCGAGCTGACGCTGGCCGACCTGCCGCAGCAATGCGCCGCCGTCCTGCGTTGATCGCCGCGTTCGCCACCCTGCTGCTGGGCGGGCTGGGGCTGTGGGGCGAGGCCGCCACCGCCGAGGGCCCGCGCCTGGTCGAGGAGGCCGCCGTCACCTGGCGCGACCCGGCGGCGGGCTTCGGCTCGTGGTCGGGGATCGTGCTCGACGCCGACGGCGGCGGGCTGATCGCGGTCTCGGACAAGGGCAACTGGGGCCGCGCCACGCTCGAGCGCGCGCCCGGCGGCACGCTGACCGGCGTGCGTCTCGACGCGATCGGCCCGCTGCTCGACTCGCGCGGCCAGCCGGTGCGGCGCTTTGACGTCGACGCCGAGGGGCTGACGATCGGCGGCGACGGCCGGATCTACATCTCCTACGAGGCCAACCACCGCGTCGTCGTGCACGAGCGCATCGACGGGCCCGCGACGCTGCTGCCGCGCCCGGCCGAGTTCCGCGCGCTGCAGAACAACTCCGGGCTCGAGGCGCTGTTCACCGGCCCCGACGGGCGGGTGCACGCGATCCCGGAACGCTCCGGCGCGCTGGCGCGCCCGTACCCGGTGTTCCGGCTGGACGGCGAAGGCTGGTCGGTGCCGTTCAGCATCCCGCGCAGCGCGCCGCACCTGGTCACCGGCGCCGACCTCGGCCCCGACGGGCGGCTCTACCTGCTGGAGCGGGACTTCTCGGGGCTGCTGGGCTTTTCCACCCGCGTGCGCCGGTTCGAGCTGACGCCGGACGGGCTGAGCGGCGGCGAGGTGCTGCTGGACAGCCGCACCGGGCGCTTCGACAACCTCGAGGGCATCGACGTCTGGCGCGATGCGCAGGGCCGGATCCGCGCGACGATGATCTCGGACGACAACGGCAGCTTCTTCCAGGTCACGCAGATCGTCGAGTTCCTGCTCGAGGGCGACAGCGACGCGCCCGGGCCGCGGTCGACCTCGGCGCCGCGCCCGCGGCCGCGCCCGGACGGCTGAGCCGGCGGCGCGCGGGCGCCCTCAGCCCTTCCAGTCGCGGACGATCTCGAACGCCTCCTCGGCGGTCTCGACATAGCGGAACAGGTCCAGGTCGCGCGGGCCGATGGTGCCGGCCTCGGCCAGCGCCTCCCAGTTCAGGATCTTGTCCCAGAACTCCTTGCCGAACAGCAGGATCGGCAGCGGCGCCATGCGCCCGGTCTGCACCAGGGTCAGTGTCTCGAACAGCTCGTCCAGCGTGCCGAAGCCGCCGGGGAACACGGTGATCGCCTTGGCCCGCATCAGGAAATGCATCTTGCGGATCGCGAAATAGTGGAAGTTGAAGCAGAACTCCGGCGTCGCGTACAGGTTCGGCGCCTGTTCGTGCGGCAGCACGATGTTCAGGCTGATCGACTTGCCCCCGGCCTCGTCGGCGCCGATGCAGCCGGCCTCCATCACGCCCGGGCCGCCGCCGGTGATGATGACGTTCTCGTGGCCGCCGCCGCGCACGCTCTCCTCGGTGCAGAGCCGCGCGAACTCCTTCGCCTGGTCGAAATACTTCGCCAGCCCGGCCAGCGTCTCGGTGCGGGCGCCGTCGGCGTCCGCGGGCGCCGGGATGCGGGCGCCGCCGAACATCACGATGGTCGAGCGGATGCCGGCCTCGACCAGCGCCATCTCGGGTTTCAGTAGCTCCAGCTGCAGGCGCACGGGGCGCAGCTCGTCGCGCAGCAGGAAGTCCTGGTCGGCAAAGGCCAGCCGGTAGGACGGCGACTGCGTCTGCGGCGTCTGCGGCACGGTGGCGGCGGTCGACTTGTCCCGCTCGGCGTCGGGAAAACGCCGGTGCGACAGGCTTTCTGACATGCGAACCCTCCTCTGGCAGACAATTGCGCCCGCGTCCCCACCGGCTTATAGCCTGTGCTCGACTTTCACCAGCCCAACCGAGGATGCCCATGGACGTCGCCGCTCTGGAAACCGCCATCGAGACCGCCTGGGAGAACCGCGCCCAGATCACCCCCGAAACCGGGGGCGAGACCCGCGACGCCATCGAACATACGCTCGACGCGCTCGACAGCGGCAAGCTCCGCGTCGCCGAGCGCGGCAGCGACGGGAACTGGACCGTGAACCAGTGGGCCAAGAAGGCGGTGCTGCTGGGCTTCCGCATCAAGGACATGGAACCGCAGTCGGGCGGCCCGCAAGGCGCCGGCTGGTGGGACAAGGTCGACAGCAAGTTCCTCGGCTGGCAGGCCGACGACTGGAAACGGGCCGGCTTTCGCGCGGTGCCGAACTGCGTGGTGCGCAAGTCGGCGTACATCGCACCGGGCGTGGTGCTGATGCCCAGCTTCGTCAACCTCGGCGCCTATGTCGACGAGGGCACCATGGTCGACACCTGGGCCACCGTCGGCTCCTGCGCGCAGATCGGCAAGAACGTGCACCTCTCGGGCGGCGTCGGCATCGGCGGCGTGCTGGAGCCGATGCAGGCCGGCCCCACCATCATCGAGGACAACTGCTTCATCGGCGCCCGCTCCGAGGTGGTCGAGGGCTGCATCGTGCGCGAGGGCGCGGTGCTGGGCATGGGCGTCTACATCGGCAGGTCCACCAAGATCGTCAACCGCGAGACCGGCGCGGTCACCTTCGGCGAGGTGCCGCCCTATTCGGTCGTGGTCTCGGGCTCGATGCCGTCGAAGGGCGGCGTCAACCTCTACTGCGCGGTGATCGTCAAGCAGGTCGACGAGGGCACCCGCGCCAAGACCTCGATCAACGACCTGCTGCGCGACTGACCGCGCAGACCGGCCCGGCCCGCGCCTGACCGCAGTTCGCGGCGAGGCTCGATGCGCCGGGGCCGGTTTGCGTCGATCTGCCCGCGGACGGGAACAAATTCCGCCTCCCGCGACTGAGTCCGCGACGGGCGGCGCCGCCGCGCCGTCCCGCAACGCACAGGAGGACACCAATGTCGGGTATCGGTTGGATCGGGGCGATCATCATCGGCGGGCTCGCCGGCTGGGTTGCCGAGAAGGTGATGAACGCCGACCACGGGCTGCTGACCAACATCCTGCTCGGGATCGCCGGCGCGCTGGTGCTGAACGCCATCCTCGGCCTGCTGCTGGGCGGCACGCTGGGCGGCTGGATCGGCCAGTTCATCGTCGCCCTGGTCGGGGCCATCCTGCTGATCTGGGGCTGGCGCATGCTGCGCGCCCGCAGCAGCTGACGGCGGCGCGCCGCCGCGCGCAAACCGCTTGCTCCCGGCGTCCGCCTCTGGCAACGGGGGGCGCATGAAACAAGCGAAGAAACCGCAGCAGGTCTATACCCTGCTGGTCCAGGTCGGGCGCAGGCCCGGCGACGGCCTGCCCGACGACTGCGCCGGCGCCGGACTGCTTTGCTACGCCTCCGGCGTGGACGAGGACGAGGCCGTGCGCGAGACCGTCGCCATCCTGCGGCAGGCCGATCTCGCGCCGCTCGACGTGACCGGCTACGGCACCCTCGCCGAGCGCCTGGCCGAAGGCCATGAAATCGACGACGAGGAGCGCGCGCTGATGCAGCGCGCGCACGACGAGAACAGCGTGATCGTCGCGCAGATGACCCCGTTCGGCCCCGAGGAGGGGCTGGCGGGCGATCTCGAACCCGGTCCCGCGCCGGATCGGAAGCCGCACAAGACCCCGCACAAGACCCCGGACGCGCACGCCGCGCCGCGCCGCGGCCGCCGGCACTGAACGACCGGCGACGGCCGCGCCAGCACGCCGGCTCTCCGCCCCCGGCCCGACACGCGCGCCCCGGGCGCCCGCGGCGCCCCCGGCCGAAGGGGGCTCGATGCCCCCGCCCGGCCGGCGCCCCCCCGGTGCCGGCCGGTCTCTCCCTGTCCGCCCCCGCCCTTGACGCGCCCGGCGCCAGCGGCGAAAACCGCCCGGTGCCCGCCGGCGCGGGCTCTGGGAGGACGCGCATGAGCCAGGCCCTGCTGGTGATCGACGTGCAGAACGACTTCTGCCCCGGCGGCGCGCTGGCGGTCGCGGACGGCGATGCCGTCGTGCCGGCGGTGAACGCGATGATGGACCGGTTCGAGACCGTGCTCTACACCCAGGACTGGCACCCGGCCGACCATCTCAGCTTTGCCGACAACCATCCCGGCGCCGCGCCGTTCTCGACCACCGACATGCCGTACGGACCGCAGGTGCTGTGGCCGGCGCATTGCGTGCAGGGCACCGGGGGCGCGGCATTCCACCCCGACCTGCGGCTGAACGGCGACCTGATCCTGCGCAAGGGCTTCCGCGCCGGGATCGACAGCTATTCCGCCTTCCACGAGAACGACCGCACCACCCCCACCGGCCTCGCCGGCTACCTGCGCGAGCGCGGCATCACCGAACTGACCCTCGCCGGCCTCGCCACCGACTTCTGCGTCGCCTGGTCCGCGCTCGACGCGGTGCAATGCGGCTTCCGCGCCAGCGTGGCGCTGGACGCCTGCCGCGCGATCGACCTCGACGGCTCGCTCGACGCGGCGCTGGCCCGGCTGCGCGACGCCGGGGTGACGCTGGCATGATCGACCTCGCCAAACGCGTCCACGACCACACCTGGAAGATCGACCCGGTGGTGCGCTCGCTGCTGGACACGGATTTCTACAAGCTGCTGATGTGCCAGACGGTGCAGAAGCGGCACCCGGACGTGCGCGTCACCTTCTCGCTGATCAACCGCTCGGCGCATGTGCCGCTGGCGGACCTGATCTCCGAGCAGGAACTGCGCGAGCAGCTCGACCACGTCCGCACCCTGCGCCTGACCCGGGGCGAGATCACCTGGCTGCGCGGCAACACCTTCTACGGCAAGCAGCGCATGTTCACGCCTGAATTCATCGAGTGGTTCCGCACCTTCCGGATGCCCGAGTACCGGCTGGAGCGTGTCGGCGACCAGTACGAGCTGACCTTCGAGGGCCCCTGGGCCGAGGTCATGCTGTGGGAGGTGCCGGCGCTGGCGATCCTGATGGAGCTGCGCTCGCGCGCCGTGCTCCGCCGGCTGGGCAAGCTGGACCTGCAGGTACTCTACGCCCGCGCCATGACCCGCGTGTGGGAAAAGATCCAGGCGCTGAAGGACCTGCCCGACCTGCGGATCTCGGATTTCGGCACCCGCCGCCGCCACGGCTTCCTGTGGCAGAACTGGTGCGTGCAGGCAATGATCGAGGGGCTGGGCCAGTGCTTCACCGGCACCTCGAACTGCCTGATCGCGCTGCGCCGCGAGGTCGAGGCGATCGGCACCAACGCGCACGAGCTGCCGATGGTCTACGCCGCGCTCGCCAATTCCGACGCCGACCTTGCCGCCGCGCCGTACCAGGTGCTGGAGAACTGGCAGAAGGACTACGACGGCAACCTGCTGATCATCCTGCCCGACACCTATGGCACCAAGTCCTTCCTGGCGCGCGCGCCGGCGTGGATGACCTACTGGACCGGGATCCGCATCGACTCGGGCGATCCCGCGACCGGCGCGCAGACCGCGATCGACTGGTGGACGGCGAACGGCCAGGATCCGACCCGGAAGCTGGTGATCTTCTCGGACGGGCTGGACGTCGACAAGATCGAGGAGCTCTACGCCCGCTTCCACGGCAGGGTGAAACTGGCGTTCGGCTGGGGCACGCTGCTGACCAACGATTTCCGCGGCCTCGGCCCCGACGACGGGCTGGCGCCGTTCTCGCTGGTGTGCAAGGCGGTCTCGGCCAACGGCCGGCCGACGGTCAAGCTGTCCGACAACGTCGGCAAGGCGATGGGCCCGCCGGACCAGATCGCCCGCTACAAGCGCGTGTTCGGGATGGAATCGCAAAGCGACGAGGCGCTGATCGTGTGACCGGCACCCGAAGGATCACCGGGTGCGAGCGATGCCGCAGCCTGCCGGCCCAGTGCCAAGTGTTCGGGTAGCGGAATTTTCTCAGCAAAATACAGATCCGGAAGATCGGTCGGCGCGCGGCCACCCACGCGCGCCAGATTGGTGAACGTCAAAGTCTTTCGGAAAGCTCTCCAAAAAAATGTTCAATACCGCTTATCAGCGCCTTCTGGCGAACACTGGGCCACATTTACCTGCGCAACCGATATACTTCATACATGACCCAACGTCAGGTTGATAAGTACATGGCAACTGCTACACTCTATGGTTGACGGATTGAACCCATTGTGTGATCTAATGGAAAAAAAATTCATGCATGAATGAATCAGGGGAGTGTATCGTATGACTTCGGACAACACCGAAGCGCACATACTTTACTTTGCTCAGAACGGCTCTGTGCCGAACAATCCGTCGCTGCCGGTGATGCTGCTGCGCGGCGCATTTACCCCCGGTGCAGACTGTGCGCAAATCCGGCACCGCTTCGCCCGCAACGGCTGGGGCGGGGCCTGGGCCTGGCGGATCTTCGATCACCACCACTATCACCTCTCCGCGCACGAGGCGCTGGTCGTCCGGTCGGGTGCGGCGGACCTGTTGCTGGGCGGGCCGGGCCAGCAGGCGGTGCACCTGAAGGCGGGCGACGCGCTCGTCCTGCCGGCGGGCACCGGGCGCTGCCGGATCGCGGCGACCGGCGACTTCCAGGTCTGCGGCGCCTATGCGCCGGGACAGGACCGGTCCGAGGTGGTCGCCGCGTGCGGCCAGGTTCCGCGCCCGGGCGACCGCGACACCATCAGCAGCCTTCGGGTGCCGGCGATCGATCCGCTGTTCGGCGCCGACGGGCCGCTGGCGCAGCACTGGCGCTGCAGCGCGGCGGCCTGAGCCCGGCGCGGCGTCAGCCCTTGCGCGCACCGCCCCGCAGCGGGCCGGCGCCGGGGCCGGCCGGCGGCGCGGGCTTGCGCGGCGCGGCTGCGGAATAGTCGGTCATCATCTGCCGATGAGCCTCGCCCAGCCGCACGTTCAGGATGTCGAGCAGCATCCGCCGCCGCTCGGCGACGCGCGTCACGTCCTCGTCACCCTGCCGGTCCATCGCCCGCCCCGTGCTGCCCGCGCCGGTCCGCCCGGCGCCCGCGTCGTCCCGCAGTCTGGTGCCCTCGACGGCGGTCCGCAAGGCCGCTCGCGCCAACCCGTTAGCGCCGCGTTAACCCGCGGCCTTGCCGTCGGCGGTGCCGGCCTGTATCCGGGACGGGGCGCAGGCGGGGGGCGAACGATCACATGCTGACGGTCTTTCTGGACCTGGACGGGACGCTGATCGATTCGCGCGAGGGGATCGTGACCAGCCTGCTGCACGCCCTGCGCGAGATGGACGCCGAACTGCCGGCCCCGGCCGAGCTGATCTGGACCATCGGCCCGCCGATCTGGGAAAGCCTGGGCGTGCTGCTCGGACCCGGCGCCGATCTCGACGCCGCCGTCGCTGCCTACCGCGACCGCTTCGGCACCGTCGGCCTATACGAGGCGGACGTGTTCGACGGCGTGGGCGAGATGCTGTCCGACCTGCGCGACATGGACGCGCGGCTGTTCCTGGCCACCTCCAAGCCGCAGATCTACGCCGAGGAGATCGTCGCCCACTTCGGCCTCGGCCCCTGGCTCGACGGCGTCTTCGGCTCCGAGCTTGACGGCACCCGTGCCGACAAGCCCTCGCTGCTGGCCCACGCCCTGGCCGCGACCGAAACCGACCCCGCGCACGCGGTGATGGTCGGCGACCGCCGCCACGACATCGAGGGCGCCAAGGCCAACGATGTCTTCTGCATCGGCGCGCTGTGGGGCTTTTCCGACGAGGGCGAGCTGCACCTGGCCGAGGCCGACGCGCTGGCCGCCGAACCGGAGGAGGTACCCGACCTGGTGGTCGACCTGCTGGGCCTGGCGCCGTGAGCGCGGCACCGCCGGCGCGACTTGCTGCGGAGCGGGGCCGATGGCCACGCGGCTGATCCAGCTTCTGGTGCCGCGCGACGCGGTCGACGCCGCCTGCGGCGCGCTCGGCGACATCGACGCCGCGAACTGGTGGGTGACACCGCTGGCGGCCGACGCCGGGGGCGACGGCGACAACGGCAATGACGGCGACAACTTCCCGCATCGGCGACAGATCTTCGTGCTGCTCAAGCCGGGCCAGGCGCAGCAGGTGATGGACGCGCTGCAGGACGCGCTCGACGACCGCGAGGACTGGCGCCTGCTGCTGCTGCCGGTCGAGGCGATGGCGCCCGAGATCCTGACCGAAGAGGAACAGGAGGAGATGCAGCAGAGCGACCAGCTGCAAGTCCGCGAGGAAATGGTCAGCGAGGTGCAGGGCAACGCCACCCTGAACCGGAACTTCCTGCTGATGTGCGCGCTGTCGACGCTGGTCGCGGCGATCGGCCTGACGCTGGACAACATCGCCGCGGTGATCGGCGCGATGGTGATCGCGCCGCTGCTGGGCCCGCTGCTGGCGTTCTCGCTGGGCAGCGCGCTGGGTGCGCACCGGATGATGGGCCGGGCGCTGATGGCCACCGCCGCCGGGCTGGGCACCTGCATCGCCGCCAGCGCCACGCTGGCGCTGCTGCTGCCGTTCAACGAAGAGGCGCGGATGCTGGACTATTCCCAGCCGATCCAGCTGCGCACGCTGATCCTGCCGCTGGGCGCCGGCGCGGCGGCGGCGCTGCTGACCTCGGCGAACCAGTCCTCGGTGTTCGTCGGCGTCGCCGTCGCCGCCGCGCTGCTGCCGCCGATCGCCGCCGCCGGTCTGCTGATGGGCGCCGGCAACTGGCACGCCGGAGCGCGCGCCGCCTTCCTGGTGCTGACCAACGTCGTCGGCATCACGGTGGCGGCGCAGATCGTGTTCATGGCCAGCGGCGTCCGCCCGCGGCGCTGGTCCGAGCTGAAGGCGGCCGAGACCTCGCGCTGGATCCACCTCGGGGCGATGGCCGCGCTGGTGCTGGCGATGATGGCGCTGGTGTTCTTCTCGAACTGGGTCTGAGCCCGCTTCCCCCCCGCTCGCGGCGCTGCTAAGCACGGCCCATGACCACCGATCCCGTCGATCTCACCGCCCGCCTCGTGCGCTGCCCCTCGGTCACGCCCGAGGACGCCGGCGCGCTCGACGTCCTGGACCGGGCGCTGTCGGCCGCCGGCTTCGCCACCACCCGAGTCGACCGCGGCGGCATCCGCAACCTCTACGCGCGCTGGGGCGAGGGCCGGCAGGGCCGCCGCTTCGGCTTCAACGGCCATACCGACGTGGTGCCGGTGGGCGACCCGGCCGACTGGACCCACCCGCCGTTCGGCGCCGAGATCCACGACGGCTGGCTCTACGGGCGCGGCGCGGTGGACATGAAATCCGGCGTCGCCGCCTTCGCCGCCGCCGCCATCGACTTCGTGACCGACACGCCCCCGGACGGCGCGGTGATCCTGGCGATCACCGGCGACGAGGAAGGCGACGCACGCGACGGCACCCGCGCCCTGCTCGACTGGATGGACCAGGCCGGCGAGCGCATGGACGTCTGCCTGGTGGGCGAGCCGACCTGCCCCGAGCGCATGGGCGAGATGATCAAGATCGGCCGCCGCGGCTCGCTGTCGGCGTTCGTCACCGCGACCGGGGTGCAGGGCCACGCCGCCTACCCGCACCTGGCCGCGAACCCGCTGCCGGTGCTGGTGCGGCTGCTCGACCGGCTGGCCTCGACCCCGCTGGACGACGGCACCGAGCACTTCGACCCGTCGACGCTGGCGATCACCACCGTCGACGTCGGCAACCCGGCGACCAACGTGATCCCGGCGACGGCGCGGGCGACGGTCAACATCCGCTACAACGATGCGCACTCGGGCGCCTCGCTCACCGCCTGGCTGGACGAGCAGGCCCGCGCCGCCAGCCGCGGCACCGACGTCGCGCTGTCGGTCACGGTCAGGAATTCCGGCGAAAGCTTCGTCACCCCGCCGGGGCCGTTCTCGGATCTGGTCGCGCAGGCGGTACGGGCCGAAACCGGCGCCACCCCGGTGCTGTCGACCTCGGGCGGCACCTCGGACGCACGCTTCGTCAGAAAGCACTGCCCGGTGGTCGAGTTCGGCCTCGTCGGCCAGCGCATGCACGCGGTGGACGAGCGCGTGCCGGTGGCGGACGTGCACGCGCTCAAGGCGGTGTACACCCGGATCCTGCAGGGCTATCTTGCCTAGGGTCCAGCCGCTCGGCCCGCACACCGCCCCGGCACCGCGGGCGGGCGGCGACAACATCCCCGCCGGCATCGCGCTGATGATCACCTTCGCGGTGCTGGCGCCCTGGATCGACATCTTCGCCAAGCTGGCCTCGGGGATGGTGCCGCCGGTGCAGCTGACGCTGGCGCGGTTCGTGGTGCAGGCGGCGGTGCTGCTGCCGGTGCTGGCGCTGCGCCGGCGGCGACTGCGCCCGGCGCGCGGGCTGTGGCCGCTGCACGCGGCGCGCGGCGCGCTGATGGCGGTCGCCTCGACCGCCTTCATCGCCGCGGTACAGGCGATGCCGATCGCCGACGCGATGGCGATCTTCTTCGTCGCGCCGCTGCTGCTGACGGCGATCAGCGGTCTGGTACTGGGCGAGGAGGTCGGCTGGCGCCGGCTGACCGCCTGCACCGTGGGCTTCCTGGGGGCGCTGCTGGTGGTGCGCCCGTCGTTCGCGGAACTCGGGCCGGTGGCGCTGCTGCCGCTGCTGACCGCGTCCTGCTTCGTGCTCTATGTGCTGCTGACGCGGCGCGTGGCGCGCGACGAGGGGCCGGTGGCGATGCAGGCCTACGCCGGGATCTCGGGGGCGCTGGTGATGGCGCTGGCGCTGGCGCTGCTCCACGACAGCGGCTGGCCCGCCTTCGCCGCGGTGCGCCCGGCGCTCGCGGGCTGGGCGCTGATGGTCGCGGTCGGCGCCGCCGCCACCACCGCGCACCTGTTCCTGGTCGCCGCCTACGCCCGCGCGCCGGCGCCGCTGCTGGCGCCGCTGCAATACCTCGAGATCGTCTCCGCCACCGTGTTCGGCTACTGGCTGTTCGGCGACTTTCCCGACGCGCTGAAGTGGACCGGCATCGCGATCATCGTCGGCTCCGGCCTGTTCGTGATCTGGCGCGAGCGCCGCGCCGCGCGCGGCTGAGCCCGCCCACGCAGACTTGCCTTGCATTTCTGCCCCCGCGGCGGAACAATTTCCCCGCCCGCGCGTTTATCACCACGGGGGCGTGGCCCCCATGCGCACCGGCGCAGCTGGGGGGACACATGAGCATGACTTCGACGATCGGCACCGCACCGCGGCGGGGGGCGGCATGATTCCGAACCTTCTGACCATCGGCGCCTCGGATCCGACCGGCAGCACCGGCGTGCAGGCGGATCTCAAGACCTTCGGCGCACGCGGCGTCTACGGCATGGCCGTGATCACCGCGCTGACCGCGCAGAACACCCAGTGCAACGGCGGGCTGGACCCGGTCGCGCCCGATTTCGTCGCCGCGCAGCTGGCAGCGGTCGCCGCCGACGTGCGGCTCGACGCGATCAAGATCGGCATGGTGCCCAGCGCGCCGGCGGTGCACCGCATCGTCGAGGCGCTGCCGCCCGACGTGCCACTGGTGCTCGACCCCGAGATGATCTCGCCCACCGGCGCGCACCTGCTGCCGGACGAGGCGATGCAGGCGCTGATGAACGACCTGATCCCGCGCGCCGCAGTGCTGGTCGCGAACATCGACGAGGCGGCGGTGCTGCTGCACATCGATCCCGCCGCCAACACCCAGGAAATGGCTGCCCAGGCGCTGCGCCTGGCCGAGATGGGGCCGGGATGCGTGCTGCTGACCGGCGGCCGGCTGGGGCAGCCCAGCTGCGCCGACGTGATGGCCTCGGCCGAGGGGCTGCGCTGGTTCGAGGCGCCGCGCATCGACGCCGACACCACCCGCGGCTCGGGCTGCACGCTGTCCGCCGCGCTGGCCGCCGAGATCGCCCGCGGCGCCCTGCCCGGCGACGCCGCCGAGGCGGCGAAATCCTACCTGACCGGCTGCATTCGCGCCGGCGGTCGGCTCCGGGTCGGCGCGGGGTCCGGCCCGGTCAACCATTTCTACGCCCATTTCACCGACGTCGAGGCCTGATTTCACCGACGCCCGGGCCCGCGGCAGGGCCCGGTCCGGCCGCAGGCGGGACCGGGGTAAGGACAACGGCGCGCCAGCGCCTCCGGCTGACAGCACAGGGCCCCGGGCGCGTGCGCCCGGGTCCTTGGCTTTTCCGCGTGACGCCCAGCTCAGCTGGCGGCGACGGCGCGCTTCGTCAGCACCTTCACCAGGTGCGCGCGGTACTCCGGAGTGCCGTGCAGATCGCCGATCATGCCGTCGGCGGACACCGTCAGCCCGTCGACCGCCTCGGGCGCGTAGTTGCCCGACAGCGCGTCCTCGGCCTCGGTCCAGCGGAAAACGCCATCCTCCGACGCGCCGGTGACGCCGACCCGCACGCCGTCGGCGTGTTTCGCGACCATCACCCCGACCAGCGCGAAATGCGACGCCGGCTGCTCGAACTTCTGGTAGTTCGCGCGCTCGGGGATCGGGAACCGCACCTCGGTGATGATCTCGCCCTCGTCCAGCGCGGTGGTGAACATGCCGTCGAAGAACTCGTCGGCGGCGATCTCGCGGCTGTTGGTGACCACGGTCGCATTCGCCGCCAGCACCGCCGCCGGGTAGCAGGCGGACGGGTCGTTGTTGGCCAGGCTGCCGCCGATGGTGCCGCGGTTGCGCACCGCCGGATCGCCGATGCGCACCGCCATGCCGGCCAGACCGGGAAACTCCGCGGCCGCCTCGCGCGCCACCATGCCGTGGGTGGCGGTGCCGCCGACGCGCAGCGTGTCGCCGTCGCGGCGCACGAAGCGCAACTCCCTGATGCCGGTCAGGCTGACCAGCACCTCGGGCGCCGCCAGGCGCTGCTTGAGCGTCGGGATCAGCGTCTGCCCGCCGCCCAGCGCCTGCGCGTCCTCGGCCGACAGCGCCTTCACCGCCTCGTCCAGGCTGGTGGGCCGCGCGAACTGGAAATCGTACATGCGAATGTCCTTTCGTCTGATCTGTTCCGGGGTCAGCCCTGCATCGCCTGCCAGACCCGCGAGGGGCTGACCGGCATGTCGATGTGATCCACCTTGTGGCCGCCCGAGTTGAGCGCGTCGAGCACCGCGTTGACCACCGCCGGCGGGCTGCCGATCGCCCCGGCCTCGCCGCAGCCCTTCACCCCCAGCGGATTGTGGGTGCAGGGCGTCTGGCAGGAATGGTCGACGACGTACATCGGCAGGTCGGACGCGCGCGGCATCGCGTAGTCCATGTAGCTCGCCGAGATCAGCTGCCCGTTCTCGTCATAGGCGCAGTTCTCCAGCAGCGCCTGGCCGATGCCCTGGGCGATGCCGCCGTGTACCTGCCCCTCGACGATCATCGGGTTGATGACGTTGCCGAAATCGTCGGCGGCGGCGAACCGGTCGATGCGCACCTTGCCGGTCTCGGGGTCGATCTCGACCTCGCAGGCATAGGCGCCCGCCGGGAAGGTGAAGTTCGCCGGATCGTAGAACGCGGTCTCCTCCAGCCCCGGCTCGAGGTCCTCCAGCGGGTAGTTGTGCGGCACATAGGCCGCCAGGCACACGTCGCCCCAGGCCACCGTCTTGTCGGTGCCGGCGACGGTGAACGTGCCGTCCGCCAGATCGACGTCGGCCTCGGCGGCCTCCATCAGGTGCGCTGCGATCTTCTTGGCCTTGTTGATGATCTTCTCGGTCGCCCGCACCACCGCCGAGCCGCCAACCGCGATCGACCGCGAGCCCGAGGATCCCATGCCCATCGGCGTGTGCGCGGTGTCGCCCTGCACCACCTCGATCATGGTCTCGTCGATGCCGATCATCTCGGCGACCACCTGCGCGAAGGTGGTCTCGTGGCCCTGCCCGTGCGCCTTGGTGCCGGCCATCACCACCAGACCGCCGGTCGCGTTCACCCGCACTGTGGCGCTGTCGTAGAACCCGGCGCGCGCGCCGAGCTGCCCGACCAGGTTCGACGGCGCGATGCCGCAGGCCTCGATGTAGGTGTTGACCCCCAGCCCGCGCAGCAGCCCGTTCGCCTCGCTCTGCTTGCGCCGCGCCTCGAAGCCGGCAAGGTCGGCGATCTCGATCAGCTTGTCCAGTACCGCGCCGTAGTCGCCGGTGTCGTACTCGACCGCGACCGGCGTGGCATAGGGGAAGTCCTCGGGCTGGACGAAGTTGCGCCGCCGCAGCTCGATCGGGTCGATGCCCAGCTCGCGCGCCGCCTTGTCGATCACCCGCTCCAGCTGATAGGTCGCCTCGGGGCGGCCGGCGCCGCGATAGGCGTCCACCGGCACGGTGTTGGTGAACACGGTGCGGACGTTGACGTAGATCAGCGGCGTCTTGTAGTTGCCGGCCATCAGCGTGCCGTGCAGATAGGTCGGCGTGACCGAGCCGATGGTCGACAGGTACGCGCCCAGGTTGGCCAGCGTGTCGGTGCGCAGCGCCAGGAACGTGCCGTCGTCGTCGAGCGCCAGCTCGATCTTCGTCACGTGATCCCGGCCGTGCTTGTCGCTGACGAACGCCTCGGATCGGGTCGAGGCCCACTTCACCGGGCGCCGCAGCTGGATCGAGGCGAACATGCAGGCGACCTCCTCGTTGTAGAGGAAGATCTTCGAGCCGAACGCGCCGCCGACGTCCGGCGCCACCACCCGCAGCTTGTGCTCCGGGATCCCCAGCACGAACGCGCCCATCAGCAGACGGATCAGGTGCGGGTTCTGCGAGGTCAGGTACAGCGTGTGGTCGCCGGTCGAGGCGTCGAAGTCGGCGATGGCGACGCGCGGCTCCATCGGGTTCGCCACCAGGCGGTTGTTGACCAGCTCCAGGGTGGTGACGTGCGGCGCGTTGCGGATCGCCTCGTCGACGGCGTCGCGGTTGTCCTCGACGAAGCCCCAGTCGAAGCACAGGTTCGCCGGCACCTCGTCGTGCACCAGCGGCCCGTCGCCGGACACCGCGGCCTTCATGTCCAGCACCGGCGGCAGGTCCTCGATCTCGACCTCGACCGCCTCGGCGGCGTCGCGCGCCTGCTCGACGGTGTCCGCCACCACGAAGGCGATCGGCTCGCCGACATGCCGCACCTTGCCCTCGGCCAGCACCGGGTGCTTGGGCTCGTGCATCGGGTTGCCGAAGCGGTCGGTGATCTGCCAGCCGCAGGGCAGGCCGCCGGCCGATTCCAGGTCGGCGGCGGTGAACACCCGGTGCACGCCGGGCATCGCCGCGGCCGCTTCGGTGGCGACGCGCTTCAGCATGCCGTGCGCGACCTCGCTGCGCACGAAATAGCCGTGCAGCTGGCCCTGCAGGTTGATGTCGTCGGTGTACCTGCCCTTGCCGGTCAGAAACCGCACGTCCTCGCGGCGCTTGCTGCTGGCGCCGATCCCGAAATCCTTTGGCATGTCGCTTCACTCCCTGGCGGGGCGCTGGCGCCCCTTGTGCTGCCGGGATGGCGCGGCGCGCCGGCCGCGGTTCCCGGTTCGCTTTGCGATTGGTCGCCTATTCGGCAGCGACGGGCCGCATCTCGGCGGCGGCCGCCGCGATAGCCTTGACGATGTTGTGATAGCCGG
The DNA here is from genome assembly GCF_009697225.1 of Halovulum marinum. Classification (GTDB taxonomy): domain Bacteria; phylum Pseudomonadota; class Alphaproteobacteria; order Rhodobacterales; family Rhodobacteraceae; genus Halovulum; species Halovulum marinum. Next base: position 252,454 of record NZ_WIND01000001.1, read on the forward strand.
TGCAGCGGCAGATGTTGCCCTGCAGGTACTCGCGGATCTCGGCCTCGGACGGGTCCGGATTCTCGGCCAGCAGCGCGTGCGCGCTCATCACCATGCCGGGGGTGCAGAAGCCGCACTGCAGGCCGTGATGTTCCTGGAACGCCTTCTGCACCGGGCTCATGGTGCCGTCGGCGGCGGCGATGCCCTCGATGGTGGTGACCTCGGCGCCCTCGGCCTCGGCGGCGAACATGGTGCAGGCCTTGACCGCCTGGCCGTCGACGTGGACCACGCAGGCGCCGCACTGGCTGGTGTCGCAGCCGATGTGGGTGCCGGTCAGGTGAAGGTCCTCGCGCAGGAACGTGGCCAGAAGGGTGCGCCCCTCGACCTCGCCCGAGACCGCCTTCCCGTTCACGGTCATGGATACCTTCGTCATGCGTCACCTCCTTGGCATTCCGGCCCCGCCGCGGTCCGGGCGGGCGCATTCATTGACGCAACCTTGCGCGGAATCGGCAGCGGGTCAAAGCCTTTTCCCGGCCTGCCCGCGCGCCGGCCGGGGCCGGTTTCGCGCGCGGTCGGCCCGGCGCTGCGCGCCCCCGGGCCCGGCGCGCGTGCGGCGGCCCGCCGCGCTTGGCAGCGGGCCGGGAATGGCGCATAAACCGTGGCATGATCGGACGTCTGAACCATGTCGCCATCGCCGTGCCCGACCTCGAGGCCGCGACCGCGCAGTACCGCGACACCCTCGGCGCGCAGGTCGGCCCGCCGCAGGACGAGCCCGACCACGGCGTCACCGTCGTGTTCATCACCCTGCCCAACACCAAGATCGAACTGCTGCAGCCGCTGGGCGACGACTCTCCCATTGCCGGGTTCCTGGCCAAGAACCCGTCGGGCGGGATCCACCACATCTGCTACGAGGTGAGCGACATTCGCGCCGCCCGCGACCGGCTGAAGGCGCAGGGCGCGCGCGTGCTGGGAACCGGAGAGCCGAAGATCGGCGCCCACGGCAAGCCGGTGCTGTTCCTGCACCCGAAGGATTTCGCCGGCACCCTGGTCGAACTGGAGCAGGCATGACCATCACCGGCGCCCTGGTTCTGTTCGCGGTGATCTGGTTCATGGGCCTGCTGGTGGCGCTGCCGCTGGGCCTGCGCACCCATGGCGACGAGGGCAGCGCGGGTGACGGCACCCCGGCCTCGTCGCCGGTCAACGCCAACATCCGGCGCAAGATGCTGCGCGTCACCGTCGTCACCGTGATCCTGTGGCTCCCGCTGAGCGCGCTGATCGCCTCGGGCTGGATCGGCATCGACGATGTCGACATCTGGGGCCGCTACTCCGATCGCTGACCGCCGCAGGGCGGCGGCGGTCCTCGGGATTGGAAACCGGGCCGGCAAATGCTATTCTCGGAAATCGATCACGGGAAGGAGCCTGCCGATGACCCGGACCGCCATCCTTACCGCCGCACTGCTGGCGCTGGCCGGCACCGCCGGGGCGCAGTGCTTCGGCGACCACAAGGCCACCACGGCGCAGACCGAGATGACGCCGGTCCCCACCGCCGAGGCCGAGCAGCCGACCGATCCGCTGCTGCTGCTGCAGGGGGCAGGGAAAGTTTCAGACGAGGGCTGACCGCCCTCCATGCGGTGATCAGACGGGGGCCCACGGCGTTCAGCGGCCGGAAATCTCCGCCAGCATCACCGCCAGCGCGACCGCGCGGATCACCTTGACCGCCCGGTCGCGCCCCGACCGCCCCACGATACACCGCACGATTGACCGCAGGCCGCGCGCCGCAGCCGGCCGCGCTCATCCCGCCGGGCGGCTCAGCCGGTGGAACATGTGCGTGTAGGCGGCGACGCCCAGCACCGGCACCAGCAGGTTGACCAGCGGCACGCTCAGCGGCACCGCCAGCAGCACGCCCAGCGCCCAGACCTGGCCGCGGTGCGCCCGGCGCAGCGCCGCGCCCGGACGGCGGCCCAGCCGGCGCTCGGCCACCAGCTGGAAATACTCGCGCCCCAGCAGGAAGCCGTTGACCACCCAGAACACCACCGGCGCGGCGAAGGTCGACAGCAGGTAGACCAGCAGCGCCGCCGCGTTCACCAGCACCACCAGCGCCAGCAGGCTGACCGCCTCGCGCAGCGCCGCCGGGATGCTCAGCCGCGGTGCCGGCGGCAGGTGCGGGTAGTGCTTCGCCTCGACCGCGTCGACGACGTCGTCGAGGAAGAAGCCGACGCAGACGAAGGCCACCGGCAGCATCAGGAACACCGAGGCCAGCGTCAGCAGCAGGATCCCGGCCCAGCTCAGCCAGTCGGCGGTCAGGCTGACCTCGCCGATCCAGGGCAACGCGAAACTGTCGGGAAACAGCCAGCCGAACAGGGCGAACAGCGCCCAGGACGCCGCCGCCAGCACGGCGATGGTGACGCCCAGCGCCTTCAGCACCGCACCCAGGAAGCGCGCATCGCCCAGCTGGCCCAGCGCACGGGCGACATCGCTCAGCATCGCCGCCGCCTCAGCCGTCGAGCCAGCGGATCTTGGCCGCCGGATCGGGGCGCGGGCGCTCGGGCGGGGCGGCGCCCTCGGTGCCGATCACCACATAGCCGGCGATCCGCGCCGGCGGCGCCAGCGCCAGCCCGTGCTCAAGGAAACCGGGCTCGGTGGCGGTCCAGCCGGTCAGCCAGTTCGCGCCCCAGCCCGCGGCCAGCGCCGCGTTCAGCACGCTCAGGCAGACGCAGGCGGCCGAGGCGCGCTGTTCGACCCGGGGGATCTTCGGGCTGTCGACCGGGCGCGAGACCACCGCCACGATCAGCGGCGCGTCGGCGAACATCGCCGCCTGCTTGGCGGTCTGCTCGGCGTCCTGACCGGCCCGCGGGCCGGCGTCGGTCACCGCCGCGGCCAGCCGGTCCAGCGCCGCGCGCTCCAGCACCAGCAGCTCCCACGGCTCCAGCTTGCCGTGGTCGGGCACCCGCAGCCCGGCCTCGAGGATCGGCGTCAGCGCGGCGCGGTCCGGCCCCGGCCCGTGCAGCGTCCTGGCCGGGCGCGAGCGGCGGGTGAGCAGGAAGTCGAGCACCTCGGGGCGGGAATCGGGCATCGGAAACCTCGGCACGGGAACGTCTGGAAATGCGAAGCGCGCCCCGCTGACCGGGGGCGCGCGCCCGTCTTCGGCCCCGCGGCGGGGGATGTCAACGCGTCAGGCGGCCTCGGCCCGGGTCAGCGCGTCGATGTGCGCGTTCGCCGCCTCCAGCGTCTTGTCGGCATCGTTGCCCAGCGCGTCGGCGGCGACGATCTCGACGTCGGTGATGCCGATGAAGCCCAGCACATGGCGCAGATAGGGCGTGGCGTGATCCCAGGCGCTGCCCACCGGCATGCCGCCCGAGGCGACCACCAGATAGGCGCGCTTGCCGGTCAGCAGCCCCTCGGGGCCGTCGGCGGTGTAGCGGAAGGTCTCGCCGGCGCGCGCCACCTGGTCGATCCAGGCCTTCAGCGTCGCCGGGATCGCGAAGTTGTAGACCGGGACGGCGATGACGATGGCGTCGTGGGCGCGCAGTTCGTCGATCAGCTCGTTCGAGACCTGCATCACCGCGCCGCCGGTGCCGGCGTCGCGGGCCGAAATCCAGTCCTCGGTGACGAAGGGCAGGCCGACGCTGACATCGCGGACGGTGACCGGATCGCCCAGCCCTTCGGCCAGCTTCTCGGCCAGCTGCCGGGTGACCGATGCATCGTGCCGCGCGCTCGATTGGATCAGAAGTGTCTTGGACATGATGCCCTCCGTTGTTCCTTGGATGAGCCTCATGTGATAGGCAGCGACAACTGATGCAATCAGGAGAAAGCCCACAGTTAATCCACAAAATGGAAACAGCAGGGCACCGGTCTGTGATCCGCGTGCGACAGACACGTCGCCCCGCGGTCACAGCGCCGGATCGGTGGCCGCCAGCAGCGGCGCGGTCAGCGCCGACAGCGCCCGGGTCTGCCGGCCGTCGGCGTCGAAGTTCCCGGCCGCCAGCCAGGCCGCGTGCCGGGCGCGCAGCGCCGGCCATTCGCCGTCGATGATCGAGAACCAGGCGGTGTCGCGGTTGCGGCCCTTCACGATCGCCGCCTGCCGGTGCACCCCCTCGAAGCTGAAGCCCAGCCGCTGCGCCGCCCGGCGCGAGGCGTGGTTCTGCGCGTTGCACTTCCACTCGACCCGGCGATAGCCCAGTTCGAAGGCGCGGCCGATCATCAGGCTCAGCGCCTCGGTCGCGGCGCGGCTGCGCTGCAGCCGCGGCGACAGCGCGATATGGCCGATCTCGACTATGCCGGACAGGGGCGTGATCCGCAGGTAGCTGGCGACCCCGGCCGGCCCGGCGCCGTCGTCGAGCGCGTAGAACAGCGGATCCCCCGCCGCGCCCGCCGCCATCGCCCACTCGGCATAGGCACCGGCGTCGCGGAACGGGCCGTAGGGCAGGAACCGCCAGATCCCGGGCGACAGCGCCCACGACATGTGCAGCGCGGCGCAGTGCCGCCGCTCGAGCGGCTCCAGCCGGACCGACGCGCCCTGCAGCACGCCGAAGCTGCGGCCCGGCACCTTCCAGGATGTGATCTCGGTCATCCCCTGCACCGATCACGCCGCGCCCGCGGCGTCAAGCGATCAGCTTGGGGTCCTTGCCCAGATCGACGCCGGGGAACAGCACGGTGTCCAACTTGCCCTTGTCGATGCCGAACAGGCCGCGCATCGCCCAGGCGGCGTAGCCGCGCACGTCCGCGGTCGGCATCAGGTCGCGGTCGCGGTACAGGTTTCCCGCCTTCAGACCCGGCCACTTGCCATGCACCGCCTGGCCGCGCAGCGCGCCGCCGGCGAAGATCGCCGCGCCGCCGGTGCCGTGGTCGCTGCCCCGGTTGCCGTTCTCGCGCACGGTGCGGCCGAACTCGGTCAGGCACAGCACCGCGGTCTTGCCCCAGGCCGGGCCCAGGCCCTGTTTCAGCGTCAGGATCGCGGTCTGCAGCTCCTTCAGCGCGCCGGCCAGCCCGCCGGGCTGGTTCTGGTGCGTGTCCCAGCCGTTCAGCGAGAACGCCGCCACCCGCGCCTGCCCCGACAGCTGCTGCGCGGCAAAGCCGGCCAGCGCCGCGGCGCGGGCGGCCTGGCGCGGGTTCATGGCGTTGCCGTCCTGCGCCGCGGCCAGGGTCATCGCCGCCTCGCCGGCCTGCCGGAACAGCGGGTCGTCGCGGTAGACCGCGTTCAGCAGCAGCTGCGCCTGCGGCGACAGCGCCATGTCGCTGTCCGGCGACCAGGCCGACGCCGGCGCGTCGCCCGACAGCAGCAGCAGGTTCTCGCGGCCCACGGCATAGGCGGTCTGCGCGCTGGCGCCGGGCAGCAGCGACAGCATCCGGTTCAGCCAGCCGTCGCGGCCCGGGGTCATGCCGCCGTCGGGCGAGTTGCCGCCGTTCTCCAGCAGGTCCTGACCGTCGAAATGGCTGCGCTTGTCGCGGTATGGCGTGGACACGGCATGGGCGAAGCTCAGCTCGCCCGCCTGCCACAGCGGCATCAGCCCCGAAAGCTCCGAGTGCAGCATGAAGAACCCGTCCAGATCGTGCGCGCCGCCCGCCTCGCCGGTGCTCAGGTTCCTGCGGTGACCGCGCAGCGCGCGGTCGCCGATCGGCTGCACCACGTCGAGCCCGTCCATCGCGCCGCGCAGCACGATCACCACCAGCCGGTTGTCGCCCGGCGTCACCGCCAGCGTCACCGGGGTGACGAACGGGCTGGCCGCGGCCGAGCAGCCCAGCGCCAGCGTGGTGCCCAGGAACCGGCGTCGGCTGAAATCCAGATCGGTCATTGTCGCCTCCTCAGCGGCGGTTGAACTCGGGCGAGGCCAGCACCAGCGCCACGCCCTCGTGCCGCGTCTCGGCGCCGGCCACGGCGCGGCGCAGCAGCTCCGGGGCCACCGGCCCCAGCGCGGTCTCCAGGAATTCGCGCGGATCGCGGTCGCGGGCGCGCTCCTGCGCCAGCGCCCCGGCCCAGCTGACCCGCGCGGCAAGGCCGGCGGGGGTGATCCAGGCCTCGGGCGCCTCGGGAAAACCGTCGGGGCCGCCGGGCTCCAGGAACGGCTGGCCCATGCGCATCATCGGCACCGTCAGCCAGGCCTCGAACTGCCGGCGGTTCAGCCCCGTCACCTCGCGCGGCGCGGTGCCCAGCGCGCGCAGCGACGAGACCACGAAGTCGAACGGTAGCTTGGCCTTCAGCAGCGGCAGCTCCCACGCGCGCGGCTCATCGACCAGCGCGCGGTACAGCGGCATCAGACCGCCGCCCTCGTCCAGGTAGACCCGGGCCAGCGCGTCGATGCGCGACGGCTCGGGCACACCGCCGATGAAGTGCACCCACAGCTTGCGCGCCAGGTGGCGCGCGGTCTGCGGATGCAGCGCCAGGTCCTCCAGCGCCCGGTCGACGTCGGCGACGTTGGCCTTGCCGCCGCCGTAGCGTGCGCCCAGCACCGTCTCGGCGCCGGGCTCGGCCAGCTGCGGGCGGAAGCGGAAGCCGTCCTCGTCCAGCCCCAGCCCGGTCAGCAGCTCGGCGAATTCGCGCACGTCCTTCTGCGTGTAGCCGGCGTCGACGCCCACGGTGTGCAGCTCCAGCACCTCGCGCGCCAGGTTCTCGTTCAGCCCGCGCTTGCCGCGCTTGCCGGCGATCGAGTTCGGCCCGGTCGAGCGCGCCTGGTTCAGGTAGACCAGCATCGCCGGGTGCTTGGTCACCGCCTTCAGCAGGTCGCCGAAACTGCCGGTCAGGTTCGGACGGATCGCCCGTTCGATCATGTCGTGGGTCAGCACCGCGCGGCGGCGGTTGCCGGCCTCGATGGCGAAATGGTCGGTCCAGAACATCGCCAGCCGCTCGAAGAACCCGGCCTCCGAGCCGACCGCCCGCGCCACCAGCCGCCGGCTGTCCTCGGTCACCGTGCCGACCAGCGCGCGCGAGGCTTCCTTGATCGCCTCGTCGGCGCCGGCCTCGTTGCGCCGGCGCATCCGGCGCGCCTTGAAGTTGGCGTCCAGCATCGCCATCCGGTCGTCCACCGCCGGGCCGGCGGGGGCGGCGTCGTTCCGCGCATCGCGCAGCTGCGCGATCAGCGCCTGCGGCCCGTCGGGCGGACGCTGGCCGGGGTGCAGGCCATAGCCGAATCGGATCGCCGCAAGGGCGGAGGTCAGCGGGGTCATGGGATGGCTCCTGCCGGACGTTTCGCCATTCATACGCGGCGCGGGCCGGGCTCCGTCGCCGCCGTCGCGCGCAGCCTGCCCGCAGCCGCGCCGCCGCGCAAGCGCCAGCGGGCTTGCGGCCGCGCCACGCCGCGCTAGGCTCGGCGGCGTTCCGCCACGCAAGCAGGATCCCGCCGACGATGACCGCCCCCTACGACGCGCTGATCGCCCACACCCGCGAAACCGTCGCCCTGATGCAGGCCGACGAGATGCTGGGCTGGGACCAGGAAACGATGATGCCGCCGCGCGGCGCGGCGATGCGCGCCGAACAGGCGGCGGCGCTGGCGACGGCGATCCATGCCCGCGCCACCGACCCGCGCGTCGGCGACTGGCTGGAGCGGATCGACGCCGCCGCCCTGCCCGGCCCGGCGCAGCGCAACGTGGCGCTGGTCCGCAGGTCCTACCGGCGGGCGACGCGGCTGCCGCAGGGCCTCGGCGCGGCGCTGGCGCGCGCCACCGCCGCCGGCGTCGCCGCCTGGGCGGCGGCGCGCAAGGCGCAGGACGCGGCGCTGCTGGCCCCGGCGCTGACCGCGATCGTGGCGCTGAAGCGGGACGAGGCGCAGGCCCTGGCCGAGCCGGGACAGGCGCCCTACGACGCGCTGCTCGACGATTACGAGCCGGGGATGTCCGCGGCCACGCTGCTGCCGATGCTCGAGGCGCTGCGCGCGCCGCTGTCCGGGCTGCGCGCCGCGATCGCCGCCCGGCCGGCGCCGCCGCGGCTGACCGGGCACTACCCGGCCGCGGCGCAGCTGGCGCTGGCGCGGCAGGTGGCGCAGGTATTCGGCTACGCGCTGGACGCCGGCCGCATCGACCTGGCGGCGCACCCGTTCTGCGCCGGCCAGGGCGGCGACGTGCGCATCACCACCCGCGTCGACGAGGCCGACCCGCTGAACTGCCTGCTGTCGACGATCCACGAGACCGGCCACGCGGTCTACAACCAGACCATGCCCGAGGACACGCTCTACGAGCCGATCGGCACCCACGCCTCGATGGGCGTGCACGAAAGCCAGAGCCGGATGATGGAGAACCAGATCGCCCGCTCGCGCACCTTCGCCGAGTTCCTGCAGCCGCTGCTGGCGCGGCACTTCCCCGATGCGGCCCCCGCCGACCCGCAGGCGCTGCACGCGGCGATGAACCGGGTCGAGACCGGCTTCATCCGCACCGAGGCGGACGAGGTACACTACAACCTGCACGTCATCCTGCGCACCCGGCTGGAATCGGCGCTGATCGACGGCAGCCTCGCGGTGGCCGACCTGGAGGAGGCGTGGAACAGCGCCTTCCACGCCGATTTCGGCGTCGCCGTGCCGACGCCGGCGCAGGGCGTGCTGCAGGACATCCACTGGCCCAAGGGCCTGTTCGGCTATTTCCCGACCTATGCGCTGGGCAACATCTACGCGGCCGAGCTGTTCGCCGCGCTGCGCGCCGACCTGCCGGACCTCGACGCGCGCCTCGCGCGGGGCGAGATGTCGGGCGTGCTGGACTGGCTGGCGGCGCGGATCCACCGGCCGGCCAACACCCTGCCCCCGGCCGAGCTGATCGCCCGCGCCGTCGGCCACGCCCCGACCGCGGCGCCGCTCGTCGCCTATCTGCGCGAAAAGTTCGGCGCGCTCTACGGGCTGGATGCGGCTCAGTAGATGCCGGGCTTGTCCGCCGCCGCGACGCCGGCATAGGCCACCGGGCGCAGCCCGGCCGGCAGCGGCCACCACCGGGACAGGCCGCACACCGCGCCGGGGGTCAGCCCGACCGCGGCCAGCATCTCGCGCGTCTCGGCGGGCGGCAGGCAGCCCGGCGGCCGGGCCCGGGCCAGCAGCGGCGGCGCGACCGCATCGTACAGCAGCCGGCCGCGGTGCTTCAGCACGCGGGCGGCCTCGGCCAGCAGCCGCTCGGCCGGCGCCGGCTGCGCCGCCAGCCGCGGGCACAAGACCAGCTCGAAACTCGCCTCGCGGAACGGCAGCAGGTCGCGCCGGTCGGCCGACGCCGCGGCGACGCCGTGCCAGTGCGCCCGCGCGCCCAGCCTTGCCGCCGCCGCCGCCAGCCCGCTGTCGTCGTCCTCCAGCACCAGCACCTGTAGACCGCTCCAGCGGCGCGCGGACAACTGCCGGAAGCGGCGCATGCGGGCCGCGGTACGGGGCCGGCGCGGCGGCCGCGACTCGGCGGCAGCGTCCGCGGTGGCGGCCGAGGTGGCGCCCGCGGTGGCGCCCGAGGTGGCGTCCGAGGCATCGCGGGCGTTCATGCGGCCGGACCCGCGCGGCCGCATCGGCGCGGCATCATCTCTACAGATCGCATTGTTTGAACCTGATCGCGCAAGATCTTGATCACGCCCCGGCGGAAGTTCGCAACATCCCGTGTTCGCCACATTTAAACCACATTCCTTCCGCGAACTTGCACGCAGGAGTAGCGTAATGATGTTCTTCGTCTGTGCCCTCGCCGGAATGATCGGCGCCAGCATGGCGGCAGGTATCCTGCCCGGCCAAAGCATTCATGGCGTGCCGAACCTCGCTCTCGGTGCCCTCGGCGGTACCGTCGCCTTCGCCGCGACGGTCGAGTTGCTGCTGCTCGAACCGGGCGTCTCGGTGTTCCTGCAGTTCCTGGTCATCGGCGGCATCTCCGGCGCGCTGATGACGCTTGCCATCGGCAGCCTGCGCAACATCCTGCGCAACGGCCACTGACGCGCTGCCGACACCGACACCACATTCGCCGCCTCCGCCGGCGCACTCGCGGCGTCGGCCGGGCGGCGCGGGCGCCGGCACCTCACCCGCCGAGCCCCAGCACGTCGAGCATGTCGTAGCCCCCCGGCGGCCGGCCGTGCCCCCACAGCGCCGCCTTCAGCGCACCGCGGGCAAAGATCATCCGGTCGGTGGCGACATGGCGCAGCACGATGCGCTCGCCGTCGGCGGCGAAGATCACGTCGTGCTCGCCCGCGACATCGCCGCCGCGCAGCGCGGCGAAGCCGATGTCGCCCCGGGTGCGCGCCCCGGTCTGCCCGTCGCGGCCGCGATCGGCGGCGTCGGCCAGCCGCACGCCGCGGCCCGCGGCGGCGGCCTCGCCCAGCATCAGCGCCGTGCCCGAGGGCGCATCGACCTTGTGCCGGTGGTGCATCTCGACGATCTCGATGTCGAAATCCGCGTCCAGCGCCGCGGCGACCCGTTTCGTCAGCAGCGTCAGCAGGTTCACCCCCAGGCTCATGTTGCCGGCGCGGATCTGCACCGCGTGACGCTGCGCCGGGGCCAGCGCCGCGACCTGCGCCTCGGTCATGCCGGTGGTGCCGATCACATGCACGCAGCGCGCCTGCGCCGCCAGCGTGGCGTTCTCCAGCGTCGCCTCGGGGGTGGTGAAGTCCAGCACCGCGTCGGCGCCGGCGAACACCTCCAGCGGGTCGGCGCTGACCACCACGCCGCGCGCGGCGCCGCCCATCGCCTCGCCCAGGTCGCGGCCGATCCAGGCGTGGCCGGGGCGCTCGGTCACGCCGGTCAGGTGCGCGCGGTCGCTTTCGCCCACCGCGCGTATCAGCATCTGCCCCATGCGGCCGGCGCCGCCCAGCACCGCCACCCTGATCGCATCGCCCATCTCGCTGTCCTTTCCGGCCCTCGGTTCCGGCCCAACCCATAGCGCGGGCCTGACCGCTTGGCAAAGCCGCCCGTCTGGCCTAGATGGAGCGAAAGCGAGGTATCCCATGGCACGAAACACTCACAGCGGCGGCGCGCCCAGCCAGCGCCAGCTGCGCGTGGCCGAGCTGATCCGCCGCGCGCTCTCGGACGCCTTCGCGCGCGGCGACCTGCACGATCCGGACCTGGCCGGCACCTCGATCACCGTCGGCGAGGTCCGCACCAGCCCCGACCTGAAGCACGCCACCGTGTTCGTGCTGCCGCTGGGCGGGCGCGACGTCGGGTTCGTCCTCGAGGCGCTGAACCGCAACCGCGGCGAGCTGCGCCGCCACGTCAACCGCGCGGTGACGCTGAAATACTCGCCCGAGCTGAAGTTCGTCGAGGACCGCAGCTTCGACCAGATGGACCACACCCGCCGGCTGCTGTCGGACCCGAAGGTGCAGCGCGACCTGTCGGCGCACGACGCCGACGCACAACACGACCCCGAGGAGTGACGCCATGGCACGTCGCAAGAACGGCCGGGACCTGACCGGCTGGCTGCTCGTGGACAAGCCCGCGGGCCCGACCTCGACCGATATCGTGAACCGCGCCCGCTGGCTGCTGCAGGCGAAGAAGGCCGGGCATGCCGGCACGCTGGACCCGGCGGCGACCGGGCTGCTGGTGATCGCCTTCGGCGAGGCGACCAAGGCCCTGCCCTACATTACCGACGCGCTGAAGGCGTACCGCTTCACCGTCGCCTGGGGCGCGGCCACCAACACCGACGACGCCGAGGGCGAGGTGATCGAGACCTCGGACCGGCGCCCGACGCCCGACCGGATCCGCGCCGCGCTGCCCGCGTTCACCGGCGACATCGAGCAGGTGCCGCCGGCGTTCTCGGCGGTCAAGGTGGACGGCCAGCGCGCCTATGCCCTGGCCCGCAAGGGCGACGCGCCCGAGCTCGAGGCGCGCCCGCTGTTCGTCGACCGGCTGGAGCTGATCGAGACCCCCGACGCCGATTCGGCGGTGCTGGAGATGGTCTGCGGCAAGGGCGGCTACGTGCGCGCCATCGCCCGCGACCTGGGGCGCGAGCTGGGCTGCCTGGGGCACACGCGGAGCCTCCGCCGGCTGTGGTCCGGGCCGTTCTCGGTCGCGGACGGGCAGGACGAAGGCGGGCAGGACGAAGGCGGGCCCGCGCTGGCCTGGTCGGAAGAGCTGACCGCCGGGCAGGTCGAATCGGCGCTGCTGCCGCTCGAGGCCGGTCTGGACGAACTGGCGCGGTGCCGCTGCGACCAGGCCGCCTACGGCCGCCTGCGCAACGGCAACGAGGCGCCGGTGATTTCCACCGACGCCGCGAATGGCGATGATTGCTGGGCAAGTGTTGGCGGGCGCCCAGTGGCGCTCGGCACCTACAGGTTCGGGCATTTCTACCCCAACCGTGTCTTCAACCTGCCGGCCTAGGATCGACAGATCAGAAGATCGGTGCCGGCGTCACCCCCCATGCGGCGCCCGCCAGAACCAGGACCAAGGCGCCGATCACGCAAACCCGCGCCGCATCCATCAAGTCTGACTGATTTACCATTTAAGATCCCCTGAGGTACCGCTGAATAACGACTCACACTCACAACACCGCAGCCCCCTCACGGTAGCCACATTTATACCAAATTTGCGCCGAAAAAGAAGCTAAAATCGGGTTAACGGGTGCGAAGCCTCACACCCAAGACGCGAACGCGGCCCCCGAAGGAGCCGCGTTTTCGTTTTGAATCAAGGGGTTGAGCGTCAATCGCGCGGGATCAGCCGCAGGCCGAGTTCGCGCAGCTGCTCGTTCGTGGGATCGCTCGGGGCCTGCATCATCAGGTCCTCGGCGCGCTGATTCATCGGGAACATGATCACTTCGCGGATGTTCGCGGTGTCCGCCAGCAGCATCACGATGCGGTCGATTCCCGCCGCGCAGCCGCCGTGCGGCGGGGCGCCGTACTGGAACGCGTTGACCATGCCGCCGAACCGCTTGCGCACCTCGTCCTCGCCGTAACCGGCCAGCGCGAACGCCTTCAGCATCACGTCCAGCTTGTGGTTCCGGATCGCGCCCGAGACGATCTCGTAGCCGTTGCAGGCCAGGTCGTACTGATAGCCCAGCACCTGCAGCGGATCGCCCTCGAGCGCCTCCAGCCCGCCCTGCGGCATCGAGAACGGGTTGTGCGAGAAATCCACCTTCCCGCTCTCGGGTTCCTTCTCGTACATCGGGAAGTCGACGATCCAGGCGAAGGCATAGCGGTCCTGCTCGGTCAACCCCAGCTCGTCGCCGATCACGGTGCGCGCACGCCCCGCCACCGGCTCGAACGCCGCCGGTTTGCCGCCCAGGAAGAACGCCGCGTCGCCGACGCCCAGGCCAAGCTGCTGCCGGATCGCTTCGGTCCGCTCGGGACCGATGTTCTTGGCCAGTGGCCCCGCGGCCTCCATGTATTTTTCAGTCTCGAGCCTTAGGTCACCCGTCTCAGCGTCACGAACAACCATTGTTGGAGCCGGTGGCGCATCTGGCGTTCCCAAAGTGCGCTTTTCCGCTTCGCGCCAGAAAATATAGCCCATGCCCGGCAGACCCTGCTGCTGGGCGAACTTGTTCATCCGGTCGCAGAACTTGCGGCTGCCGCCGGTCGGCGCGGGGATGGCGCGGATCTCGTTGCCGTCCTGCTCCAGCAGGCTGGCGAAGATCGCGAAGCCCGAGCCGCGGAAATGCTCGGACACGTCCTGCATCCGGATCGGGTTGCGCAGGTCCGGCTTGTCAGTGCCGTACCACAGCGCCGCGTCGGCATAGCTGATCTGCGGCCACTCGGCGTCGACCTTGTGGCCCTCGCCGAATTCCTCGAACACGCCCTGCAGCACCGGCTGGATGGTGTCGAACACGTCCTGCTGGGTGACGAAGCTCATCTCCATGTCCAGCTGGTAGAAGTCGGTGGGGCTGCGGTCGGCGCGCGGGTCCTCGTCGCGGAAACAGGGCGCGATCTGGAAGTACTTGTCGAAGCCCGAGACCATGATCAGCTGCTTGAACTGCTGCGGCGCCTGCGGCAGCGCATAGAACTTGCCCGGATGCAGCCGGCTGGGCACCAGGAAGTCGCGCGCGCCCTCGGGGCTCGAGGCGGTTATGATCGGCGTCTGGTACTCGCGAAAGCCCTTGTCCCACATCCGCTTGCGCATCGAGGCGACGACATCCGAGCGCAGCGTCATGTTGCGCTGCATGTGCTCGCGCCGCAGGTCGATGTAGCGATAGCGCAGCCGGGTCTCCTCGGGGTAGTCCTGCTCGCCGAACACCGGCAGCGGCAGCTCCTCGGACGCGCCCAGCACCTCCATGTCGCGGATGAAGACCTCGATCTCGCCGGTGGGGATGTTCGGGTTCACCAGGTTCGCGTCGCGGGCCTTCACCTCGCCGTCGACGCGGATCACCCACTCGCTGCGCACCTTCTCGACCTCGGCGAACACCGGGCTGTCGGGATCGGCCAGCACCTGGGTAACGCCGTAGTGGTCGCGCAGGTCGATGAACAGGATGCCGCCGTGGTCGCGCACCCGGTGGACCCAGCCCGACAGGCGGACGGTCTGGCCGACATCGGCCTTGGTCAGCGCGGCGCAGGTGTGGCTGCGGTAAGGATGCATGTGCGGAACTCCGGGGGTTCTGGGACGCGGGCCGGTACACAGGCTTGCGCCCCGATTGTCAAGCGCCGCGCGCGCCCGCACGGCGTGCGCCCGCACCGGGCGCGGTGCGGCCGGGTGCGGGCGTGGCCGGCGTTGACGGGCGTTGGCGATTGCGCGCCGGCGGCCGGCGCGGCTAGATGGAGCCATGGCCACCGCCCTCGCCCTCGGACCCGCGGACCGCCGCGCCGATCTCGCGCTCTGCCTCGGGCTGGCGGTGGCGTTCGCGGTCTGGATCCAGGCAGCCTACGGCGGGCGGATCTCGGCCGACCTGGCGTCGCTGTACATCGCCGCGCGGCTGGTCGATGCCGGGCAGTGGGCGGACGTCTACTGGCAGGGCACCGGCGGCGCCTCGGCCGGCTGGCTGGCCGAGGCGCAGGCCGCCGGCGAGACGGTGCGCGCGCACACCTTCCTGTACCCGCCGCTGTGGCCGCAGGCGCTGGCGCCGGTGGCCGCGGCGCTGTCGCCCGAGAGGTTCGCGGCGCTGTTCCTGGGGCTGAACACCGCCGCGCACCTGGGCAGCGCGCTGCTCGCCTGGCGGCTGTTCGACCGGCCCGGGCCGCTGTGGCCGTGGATCGCCACCGCCGCAGGCATGGTGCCGCTGACGGTGATCGGCGGCTCGGCGTTCTTCTACAACCAGCCGCAGCCGCTGCTTGGTGTGGCGATCCTGGCGGGGCTGTGGCTGGCGGTCACCGACCGGCCGCACCGGGCGGCGCTGCTGTTCGCGCTGGCCGCCTCGGTGAAGATCTACCCGGTGCTGTTCGCCGCGATCTTCGTGCTGCGCGGGCAGTGGGCGGCGCTGGCGACCGCCGCCGCCGCCGGCGCGGCGCTGCTGGCGGCCAGCCTCGCCGCCGGCGGGCTCGACGCCAACCTGGCCTACGCCGCGCTGCTGGCCGAGCTGCAGGGCAAGATCTCGGTGGCGATGAACAACCTCGGACTGCCGGGGGTGCTGGCGCACCTGCAGGCGCTGCTGACCGGCGAGGCGCTGCCGCGCGCGAACTTCGTGCCCGGCCGCGGCTGGATCCGCGCCGCCGACCTTGCGGTGCTGGCCGCGGGCGTGGCGCTGCTGGCGCTTGCCGGCCGCGGCCAGCCGCCGGCGTGGTGGCGGCAGGGCGCGGTGCCGGCGCTGTTCCTGCTGGTCTCGCTGGCGGTGCCGCTGGCCTGGACGCATTATTTCACCCCGGCGCTGTGCCTGCTGCCGGGGCTCTATGTGCTGCTGCCGGCGCGGCGCGCGACGCTGGTCGCGGCGGCGGTGCTGGTGCCGCATTCCACCGCCTTCTTCGCCGGCATTGCCAAGCCCGCCGCCAGCGCCGGGATCTACCCGCTGGCCGGCTTCCCGGCGCTGGCGCTGCTGGGCGTTGTGTTCGCGCTTGCGGCGCGGCGGCGTCAGCGCCCGACCGCGCCCGAGTAGAACAGGATCCCCAGTCCGGTGGTGAACAGGATCTGCCCGGCGACCGCGTGCAGCAGCAGCGCCGCGCCGAAGCTGCCGCGGACCGCGTACAGCCAGCCGAACAGCCAGCCGCCGGCGAAGGTGATCCCCATCACCAGCGGGTCCGCGTACATCAGATGCGCCACCGAGAACAGCAGCGCGTTCGCCCACACCGCGATCCGCACCGAGGGGAACAGCTGCCCGTAGCGGCGGAAGAACAGCGGCCGGAACAGCAGCTCCTGCGGCAGCGCCGACAGCAGCGGATACAGCACCAGGATCATCAGCCACAGCGACGGCTGCTGCTTCGGCAGGAAGAACAGCATGTGCGGGAACAGCGCCAGGGTGCCGGCCACGCCGACCGCGGCGGTCAGCGCCAGCGCCGCCAGCAGCACCGGCCACGGCACCGGCCCGCGCAGCAGCTCGGCCCAGTCGAATCCCGGCGTGCGGTGCAGCAGCAGGATGCCGACGCCGGTCATCACCCCCAGCACGGTGAACATCGCCGTCGGCGGCAGCAGGAACGCCAGCGTCAGCGGCACGCCGACGAACAGCGCCGAGAACTCGATCACCAGCCGCAGCCTGCGCCGCCGTGCAGGATCCATCGTCACTGCGATCTCGGTCATCCCCGACACTCCCGTCCGCGCCCGAGGTTAATGATAACGCAGACATTCCGCCGCGCCAGTGCCGGCGCGGCTTGCGCCGCCGCGATCCTGCCCCGATAACGGGGCCGCCGACCAAGGAGCCGCTGATGGAAGACACGCTGCACCGCCTGCTCTCGACGATCATCGGCGACGGCAGGCTCGAGGTCGCCTACCCCTCGGGGCGGCGCGAAAGCTACGGCCGCGGGCCGCTGGAAAGCGCGGTACGCTTCACCGACCGGCGGGCGATGGCGCGGGTGGCGCACGACCCGACGCTGGGCGTGGGCGAGATGTACATGGATGGAAGGCTGATCGTCGAGCATGGCTCGATCTACGACTTCCTGTCGGTGACCAAGCGCAACGCCTCGCCCCGGGCGGCGACGCCGGGGGCGATCGGCCACCACCTGTGGCGCGCCGCCGGGGCCTCGGTCCGGCGCCGCGCCGGGCTGAGCCGGGCGCGGCGCAACATCGCCCACCACTACGATCTGGACGAGCGGCTGTTCCGCCTGTTCCTGGACCCGGACCTGAACTACTCCTGCGCCTATTTCGAGCATGACGGGCAGGATCTGGACGACGCGCAGCTGGCCAAGCAGCGGCACATCGCCGGCAAGCTGCTCAGCCGGCCGGGCGGGCGCGCGATCGACCTGGGCTGCGGCTGGGGCGGCATGGGCCTGTACCTGGCCGAAGTCGCGCAGCAGTCGGTCACCGGCGTCACCCTCAGCGCCGAGCAGGCCCGCGTCGCCCGCACCCGCGCCCGCGCCCGCGGCGCCAACGCCTGCTTCCTGCACCGCGACTACCGCCACGCCGCCGGGCAGTACGACCACGTCGTCTCGGTCGGCGTGCTGGAGCATGTCGGCCTGCCGCAGATGCAGACCTTCTTCGACAAGGTGGCGGCGCTGCTGGACAAGAAGGGCACCGCCGTCATCCACTCGATGGGGCGCACGAAACCGGCGCCCTATTCGCAGCCCTTCGGCGAGAAGTACATCTTCCCCGGCGGCTATATCCCCGCCCTGTCCGAGGTGATCCCCGCGGCCGAGCGCGCCGGGCTGCTGGTCAAGGACGTCGAGATCCTGCCGCTGCACTACGCCCGCACCTGCCGGCTGTGGCGCGAGCGGTTCCTGGCCAACCGCGATGCGGTGCTGGACCTCTACGACGAGCGTTTCCTGCGCATGTGGGAGATCTACCTCGCCGCCTCCGAGGCCAGCTTCCGCCACGACCGGATCTTCGTCTTCCACCTGCTGCTGGCCCGCCACCAGGACCGCGTGCCGGTGCGTCGCGGCTGGCTGGAGCCCGAGAAGGAGCGGCTGCAAACGCTCGAAGCCGCGCGCCCCGGCATCGGCTGAGACCGGCGCGGCGGACCGTGCGGGGCCGTGCGGCCGTAGCGGCCGAGCGACCCGAGCTTACCCCGACACCTAAAATTGCGCGCGCCGACGCGCCGCGTCCGCTCGCTCCGGGCGCACTCGGGCCGGGTTCGGGCCGGGTTGAGCCGGGTTCGGGACGGGCTCGGGACGGGCTCGGTGGGCTGAGGGCCTCCGGGCGACGCGGCGGCGGAAACATGGCCGGCGTGCGGCCGCAGGACGGATCGCACGCCGAGGTTGCCGAATCAGTGCTCCGGATCGCTTGGCTCCGGCTCGCAGATTGGCAATAAACCGTGGTTTAGGCGCGCGCCTCGGCTATCAACCATTTATGTAAGCAAAAAAATAAATCAGCTCGCTTCGGCTGCTCGACAGCGCCCCGCACCTACATATTGTAGGATTTAACCATAACTCATCATAGATTTTCTGTCATTCAAATATCGCACTATGTGTTGACGCTCTTCGGCATGTATTCATCACGTTCTATTCCCGCAGCCGGCGCCACTTTTCGGTCACATTTCCCGCGACAACCTTTGCTGGTCTGATCCGGGTGGGGTCAGGGTGAGCCGGCGGGCGTGGGCGACGATTGGGGGGCATCGTCATCCGGAATACGGCGCCCGCCGGCAGCCAGGCGGTCGCACCGGACCGGCGCGACGCGCGGGAGTGGGTGGACATGGGCATTATCTTGCACCGGCGGCTGGAAGAGTTTCGCAACGACGAGGACGGGTCGATCATCGCCTTCGTGGTGATCCTGTTCCTGCTGATGGTCGTGGCCTCGGGCATGGCCGTCGACTTCATGCGCCACGAGACGGCGCGCGCCGACCTGCAGAACGCGCTAGACCGCGGCGTGCTGGCGGCCGCGGCGCTGTCGCAGGACTACGTCGAGGAGAAGATCGCCGCGGACCCGTCGCTGAGCGACGACGAACAGACCCGCAACGAACAGTACGCGCTGCTGGTCAAGTCCTACATGGCCTCGCGCAGCTTCCCGGCCGAGCCGCAGCTGAACGTGACCGTGCAGCCGGCGCTGAACGGCAAGACGATCATCGCCGATGCCGAGTACGACCTGAACACCTTCTTCCTGCGCATCGCCGGCATGAGCCGCATGAAGGTGCCCGCCCGCGCCTCGGCCACGCAGATCGCCCACGACGTCGAGATCTCGCTGGTACTGGACATCTCGGGGTCGATGTACAGCAACGCGACCACCTATGTGGACGACCAGGGCGACAGCGATCCGGACAACGACGTCACCTACAACGAAACCCGCGCCAACATCCTGAAGAAGGAGGCGAAGCGCTTCGTCAACCACATGATCGACGCCGACCCGTCCGAGACGAAGAACAAGACCACGATCTCGGTCGTTCCATACTCGCACCAGGTCGCGCTGCCGGCAGTGATGGCGGCCGAATACGCCACCTTCGATCCGGCGCAGAACCCGGATCTGCACGACCGCAGCTACTGCATCGATTTCGAGGATGCGCAGTTCACCGACACGCTGGTCGACCCGATCGCGGTCTACAAGCAGACCCGCCACTTCTGGTACCGGGGCAACAGCACGAACAAGATCTACGGCTGCTCGAGGGCCGGCAACGCCGTCCTGCCGTTTTCGAACGACAAGACCGCGATCGGGCAGATGATCGACGGGCTGTCGCAGGAATACTGGACCGCTATCTACCAGGGCATGAAGTGGGGCGTCTCGATGCTGGACCCGGGCACCCGCCCGGTGATCCGGGCGCTGGCCGACGGCGGCACGGTCGACGGCCAGTTCCGCGACCTGCCCCGCGACTGGGACGCGGCGAACGCGCTGAAGGTGGTGGTGCTGATCTCGGACGGCGCCAATACCCGCCAGCCCCGCGTGGCAGAAAGCAAGTACTTCACGCTGCCGCCGGAGGAAACCGATCCCGTCTCCTGGTGGGACACCAACAAGGAGGACGCGCTGGGTGCGGCCAACTGCGACGACAGCAATGCCAGCAACTCGCGCCCGATCTGGTGGGCGAACAATTCGGACTACAGCGGCGGCTCGCCGCGCTGCCCGAACTATGTCGGCGAATTCACCAGCTACGCCCCGCCGCTGACCAAGGACAACAGCGGCCAGGCGATCAGCGTCGGCGACGCGCGGCTCTACGAGATCTGCAAGGTCGCGAAACAGTACGGCATCCTGGTCTACACCATCGGCTTCAACGCCGGCAGTCGCGCCGAGCGCGCGCTGCGCGAATGCGCCGACGCCGGCCGCGCCCATGTCGCCGACGGCACCGATCTGCGGGACGTGTTCAAGACCATCGCCGCGGACATCGAGAACCTGAAGCTGATCAACTGATGGCCACCATGAAACAGCTGCTGCGCCGCTTCTTCCGTGACCGCCGGGGCGCGTCCACGGTCGAGTTCGTGATCATCTTCCCGGCCGTGATCGTGCTGGTGTTCTCGGTCATCGAGTCCGGGTTCCTGATGACCCGCTACATGATGCTGGACCGCGGCGTCGATATCGCGGTGCGCGACCTGCGGCTGGGGCGGATCGACGATCCGGTGAACCACGACAAGATCCGCCAGCGCATCTGCACCTACGCCCGCATCCTGAAGGACTGCGACACGACGCTGATCGTCGAACTGGTGCCCGCCGCCTCGGCCCCGGCCGACTTCCCGCACAACGCGGCGAACTGCCTCGACCGCAGCGGCACGGTGGCGCCGGTGCTGTCCGCCGACGACGGCGGCCGCGGCGACATCATGTACCTGCGCGCCTGCGCGCTGACCGAGCCGATCGTGCCGGGGCTGGGGCTGGGGCTGATGCTGCCCAAGGATGCCACCGGCGCGCACCGGATGATCACCTACACCGCGTTCATGAACGAACCGGTCTGAGGGGCAGGCGATGAACGCATTCCGTACCCTCGACCGGGCCGCGCGCGACGAGGACGGCACCGTCTCGATCGAGTTCGTGCTGACCTTCCCGCTGCTGGCGCTGTGGTTCATCGGCAGCTTCGTGTGGTTCGACGCCTTCCGCTCGAACAGCCTGACCGCGAAGACCGCCTACACGCTCAGCGACATCGCCTCGCGCTGGGCGGCGGACGACGACTCGCCCTATGTCACCCTGGCCGAGCTGGACGACCTGTTCGCGGCCCACAAGGTGCTGCTGCCGCCGCGCATCGACGACGGCTGGCTGCGCGTGTCCAGCATCTGCTTCAACGGCACCGGCAACCGGGTGCTGTGGTCGTACCTGGGCGACGACACCTATGCCGCGGCGATGGCCGATCCGGACGACGACATGGACCCGCGCATCGGCTATCTGACCGACGAGACGATTCCCGCCAGCATCATCCCGCCGATGTCGGTCAACGACACCGTGATCCTGACCGAGGTCTTCGCCACCTGGACGCCGCTGGCCGACTGGGTCGGGCTGGAGGAATCGGACTGGCGCAACCGGCTGGTCACCCGGCCCCGGTTCCGCACCGTGGTGCCGCTGGATCCCGCCGACACCATCCCCGGCTATCCCGACGCGCACGCCCTGGTCTGCCCCGGCAGCTGACCGGCGCCGGCGCCGCGCCCTCGCGCCCGACGGGCCGCCCTGCCCCCTTGCTTCCACCGCGCCCTGCCCGTAAGTCACGGCCAGTTTTGCGCGACGCTTGCAACGGGACGGGACATGCCGAAAAGAACCGATATCAGCTCCATCATGATCATCGGCGCGGGCCCCATCATCATCGGCCAGGCGTGCGAGTTCGACTATTCCGGCGCCCAGGCCTGCAAGGCGCTCCGCGAAGAGGGCTACCGGGTGATCCTGGTGAACTCGAACCCGGCGACGATCATGACCGACCCGTCGCTGGCCGACGCCACCTACATCGAGCCGATCACCCCCGAATTCGTCGCCAAGATCATCGAGAAGGAGCGCCCCGACGCGCTGCTGCCGACGATGGGCGGGCAGACCGGGCTGAACACCGCGCTGAAGCTGGACGATCTGGGCGTGCTGGAGAAATTCGGCGTCGAGCTGATCGGCGCCAAGCGCGCCGCGATCGAGATGGCCGAGGACCGCAAGCTGTTCCGCGAGGCGATGGACCGGCTCGGCATCGAGAACCCGCGCGCCACGATCATCTCGGCCCCCAAGACCGCCGACGGCCGTCACGACATCAACGAGGGCGTGCGCCTCGCCGTCGCCGCGCTGGACGAGGTCGGCCTGCCGGCGATCATCCGCCCCGCCTACACGCTGGGCGGCACCGGCGGCGGCGTCGCCTACAACCGCGCCGACTATGAACGCATCTGCCGCTCGGGCCTCGACGCCTCGCCGGTCGCGCAGATCCTGGTCGACGAGTCGCTGCTCGGCTGGAAGGAATTCGAGATGGAGGTGGTGCGCGACACCGCCGACAACGCGATCATCGTCTGCTCGATCGAGAACGTCGATCCGATGGGCGTGCACACCGGCGATTCGATCACCGTCGCCCCGGCGCTGACGCTGACCGACAAGGAATACCAGCTGATGCGCACGCACTCGATCAACGTGCTGCGCGAGATCGGCGTGGAAACCGGCGGCTCGAACGTGCAATGGGCGGTGAACCCGGTCGACGGCCGCATGGTGGTGATCGAGATGAACCCGCGGGTGTCGCGCTCCTCGGCGCTGGCGTCGAAGGCCACCGGCTTTCCGATCGCCAAGGTCGCGGCGAAACTGGCCGTCGGCTACACCCTGGACGAGCTGGACAACGACATCACCGGCGTCACCCCGGCGTCGTTCGAGCCGTCGATCGACTATGTCGTCACCAAGATCCCGCGCTTCGCCTTCGAGAAGTTCCCCGGCGCCGAGCCGAACCTGACCACGGCGATGAAATCCGTCGGCGAGGCGATGGCCATCGGCCGTTCGATCCACGAATCGTTCCAGAAGGCGCTGGCGTCGATGGAGACCGGCCTGACCGGTTTCGACGAGATCGAGATCGACGGCATCCCCCCCGCCGACGCGCTGAAACCGGACACCGACGCCGACGGCATGGCGATCGCCGTGGGCGCCGACGCGACCGCGCAGCAGGCGCTGGACAAGGCGGTGACCCGCGCGCTGGCGCTGGCCACGCCCGACCGGATCCGGGTCATCGCCCAGGCCATGCGCCACGGCTTCTCGGACGCCGAGATCAACGAGATCACCCACTACGACCCCTGGTTCCTGGCCCGCATCCGCGAGATCGTCGCCGCCGAAGCGCGGATCCGCCGCGACGGCCTGCCGCGCTCGGAATCCGGCCTGCGCAAGCTCAAGATGATGGGCTTCACCGACGCCCGGCTGGCGATCCTGACCGGCCGCGACGAGGCCCAGGTGCGCCGTGCCCGCGCCAACCTGGGCGTGCGGGCGGTGTTCAAGCGCATCGACACCTGCGCCGCCGAGTTCGAGGCGCAGACGCCCTACATGTACTCGACCTACGAGGCCGACGCGCAGGGCTTCGTCGAATGCGAATCGCGCCCCACCGACGCGAAGAAGGTCGTCATCCTCGGCGGCGGGCCGAACCGCATCGGCCAGGGCATCGAGTTCGACTACTGCTGCTGCCACGCCTGCTATGCGCTGACCGCAGCGGGCTTTGAGACGATCATGGTCAACTGCAACCCCGAAACCGTGTCGACCGACTACGACACCTCGGACCGGCTGTACTTCGAGCCGCTGACGCTTGAGCACACGCTCGAGATCCTCGCCAAGGAAATGTCCAACGGCACGCTCGCCGGGGTCATCGTCCAGTACGGCGGCCAGACGCCGCTGAAACTGGCGCGCGGGCTCGAGGCCGAGGGCATCCCGATCCTCGGCACCACCCCCGACGCCATCGACCTGGCCGAGGACCGCGAGCGGTTCCAGCAGCTGCTGAACAGGCTCGGTCTGGCCCAGCCGCGCAACGCGCTGGCCCGCACCGACGAACAGGCCCGCACCCGCGCCGCCGAGATCGGCTATCCGCTGGTGATCCGCCCCTCCTACGTTCTGGGCGGCCGCGCGATGGAAATCGTCCGCGACCAGGAGCACCTGGAACGCTACATCCGCGACGCGGTGGTGGTGTCCGGCGACAGCCCGGTGCTGCTCGACAGCTATCTCTCCGGCGCGGTCGAGGTCGACGTCGACGCGATCAGCGACGGTACCGACGTGCACGTCGCCGGCGTGATGGAGCATATCGAGGAAGCCGGCGTACACTCCGGCGACAGCGCCTGCTCGCTGCCGCCCTACTCGCTGGACACGGCCACCGTGGCCGAGCTGAAACGCCAGGCCGAGGCGCTGGCCCGCGGGCTGAACGTCGTCGGGCTGATGAACGTGCAGTTCGCGGTCAAGGACGGCCAGATCTACGTGATCGAGGTCAACCCGCGCGCCTCGCGCACCGTGCCCTTCGTCGCCAAGGCCACCGGCAGCCCGATCGCCGCTATCGCCGCGCGGGTCATGGCGGGCGAGAAGCTGAACACCTTCCCGCTGATCGATCCCGACCTGATCGGCAAGTTCGCCGTCAAGGAGGCGGTGCTGCCCTTCGCCCGCTTCCCCGGCGTCGACACGCTGCTGGGCCCGGAGATGCGCTCGACCGGCGAGGTCATGGGCCTCGACACCACCTTCTCGGCGGCGTTCCTGAAATCCCAGCTCGGCGCGGGCAGCGACCTGCCGTCGAAAGGGACGGTGTTCATCTCGATCAAGGACGCCGACAAGGGCCCGCTGATGGAAGAGGCCGCGAAAACGGTCGCCGACCTCGGCTTCCACATCCTGGCGACCCGCGGCACCGCGAAATGGCTGACCTCGCTGGGCCTGAGCGCCGAGGTGATCAACAAGGTCTACGAGGGCCGCCCTGACATCGTCGACCGGCTGAAGGACGGCGGCGTGCAACTGATCTTCAACACCACCGAGGGCGCCCAGGCGATCGAGGACAGCCGCGAGATCCGCGCCGTCGCGCTCTACGACAAGATCCCGTACTACACGACGGCAGCCGGCTCGCGCGCCGCGGCCCGGGCGATGAAGGACCGGGTCGAGGGCGGTCTAGGGGTGATGGCGTTGCAGGGGTGATAACCGATGCACCCCGAACCAATGCGGCGGTAGCCTAGTCGACTCGATCCGTTAGCGATGGCAACGGATTGAGTGAAATGTTTGAGTTGCCCACCTGCATTGAAAACAGCGTTCTAAAATACGGATAGGACGTAAATCTAGCTATCTTATCGAAGTACAGGCGAACGTACCGCTCATCCTTCTCCCGCAAACCACCGTAAACGAGAAGATAAGACGCCTTGAGCTTCAAAGCCTTTTGCCGGCCATGGCGAACTTCTGCCTTCCAATTGTACTCACCGACTACAACGCCGGTCTCGGGCCGGAAATTCATCTCACCCGGCTCGCCGGAGAACGCATGTTTTAGCTCGGACTCATCGCTCATAGCCTGCCAAAACAACACCGGTTTCGCTTGATAATCAGACTGCGTTAAGCAGATGTCCCGTAGCCTAGCGGACCGCGAGACATCTGCATAAACCTTTTGACTGAAGTTTTTGCTAGAAAAGCCAAGTATTGCTTGCTTTTCGTCAGATACAACGTCGCCCATCCTTAGGCAACCAAAGCGTCAGGGAAGCGATTAACATTAGCTGTCTCATCGACCCAAGCACTATCTCCATCGCAATAGGGCAAATTTCGCATGGGAACTACATTCGCCGCACCCCTTTCGCTAATCTTCGCAACGCGCTTCTTAGGAAGAATCTCAAATTCTTCATCGAGCGCGCGCGAAATACGTGCAATAGTACGAACGGTCAAGTTGGCACCCTGCGAAGAAAGTATCTGAGAAACTCGCGCAGCGCTAATGCCAAGCTTTCTTGCCAAGTCTTTTTGGCTAACACCTCTTTCGTTCATACAAGCTTGGAGAGCAAGCTGGATTGACAAAGCCAATTCCTCAATCCAGTCCTCTTCGCGTTCTTCCTCATTTTGAGGTTCGAACAGATCTTTCAAAGTCGACATTTAACTCTCCCAAGGCCTTAGCGACCCGCTTAAGCTGATCCTGATCAGCTTTACCACGCTGCTTTCGCGCGCCTTCAATGCACAAGAAGGCCCTAACCCCGTCGCAACTGAGGAACCCGCCATATACACGCAATTGCTTCGCTTTTACGGCGTATACTGTGACTCGATTCCCCGCCGCATCTCCTGCTGGAAACTTCCCCTCCGAGCGGAATTGCTCAGTATTGTTCACGCTAGATAGTCCTCCCTGAGATAGCCTCCTCAGGATCTGTCCCACCTTTCTAACGTGCTTTCTCTCCTGCGCGTTCCGCACGGCCTGATCTTCAAGAAACGCCTTGACCGAATCTGACACGAGCACATCGCATGTTTCTCCTCCATCAAGCGCCTCAAACCCGTCTAACACGCGTCGAATCTTTCATCAGAATTAAGATACACCTTAAGTTTTGCCAAGGCCTTAACGTTCAATGTGAACCCTTGATCCTAAATTTGGCTCTACACGCAAAAAGAGCTTCCGATGCAGACGGCCCGTGCGCCCTAGGACACTGCTTGCAATCCCTAGGAGAATCAAGCCGCATGTCCTGCCCGCTTGTGACGAAACCGATTGGGTTTCTAACGCCCTGAATATTAACGGATAAACACACTAGCGGAAAAAACTCGCCCGGTCTCAGCCTTACCCGAATGCTATCAAGTCTTCACCTTTGCCACCGCTTGATTAGCAAGCGTAGGCAGGGCTTCAGCCCACCACCCCACCGCCGTCCGGCAGCCAACGAACGCCCTGACTTCACCACAACCTGTAGCCAGATTTACCGTCGGCGCGCGCAACCACGAAGTGCGTCATGAACCGCGTTAACCTCAGGGCCCACCCATTTTGCCCCCCCCCGACACTTTGATCCTCCTGAAGAACCCGATGCACTTCAACATCCTCGCCGCGATGGTGTTGGCCCGGCTCGCCGATGCGCTGCGCCCGCCCCCGGCCCCGCGTGCGCGGCGGCGCGGCAGGCGGGCGGACCCGCCGCTGACCGCGCCGGACCGCGCCACCCGCCCCGCGGGCGAGCCGCCGCTGACCGCCGGACCACAGCCGGGCTGAGGCTGAGGCTGAGGCTGAGGCTGAGCGGCGGCGCCGACCCCGATCCGCGTCAACCCGCGCACGCCGCGCGTACACGCCAGCGTGATCGCCCGGCGCGGGCGGCTTGGGCTATCATCGCGCGGCGCCCGGGCGCGTGCCCGCGGCGTTTTGTCAATGGGGGAGAACATTCATGAGACTGACGATCACCGCCGCCGTGCTGGCGCTGCTGGCCAGCCCGGCCCTCGCCGCCGAATGTCCCGGGCACATGGGCGACATCGACGCGGCGCTCGAAGCGGGCACCGAACTGTCGGCCGAGGATCTGGCCCGCGTCGAGGAACTGCGGATGCAGGGCGAGGAGCAGCATGCCTCCGGCGACCACGGCGCCTCTGTGGCGAGCCTGGCCGAGGCGAAGATGCTGCTGGGCATCGAGTGACAGCGGCCGCCGCGGGGGGCCTTGGCGCCCCCCCCGCGGCGCGTTCTGAAAGTTTTCATACTTTTTTCAGCTTATCTTTCAGTATGTTAAGCGGGTTTTCACGGTGAAATGCCGCGAAATCCCGCCCCTTGCGCGGTGCCGCCCCGCGCCGTCGGCGGCAGCGCCACAGCGCCGGGCGGAACCGCGCGCAGGGGCTTTCGCCTGTCCGGCGGTCGGGCTAGACCGGCGGGACACGCTACAGGAGCAGCCCCCATGATCCGTCGCCTTCTCGCCGTCTCGGCCCTTCTCGCCCTCGCCGCCTGCGACGTGCCGCTGGTGCCGCTGATCTGAGCCCGGCCCCGCGCATGGCGAAACTCTACTTCAACTACTCCACCATGAACGCGGGCAAGAGCACGGTGCTGCTGCAGGCCTCGTACAACTACAACGAACGCGGCATGCAGACCTACCTGCTGACCGCGGCCCTCGATCACCGCTCCGGCCCCGGGCGCATCGCCAGCCGGATCGGCATCTCGGCGCCGGCCGACCGCTTCGCCCCGGACACCGACCTGTTCGCGAAGATCGCGGCGCGGCTGGACGCGGGGACCGTCGCCTGCGTGCTGCTGGACGAGGCGCAGTGGCTGACCGAGGACCAGGTCTGGCAGCTGGCGCGCGCCGTCGACGATCTCGACATGCCGGTGATGTGCTACGGGCTGCGGGTGGATTTCCGCGGCAGGCTGTTCCCCGGCTCGGCCGCGCTGCTGGCGCTTGCCGACGAGATGCGCGAGGTGCGCACCATCTGCCACTGCGGCCGCAAGGCGACCATGGTGGTGCGCATGGCCGCGGACGGCACGGCGCTGCGCGAGGGGCCGCAGATCCAGGTCGGCGGGAACGAGACCTACGTCTCGCTCTGCCGCCGGCACTGGCGCGCGGCGACCGGCGATCAGACCACCCGCGAAGGGTAATCCTGCGCGCCGAAATGCGCGGCGATGTTGTCCACCGCCAGCATCCCCATCGCGGTCCGCGTTTCCACCGTGGCCGAGCCGATGTGCGGCAGCAGCGCCACGTTGGGCAGGTCCAGCAGCGCATGCGGCACCTGCGGCTCGGCCGCGAACACGTCCAGCCCGGCGCCGGCGATCCGCCGCGTGCGCAGCGCCTCGATCAGCGCCGGCTCGTCCACCACGTCGCCGCGGGCGGTGTTGATCAGGTAGGCCGTTGGCTTCATCAGCCCGATCCGCTGTGCCGAGATCAGCCGCGCGTTCCCCGCCCCGCCCGGCAGGTGCAGCGAGATCACGTCGGCCTCGGCCATCACCGCGTCGATGCTGCCGCGCGCCGCGGCCTCGACCCCCGCGTCGGCGACGGGGGAGCGGTTGTAGTAGATCACCTTCATCCCGAACCCCAGCGCCGCGCGGCGGGCCACCGCCTTGCCGATCCGGCCCATGCCGATGATGCCCAGCACCTTGCCCTGGAGCGCGCTGCCCAGCAGCAGCGTCGGGCTGAAACCTTGCCAGCGCCCCTGCCGCAGCAGCGCCTCGGATTCCGGCACCCGCCGGGTCACGTTCAGTATCAGTGTCAGCGCCACGTCGGCGGTGGCGTCGGTCAGCACGCCGGGGGTGTTGGTCACCACCACGCCCTCGGCCCGCGCCGTGTCGAGGTCGATGTTGTTCACGCCGACGGCGAAATTGGCGACGATGCCGGCCCTGCGCCTGCCGCCCGCCGCCAGCACCGTCGCGTCGAAGCGGTCGGTCACGGTGCCCAGCACGGCGTCGGAGTCGCGCATCGCCGCGATCAGCCGGTCGGCGGCGAAGGGGGTGTCGTCCGCGCTCAGCCGGGCGTCGAACTCGGCGCTCAGCCGCGCCTCGACCGCCTGCGGCAGGCGGCGGGTGACGGTGACGACGGGCGCCATCAGTGCATCCTCTGGCCGGGGGCGACGTCCTGGTCGGGCGCGATCAGCACGATCTCGCCGTCGGCGTCGGCGACGCCCAGCACCAGCACCTCCGAGCGCACCGGCCCGATCTGCCGCGGCGGGAAGTTGACCACCGCCATCACCATCCGCCCCGGCAGCGTCTCGGGGCCATAGTGCGCGGTGATCTGGGCCGAGCTTTTCTTCACCCCGATCTCGGGACCGAAATCGATCCACAGCTTGAGCGCCGGCTTGCGCGCCTCGGGGAACGGCTCGGCACGGGTGATGCGGCCGGCGCGGATGTCGACCGCCATGAAATCTTCGTAGGAAATCTCGGGCATCCGGCCCCTCCCTGCAGCTTCGGGACCGGGCCTAACGCAAACGGCGCGCCATGGCAAAGCCACGACGCGCCGTTCATTCCTGCTCGGCAGGTGTTACTTCCTGGTCTTCAGCTGGTCCGCCAGCGAGCGCAGCTCGTCGACCGATTCCTTCACCCGGGCCGAGACGATCTCGTAGGCCTCGGTGTTGGCCTTCTGGGCGGTGTCGGCCAGATCCTTCATGTTGGCGATCGCCTTCTCGAAGGCGGCCTTGGCGACCTCGCCCTGGGCGGCGGCGGTCTTGCTGTCCACCTTCAACTCCATGTCCTGGATCTGCTTCTGCGCTTCCGAGATGGTCTCCTCGAAGATCGCCATCTGCTTCTTGAACAGGTCCTGGTAGCCGGCGGCGGCGGCCTTGTTGGCCTCGACCAGCGCGTCCATGTTCTTCTTCTGCGCGGCGAACAGCGCCTCGGTGTCGAAGTTCGGCAGCTTGGCGTCGGTGAACGCGCGGGTGAAGTCGTTCTGCTTGAAGAATTCCATCATCTTGTCCGGGTCGAACCCGAAAGTCGATTTGTCAGCCATGTGATCCTCCGGGAATTGGCGTTACGCCATCTGATATTGTGCAGTGCACAATAAATTTCAAGGGGCGCTTTTGTGCGATGCAGCATTTTTCCGCGGCGCCCGCAGATCGGATCGGTCTGCCCCTGACAGCCTGACGCACATTCGCCGCGATTGCGAGGAGCAATTCGCGCCCGCGCCGCCCGGCCGCGCGGCAGGCCCGGGCGGCACGGCGGAACCGCGCTTCGCGCCCGGGCGTTTTCCCCTCGACGACATTCCGGTAAAAGGGAGATGCCCGATGACGGAGCGCAAGCGATGCAACACGCGGGACCGCGACACCGACAAGGTGCTGGGCGAGCCCGGCGGCGTGTCGCAGCAGGGCCGTGCGGGGGGCCGGCTGCCCCGCAACGTCGGCTCGAAGGACGAGCTGAAGCGCGCGACCGAAAGACCGGCCGGCGCGACGCGGGTCACCAAGAGCCTGGCGGACGAAGGCGACGAGGGGGACGACTGACCATGGCAATGCTCAAGACCGGCACCTGGGTGCTCGTGGCGGACAGCGAAAAGGCGCTGTTCCTGGAAAACGTCGGCGACACGCGGGATTACAAGCTGAAGGTTCGCCGCAAGGAAACCCACGACAACCCGCCCTCGCGGGAACAGGGCGCCAACCGGCCCGGACGCTACAACGACGGGCCCAACGTGCAGAAATCGGCGATGGACGACACCGACTGGCACGAGCTGGAGAAGGAACGCTTCGCCGAGGACCTGGCCGAGATGCTGTACCGGCGCGCCCACAAGGGCGAGTTCAAGCAGATCGTGCTGGTCGCCGCGCCGCACACCCTGGGCCACCTGCGCCCGGCGCTTCACCCCGAGGTGACGCGCTGCGTGATCGGCGAGATCCCGAAGAACCTGACCAACGAGCCGATCGAGAAGATGGAGGCGCACATCCACGAGGCGCTGGAACGCTGAGCGCGGCGGCGGCTTACCGCAGCCGCCGCCGCATGCGCACCGCCGGGAACGTGATCCCCGGCCGCAGTTCGATATCGACCTCGCCCAGCGCCTCGAACCCCTCGGCGGCATAGAACGGCACCGCGGTGCGGGTCGCGTGGCACTGCATCGCCCGCAGCCCCGCCGCCGAGGCGTCGGCGATGCTGCGCTCCATCAGGCGGTGACCGACGCCCTTGCGCAGCAGCAGCGGCTCGGTGACGAAGTGGCGGATGTTGCCGGTTGCCGCCTCGGGCGGCGCCGACGCGGGATCGTGCAGCGTCCAGCCGCCGGCGCCGATGATGCCGTGTTCGCCCGCGTCGGCGACGTAGTAGGTGCCGCAGCCGACCAGCCCCGGCTGCGCCCGCGCGATCAGCGGCACCGCCGTCACCAGCACCGAGGGCGGGTAGTCGGCCTTCAGCAGCTGCGGGTAGCAGCGGCGCAGCAGGTCGTCCACGGCGGGCACGTCGGCCTCGGTCGCCGCCCGGATGAAATAGCGGATCTCGGCCACGCCCCCTCCCAGAATGGCGAAAGGGGCCGCGCGTCGCCGCGCAGCCCCTCGACATCACGTCGGACGGCGAAGATCCTACTTGATCTTGCCTTCCTTATATTCAACGTGCTTGCGCGCGACCGGGTCGTACTTCCGCACGGTCATCTTCTCGGTCATCGTGCGCGCGTTCTTCTTGGTCACGTAGAAGTGGCCGGTATCCGCGGTGGAGTTCAGCCGGATCTTGATCGTGGTGGGTTTCGCCATCTGTCGCTCTCCTCGCGGGGCGCTGCGCCGCCCGCGGTTGTGTCTGAACCCCGCGTTCTACACGGCAAGGCGGCGGAGTCAACCCGCTCAGAGCGCGCGGAAGCGGGAAACCCCGGCGCCATGCTCGAAGAACGGCACCGGACGCTCGGCGCCGGGCGTATCCAGCAGCGCCTGCAACTCGCCAAGGGCGATGCGGGTGACGAACGGCGTCTCCAGCGCGCGCGCCGCGTCCAGCGGCAGCCAGCTCAGGTGGCTCAGCTCGTCGCCGGCGGCGGCGAAATCGTCCGGATCGCCCCACAGCGCATCCGCCTCGCACAGGAAGAAGCGGGCGTCGAACCGGCGCGGCCGGCCCGGCGGCGTGACCGCGCGCAGGAAGAACCGCAGCGCCGCGGCGTCGGGCGCCAGCCCCGGATCGCAGAACGGCCCCCACTCCGGCGCCGGGGCATAGCCGTCGGGCGCGCGCACCGCCAGCCGCAGGCCGGCCTCCTCCCACAGCTCGCGGATCGCGGCGGCGGCCAGCGCCGCGGGCGCGGCGGCGCTGTCGGTGGCCAGCCGCGCGGCCTCGGGCTGCGCCAGCGGGCGGCCCAGCGCCACGCCGGCGTCGGCCTCGTCGACGCGGCCGCCGGGGAACACGAACTTGCCGGGCATGAACACCGCCCCGGCGCCGCGCTGGCCCATCAGCACGCGCGGGCCGTCACCGGTGCGGCGCACCAGCACGATGGTGGCGGCATCGCGGACCGGCTGCGCGGCGGCGCTGGGATCGGGGGCGGCACTCATGGCGCGCATCCTCGCCGCATCGGCGCCGGCTTGTCCAGCGCTCAGGCGGCGCCGGCGAAGCCGTGCATCCGCCGCGCCCACTGAAAGCCGACGAACATGCCCTTGAGCCGCGGCAGCAGGTACAGCGCCAGCACCGTGAACAGCAGCGAGAAGCCGACCGCCATTTCCCACGCCTGCGGGCGCCACGCCACATAGATCGCGATCATCAGCGGCGCCAGGATGTGGCCGGCGATCAGGATCGTCGCCCAGGCCGGGCCGTCGTCGGCGCGGTGGTGGTGCAGATCCTCGCCGCAGACCGCGCAATGGTCCTGGATCTTCAAATAGCCGATCATCAGCGGCCCGGCGCCGCAGTTCGGGCAGCGGCGGCGCCAGCCCCGCAGCACCGCCGCGCGGGTGTCCCGCTCCCCGTGCCGCGCCGGGATGCCGGTCTCGTTCTTGAAATCACGCATGAGTCTCTCCGTTCTCACCCGAACATAGTACCACGGACCTGCGGATGCCCTGCGCCAGGCTGTCTTGCGGCGCCATGTCGCAAAAACCGGCGACGGAATGCGCCGGGCCGCGCGTTTGACGAACAGACGACAACGGGGGGCGCGGGATGCGCAACGGACACGCCGCCGCGGGGGCGGGCTGGCAGCGGCGCGGAACCATGGTTAACTGGGGCGCATGACGGACGAGCCGGATCCCGAGCGCGCGCGCGACGCCGCACTGCTGGCTGCCTACGCGGCGGGCGACGCCCGCGCCGCGCGCTCGCTGGTCGAGACCCACGCGCCGCGCGCGCTGGCGGTCGCGCGGCGGATGCTGGGCAGCGCCGCCGAGGCCGAAGAGGTCGCCCAGGAGGCGATGCTGCGGCTGTGGCGGATCGCGCCCGAGTGGCGCGCGGGCGAGGCGCGGATCTCGACCTGGCTCTACCGGGTGGTCGCCAACCTGTGCACCGACCGGCTGCGGCGGGCGCGCACCGTGCCGCTGCCCGAGGGTCACGACCCGCCCGACGAGCGGCCCGGCGCGGTCGCCGGGCTGATCGAGGGGCAGCGCGCCGCGGCGCTGGCGCGGGCGCTGGCGGACCTGCCCGAGCGGCAGCGCCTGGCGGTCACGCTGCGCCACCTGGAAGAGCGGCCCAACCCCGAGATCGCCGCGATCATGGGGCTGTCGGTCGATGCCGTCGAAAGCCTGCAGGCCCGCGGCCGCAAACGTCTGCGCGCGCTGCTGGCCGGCACGGAACTGAATTATCACGAGGGGTGAGATGAACATGACCTACCGACCCGACCGCACCCCGCCCGAGGGCCCGGACCTCGACGCCGCCTTCGCCGAACTGCGAGCCGCCGAGCCGCCGCCGCGCCCGGCGTTCATGGAAACGCTGATGGCCGACGCGCTGGCGGCGATGCCGGCGGCGGCGGTGCCGCGCCGGCGCGGCGCGGGGCGGATGCTGCTGGCCGCGATCGGCGGCTGGGTCGGCGGCGCGGCGCTGGCCGGCGCCGCCGTCGGCGGCATGGCGGTCGGCTACCTGGACCCGGTGGGGCTGTCGCCGGTGCTGTCCGACGGCGATCTTGCCTATGAGGCCGCCGACGCGCCCGCCGACGCGCTGCTGGCCTTCGCCGAGGAGGCCGGACTGTGAGCACGCCGTCCGCCCCCACCCCCGAGCCCATCCCGCGGCGGATGCCGCGCTGGGCCAAGCTGGCGCTGGTCGGATCGCTGGCGCTGAACCTGGCGGTGCTGGGCGTCGTCGGCGGCGCGCTGCTGCGCGGCGCCGACCGGGGCCGGCCGCTGTACCTGCCGATCGAGGGCTTTCGCAGCATCAGCGCCGCGATGCTGCCCGAGGACCGCGCCGCGCTGCGCCGCGACCTGCGCGCCCGCCGTGACGAGATCCGCGACGCGCGGCGCACGCTGCGCCGCTCGCAAGGCGAATTCATCGCCGCCCTGCGCGCCGACCCGTTCTCGTCCGAGGCGCTGGCCGCGGCGCTCGACTCGCACGCGGAGCAGTGGGAGCAGTTCGGCAGGCGCACCCGCGAGATGCTGGTGCGGCGCATTTCCGAAATGTCGCCCGAGGCCCGCGCCGCCTTCGCCGCCAACCTGGAATCGCACCTGTCCGAGCGGCGGGGGGCGCGGTCCGGCCCGAAGGCGCGGCGGGAGGCGGAGCGCTAGGGTTTCGGGCGCAATCCCGGTGCCTGGCGCCGGCGCAGGGCCGGCCGGCCGCCACCACGGCGCCTGGGGCCGGTGCTCCCGCGACATCGGCGGCCCGGGTGGGGGCGGGGCCGCGCCGGCGATGGCTGCCGCGACATCGACCCGAAGGCGTGCCGCGGCCCGGTCCCGGCAACCGCGGCCGCCGCGCCGGCCCGTCTCAGGCGGCGGCGCTGGCGAAATGGACGCAGTTTCGCCCGGCGAGCTTTGACTCGTAAAGCGCCCGGTCCGCCTCGGCGCAGAGGCGCTCGAACGACGGCTGGCGGCCGGGCATCGCCACCGCGACCCCGACGCTGATCGTGACCGACAGCGGCGGCAGCGCCGGCGCCGGCCGGATGCGCAACGCCGACACCGCCGCGCGCAGCCGCTCGGCCGCCCTGGCGCCGGTCTCGGGCGCGGTGTCGGGCATCGCGATCAGGAATTCCTCGCCGCCCTGCCGCGCCACCAGATCGACGCTGCGCACGTTGTCGCGCAGCCGTTCGGCCACCGCCCGCAGCACCCGGTCGCCGCAGCCGTGGCCGTGGCCGTCGTTGATCGCCTTGAAATTGTCCAGGTCCAGCATCATCAGCGTGAATGCCCGCTCCGCGGTCCCCGACCGGGCGAGCAGCCGCGGCACGTGGCGGTTGGCGTAGTGCCGGTTGTAGAGCCCGGTCAGCGGGTCGGTGATCGCCATCCGCATCCCCGAGCGCACCTGGTCGCGCAGCAGCGCCGACAGTATCCGCCGCCGGTCCAGCGCGTCGATCCGCGCCACCAGCTCGGCCATCGGCACCTCCGGGGTGACGAAATCCGCCGCGCCCATGTCCAGCGCCCGGCTTGCCATCGCCTCGTCCCCCACCGGCACCACGGCCAGCACCGGGGTGTGCCGCAACGCCGGGTCGGCCTGCATGTTGCCGATCAGCCGGAAGCCCAGATCGGCAGCGCGCGGGCCGGTCATCGCCGCCAGCACCGCCGCCACCGGCTGCGCGCCGCAGGCCGCAAGCGTCTCGCCCGGCGAGCCGCAGCGCAGCACCGGCCGCGCCATGCTGGCGGTCAGCCGCCCGCCCAGGGCGGCCAGCGCCCGCGGCTCGGGGTCCAGCACCACCAGCGGCGCGGGCGGGCCCTGCCAGCCAGCGCCCGGCTCGGCCATGCCGGCGCAGCCGGCTAGCAGGTCGGCAGTGTCGCCGCGCAGCGACAGCTCGTCGTGCATCCGTTTCAGGCGCAGGAACATGCGCATGCGCGCGTGCAGCGCGACCGCCGAATAGGGCCGGGTCATCACGTCGTCGGCGCCGGCGCGGAACGCCGCGGTCAGCGCCTCGTCGCCCGCCGCGTGCCTGGGCACGGTGACGATCACCGGCAGGTGCGCGGTGTGCGGCGTCCGCTTCAGCGCCTGCAGCAGCGCGTCGGCGCCGGCGCAGCCACCCTCGATGAACACCAGGTCGACATCGCCGGCCCGCGCCGCGGCGTCGGGCGCGGCGGCGTCGGACAGGGTGTCGACCGCGCAGTAGGCGGCCAGCAGCAGGCTTTTCAGAAGCAGCCTGTTCCCCGGATTCGGATCTATGATAAGAACGCGCCCAGCCATGTCGCCGCCTTCGGAGTTGCACGGCCCGCGGCCGCCGCCGGCGTCCTGCCGACGTCTCCGAGACTACGCGCGGCGTGGTTAACGGAATCTTTCGGCAAGGGGCGAAACAGCGATGCGCATGACGATGTCGGAAGATCGGGCCGAGGCGATCGCGCTTGCCGCGCTGGGCTGGATCGCGGCCGAGCCGGAGCGCGCGGGCGCGTTCCTCGGCGCCAGCGGCGCCGCGCCGGACGAGCTGCGCCAGCGCGCCGGCGATCCGATGTTCCTGGGCTTCGTGCTGGATTTCCTGCTGCAGGACGACGGCGGCGTGCAGGACTTCGCCGCGCAGATGCCGTGCCACCCCGAGGAGGTGCTGCGCGCCCGCGCCGCCCTGCCCGGGGGCGATCTGCCGAACTGGACCTGAAGCCTCAGCCGCGCCGCAACGCGCCCAGCGCCGCGCGCAGCCGCTCGGGCAGCGGCACCGGGCGGCGGCTGTCGCGGTCGACGTAGACATGGGTGAAGCGCGCCTCGGCGGCGGCGCTGTCGTCGCGCGCACGGAACATCCCGACCTCGTACTGGACCGAGGAATTCCCGACCCGCGACACCCTGAGCCCGGTCTCGACCTGGTCCGGATAGGCCAGCGCGTCGTGGTAGACGCAGGCGCTCTCGACCACCAGGCCGATCACCGGCCCGGCCGGCAGCTCCAGCCCGGCCGCGTCGATCAGCCAGCCGTTCACGCAGCTGTCGACGAACTCGTAGTAGACCACGTTGTTGAGGTGCCCGTAGACGTCGTTGTCGCGCCAGCGGGTCGTCACCGGCCGGAAGGCGGCGTAGTCCGACCGGCGCGCGCGCGGGCGGCGCTCGCGCGTCTGCGGCCGGACGACCGAGGTCGCGGCCGTCTCGGCGGTGTCGGCGGCGTCGGTGGAGGTGGAACTGTGCATCGCCTGTCCTGCGGTGTGCCCGGTGGTCTTGCTCCGTGTTCGGCACGCAGGTTAGCCCGTTTGCGCGCAAAGGCAATCGCCGGCGCAGCGTGACACGGCACCGCGCCGGTGTTGGCGCGGGGCTGGACGCGGCCCCGAACGGGGCGGTAGACGGGGCGTCGGGGGCGGCCCGACGCCGGCCCCGGAAAGGCAGACACATGAGCGAGATCTCCGCGATCCTGTTCGACAAGGACGGGACGCTGTTCGACTTCGGACTGACCTGGGGGCCGTGGACCGCGCGCTTCATCCGCGAGCTGGCCCGCGACGCCGCCCACGCCGACGCGCTGGCGCAGGCGATGCGCTTCGACATGCGCGCCGAGCGGCACCTGCCCGACAGCCCGTTCGTCGCCGGCACGGTCGACGACTGGATGCCGGTGCTGCTGCCGCTGCTGCCCGAGCACGGCGCCGAGTCGCTGCTGCGCCATATCGGCGCGCGCGCGGCCGGAACCCCGCAGGTGCCCGCCGCGCCGCTGCCGCCGCTGCTGCAAGGGCTGCGCGATGCGGGCTACCGGCTGGGGGTAGCGACCAACGACGGCTTCGCGCCGGTCTCGCAGCACCTGGCCGAGGCCGGGGTGGCGCATATGTTCGACTTCGTCGCCGGCTACGACAGCGGCCACGGGCCGAAGCCGGCGCCGGGGATGCTGCTGGCGTTCAGCCGGCACACCGGGGTGGCGACGGACGCGACGCTGATGGTCGGCGACAGCCTGCACGATCTGACCGCCGCGCGCACCGCCGGCATGCCGGCGGTGGCGGTGCTGACCGGCTCGGCCCCGGCCGAGGTGCTGGCGCCGCACGCCGAGGCGGTGCTGCCGTCGATCGCTTCGCTTCCCGACTGGCTGAAACAGCGGAAAACCGGCACCCCGCCGTCGCAAACGGGACGGACCGGGCTGCGCATGGCGGATTGACTGGACCCAGCCGCTGCCGAGAGGATCTCATGTCGGACCGAAAAGGCCACCGCTCGGGCGGGCGCGCCTCCGCCCACCGCCGCCAGACCGGCCACGCGATCGCCCAGCCGCCCTGGCGCATCCCGGTGAACCCCGACCACCCGACCGAGCCGCTGCCGCCCGAGGGCGTCGCCGCGATCCACGAGGCGGCAATGCGCGTGCTCGAGGAGATCGGCATCGAGTTCCTGCACCCCGAGGCCCGCGACGTGCTGGCCCGCGCCGGCTGCGCGGTCGAGCCGGACGGCTGCAACGTGCGCATGGACCGCGCCTGGGTGATGGAGAAGGTCGCGCTGGCCCCGGCCGAGTTCACCATCACCCCGCGCAACCCGGACCGGGCGATCCGCATCGGCGGGCCGCACATGGTATTCTCGGCGGTCGCCTCGCCGCCGAACGTGATGGATCTGGACCGCGGCCGCCGGGTCGGCGACTTCGCCAGCTTCCGCGACCTGACCAAGCTGACGCAGTACTTCAACTGCCTGCACGTCGCCGGCGGCTACCCGGTCGAGCCGGTGGATCTGCACGCCTCGATCCGGCACCTGGACTGCATCCACGCCGCGCTGACCCTGACCGACAAGGTCAGCCACGCCTATTCGCTGGGCCCCGACCGGGTCGAGGACGTGCTGGAGATGGCCCGGCTGGCCAGCGGCCTGCCCGCGGACGA
The DNA here is from genome assembly GCF_009697225.1 of Halovulum marinum. Lineage (GTDB taxonomy): Bacteria > Pseudomonadota > Alphaproteobacteria > Rhodobacterales > Rhodobacteraceae > Halovulum > Halovulum marinum. Next base: position 291,282 of record NZ_WIND01000001.1, read on the forward strand.
ATTCTTCGCCATCCCGCGGCTCTACACCAACATCAACTCGTCGTCGCCGCTGAAGCACGACTGGCCGATGCTGGACGGGGCGATGCGCTTTGCCCGGCGCGGTCAGCCGGTGATCGTCACCCCGTTCACCCTGGCCGGGGCGATGGCGCCGGTGACGATGGCGGGCGCGGTGGTGCAGTCGGTGGCCGAATGCCTGGCCGCGGTGGCGCTGCTGCAGCAGATCAACCCGGGCACGCCCTGCGTCATGGGCACCTTCACCTCGAACGTCGACATGAAGTCCGGCGCGCCGGCCTTCGGCACGCCGGAATACATGCGCGCGACACAGATGTCGGGGCAGATGGCGCGGTTCTACCGGCTGCCGCTGCGCGCCTCGAACGCCTGCGCGGCGAATGCGCCCGACGCGCAGGCGATGTGGGAAAGCATGAACTCGCTGTGGGCGGCGGTGCAGTCGCGGACCAATTTCGTGTTCCACGGCGCCGGCTGGCTGGAGGGCGGCCTGATCGCCAGCTACGAGAAGCTGGTGATGGACTGCGAGGCGATCCAGCAGATCCAGCGCTATTTCGAGCCGGTGCTGGTCGACACCTCGGCCGACGCGCTGGCGCTCGAGGCGATCCGCGAGGTCGGCCCGAACGGCAACTTCTTCGGCGCCAGCCACACCCAGGACCGCTATGCCACCGCCTTCTACGCGCCGTTCCTCAGCGACTGGCGCAACTTCGAGGCATGGAGCGGCGCCGGCGCGACCTGGACCGCCGAGCGCGCCAACCGGATATGGAAGAAGATCCTGGCCGAGTACGAGCCGCCGCCGATGGATCCCGACGCGCGCGAGGCGCTGGACGACTTCGTCGCCCGCCGCAAGGCCGAAGGCGGCGCCGAGACCGACTTCTGAGCGGCCGCGCCCGGAACAGAGCGCGGAACAGAACACTGAACTGAACGCCCGTTCACGCGATTGGCAGCAGACCGCCGCCGCGGTGCAGTTCGGCATTGCCTGGCGCGCCAGCCCCGCTAGGGTGCCGCGGAGCGATTTCTCGGGGTATTTTCATGACGGCGATCGTAGACATCCGCGACCTGACCAAGACCTATGGCTCGGGTCACCAGGCATTGAAGGGCGTCAGCCTGCAGATCGCGCAGGGCGAGATCCTGGCGCTGCTGGGACCGAACGGCGCCGGCAAGACGACGATGATCTCGGTGATCTGCGGCATCACCAACCCGACCTCGGGCACGGTGACGGTGGCCGGGCACGACATCATCCGCGACTTCCGCGCCGCCCGCGCGACGATCGGCCTGGTGCCGCAGGAGGTGGCGCTGGAGCCGTTCGCCAATGTCGCGGACACCGTCGCCTATACCCGCGGCCTGTTCGGCAAGGCGCCGGCCCCGGACCGGATCGAGGCGATCCTGCGCAACCTGTCGCTGTGGGACAAGCGCAACGCGCAGGTCAACGAGCTGTCCGGCGGGATGAAGCGCCGGGTGCTGATCGCCAAGGCGCTCAGCCACGAGCCGCGGGTGCTGTTCCTGGACGAGCCCACCGCCGGCGTCGACGTCGAGCTGCGCAAGGACATGTGGCGGATCGTGGGCGAGCTGCGCGAAGGCGGCGTGACGATCATCCTGACCACTCACTACATCGAGGAGGCCGAGGCCATCGCCGATCGCGTCGGGGTGATCAACCACGGCCAGCTGCTGCTGGTCGAGGACAAGGCCACGCTGATGGCCCGGATGGGCCGCAAGGAGATGCTGATCGAGCTGCAGGAGCCGGTCTCGGCGCTGCCCGAGGCGCTGTCCGGCTATAGCCTGGAGCGCAACGGCGCCGGCGACGTGCTGACCTATGCCTATGACAGCCAGGCGGCGCGCACCGGCATCACCCGGCTGCTGTCGGACCTGAACGCCGCCGGTCTGAACGTGCGCGACGTACAGACCCGGCAAAGCTCGCTGGAGGAAATCTTCGTCGGCCTGGTGAAGGAGGACGCGTGATGAACTGGCAGGCGATCCGCGCGATCTACACCTCCGAGATGGGGCGCACCGTGCGCACCCCGCTGCAAAGCCTGGTGTCGCCGGTGATCTCGACCTCGCTCTATTTCGTGGTGTTCGGCTCGGCGATCGGCAACCGCATCCAGCAGGTCGAGGGCATCGAGTACGGCGCCTTCATCGTGCCGGGGCTGATCATGCTGACGATCATGATGCAGTCGGTGTCGAACGCGTCGTTCGGGATCTACTTTCCCAAGTTCATCGGCACCTTCTACGAGCTGCTGTCGGCGCCGATCACCTATCTCGAGATCGTGATCGGCTTCGTCGGCGCGGCGGCGACGAAATCGCTGGTCATCGGGCTGATCATCCTGGCGACGGCGGCGTTCTTCGTCGAGCTGCGCATCGCGCACCCGGTGCTGATGCTGTCCTTCCTGGTGCTGACCTGCGTGACCTTCGCGCTGCTCGGCTTCATCATCGGCATCGTGGCGCGGAACTTCGAGCAGTTGCAGCTGGTGCCGCTGCTGGTGGTCACGCCGCTGGTGTTCCTGGGCGGCAGCTTCTATTCGGTGGCGATGCTGCCGCCGTTCTGGCAGACGGTGACGCATTTCAACCCGGTGCTGTACCTGATCAGCGGCTTCCGCTGGAGCTTCTACGAGGTCTCGGACGTCGGCGTCGGCGTCAGCCTGGCGGCGATCGCCCTGTTCCTGTTCGCCTGCCTCGCCGTCACCTGGTGGCTGTTCCGCACCGGCTACCGGATCAAGAGCTGACCGCAGGTCGACTCAGCCGTCCTGAAGACGATAATCCAGGCGGGGCCAGTCCGGCCCTGCCAGCCAGCCACCAAGGTCCGCGCGGAACGCCGCCCTGTCGGCGCCGGTGCCGGTCCGCCACCACCACCGGACCCGTGCGGCCTTCTCGCCTTTCAGCGACGGATAGACGTAGAGACAGCCCAGATAGGTACCGTCACCGCCCTCGATCACCCAGGCGAAGCTGCGGCGGCAGTCGAATTCTCGCTGGTGCCAGGCCAGGTCGAGGTAATTTTCCTCGGCTGTCAGCCCGTCTGGCCAGGTCATGTTCGGATTGGCGGCCCGGATGTCGGCCGCGCTTTCCATCACCGCCGCGTAGTCGCGGTCCTGATCCGCGACGCCCAGCGCCCTGAGGCACACCGTGCCCAGGTCATGCTCTCGGGGGATCTGCCATCCGGCAAACTCCGGATGCGGTTCCATTGGACGCTCCAGCCCGTCTCGACGGTCAGGCATATGATGCCTGCGGCGAGGTCAATCTGTCAGCAACGAAAAGGGGCCGGAAACGACATAGGGCCGCTGCCGCGGCCCTGTCATGCTTTCTTTGAAAGCGCCTGAAATCTGGAGCGGGCGATGAGATTCGAACTCACGACCCTTACCTTGGCAAGGTAATGCTCTACCCCTGAGCTACGCCCGCGCTCCGATTTCGTTTCGCCGTTATAGAGATTCGCGATCCGGCTGCAAGCGGAAAAGCGGCGGTCGGCGGCAAGATTGTCAGCCGTCGCCGGGCTGCGGATCGGGGCGGTTTTCCGGCCCCGCTCCGGCGTCGCTGCCAGCCCGGGCGGCGGTTTCCGGCGCCTCCTCGATCGCCGGGTTCAGCAGGTTGGTCTGCGGCGTGGTCTGCGTTCCCACCGGCGCGGTGTGGAACGCGGCCTTGTCGCGCGGGCCCGGCGCATCGCGGCGGCGGATCCGCCAGGCGCCGTAAACGATCAGCAGCGCGTGCGCCGCCAGCGAGTTCATGAACAGCCCCGCCGGGCCGGTCAGGTTCATCAGCAGACCGCCCATCAGCGGCCCGGCGATCGAGCCGATGCCGAACAGCAGCAGCAGCCCGCCGCTGGTGCGCAGGAAATAGTTCTCGGGGGCGTGGTCGTTGGCGTGGGCGACGATCACCGGGTACATCGCGTAGACCGCCGCGCCGAACACGCTGGCCAGCGCCAGCACCAGCATCGGCGCGGTCGGCGCGATGAACACGAAGGTCACGTCGACCGCCGCCGCCACCGCGCCCAGCCCCAGCAGCACGAAGCGCCGGTCCATGCGGTCGGACAGGAAGCCGACCGGCACCTGCAGCGCCGCGCCCGCGACCACCGCGATCGACATGAAGATGGCGATGGTGCTGACATCCAGCCCGATGCGCGCGCCATAGACCGCGCCCAGCGTGCCGAAGGCGCCGTTCGAGACCCCGACCAGCACCACCGCGACCACCGCCAGCGGCGAGTTGCGCCACAGCGCCGGCAGGTCCAGGCTGGCGGCGACCATCGGCTGCGGCGCGATCTGCTGCGTCACCGCCGTCGGCAGCAGCGCCAGCGCATAGAAGATCGCCGCCAGCACGAAGAAGGCGTAGCCGCCGGTGTCGCCGGTCATCAGCAGCATCTGCCCGGCGGTGGTCGCGGCAAGGTTGACCATCGTGTAGACGCCGAACACCCCGCCGCGCGCCTCGCCCGGGGTGCGCTCGTTGATCCAGCTCTCGACGATCATCGCCGCGCCGGCGAAGCAGTAGCCGGCCAGCGCGCGCAGCACGATCCAGGCCCAGGCGTGGATGAACAGCAGCGACAGCAGGATCGACACCGCCGCCAGCCCGGCCATCACCGAGAACGCGCGGATGTGCCCGACCCGGCCCACCAGCCGCGGCACCGACAGGCAGCCGCTGACATAGCCCAGCGCCCAGCCGGTGCCCAGCAGGCCCAGCGAGAGGGACGAGAACCCCTCCTCGGCGCCGCGCAGCGGCAGGATCAGCCCGTTGATGCCGCCGGCGAACATCAGCGCCGCCGATCCCATCAGCAGCGCCCCGATGGTGCCGAAGTGCCTGTGCATGCCGCCCTCCCCGCCGGTCAGCCCGGCGCCGTACCGGTCGCCGTACCGGTCCCGTCGTGATACCGCACCGGCGGCGGCGCGCAAGTCTCACGGCGGGGATCAGCCGTGCTCCAGCTCGACCAGCAGGTCCTTGGCGTCGATCTGCGCGCCGGCGCCGACGTGTACCGCCGTCACCGTGGCCGCGCGGTCGGCATAGAGCCCGGTCTCCATCTTCATCGCCTCGATGGTCAGCAGCAGGTCGCCCTCGGCCACCGCCTGCCCCGCCGCGACCGAGACGCTGGCCACCACGCCGGGCATCGGCGCGCCGACGTGGCCGGCGTTGGCCGGGTCGGCCTTGGCCCGCGCCACCTCGCTGCCGGCGACCTGGCGGTTCGGCACCCGGATCGTGCGCGGCTGGCCGTTCAGTTCGAAGAACACCCGGACCTGGCCCTCGGCATTTGTCTCGCCGACGGTCTGCAGCCGTATCTCGAGGATCTTTCCCGGGTCGATCTCGACCGAGATTTCCTCGCCCGGCTCCATGCCGAAGAAGAACACCGGCGTCGGCAGGGTGCGCACCGGGCCGTAGATCGCGTGCCGCTGGCGGTACTCGGTGAACACCTTGGGGTACATCAGGTAGCCGCACAGATCCTCGTCGTCGACCTCCTCGCCGTCGAGCCTGGCGACGATCTCGGCGCGCGCCGCCTCCAAGTCGACCGGCGGCATCTTCGCGCCGGGGCGGCCGGTCTCGGGCGTCTCGCCGCGCAGCACCTTCTTCTGCAGCGCCTTCGGCCAGCCGCCCGGCGGCTGCCCCAGGCTGCCGCGCATCATGTCGACCACCGAATCCGGGAACGAGACGTCGCGCTCGGGGTCCTCGACCTCGGCGCGGGTCAGGCCCTGGGCGACCATCATCAGCGCCATGTCCCCGACGACCTTGGACGACGGCGTCACCTTCACGATGTCGCCGAACATCCGGTTCACCTCGGAATACATCCGGGCGACCTCGTGCCAGCGCGTCTCCAGCCCCATCGAACGCGCCTGCGCCTTGAGGTTGGTGAACTGCCCGCCCGGCATCTCGTGCAGGTAGACCTCGGAGGCGGGCGCCATCAGCCCGCTCTCGAAGGCGGCGTACTTGCGGCGCACCGCCTCCCAGTAGTCGGACATCTCGCGGATCGCCGCGGGATCGATGCCGGTGTCGCGCGGGGTGTTGCGCAGCGCCTGCACGATCGAGCCCAGGCAGGGCTGCGAGGTGCCGCCCGACAGCGCGTCCATCGCCGCATCGACCGCGTCGGCGCCGGCCTCGGCCGCGGCCAGCACCGTGGCGCCGGCGATCCCCGAGGTGTCGTGCGTGTGGAAGTGGATCGGCAGCCCGACCTCCTCCTTCAGCGTGCGGATCAGCGTGCCGGCGGCGGCGGGTTTCAGCAGCCCGGCCATGTCCTTCAGGCCCAGAACGTGCGCGCCGGCGGCCTTGAGCGCCTTGCCCATCTCGACATAGTACGTCAGGTCGTACTTCGCCCGGTCCGGATCGAGGATGTCGCCGGTGTAGCAGATCGTGCCCTCGCAGATCTTGCCGGTGTCCAGCACCGCGTCCATCGCCACGCGCATGTTCTCGACCCAGTTCAGGCTGTCGAACACGCGGAACACGTCGACACCGCTGTCGGCGGCCTGCGCCACGAAGCGCTGCACCACGTTGTCGGGGTAGTTGGTGTAGCCGACGCCGTTCGAGGCGCGCAGCAGCATCTGCGTCAGGATGTTCGGCATCCGCGTGCGCAGGTCGCGCAGCCGCTGCCACGGGCATTCCTGCAGGAACCGGTAGGCGACGTCGAAGGTGGCGCCGCCCCAGCACTCGACCGAGAACAACTCGGGCAGGTTGTGGGCATAGGCGTCGGCGGCCTTGACCATGTCGTAGCTGCGCATCCGCGTGGCCAGCAGGCTCTGGTGGCTGTCGCGCATCGTGGTGTCGGTCAGCAGCACCCGCTGCTGCGCCAGCATCCAGTCGGCGACCGCCTGCGGCCCCTTCTCGTCCAGCAGCGTCCTGGTGCCCGGCGGCGGCGCGTCGGTGCGCAGCGCCGGCGGGCGCGCCTGACTTTCGGCCGGGCGGGCATGGCCCTGGGTCTCGGGATGGCCGTTGACGGTGATGTCGGCGATATAGGTCAGCACCTTCGAGGCGCGGTCGCGGCGGGCTGCGAACTCGAACAGCTCGGGCGTCGAGTCGATGAACTTGGTGGTGTACTGGTTGTTCAGGAACACCGGGTGCTTCAGCAGGTTCTCGACGAAGGCGATGTTGGTAGAAACGCCGCGGATCCGGAACTCGCGCAGGGCGCGGTCCATGCGGGCGATCGCCATCTCGGGCGTCGGCGCCCAGGCGGTGACCTTTTCCAGCAGCGAGTCGTAGTAGCGGGTGATCACCGCGCCGGAATAGGCGGTGCCGCCGTCCAGCCGGATGCCCATGCCGGTGGCGCCGCGATAGGCGGTGATCCGGCCATAGTCGGGGATGAAGTTGTTCTGCGGATCCTCGGTGGTGATCCGGCACTGGATCGCGTGGCCGTTCAGCTTCACCTCGGCCTGGCTGTCGGCGCCGGTCGCCTCGGCGATGGTCTTGCCCTCGGCCAGCAGGATCTGCGCGCGGACGATGTCGATGCCGGTCACCTCCTCGGTGACGGTGTGCTCGACCTGGACCCGCGGGTTGACCTCGATGAAGTAGAACTCCTCCGAATCCATGTCCATCAGGAACTCGACGGTGCCGGCGCAGTGATAGCCGACATGGGCGCAGATCTTGCGGCCCAGCGCGCACAGCGCCTCGCGCTGGTCCTGGCCGAGGTAGGGCGCGGGCGCGCGCTCGACGACCTTCTGGTTGCGGCGCTGGACCGAGCAGTCCCGCTCCCACAGGTGATACATGCCGCCGAACTGGTCGCCGAGGATCTGCACCTCGACGTGGCGCGCGCGCAGGATCATCTTTTCCAGATAACCCTCGCCGTTGCCGAACGCGTTCTCGGCCTCGCGCCGGCCCTCCAGCACCTTGTCCTCCAGCTCGTCTGGGCCCATCACCGGGCGCATGCCGCGCCCGCCGCCGCCCCAACTGGCCTTGAGCATGAACGGATAGCCGACCTCGTCGGCCATCCGGCGCACCTCGTCCATGTCGTCGGGAAGCACCTCGGTCGCCGGGATCACCGGCACCCCGGCCTCCAGCGCCACGCGCCGGGCACTGGCCTTGTCGCCCAGCGCGCGCATGGTCTCGGCCTTCGGTCCGATGAAGGTGATGCCGGCGTTGTCGCAGGCGTCGACCAGATCCGGGTTCTCGGACAGCAGGCCGTAGCCCGGGTGGATCGCGTCGGCGCCGGACATCCTGGCGACGCGGATGATCTCGGGGATCGACAGATAGGCGGCGACCGGCCCCAGCCCCTCGCCGATCCGGTACGCCTCGTCGGCCTTGAACCGGTGCAGCGACAGCTTGTCCTCTTCCGCAAAGACCGCGACCGTGCGCTTGCCCATCTCGTTCGCGGCCCGCATCACGCGGATGGCGATCTCGCCACGGTTGGCGATCAGGATCTTGCGGAAAGTTTTCATCGGACAGCGCCTCTCGCGGGGATTATTTCGCGGCAAGCTATCGTACCGCAGTGCAACATACAATCGGACTCGCCGCCGACTAACCGCCGAATCGCCGCCGATCGGCCCGCCTTGCACGCCCGCGCCGACGCGATCGACCGCGGTGCGCTCACTCGAAGGCGGCGGAGTCCATCATCGTGCGCCGCGCGGTCTGCAGATGCGCCTCGAATGCCCGCCGGGCGCGCGGGATGTCGCCGTCCAGCAGCGCCTCGATCACCGCCAGGTGCTCGTGCAGCGCGGCCAGGTTGCGGTCGCGCTCGTTCGTCTTGTTCCAGCGGTAGTGGAAGTGGAAGATCAGCGACACCAGCTCGTAGAAATCGTCCACGAACCGGTTGTCGAGCCGGTCGAGAAGCAGCCGGTGGAACTGTTCGTCCATGCGGGGGAACTTCAGGAATTCGGTGTCGATGCTGGCCGCAAGCGCGCGATGGCTTTCGGCCAGCGCCTGCAGCGTCCCGGTCACCGCCGACGGGTCGCGGGCCAGCCGCTCGAAGGCGCGGGTCTCGAACATCTCGCGGACGTCGAACAGGTCGGTGGCGAAGTCGCGGGTGAAGCCGTGCAGAACCCAGTGGCGGTTCGGCTCCTTGCGGATCAGCCCGAAGCGCGAGAAGCGGATCAGGTACTCGCGGATCGCCGACGAGCTGACGCCGAACTCGCGCGCCAGCTCGCTTTCGCGCAGGATCGCGCCGGGTTTCAGATCGCCGCCCAGGATGTATTCCATGAACTGGGTCTCGATCCGCTCGCTGGCGGACTTGGTCTCCTCCTCGGGGAAGAAGTCGGCCTTCAGCGGCCGGCGCAGCACCAGCTTGCGGCGGCCCTCCCAGTCGATGATGCCGCTGCTGCTCAGGTGTTCCAGCACCGCGCGCACGGTGGTACGGCTGCTGTTCAGGATCTCGGCCAGCTCGGCCTCGGGCGGCAGCTGCGCACCCCGCCCCATGTCGCCGATATGCACCAGGCACCGGTTGTAGGCTTCCTTGTAGACACTGTTGCTGCGCGACACGCCGGCTCCCCGCTGTTCGGCCAGTAGTTATGCACCGCGGGCTTGCGGGCGCAATCCGAAACCCTCCCGCCGCGGGCGCGTTCAGACCGCGGTCAGGTCCACCATGATCTTCAGCGTCTCGCTGCGGTGCGCCTCCCACCAGGGCAGCGCCGCGTCGGCCTCGTCCCAGCGGCACATGCGCGAGATCAGCCGGTCGCCCACCCCCGGGTTGGCCTCGAGAAAGCCGATCACGGTCTCGAAGTCCGCCCGCGTGGCATTGCGCGAGCCGTGGATGTCCAGCTCCTTCACGTTGAACAGCGCGGTGTCATAGCTGACCTCGGACTTGGCGTAGCCGACATAGACCACCCGGCCGGCGGCGGCGACCAGATCGATCGCGGCGCGGAAGGTCTGCGGCAGCCCGACCGCCTCGATCACCACCGACGGGCCGTGGCCGCCGGTCAGCGCGGCCAGCGCCTCGGCCTGATCGGCGGCGCCGGGATCGATCACCGCCTCGGCGCCCAGCGCCCGCAGGCTGTCGTGCTTGGCGGCGCTCGGCTCGACCGCCAGCACCCGCGCGCCCCGCGCCCGCGCGCCCAGCATCGCGCCGACGCCGATCATGCCGCCGCCCAGCACGGCGACGGTGTCGTCCGCCGTCACCCGGCCGCGGCCGACGGCGTGAAAGCCCACCGACAGCGGCTCGACCAGCGCCAGGTGCGGCGCCGGCAGGCTGTCGTTCAGGATCAGCCGGTCGTGGCGGGCGACGATGCGCTCGGCCAGCGCGCCGTCCTGCTGCACGCCCAATGTCCTGTTGTGCCTGCAGGCGTTGACCCGGCCGGACAGGCAGGCCGCGCAGGCCCCGCAGGTGGTGTAGGGGATCACCGTCACCCGCCGGCCGGCGGCGAACTCCGCCGGCACCTCGGGGCCGGCGCCCAGGATCACGCCGCCGATCTCGTGCCCCGGAATACGCGGCAGCGCCGCCAGCGGGTTGGCGCCGCGAAACGTGTTCAGGTCCGAGCCGCACAGCCCGACGTGACGCACCTCGACCAGCACCTCGCCGGGCCCCGGCCGGGGGGCGGCGATCTCGGCGAACTCGGTCCTGCCGACCGCGGTGATCCTCAACGCTCTCATGGCCACCTTTCTGGTGCGGCGGTGCCGGCGCCCGTCGAAAGTCGCTTTCCGGCCCGCCTATAGTCCGCTATGCTTAAAAAACACAGGGCGCGAAGTCAAAGTCTTTCTCGCCCGACCACCCTCGCAGACCACCCTTGCAGAACACTGTCGGAGACCGCCTTGCCCGAAGCCCCAAACACGGCCACAGACACAGACAGCCCCGTCACCCCCGTCGTGCAGTTCGGCACCAGCCGCTTCCTGCAGGCCCATGTCGACCTGTTCATCGACGAGGCCCTGGCCCGCGGCCGCGCCGCCGGGCCGGTCACCGTGGTGCAAAGCTCGGGCGATCCGGCGCGGGCGGCACGGCTGGCGGCGCTGGCCGACCCGGCCGGCTACCCGGTGCGCATCCGCGGCCGCGAGAACGGCGCCGAGGTCGACCGCCAGCAGATGGTGCGCTCGGTGCGGCGCACGCTGTCCACCGCCACCGACTGGCCGCAGCTGGTGCGGATCGTCTGCGACCAGGCCCGGTACCTGATCTCGAACACCGGCGACGCCGGCTACGATCCGCGTCCCGCCGACGCCGCGGACAGCTTCGACCAGGCCATGTCGTTTCCGGCCAAGCTGCAGCTGCTGCTGCGCGCGCGCCACGACGCCGGCGCGCGGCCGCTGACGGTGATGCCGGCCGAGCTGATCCCCGCCAACGGCGCGCGGCTGAAGGCGCGGGTGCTGGAACTTGCCGCGCTCGCCCCCGCCGCCTACCGCGACTGGCTGCGCGACCGGGTGATCTGGGCCAATTCGCTGGTCGACCGCATCGTCTCGGAGCCGCTGCACCCCGCCGGCGCGGTGGCCGAGCCCTACGCGCTCTGGGCGATCGAGGCGCAGCCGGGGCTGGTGCCGCCCTGCGAGCATCCCTGCGTGCAGCTGGTCGACGATCTGGAACGCGCCGAGGCGCTGAAGCTGTTCATCCTGAACCTCGGGCACAGCTGGCTGGTGTCGCGCTGGCAGGCGACGCCTGGCGCGCCGGCGCTGGTGCGGCAGTTCCTCGACGACCCGGCGGTGCTGGCCGAGTTGCAGCACCTCTACCGGGCCGAGGTGCTGCCCGCCTTCGCCGCCGCCGGGCTGGGCGCGGCGGCGGAGGACTACATCGCCACCACGCTCGACCGGATCCGCAACCCGTTCCTCGATCACCGGCTGGCCGACATCGCCGAGAACCACGCCGAAAAGGTCCGCCGGCGGGTCGGCGGCCTGCTGGACTGGGCGCAGAAGAAGGGCGACGCGACGCCGCGGCCGCGGCTGGCGGCGCTGGCCGCCGCGGCGGCCGGCTGATCAGTCGCCGGCCTGCGCCGGGTCGGCCGGTGCCGCGGCTGTGCCCGCGTCCGCATCGCCGCCGCCGTCATTGTCGCCGCCGTCATTGTCGCCGTCGTCGTCTGCGAACACGTCGCCGACCGGCGGCGGCGTCCACGACCGCTCGGCCTTGACGTGCAGGCTGCGGCGCAGCCCCATCATCGACTCGTTCAGCCGCTGGTTGATCTCGCGCGCCTTGTCGGCATAGGCCTCGTTCTCGAACATCGACAGCTCCGGATCCCACAGCCGCGCAAGGTCGGCCAGATCGGACCGGTCCTGCTTGACGTACATCCGCGCGGCGCGCTCGGCCTCGAACGGGTGGTGGCCCATCGCCAGCATCGCGTAGCGCCCGGCGCGCACCGAGCTGTCGAAGGTCTCGCGCACGATGTCGCGCGCCCCGGCGGCGTACAGCCGGTAGACATGCTCGCGGTCGTAGGCGCGGGCGACGACGTGCACATGCGGATGCTCGCGGGTGACATAATCGACCATCTTCACCGAGGCGTCGCGGTCGTCCACCGCGATCACGATCACCCGCGCGTCGCGGATCCCGGCGGCCATCAGCAGCTCGGGCCGGCTCGGATCGCCGAAGAAGGCGCGCACCCCGAACCGGCGCAGGTCCGAGATCAGCTCGTTGTGGTGGTCCAGCACCACGGTCTTGTGGCCGTTGGCCAGCAGCATCCGGTTCACCACCTGGCCGAAACGGCCCAGCCCGGCGATGATCACCGGGCCGACCTCGTCGATCTCGTCGTCCTCGACCGGCTCGTCGGCGCTGCCGATCGCGCTCAGCCGGTCGTGGGCGATGAACAGCGCCGGGGTCAGCAGCATCGACAGGGTGACGATCATGCTCAGCGTCAGCCCCAGATCGCCGGGGATCACCGCGTTCTGCGTGGTGAAGCTGAGCAGCACGAAGCCGAACTCGCCGGCCTGCGCCAGGCTGAGGGTGAACAGCCAGCCGGCCGAGCCGCGGATCCGGAACAGCCTGGCCAGCCCGAACAGCACCCCGGCCTTCAGCGCCATCAGCCCCAGCGTCAGCCCGACGACCAGAAACGCCTGCTGGGCGAACAGCTCGAAGTTCATCCCCGCGCCCACGGTGATGAAGAACAACCCCAGCAGCAGCCCCTTGAACGGCTCGATATCGGCCTCCAGCTCGTGCCGGTATTCCGAGTTCGCCAGCACCACGCCGGCCAGGAAGGTGCCCAGCGCCGGCGACAGCCCGACCACGATCATCAGCAGCGCGATGCCGATCACCAGCAACAGCGCCGCGGCGGTGAAGATCTCGGGCAGCTTGGCCAGCGCCAGGAAGCTGAACATCGGCCGGGTCAGGAAATGCCCGCCGCCGACGATCACCCCGACCGAACCCAGGACCACCAGGGTGACGATCCACCCCGGCTGGCCGTCGAGCATGCTCGCCGCCTCCTCGACCACCTCCTCGCCGGTGCCGCCGCCCGCGCCGCCATCGCCGGCGGTGAAGATGATGTCCGACAGCGCCGCCTGACCGCCGCCGCCCATCATCTCCGGAGCGGCCAGCAGCGGGATCAGCGCCAGCATCGGGATCACCGCGATGTCCTGGGTCAGCAGCACGCTGAACGTGGCGCGGCCGCCGTCGGTGCGGGTAAGGCCCTTCTCGCCCAGGGTCTGCATCACGATCGCCGTCGACGACAGCGAGAAGGTCAGCCCCACCGCCAGCGCCACCGACCAGTACAGCCCCATCGCCAGGGCGGCGACGGTGATCAGCAGCGTGGTGAGCGCGATCTGCAGCCCGCCCAGCCCCAGCAGCCGGTGCCGCATGCCCCACAGCGCCCGCGGCTCCATCTCCAGCCCGATCAGGAACAGCATCATCACCACGCCGAACTCGGCATAGTGCTGCAGGTCCTGGGTCTCGGCGCCGACGATGCCCAGGATCGGGCCGATGACCATGCCCGCGATCAGGTAGCCCAGCACCGAGCCCAGTCCCAGCCGCTTGGCGATCGGCACCATCACCACCGCCGCGACCAGATAGACGAACGCCTGGTACAGGAATGTCTCCACCGCTCAGCCCTCCGCGATCAGCCGGCGCCGGGCCGGGTCCAGCCGGTCCGCCTGCTGCGCCAGCTCCAGGTCCAGCCGGTCGTGCACCAGCGCCTCGAGCAGATCCTCCCAGACCTCGAGATGCGCCTCGACGACGCCGCGCGCCCGCGCCGTGCGCGAGCCGTGCAGCACGAACGGCGGCAGGTAGCGCATGCCGCACAGCGCCGCCATCTGCTCCAGCGGGACCAGCAGTTGCCGGACGGTGAAGTTGTTGTAGCCGCCGGGCCCGAAGGCGTCGCCGCCGGCGCCGGTGGTGCAGGCGGAAAAGAACGTCTTGCCGGCCAGCGCGCCGCCGCCCTCGCCGTAGGCGAAGCCGTGCTCCAGCACCAGGTCCTGCCATTCCTTCAGCATCGCCGGCGTCGAGTACCAGTACATCGGGTGCAGGAAGATCAGCGTCCCGTGCTCCCTCAGCCGGGCCTGTTCGGCGTCGACGTCGATGTCGAGATTCGGATAGTCGGCATACAGGTCGACCAGGGTCACCCCCGGCACCCATTCGGCCACGCGGGCCATCGGCACCACCACCTGCGAGCGACGCGGCGACGGGTGGGCGAAAAGGATCAACACCTTGTTGCGTAGGGGCGCCATGCACAGCCTCGATTGCGGTTCGCACCAACCTATGCCGCCGCCGCGGCGGCGTCGACCGCCCAGGCGGCGGCGGCACGCGCCCGCGCGGAACATCTGGCGAACATGCTTTTCTTTCCCGGCCGATGCCGCTAAATCTGGGGGCATGAGCAGTTGGCAACACGATGAATCGCGCGCCTTCGAGCAATGGGAACGGCGGCCGCTGTCCGAACGCGCGATGGCGGCACCGCCCAGCCCCTATCTTGACGGGCTGAATTCCGCGCAGCGCGCCGCGGTCGAGGCGCTGGACGGCCCGGTGCTGGTGCTGGCGGGCGCCGGCACCGGCAAGACCCGGGCGCTGACCGCGCGCATCGCGCACCTGCTGACCACCGGCCGCGCGCAGCCGAACGAGATCCTCTCCGTCACCTTCACCAACAAGGCCGCGCGCGAGATGAAGGACCGCGTCGGCCAGCTGGTCGGCGGCCGCGTCGAGGGCATGCCGTGGCTGGGCACGTTTCATTCGATCTGCGTCAAGCTGCTGCGCCGCCACGCCGAGCTGGTCGGGCTGAAGACCAACTTCACCATCCTCGACACCGACGACCAGCTGCGGCTGCTGAAACAGCTGATCCGGGCCGAGAACGTCGACGACAAGCGCTGGCCCGCGCGCATGCTGCTGCGGCTGATCGATCGCTGGAAGAACCGCGCCTGGACGCCCGACAGGGTGCCCGGCGCCGAAGCCGGCGCGTACAACCACCGCGGGACCGAGTTCTATGAACAATATCAGGATAGGTTGAAGATCCTGAATGCCGTCGATTTCGGCGATCTACTTCTGCACATGGTGCGGATCTTCCAGGAACATCCGGATGTTCTTGGAAAGTACCAGAAATGGTTTAAATACATTCTTGTAGACGAATATCAAGATACGAACGTCGCCCAGTACCTCTGGCTGCGGCTGCTGGCGGGCGGGCACAGGAACATTGCCTGCGTCGGCGACGACGATCAGTCCATCTATGGCTGGCGCGGCGCCGAGGTGGGCAACATCTTGCGGTTCGAGAAGGATTTTCCCGGCGCGACGGTGATCCGGCTGGAGCAGAACTACCGCTCGACGCCGCACATCCTTGCCGCCGCCAGCGGCGTGATCGCCGCGAACGAATCGCGACTCGGCAAGACGCTGTGGACCGATGCCGACGAGGGCGACAAGGTCCGCCTGATCGGTCACTGGGACGGCGAGGAGGAAGCCCGCTGGATCGGCGAGGAGGCAGAGGCCTACCAGGCCGGCACCCGCGGCCACGAGCCGCTGTCGCTGGACGACGTGGCGATCCTGGTGCGCGCCAGCTTCCAGATGCGCGCCTTCGAGGACCGGTTCCTGACCATCGGCCTGCCCTACCGGGTGATCGGCGGCCCGCGTTTCTACGAGCGGCTCGAGATCCGCGACGCCATGGCCTATTTCCGCGTCGTGGTCAGCCCGGACGACGGGCTGGCGTTCGAGCGTATCGTCAACGTGCCCAAGCGCGGCATCGGCGACAAGGCGCAGCAGACCCTGAACCAGGCCGCGCGGATGAACGGCGTGTCGCTGCTGGAAGGCGCGCGCATCGCCCTGGCCGACGGCCGGATCAAGGGCAAGGCGGCGGGCGAGCTGCGCGCGCTGATCGACGGCTTCGACCGCTGGTCGGCGCTGCTGAAGGACGGCGCGCTGGGCCATGTCGAGCTGGCCGAGACGATCCTGGACGAGTCCGGCTACACCGCGTTCTGGCAGAACGACAAGACCCCCGAGGCCCCCGGCCGGCTGGAGAACCTGAAGGAGCTGATCAAGGCGCTGGGCGAGTTCGAGAACCTGCAGGGCTTTCTGGAACACGTCAGCCTGGTGATGGAGAACGAGCAGGAGGACGCCGCCGCCAAGGTCTCGATCATGACGCTGCACGCCGCCAAGGGGCTGGAATTCCCGTGCGTGTTCCTGCCCGGATGGGAGGACGGTCTGTTCCCGTCGCAGCGCACGATGGACGAAAGCGGGCTGAAGGGCGTCGAGGAAGAGCGCCGGCTGGCCTATGTCGGCATCACCCGCGCCGAGCGGCACTGCACGATCAGCTTCGCCGCCAACCGCCGGGTCTACAACCAGTGGCAGTCCGCGCTGCCCTCGCGCTTCATCGACGAGCTGCCGGCCGAGCATGTCGAGGTGCTGACGCCGCCCGGCCTTTACGGCGGCGGCTACGGCGCCGCGGCCCCGGCGGCGCACGAGATCCCCGGCGTGATGCGCGCCAGCGACCTGCCGGAGAAGGCGTCGCGCGCCGACGTCTACAACTCGCCGGGCTGGAAGCGGATGCAGGCCCGGGCCGGGCGCCGCGGCGTGTCGCAGCCGCAGGAGGCGCGCAACATGGTGATCGACGCCCAGGCCGCGCCGGCGTTCGCGCTGGGCGAGCGGGTGTTCCACCAGAAGTTTGGCTATGGCGCGGTGATCGAAATCGAGGGCGACAAGATGACCGTCGCGTTCGAGAAGGCGGGCACCAAGAAGGTCGTCGCCTCCTACCTCAACGCGGCGGATTCGATCCCGTTCTGAGCCGGCCGCCGGCGCCGCCGGCGTCCGCGTCCGCCCGCAGCCGGCACCGCGGCCGCCGGAACCCGAAGCGATGATCGTCCTTGACCTGCGCCGGGCCGGCAGGGCGGGCCCGCCCTTGGCTACTCCGGGCCGCGGGACAGGCGACACGGTCCGGTCTTGCCGGCCGGGCCGGACGGCGCCGACCGCAAACGAAAACGCCCGGCCGAAGCCGGGCGTTCCCTGTCATTCCTTGTGCGGCCCGACCTTACAGGCTGCGAACGCTGTCCCGGGCGATGCGCGGGATATCGAAGCGCGAGATGCCCAGATCGGCCAGGTCGCGGTCGTTCAGCGCCGACAGTTCGCGCTCGGTGCGGCGAACCATCTTGTTTTCCTCGTGGCGCGCGCGCAGGTTCTGCAGCAGCGCGGCAAAGCGATCGGCCAGGGCCGGACGGGTGGCGATCGCGGAGTGATGCGTCGTGGTAGCCATGTCAATCTTCCTTTCGTGCGGGCCCTTCGGCCCTGCTTAGTTGCTGCTCGACGACCCGTATCGGCATGCGGCCGTTCGCGGCGTCTCGGGCGGTGCGGCCGTTGGGCCGCGGTTGATCCAAGTTGCGGGGCCTGCGCCCCCTTCGACAGTGATGGGGCGTTCTGCCCCGTCCTCCCGGTGCGCGGTGCGTCCCGCGCTTGGTGTGCGACCTCTGTTGCCCGCCGTGACGGGGCATCGGCCGCGACCGGACCGGACTGGCGCTGACGGCACGACATGCTATCTAGGTCGTGTCGCCCAGCCCCGATCGGGTTTTTCCGCCCGACCTTCCGGCCCCTGCTGCACTGCAATATGGATGCTTTGGCGAAAGCCACAACCGTCCGCTTTGGAAAAGCCGTTATGCGTTTGGTTCATAGCCTCGACAGCACCTCGCCCGGCGCGCCCCGGCCGCCGCGCGGGCCGCGCAAGCCCTTGAAATTCGGCCTGAACCTGTCGGCGTTCCGCTCGCGCGACTTCCGCCTCTACCTGTTCGGCAACGCGTTCTCGCTGCAGGCGATGTGGATCCAGCGCATCACCTTCGCCTGGCTGGCATGGCAGATGTCGGGCTCGGCGGCGTTCGTGGGACTGGTCGCGTTCCTCGGTTTCGCGCCGACGATGCTGTCCGGGCCGGTGTTCGGCGCGCTGATCGACCGGGTGCCGCTGCTGCCGGCGGCGCGCACCGCGCAGGCGCTGCTGTTCGCCCTGGCGCTGCTGACCGCCGGGCTGCACGCCGCCGGGCTGCTGGGCCAGGGCACGCTGGCGGCGCTGGCGCTGGGCTACGGCGTGGTGATGTCGGCGCACCACCCGGTGCGGATGAGCCTGGCGCCGCTGCTGGCGCCGCGCGGCAGCATCTCGTCGGTGATCGCCACCACCTCGATCAACTTCAACCTGGCGCGCAGCATCGGTCCGGCGCTGGGCGGCGCGCTGATCCACGCCGGGGGGCCGGGGGCGGCGCTGTGGGTGGTCGCCGCCTGCCTGCTGCCCTACCAGATCGTGCTGCGGCTGCTGCGCCCGCGCGAGCGCGCACCGCTGGACGAGGCGCCCGGCTCGCTGCTGCACGGGCTGGCACAGGGCCTGCGCTATGCCTGGCGCGACCGCTTCACCCGGCTGATCCTGCTGCTGACCGGCGGCTTCGCGCTGCTGGGCCGCGGCATGCTCGAGATCCTGCCGCTGGTCGCCGACGGGCTGTTCGCGCGCGGCCCCACCGGGCTGGGCACGCTGACCTCGGTCGCCGGGCTGGGCGCGCTGGCGGCCGCGGCGCTGGTGATCGCGCTGCCCGCGCCGCTGCCCGGCCGGGTGCCGCGCGCCAGCCTGGTCTCGGCTGGGCTGGGCGTGGCGCTGACGCTGGTGGTGGCGCTGTCGCGCAACTGGCCGGTCACCGTCGCCGCGGTGGCGGCGCTGGGCGGCGCCGGCACGGTGCTGGGCGTGTCGGTGCAGTCCGCGCTGCAGCAGGCGCTGGCCGACGGCTATCGCGGCCGGGTGATGAGCCTGTGGGTGATGACCGGCATCGGCGGCTCGGCGCTGGGCGCGCTGCTGCTGGGCGGGCTGGCCGACGCGCTGGGCCTGGCCTGGGCGGCGGCGATCGTGCTGGCGCTGGCGGCGCTGCCGCTGTCGATGGCGCGGGCGCGCTGATCGCCCTGACCCGGCCGCCGCCGGACCGCGGCCGACCTGACGTGGCGGCCGCCCGCCATGGCCTTGCGTGGCAAGTGCAAAGCGATATTGTTTCGGCAGAGGAATCCGGCCGGACGCTCGAACCGCCGGCCACACAGGGAGAGCACTACATGCGGAAATTTCTTCTCGCTTCCGCCGCCAGCGCGCTGGTCGGCACCGGCGCCCTCGCGCAGGAGGCGAATATCGGCATCATCTTCGGCTTCACCGGGCCGATCGAATCGCTGACCCCGAACATGGCGGCCAGCGCCGAACTTGCCCTGAAGGAGGTATCGGACAGCGGCAAGCTGCTGGACGGGCTGACCCTGACCCCGGTGCGCGCCGACTCGACCTGCGTCGACAGCGCCGCCGCCACCGCCGCGGCCGAGCGGCTGGTGACCTCGGACAACGTCGTCGCCATCGTCGGCGCCGACTGCTCGGGCGTGACCACCGCCGTCGCCAACAACGTCGCGGTGCCCAACGGCGTGGTGATGGTGTCGCCCTCGGCGACCTCGCCGGCGCTGTCCAGCATCGACGACAACGACCTGTTCTTCCGCGTCGCCCCGTCGGACGCCCGCCAGGGCGAGGTGCTGGCGAACATCGTCAAGGACAACGGCCATGACGAAGTGGCCGTGACCTACACCAACAACGACTACGGCAAGGGCCTGTCGGACAGCTTCATCCAGAACTACGAGGCGCTCGGCGGCACCGTCACCATCAACGCCGCACACGAGGACGGCAAGGGCGACTACTCGGCCGAGGTGGGCGCGCTGGCGTCGGCCGGCGGCAGCGCGCTGGTGGTGCTGGGCTACGCCGATCAGGGCGGTGTCGGCGTCGTCCGCGCGGCGCTGGACACCGGCGCCTTCGACACCTTCGCCTTCGGCGACGGCATGTTCGCCGACACCCTGCTGGACGCGCTGGGCGACAGCCTGGAAGGCTCGATCGGCTCGGTGCCCTGGTCCGAGGGCGAGGGCGCCGACACCTTCGCCGAGGTCGCCGAGGCCGCTGGCGTCGACCCGTCCTCGACCTTCACCCGCGAAAGCTACGACTCGGCGGCGCTGATCGCGCTGGCGATCCAGAAGGGCGGCGAGGCCAGCCGCGAGGCGGTCGCCGCCAACCTGCTGGACGTGGCCAACGAGCCGGGCGAGAAGATCATGCCGGGCGAGCTGGCCAAGGCGCTGGAAATTCTTGCCGAGGGCGGCGACGTCGATTATGTCGGCGCCACCAACGTCGAGCTGATCGGCCCCGGCGAGGCCGCCGGCACCTATCGCGACTACGTCATCGAGGGTGGCGAGTACAAGACCGTCCAGTTCCGCTGACGGCCGCGACGATCCAACCTGGGGGACCCGAGGCGCGGCCGCGCCTTGGGTCTTTCCATAACTGGAAGAGCCTGGCATGGCCCGACCCATCATCGAGGTGCGCGACCTGCACATGCACTTCGGCGGCATCCGCGCCGTCGACGGCGCCAGCCTCTCGATCGCCGAGGGCTCGATCACCGGGCTGATCGGCCCCAACGGCGCCGGCAAGACCACGCTGTTCAACGTCGTCGCCGGGCACTACGCGCCGACCTCGGGGCAGGTGCTGCTCGACGGCCAGGACATCACCGGGCTGCCGCCGCACGAGCTGTTCGGCCGCGGCCTGCTGCGCACCTTCCAGATCGCGCACGAATTCTCCACCCTGACGGTGCGCGAGAACCTGATGATGGTGCCCGCTGGCCAGTCCGGCGAAGGGTTGTGGGACGCCTGGTTCCGCTACGGCAAGGTCAAGGCCGAGGAACGCGCGATCCGCGCCAAGGCAGACGAGGTGATCGAGTTCCTCGAGATCTCCCGCGTCGCGGACGAGCTGGCCGGCAACCTGTCCGGCGGGCAGAAGAAGCTGCTGGAGCTGGGCCGGACGATGATGGTCGACGCCAAGATCGTGTTTCTGGACGAGGTCGGCGCCGGCGTGAACCGCACCTTGCTGAACACCATCGGCGACGCGATCCTGCGGCTGAACCGCGAACGCGGCTACACCTTCTGCATGATCGAGCACGACATGGATTTCATCGGCCGGCTGTGCGATCCGGTGATCGTCATGGCCGAGGGCCGCGTGCTGACCGAGGGCACGGTGGACGCGGTCAAGTCCGACGAGCGCGTGATCGAGGCGTATCTGGGCACCGGCCTGAAGAACAAGCCGGGGATGGGCGCATGATCCCCGCCGCCGCGGCGCGGCCCGCGCTTCGGGCCGCCGAAGGTCAGGGGCATGGCCCCCGGCGGGCTGGATTGGCTGCGGCAGGAGGCGTGATGACTCCGGCATCGCGCCCCGCGCGAGAACGCGCTTACGAAGTCTTCATGAACAGTCTGCCTTTCCGATCAACAGATTACTTGGGTTTTCACGGTGAAATCCCCGCATTTTCACGAAACGGGGGCGCGCCATGGCTTTCCTGATCGGCGAGGCCATGACCGGTGGCTACGGCGGCGCCGACATCCTTCACGACTGCACGATCTCGGTCGAGAAGGGGCAGATCGCAGTGATCGTCGGGCCCAACGGCGCCGGCAAGTCGACCGCGATGAAGGCGGTGTTCGGCATGCTCGGGCTGCGCCAGGGCCGGGTGCTGCTGGACGGGCGCGACATCACCGCGCTCAGCCCGCAGGACCGGGTCGCGGCGGGCATGGGCTTCGTGCCGCAGAACGCGAACGTCTTCACCTCGCTGACGGTGCGCGAGAACCTCGAGATGGGCGCCTACCTGCGCCAGGACGACTATTCCATCACGATGGAGCAGGTGTTCGACCTGTTCCCGATCCTGCAGGAAAAGGCCGCCCAGCCGGCGGGCGAGCTGTCCGGCGGCCAGCGCCAGCAGGTCGCCGTCGGCCGCGCGCTGATGACCCAGCCCTCGGTGCTGATGCTGGACGAGCCCACCGCCGGCGTCTCGCCGATCGTGATGGACGAGCTGTTCGACCGCATCCTCGAGGTCGCCGCCACCGGCATCGCCATCCTGATGGTCGAGCAGAACGCCAAGCAGGCGCTGAACATCGCCGACCGCGGCTTCGTGCTGGTGCAGGGCCGCAACCGCTTCACCGACACCGGGCAGGCCCTGCTGGCCGACCCCGAGGTCCGCGCCAGCTTCCTGGGGGGTTGAGATGACCGACGTGCTGAACGCCCTGGTCCTGTTCGCAAACTTCGTGCTGGTTCCCGGCGTCGCCTACGGCGCGCAGCTCGCGCTCGGTGCGCTCGGGCTGACGATGATCTACGCAGTGCTGCGCTTCACCAACATCGCCTACGGCGACACCATGGCGTTCGGCGCGATGTGCACCGTGTTCGCGACCTGGTGGCTGCAGGCGGCCGGGATCACCATCGGCCCGCTGCCCACCGCGCTGCTGGCGCTGCCCGCGGGCATCGTCGGCGCGGTGCTGCTGTGCCTGCTGTTCGACCGCACGGTGTATCGCTTCTATCGCAGGCAGAAGGCGCCGCCGGTGGTGTTCCTGATCGCCTCGATCGGAGTGATGTTCATGACCAACGGGCTGGTGCGGCTGATCATCGGCCCCGACGACCGGCGCTTCGCGGACGGCGGGCGTTTCATCGTGCAGGCCCGCGAGTTCAAGGAGATGACCGGCCTGGCCGAGGGTCTCGCCGTCCGCTCGACGCAGGCGCTGACGCTGGCGGTGGCGGTCGTGGTGGTGATCGCGCTGTTCTGGTTCCTCAACCGCACCCGCATGGGCAAGGCGATGCGCGCCTATTCCGACAACGAGGACCTGGCGCTGCTGTCCGGCATCAACCCCGACCGGGTGGTGTTCTGGGCCTGGGTGATCGCCGCCGGGCTGGCGACCGTCGCCGGGGTGCTCTACGGGCTCGACAAGTCGTTCAAGCCTTTCACCTACTTCCAGCTGCTGCTGCCGATCTTCGCCGCCGCGATCGTCGGCGGCATCGGCAACCCGGTCGGGGCGATCGCCGGCGGCTTCCTGATCGCCTTCTCCGAGGTGACGGTGACCTATGCCTACAAGCGCTTCCTGAGCTACCTCGCGCCCGACGGCTGGGCACCGGACGGGCTCGTGCAGCTGCTGTCGACGGACTACAAGTTCGCCGTCAGCTTCGTGATCCTTGTGGTGGTGCTGCTGTTCCGGCCCACCGGCCTGTTCCGGGGGCGCGTGATATGATCCGCAACGGCTTGCTGTTCGCCGCCATGGCCGCGGCGCTGATCCTGGTCGGCCTGTTCCAGAGCTGGAACGTCGCGCTGGCGATCCTGAACCTGCAGCTGATCTCGGCGGTAATGGCGCTGGGCACCAACATGCAATGGGGCTACGCCGGGCTGATCAACGTCGGCATCATGGGCTTCGCCGCGGTGGGGGGGATTGCCGCGGTGCTGGTCTCGATGCCGCCGGTGCCCGAGGCCTGGCGCGCGGGCGGCGCCGGCGTGCTGCTGGCGGGGCTGGCGCTGGCCGCGACGGTCGCCGTCACGGTGCTGGCGCGGTCCCGGCTTGAGGGCCGGGCGAAGATGCTGGCCACGCTGCTGGTCGTCGCCGTCGGCTATTTCGTCATCCGCCGCTTCTACGATCCGGCGGTGGACGCGATCGAGGCGGTGGATTCGGCCCGAACCGGCTATCTGGGCGGTCTCGGCCTGCCGATCCTGCTGGGCTGGCTGGCCGGCGGCGTCGCCGCCGCGGGCGTCGCCTGGGTGATCGGCAAGGTGGCGCTGGGGCTGCGCTCGGACTATCTGGCGATCGCCACGCTGGGGATCTCGGAGATCATCATCGCGATCCTGAAGAACGAGGACTGGCTGAGCCGCGGCGTCAAGAACGTCACCGGCCTGCCCCGGCCCGTGCCCTACGAGGTGCAGCTGCAGCGCGAGGCCTGGTTCCAGGACCTGGCGGCGCGTTGGGGGCAACAGCCCGAGCTGTTCTCGGGGGTGACGGTCAAGGCGCTGTACGCGGTGCTGTTCCTCATCGTGCTGCTGGCGGTCTACGCGCTGGCGCAGCGCGCGCTGGCCTCGCCCTGGGGGCGGATGATGCGGGCGATCCGCGACAACCGCGACGCGGCCGCGGCGATGGGCAAGAACGTCAAGCGGCGGCACCTGCAGGTGTTCGTGCTGGGCTCGGCCGTGGTCGGCATCGGCGGCGCCATGCTGACCACGCTGGACGGGCAGTTCACACCCGGCAGCTACCAGCCGCTGCGCTACACCTTCCTGATCTGGGTGATGGTGATCGTCGGCGGGTCGGGCAACAACACCGGCTCGATCCTCGGCGCGTTCGTGGTCTGGTTCGTCTGGGTCGAGGCCGAACCCGCCGGCATCCTGCTGATGGAGGCGGTGTCCGCGGTTCTGCCGCGCGGCTCGGCGCTGTCGGCGCAGTTGATGGACGCGGCGCCGCACCTGCGGCTGTTCCTGATGGGCCTGATCCTGCTGGTGGTGCTGCGCTTCAGCCCGCGCGGCCTGATCCCCGAGCCGCGCCGCTGAGCGGCGCGACCAGGATCAGCGCCGCGCCCAGCCCCACGCACAGCGCCATCACCAGCGCCATCGGCAGCGCCGTGCCGTCGTAGAACTGCGCCGACAGATACCCCGCCGCCGCCGACAGCCCGAGCTGGAGCGAGCCCAGCAGCGCCGCCGCCGGACCCTGCGGCGCGTCGGCCACCACCCCCAGCACCTCGAGCGGGCCGGCGGCCAGCACCAGCGCCAGGCTGCCGGCGTAAAGGCCGACCGGCACCAGCATCGTCACCACGCCCAGTTGCCCCGCCGCCAGCGGCAGCACCAGCAGCACGCTGGCCGCCAGCGTCACCAGCGCGCCCAGCCGCAGCAGCCGTGCCGCCGTCACCCGCCGCCCCAGCCGCGAGGCGATCGCGTTGCCGGCGACGAAGGCCGCGACCACCGCCAGGTTGGTCAAGCCATAGCGCTCGGTCGGCAGGCCGATCAGGTCGATGAACACCACCGGCGCGGTGGTGACATAGGCATAGAGCGCCGCGAAGATCAGCGACACGCCCACCGCCGGCTGCAGGAAGCGCCTGTTCGACAGCAGCGCGCCATAGCCGCGCAGCGTGCCGCGCAGATGCAGGCGGTGCGATACCGACAGCGATTCCGGCACCTGATGCCACAGCGCCGCGGCCACCAGCAGCGCCAGCGCGGCGACGAACCAGAACCCCGCCTGCCAGCCGAACCAGACGTGGAGATAGCCGCCGATCAGCGGCCCCACCGCCGGCGCCATGCCCAGCGCGGCGCCGTAGATCGCCATCACCGCCAGCGCCCGCGACGGTCCGTACAGCTCGCGGATCATCAGCACGATCACCACCGAAGGCACGCTGGAGAACAGCCCCTGCATGAACCGTCCCGACAGCAGCCAGCCGATGTCCGGCGCCAGCGCGCTGGCCGCCGAGGTCAGCGCGAAGGCGACGAACGCCCCCAACAGCAGACGGCGGCGGCCGATCGCGTCGGCCACCGGCCCGTGCACCAGCTGCGCCAGTGCATAGGCGGCCAGGTTGATGCTGACGGTCAGCTGAGCGGCGGTGATCGAGGTTCCGAACGCGTCGGGCAGGTCGGGGATCGACGGCGTGATCAGGTCGGTGGACAGGATGCTGACCGCGGTGCACGCGGCCAGGATGTAGGGCACGGTGCGGCCCGGCGCGGGCCGCGTCATCGTTGTGGACAAGACAGCGGCCTCACAAGACAGGGGCCTCAGCCGATTTCCCGAAGGTTTCCGGTGGCGGCGAACCCGCGAGCCGTGCTGTCCTGCCAGTGCCGGCTGTCGAACTCGCCGAAGGCGCTGGGGTGGATGAACTCATCGCGGAACCAGGGATACTTGCTGGCATCGAAGGCGCCGATCAGCCAGTCGATGATGGTGGCGATCCGCGGCGTCCTGCGCGCGTCCGGGTGATAGGTCATCCAGATGTCGATGCGGTGGTGGACGCCGATGTCGATCGGCACCAGGTCCGCGCCCAGCGCCGAGGCGAAGGTCGGCAGGCCGCCGATGCCGGCGCCGCGCTCGACCGCGTAGAAGTGCGCCGCGGACGAGTTGGTGCGGATGCCGACCACGCCCTCGATGTCCTCGATCCCGAGGTAGCGCGGCCAGGCGCCCTGGTCCAGCTGCGGGCCGACCTGGTCGACCAGCCGATGGTCCAGCATCTCGGCGCGGCTTTGCGGCACGCCGTAGACGTCGATGTAACGGCGCGAGGCGTAGGGATAGACGTGCAGCGAGGCCAGCCGGCGGCGCATCACGTGCGGGTTCTGCGGTTCGGCGAACTGGATCGCGACGTCGGCCTCCATCCGGCTGACGTCGACCGGCACTTCTGCGGCCTTCAGGTCGATCACCATCATCGGGTTGCCGCGCTGGAACTCGATCAGCCGCGGCATCAGCCAGTACGAGCCGATGCCCTCGGTCGCGGCGATGCGAACGATGCCGCGCTTGTTCGGATCGAAGGTCTCGATCCGGCGCTGGAAATCGAACGCGCCCTGTTCGATCTGGTTCGCTGACGACACCAGCCGCGACGCCTCGCGCGTCAACTGCACGCCGTTGGGCAGCCGGTCGAACAGCTGGAATCCCAGCTCTTCTTCGAGGGCGCTGATTCTCCGCACAACTGTAGAGCTGGTCAGGCCCAGTTTCTTTGCGGCCGCCCTGAAGCTCAGAGCACGCGCACAGGCCAGAAATACCTTCAAATCATCCCAGGAAGGGTCCGGAGTCGCGTGTTTCATGTCGCCCCGCTGCAATTCCGCATCAGTCCGTTGCAAACACTATGCGCTGCAAAGGCGAATTCGGCAAGCTAATTTTCAACCGTAAATACTCGTGTGCGGCAGAATTAAGGAGGAATTTTGGTCTTTTTGGCCGAATAGATTGAGCCGATGATGCACCTCGCCAAGGAATTCGACACTCTGGACCCGGAACCGGCAAGACGCCGCGTTCTCGTGACACGGGCCCGTCACGTCGAATTACGCGCAATCTATCCCCGGGCGGCTGCCGCGCTGATGCAGCGCATGGCCAGCCTGGATACCTGCGAGAGTATACGAAAACGGCATCTGGACAACCTCTGGTCGATCTTCGACCGGCGGAGCGGCGATCTGATCGGCATGTACGCGATGGCGATGCTGACCGAGGAAGGGCGCGCCGCCCTTCTGGACGGAAGCTTCGAGGCGCACGATCCGCGACTGTCGCACGTGGCGGCCACCGGCGAGCCGGTGTCGGCGATCTACAAGTGGGGCGTGTTCGCACCGGCGATGGCCGCGGCGGCGATCCCGCTGATCGCGGAACGGCTGTCGACGCCCGACTATCGCGATCTGGACCTCTACGGCAACGGCTCCACCCCCGCCGGGCGCCGCATCATGCGGTCGGTCGGCTTCAAGCCGGTCGACGATCCGCGCTCACCCAACCTGTATCTGTACCCGCGCCTGTCCAGACGTCCGCGCGGCTGAGTAAACCGTCACCCCTGTTCGGGGACACATCTGCAATCGAAAACCGCCTGCTCCAGGAGACTCCCCAATGCCCGACGGTCAAATCGCATTCGGCGCCGACCCGCACTCCGCCGCCCCCGCTCGCCCGCGCCCGAAACTTGCCGTGACCACGGCCAAGACCATCGAGGACATCATGCGCGTCACCACGATCCGCGCCGCCGTCTACATGGCCGAGCAGGACTGCCCCTACGAGGAAGAGTTCGACGGCAACGACTTCTGCGCCACCCACATGATCGGCTGGGTCGACGGCGAGCCGGTGGCCTGCGTGCGCATCCGCTATTTCGGAGGCTTCGCCAAGATCGAGCGGCTGGCGGTGCGTCCGCGCTATCGCAAGTCGCGCATCGCCTTCAAGATGATCCGCGCCGCGTTCGACCACTGCCTGCGCAAGGGGTTCACCAAGATCCTCGGCCACGCGCGAAACGAGCTGATCCCGCTTTACAAGATGTTCGGATGTCGCGTGGCAGACACGGGCCGTAGCCTGGTGTTCTCCGATTACTCCTACACCGAAATGATCTGGGAGGGCGAATTGCCCGAGAACGCCATCACGCTGGAAAGCGATCCCTACGAGCTGCTGCGCCCCGAGGGCGAGTGGGACCGGCGCGGCGTGCTGGAGGACTCGGTCGACCGCAGCGCCGAGCAGGGCAGCTATGCGATCGCGGCGGAATAGGGAGCGCGCGCCATGAGCATCATCATCAGGCCGTCCGACAGCGTCTTCAAGCGCACCACGCCGCTTGTCCTGATCTTTGGCGCCTACCGGCGATTCGAGCTGGACCCGCCGCTGTCGCAGGAGGAACTGGACACGATCACCCAGGTCGTCGCGCTGTCGCGGCGCCTGCGGGCACCGCTGGCGTTCTCGCGCCTGGTGCCCGAGGATCGCGCACCGGAAGCGGGTGTCTGGCTGCCGGACTGCCGCCCGAAGATCACCGACCGGGTGTTCGACCACGCCCCGGGCTCGATGTTCCAGAACCGGGAATTCGCCAACGCGTTCAGAAGCATAACCCGGCGCGACCTGGTCCTGACCGGACCCCGGAGCGATTCGTCGCTGATGGCCACCGCCCGCGATTCCCGCCCCTATGGCCGCGACGCGCAGGTGGTTTTGCCCGATGGCGCGCTGCATATACGCAGCACGGCGACACGGGCCGTTCGCGAGGTCGCCGCGGTGATGCCACAATCTGGGCGAATTTCCACAGTCAACTTCAGCGAGTGGGAGCAATCCGTCTGTGTCTTTGAGTAGCGAGGCCCTCGTTGGATCAGACGCCAAGAAGAAACAAAGAGCATGAGGCCATCCTGAGAATGATGGTCTATATGCAGGGCGAACTATTCAGGTGCGGCCTCGACAAAGAGGCCGGTATTATTTCTGAAGTCATAGCAAGTATTGAAGAATTGCGCGGCGCCAGAACTGTCGCCGCCGACGCCTAAGCCGAATCGTGCACTTTCTCACACTCGGCATTATCGCTGCCGATGCAAAAATGCACATTCTGGCGCGCTGCGAGATTATCCCTATAATTTGAATCGTCGCCTGAACGGGCGGATCGGCAGGGCCCCCTCATCTTACCAAGGGGGATGCGTAATTGGGCCCTGCCAGGGATCCGGACGTGCAGCGACCGGTGGGCCGGGTGTGTCGGACCGCTGGTGTAGCGAGTGCTTGGTCGGGCCCCTTTTCGGGGTCGGCAGGGTCGTTTGCTTTGGTGACGATCTGCCCGTGACCGGCCGCTTGGACGGTTCCGTGCCCGGCAGTGGGGGCTGCCGGCGATGCGGAACGGACGGAGCACTGTGGCTCCGTCCCGCCCTTAGTAGTTGCTTTCGGAGCGTAGGTTGCGTTGCTCCTTGTACAGGGCGAAGCCGCTCAGGCGCGGACACGCTGACGCGTAGAGAATTGCCCGGGCTCGCGGGGGTGGGCCCGGGCATCCTGATTCCAGCCCGCGCCGCGATCGACGCCCAGCCGCGCGTCGCAGCAGGGGGGCTGCCCGCTCAGGGCCGCTGCACCAGCACCGTGGCCCGGGCCGAGGTTCCCGCCGCATCCAGCACCGTTACGGTCACGAACCCCGGGTCCGCCACCGGCCACACCAGGCTGCGCGCCTGCCGGTCCCACGCGATCACCCGCTGGTCGATCATCCAGGTGAAGGGCGGCGTGCCGCGCTCCAGCTTGGCCACCAGATGCGCCGCGTCGCCGCCGGCGGGCGCGGCCAGCTGCAGCGTCGCACCGGCGGGCGGGTAGGCCAGCGCCACCCCCAGGCCTTCGTCGGCGCCGCCGCCGAGGACACGCAGCGGCGCCGGCAGGTCGGCGAGCCCGCCGGTCAGCGCGGCGGGCGGCGGGCCGGGCAACGCCGCCCGCCGCGGCCCCAGCCGCCCGAACGCCTGGAACAGCAGCGGTGCGGCGGTGCCCTGCCCGGACAGGCCCGGCACACTGCCGCCGTCCGGTCGACCGACCCAGATCCCGACCACATGCGCGCCGTCGTAGCCCACCGCCCAGGCGTCGCGGTAGCCGTAGGAGGTGCCGGTCTTGAAGGCGATGTCGCCCCCCGCGCCGGCCTCGGGCGGGGGCGCACCGCGCAGGATGTCGGTGACGTACCAGGCCGCCGCCGGATCCAGCAGCCGGCGGCCCTCGGCGTCCTGCCCGCCCCGCGCCAGCACCGCATACAGCGACACCAGGTCCTGCAGGCTCAGGCCCAGTCCGCCCAGCGCCGCGGCCAGCCCCGGCGCCGCCCCGTCGGGGGTGTGCGGCGACGCGCCCGCCCGGTTCAGGAACGCCACCAGCCGGCGCGGGCCCAGCGCGTCCAGCAGCGCGACCGCCGGCACGTTCAGCGACGCCTGCAGCGCCTGCCGCGCCGACACCGGCCCGCGAAACCCGCCGTCGAAATTGCGCGGCGCATAGCCGCCGAAATCGGTCGGCCGGTCGTTCAGCCGCGTCTCGGGGTGGGCGAGACCATCGGCGAAGGCCAGCGCGTAGACGAAGGGCTTCAGCGCCGAGCCCGGCGAGCGCACCGCCCGCGTCATGTCGATATAGCCGCCGCGCGCGGCCCGCCCGGCGCGCGCCGCGCCGACCTGCGCCAGCATCTGGCCCGCGCGGTGGTCGTAGACGGTCGCCGCCGCGGCCACCCCCGGCGGCAGGCCCTCGACGGCGCGCGCCAGCAGATCCTCGATCGCGCCCTGGGCGCCGGCCTCGACCGGCAGCCGGTGCACCGGGGCGGCGGGCGCGTCGGCGCGGGCGCGGTCGGCCAGGTGCCAGGCGCGGTCGGGAAAGGCGCGGCGCCGGCTGGGGACCGGCGCGGCGCGGGCACGGTCCAGCAGCGCGGGATCGAGCGCGCCGGCGGCGGCGGCGCGGCGCAGCACCGCGTTGCGGGCGGCGCGGGCGACGCCGGGCGCGCGGTCCGGACGCCGCGCCTCGGGGGCCTGCGGCAGCGCCACCAGCAGCGCCGCCTCGGCGGGCGCCAGCCGCCGGGCGTCCTTGCCGAACCAGCTGAAGGCGCCGGCGCGCACGCCCTCGATGTTGCCGCCGAACGGCGCGCGGGAAAGGTAGATCTCGAGAATCTCGCGCTTCGACAGCACCCGCTCCAGCGCCAGCGCCAGCCGGATCTGCCGCAGCTTGCCCGTCCAGCGCCCGGTGGTGCCGTCGTCCAGCAGCCGCGCGACCTGCATGGTCAGCGTCGAGCCGCCCGAGACGATCCGTCCGGCCAGCAGGCTGTCGCGGGCGGCGCGGGCCAGCGCCAGCGGATCGACGCCCGCGTGACGGTAAAAGCGCTTGTCCTCGTAGGCGATCAGCATCTCCAGATAGGCCGGATCGACCGTGTCCAGCGCCACCGGCAGCCGCCAGCGGTCGTCGGCGGCGAGGAACACGCGCAGCGGCACGCCGTGCCGGTCGGCGGCCAGCACCGAGGTCGGCGCGGCCAGCGGCGGCAGCGGCGTGGCCGCGACCCAGCGGTCGGCCGCCAGCGCCGCGCCCGCCGTCAGCGCAGCACCGGCCAGCGCCGCGCGCAGCGCGCGGCGGCGGCTCATCCGCCCGCCGTCACCGTCACCCGCCCGGTGCCGGTGCGGGCGCGGTAGGCGGGGCGGTACATGTCCTCGACCGAAGCCGCGGGCTGGCGGAAGCTGCCGGGCGAGACGGCCCGGACCACGTAGGCCAGCCGGAACGGCCGGGTGCCGCGCCAGTCCACCGCCGCGGTGAAGCGGTCGGTCTGCGCCGAGCGGTAGTGCGCGACATCGTCCAGATCCAGCCAGCCCAGCGCCGCGGTCCCGCCGCTGGAGACGAGGTTCGGGTTCTCGATCTCGAACCCCGCCGGCACCGGATCCTCGACCATCAGCCGCGCCTGCGCCGGGCGTTCTGGGGCGATGCGCAGCACGACCACCAGCCGGTCGTTGCGGGCGATCTGCCCGTCCTCGACCGGCGTGCCGTCAAGCCGGTAGAGCGCCCGCTCGATGCGATAGCCGTTGCCCTGCGCCGGTGCGTCCGTGGCCGGGGTGCCGAACACCGACAGCACCACCGGCACCGCGGCGGCGCCGTCGTTGCGCAGCTCGACCGGCGCGGCAAGCTGCGCCGCGTCCAGCTGCCGCGCGGCAACGGCGCCGAGGTCCTGCCCGCCGAGCGTCAGCCCGGGCATGCCGGCCTCGGCGCCCAGCGCGTGCGCGGCCAGCACGGTCCACAGCTTCTCCTGGGTGGAGGACGCGGCGCGGGCCGGGCCGGCGGCGTTCGCCACCGCCTGCGACAGGCGGGCACGGTCGACGGCCTCGGTTCCGGCCTCGACCGCAAGCGTCAGCACCGCCGCCCGGTCGCGGGCGACGCTGCCGTAGTCGGCACGCCAGCCGGTGTCCGCCGCCGCGTTCCCGTCCAGCCGGCCGGCGGCGGCGCGGAACATCGCGTCGGCCCGGCCCGGATCGCCATAGGCGGCCAGCGCCGCGCCCAGCTGCGCCAGCGCCAGCGGCGTGGCGAAGGCGTCGGCGCGGGCGTCGGCGTAGTAGCGCAGATCTCCGATCGACGCCGCCCCCTCGCGCGCCAGCACCAGCAACGCATAGGCGATGCCCTCGCCGCCCGCCTCGAAATCGGGCGCGGCGTTGACCTGGTTCGACAGGTTGTCGAGCGCCGCGCGGAACGCCCGCTCCGGCACCGCGTGCCCGGCGGCACGGGCGCGCGACAGGAAGTCGGTGACGTAGGCGTCCAGCCACAGCGTCTCGGAGCCGGCGGACCACATGCCGAACCCGCCGTTGCGCGCCTGCCGGCCCAGCACCGCCTCGATCGCCTCGGCCAGCCGCTGGCGCAGCGCGTCGCGCCCGCCGAGGTCCAGCGCCCCGGCCAGCCGGTCGTAGTAGACCAGCGGCAGCGCGCGCGAGGTGATCTGCTCGGTGCAGCCGTAGGGATAGGTGTCGAGCGCGGTCAGCAGCCCCGGCACGTCGAACCGCGCCAGCGGCCCGGCCGACAGCAGCACCCGCCCGGTGCCCGGCACCAGCCCGGCGAACAGCTCGGGGCCCAGCGACAGCCCGCCGCCCGCGGCCAGTTCCAGCCGGGTCTGGCGCGCGATCTCGGGATCGTTGGCGCGGATCCCCAGCGTCAGCGTCTTGGTCAGCACCCGGCCGTCCGGCGTGGTCACCGCCAGGTGCAGGCGGTTGTCGCCGACGGCGCCCGCCTGCAGCGGCACCGAGATGTCCGCGCGCGCGCCCGCGTCCAGCGTCACGGATTGCGGCTGCTGCGGCAGCGGCACGTCCTCGGTGCCGGTGAAGGCCACCTGCATCTCGCCGGCGGGCCCCGAGACATGCGCCAGCGCAAGGCTCAGCGTTGCCCGGTCGCCGGGGGCGAGAAAGCGCGGCAGGCTGGCGCTGAGCACGACCGGGTCGCGCACCAGCAGGTCCTGCGCCGCCTGCCCCACGCCGCTGTCCGACCAGACCACCGCCGCCAGCCGCACGGTGCCGTTGAAGTCCGGCAGGTCGACCGGGACCGTCACCCGGCCGTCGGCGCCGACCTGCAGCGGGCCGGAGAACTGCGCCACCGGCGTTTCTGTCGGCGGCGGCGACTGCCGCCCCATGGCGCCGCCATCGCCGCCCTGTCGCAGCGCGCCCGGCGTGCCGCCGAACCCGTCGATCAGCCGGCCGTAGACGTCTCGCAGTTCCACCCCCAGCCGCCGCTGGCCCAGGTAATGGCCCTGCGGGTCGGGATCCCGGTGGCCGGTGACGTTCAGGATGCCCACGTCGACCGCCGAGACGGTGGCCCAGACGGTCTGGCCCGGCTGTACGCCATCGACCTGCAGCACCGCCCGGTGGACGCCGCGCGGGTCGGCCTCGGCCGCCGAGACGAAGCGGGCGGCCAGTGCCCGCGGCCCCGGATCGACGCCGACCCAGCCGAGCCCGAGCGCCCGCGCCGGGTTCTGCCCGGCGGCCGGATCCAGCGGCCGGACATGGCTGGCCAGCACATAGGCGCCCGGCCCCCAGGCGTCGGTGACAGGCAACGCCAGCTCCAGCGGCCCGGCCTTCGTCGCGGTGACGCTGCGCCGGTCGATCAGCCCGCCGGCCAGCACCGTGACCTGGATCTCGCCCGGCGCGCGCGGCTCCAGCCGCAGGGTGGCGGTGTCGCCCGGCGCATAGCGGTCGCGGTCGAGCGACAGCTCCAGCAGGTCGGGCGTTTCGGTACCGGCACCGGCGGCATACCAGCCGGCGTCGAAGGTCAGCAGTGTGCGGGCGTAGCCGCCCTGCCCGCCGGCGATCTGCAACTCGTAGTGGCCCCAGTCCACCGGCGCCTGCAGCCGTGCGGGCGCCTGCGCCGGGATGTCGAGCGTGCCGTCGGCGACCCGCTCGCGCGTGGTGATCGGCTCGTAGTTCCAGTTGCCGCCGACCTCGTACCACTGGTGGTCGGTGCGGACGCGGAACAGCTCCCACCGCAGGCCGTCGCGCGCGGTGCGCGCACCGCCGGCGGCCAGCGCGATCACCTCGAAGCCGGCGGCGGCGCCCTGCTGCGCCGCGCCGTCGAACAGCGGCCGGATCCCGATCAGCGGCGCGGGCGGCGCGACCGGCCGGGTCTCGCGCCGCTCGACCGGGCGGCCCGATGCGTCGCTCAGGCGCACCGTCAGCCACGCCTCCAGCGGGCCGGTGACGGTGCCGGGCATCGGCAGGGTCAGATCCAGCCGGGCGCTGCCGTCGGCGCCGGTGGTGCCGCCCGGCAGCAGCGTCTCCAGCGGCTCGGCCGGCGCGTCCGGCGCGCCGAAGCGAAAACCGGTCCAATCCGGCAACGTGTCGGCCGGGCCGACGCGCAGCTCGCCCTCGATGCCCAGATCCGCGCCCGGCGCGCCGTAAAGGTAGCGCGCCGAAATCGTCAGCGGCAGCGGCGCCGCGGGGTCGAGCGCGCCCGGCGGCAGGCCCAGGTCGAAGTCGATCCGCTCGGGCACGAAATCCTCGACCAGCACCGCGGCACGGGCCAGCGCCGGGGCTTCGGGGTCGGCGTACACCGCCAGCGTCCAGGTGCCGCGCTGCGCGCCCGGCGGCAGCTCCAGCGCCAGCGCGCGGCCCCCCGCGCCGGCATCGGGCAAGACGCGGCGGTCATGCTCGACCCCGTCGGGGCGGGTGGTGATCACGGTCAGCGGCAGGCCCGGGATCGCCCGCGCGTCGGTATCGCGCGCCAGGATCGTGGCGTGGAGCGTGTCGCCGGGGCGGTAAATGCCGCGCTCGGTGGCCAGGAACACGTCCACCGGCGGCGGCGCGGCGCGGCCGTCAACACCGCGGTCCGACAGGTCCAGCCCGGCCTCGGTCAGGTCCAGGTAGGCGTAATCGCCCTGCGGGCCGGTCGCCGTCAGCAGCGCCGGCGAATCGCCCCCGGTGCCGCGGGTCAGCGCGGCGGGGAAGGCGGCATAGCCCTCGGCGTCGGTCGTCGCGGTGCCCAGCGTCGCGCCCGAGCGCGCTGCCAGCGTCAGCTCGACACCGGCCAGCGGCGCGGCGCTGCCCAGCGCGCGGACGAAGGCATGCAGTCCGTCCTCGCCCTGCATCGTCGCCAGGCCGAGGTCGGTGACGATGAACCACTGCGTCGCGACGCTCTGCCATTCGCCGGTGCCGGGCAGGCTGGCGGTCATCGCGTAGACGCCCGGCTCGAAACCGGCGACCGCCTCGCCCACCGGCAGCGTGGCGGTGACGTCGAGGTTGAGCCGCGTCTCGACGCGCGCGGTGCCGGTCCAGACCGCCGCGCCCAGGCTGTCGGCGATGCGGCGCTGGTCGTTGGCCGAGATCTGGCTGCCGACCAACTGCTCGCGCAGCGCGGCACGCAGCCCGGCGTCGGGGATGCGGTGGATCGAGACCTGCACCTCGGGCGCGTTGACGCTGACCAGCGGGATCGCGGCGCTGTCGGTGCGCGGCAGCACGTAGGCGCGGCCGGGAAACCGGGCCGAGGGCGCGCGGTCGCGGACATAGACCGACTGCTCGACGCTGCGGCCGAGGCTCTCGCCGCTGATCGCGGGCAGGCCGGCGCGCAGGGTGAAGGACAGCCGCGCGCCGTGCGCCACGCCCTCGACGCACAGCTGCCGGTCGCGGGCGCT
Source organism: Halovulum marinum (assembly GCF_009697225.1). Taxonomy (GTDB): domain Bacteria; phylum Pseudomonadota; class Alphaproteobacteria; order Rhodobacterales; family Rhodobacteraceae; genus Halovulum; species Halovulum marinum. The sequence goes on from NZ_WIND01000001.1 coordinate 327,320, forward strand.
GACCGTCAGGTCGGCGTCGGGCAGCTGCACGTAGTCGGCGTAGTCCACCGCGCCCGCGACCAGCGGCTCCGAGAAGGTCAGGCACACGCGCGGGCTGGCGGCGTCGCTGTCCACGGTGGTGTCGATGACGCGAAAGCCGAACAGCCGCCGGGCGCGCTCCAGCGCCGCCTCCAGGTCGCGGCGCGGGCCGCTCTCCAGCGCCAGCCGCAGCGCATCGATCGCGCGGCGGCCGTCGTCCGCCGCCTCCAGCGCCTCGGCCAGGCGCTGCGCCGCGGCGGCCTGCGCCGGGCCGTCGGGGGCGCGCAGCCAGCCGTTGACCGCGGCCAGCAGCGCCTCCTCGCGCAGGCGGCGTTGCTCGGCGTAGTCGTCGGTCTCGACCGCGCTGGCGTATTCCGAATAGGCCAGCCACATGTCATGCCGGTCGACCAGCGCCACGGCGACGGCGGCCTGCTGCATCGCCCCGGCCGGATCGCCGGCCTGTGCCAGCGACCGCGCCTGCGCCAGCCGCGCCGCGGCGTCCGAGCCGCCGCGGAAGTCGAAGGCCAGCCGCTCGGCCTGCGCGCGGGCGGCATCGATCCGCCCCGACGGCAGGAAGTCCAGCCGCTCGCCCTGCGCCTGCGCGCGGGACAGCGCGTCCGGCGCCGCCGGCACCATCATCGCCGAGACCGCGCCCAGGTACGGATCGCGCCGGCTGACGTCGGTCTTCAGGAAACAGGCCGCGGCGCGGGTGTTGTAGGTGAACGCCCGGCAGTCGCCCTCGGCCGCGCAGGCGGTGCGGCACAGCCCCAGCGTGGTGTCGAAGATCGCCCGCAGATCGCCGCCGTAGAAGTCCACGTCCCATTCGAACACCGGGCGCTTGGCCGGCACCGGCGCGGTCTGCGCGATCGCTCCGCCGGCGACGGCACCAAGCAGCAACAGGATCAGGACGAGACGAGGCATCGGTGTTCCCTCCGGGCATGAGCCTACCCGGAGACTGTCCCACCGCCCGATTCCCCACAAGGCCGACGCGGGGCCCCGGCAGCGCGGTTGCGCGGTGGACCGTCGCATGCGCGTCGCCAGCCTTGGCTTCCGCCCGCCGGGTGCTACCGTCGCCGGTGAACCCGAGGGACCGGCCGATGCTCGACGTCCAGAACCTGACCAAGCGGTACGGCGCGCTGACCATCCTCGACGGGGTGAGCCTGACGCTGGGCGCCGGCGAGACCATGGCGCTGGTGGGCGAATCGGGCAGCGGCAAAAGCACCCTGCTGCACCTGATCGCGGGGCTGGACGCGCCCGATGCCGGGCGGGTGGTGCTGGACGGGCGCGAACTGGCCGCGCTGGACGACGCCGGCCGCGCCGCCGCCCGCCGCGACCTGGTCGGCCTGGTGTTCCAGCAGTTCAACCTGGTGCAGAGCCTGACGGTGGCGCAGAACATCGCGCTGCAGGCCCGGCTGGCCGGGCGCCACGACGCCGGGCGTGCCGCCCGGCTGAGCGAGCGGCTGGGCCTGACCGGGCTGGAGGCGCGCTTTCCCGAGCAGCTGTCCGGCGGCCAGCAGCAGCGCGTCGCCATCGCCCGCGCGCTGGCCGCGGCGCCGCCCCTGCTGCTGGCCGACGAGCCGACCGGCAACCTGGACGAGGCCACCGGCGACCGGGTCATGGACCTGCTGCTTGAACTGGTCGCCGAGGCCGGCATGGCGCTGATCCTGGTGACGCACTCGCCGCGGCTGGCCGGCCGCCTGCGCCGGGTCGAGCGGCTGCACGCCGGGCGGCTGGAATGACCGGCTTCGGCACGCTTCTGGCGACGCTGCTCAGCCACTGGCGCCGGCGACCGTGGCAACTGCTGGCGCTGGTCGTCGGGCTGGCGGCGGCGACCGCCCTGTGGAGCGGGGTGCAGGCGCTGAACGCGCAGGCGCGCGCCTCGTACGATCGCGCCGCCGCGGTTCTGGGCGGCGACCGGTTCGCCGCGATCACCGGCCCCGGCGGGCAAGCGGTGTCGGTTGCGGACTACGCCGCGCTGCGCCGCGCGGGCTGGCGGGTCTCGCCGGTGCTGGACGGCAGCTGGCAGGCCGGCGGCGACCGGTTCCGCCTGCTCGGGGTCGAGCCACTGACGCTTCCTGCCGGCGCACCGGGCGGCGGGCGGATCGGAACCGAGGCCGACCTGGTCGCCTTCGTCACCCCGCCCTACCGGCTGATCGGCAGCCCCGAGACGCTGGCGCGCCTGCCCGCGGGCGCATGGGCCACGCGGGCCGATCCGGAACTGCCGCCGGGCGTGCTGATCGCCGACATCGCGCTGGCCGACCGCCTGCTGGCCCGCGACGGGCGCATCGACCGGCTGCTGGTGGCACCGGAGCAGCCCGGGGGCCTGCCGCCGCCGGACACGCTGACCGGCACCGGGCTGACGCTGACGCCGCCGGACGAGAGTTCCGACCTAGCGCAGCTGACCGACAGCTTTCATCTGAACCTGACCGCGTTCGGCTTCCTGTCGTTCGTCGTCGGCCTGTTCATCGTGCATTCCACCATCGGCCTTGCGTTCGAGCAGCGCCGGCCGATGGTGCGCACGCTGCGCGCGCTGGGCGTCGGGCGCTGGCGGCTGACCGGCGCGCTGCTGGCCGAGCTTCTGGTGCTGGCCACGGTCGCGGCCGCGCTGGGCATGGCGCTGGGCTATGGCATCGCCGGGGCGCTGCTGCCCGATGTCGCCGCCAGCCTGCGCGGGCTCTACGGCGCGGAGCTGCCGGGCGAACTTGGACTGAGGGCCGGCTGGTGGCTGACGGGCTTCGCGATGGCGCTGGCCGGCACGCTGGTCGCGGCGCTGTCGGCGCTGTGGCGGCTGCACCGGCTGCCGGTGCTGGCCGCGGCGCAGACCGAGGCGTGGTACGGCGCGCAGCTGCGCACGCTGCGGCTGCAGGCGGCGCTGGCCGCGGCGCTGGCGCTGGCCGCCGCCGCGCTGGCGTGGCGCGGCGAGGGGCTGGGCGCGGGCTTTGCGCTGATGGCGGCGGTGATGCTGGCGGCGGTGCTGGCGCTGCCGCCGGTGCTGGCGCTGGTGCTGACGCTGGCGCGGCGCCGGGCGCGGACGCCGGTGGCCGAATGGTTCGTGGCCGAAAGCCGCGCGCAGATCGGCGGCGTCAGCCTGGCGCTGATGGCGCTGCTGCTGGCGCTGTCGGTGAACATCGGCGTCGGGGCGATGGTGTCCAGCTTCCGCGCGACGTTCCTCGACTGGCTCGACCAGCGGCTGGCGGCCGAGCTGTACGTCCGCGGCGCCGACGCCGGGCAGGCCGCCGCGATGACCGCCTGGCTGCAGGACCGCCCCGAGGTGCTGGCGGTGCTGCCGATCCAGAGCGTGGAGCTGTCCCGCGGCGGCTATCCCTATTTCCTGCACGGCATTCGCGACGACGCCATGTACCGCGAATCCTGGCCGCTGCTGCAGGCGGCGGAGGCACCCTGGGACCGGGTTGCGGACGGCAGCGGCGTGCTGGTCAGCGAGCAGTTCGCCCGCGCCGCCGGGCTGGCCCTGGGCGACCGGCTGACCCCCGGCGGCGCCGGCCCCGCCTGGACCCCCGAGGTGGTGGGCATCTACCCCGACTACGGCAATCCCACCGGGCAGGCGATCACCTCGCACGCGCGGCTGACCGCGCGCTGGGCGCTGCCGCCGCCGACCCGCTTCGCGGTGCGGCTGACGGACGGGGCCACGCCACAAGTGGTGGCGGCGCTGAACCAGCGGTTCGCGCTGGGGCCGGAACAGGCGGTGGACCAGGCGGCGCTGAAGGCGGTGTCGCGGCAGGTGTTCGAGCGCACCTTCGCGGTGACGCTGGCGCTGAACGTGCTGACCTTCGCGGTGGCGGGGCTGGCGCTGCTGATCAGCCTGCTGACGCTGGCCGGGATGCGCCTGCCGCAGCTGGCGCCGCTGTGGGCGCTGGGGCTGACACGCGCGCGGCTGGCGCGGCTGGAGCTGGTCCGGGCGTTGCTGCTGGCGCTGGTGACCGCGGCGCTGGCGGTGCCGCTGGGCGTGCTGGTCGCGTGGATCCTGCTGGCGGTGGTCAACGTCGAGGCGTTCGGCTGGCGCATCCCGCTGCGTCATTATCCGGGCCAGTGGCTGCAGCTTGGTGCGCTGGCGATGGTGACCGCGAGCCTGGCCGCCGCGCTGCCGGCCCGGCGGCTGGGGCGCACCCCGCCGGCGCTGCTGCTGAGGGTGTTTTCCGATGCGCGCTAGGCTGCTTCCGATGCTGGCGGGGGTGCTGTTCGCCGCCGCCGCCCACGCGCAGGGCTATGCCGGGCTGGGCACCGATGCCGAGGGTTACGGCGTCGTCTCGCCCGACTACCGGCTGACGTTCCCGCGCGACCACCAGCCGCATCCGGAGTTCCGGATCGAGTGGTGGTACGTGACCGCGAACCTGAGCGGCCCGGACGGCGCCCCGCTGGGCCTGCAATGGACGCTGTTCCGCCAGGCGGTGCGCCCGCCCGGCGATACCGACGCGGACGGCTGGGCCTCGCCGCAGGTCTGGATGGGGCACGCAGCGGTGACCACGGCGCGAGAACACCGCGTCGCCGAGACCTTCGCGCGCGGCGGTGTCGGTCAGGCCGGCGTCACCGCCGGGCCGTTCGAGGCCTGGATCGACGACTGGGCGATGACCGCCGCCGATGACAGCCTCGACCGGCTGCGGCTGCGGGCGCGAGGCGCGGATTTCTCCTACGACCTGACGCTGCGCGCCGAGGGGCCGCTGGTGCCGCAGGGACAGGACGGCTATTCGGTCAAGTCCGCGGCCGGGCAGGCCTCGCACTATTACAGCCAGCCGTTCTACAGCGCCCGGGGCACGGTGACGCTGGATGGCCGCGGCATCGACGTCTCCGGCCGCGCCTGGCTCGACCGGGAATGGTCCAGCCAGCCGCTGACCGGCGCGCAGACCGGCTGGGACTGGTTCGCGCTGCACCTGCCGGACGGCGCGAAGCTGATGGCCTATCGCCTGCGCAGCGCCGACGGCAGCGCCTATGTCCCCGGCACCTGGATCGCCGCCGACGGCACGCCGACGCCGCTGGCCGACGGCGTGCTGGAGATCGAGCCGCTGGCCTGGCATCGCGCCGAGGGCGGCGAGATCCCGGTGCGCTGGCGCGTGCGCTATCCCGACCGGGGCCTCGACCTCACCGTCGCGGCGCTCAATCCCGACAGTTTCATGACCACCGCTTTTCCGTACTGGGAAGGCCCTGTAAGCTATACCGGCACCCACCGGGGCGAGGGCTATCTGGAGATGACCGGGTACCGCGATGACTGAGCGCCGCGAAGGCCAGGACGCGCCGCTGAACGTGCTGGGCGGGCGGCTGCAGGAATGCTCCGCCGCGCCCGTGACCGGCTTCTGGCGCGACGGCTGCTGCAACACCGGCCCGCAGGACGTCGGCCGGCACACGGTGTGCGCGGTGATGACCGCGGCGTTCCTCGCGTTCTCGCGCAGCCGCGGCAACGATCTGAGCACGCCTGCCCCCGAGGCCGGCTTTCCGGGGCTGAAACCCGGCGACCGCTGGTGCCTGTGCGCCGCGCGCTGGGCCGAGGCGCTGGAAGCGGGAATCGCCCCGCCGGTGATGCTGGACGCCACCCACGCGGCCACCCTGCGCGTCGTCGGCCTGGCCGATCTGCGCCGGCACGCGGTGGTCTCGCGCGCCTGACGCGGCCGGCCGGCGCCGCGGCGGCTAACGCTCCAGGAAGGCCGCGATCCGCTCTGCCGCCTCGGGCCGCTCCCAGCAATCGGCAAGCGCGGCGATGGTCTGCTCGATCGCCGCATCGTCGATCACCGGCCCCAGCCGGCGCGCCAGCCGCTTGGCCTCCGCCACCGCGCCGGGAACCGCCGCGCGATAGGGCGCGACCTCGTCCGTGACGGCGGCGTCCAGCGCCTCGGGCGGAACCACCCGCGCCGCCAGCCCCAGCGCGGGCAGCTCGTCTGCCCCGAAGACGCGGCCGCTCATGAACACCCGGCGGGCGCGGCCCTCGCCGATCCGCGCCAGCACGTAGGGCGCGATCGTGGCCGGGATCAGCCCCAGCCGGGTCTCGGTGAAGCCGAACCGGCCGCCCGATGCGGCCACCGCCACGTCGCAGACCGCCATCAGCCCCAGACCGCCGCCCATCGCGGTGCCGTTGATCCGCCCGATCAGCGGCTTCGACAGCGTGTTCAGATCGCGCAGCATGTGCGCCAGCGCCCGGGCCTCGGCCAGCCGCGTCGCGCGGTCGGCGGCGAACTGCGCACGCATCCAGCCCAGGTCGGCCCCGGCGCAGAACGATCGCCCCGCGCCGGTCAGCACCACCGCGCGCACGTCCGCGTCGCCGTCCAGCCGCGCGGCGGCGTCGCGCAGCGCCGCGATCATCCCGGCGGACATGGCATTGTGCCGGTCCGGGCGGTTCAGCGTCAGCCGTGCGACGCCGTCTTCGCCGGTCTCGATCCGCAGGGTTTGCTCGCTCATGCTTCCGCTCCGCGTTTCAGGCTGCGCGCGAAGCGCGCGGCGCCGGCCAGCAGGCCCGCGTCGACGCCGGTGGCGTGGCCCAGCCGGTGCAGATGCGCCACCAGCGCCTCGGTTGCCAGGTTGCCGGCGGCGCCGGGCGCATAGGGGCACCCGCCAAGCCCGCCCAGCGCGGCGTCGAAAACGCGCAGCCCGCGCGCCAGCGCCACGTCGACATTGGCAAGCGCGCCGCCGCCGGTGTCGTGAAAATGCCCCGCCAGCCGCGCCGCCGGCACCACCTTCAGGACCGCGTCCAGCATCGCCGCGACCTGGTCCGGCGTGCCGCGTCCAAGGGTTTCGCCCAGGCTGACCTCGGCCGCGCCCTCGGCCAGCAGCCGCCCGGCCACCGCGGCGACCGCCGCGGTCGCGACCCGGCCCTCGTAGGGGCAGTCGGTGACGCAGGACACATAGCCGCGCACCGGAATGCCGTCGGCCCGCGCGGCGCGGAACACCGGCGCGAAGCGCGCGAAGCTCTCGTCGATCGAACAGTTGATGTTGGCCCGCGAGAAGCCCTCGGTGGCCGAAGCGAACACCGCCACCCGGTCCACCCCGGCGGCGCGGGCCCGTGCATAGCCGGTCTCGTTCGGCACCAGCGCGGTGATGGCCACCCCCGGCACGCGGCCGACGCCGGCCATCACCTCGGCCGCGTCGGCCAGCTGCGGCACCGCGCGCGGCGAGACGAAGCTGGTGACCTCGATCTGCCGCAGCCCCGCGGCCACCGCCCGCGCCACCAGCGCGATCTTGTCGGCGGTCGGGATCGTGCCCGGCTCGTTCTGCAGCCCGTCGCGGGGCCCGACCTCGCAGATCGTCACCGGCTCAGTCATCGCCGTCGTCCTCGGCGCGCAGCGTGATCAGCAGCGCACCGCGCGCCACCTGGTCGCCCTCGGCGACGTCGACCCGCGCGACCGAGCCGCGGCGCGGCGCGCGCAGCGTGTGTTCCATCTTCATCGCCTCGAGCACCAGCAGCGGATCGCCCTCCTCGACGTGGGCTTCGGCCACCACCGCCACCCTGCGCACGAAGCCGGGCATCGGCGCGGTCAGCGTGTCGGTGGCGTCCGCGGCCTCGGCGGCGCGCACCGGATCGGCGCGGCTTACGGTCAGTGGCTGGCCGTCGGGTGCCAGCGTCACCGCGGCGCCGTGGAGCGTCACCGGCATCGCCCGCCGCCGGTCGCCCCAGGTCCAGCGCCAGTGCGGCGTACCCGGCTCGATCGCGCAAAGTTCGGTGACCCCCTGCGGCAGCGCGACCTCGAACAGCCCGGGCCTAGGCTGCCGGATCATGGCGGTGATCGTGCCGCCGTCCAGCACCATCCGCACCGGCTGCCGCAGCGGCGTCCAGAGGTGGAAGCCGTCGGCGCCCTCGCGCGGCAGCCCGGCCAGCGCCACGGCGGCCAGCGCCAGGATCTCGGGCTCCGGCGCCGGCTCGGCGGTCAGCGCGGCGCCGCGCCGGTCGATCAGGCCGGTGTCCAGCCGCCCGGCGGCGAAATCCGCATCGTCCAACAGCCGCACCAGAAAGCCCATGTTGGTGACCGAGCCGGCCAGCCGCGCCCCCGCCAGCCCGCGGCGCAGCGCCGCGATCGCCGCGGGCCGGTCGGCGCCGTGCGCGATCACCTTGGCGATCATCGGATCGTAGTGCGGGCTGATCTCGTCGCCCGCCCGCACGCCGCTGTCCACCCGCACGCCGGGCCCGAAGTCGACCTCGGCCAGCCGGCCGGTCGCGGGCAGGAAGCCGTTCGCCGGGTCCTCGGCGTAGACCCGCGCCTCGATGGCGTGGCCGCGGGCGCGGATCCCGTCCTGGCGCGCGGTCAGCGCCTCGCCGGCGGCGATGCGCAGCTGCCACTCGACCAGATCGATGCCGGTGACGGCCTCGGTGACCGGATGCTCGACCTGCAGCCGGGTGTTCATCTCCATGAACCAGAACCCGTCCTCGCGCAGCGGCCCCGAGCCGTCGGCGATGAACTCCACCGTGCCGGCGCCGGCATAGCCGATGGCCTCGGCGGCGCGCACCGCCGCCGCGCCCATCGCCGCGCGGACCGCGTCGGTCATGCCCGGCGCGGGGGCTTCCTCGATCACCTTCTGGTGCCGCCGTTGCATCGAGCAGTCGCGCTCCCAAAGGTGCAGCGCGCGGCTGCCGTCGCCCACCACCTGGATCTCGATGTGCCGGGGCCGGGCGACGAACTTCTCGATCAGCACGTCGGCGTTGCCGAACGCCTGCCGCGCCTCGCGCCGCGCGCCCGCCAGCGCGTCGGCGAAATCCCCGGCGCGGTCGACGCGGCGCATGCCCTTGCCGCCGCCGCCGGCCACCGCCTTGATCAGCACCGGCCAGCCGATCGCCTCGGCCTGCGCCGCCAGCAGCGCGTCGTCCTGGTCGCGGCCGTGATAGCCCGGCACCACCGGCACCCCGGCTTCGGCCATCAGCGCCTTGGCGCGGTCCTTCAGCCCCATCGCCCGGATCGCCGCCGCCGAGGGGCCGACGAACACCAGCCCGGCGGCGACGACCGCCTCGACGAACTCGGGGTTTTCGGACAGGAAGCCATAGCCCGGATGAATCGCCTGCGCGCCGGTGGCGCGGGCGGCTGCCACAATGGCGGCGCCGTCCAGATAGCTGCGGGTTGCCTCGGCCGGGCCGATGCGCACCGCCTCGTCGGCCATCTCGACGTGCAGCGCGTCCGCGTCGGCGTCCGAATACACGGCGATGCAGCGGAGACCCATCCGCCGCGCGGTGCGGATCACGCGGCAGGCGATCTCGCCGCGGTTGGCGATCAGCAGGCTCTCGAACATCGCGGGCCTCACATCCGGAACACGCCAAAGCGCGTGGGCGGCACCGGCGCGCCGTCGCAGGCCGCCAGCGACAGGGACACGACGCGGCGGGTGTCGCGCGGGTCGATCACCCCGTCGTCCCACAACCGCGCCGAGGCGAACAGCGGGTTCGACTGCAGCTCGAACTGGTCGAGGACCGGCTGCCTGAACGCTGCCTCCTCCTCGGCACTCCAGCTGCCGCCGCGCCGCTCGATCCCCTCGCGGCGCACGGTGGCCAGCACGCCCGCGGCCTGCGCCCCGCCCATCACCGAGATGCGCGAGTTCGGCCAGGACCACAGGAACCGCGGCTGATAGGCGCGGCCCGCCATGCCGTAGTTGCCGGCGCCGAACGAGCCGCCGATCAGCACGGTGATCTTCGGCACCGCGACGGTGGCGACAGCGGTGACCAGCTTGGCGCCGGCGCGGGCGATACCGCCATGCTCGGCGTCCCGGCCGACCATGAAGCCGGTGATGTTCTGCAGGAACAGCAGCGGCGTGCCGCGCTGCGCGCAAAGCTGGACGAAATGCGCGCCCTTCTCGGCGCTTTCCGAGAACAGCACGCCGTTGTTGGCCAGGATGCCCACCGCCCAGCCGTCGATATGCGCGAAGCCGGTGACCAGGGTCTCGCCGTACCGTGCCTTGAACGCGTCGAACGCGCCGCCGTCCACCAGCCGGGCGATCGCCGCGTGCACGTCGTAGGGCTGCCGCAGGTCCGCCGGCACGATGTCCAGCAGACCGTCCGGATCCGCCGCCGGCGCAGCCGGCGGTCGCCGGGCGAGCGCCCCCGCCTGCGGGGGCCCGAGCCCGGCGACGGCCTGGCGGGCCAGCGCCAGCGCATGGGCGTCGTCCTCCGCCAGGTAGTCCGCCACGCCCGACAGCCGGGTGTGCACGTCGCCGCCGCCCAGCGCCTCGGCGCTGATCTGCTCGCCGGTCGCGGCCTTGACCAGCGGCGGACCGGCCAGAAAGATCGTGCCCTGCTCGCGCACGATGATCGACACGTCCGACATCGCCGGCACATAGGCCCCGCCGGCGGTGCACGAGCCCATCACCACGGCGATCTGCGCGATGCCCCGCGCGCTCATGTTGGCCTGGTTGTAGAAGATCCGCCCGAAATGGTCGCGATCCGGGAACACCTCGTCCTGGTTCGGCAGGTTCGCCCCGCCCGAATCCACCAGATAGACGCAGGGCAACCGGTTCTCGGCGGCGATCTCCTGCGCCCGCAGGTGCTTTTTCACCGTCATCGGATAATAGGTGCCGCCCTTCGCGGTGGCATCGTTGCACACCACCATCACCTGCCGGCCGGCGACCGTGCCGATGCCGGCGATCACCCCGGCGCAGGGCGCCGCGCCGTCGTACATGCCGTGCGCCGCCAGCGCGCCGACTTCCAGGAACGGGCTGCCCGGATCGAGCAGCGCGCCGATCCGGTCGCGCGGCAGCATCTTGCCGCGGCTTTCGTGCCTGGCCTGCGCCTCGGCGCCGCCGCCGACCGCCGCCGTGCGCGCTGCCGCGGCGACCTCGTCCAGCATCCGCAGATGTTCGGCCCGGTTCGCCGCCGCGTCGATCATGTCTCGTGCTCCGTTTCGATCAGGGCGCGCCGCAGGTGACAGACCTCGAGATGCGCGCGCATCAGCGCGCAGCGCGCGGCATGGCCGGCAGGTCGTCCGGACGGCGCGCTGCAGAACCGGGCCGCCGTCCGGTCCGCCCCGGCGCGCAGCCCGGTCGCGGTCGGCCCCGCGCCCAGGGCGCGCAGGCGGGCGGCCAGCGCCGCCGCCTGCGCTTCGAGCCCAGCCGCCAGCGCGGCCCGGCAGGCGGTGAGGCCGCGCAGGTCCTCCGCGATGTCCAGGCGATGCCCCGCCAGGATGCCGGCGCAGACGGCGCTGTCGCCGCCCGCGTCGGCGCACTGCGCATGGCGGCGCAGCGGATCCGCCAGGCCCGCGTCCTGTGCCGCGGCCGGACCGGCCGGGGCGGACAGCATGGCCAGCAGAACCGCCGCGCGCGCGTTCACGCCCGATGCTCCGGGTTCTCGTAGTCGAACCGGCAGCCGGCCTTCCACGCGTTGCGGTCGTTGCCGTGGTTCGGCAGCCCGCCGGCATCCTTCAGCATCCGCGCCAGATGCAGCAGGTTCCACGTCATGATCGTGGTGTTGCGCTGGGTGAAGTCGTTGCCGAACCCCGCGCGCGTGCCGTCGTCCATCTCGTCGCCATAGCTGGGCCCCGGCCCGGCCTCGCCGATCCAGCCGCAGTCGGCCTGCGGCGGGACGGTATAGCCCAGATGCCCCAGCGCATAGAGCAGCGTCATCGACGCGTGCTTGATCCCGTCCTCGTTGCCGGTGATCACGCAGCCGCCGACCTTGCCGTAGAACAGGGACTGCCCCTTGTCGTTGAGCATGCCCGACATGCCGTAGAGCCGCTCGATCAGCACCCGGCAGACCGAACTTTCCTCGCCCAGCCACAGCGGCGAGCCGATGATCAGGATCTCGGCCGCCTTCACCTTCTCCCACAGCGCCGGCCAGTCGTCTCGGTCCCAGCCCTGTTCGGTCATGTCAGGGTAGACCCCCGGCGGCACCTGGTGCGAAAGCATGTGCACATGCTCCACCATGACGCCGTTCCGTTCCATGATCTCGCCGGCCACGTTCAGCAGCAGCTTGGTGTGGCTCTCGGACGGTTGGCGCTTCAGCGAGGTGTTCACGATCACCGCCTTCAGATCGGAGAAGTCGGTGGTGTTGTCGTCGCACAGCTTCTTCTGCTGGTCAGTCAGGGTCATGGGCCAGTTCCTTTCGGATGTCCTTGATCTCGCGGTCCAGGAAGAAGCTGATCACCGAACGGATCAGCACCAGAAGGCCGAGGAACAGCAGATCCTCGAGCCGCAGGCTGAGGGCCGTGTGGATGATGTCCGACACGATCAGCAGCTCCAACCCTGCAAGAATGTAACGCCCCAGCTCCATCCGCGCAGCGCCGATGCCGTGCACGCGGCTCAAGCCTGCGTGAGCGAACTCGGCGCGCAGGTAGCCGATCAGGAACCGCGCGGTGCCCACCAGCATCAGCAGGATCGCGATGATGTCGATCCCCGCCGCGACCCACTCCAGCAGATACACCATGCCGGGCAGCTCGGCATGGAGGATGTCCGTCTGCGCGCCGTCCCCACCGTCTTCCATGCCGGCCTATTCCGTCGCCTTCATCAGCTCGCGCCCGATCAGCATCCGGCGGATCTCGGAGGTGCCGGCGCCGATCTCCATCAGCTTGGCGTCGCGCATGATCCGCGCCAGCGGCGAGTCGTTCATGTAGCCTGCGCCGCCCATTGCCTGGACGCCCTGCACCGCCATCTCCATCGCCTTTTCCGAGGCGTAGAGCACGCAGCCCGCCGCATCCTGCCGCGTCACCTGGCCCCGGTCGCAGGCCTTGGCGACCTCGTAGACATAGGCCCGGCAGGCGTTCATCGTCGAGTAGATGTCGGCGATCTTGCCCTGCATCAGCTGGAACTCCCCGATCTTCTGCCCGAACTGCTTGCGCTCGTGCATGTAGGGCATGATGTGATCGAGGATCGCGTGCATCAGGCCGATGCCGATGCCCGACAGCACCACGCGCTCGTAGTCGAGGCCCGACATCAGCACCCGCACGCCCTGCCCTTCCTGCCCCAGCACGTTCCCGAACGGCACCTCGACGTTGTCGAAGGTGATCTCGGCGGTGTTCGATCCGCGCATGCCCAGCTTGTCGAAATGCGGCCCGACCGAGAATCCGGTCATCTCGCGCTCGATCAGGAAGGCGGTGATGCCCTGCGCGCCCGCGTCCGGGTCGGTCTTGGCGTAGACCACCAGCACGCCGGCGTCCGGGCTGTTGGTGATCCAGTATTTCGAGCCGTTCAGCACATAGCGGTCGTTGCGTTTCTCGGCGCGCAGCCTCATCGACACCACGTCCGAGCCGGCCCCGGCCTCGGACATCGCCAGGCTGCCGACCGTCCGCCCCGAGATCAGCCCCGGAAGGAAGGCCGCCTTCTGCTCCGGCGTGCCGTTCAGCGCGATCTGGTTGACGCACAGGTTGGAATGCGCGCCGTAGCTGAGACTGACCGAGGCCGAGGCGCGGGCGATCTCCTCGACCGCGACGACATGCGCCAGATAGCCCATGCCCGCGCCGCCGTCGGCCTCGGGAACGGTGATGCCCAGCAGGCCGAGCTCGCCCATCTCGGACCAGAGCGCGTTCGGAAACCGGTTGTCGCGGTCGATCTGCACCGCAAGCGGCGCCACCCGCTCCTGCGCCCAGCGGTGTACCATGTCGCGCAGCGCCTCGACATCCTCGCCGCAGTCGAATCGCATCGACGCCGTGAACATGCGCCGTCCTCCCCTTTTTCTAGAACTGAACAGATGTTCATATAGATTTCAAGCCCGCTGTTGGCGCGCTGCCCGATCCCGGCCGCGCGCACCGTCGGCAGCCGTCCAGCCGGAGGGGCGGAAAACGTGGTATCCTGCAGGCCCCGACGGTCCGTCGGGATCAGTAACGAGGGAGCGATCGTCATGACCAGATACCTGACCCAGTTCCGGTATTCGTCCAACTCCGTCGCAGCGATGGTGAAGAAGCCGCAGGACCGCCGCGCCGCCGCCGAAAAGCTGTTCGGCGCCGCGGGCGGCGAGATCGAATGCATGTACTTCTGCTTCGGCGAGTACGATGGCCTGGTAATCACCGAGTTCCCGACCGACGTGGCGGCGGCCTCGGCGCTGCTGGCGGCGGGGTCGAGCGGAGCGTTCTCGGCGCTGAAGACCACGGTGCTGATCCCGAACGAGCGCGGGATCGAGGCGATGGAGGCCGCAGGCAAGGTTGCGCGCGAGTACACGCCCCCCACCGGCTGAGCCGGCACCGGCCAGGCGCGGCGGTCGGCAACCCGCCGCCCGCCGCGTGGCCCGCAGACGGGATTCTGGCAAGGTGATCGAAGCCGGGCTTCCCCCCGCTCCGGCGCCCCGCTACAACGCGGTGCGACCAAAGCGAGGGCCCCATGCGCAAAGCGACGGTAGAACGGAACACGGCAGAGACGAAGATCCGCGTCGAAATCGACCTGGACGGGACCGGGCACTTTGAAAACGCGACCGGCGTGGGGTTCTTCGACCACATGCTCGACCAGCTGGCCCGGCACGCGCTGATCGACCTGAAGGTCGCGGCCGAGGGCGACACCCACATCGACGACCACCACACCGTCGAGGACGTCGGCATCGCCATCGGCAAGGCCCTGTCGCAGGCGGTCGGCGACAAGCGCGGCATCCGGCGCTACGGCGCGTGCCTGCTGCCGATGGACGACACGCTTGTGCGCGCCGCGCTGGACCTGAGCGGGCGGCCGTTCCTGGTGTGGAAGGTGGCGTTCACCGCCCCCACCATCGGCGCCTTCGACACCGAGCTGGTGCGCGAGTTCTTCCAGGCGCTCAGCACCCACGGCGGCATCACCCTGCACGTCGAGCGGATCGACGGCGTCAACAGCCACCACATCGCCGAGGCCGCGTTCAAGGCGGTGGCGCGCGCGCTGCGCGACGCGCTGGAGACCGATCCGCGCACCGCGACATCGGTGCCGTCCACGAAGGGCACGCTGAGCGAATGAGCACGGTCATCATCGACTACGAATCCGGCAACCTGCACTCGGCCGAGAAAAGCTTTCAGCGGATGGCGGCGGAAACCGGCGCCGGCGCGGTGGTGGTGACCTCGGACCCGGACACCGTGCGCGGCGCGGACCGCATCGTGCTGCCCGGCGTCGGCGCCTTCGCCGACTGCCGCGCCGGGCTGGACGCGATCCCCGGCATGGTCGATGCGCTGGAGGAACGGGTTCTCGCCGGCGGCGTGCCGTTCATGGGCATCTGCGTCGGCCAGCAGCTGATGACCACCATCGGCCGCGAGCATGGCGCCGACGCCCCCGGCTTCGGCTGGATCCCGGGCGAGTGCGTGCGCATCGCCCCCGAGGACCCGGCGCTGAAGATCCCGCACATGGGCTGGAACGCGCTGGAGAACCTTGCCCCGCACCCGGTGTTCGCCGGGCTGGCCGAGGGCGATCACGCCTATTTCGTGCACTCCTATCACGTGAAGCCGACGAACGCGGACGACGTGCTGGCGGTGACCGATTACGGCGGGCCGATCACCGCCGCGATCGGCCGCGACAACATGATCGGCACCCAGTTCCACCCCGAGAAAAGCCAGCGCACCGGCCTGCTGCTGATCGCGAACTTCCTGATCTGGAAGCCCTGAGCACTGCCGCCGGCGATGCCGCGCCGTCTAGACGACGCGGATCCAGGTGCCCATGCCGGCGGCATGGTGCGACAGCATGTGGCAGTGGAACAGCCAGTCGCCCGGGTTGTCCAGCAGCACCGCGATCTCGCGCACGCTGCCCGGATCGACCAGGAACGTGTCCCGCGCCGGGCCCATGCCGCCGGTGGGCAGCACCTCGCGGACGTGATGGCCGTGCAGGTGCATGGCGTGCGGAAACGCGGTCTGGTTGACGATCGGGATGCGCAGCGTCTCGCCGCGGGCCACCTCGGCCATGGGATCGGGGGGCGCGCCGGCCTGCCCGTTCAGCGCCCAGAAGATGCCCTGCTGCGCCAGCGCCTGACCGTCGAGCGTCTCGCCCCGGAACACCGCCTCGCGCAGGCCGCGCATCGCGCCGCCGTCTATCCGCAGCGGCACGCTGCGCGCCTCGCCCGGTTGCGGCAGCGCCAGCTGCGCCGGGTTCGGCGGCAATGCCGCCAGCGCACCGCGCCGCGCGCCACCGCCGTCCTCGATCGGGAACGCGGCCAGCGCGAAGCCCTCGCCCTGGAAGATCTCCAGCACGAACGCCTCCTGCCCGACCTCGCCGGTGACGTCGGCGATCAGGTCGACACGGCCGCCGGGGGCGACGAACATCTGCCCGATCGGCAGCGGCTGCTCCAGCGGCATGCCGTCGACCGCCGCGATCCAGCCGCTGAGCCCCTGCACCGACAGCTCGAAGATGCGGCCCGGCGCGGTGTTGATCAGCCGCAGCCGCAGCCGCTCGTGCCGGCGCACCGGCTGGCTGTAGGCGGCTTCGCCGTTGGTGGTGACGAAATTGCCGATCCGGCCGGCGTGCGCGGCGTCGTGCATGTTGTCGAAATCGCCGCTGATCGCGGCCGGATCGATCAGCCGCCAGTCGGACAGCGTCAGCACCAGGTCGCGGTCGACCTCGGGCGGTTCCGGCTCGTCGACGATCAGCGGCCCGGCCAGCCCGCGCGACACCTGCTCGATCGCCTTGAAGTGCGAGTGGTACCAGTAGGTGCCCGCGTCCGGCACGGCGAAATCGTAGGCGAAGCGCCCGCCGGGCGCGACCGCCTCCTGCGTCAGGCCGGGCACGCCGTCCATCGCGTTCTCCAGCCGGATGCCGTGCCAGTGCACGGTGGTCGGCCGCGGCAGGTCGTTGACCAGCTCGCGCGACACGCGCCCGCCCTGTGCCGCCCGGATCAGCGGGCCGGGCGCGGACCCGCCGTAGACCCACATCTCGGTCGCCGGGTATTCGGCCGGCGCCAGCTGCACCTGGCCGACCGCGGCCCGCAGCTCCTGGGTTCCTGCCCGCAGCGGGCCCCGCGGCAGGACAACCCCCGCCGCGATGCCGCCCAGCATCGCGCGTCGCGTCAGCTTCACCTTGACCTCATCTCAGCGCTTGTCGAAGCGCACCCTGACATATTCGCCCGGCGCATCGGCGAGCGCGCCCAGCGTCTTGCCCGGCTCGCGGGCGTTCACCTTCCGCCCCGAGCGCGCGGCCAGCCACTTGTCCCAGTCCGGCCACCAGCTGCCCGGCGTTTCCTCGGCCGCGGCCATCCACTCGGCGATGTCGGCGTGGGACATGTCCTCGTTGGTCCAGTACTGGTACTTCTGCGCCGCCGGCGGGTTCACCACTCCGGCGATGTGCCCCGAGCCCGACAGCACGAAGCGCACCTTGGCCTTGGTCATCAGCCGCGCGCCGCGATAGACCGACGCCGCCGGCGCGATGTGATCCTCGCGGGTGGCGACGTGATAGACCGGCCCCTTGATGTCGGCCAGCGTCACCGGCGTGCCCAGCACCCGGGTCCGCCCCGAGGCGAAGTCGTTGTCGTCGTAGAAATGGTCCAGGTAGAAATGATGGACCTTGGCCGGCATCGCGGTGGAATCGGCGTTCCAGTACAGCAGGTCGAACGGGAACGGGTCTTTGCCCAGCATGTAGTTGTTGACGACGTAGGACCAGATCAGGTCGTTCGACCGCAGCATGTTGAACGCCTGCGCCATCTTGTTGGCGGGCAGGTACCCTTTCTCCATCTCCTCGCCGACGGCGCGGATCGTCTGGTCGTCGACGAACACCTGCAACTCGCCCGCGTCGGCGAAATCCAGCTGCGCGGTGAAGAATGTGGCCGACGACACGCGCTTGTCGCCGGTCTTGCCGAAATAGGCCATCAGCGTGCCGGCCAGCGTGCCGCCGATGCAGTACGACGCCAGGTTCAGCGACGTCTGCCCGGTCTCTTCCAGCGCCTTGTCGATCGCGGTGATCGCGCCCTTGGTGATGTAGCTGTCCCAGGTCTCGTCGCGCTGGCGCTCGTCCGGGTTGACCCACGAGATCATGAACACGGTGTGGCCCTGCGCCACCAGCCACTTCACCATCGACTTCTTCTCGTTCAGGTCCAGCACGTAGTACTTGTTGATCCACGGCGGGATGATCAGCAGCGGCCTGGCATGCACCTTCTCGGTCGTCGGGGTGTACTGGATCAGCTCCAGCAGATCGTTGCGGAACACCACCTTGCCCGGGCTGATCGCCATGTCGCGGCCGACCTCGAACGCGTCCATGTCGGTCTGCCGGATCAGCAACTGGCCCTTGCCGCGCTCCAGGTCCGCCAGCATCATCTTCAGCCCGCGCACCAGGTTCGCGCCCTTCTCCTCGGCGGTGGCCTCGAGGACCTCGGGGTTGAGGGCGAAGAAATTCGCCGGGTTCATCGCCTCGACGAAGTTGCGGGTGTAGAACTCGGCCTTCCTGCGCTCGCGCGGGTCCATGTCGCCCAGGTTGTGGACCGTGTGGTTGATCCAGCCGGCGGTCAGCAGGTAGTTCTCCTTCAGATAGTCGAACAGCGCGTTCTCGGACCATTCCTTGTGCTGGAAGCGCTTGCCGGGGTCGGCCCTGCGCGGCAGGTCCGGGGTTTCGGCGTCCTTCGCGCCCAGCCATTTCAGCGTCGCCGCCTGCCACAGCGCGGCCTGGTCGGCCCACAGGTCCAGCGTCGCGTCGGCGACGTATTTCGGATTCTCGTACATGGCGCGGGCCAGTGCGATCCAGGCCGGCATCGTGTTCAGCGGGTCGGCGTTGCGCGGCATCCCCTCGCCGGCCTGCGCCTCGATGAAGCGTTTCCAGATCTTGTGCGAGATATCCATGACCTCGGTCATGTTCGCCGCGGTCTCGGCGCTCTGCCCCAGCAGCGTCTGGTCGGTATCGCTGGTCATGTTCCGGTCGCTTCCTTGCAGGTCATTTCCCCCGGCCCTATCCTCGCCGCAGTTTCGGAGACGCGGACATGGGCTCACTGACATCGTTTGTACCGCAACTGCGCGGACGCGTCACCAACGCGGCGTGGCTGATCCTGTGCGGCATGATCGCCGGCTGCGGCCTGCAGGCGCCCGACACCGGCTATGCGCCATCGGCGCAGGCGCGGGCGGCGGCGTTCCCGGCGCTGCTGCCGCAGCCGCAGGTCGAGTCGGCGATGGCGCCGGCGCCGCCCGCGGCCGACCTCGGCCCGCTGGCGGGCCGGGCCGAGGCGCTGCGGGCGCGCGCGCAAAGCCTGTCCGCGCCGGTACTGGACCCGGCGGCGCGGGCGCGCCTGCAATCGGCCGGCGGCGCCGGCTGAGCCGCGAAAACCGCTGGCGTTGATTGCGCCGCGGTCCTAAAACCCGCACACTTCACCCGCATCAAGAGGCCTGTCCGATGCCCGAGGAATTCTACCGCATCAAGCGTCTGCCCCCCTACGTGTTCGCCGAGGTGAACCGGCTGAAGGCAGAGTACCGCGCGGCAGGCATGGACATCATCGATTTCGGCATGGGCAATCCGGACATGGATACCCCCAGCCACATCGTCGACAAGCTGTGCGAGACGGTGCGCCGGCCGCGCACCCACCGCTATTCCGCCTCGAAGGGCATCCCCGGCCTGCGCCGCGCCCAGGCCGGCTATTACCAGCGCCGGTTCGGCGTCAAGCTGGACCCGGAATCCGAGGTGATCGCCACCCTCGGCTCGAAGGAAGGGCTGGCGAACCTGGCGATGGCGATCACCGCGCCGGGCGACGTGATGCTGGTGCCGAACCCCAGCTACCCGATCCACCCCTACGGCTTCATGATCGCCGGCGGCACCCTGCGCCACATCCAGACGCTGGAAGCCGACGGCAGGTTCCGCCCGGACGCCTACCTGCGCGCGCTGGAGCGGGCGGTGATGCACTCGGTGCCGAAGCCGGTGGCGGTGGTGGTCAGCTTCCCGTCGAACCCGACCGCACAGCTGGCCGACCTCGACTTCTATGCCGAGCTGGTGCGCTTCGCCCGCAAGCACGATCTGTGGGTGCTGAGCGATCTGGCCTATGCCGAAATCTATTTCGACGGCAACCCGCCGCCCTCGATCCTGCAGATCGACGGCGCCAAGGAGGTGGCGGTCGAGTTCACCTCGCTGTCCAAGACCTATGCCATGCCGGGCTGGCGCATGGGCTTCGCCGTCGGCAACAGCCGCCTGATCGGCGCGCTGACCCGGATCAAGAGCTATCTCGACTACGGCGCCTTCACGCCGGTGCAGGTCGCCGCCGCCGCGGCGCTGAACGGCCCGCAGGACTGCGTCGAGGAGATCCGCGGCATCTACCGCTCGCGCCGCGACGTGCTGGTCGAGTCGATGGCCCGCGCCGGCTGGGACATTCCCGCCCCGCCCGCGACCATGTTCGCCTGGGCGCCGATTCCGCCGGCCTTCGCCGACATGGGCTCGATGGCGTTCTCGAAAATGCTGCTGAAGGAGGCCGAGGTCGCGGTCTCGCCCGGCATCGGCTTCGGCGAATACGGCGAGGGCTACGTCCGCATCGGCCTGGTCGAGAACGAGCAGCGCATACGCCAGGCCGCCCGCAACATCCGCCAGGTGCTGAACGATCCGGAAAGGATGCTGGCCCGGCACGCGCCGGTCGAGGCCGCGGAATGACCGCGGCCGAGGACGCCTGGGACTGGGAGCATCAGCAGGCCGTCACCCGGTTGACCGTGCAGCGCATCCTGTCCGAATCCGGCCTGGCCGAGGGGGTCGCGGTCGAGCTCGACCTCGACTTCGTGCCCACCGACGCCGCGGACCGCGCCGCGGCGGTGCGCAAGCTGGGCATGTTCGGCTACGGCGTCGAGGCCGCCGAGGACGGTGCCCTGCGCGTCGCGGCCGGTTCGGTGCCGCTGGAGGCGGACGCCATCTGGCAGCACGAGGAACGCACCAGCCGGATCGCACTGATCCACGGCTACGAACCCGACGGCTGGGGCTTCGCCGAGCCCTGAGGCCGCCCCGGGCCTTGGGCTTGCGGGAGGGGCCGCCCTCGACTAAGGGAACGCGCGGGCAAACAGGGGACTTCCATGACCGCACCGCTGCGCATCGCGATCGCCGGACTCGGGACCGTCGGCAGCGGGCTGATCCGCATTCTGCAGACCCATCCGGACCTGCTGGCGCGCCGGGCCGGCCGCCCGATCGAGATCGTCGCCGTCACCGCCCGCTCGCGCGGCAAGGACCGCGGCGTCGAGCTGTCGGGCTACGGCTGGGAGGACGACCCGGTGGTGCTGGCCCGGCGCGACGACATCGAGCTGTTCGTCGAGGTGATGGGCGGCGAGGACGGCCCCGCCAAGGCCGCGACCGAGGCCGCGCTGGCCGCCGGCAAGCACGTCGTCACCGCCAACAAGGCGATGCTGGCGCGGCATGGCTTCGCGCTGGCCCGGCAGGCGGAAGACAGCAACGTCGCGCTGCGCTTCGAGGCCGCCGTCGCCGGCGGCATCCCCTGCGTCAAGGCGCTGACCGAGGGGCTGGCCGGCAACGCCGTCTCGCGCGTGCTGGGGGTGATGAACGGCACCTGCAACTACATCCTGACCGAGATGGAGCGCACCGGCGGCGACTACGACAACATCCTCGCCGACGCGCAGCGGCTGGGCTACGCCGAGGCCGACCCGTCGTTCGACGTCGGCGGCCAGGACGCGGCGCAGAAGCTGGCGCTGCTGTCCGCGACCGCCTTCGGCACCCAGGTCGACTACGACGGGATCAAGATCGAGGGTATCGAGCGCATCACCCTGACCGACATCCGCTACGCCCGCGATCTGGGCTACCGGATCAAGCTGCTCGGCGTCGCCGCGCAGACCGGCGAGGGGGTCGAGCAGCGGATGCAGCCCTGCCTGGTGCCGATGTCCTCGCCGCTGGGCCAGCTCGAGGGCGTGGCCAACATGGTGGTGCTGGAGGGCGACGCCGTCGGGCAGACCGTCTACCAGGGGCCGGGCGCCGGCGCCGGTCCGACCGCCTCGGCGGTGATGGCCGACATCATCGACATCGCCCGCGGCCTGGTGATCCCGGCGTTCGGCGTGCCCACCGCCGATCTGGCCGCGCCGGTGCGCAGCGGCAGCTCGGCCGGCGCGCCGTACTACCTGCGGCTGGAGCTTGCCGACCGGCCGGGAACGCTGGCACAGGTCGCCGACGCGCTGGGACAGGCCGGCATCTCGATCGACCGCATGCGCCAGATCCAGCACGAATCGGACGCCGCGGCGCCGGTGCTGATCGTCACGCACGGCTGCACCCGCGCCGCGCTCGACGGGGCGCTGCGCCGGATCGGCGCGCTGGACGTCGCCACCGCCGCGCCCGTCGCCTACCGCATCGAGCCGGTTTGAAGCCGGCGCGCCGCGCTGCGGCCTTCCCCGCGCGGCGACACCCGTGTAGACCCGGTAGCTGAACGGTCCGCATCAGGAGGAACTCAATGGCCGACGAACTCTTCGCCGACAGGATGCTGTCGCTGGGCCTTGCCCGCGTCTCGGAAGCCGCGGCGATCGCAAGCGCCAAGCTGATCGGCACCGGTGACGAGAAGGCGGCCGACCAGGCGGCCGTGGACGCCATGCGCAAGCAGCTGAACATGCTGGACATTTCCGGCGTCGTCGTCATCGGCGAGGGCGAGCGCGACGAGGCGCCGATGCTGTACATCGGCGAAGAGGTCGGCACCGGCGACGGGCCGGGTGTGGACATCGCGCTGGACCCGCTGGAGGGCACCACGCTGACCGCCAAGGACATGCCGAACGCGCTGGCGGTGATTGCCATGGGGCCGCGCAACTCGATGCTGCACGCGCCCGACGTCTACATGGACAAGCTGGCGATCGGCCCGGGCTATCCCGAGGGCCTGCTGCACCTGGACATGAGCCCGTCGGAGCGGGTGGCGGCGCTGGCCAGGCACCGCGGCTGCAGCCCGCGCGACATCATGGTCTGCGTGCTGGAGCGCCCGCGCCACACCGACCTGATCGCCGAGCTGCGCGACACCGGCGCCCGCATCCGCCTGATCACCGACGGCGACGTGGCCGGCGTGATCCACACCGCCGAGGCTCGCAAGACCGGCATCGACATGTACATGGGCGCCGGCGGCGCCCCCGAGGGCGTGCTGGCGGCCGCGGCGATGAAGTGCATGGGCGGCCAGATCCAGGGCCGGCTCATGTTCCGCAACGACGACGAGCGCGGCCGCGCGACCAAGGCCGGGATCACCGATTTCGACCGGGTCTACTCGCGCGACGACATGGTTACCCAGGACGTGATCTTCGCCGCCACCGGCGTCACCGACGGCAGCCTGGTGTCGGGCGCGCGCCGCGACGGCGACTACCTGGAGACCGAGACCATCCTGATGCGCTCCAAGACCGGCTCGGTCCGCCGGCTGTTCTACCGTCAGAAGAACCAGTGACCCGCAAGGTCGGATACGGCGACAGCACCGACCCCGCGGCCGCCCGCGCGGCGGCCGGGCCGGACGCGCCCGCGGAGCGCGGCCCCCGCTTCCCGCGCGGCGCCGTGATCGCGGCGCTGGCCTTCGCGGCCGGCGGCGCGGTCTGCCTGTTCCTGGCCCTGCGCGCGCTCGACGACGGCACCGTCGAACGCTTCGCCCTGTTCGCCGTCCTGGGCATCGGCCTGCTGGTCACCGGGCTGTCCCGGCTGCTGAAGATGGCGCTGGGGCTGGCCCCGGGCGGAGGCCCGCGAGGCCGCCGGTGAGCGATCCCTTCCTCGGTGTCGCGCGCTCCCTGACCGGCCGGCGCTGGACCGGCCCGCCGGCCGACCACATGCGCCTGGCGCAGGCGCTGGCGCAGCAGACCGGTCTGGCCGAGTCGATCTGCCTGATCCTCGCCCGCAGCGGCGTCTCCGCGCCCGAGGCCGAGGCCTATCTGGCCCCGACCCTGCGGGCGCTGATGCCCGATCCGTCGACGCTGAAGGACATGGACCGGGCGACCGAGATCGCTGCCGACCATCTGCAGCGGGGCAGCCGGGTCGCGATCTTCGCCGACTACGATGTCGACGGCGCCGCCTCGGCCGCGCTGCTGCACGACTGGCTGGGCCGGGTGGGGGTGCAGCCGACGATCTATGTCCCCGACCGCGTCGACGAGGGCTACGGGCCGAACACCCCCGCCATGCAGCAACTGGCCGCCGATCACGCGCTGATCCTCTGCGTCGATTGCGGAACGCTGTCGCACGCGCCGATCGCCGCCGCCCGCGCGGCCGGCGCCGAGGTGATCGTGCTGGACCACCACCTGGGCGGCGAGACCCTTCCGGACGCCGGCGCGGTGGTGAACCCGAATCGCCAGGACGAAGACGGCGAACTGGGCCATCTGTGTGCGGCCGGCGTCGTGTTCATGTTCCTGGTGTCGCTGAACCGCGCGCGCCGCGACGCGGGCGCCGCGACCCCCGACCTGATGGCGATGCTGGACCTGGTGGCGCTGGCCACCGTCGCCGACGTGGCGCCGCTGGTCGGCCTGAACCGGGCGCTGGTGCGGCAGGGGCTGGCGGTGATGGCGCGCCGGGCGCGGCCGGGGCTGGCCGCGCTTGCCGACACGGCCGGGCTGTCCGCGCCGCCCGCGCCCTACCACCTGGGCTATGTGCTGGGCCCGCGCATCAACGCCGGGGGCCGGGTCGGGCAGGCCGATCTGGGCACGCGGCTGCTGACCGAGACCGACCCGCAGCGCGCGGCGGCGCTGGCCGCCCGGCTCGACGCCTTCAACGTCGAGCGCCGCGCGATCGAGGCCGAGGTGCAGGCCCGGGCCATCGCCCAGGCCGAGGCGCGCGGCACCGACGCGCCGCTGGTCTGGGCCGCCGGCGAGGGCTGGCATCCGGGTGTCGTCGGCATCGTCGCCGCCCGCCTGAAAGAGGCGTTCAACCGGCCGGCGGTGGTGATCGGGCTGGACCGGGGCATCGGCAAGGGCTCCGGCCGGTCGGTGCCGGGCGTGGACCTGGGCGCCGCGGTCGCGGCCTGCACCGCCGAGGGCCTGCTGATGCGCGGCGGCGGCCACCGCATGGCGGCCGGCCTTACGGTCGCCGAGGCGCAATTGCCCGAGGCGATGGCGCGCCTGTCGGCGCTGCTGGCGCGGCAGGGCGCCGGAACCGCCGGGCCGGCGGACCTGCAGATCGGCGGCGTGCTCAGCGCCACGGCCGCCAGCGCCGACTTCGTCGAACTGCTGGAGCGCGCCGGCCCGTTCGGCGCGGGCGCGCCGCAGCCGCGCTTCGCCCTGCCCGACGTCCGGATCCGCAACGCCCGCCGCGTCGGCGAGACGCATCTGAGCCTGCGCGTGGGCGACGGCGCGGCGCAGATCCAAGCGATGGCGTTCGGCGCGTTCGACGGCCCGCTCGGCGCCGCGCTGTGCGCCGGCGACGGCACCGGCTGGCACCTGGCCGGGCGGCTGGAGATCGACGACTGGGGCGGGCGACGCAAGGCGCGGCTGCGGCTCGAGGATGCCGCTCCGGCAAACTGAAAAAAACGGATCGACCTGCAAAAATGCGCTTGAACCCCATCGGCTAAGACAGTAGCTAGAGCGCCACGAAAGCGGAGCGCCCATCGTCTAGTGGTCTAGGACGCCGCCCTTTCACGGCGGAAACACGGGTTCGAGTCCCGTTGGGCGTGCCACTTTCGTATTCGACCCCTGGAATCGTCGGGTTTCCCGAAAAAACGTGGCCCACGAATTCGGCGTGGGGCCACCTTCGCCACGCATGATTCCGCATCACGTTCATCGCCAGTTCCGCCATCCGGCGGCGTCCTTCGTGTAGACTGCGGCGGTCTCGGCCTTGGTACATGCGAGTACCGGCGGCCCTCGGTGGTGGCGCCCGTCGCCGCCGGCCTGTGGCCCGAATTGGCGGGACCGCTCAACGTTGCAGCGGGGCTTGGCTGGATGGCGGTCTTCGCGGGGGGCACCGTCCTCTACGGTTCCCTGTTGCTACGGTTGCCTGCAGCGAGGCGGATCTGACGGTTCAAGGCGACGGGTTGGCTCGCGTTCATCCTGGGTTATGCGGTTCACGTTCGATCGGCCTAGTCAGCACGGCGACGGCCTTGCAAACATCGGGATGCGCCCCGGCGATGCCGGGCATGGGTTTCGTTGTCAGGCCATCAGCTTGAATGATCGTCGATCAGCGGATTGGGTTTGGCGAAGTGCTCAAGATCCGCCTGATTGCCGATGGTGATGCGGGTTCCGTTCACAGCTACACCGTAAGGTTGCAGGCTCTTGAAGGCACGAGAGAGGTTTTCCGGGGTCATGCCCAACACCGACGCGAGCCGGCGCTTCTCGAAATCGAGCTCGAAAACAGCCCCGCCGCCAGCGTGCTTCTGTTGTCTGAGCAGGTAATTCGCAAGCCGCTCGAGCGACGTTCGGAGCTTCAGGTCCTTCTGGGCCCTGATGACGGAGCGATAGCCCTGCGCCAGTTCCGTGACGATCGCGCGGGCAAAGTTGCCGTCGGCGTCGAAAACCGCACGCACGTCCTGGCTGGGGATCAGGGCGATCCGGCTTTTTTCCAGCGTGCGCGCCGACATCAGATAAGGCGCGTCCTTGATCGTTGCGGCAAGGATGAAGGTCGAAACGGGGCGAACGGTCGCCATGCTCGTTTCCCGGCCGTTCCACGAAGAGAACAGATCGACCGAACCCGATATCACGATGTGGAAAAAGTCGCTGGGATCCCCTTCAGTGATCAATTCCATCTGTGCAGGAAAGTTCTGCACATAGGCGCCACGCATCAGGGATGCGAAATTCTCATCCGCCATCCGCGAGAAGAGGTTCAGCTTTCGCACATCCTGGTATTCTGAACCGGGCATGTCATCCCCTGCGCCTCGATTGATTAACAATCGTCATAAAGATGATTGATTAATATCAACCCATAAGCCGGCCTGTGCAGCTTGAACACTTGATCCGCATCGCGTGCCGGGCGGCAAATTTATGCCATCCATTTTTTTTCGCCATCGTTTTCGTCATTTCATGATCCAGATCAAGTCGTCCGCGCCGCTCCGGCCTCAGGTCTGTCGCCAAGCCCCGTGCAGGGGTGACAGCGTCCTTCTTGCCGGAGCCCTGCCATGCAGACCGCAGCCACAGCTACCCGCGCCGATCAGACGCGCGCCCTTGGCCTGAGCACGATTTCCTTCACCGCCTGTTTCGCGGTGTGGACGATCTTTTCAATCATCGGTGTCGCCATCAAGGCCGAGCTGGGACTGAGCGAATCCGAGTTCGGTCTGCTGGTGGCAACGCCGATCCTGACCGGGTCCATCACCCGGTTGTTCCTGGGCGTCTGGACCGAGAAATACGGCGGACGTCTGGTGTTCTCGGCGCAGATGATCCTGACGGCGATCGCCACCTGGGCGCTCACGCTGGCGGACAGCTACGTCATGTACCTGGTCGCGGCCCTCGGGATCGGCCTGGCGGGCGGGTCCTTCATCATCGGCGTGGCCTATGTCAGCCGCTGGTACGACGCCGGCCACCAGGGCACGGCGCTGGGTATCTTCGGCGCGGGCAATGTCGGCGCGGCCGTCACCAAGTTCGTCGCCCCCTTCGTCATGGTCGCCTATGGCTGGCACGGCGTGGCCTATGTGTGGGCCGCGGGACTTGCCGTCATCGGTGTGCTGTTCTTCCTGCTGGCCAAGGACGATCCGGAACTGGTGGAACGGCGCAAGACCGGGGCAAGGGCGCCCTCGCTCGCCCAGCAGTTCGCGCCGCTGAGGAACCTGCAGGTCTGGCGGTTCTCGCTCTACTACTTCTTCGTCTTCGGCGCGTTCGTGGCGTTGGCGCTGTGGATGCCGCACTACCTGATCGGCGTCTACGGCGTGGACGTGAAGACGGCGGGCATGGCCGCGGCCTCGTTCAGCCTGTCGGCTTCGCTTTTCCGCGCCTATGGCGGACATCTGAGCGACAAGTTCGGCGCGCGCCAGGTCATGTACTGGACCTTTGGCTTCGCGCTGGTCCTGCTGTTCATGCTGTCCTACCCGCCGACCGACTACGTGATTCAGGGCAAGGACGGCACGATCACCTTCTCCACCTCGATGGGATTCTGGCCGTTCATCGCTGTCCTGTTCACGCTCGGGTTCTTCATGAGCCTCGGCAAGGCAGCGGTGTTCAAGCACATCCCCGTCTACTATCCGAACCATGTCGGCGCGGTCGGTGGCCTTGTCGGCATGATCGGTGGGCTTGGCGGCTTCGTCCTGCCGATCATCTTCGGCGCGGCGCTGGATCTGACCGGCATCTACACCTCGGCCTTCGCGATCCTGTTCGGCCTTGTCGCCCTTGCGCTTGCCTGGATGCACCTGTCCATCCGCGCCATGGAACGCGCGGCCCAGGGCCGGGCGCTCGACGACCTGCCGAGCCTGCCCGAATTGCAGGACATCCACGTTCCGGGCAAGACGGTCATGCCACGGGTGCTGCAGGACTGGTGGCCGGAAGATCCCGAGTTCTGGAATGAAAGGGGCCGGGCGGTCGCCCGCCGCAACCTCTGGATCTCGATCCCCGCGCTGCTGCTGGCGTTCTCGGTCTGGATGGTGTGGTCGGTCGTCGTCGCGCGCCTGCCCGCCATCGGGTTCGACTTCACGCCGGGCCAGCTGTTCTGGCTGGCGGCGCTGCCGGGGCTTTCGGGCGCGACGCTGCGGATCTTCTACAGCTTCATGGTGCCGGTTTTCGGCGGGCGGCTGTGGACGACGCTTTCGACCGCCTCGCTGCTGCTGCCCGCCATGGGCATCGGATACGCGGTGCAGAATCCCGACACGCCTTACCTGATCTTCCTCGTCCTTGCCCTTCTGTGCGGTTTCGGCGGCGGCAATTTCGCCTCCAGCATGGCCAATATCGGTTACTTCTTCCCGAAGGCCGAAAAGGGCAATGCGCTGGCGCTGAATGCAGGCCTGGGCAACCTGGGCGTGTCGGTGATGCAGTTCCTCGTGCCCATCGTCATCACGGCGGGTGTGTTCGGTGCGCTCGGCGGACAGCCGCAAACCATGTCCGACGGTGGACAACTGTGGATGCAGAACGCCGGTTTCGTCTGGGTGCCCTTCATCCTTGCCGCCACCATCGCCGCCTGGCTGGGCATGAACGACATCGCCGACGCGCGCGCCAGCTTCGCCGACCAGGCGGTGATCTTCGGCCGCAAGCACAACTGGCTGATGTGCGTCCTCTACACCGGCACCTTCGGCAGCTTCATCGGCTACTCGGCTGGCTTCCCGCTGCTGACCCGGCTTGCCTTTCCGGATGTGAACGCGCTCAACTACGTTTTTCTCGGGCCGCTGGTGGGCGCGCTCAGCCGCGCCGGAACCGGCTGGGTCAGCGATCGCTTCGGCGGGGGCCGGGTGACGTTCTGGACCTTTGGCGCGATGATCGCGGCCACCTTCGGCGTGATCTTCTTCCTCGGCGTCGGCTCGTTCATCGGCTTCTTCGCCTGCTTCATCGCGCTGTTCTTCCTGACCGGTGTCGGCAACGCATCGACCTTCCAGATGATCCCGGTGATCATGGGCCGCGAAGTGCCGCGCCTGATGCCGCATCTGGGTCTCGACGAACGCAAGCGCCAGATCGCCATGGAGTCGGGCGCGATCACGGCCTTCACGTCGGCGATCGCGGCCTACGGCGCCTTCTTCATTCCCAAGGCCTACGGCACCTCCATCGCGATGACCGGCTCGGCCGTCGGGGCGCTGTGGGCCTTCCTGGCCTTCTATGTGATCTGCATCGCGATCACCTGGGCCGTCTACACGCGTCCCGGCGGCCTGCTGCACGACATCGAACACGGGCGCGGCACCACCGGCGCCACCGCCCAGCCCGCGCAATGATCCGACAGAACGGACGCGCGCCGTTCGCCGTCACCCGGACCCGGATACCCGAAAGGACTGCAAGATGAGCCATCTGCTCGACAGGCTGAACTTCTTCCAGAGCAAGGAACTGGAGCAATTCTCGGACGGCTGGGGTCAGACCACCCGCGAGAACCGCGACTGGGAGGACACCTACAGAAACCGCTGGCGCCACGACAAGATCGTGCGTTCCACCCACGGCGTGAACTGCACCGGGTCATGCTCGTGGAAGATCTACGTCAAGTCAGGCATCGTGACCTGGGAGACGCAGCAGACCGACTATCCGCGCACCCGCGCCGGCCTGCCCAACCACGAGCCGCGCGGCTGTGCGCGCGGCGCCTCCTACAGCTGGTATCTCTATTCCGCCAACCGGGTGAAGAACCCGCTGATCCGGGGCACGTTGATGCGTGCCTGGCGCAAGATGCGCGAGACGATGACGCCGGTGGCCGCGTGGGCCGCGATCCAGAACGACCCCGCCCTGCGCAACGCGATCAACAAGACCCGCGGCAAGGGCGGGTTCGTGCGGGCAAGCTGGGACGAGGCGACCGAGATCATCGCCGCCGCCAACGCCCATACCGCGAATACCTACGGCCCCGACCGGGTGTTCGGCTTCTCGCCGATCCCGGCCATGTCGATGGTAAGCTACGCCGCCGGGTCGCGCTATCTGAGCCTGCTGGGCGGAACCTGCATGTCGTTCTACGACTGGTACTGCGACCTGCCGCCGGCCAGCCCGCAAACCTGGGGCGAGCAGACCGACGTGCCGGAATCGGCTGACTGGTACAATGCCGGCTTCCTGATGCTCTGGGGCTCGAACGTGCCCCAGACCCGGACCCCCGACGCGCATTTCTACACCGAGGTCCGCTATCGCGGCACCAAGTCCGCCGTGGTCAGCCCGGACTATTCCGAGGCCGCCAAGTTCGGCGACATCTGGCTGAACCCGCAGGCCGGCACCGATGCGGCGCTGGCGATGGCCATGGGCCATGTGATCCTGCGCGAATACCACCTGGACCGGCAGGCCGACTATTTCGAGGACTACGCGCGCAAATACACCGACATGCCGATGCTGGTCCGGCTGGACGGCAAGGACGGCCGCCTGGTGCCGGGCCGGATGCTGCGGGCCGAGGACTTCGATGACAAGCTGGGAGAGGCCAACAATCCCGACTGGAAGACCGTGGCCTTTGACGAGACGTCCAGTCAGATCGTGGCCCCCAACGGCTCGATCGGTTTCCGTTGGGGCGAGACAGGCGAGTGGAACCTTGAAGAGCGCGCCGGGGATGCCGAGACCCGTCTGCGCCTGAGCCAGATCATGGACGGCGACCACGATGAGGTCGTGGGTGTCGATTTCCCCTATTTCGGCGGTGCCGCGACGGGCGACTTCGTCAAATGCGACCACCCCGAGGTGCTGACCCGGAACGTTCCCGCGCGTCGCGTCAGGCTGGCCGACGGCAACGAGGCGCTGGTCGCCACCGTGTTCGACCTGTTCTGCGCGAACTACGGTCTTGATCGCGGTCTGGGCGGCGACTGGGCGTCGAAGGATTTCAACGACGACAGCCCCTACACCCCCGCCTGGGCGGAAAGGATCACCGGCGTCGATCGCGAGAAGATCATCGCGGTCGCGCGCGAGTTCGCATCCAATGCCGAAAAGACGCATGGCAAGTCCATGGTCATCCTCGGGGCCGGTCTGAACCACTGGTACCACATGGACATGAACTATCGCGGCATCATCAACATGCTGGTGATGTGCGGCTGTATCGGCCAGGAAGGCGGCGGCTGGTCGCATTACGTCGGCCAGGAGAAACTCCGCCCGCAGACCGGCTGGCAGCCGCTGGCCTTCGCACTGGACTGGAACCGCCCGCCGCGGCACATGAACTCGACCTCCTGCTGGTATGCCCATACCGACCAGTGGCGCTATGAGACACTCCGGGCTGGCGAGATCCTGTCGCCGACGGCCCCCGAGGGCGACTGGGACATTTCCCTGATCGACTACAACATCCGGGCCGAACGCATGGGCTGGCTGCCGTCCGCGCCGCAGCTGAAGACCAACCCGCTGGAAGTGTCGAAGGCCGCGAAGACGGCCGGCAAGGAGATCAGGGATTACGTCGCCGAACAGCTGAAATCGGGCGAGCTGGAAATGTCCTGCCAGGACCCGGACGCGCCGGAGAACTGGCCGCGCAACCTGTTCGTCTGGCGCTCGAACCTGCTGGGCTCCTCGGGCAAGGGGCACGAGTACTTCCTCAAGCACCTTCTGGGCACCGATCACGGCGTGATGGGCAAGGACCTGGGCGAGGAAGGCGGGGTGATGCCGAAAGAGGCCGTCTGGCACGAGCAGGCGCCGAAGGGCAAGCTCGACCTGCTGGTCTGCATCGACTTCCGCATGTCCACGACGGCGGTCTATTCCGACATCGTTCTGCCAACCGCCAGCTGGTACGAGAAGGACGACCTGAACACGTCCGACATGCACCCGTTCATCCACCCGCTGCAGGCGGCCGTGGACCCGGCCTATGAAAGCAGGTCGGACTGGGAGATCTTCAAGTCGATCGCGGCCAAGTTCTCGGAGATCGCGCCCGAGGTGCTGGGCGTCGAGACCGACATCGTCCAGCTTCCGCTGCTGCATGACACTGCCGCCGAACTGGCGCAGGCCCATGTGAAGGACTGGAAGAAGGGCGAGTGCGAGCTGATCCCCGGCAGGACAGCGCCGAACTACATCGCGGTCGAACGGGATTACCCGAACCTCTACAAGAAGTTCACCTCGGTCGGACCGCTGCTGGAAAAGCTCGGCAACGGCGGCAAGGGGATCACCTGGGACACGAAGACCGAGGTCAGGCATCTGCGCGACCTGAACGGCGCGGTACAGGACGAAGGCGTGTCGCAGGGCCAGCCAAGGCTCGAAACCGCGATCGACGCGGCCGAGATGATCCTGATGCTGGCGCCCGAGACCAACGGCGAGGTCGCCGTCAAGGCCTGGGAACAGCTGGAAAAGCCCACGGGCCGGCACCACGCGCACCTGGCCGAAGGCGCGCATCATACCAAGATCCGCTTCCGCGACATCGCGGCGCAGCCGCGCAAGATCATCTCCAGCCCGACCTGGTCGGGGATCGAGAGCGAGGAGGTCTGCTACAACGCCGGCTACACCAACGTCCACGAACTGATCCCCTGGCGTACCCTGACGGGCCGCCAGCAGCTCTATCAGGATCACGAATGGATGCGGGCCTTCGGCGAAGGCTTCGTCAGCTACCGCCCGCCCGTGGATCTCAAGACCATCACCGCCGCCGTCAACAACGACGCCGCCGAGGGCAGCCCGCATGTCGTGCTGAACTTCATCACGCCGCACCAGAAATGGGGCATCCACAGCACCTATACCGACAACCTGCTGATGCTCACGCTCAACAGGGGCGGGCCGGTGGTCTGGATGTCCGAGGTGGACGCGCGGAAGGCGGGGCTGGTCGATAACGACTGGGTCGAGGCCTACAACACCAACGGCGCGCTGACCGCGCGCGTGGTCGTCAGCCAGCGGATCAAGCAGGGCACGCTGTTCATGTACCACGCGCAGGAAAAGATCGTGAACACGCCCGGTTCCGAGAAAACCGGCAATCGCGGTGGCATCCACAATTCGGTCACCCGCGCCACGCTCAAGCCCACGCACATGATCGGCGGCTACGCGCAATTGTCCTACGGCTTCAACTACTACGGCACCGTGGGCAGCAATCGCGACGAGTTCGTGATCGTGCGGAAAATGAAGAAGATTGATTGGCTGGATCAGCCCGCAACCCGGAACGTGGAGGCAGCGGAATGAGAGTTCGCGCGCAAATCGGCAAGGTCCTGAACCTCGACAAATGCATCGGCTGTCACACCTGCTCGGTCACCTGCAAGAACGTTTGGACCACGCGCGAAGGCGTCGAATACGCATGGTTCAACAACGTCGAAACCAAGCCCGGCACCGGCTATCCCACGGATTGGGAAAACCAGAAACGCTGGAACGGGGGCTGGGTGCGGTCGGCCAGCGGCAAGCTGCACCCCAAGCAGGGGTCGAAGTGGCGGATTCTGGCGAACATCTTCGCCAACCCCTCGATGCCCGAGATCGACGACTATTACGAGCCGTTCGATTTCGACTACGACCACCTGAAATCCGCGCCCGACATGAACGCCTTTCCCACCGCGCGGCCCCGGTCCAAGGTCTCCGGCGAGCGGATGGAGAAGATCGAGAAGGGCCCGAACTGGGAAGAGATACTCGGCGGCGAATTCGCAAAGCGGTCGGCCGACTACAACTTCGAGGATGTGCAGAAGGAGATCTATGGCGAGTACGAAAACACCTTCATGATGTACCTGCCGCGCCTGTGCGAGCACTGCCTCAACCCGACCTGCTCGGCCTCCTGCCCCTCGGGCGCGATCTACAAGCGCGAGGAGGACGGCATCGTCCTCATCGACCAGGAGAAATGCCGCGGCTGGCGGATGTGCATCTCGGGCTGCCCGTACAAGAAGGTCTATTACAACTGGGACACCGGAAAATCCGAAAAGTGTACCTTCTGCTATCCGCGCATCGAAAGCGGCCAGCCGACGGTCTGTTCGGAAACCTGCGTCGGCCGCATCCGCTATCTGGGCGTGATCCTCTATGACGCCGACAAGATCGAGGCGGCGGCAAGCAGCGAACGCGAGACCGATCTCTACGGCGCGCAGCTGGACGTGTTCCTCGACCCCGATGACCCCGAGGTGATCGCCGCGGCGCGCCGCGACGGCGTGCCCGAGGACTGGATCGAGGCGGCGAAGGTCAGCCCGGTCTGGAAGATGGCGATGGACTGGAAGGTCGCGTTCCCGCTGCATCCCGAATACCGGACGCTGCCGATGGTCTGGTACATCCCGCCGCTGTCGCCGATCCAGAACGCGGCCCAGGCCGGCCAGATCGCGATGAGCGACCAGATGCCCGACGTGCGCAGCCTGCGCATCCCGGTGAAATACCTCGCCAACATGCTGACGGCGGGCGACGAGGAGCCGATCGTTCACGCACTGGAACGCATGTCGGCAATGCGCCTCTACATGCGGGCGCTCAGCGTGGACGGCGTGCGCGACGAGGCGATCGCCACCCGGGTCGGCATGTCCGGCCGGGTGATCGAGGACATGTACAAGATCATGGCCATCGCCGATTACGAGGACCGTTTCGCGATCCCCACGGCACACCGCGAACAGAACGAGGATGGCGCCGACATCCGCGGTGGCTGCGGCTTCACCGACGGCAACGGATGCTCCACCGGCGACGCGGGCAAGACCACCCTGTTCGGCGGCAAGAAGAAAAGCTTCGCCCTTCCGCAGGAGACCTTCTGATGCTGGACCGCTCACTCAAGGCCCTGTCGCTGATCCTGAGCTATCCCTCGCGGGAGCTGCAGCAAGCCATGCCCGAGATCGGGGCCGTCCTCGACGCCGACGCCCGCATCGCCGGCGACACGCGGGCTGCGCTGCGGTCGTTGGCCGGTGACTTCGCGAAAGCTGACATTTACGATCTGCAAGAGCGCTTCGTGATGCTCTTCGACCGGTCGCGCACGCTGTCCCTGAACCTGTTCGAGCATGTCCACGGCGAAAGCCGTGACCGCGGCGGCGCGATGGTCGACCTGATCGAAACCTACCGGAAGGGCGGGTTCGAACCCGCGAGCTCGGAACTGCCGGACCATCTGCCGGTGCTGCTGGAATTCCTGTCGCTGCGTCCCGTCGCCGAAGCGCAGGAAACCCTGGCGGACGCGGCGCATATCCTGGATGCAATCGGCGCGCGGCTCGTCCGCCGCGAAAGCGAATATGCCGCTGCGTTCGCCGCCCTCGTGCAGCTGTCCGGGGTCAAGGCCGACGCCGAAGCGGTGGCCGCCATGCTGGCCCGGCCCGATGACGACCCGACCGACCTCACGGCGCTCGACGCCGTCTGGGAGGAAACCGAGGTCACCTTCGGGCCGGATCCGAACGCCGGCTGTCCGCAGGTCCGCGACATGCTTGCGGCGATGGACCAACCCGCTTTCGGTGCGCCCCCCGCCCCCAACCCATTGAACAGGAGCGCATGAAATGTTCGGCGACTTCGACATCAACTTCGTCATCTTCGGGGTCATGCCCTATGTCGCGCTGACGATTTTCCTCGTGGGATCGGTCGTGCGCTACGAACGCGACCCTTTCACCTGGAAAAGCTCTTCCAGCCAGCTGCTGCGCCGCAAACAGCTGATCTGGGGCTCGGTCCTGTTCCATGTCGGAATACTGACGGTTTTCTTCGGACACCTCATCGGCCTGTTCACACCGGTCTGGGTGCTGGATGCCCTCGGCATCCCCTATTGGCTGAAGCAATGGATGGCCGTCCTAATCGGTGGCCCGGCAGGGATCGCGGCCCTGATCGGCTCGACCATGCTGCTGCACCGTCGCCTCGTCGATCCGCGCATTCGTGTGACGTCGACGTTTCCCGATGTCCTGATCATGGTTCTGATCTGGCTTCAGCTGGCGATCGGCCTTCTGACCATCACCCAGACCCTGCAGCACATGGACGGCGCCGAAATGGTCCGCTTCATGACCTGGTCGCAAAGCGTCGTGACGTGGAACATCAACGCCTGGGTCACGGTGGTTGACGTGCATTGGCTCTACAAGCTGCACATCTTCCTGGGCCTGATCATCACCATGCTGTTTCCGTTCACCCGGCTCGTGCACATCTGGTCCGGCTTTGCCGCACCGTTCCGCTACCTGCTGACGCGGCCGGGCTACCAGATCGTTCGCTCGCGCCGGACCCGTCCGCTGGAAGAACGACGCCGCGCCTATGATCGCCTGCAAGCCAAGCGTGGCCCCTCGGCCACGACCCCGGCGGAGTGACGGCGATGAATGTCGCGCTTTTCCCGGATGTCGTCGTCAACGGCGAAACGATCCCCTCGGCGGCCATCGCCGCCGAGGCCCAGAACCACAGCGCGCCCAGGAACAAACCCGGTATCGCCTGGCGCAAGGCGGCGCAGGCGCTGGCGATCCGCGCCCTGCTGCTGCAGGAGGCGCGGGCGCGCGGGCTGGTGCCCGACCCACTGGAATTGGCCCCCGGGCGTTTCGAGACCGAAGACGAGGCGCTGATCCGCGCCCTTCTGGACGACGCGCTGACCATCGCGCCCGTCACAGATGAGGCGGTGCGTGCCGAATGGGCGAAGGATCCCGCCCGCTACCGGTCCGCGCCGCTTTGGGATGTCTCGCACATCCTGTGCGCCTGCGACCCGCGCAACGAGCAAGAGCGTATGGCGGCCGAGGAACGGGCCGCTGCCCTGCTGGCGCGACTTGACGGCGACGCCAAGGGCTTCGCCGCCGCCGCGCGTGAAAGCGATTGCGGCTCCAGGGCATCCGGCGGTCATCTGGGTCAGCTTGGCCCGGGCGACACCGTGCCCGAGTTCGAGGCGGCGCTGCGCAGCCTGCCCGAGGGCGCCATCAGCCCCGCACCCGTTCTCTCGCGGCACGGCTGGCACATCATCCGACTGAACGCCACGGCGCCGGGGCAGGTGCTGCCCTATGAAACCGTCCGCCCCAAGATCGCTCAGGCGCTCGAAAAGGCGGCCTGGGCCAGGGCGTCGCGGGACTTCGTGGAGCATCTGGCACACGGCGCACGGATCAGCGGCGCAAGCCTTGCGCCGATCTGAACCACGCGAAAGGACATGTCATGCACCCGTCAGCGCCAGTGCAGCGTGGAAGCGGTGACAGACCGACACGCCCGCGCCTGCTTGCAGATCCTCCGGATCTCATCCGCGAGGACCACCTTTTCCGGACCGGGCTTTCCATACAGAAGGCGGCAAGATGACGGTTCATGAATCTGTCGCGTCGCCGGGGTGCGGCTGCGACCGGCGGGACATGCTCCCTTCCCTGATCAGCATCGACGAGGCCCTTGCCCGGATTGCGGCGCATGCAGCACCTGCCGGCCAAACCGGGACCGTGGCGCTCGACAGCGCCGTCGGTCGCGTTCTCGCCCGGCCGGTCCGGTCCCGTTCCATGGCACCGGCCTTCGACAACGCGGCGATGGATGGCTACGCGGTCGCAACATCGGCCCTCAGGGGCCCCGGTCCCTGGTTGCTGCAGGTGGTTGCGCGCGTGCCTGCCGGGCAGCCGGCGACGACATCGGTCGCGGGGGCTGTGGCCGCCCGCATCTTCACGGGTGCACCGATCCCGGCTGGCGCGGACGCCGTCGTGATGCAGGAGGACGTCGTGCGCGACGGGGAGGTGATTCACCTGTCCCGCCGTCCCGCACCTGGCCTGAACATCCGCCCCGCGGGCAGCGACATGGCCAAGGGCGCGACCGTGCTGGACAAGGGCCACAGGCTCGGCCCAGGGGAAATTGCCGCTTGTGCCGCAGCCGGTGCCGGGTTCCTGCAGGTCCAGCGCAGACTTCGCGTGGCGCTGCTGGTCACCGGCGACGAGGTACGGCACGCCGGCGACGCGCGCAAGCCGGCCCAGATTTGGGACGTGAACACGCCGATGCTGACAGCAAGCCTGGCCGCCGCCGGGGTAGAGATTGTCGCGTCCGCACATGGCGGGGATGATCCTTCGGGCCTTGTCAGCCAGCTGAGCGGCATGGCGGCGCGGGCCGACCTTGTCATCACCACGGGCGGCATCTCGGTGGGGGAAGAGGATCATGTGAAGCCCGCCCTGGCGGCGCTGGGGGGCGAAATCCTGTTCAGCGGCGTGGCGATCAAGCCGGGCAAGCCGGTATCGTTCGGGCGCATCGGGAAAGCGAGCTGGCTCGGTCTGCCCGGCAACCCGCTTGCGGCGTTCGTCACCTGGCAGATCTTCGGCATCGCGCTGATCCGTGGTTTGAGTGGTGAGGTGGCCCATGCCCGCACCAGACGCCACGTCGTCACGGCGACCGAACTTCGCCGCAAGCCGGGGCGCTGCGAACTCAGACCGGCAACGATCGCCGGGTTTGACGCCCATGGCCGCGAGATCGTACGGTTCGAAGATGCCACGCATTCGGCTCGTGTCGGACGCCTTCCGCTGGCGGACGGGCTCGTGTTCCTGCCCGCCGATGCGGAGAGCCTGCCCATTGGGGCGCTTGTTGAATTCCAGCCCTTCTGCCGATCCTGAGGAGGCCAGAGATGAAACTTGCCTGCACCATGGCGCCGGGACGCGGCGACACGGACCTGCTGCTCGAGCGGTTGGCAACCGAACTCGGTGGCCGGGGCCTTGGCTGCTGTGGAGTTGTCCAGATCAACAGCGAACGCGCTGATGCAGGTCCCTGCGATATGGATGTCCGGGTGTTGCCGGATGGTCCGGTTCTGCGCATCAGCCAGGACCTTGGTCCGCAGGCCAGAGGCTGTCGCCTTGACCCGGCCGCGCTGGAGACGGCGGCCGGGCTCGTCGCGACCAGTCTGTTGTCAGGCGCGGACCTTCTGATCATCAACAAGTTCGGCAAACATGAAGCCGAGGGGCGGGGGTTTCGCAATGTGATCGCCAAGGCTGTCGCCATGAATGTGCCCGTACTGGTCGGCCTCAACGAGTTGAACCGAGACGCTTTCGAGGCCTTTGCGGGGGACATGCCCGTCCGGCTCTCGTCGGATATCGAGGTCCTCATGGAATGGGCGAGCAGCGTGACGGTTCTGGCTGCGTAGGAAACCGCGCCCACCGGATTTCGCCGGTCGAGCGGCAACACCGGCGTGCATCTGCACAACGGAACGCCGGCGCAAAACGCAAGCACTGCGTGTGGTCGGTTTCGCATCGGCAGCAAAGGGGTGGGAGGGGCGGCGCAAGAGCGCCGGCGGCTATCCGGCGATGAGACAAGAAGTCGCGCTGTGGGGGACAACTTTTCCGGGCGCTTCCGGTATCGGGCCCGGAATCGGCCCTTGCCTTAACAAAGCCTTAATTCGTCTCGCCTTCCGCCTGTGGATAAGTTTGGGGAAAAACTTTCCCCGGATCCGGGCGGCTTCCGTTTCGGCACGGGGGCTGGCTGTCGGGCCGTCCGCGTCCGTCGCTCAATCAGCCGTAGAGAGTACGTATACCTTCGGCGATACTCTGACTTTCCGGCGCCCGGTGGCGACGATCCGAGGTTCGCGGCGTCCGAACGTCGGCCGGTGAATACGACCGACCGGTGTTGTCCGTCGGCTCGTGTGGATCCGGTGGCTTCTTGTTGCCGGTCATGTCCTGCTCTCCTTCCGTTCACGCATGACTATTAACGCATGCAAATGTGGCGAAACCCGAGGCCTTGGCCGCCATGATGTGACAATGATGTAGAATGGTTATTACCTCGTTGCCGGATCGCCACTACTCCGTGACCGCGCGGTCACCATTGCTCATCTTTCTGGCGAAACTCCTGGCGGAGATTCGCGTTTGACGCTTGCCCGCCGGCACCTTGTCCCGCCGCCCGGCCCGGAGATGCGAATCATCATCGCCGCTCCGGTTCGGCGCCTCGTCAGCAAATCAAACGCATGAAAAGAGAATAGGTTGCAGCGGCGGACCGTTGCCGGTCATCGGCGCGCGCGTCCCGCGATGTGCTCGGCGCCTGTCAGCCGCGCATCATGTACTCGGACAGATGGCGCCGCACGATCTCGAACCACTCGCCACTGTCCTTGATCTCGTCGATTCCCTCGTTCAGCAGCGTCAGGTACTCCTGGGCCTTCGGATTGTTCTTCGAGATCACCACGTGCAGCGTCGCGACGGTGTCCAGCGCATCCTGCTTTACCACCCGGTCGGCGGCGTCGAGATCGGAGATGACGTCGCGCGCGACATCTTCGGCCAGGGCCACGACGTCTGCCTCCCCCGCCAGCAGCGCCTCGAAGCAGTCCGAGGGCGTCACCGGCTGCAGCAGGGTCACGTTCGGTTCGACCAGGTCGCGTTCCTCGAGCATGAACGACGAGTACCCGGCCGGCCGGCACAGGCGCGCGCCGAACAGATCGCCATGCGACAGCGGCGTGGCGAAGTCGTCGGTGGTGTAGAACCCGATGATCTGCTCGTAGATCGGTTCGGACCAGAACAGGTTGTTGCAGCGGAACTGCGAGCCCTCGCCCAGCTTCTCGATCACGTCGCAGTTCGGTCGGAACCACGGGAAGCCGAAATCATAGGCGTTGTCGGTCAGCAGCGGCTGAAGATGCGCGCCCCAGTCGTTGATGAAGTCGATCTGGTAGTCCTCTGCCGGCCGGACCTTCGACATCGCGGTGTTGACCACCTCGGTCATCATCCCGCCCTGCGCCTGCTCCTCGTCCGAGAACGGCGCCCAGTCGCTGGCGGTCACGAACCGGATGCCGCCCTTCAGCGGCGGGGGCAGCGGCGCGCTGGTCTCCTCGCGGCGGATCGGCTCGACGCTCGCCGTCGGCTCGGCGGCGTCCTGCTCCAGGCACGGAATGGTCAGCGGCTGGCCGATCTCGATCGCGCTGGGATTGCGGCCGATCAGGTCGCGGTTGACGCTGTAGATCAGCCGCCAGCCGTCGTCGTCGCCATAGGCGCGGCGCGAGATCCGGTGCAGCGTGTCGCCGCGCTGCACGCTGTAGACCTCGCCGCAGGTGATGTCCTGCGCTGCGGCCGCATCCGCGACGCCGGACAGGATTGCCGCCACGGCCAGGATGGTGAGTTTCATGTGTCGCTCCGTTGCTGCCTGCTGCCGGTATGAGAGGATCATACCGGACCGTGGCGCCGGCAGCC
This sequence comes from Halovulum marinum, assembly GCF_009697225.1. Lineage (GTDB taxonomy): Bacteria > Pseudomonadota > Alphaproteobacteria > Rhodobacterales > Rhodobacteraceae > Halovulum > Halovulum marinum. The sequence goes on from NZ_WIND01000001.1 coordinate 368,451, forward strand.
ATGCCGGACCGAACCCCGGTTCAGCCCTCGGCCAGCGGCCGCGACCAGATCTGCACGGTGATGCCGGCATCCGCGCCGCAGGGCGCCGTCGCCGCGGCATCGGCGGGTAACGCGCGGAAGCCGACGGTCAGACGTTCCTCGATGTCCGGGTACGAGGCGAACAGCAGCGACAGCAGCTCGCGCGCGGCGGCCGGGCCGTCCTCGCCGTGGCTGACGAACAGCAGTTCCTCGCCCTCGGCGCGCCCGGACCGGACGTAATCGGCAAGGAATTCCAGTTCCAGCCGGTCGCGCGCGTCGAGCGGCTCCGTCCCCTCGCGCAGGCGGAACGTCGTGCTCAGCCGCCGCGCCTCGTCGCCGGCCCAATCCGGAGCGGGAAGCCGGTCCGGTCCGGCTTCGGGTCGCAGGTCGATGTAACCGGCCAGCGCCAGGATTTCCTGACCGGCCGATGTCTGGGCGAAATCCACCATCCCGCGCGCATGGACCGAGATGTCGCCCTTCGCCGCGTAGACGTAGACGGCGCTGCCCAGCGGGTATTCCCCGGTCTTCACCGTAAAGGCGGTCGGCGGCACCGCGGTGCCGCAGGCGTCGAGGATCGGCAGCGGGTCGCGGTCGACGATCGCGCCAAGATCGGTGAAGCCGATGCTGTTGGGGAAGGTCGCAACCGCGGCGTTGAGGCTTTCGTCCGAATCGAGGGCGATGACATCGTCGCGGAACGCGGCGTCGCGCGGACGCAGAAGCAGCGTGTCGATGATCTCGCGCAGGTCCGCGCCCTCTTCGCGGGTGAACACGCTGATCGGCAGGTCGCTGCCGCCAACCTCGGACCAGTTCCGGATGTCGCCGGACAGGATCGCCGCCAGCTGGTCCGGCGACAGCGCGTCGACCCCGGCCTGCGCCCCGGTGGTGACCGCGATGGCGTCGAGCGCCAGGATCCGCTCGAGCTTCAGGCGGTGCAGCGCGGCCGCGTCGCGGCCGGTGATCTCCGCGGCCTCTTCCGCGCTCGCCTGGCGGTGGCTGAACACGAGGCTGGCCTCGCCGCGGGCCAGGTCGGCGAAGGCGGCCGCGCCGTCGCGTTCCACCAGTTCCACGTCGACGATCGATTCGCCCTGGTACGAGAGCAGTTCGTACAGCGCGTTGCCGTCGGCGGTGGTGCCCCGGCTGATATCGGTGTCGACGCCCAGGCTGTAGGCATCCAGAAGCTCCGGCACCAGCAGGCGCTGAACCAGCGGGCCGCCGGCGATCTTGAATGCCGACGCCACCTCGTTCACGTCGGGACAGGCCGCCCCGACGCAGGTCACCTCGTCCGCCGGAAAGGTCAGCGTGCCCAGGCTGCTGCGCAGCGTGTAGCGCGCGCCGTCGAAGGCCAGCAACTCGCCCCGGAAGTCGAACAGGCCGTTGGTGGTGACAAGCTGAACCTCCTCCGCGGCCGCCGGCGCGGACGCCATCGCTCCGAGGACCAGCAGCACAAACATTCTCGCCGTGCGCATGTACCCCAACTCCCCCTCATCCGCGCCGGTCGTTCCCGCAGTATGCGCGATTTCCGGCACCGGCTACCGACCAAACATATCGCGTTCTTCGAATTCTAGGTCCGTCTAGTTGGCAAAACTTTGGCAACAAAGCGGTGCGCCCGCCTCGTTCCGCATATCCTGCCGCGGCCGGGTTAATTTTTTCATGCCCGAGCCGCGCGATTCTGCGCGCAGCCGCCGCGTCAGCAGCCCTCGTCCGGCAGGTGCGGCCCGTCGACCAGCGGCCAGACCCGGTCGCCGACCTCGATTCGGCCGGGACGAATCACTTCGGCGATCATGCCGCCGTGGCCGCGCACCGCGGCGTAGCCGCCGTGGCCCAGGGCCTCCTCCATCCGCGAGCACGGCGCGCAGGGGCCGGTTATGGCGAGGACGAGTTCGCCGATCCTGATCCGGCGGTCGCGCAGCGCCAGCAGGTTGATCCCGGCGACCGCCAGGTTCCGGCGCAGATCGGCATAGACGACGCGGTCGTTCGCCGCCAGCGCCCGGATCACCGGCAGATGTTCGGCCTGGATCAAGGTGATGGCGCGCTTGCCGGGGCGCTGGCGGTGATCGCCCGCCAGCCCGCTCTCGGTCACCTCCACCGCCGAGGGGCACTGCACCGGCGCCCGGCGCGCCGGTCTGACGCCGATCCAGACCAGAAGACCGGGGCGCGCGGCGCGGGAGGTAAGCTCGGTCACCGTCAGCATGGCACCCGGCTATCGCCCGCCGCGCCGCGAGGCAATGCTTTTCAACCGCGCGCAAAGCGGATACTGCGCGCGGGATGAGCACCAACCCGCCCGATCTGCGCCCCGACCTGGCCGCCGCCCGCCTGACCGAGCCCGCCCCGCGGCAGGGTCAGCCGCGCATCGGCATGGTCAGCCTGGGCTGCCCGAAGGCGCTGGTCGACAGCGAGCGGATCCTGACCCGGCTGCGCGCCGAGGGCTATGCGATCTCGCCCGACTACGCCGGCGCCGAGGCCGTGATCGTGAACACCTGCGGCTTTCTCGACAGCGCCAAGGCCGAGAGCTTGGAGGCGATCGGCGAGGCGCTGAGCGAGAATGGCCGCGTCATCGTCACCGGCTGCCTGGGCGCCGAGCCGGACTACATCACCGGCGCGCACCCGTCGGTGCTGGCGGTCACCGGGCCGCAGCAGTACGAGCAGGTGCTGGACGCGGTCCACGCCGCGGTGCCGCCGGCGCCCGACCCGTTCATCGACCTGCTGCCCGCGCGCGGCGTGTCGCTGACGCCCCGGCACTACAGCTATGTGAAGATCTCGGAGGGCTGTAACCACAAGTGCAGGTTCTGCATCATCCCCGACATGCGCGGCCGGCTGGTCTCGCGCCCCGCGCACGCGGTGCTGCGCGAGGCCGAGAAGCTGGTCGCGGCCGGGGTGAAGGAGCTGCTGGTGATCAGCCAGGACACCTCGGCCTACGGCGTGGACCGCAAGCACGACGCGCATCCGTGGAAGGACGGCGAGGTGCGCAGCCACGTCACCGACCTGGCGCGCGAGCTGGGCCGGCTGGGCGCCTGGGTGCGGCTGCACTACGTCTATCCCTACCCGCATGTGCGCCAGCTGATCCCGCTGATGGCCGATCCGGCGAACGGCGTGCTGCCCTACCTGGACATCCCGTTCCAGCACGCCCACCCGGATGTGCTGCGGCGCATGGCCCGCCCGGCGAAAAGCGCCGACACCCTGGCCGAGATCGCCCGCTGGCGCGCCGATTGCCCGGACATCACCCTGCGCTCGACCTTCATCGTCGGCTATCCCGGCGAGACCGAGGAAGAGTTCCGGTACCTGCTGGACTGGCTGGGCGAGGCGCGGCTCGATCGGGTCGGCTGCTTCCAGTACGAGAACGTCGCCGGCGCCCGCTCGAACGATCTGCCCGGCCATGTGCCGGCCGAGGTCAGGCAGGACCGCTGGAACCGGTTCATGGAGGTCGCGCAGGCGATCTCGGCCGAGAAGCTGGCGGCCAGGGTCGGCCGGCGCATGACCGTGATCGTCGACGAGGTCGACGCCGAGGCCGCGACCTGCCGCACCATGGCCGACGCGCCCGAGATCGACGGCAACCTGTTCATCGACGAGGGCTTCGAGGCCCTCGCCCCCGGCGACATGGTCGAGGTCGTGGTGGACGAGTCCGGCGACTACGACCTCTGGGGCCGGCTGGCCGGCTGAGGGTTCAGCGCCCCACCGACCGCCGCACGGCATCCATCCGGTCCGCGTTGGGCGGGTGGCTGCCCAGGAAGCGGTTGCCGGGGTCGGGGATGCGGGTGAAGTATTCGGCGCCGCGGATCGGATTGAAACCCGCCCGCTGCGCGATCTGCGCGCCCAGCGAATCCGCCTGCAGCTCGAAATCCTTCGAGAACCGCCGCGAGCCGACGAAGCCGCCCAGCTGGCCGGCGGTGTCGACGCCGGAGGTGTCCGCGCCGACGACGGTGGCCAGGATCGCGCCGATCGCGGCGCCCGCGGTCGCGGTGGCCTGCGCCCGCGGAATGTGGCCGCGGATGTGGTGCGCGGCCTCGTGGCCCATGATGAACGCCAGCTCGTCCGAGTTCTGCGCGTCGACGATCAGCGGCAGGGTGAAGATCAGCACCGGCCGGCCGTTCTCGACCGTCTGGTAGGCGTTGGGCGGGGCGTTGCGGCTTTGATCGACGACGATCCTGAAATCGCAGTTCATCCGCGGGTTGCGCGCGCGGCAGGTCGACTCGGCGACCGGCTCGACCCGGCGCACGACGCCGGAAAAGCTGTCGAGCCTGCGCTGCACCTCGGCGGCGGTGGCCGTGCGGCTGGTCTGCTGCGGACGCACGGTCTGCGGCCCGCCGGTCTGCACCACCACCGGGGCGCAGCCTGCCAGCAGCAGGGTCAGGACGGCGAATATCCGGGTCATTCTCGATTCCTGTTCATTGGCCTTATCCCCATCAGATATTCCGTGGCGCCGCGCTGGCAAAGATGCTGCGTGATGTGCGGGCTTGCAAAGCGCGGATCAGCGCATAGGCTCGGCCGCATGTTTACCATCGAGCACGAATTCGACGCGTCGGTCATCACCCTGGTCGACGACAACGCGACCCCGGGCGCCGAGGACGTCACCATCACCTGCTTCGACGATTCGGTGACGCTCGAGCAGCTGGACGTGCAGAGCGGCGAGGTGATGCGCGTGGTGCTGACCATGGCGCAGGTCGAGGACCTGCGCGCCGCGCTCGACCTGCCCGAGGGCGCCTATGTGCGCCGCCCGGCGGGGGGCTGATCCCGCACCCGGAAGACCTTGTCGCGGGCGGCCGCGCCGCGCACCAGCTCCAGCGCCGACTTCGGGCATCCCAGGGCCCGCGCGATCAGCCGGATCACCGCCGCGTTCGCCCTGCCGCCCTCGGCCGGGGCGGTGACCCGCACCGCCAGGCGATCGCCGCAGGCCGCCACCGCGTCGCGCCCGGCGCCGGCGCTCACCCGCACCTGCAGCAGCCCAGTGCCGTCCAGCAGCGCGCCGATCTCGGCAGCCATCGCGCCTCGCGTTGACATTCCCCGCTCCGCTGCCTTCAGTGATCCCTCGCCCGGCCGATGCTGCCGTGCCGCCCGCCCGTGTCGCGACTGTATCGCGCAGCCCGTCCAAGTCGATCCCCAAGGACCGCCCGCCGATGCCTCCCGCCGGAACCGAGTTCCACCACGCCCTCAACGCGCTCCGTTTCCTGACCCGGCTGCCGGTGCCGGCGGGCGGGATCGGCGACTGGAGCCTGGCGCGCGCCGCGCGCTGGTTCCCGCTGGCCGGGCTGGTGGTGGGGGTGCTGGCGGGCGCGGCCTGGTGGCTGGCAAGCGCCATCGGCCTGCCGCCGCTGGCCGCCGCCGGACTGGCGCTGACGGTGCAGGCGCTGCTGACCGGCGGTCTGCACGAGGACGGGCTGGCCGACCTCGCCGACGGGCTGGGCAGCGGCGCCGGGCGCGCGCGCGCGCTGGAGATCATGCGCGACAGCCGGATCGGCGCGCACGGGGCGCTGGCGCTGGGCCTGTCGCTGCTGCTGCGCACGGCGGCGCTGGCGGCGCTGGCGCCCGCGGCCGGCCTGGCGGCGCTGGCGATCGCCAACATCCTGTCGCGCGCAGCGATATCGCTCAGCCTCGGCACGCTGCCCTACGCCCGCCCCGCCGGGCTGGCACAGGACGGCCGCGACCACGATCCGCGGGCGCTGGCGCTGACGGTGGGGCTTGCCTGCGTCGCGGCGCTGCTTCTCGGTGGGCTGACCGGCGTGCTGGCGATCGCCGCCGCCGCGATCGGCTGGGCGGCGATCAGCTGGCGGCTGGTCCGCAGCCTGGGCGGGCACACCGGCGACGGGCTGGGCGCGACCGAACAGGTGGTGCAGGCCGCCGTGCTGCTGGTGCTGGCGGCGGCATGGGGCTGACCCTGCTGCGTCATCCCAGCGTCTCGGTCAGGGGGATCTGCTATGGCCGCGCCGAGGTGCGGCTTGCCGCGGGACACGCGGGCCAGATCGCGCGCGCGGTGGCGCTGACGCCGCCGCCGCGGCGGGTGGTCGCCAGCCCCGCGATCCGCTGCCGCGGCCTGGCCCAGGCGCTGTGCAGGGCACACGGGCTGGGCGCGCCGACCTGGGATCCCCGGCTACTGGAGCTGGACTTCGGCGACTGGGAGGGGCGCCCGTGGTCCGCGATCCCGCGCGGCGAAAGCGACCCCTGGGCCGAGGATCCCGTGCACCGCGCGCCTCCGGGGGGCGAGCGTTTCGTCGATCTACAGCGCCGCGTCGTCGAAGCCCTCGCGGGGCTGGAGGATGCCGCCGTCGTCACCCATGCCGGCCCGATCCGGGCGGCGCTGATCGCCGCCGGGCAGGCCGACTTCGCGCAGGCCTTCGCGACGCCGGTGCCGCACGCCGAACCGATCGCCCTGCCCGCGGCGCGCGGCTGAGCCGCTTGCGCGCGGCGCGGGCTTGTGCTGCTGTCTGCCGGGAAAGTGGGAAGGACCCTTGGCATGATCATCGCGTTCGCGCAGCAGAAGGGCGGCGCCGGCAAGACCACGGTGCTGGCGCATCTCGCCCATGCATGGGCGCGCGCCGGGCGCTCGGTCGGGCTGGCGGACCTGGATCCGCAGCGGTCGCTGGCGCAGTGGGTCGCGCACCAGGACGCGCACCCGTTCACCTGTATCGAAAGCGCCGGCTGGCGCGCCGGCTCGGACATCGGCGATCTGGCCCGCAAGCACGACGTGACGCTGATCGACTGCCCCGGCAACGCCTCGAACCTGCTCGAGGCGGCGCTGCGCGCCTCGCACCTGGTGCTGGTGCCATGCCAGCCCTCGGTGCTGGACGCCTGGGCGACGGCGCCGGTGCTGCAGATGGCCGGCCGCGAGAAGACCCCGGCGCGGGTGCTGCTGAACCGGGTGCCGCCGCGCGGCGGGGCGGCGGACGCGATCCGGCAGAAGCTGGAGCAGGACGGCGCGACGGTGCTGGACAGCACGCTGGGCAACCGCGTCGCCTTCGCCAACGGGCTGGCCGCGGGGACGACGGCGCTGGGCCTGGCCGCACGATCCGCCGCAAGCCGCGAGGTCGAGGCGCTGCGCGCCGAGATCGAAACCCTGCTGGCGGCCTGAGCCGGAAGCGATGCGCCGCACCGGCTTTTTCTGGGACGAGCGCTGTCTCTGGCACGGCGGCGGGACCTATGCGCTGACCGTGCCGGCGGGCGGCCTGGTGCAGCCGTTCGCCGCCGGCGGCCATCCCGAAGGCCCCGAGACCAAGCGACGGCTGGTGAACCTGCTGCGCGCCACCGGGCTGGAGCGGGACCTGCTGATGCGCGGCGCCGAGCCGGCGTCGCGCGCGCAGTTGCTGCGTGTCCACCCGGCCGCCTATCTCGACGCCTTCAAGGCGCGCTCCGACGCGGGCGGCGGCGAGATCGGCCTGCGCACGCCGTTCGGGCCCGGCGGCTACGAGCTTGCCGCGCTTTCGGCGGGGCTGGCGGTCGCCGCGCTGACCGCGGTGCTGCGCGGCGAGGCCGACAACGCCTATGCGCTGTCGCGCCCGCCCGGGCACCACTGCCTGCCGGACTGGTCCAACGGCTTCTGCCTGCTGGCCAACATCGCCATCGCGATTCGCGCGGTGCAGGCGCAGGGTCTGGCGCGGCGCATCGCGGTCGTCGACTGGGACGTGCACCACGGCAACGGCACCGAGGCGATCTTTCTCGACGATCCGGACGTGCTGACGATCTCGCTGCACCAGGAACGGAACTACCCGCTCGACACCGGCGACAGCGCGGACCGCGGCCGCGGCGCCGGGCTGGGCGCCAACCTGAACCTGCCGCTGCCGCCGGGCGCCGGCCACGCGAGCTATCTGGCGACGATGGAACGCGCGGTGGTTCCGGCGCTCGACGCCTTCGGACCGGAGCTGATCGTCGTTGCCTGCGGCTTCGACGCCTCGGGGGTCGACCCGCTGGCGCGGATGCTGTGCAGCGCCGAGACCTTCCGGCACATGACCGCGACGGTGATGGACGCCGCCGACCGGCTGTGCGACGGGCGGCTGGCGATGGTCCACGAGGGCGGCTATTCCGAGCTGCACGTGCCGTTCTGCGGCCACGCGGTGCTGCAGCAGCTGTCGGGATCCGCGATCGCCGCCCCTGACCCGCTGCAGGCGCGGATCGCCGCGCACCAGCCCGCGGCGGATGTGCAGGCCGCGTTCGACGCCCGCCTCGACGGCATGATCGCGGCGCTCGATCCACCGCTCTGAGCGGCACATTCGGCCCCCGGTCGGACCGCAAATCACCCCATTCGCGTCACAGCGCCGCCCCGCCGCACCCGCATGACGGTCGTCGCGGCCCCGGACGCGGCGCTTCCCGCGTTTTCCGACCGGCCGACGCCGAAATGGAGTTCCGCTTGCGCGTCTCGTGCCTGCACACCTCGCTCGCCAGCATCGCCGCCTACGAGGCGGCGGCGCCCAAGGGCATGCGGCTGACGCACCACCTGCGCACCGATCTCGAGCACCGGGCCCGCACCGCGGGCATCGACGACGGGCTGGCCGAGGAACTGCGCATGCACCTGCAGCGGATCGGCGCCGGCAATGACGCCGTGCTGCTGACCAGCCTGCACCTGGCGCGCGCCGCCGGCCCGGGCCTGGCCGCGGACGTGCTGCTGGCCGAGGAACTGGCGGCGCGCGCGCAGGGCAAGCACGTCGACGTGCTGCACTCCGATCCGGCCGACACCTTCGCCGTCGGCCGGCTGTTCGGGGCGACCGTGGGGGCGGCCTCGGTCCGGCTGATTGCGGTGCCCGACGCGCACCAGCGCCTGCTGGCCGGCGACCGGATCGGGCACGACCGGGCGATCCGGGACGCGATCGGGAACAGCACCGCCGACCTGGTCGTGCTGGCGAACCCGCAGATGGCGCAGGTGGCGTCGCCCGGAAGCCGTGTTTTCTCGGCCCCGCGGGTGGCGCTGCGCCGGATCGCCGAGCGCGCGCCGCACCTGCGCGGCGGCTGACCGGCCCCGACAGGGGTTGACGCCTTCTTCGCAGGTGCAGAAAGTCGGCCACGACGAGCGGCACCAAAGGGGAATCGAACAGATGCACAAGGTCTACGACTCGGCGGCCGCGGCCCTCGACGGCTTGCTGCAGGACGGGATGCTCATCGCGGCCGGAGGGTTCGGCCTGTGCGGCATCCCCGAACTGCTGATCGCGGGCATCCGCGACTCGGGCGTCAAGGATCTGACCGTCGCGTCGAACAACGCCGGTGTGGACGACTTCGGCCTCGGGCTGCTGCTGCAGACCCGGCAGGTGAGGAAGATGATCTCGTCCTATGTCGGCGAGAACGCCGAGTTCATGCGCCAGTACCTGTCGGGCGAGCTGGAGCTCGAGTTCAACCCGCAGGGCACCCTGGCCGAGCGCATGCGCGCCGGCGGCGCGGGCATCCCCGGCTTCTACACCAAGACCGGCGTCGGCACCCAGATCGCCGACGGCAAGGAGGTGAAGCAGTTCGACGGCCAGGACTACATCCTGGAGCGCGGCATCTTCGCCGACCTGGCGATCGTGAAGGCCTGGAAGGGCGACGCGCAGGGCAATCTGGTCTACCGCAAGACCGCGCGGAACTTCAATCCGGACGCCGCCACCTGCGGCCGGATCTGCATCGCCGAGGTCGAGCAGATCGTCCCCGTCGGCAGCCTCGATCCGGACAACATCCACACCCCGGGCATCTTCGTCGACCGCATCGTCCAGGGCGAGCACGAGAAGCGCATCGAGAAACGCACCCTGCGCGAAGCCTCGTAGGGGCGGCAGGTGGATCGTCCCGCTTCCCCGTATCGCGACCTGCCGCCGCGCGCCTACTGGCGTTCGGCGGTCGCCGAGCGCGCGCCGCTGGATCCGGGCGATCTGTACCGGCCGCGGTTTCCGGTGACCCGCGACATGCGCATCGTCACCGCCGGCAGCTGCTTCGCCCAGCACGTCGGCCGCGCGCTGCGGACCTCGGGCTTCAACGTGATGGACTTCGAGCCGCTGCCGGCACGCGTGCGCGACGAGACCGCGCGCCGCTACGGCTACCGCCTGTTTTCCGCGCGCTACGGCAACATCTACACCGCGCGGCAGCTGGCGCAGCTGCAGGCCGAGGCGGACGGCGCCCTGAGCCCGGCGCTGCCGGTGTGGCGCAAGGGCGATCGGTTCGTGGACGCGCAGCGCCCCGGCGTCGAGCCCGACGGGCTGGAGAGCGAGGCGCTGGTGCTGCGCCACCGCGAGGCGCACCTGACCTGCGTGCGCAAGGCGTTCCGGAGCGCGGACCTGTTCGTGTTCACCTTCGGCCTGACCGAAGCCTGGTGCCACCGCGACAGCGGCACCGTCTACCCGACCGCGCCCGGCACCATCGCCGGCAGCTTTGATCCGCAGCAATTCGCGTTCCGCAACTTCGACGTGCCCGCGGTGCTCGCGGATTTCTGCACCTTCCGCGAGACGCTCAGGCAGTCCCGGCCGGACGCCCGTTTCCTGGTCACCGTGTCCCCGGTGCCGCTGACCGCGACCGCCACCGGACAGCATGTCGAGGTTGCAAGCTGCTACTCCAAGTCGGTGCTGCGGGCGGTCTGCGGCATGCTGACCGAGCGGTTCGAGGACGTCGACTACTTCCCGTCGTTCGAGATCATCACCTCGCAGAACGCGCGCGGCGCGTACTACGAGGCGAACCTGCGCAATGTCGCGCCGCAGGGCGTCGAAACCGCGATGGGCGCCTTCCGCGCCGCACACGGCATCGGCGACGCGCCCGAGCCCGAGCCCGACGAGCCGCGGCGCCAGCGGCGGCGCAGGCGCGAGGACCGGACGGAAGACGTGGTGTGCGAGGAAGTCCTGCTGGAGGCGTTTTCCCGATGAGGCGCACCCATGTCATCGGCACATCGCACGTCGGTGCCATTCGCGAGGGCTGGCAGACGGTCGCGGACCGTTTCCCCGACGAGGAGATGGAATTCTTCGCCGCGACCCGGCCGCTGTTCGAGCGGCTTCACCTCGACGACCGCCATCGGCTCTACCTGCCGGACGCCGTCGCCGCGCGCGTGCCGCAGGTGCGGAACACGCTGATGAAGATCAACGGCACGCTTTCCGCCGATCTGCATAATTCGGACACCGTGCTCTGGGCCGGGTTCAGGTGGCCGATGCAGGAAATCGGGCGCATCCTGGCGGACCAGGACATCGACGACATCCGCGTGGCGGGCGCCGACCGCCGGATGTCGCGGCGCGCGTTCGCCGCGGTCTGCCGCGACCTCGCCGCCGGATTCCTGCCCGACGCGCAATGGCGCGGCTGGCGCAAGCCGGCGCTGACCGTCCTGCTGATGCCGTTCCGCTCGGAATCCGCGCTGAGCGCGCCGAAGATGGAGGTCTGGAACGCGCTGACCGCGCGCGACGACGGTGTCGATACCGCGTTCGAGGCGTTCTTCGACCAGATGGCCGAGGTGTTCGCCGACCACGGCATCGCCGTGCTGCGCCCGCCGGCCGAGGCGCGCCGGCCGTTCGGCATGACCAGGGCCGAGTACGGCGTCGGCTCCCGCGGGTTGCGCGGGCCGGAACATTCCGACGAGGACTACGTGCACATGAACGCCGACTACGGCGCGCTGTGCCTGCAGCACTATTTCGCCGGCGCGCCCGAGGGCGCGCTCGGCGATCCGATGCAACCGCAACCGAAGATTCACGCGACGGGAGAATGTTGATGCCCTGGGACCGCAATCAGATGGCCGCCCGCGCCGCGCAGGAGCTGCAGGACGGCATGTACGTCAACCTCGGGATCGGGATCCCGACGCTGGTGTCGAACTACATCCCGGACGGCATCGACGTGACGCTGCAGTCCGAGAACGGGATGCTGGGCATGGGTCCGTTCCCGACCGAGGACACCATCGACCCGGACCTGATCAACGCCGGCAAGCAGACCATCACCGAGCTGGACCGGACTTCGTATTTCTCCTCCGCCGACAGCTTCGCGATGATCCGTGGCGGTCATATCGACATGGCGATCCTCGGCGCGATGGAGGTGGCCGAGAACGGCGACCTGGCGAACTGGATGATCCCCGGCAAGCTGGTCAAGGGCATGGGCGGCGCGATGGACCTGGTCGCCGGCGTCAAGCGCGTGGTGGTGATCATGGACCACACCAACAAGGCCGGCGAGCCGAAGCTGCTGAAGGAATGCACGCTGCCGCTGACCGGCAAAGGCGTGGTGCACCGGATCATCACCAACCTCGGCGTCTTCGACGTGGTCGAGGGCGGTCTGAAGATCGTCGAGCTTGCCCCCGAGGTCACCGCCGACGAGGCGCGCGCCTCGACCGAAGCCGCGATCGTCGGATGAGCGAATTTGACATCGCGCGCGAGGTCGACGGATCCAAGGGCCGCTACGTCCTGCGTCATCCGCAGGGATCGGCGGAGCTGACCTTCTCGATCGCCTCGCCGCAACTGGTGATCGCGGACCACACCGAGGTCGACGACGCGCTGCGCGGCACCGGCGCCGGCCGGGCGCTGGTCGAGCGGCTGGTCGCCGACGCCCGTGCCGAGGGCGTGAAGATCGTGCCGCTGTGCCCGTTCGTCAACGCCCAGCGCCGCCGCAACCCGGACTGGGCCGACGAGTTCCAGACCTGAACCCGCCGCGGATGCCGCCGCCGATGCGGAACATATTCGCGTCTTGCCATTGTTCTGCCCGAAGCGGCCTGTAACGCTGCCGGAACGGCCCGCTTCGGGCAGCACGGGAATGCCATGACGGACGCGACCCACCCGACCCATCCCGCCCGCCCGCGGCGCGACGTCTGGCTGACGGCCGGGCTGGTGGCGGTGATGGTGCTCGGCCTGGCGGGCCTCGCCGCGGCGACCGGCTGGCAGGAGACCTGGGCCTCGATCGGTCGGCTGACGCCGGGGCAGGTGGCGCTTCTGCTGCTGCTCGCCTTGGCCAACTACATGCTGCGCGCGCTGCGCTGGCAGCTCTACTGCCGGGTGCAGCGCATCCCGGTCACGTTCCGCCAGACGCTGCGCCACTACCTCGGCGGGTTCGCGATGACCGCCACCCCCGGCCGGGTCGGCGAGCTTGTGCGGCTGCGCTGGATCACGCAGGAGACCGGCACCCCGCTGGAACGCTGCGCCGCGCTGGTCGTGGTCGACCGCGCCGCCGATCTGGCCGCCATCGGCCTGCTGACCGCCGTGGCCGTGGCGTTCAGCACCGCCGGCCTTGCCGGGGGGCTGCCGGTGGCCGTGCTGTCGGTGGTTGCGGCGATCATGGTGACCCGCGCCAGCCTGCTGACCGCGGCGCTGGAGCTGGGCTGGCGGCTGCTCGGGCGCTGGCCGCGGCTGTTCGGCCGCGCGCGGCGGGCGGCGCAGGCGCTGCGCCCGTTCTCGGCCTGGCAGGTGGTGCTGCCGGCGCTCGCGCTCGGCGGTCTCGGCTGGCTGGCCGAGGGGCTGTCGTTCCACCTGCTGCTGGGCTGGATGGGCGCCGAGGTCTCGCTGTGGACCGCGGTCGGGATCTTCCTGATCGCCATGGTCACCGGCGGCGCCACCGGCGCGCCGGGCGGGCTGGGCGGCGCCGAGGCGGCGATGGTCGCGCTGCTGACGCTCGAGGGCGTGCCGCTGTCGGTGTCGATCCCGGCCACCGCCGTGATCCGCCTGACCACGCTCTGGTTCGCCATCGCCATCGGCCTGGCGATGTTCCCCCTGGCCACCCGCGCCGCAACGAGAGGAGCGCATGCCGCTTAATTCCGCCCCGTACACCGGATGGGGGCGCGTGCTGTCGGCGAATGCCGGCCGCGCCCGCCCCGAGAAGGTCGCCGCGCTGCGCCGCCACCTGGCCGAAACGCCGGGCCCGGCGCTCGGCGCGCTCCGCTCCTACGGCGATGCCGCGCTGTCGGGCCGCCGCGCGGCGGTCGACATGACCCGGCTCGACCGGATGCTGGCGTTCGACCCGCAGACCGGCGTGCTCGAGGCCGAGGCCGGCGTTCGGCTTTCGGACATCCTGGCGCACATGGCACCGCGCGGCTGGATGCCCGCGGTGCTGCCCGGCACCGGCCACGTCACGCTGGGCGGGGCGATCGCCGCCGACGTCCACGGCAAGAACCACCACCAGATCGGCAGCTTCGGACAGCACGTCGAATCGCTGCGCCTGCTGGGCCCGGACGGCACCCCCCGCGAGGTATCCGGGGACACCGAGCCCGAGCTGTTCCGCGCGACGCTGGGCGGCATGGGGCTGACCGGCGTGATCGAAAGCGCAGCGATCCGGCTGGCGCCCTGCCCGTCCGGAACCGTCGAGGTCAGCGAACGCCGCATCGCCGGCCTCGACGCCTATCTCGACGCCTTCGCCGCCAGCACCGCGCCGTTCCAGGTCGGCTGGATCGACGCCACCGCCAGCGGCGAGGCGCTGGGCCGCGGCGTGCTGGAGGAGGCCGAATTCTCGCCGCCCGGCGCACCCTATGTCCCGGCGCGCAAGCACCGCGCGATCCCGATGGACGCGCCCGGCTTCCTGCTTTCGGGCGCGGTGGTCCGCGCGTTCAACACCCGCTACTTCCGCCGGATCCCCGCAGCCGGGCGCAGCCGCCGCCGGCCGCTGGCCGGCTTCCTGTTTCCGCTCGATTCCCTGTCCGGCTGGAACCGGCTGTACGGCAAGCGCGGCTTCCACCAGTTCCAGTGCGTGCTGCCGACCGACACCGCCCGCGACACGCTGCGGGCGATGCTGTCCGAGATCGCGGCCTCGGGGCTGGCCGCGCCGCTGGCGGTGCTGAAACGGATGGGACCGGGCCGCGCCGGGCCGCTGTCGTTCCCGATGCAGGGCTACACGCTGGCCGTCGACTTTCCCGCCCGGCCCGCCGCCGCCGCGCTGATCGCGCGGCTTGTCGAGCGCACCGCCGACGCCGGCGGCCGCGTCTACCTGGCCAAGGATTCGCTGGCGCGGCCGGAGCATGTCGCGCGGATGTACCCCGAACTGGACAGCTTCCGCGCCAGCGTGCGCGCGGCCGATCCGGACGGCGTCTTCGAAACCGATCTCGCGCGCCGGCTGGCGCTCAGGGGGAACAGCGCATGACCGAAACCTGGATCATCGTCGGCGCCAGCTCGGCCATGGCCCGCGCGCTGGCGCGCGCCACCGCGCCGCGCAGCGCGACGCTGCTGCTGTGCGGCCGCGACACCGAGGATCTGCAGCGCGACGCCGCCGACCTGCGGCTGCGCGGGGCGCAGGCGGTCGAGGTGCTGGCCTACGACACCCGCGATCCCGGCACGGAAGCCGCGCTCGTCGCCCGCGCCGCCGCGCTGGAGGGGCCGTTCAACGTCGCGGTGTTCGCCGGCGCGATGCCGCCGCAGACCGAGGTCGAGGCCGATCCGTCGCTGCTGGCCGGCGTGGTGCAGGACAACTTCACCGCCACCGGCACGCTGCTGCTGCGGCTGGCGCCGTTGATGGAGGCCCGCGGCGCCGGCACCGTGGTCGGCGTGGCCTCGGTCGCCGGCGACCGCGGCCGGCTGGGGAACCATGTCTACGGCGCCGCCAAGGCCGGCTTCGCCACCCTGCTGTCGGGCCTGCGCAACCGGCTGGGCCGCAGCGGCGTGCACGTGGTGACGGTGAAACCCGGCTTCGTCGACACCGCGATGACCTGGGGGCTGGACGGGATGTTCCTGGTCGCCGCGCCCGAGGCGGTCGCGAAGGACATCCTCGCCGCCGTGCGCCGCCGCCGGAACGTGGTCTACACGCCGTGGTTCTGGGCCGGGATCATGGCGATCATCCGCTCGGTGCCCGAGCCGATCTTCAAGAAGCTGCAGATCTGAGCCGCACGGCTCAGGTCCCGGAATAAAGCAGCAGCGCCGCGGACAGCGCGACCAGCACCACGCCCTGCCGGTCGGTGATCGCGAAGATGATCGGGTCGTAGTCCTGCTGGCCCTTCCAGCCGGTCCAGATCATCCGCACCAGCCAGACCGACAGCAGCAGCGCCACCGCCCAGAGCGCGCGCACCGGATCGTAGAGGCTGGCGGCCGTGTCGCTGAGCGAATAGGCGACGAACACCGTGACCGAGGCGATGCCCGAAATGATCGACACGTTCAGCAGGTCGTCCCGGTCTCGCGGCTGGTACCTGCGGCCCGGCAAAAAGCCGTCGCCGCGGGCGCGCGATAGCTCGGTCAGGCGCTTGACGCAGCCCAGCGACAGGAACACCGGAAAGATGAAGCCGAACAGCCAGCCCGAGGCCGCCACCCCGCCGGCGACGGCGCCGGCGACGACGCGCAGCGTGTACAGCCCGGCCAGCATGGTCACGTCGACCCAGCGCACCCGCTTGAGGTGCATCGAGTAGGACAGCGTCGACACCAGGTAGACCAGCAGCACCAGCATCATCCAGCCGCCGAGGACCGCGCCCAGCGCCATGCCCAGCAGCCCCAGCCCCAGGCTGGCCGCCATCCCGATCTTGATCGGCACCCGGCCGCTGGCGAACGGCCGGTTCCGCTTGCTCTCGTGCAGCCGGTCGGCGTCCAGGTCGATCAGGTCGTTGACGATGTAGATCGACGAGGCCAGCGCCGAGAACGCGACGATCCCCAGCACGACCGCCGAGATGCCGGCCGCGTCGGTCCGGTGCGCGGCGATCAGCGGCAGGAACAGCAGCATGTTCTTCAGCCACTGGTGCGGGCGCAGCGCGCGCAACAGGTCGCGCGTGCGCCAGGGCGCCCCCACCGGCGCCGGCTCCAGGCCTTTCAGCTTCAGCAGCCGCAGAAACGCCGGCCTGGGCCTGGCGACGAACCCTTTGCGGGCCGCCTGCCAGACCGGGATGTCCGCGACCGAATCACCGACATAGTCGAACCCCCGGTGTCCGAACCGTTCGGTCAGCCGCGCCGCCTTGCGGTGCGCGGTCAGGTTGCCGTCGCGATCCGACCCGTCGATGCCGTCGAACGGGCCGTAGAGACCGGCGATCTCCTCGACCAGCCCGCGGGTCGCACCCGACACCAGATGCACCTTGCGCCCCTGCTGGCGGGCGGACGCCAGCAGCGCGATCACGTCCTCGTCCAGCGGAATCGTTCCGGGCTCGGGTCTGGCGATCTCGGCCAGGGCGTGCTTCAGCGCGGCGCGGCGGCGGAACAGCCGCAGCGCGGTCGCCACGGTCCTGACCGGGGCGACCCCCATCCCCTTCCAGAAGCATTCCAGCAGCGTGTCCGAGCGGATCAGCGTGCCGTCAAGGTCGGCGACCAGCGGCGGCGCCGTGTCGACGTCGACCCGGTTCATCGGGCCGCGATTTCCAGTCCGGTGAACAGGCAGCCATCGGTCACCCGGACCGGCGGCGCCAGGCACAACGCGCGCGCCTGGCTCCAGGCCGCGACGACCTTTGGCACATAGGCGCGGGTTTCGGTGTAGTTCGGTACGCCGCCGTTGCGCCGCACGGCGCCCTCGCCGGCGTTGTAGCCGGCCAGGGCCAGCAGCGCGTCGCCGCGGAACTCGTCGAGCAGGAACGCCAGATAGGCGACGCCGGCGCGGATGCTCTGCGCCGGATCGGTCCGGTCGGTGACGCCGAAGCGGCGCGCCGTCGCCGGCATCAGCTGCATCAGGCCGACGGCGCCGGCGCGGCTCTTGGCGGTCGGGTTGCCGGCGCTCTCGATCGCGATCACCGACGCCACCAGCGCCGGCGACACCTGGGTGCCGGCGGTCGCCTTCAGGATCTCCGCGCCCCAGGTCTCGACGATCCTGGCGACGAGCGCGGGATGCGGCGTCATCGCCGCCGATTCGACGGTGTGCGCCCCGAGCACCTGCACCGCGCGCGACATCTTCGAGAAACCCGCATCGCTCAGCGCCGGCGACATCAGCGCCCAGAACCACGATGCCTCGCCGGCGGAGGACGGGGCGGTGACCGCCTTGCGCCTGATGCCGATCGCGACGGGCGGCAGATCCGGCTTGTGGTCCAGCACCGCCACCGGTTTCACCACGGGTTCGATCTGGATCGTGATCAGCTTTCCGGCCCCGGCCGGCGGCGGCTTCACGCGCTTGAAGGTGAATCCGGAAGGTTCCTCGGCCGCGGCCGTCACCGGAAACGACAGGCAGATGGCGAAAGCAATACGGGTGAAGAATTCGCGCAACGTATTGCTCCCCTGAAAGGCGCGCCGCCCTGCCTAGTTACTACTCCTATGCGAACACAGCGTGCCTGTGCAATCCGGCGATTCTCCGAGATCCGAAATTCTACGTGTCTAAACCGCAACAAATCGGGCGCGGCACACGCAGAACCCTGCCGCCCGCCCCGCCTTCGACGAGGCGCAAGCTCACTTACCGCGCTGGAATTAACGGATAATGTGCTCGCCGGCGAATTATCATCAAATCCCCACAACGCGTCATTTTTCTGCCCGATTTCTCGCGTGTATTGCAGGTGTTCGCTGAGTAACGACGTTTGTGAAGGAACGGAACGAAGGAAAGCGGCAGGGCGGCGAAACGACGTACGGCCCGGGCGTCTGGAAATTGAACCGTTGCGATAAGCAGCAATCATCTACCCCCTGGAGGTACTCTAAATGAAACTGTTCAAGCTGAAGAAGAACTTCGTCAAGGATGAAGACGGCGCCGTGACCGTGGACTGGGTCGTGCTGACCGCAGCCATCGTCGGCATCGGCCTGGTCGTGCTGAACATCATCCGCGGCGGTGTCTACGATGCCGCGTCGGACATCTACTCGTCGCTGACCGACGCCATCACCCAGTAATCGAAAGCTGGGCTGGGGTTTCCGGGGCAGCCCTACAAAGGGCTGCCCCGTTCGGTTTGAAACCGCCGCCAACGCCGACACCAAGTTGCGGGAGGCAGGACCATGCGTCTGTTCGACATTGCACGAAACCTTCGGCAACGCGCCGCGGAAGATGAAGACGCAGCCGTCACCGTCGACTGGGTGGTCCTGACGGCGTCGATCGTCACGATCGGGCTGGTCGCGATCAGTGTCATTCGCGGGGGCGTTTACGCGACCGCATCTGACATCTACACTAAGGTCCGCTCCTCCACCCAGTGACCGCTGGCAGGCGGGCGACGCCACGGACAGCGGCCGCGTCTTGCGCGCACCGCCGACGGACCTGGGAAAACAAGGGTGACTCCAACATGAGAATCGTCTTCGCGCTCGTCTTTCTCGTCGGTATCGGCATCGCCGGATTCGCGGTGTACATGGCGATGGAGCAGTTCCGCGCCCTGCAATACGAGAACAGCGTCCTGCGCGCGAAGGCCAGCAAGGTCGTCGACACCACGCCGGTTCTGCTCGCGACGCGGGAATTGCGCTACGGGCAGGAGTTGCGCGAGGGCGACGCGGTCGAGGTCCGGTTCCCGAACGACGCCGTGCCCGAGACCGCCTTCACCTCGCTCGAGGCGCTGTTCGGCAACGAGGATACCGAGCCGCGCCAGATCGTCCGCACGATGGAGCCGGGCGAGATCATCATGGCGACCAAGGTCACCCGATTCGGCCAGGACGCGGGCGTGTCGTCGCGGCTGAACAAGGGCATGCGTGCATACACCATCAACGTGAACGTCTCGACCGGCGTGTCCGGCTTCCTGCAGCCGGGGGACCGCGTGGACATCTACTGGTCGGGAACGCAGGGCGGGCAGGCGGTCACCAAGCTGCTGCTCGAGGACATCGACCTGATCGCAATCGACCAGATCGCCGATCAGGACACGCGGCGCCCGACCGTGGCGCGCACGATCACCCTCGAAGTGCCGCCGATCACCGTGGCGACGCTGGCGCAGGCGCAAGCGTCCGGCAAGCTGTCGCTGTCGCTGCGCGGCTCGGAAGAGGAAGAGATCCTCGGCCCGCTGCAGGTCACCCAGCGCGACCTGCTCGGAATCCAGGAAGTAGAGGTCGAGAAGCAGCGGAAGTGCTTCAACCGGATCCGGCGCGGCCTGCAGATCACCACTCTCGAGGTTCCCTGCCCCGACGAGGAGGCGACGCAGTAAAGAGCGTCCGCCGCGGCCGGCCTACACTGCAGAGATTCTTTCGCGCCCGGCCCTTGTCCGGGCGCTATTCTTTTCCGAACCGCCGGACATCGGCTTACTTCAGACATGTTCCTAAATCCGGCAGTCCCTCATCGGCCGGTTTTCAGGCCCCTCTGCAGCGCGTTGCCCCCTTGAAAAACAAGGGAAAAACATTCCTGTGTGGCATCGGAACATCAAGTGGCACCCGCAAGACATTGATTATTGAGTAAAATCGAATTTCCCGACATTTTTGTCACCATGGGCGACGACCGTATGGCGGACCGCCTGACCCATTCGTTTGGAGAGGCAGGACTATGAACTGGAACCGACTGATAAAGGCGAGCCTCTTGGGGTTCGTTCTGTCGGCACCTCTTGTGTCGGATGCGTCCGCACAAAGCGTGCTGCAGGTGATGCGGGGGGCGACCTCCGACAACATCTCCGTGTCCGTGAACCGGGCGATCGTCATGGAAGCGGACCGTCCGTTCGCCGAACTCTCCGTGGCCAACCCGGCCATCGCCGACATCGCGACGCTGGGCGAGCGCACGATCTATGTGCTCGGCAAGACCCCCGGCCGCACCACGCTGACCATCCTCGGCCCCGAGGGCGAGCTGATCACCAACGTCGAGGTCGTGGTCACGCCCGATCTGGTCGAGTTCAAGGAACGGCTTCGCGACATCCTGCCGAACGAGCCGATCGAGGTGACCGCCGCGGCCGGTGGCATGATCCTCAGCGGACGTGTCAGCGGGGCCCGCAAGGTTTCCCGCGCGCTCGAGCTGGCAGAACGCTACGCGCCGGGGCAGGTGACCAACCTGATGATGGTCGGCGGCACCCAGCAGGTGATGCTGAAGGTCCGCTTCGCCGAGATGTCGCGCACGGTCGCGAAATCGCTCGGCACCAACCTGGGCACGACCTTCGCCGGCAACGACGCCGCCGGCGGCGCCTTCGGCGGCGACGGCCAGGCGCTGGGCATCGTCGATTCGGGCTTCGGCAGCCCGGGCGACTTCCTGATCGATCCGACCTCGACCGGTGTCTTCGGCCTCAGCCTGTTCGACCTCGGCGACTTCACCGTGAACCTGCTGATCCAGTCGCTGGAAGACAAGGGCATGGTCCGCACCCTCGCCGAGCCGAACCTGGTCGCCGTCTCCGGCGAAAGCGCCAGCTTCCTGGCGGGCGGTGAATTCCCGGTCCCGGTCGATTCGGGCGACGGCGTGACCACGATCGAGTTCAAGCCGTTCGGCGTTCAGCTGCAGTTCACCCCCACGGTGATCGACGAGGACCTGATCCGGCTGGAACTGACCACCGAGGTCAGCGACATCGAGGAAGTGATCGAAGGCGCGCCGACGATCTCGACCCGCAACGCCTCGACCGTGGTCGAGATGCGCGACGGGCAGAGCTTCGCCATCGCCGGCCTGCTCGAGGACGACTTCACCGACAACGTGAACCAGGTGCCCTGGCTCAGCGACGTGCCGGTGCTGGGAGCGCTGTTCCGCTCGTCCAGCTTCGCCCGGCGGCAGAGCGAGCTGGTCATCATGATCACCCCGCACCTGGTTTCGCCCACCGACGGCGACCTGCTGTCGCTGCCGACCGACCGGATGCGGATCCCGACCGAACTCGAACTGTTCTTCAACGGCTCGATCGAAGGCTCTCCGGTCGTCCGCGACGTGGCACGTCAGGACTTCCAGGGCTCCTACGGCTACGTGATGGAGTGAGCGACATGAAATCCCTTCTGAAGACAACGACCGTCCTGGGCGTCGTGGCCGTACTTGCCGGCTGCGAGGGGCAGGTGGCCGGCGACCTGAAGCGCACCACCGCGTTCGGCGGCGCCACCACCAGCAACCTGCTCGCCCAGGCCGTCAGCCTGCAGGGCCAGTTGCTGGTCGACCTGCAGGCGCAGTTCAGGGCCTCGGCGCCGGACATGATCAACTTCGCCTTCAACCAGTCGACGCTGGACGCCGAAGCCCGCGCCGCGCTGGACCAGCAGGCGGCGTGGATCCGGGCCAACCCGGCGATCAAGTTCCGCGTCTACGGGCACACCGACCTGGTCGGCTCCAACGCCTACAACCAGCGGCTCGGCCTGCGCCGCGCCCAGTCTGCGGTGAACTACCTGATCGCCCGCGGCGTGCGCCGCGGACAGGTCGAGGCGGTGGCGTCGCTGGGCGAAACCCGACCGCTGATCGCGACGCCGAACCCCGAACGGCTGAACCGTCGCACCGTCACCCAGATCGTCGGCTTCGACCGCCGGTTCCTGGGCTACGATTTCGACGGCAAGGTCGCGCACAACATCTACCAGGGCTACATTTCGGCGGACGAGCAGTAAGTCCGTCTCTCCGATCGCGAACCGAAACCGCCGGCCCTCGGGCCGGCGGTTTTCCTTTGCGGCGGCCGCATTGCGCGCGGCCCCGACCGCCGGGTCGGCGCGGTGCCGCGCGCGGCCTCGGAAGCGGCACAAATCTGGCTGTGCCGGACAGCAGATTTTCCCTAACATCCAGTTAACGCAAGATTCACTTACCGGAGTCGCACTTTCGCCACTTTTGATATCGAAAAATCATGTTTTGTTAGGCCCTGTAGGGTTTTGGATGTGTAATCGGACTCGGGTATGACCTATGGTGTTTCTGAAAACCTGTAGTGAGTCCCGCGGCGCAGCATGCAGCCGCGGCTGCCGTCCCAAGGGACGTGTCAGGTGTCCGATTGGAATCGAGGTGTCGACATGGGCCTGCTAAAGGTTAAGGCGGACGAAACCGAAATTTTCGTGATCGCGCGGAACATCCAGGAGTTCCCTGCCCTCGTCGAGGATCTCGACCGGGAGCTGTCCGGCCGCTGGGCGCCGATGGCGCTGAAGGGCGGCGAGGCCGCGCTCAAGGCCGGCGCCGGTGCCGATCTGGAAATCGCCATCGTCGCCGTCTCCTCGGACGAAGAGCCGGAGCTGGACGCCGCGGTCCGCGTGGTCCAGACGGCGCGCGACCACGGCCTCAAGGTCCTGCTGATCGTCAAGGACGTCTCGCCCCAGTCCCTGCACCGCCTGCTCAAGGTCGGGGCCGACGACTTCGCCCCCTACCCGATGGCCGAGGGCGCGCTGGCGGACTCGATCACGCAGATGCGCTCGATCGTCAAGGAGAACATCGCCCAGCCGCAGAAGGGCAAGCAGCGCAAGCGGCACGGCCTGGTGATCCCGATCTACGGCATCTCCGGCGGCGTCGGCGCCAGCACCTTCGCCGTCAACATGGCCTGGGAGCTGGCGCTGCTGACCAAGAAGACCGACAAGCGCGTCTGCATCCTCGACTTCAACTTCCAGTACGGCTCGGTCTCGACCTACCTTGACCTGCCGCGCCGCGAGGCGATCTACGAGCTGATCTCGGACCCCGACAGCATCGACCACAACGCGCTTGCCTCGGCCCTGACCTCGTACAAGACCCGGCTTGCGGTGCTGACCGCGCCGATGGACACGCTGCCGCTGGACATCATCGCCCCCGAGGACATCGCCCGCCTGATCGAGATCGCGCAGGCGTCCTACGACTTCGTGATCATCGACATGCCACAGGCACTGGTGCACTGGTTCGATCAGGTGCTGCGCATGTCCGAGACGTTCTTCGCGGTGATGGAGGTCGACATGCGCTCGGCCCAGAACTGCCTGCGCTTCCTGCGCGCGCTGAAGGCCGAGGACCTGCCCTACGAGAAGGTGCAGTTCGCGCTGAACCGCGCGCCGGGGTTCGCCGACATGAGCGGCAAGGCCCGCGCCAAGCGCCTGGCCGAAAGCCTGGGCGTCGAGATCAACATCATGCTGCCCGAAGGCGGCAAGCAGGTCGCATCGGCCTGCGACGAGGGGGCGCCGCTGGGCGAGAGCGCCCCGAAGAACGCGCTGCGGCGCGAGATCAAGAACATCGCCCAGACCATTTTCGACGCCGTGATCGCCGAAAAGGCCGCGGTCGCCCAGTAAGCCCGGAGGGTCCTACGCATGTTCCGACGCTACCAGCGCGCCCAAGACGCACCGGCGCCACCGAAGATCGAGGTCGATCCCGCCGAAAAGGCCCTGAAGACCAAGCAGCGCGTCGAGAAGGCGAAGAAGGCGATGAGCGCCGGCGAGATCGCCGACATCCAGCGCGAGGCCAAGCGGCAGGAGCGTCTGCTCGACATCCGCATGGAGTTGCACAAGCGGCTGCTGGAGACGCTGAACCTGGGCGCGCTGGAAAAGGCGACGGAACAGGACCTGCGCCGCGAGATCGGCTCGATCATGCGCGAGGGCCTGCGCGAGAATGGCGTCGTGCTCAGCGCCGTCGAGAGCGAGCAGATGACCCAGGATCTGTTCGACGAGATCACCGGGCTCGGCCCGCTCGAGGTGCTGCTGAAGGACGAGACCGTCAACGACATCCTGGTCAACGGGCCGCAGCAGATCTTCGTCGAGCGTCAGGGCAAGCTTGAACTGACCTCGGTCCGGTTCCGCGACGACCGGCACCTGATGCGCGTGATCGACAAGATCGTCTCGGCGGTCGGCCGCCGCGTCGACGAAAGCCACCCCTATGTCGACGCCCGCCTGCAGGACGGCTCGCGCTTCAACGCGATGGTCCCGCCCTGCGCCGTCGACGGCGCGCTGGTGTCGATCCGCAAGTTCAGCAAGGACAAGCTGTCGATCGACGAGCTGGTCGACTACGGCGCATTCACCGAGGAAATGGCCGCCTACCTGCAGGCGGCGGTCGCGACCCGGCTGAACATCATCGTCTCGGGCGGAACCGGCTCGGGCAAGACCACCAACCTGAACGCGCTGTCATCGTTCATCGACGACCACGAACGCATCGTGACCATCGAGGACACGGCGGAACTCCAGCTTCAGCAGATCCACGTCGGCCGGATGGAAAGCCGCCCGCCCAACGTCGAGGGCAAGGGCGAGGTCAGCCAGCGCGACCTGCTCCGCAACGCGCTGCGCATGCGCCCCGACCGCATCATCGTCGGCGAGACCCGCGGCAACGAGGTCATCGACATGCTGCAGGCGATGAACACCGGCCACGACGGCTCGATGACCACGATCCACGCGAACTCGGCCCGCGACGCGGTCAGCCGGCTCGAGAACATGATCGCCATGGCCGGGGTCGAGATGCCGATCAAGGCGATGCGCGCGCAGATCGCCTCGGCGGTGAACCTGATCGTCCAGGTCAGCCGCCTGCAGGACGGCTCGCGCCGGATGCTGTCCATCACCGAGGTGACGGGGATGGAAGGCGACATCATCTCGATGCAGGAAATCTTCCGTTTCGAGCGGCTGGGTCTTGGCGAGGGCGGCCAGATCATGGGACGCTTCACGCCGACCGGCATCCGGTCCAAGTACGCCGAGCGCTTCAAGCAGTGGGGCTACGACCTGCCGGCGTCGATCTACACGGTGCCGCAGTCATAGCGCTGGCCGCACCCGGAGGAACGAGAGCATGAGCATCGAACCACTCATCTACGCCGCCATCTTCGTGGGCGTGTTCTTCATGATCGAGGGCATCTACCTGCTTGTCTTCGGCAAGTCGGTGCGCCTCGAGAGCAAGGTCAACCGCCGTCTCGAGCTGCTCGAGAAGGGCGAATCGCGCGAAGAGGTGCTGGAGACGCTGCGTCGCGAGCGCGAGCAGCACTCCGGCAACCAGGGCCTGCCGGTGCTGGCGCCGCTCAGCGCCAAGGCGGCGCAGGCGAACATCGCGTTCTCGCCGACCGGGCTGCTGATCGTGATGGTGGTGATCGGCATCACCGGCTTTCTGGGCCTGACCTTCTTCACCGGCGCCGGGCTGACGATCCGCATCGGCCTTGCGGTGGTGATGGGCTACGGCGCCGTTTACCTGTGGCTGAACAACAAGGCCAAGAAGCGCATCGCCCTGTTCGAGGAACAGCTGCCCGACGCGGTGGAGCTGATCGTGCGCAGCCTGCGCGTCGGCCACCCGTTCTCGTCCTCGATCAACATCGTGGCGCAGGAGATGCCCGACCCGCTGGGCACCGAGTTCGGCATCGTCGTCGACGAAAGCACCTACGGCATGGAGGTGACCGAAAGCCTGAACACCATGGCCCAGCGCATCGACATCCAGGACGTCAAGTTCCTGGCGGTGGCGGTGGCGATCCAGAGCCAGTCGGGCGGCAACCTGGCCGAGATCCTGGACGGCCTGGCCAAGGTGATCCGGGCGCGGTTCAAGCTGTTCCGCCGGGTGAAGGCGATCACCGCCGAGGCCCGCTGGTCCGGCTGGTTCCTGTCGATCTTCCCGCTGGCGGCGCTGGTGTTCATCCAGCTGATCCAGCCCGACTACTACGATGATGTGAAGAACACGACGGCCTTCGTGCCGGCCGCGATCATCGTCGCGATCATGCTGTTCATCAACGTGATCTTCATGCGTATGATGGTCAACATCAAGGTCTGAGAGGCGCTGCAGGATGGAAATGCTGAGGCTTGGATGGGAGTTCACCCACGCGGCCCTGGGACCGCTCGGGCCGCTTTACGTTCTGGGGTTCTTCGGGTTCCTGATGATCCTGATGACGGCCCCGATGCTGTTCCGCACGAAGCCGGACCCGCTGAACAAGCTCAAGGGCTCCGGCGTCTACCAGCCGAAGAAGGGCAAGGAGGACGGCGCGGTCCGGCTGCGCTATGACAGCGGCGGTCGCCAGCTGGAGCGGTTCAAGCCCTATCTGGAGCCGACCGACGCCAAGGAACTCAGCCAGACCCGGCTGAAGCTGATGCAGGCCGGCTACCGCTCGCGCAACTCGGTGTCGACCTATCACCTGTTCCGGTTCGTGCTCGGCGTCACCCTGCTGGCGGTCGGCACGCTGACCGTGCTGATCCGCCCGGACGAGCCGGGGCTGACCACGGTCATCCTCAGCGTCCTCGGGCCGGGCCTGATCGGCTACTACGCCCCCGACTACTGGGTGGAACGGCGCAAGCAGGTCCGCCAGGAGGACATCACCAACGGCTTTCCGGACGCGCTGGACCTGATGCTGGTCTGCGTCGAGGCCGGCCAGTCGCTGGACCAGGCGATCCTGCGCGTCGCCACCGAGGTGCAGAAGTCCTACCCGACGCTGGCCGAGGAGTTCGAGATCGTCTCGAACGAGATGCGCGCCGGCAAGGACCGCGTGACCGTGTTGCGCGACATGGGCGAGCGCTGCGGCGTCTCGGACATCTCGGCCTTCGTCACCGTGCTGGTGCAGTCGGCGACCTTCGGCACCTCGATCGCCGACGCGCTGCGGGTGTACGCCTCCGAGATGCGCGACAAGCGCGTGATGCGCGCCGAGGAAAAGGCCAACAAGCTGCCGACGAAGCTGACGCTGGGCACGATGATGTTCACCGTGCCGCCGCTGCTGATCATCCTCGTCGGTCCGTCGCTGCATGAAATCGGCCGCGTCCTCTTCTGAAACCCTCCTGCGGAGGTTCGGCGCCGTGCCCCTGCTGGGCGCGGCGCTGTTGCTTGCGGGCTGCGCCGGCGACCGGCTGTCGGACACCTCGACCGGGCCGGGCGGCGTGCCGGCCTCGCGCCGGCTGCAGGGCGACGACGGGCTGGCGATCGGCCACCGGCTGATGGCGTCCGGCGAGTACGAACTGGCGCTCGACGCCTATTACGCCGCCGGCGTGCAGCTCGGGCTCAACGCCGACGTGCTCAGCGCCGTCGGCTCGGCGAACCTGAAGCTGGGCCGGCTGAACCAGGCCGAGAAGGTCCTGCGCCGCGCCATCGACGAGGACGACCGCTTCGTTCCGGCCTGGAACAACCTGGGCATCGTGCTCTACAACCGGGGCGAGCTGGGCGAGGCGCGCGAGGCATTCCGCGTCGCCTTCGCCCTGGACAGCGGCGCCAGCCCGGAAATCCGCGACAACCTGCAGCTGCTTGACGCAAAGCTGGCACAGGTCGTGCCCGAGCAGGAGCCCGATGCCGATTTTCGATTGGTCAGGCGGGGCAATGGGCGGTATCTTCTGCTGGGAAACAACTAACCCCCCGAGCAGAGGTACAGGCTTATGTTTTCATGGACTTCCCACCTGCCAAAGGTGGCCGTCCTCGCCACGCTGGTCGTAGCCGGGTGTGACAACCAGGCGGCCAGCGACGCCGCCCGCGAAGAACTCGCCAATCTCGACAGCCTGAACGTCATCGACGAGAGCAATCTCAACGAGTTGATGCTGAATTTCGCGGACCCGAAGCAGTCCGTCGCCTATTTCCAGCGCGGGCTGGCGAACGACCCGACCCGGGTCGAGTTCCAGCGCGGTCTGGCGAAGTCGCTGCTGGCCGCCGGGCGCCCGGCGGAATCCGCCTCCGCCTACCGCGAGATGGACCGCCAGGGGAACCTGACCGCCGCCGACCGGCTGGAGTTCGCCGAGGCGCTGATCCAGACCGGCGAATGGGACGCGGCGCGCACCCAGCTCGGCCAGATTCCGCCGACCGTCGAGACCTACGACCGCTACCGGCTCGAGGCGATGGTGGCCGACAACCGCAAGGAATGGAAGCGCGCGGATTCCTACTACCAGCAGGCGCGGGAGCTGACCACGCGGCCGGCCTCGATCTACAATAACTGGGGCATCTCCAAGCTGGCGCGCGGCGACCGCACCGGCGCCGAGGAGATGTTCATCAAGGCGATCAGCTACGACAGCAAGATGTTCTCGGCGAAGAACAACCTGGCGATCAGCCGCGCCACGCGCCGGGTCTACGACCTGCCGATCGTGCCGATGTCGAAGACCGACGAGGCCGAGCTGCTGCACAACGTCGCGCTGCAGGCGATCCGCAACGGCGACGTGGACATCGGCCGGGGCCTGCTGGAAAAGGCCGTCGAGACCCATCCCCGGTATTTCGAGCAGGCCGCGACCAAGCTGGCGGCGCTGAACCGCTCGGTGCTGCGCTGACACCCCCAGACCCAGACCCGGAGGCGATGCGCCCATGGTGATGCCCGAGGCCGCCTTCTTCTTCCTCACGCTGCCGTTCGCGATCTGGGCGGCGTGGGGGGATCTGAAGCGGATGAAGATCTCGAACGTGTTCAACCTGACCCTGTTCGGGGTCTTCCTGGTGTCCGGGCTGTTCCTGGTGCCGCTGCCGGAATACGGCATGCGCCTGGCGATCGGCCTCGCCGCGCTGGTGGTCGGTTTCGTGCTGAACGCGCGCGGCAATCTGGGCGGCGGCGACGCGAAATACATCGCGGCGTTCCTGCCCTTCGTCCGGCCCGAAGACCTGTCGGTGTTCTTCCTGGTGCTGGCGATGTGCCTGCTGGCGGCGCTGCTGGTGCACCGGACCGCACGTCGCACGGCATGGGTCCGGGCACAGGCGCCGGACTGGAAATCCTGGACCGCGCAGAAATTCCCGATGGGGCTCGGCCTGTCCGGCGCGCTCAGCTTCTACCTGGCGATGCGCGCCTTCAGCCTGCCGCTTGCTGCCGCCGCAGCAGGATGAACAGGTCGGTGCGCAGCACCTCCTCCAGGGTCTCGCCCGAGGCTTGCAGATCCTCCAGCTTCATCGCCCGGGCCCGCGACGAGACCGCGCACAGCGGCACCATCACGAACGCCACCTCGGCCAGGTCGCCGTCGGCGCCGTAGTACCACGGCCCGGCGCCGCGGGTCGGGCGGAACGGGCCGAACAGCCACAGGAAATCGTGGATGTCGGCGACGTAGACCTGCTGGCCGACGGCCTCGGGCACCTCCGCCAGCTGCGCCGCCGCCTTCCACAGCCAGCCGACCACCGGCCCGGTCATGACGCAGTCGGCAAACGTCTCGCCCGCGATCTCGAAGCTTTTCGTGACCGGCTCTTCGGGGGCCTCGCCCTCGGGATAGCCGACCCGGCTGAACGGCATCTCGACGCCGCCGGTGTACTTGCGCTCGGCTGCGATCAGGATGTCCTGCCGGCCCGCCAGCGGAAAGATCGGCGACATCTCCTTGGTATCGTAGGTCAGGTTGCGCATCCCCGAGGTCGCCAGGTTCGACATGCTGGGAAAGAACAGCAGGAAGGCGAACAGCCCCAGCACCGTCGCCACCGCCCGCGGCGAGAACCCGCGGATCGGCGGCGCGTCCGCGCGCGGCCGGTGCGCCAGCAGCACCACCCCCAGCAGGAACAGCCATTTCGGGTCGTTGCCCCAGTTCTGGTAGGTGATGTAGACGAAGCCCGGCGCCAGCAGCAGCAGGTACAGGCCCTGCCCCTCCATCCCGGCGCGGCGCCACAGCACCACGGTCGCCATCAGCAGCGCGCTGATCGGCAGGAACCGCGGGCTGGCGACGATGTCGCCCAGCGCCAGCCCCGGGTGCGGCCGCACGCGCCCGGCGGACACCTCGAGCAGGTCGGCGGCGTAGGCCTGCCAGAAACCGGCGCCGCCATAGCCGACCGTCACCGCCGCCAGCACCGCCAGCGCGGTAATCGCCCCCGCCCCGGCCAGCACCATCTGCCGCTCGCGCAGCACGAACACCAGCACCGCCGGCAGCAGCGCGATCGCGAACGTCACCTTGATCATCACCAGCGCCGCACCGGCGACGCCCATCAGCGCGCCGTCGACCAGCGGCGCGCGCCAGCCGTCGCGCGGCGGCAGCAGCATCGGGAACACGATGAACGAGGTCAGCACCCAGGCCCAGCGGTTGTAGTACATCGACAGCGTCAGCGCCGGGTTCTCGCCGCCGAAGATCAGCGCCATCGCCAGCATCACCATGCCGATGCCGTACAGCGGCCGCACCCAGCCGCCGAGCCGGCTGATGCCGATCCACCAGATCCCCGGCAGCAGCAGCATGCCGACCATGGTCTGGGCCAGCAGGAACGCCATCCCCGGGCCATAGCCGCGCTCCAGGAACATCTGCACCGGCAGGAAGGCGAACATGCCCAGCGGGGTCATGAAATCGACGTGCGGCCGGGCACCGTCGGCCAGCCGGTAGGCGATGTCCAGCGAGTGGATCGTGTCCACCTCGTGCCCGGTCAGCCGCAGCGAGCCGGGCGCGAGCGAGATCGCCGCCAGCGCCAGGAACACCCCCGCCAGCACCAGCGCGAAACGGAAGGATTGAATTGTCATCTGCCTGCCCGATCGTCGTTTTTCTTCAACGTGACGGTATTGCCGGCGGCAGGCAACGCAGAATTGCCTTTTTTCGGTCGTACGTGTTCCCTACGATTCGATGACATTCGGATATCTGCGGGGATCCACATGAACGAGATGACATCGCTCCCGACCGGGGTAAAGGCACCGGTCATGCCGCTGCGGGTCGAGGACCTCGGGCTCGAGATCGTCATGATGCGGGATGTCCTCCTGAAGACCTTCTTCCGGCGCAACCTGACCAGCCTGACCGACACCGCCGAGGCGCTGTGCGTCACGCCGCCGATCGCGCAGGACCTGATCGACCGCTGCCGCGAGAACGGCCTGATCGAGACGCTGGGCAACCGCGGCGCCTCGCAGACCGCCGAACTGCGCTACCAGCTGACCGAAACGGGCCGCGCCCGGGCGCTGGACGCGCTGCAGCAGTCCGAATACTACGGCGCGCTGCCGGTACCGCTGGAGGCGTACTGGAAGCAGACCGCGCGGCAGTCGATCTCGGACGCGGTGATCACGCAGGAGCGGCTGGAAGGCTCGATGGGCCACCTGGTGCTGCCGGCGGGAATGCTGGACCAGCTGGGCCCGGCGGTGAACTCGGGCCGCTCGGTGCTGCTGTACGGCCCGCCGGGCAACGGCAAGTCGTCGATCTCGAACGGCATCCGCGATGCGCTGGGCGACAACATCTACGTGCCGCAGTTCCTGGAATACGCCGGCCAGGTGATCTCGGTGTTCGATCCGATCGTGCACACGCTGGCCAAGGTCGAGCGCACCGAAAGCAACAGCCTGCGCCGCAGCGACGTCGAATTCGACAAGCGCTACGTGCTGTGCCGGCGCCCGTCGGTGATGACCGGCGGCGAGCTGACCCTGGACATGCTGGATCTGAATTTCAACGTCACCAGCCGCACCTACCAGGCGCCGCTGCAGCTCAAGGCCAGCGGCGGCGTGTTCATCGTCGACGACCTCGGCCGCCAGACCGAGCCGCCGCAGGCGCTGATCAACCGCTGGATCGTGCCGATGGAAAGCTCGTTCGACATCCTGTCGCTGCAGTCCGGCCAGAAGTTCATGGTGCCGTTCGACACGCTGGTGATCTTCTCGACCAACTTCGCCCCGTCCGAGATGTTCGACGGCGCCGCGCTGCGCCGGATCTACTACAAGATCAAGGTCGACAACCCGAACCGCGAGGATTTCATCAAGGTGTTCGTGAAGACCTCGCGCGCCTACAAGATCCACCCGGACGAGGAGGTGCTGACGCATCTGCTGAAGCACCGCTACCCCGAGGTCGGCAACAGCTTTGCCAACTACCACGCGCCGTTCCTGATCGACCAGATGCTGTCGATCGCCGACTACGAGGGGCGCGAGCGCAAGATGACCATCGACCTGGTGGACCGCGCCTGGGCGAACCTGTTCGTCGAAGAGTGACGTGCGCACCGCCGTCGTAGGCTGCGGCCAGATGGGCCGGCCGATGGCCGAGGCCCTGCAGGCCGCGGGCTTCGATCTGCGCGGGCTGGACGTGCTGCCGCCCGACGGCTTCGGACCGCTGGCGCCGGTGATGAGCACCGATCCCGGCGCGCTGGCGGACCGCGAGGTGGCGATCACCGTGGTCCGCGACGCGGCGCAGACCGATGCGATCCTGTTCGGCCCCAACGCCTTCCTGCCCCGCGCCCGCCGGCTGCGCGCGCTGGTGGTCAGCTCCACCCTGTCGCCGCGCTATGTCCGGGCGCTGCGCGACCGGCTGCCCGCCGGCCTGGCGCTGGTCGACGCGCCGATGTCCGGCGCCCCGATCGCCGCGCAGGAGCGGCGCTTGAGCTTCATGCTGGGCGGCGAGGCCGCCTGGATCGACCGGCTGATGCCGCAGTTCCGCGCCATGGGCAGCAACTTCCACCACATGGGCGACGTCGGCGCCGGGATGACCGCAAAGGTGCTGAACAACCTGATCGCGGCCAGTTCCACCGCCGCCACCCGCACCGCGCTGGCCTGGGGCCGGGCGCTGGGGGTCGAGGACGCGCGCCTGCGCGCGGTGTTCGAGGACAGCTCGGGGCAGACCTGGTTCGGCAGCAATTTCGACCGGATCTCCTGGGCGCGCGAGGGGTTCGACCCGGCGAACACCATGGGCATTCTGGCGAAGGACGTCGCGGCGGCGCTGGATGCCGCCCCGGCGGACGCGGACCGGGACTTGCCACAGGCGATCATCGACGCCATCTCTCGCCTCGACAGGTATGATTGAGACGCGATGCTCCCGGAACGCTTCGCGGAGTGGTTCGCCGCGCGCGGCTGGTCTCCGCATCCCCACCAGCTGGCCCTGCTGGACCGCGCGGCCGCGCCCGCGACGCTGCTGGTCGCGCCGACCGGCGGCGGCAAGACGCTGGCCGGGTTCCTGCCGACGCTGGTCGAGCTGGCGTCCGGCGCGCACCGCGGCATGCACACGCTCTACGTCTCGCCGCTGAAGGCGCTGGCGGCCGACATCCGCCGCAACCTGCAGGCCCCGGCGGACGAGCTGGGGCTGGACATCCGCATCGAGGACCGCACCGGCGACACCCGCGCCGCGGCCCGCGCGCGGCAGCGGGTGGACCCGCCGCAGATCCTGCTGACCACGCCGGAAAGCCTGGCGCTGCTGCTCAGCTACGAGGACGCGCCGCGCATCTTCGCCGGTCTGCGCCGCGTTGTCGTCGACGAGATCCACGCCCTGGCCGAAGGCAAGCGCGGCGACCAGCTGATGCTGGGCCTCTCGCGGCTGCAGGCGCTGCGCCCCGGTCTGCGCCGCGTCGGCCTGTCCGCCACCGTCGAGAACCCGCCGCGGCTGGCCGAGTTCCTGGCGCCGGCGCGCGGTGCCTGCGGCATCATCCACGCCGATCCCGGCCCCGACCCCAACATCGCGCTGCTGGAGACGCCCGAGCCGCCGCCCTGGGCCGGCGCCGGCGGGCGCTATGCCGCCGCCGCGGTGATGGACCGGATCCGCGCGGCGCGCACCACGCTGGTGTTCATCAACACCCGCGCCCAGGCCGAGCTGTTCTTCCAGGCGCTGTGGGCCGAGAACCACGAGGCGCTGCCGATCGCCATCCACCACGGCTCGCTGGCCCGCGAGGCGCGCGAAAAGGTCGAACGGGCGATGGTCGCTGGCGATCTCAAGGCCATCGTCTGCACCGGCTCGCTGGACCTGGGCATCGACTGGGGCGACGTCGACCTGGTGATCCAGATCGGCGCGCCGAAGAACGTCAAGCGGCTGGTGCAGCGCATCGGCCGCGCCAACCACCGCTACGACGAGCCGTCGCGGGCGCTGCTGGTGCCGGCGAACCGGTTCGAGGTGATCGAGTGCCGCGCCGCGCTCGAGGCGGTGTACGCCCGCGATCTGGACGGCGACGGGCGCGGCGACGGTCCGCTGGACGTGCTCTGCCAGCACATCCTGCTGACCGCCTGCGCCGGCCCGTTCGACGCCGACACGCTGTACCACGAGGTGCGCGGCGCCGGGCCCTACCGCGATCTCGGCCGCGCCGATTTCGACGACTGCGTCGCGTTCTGCGCCACCGGCGGCTACGCGCTGCGGGCGTACGACCGCTGGCAGCGGCTGAAGCGGACCGACGGCCGCTGGCACCTGCGCGACCCGCGCACCGCGCGGAACCTGCGGATGAACATCGGCACCATCGTCGAGACCGAGACCCTGGCGGTGCGCATGCGCGGCCGCGGCGGCGCGCCGCTGGGCGAGGTCGAGGAGGCCTTCGCCGCCACCCTCACCCCCGGCGACACCTTCCTGATCGGTGGGCAGACGGTGCGCTACGAGCGCCTGCGCGAGATGGTGGTCGAGGTCACCCGCAAGCCCGACCGGCAGCCGATGATCGCGGTGTTCTCGGGGGTGAAGATGGCGACCTCGGTCGAACTGGCGCACCGCGTCGTGTCGATGCTGTCGGACCCGGCGCGCTGGCACGACCTGCCCGCCCACACCGCCGAGTGGCTGCAGCTGCAAGCCCGGATCTCGGCCCTGCCCCGGCCCGACCGGCTGCTGGCCGAGACCTTCGAGCGCGCCGGCCTGGACCATCTGTGCCTCTACACCTTCGCCGGTCGCAACGCGAACCAGACGCTGGGCCTGCTGGTGACCCGCCGGATGGAAGATGCCGGGCTCGACCCGGTCGGCTTCGTCTCGACCGACTACGCGCTGCTGATCTGGGGGCTGCGGCGGGTGACCGACCCGGCGGCGCTGCTGCGTCCCGAGAACCTGCGCGCCGGGCTCGACACCTGGCTGTCCGAGAACGCCGTGATGAAGCGCACCTTCCGCACCGCCGCGGTGATCGCCGGGCTGATCGAACGCAACATCCCCGGCCGCCGCAAGACCGGGCGGCAGGCGACGTTCTCGTCGGACATCCTCTACGACACGCTGCGCAAGTACGACCCCGACCATCTGCTGATGCGCATCACCCGCGCCGAGGCCGCCCGCGGCCTGGTCGACTACGGCCGCATCGAAGAGATGCTGCGCCGCATCGAAGGCCGGGTCGATCTGGTCGCGGCACCGCACGTCACGCCCCTCGCCGCGCCGCTGCTGCTGGAGATGGGCAAGGTCCCGATCAAGGGCGCGGCGCAGCAGACGGCGCTGGAAACCGAGGCCGGACAGCTGATGCAGGAGGCCGGCCTGACGCCCGAGGCGAAGCCGGCGGGGGATCAATTCTCACGGCATGTGACTTCCCGGCATCACAGCTGAGAGTTGCACTTGCATCCCGTCCTGTGTTCTTGTTTTGTATTTGCATGACCGACACCCCGTTCACCCTCTGCGGCGCCAGTCTGACCGCCCGGCCGTCGGGCGCGCTCTGGTGGGCCGAGGCCGGCATCCTGTGCGTGGCCGATCTGCACCTGGGCCGGTCCGAGCGGATGGCCCGACGCGGCGGAACGCTGCTGCCGCCCTACGAAACGCGGGCCACGCTGGACCGGCTCGAGGCCGAGATCGCGGCGCTCGATCCGCGCAGCGTGATCTGCCTGGGAGACAGCTTCGACGACCAGCGCGTACCCGACGCGCTCGACGAACCGGTGCGCTGGCAACTGGGCACGATGATGTCGGGACGCCGCTGGATCTGGGTGGCCGGCAACCACGACCCGCAGGCGCCGGACATCGGCGGCACCGCGATGGAGGAAGTCGCGCGCGGGCCGCTGACCTTCCGCCACATCGCCCTGCCGCGTGCCGCCGCCGGCGAGGTTTCCGGGCACTACCACCCGAAGACCCGGGTCCGCACCCGCGCCGGCGCAGTGGCGCGGCCCTGCTTCGTGCACGATTCACGGCGGCTGATCCTGCCCGCGTTCGGCACCTACACCGGCGGGCTCAACTGCACCTCGGACGCGCTGCAGACCCTGTTCGAGGATGACGCGGTGTGCATCCTGACCGGCAACGCCACCACCACCGTCCCGCTCCGGCGCCGCGAATCGGCCTGACCGGCGGCGCGCGGCGGCTCAGGCCGTCAGGCCCTCGGGCTCCGGCAGGCCGTGGATCCGGCAGCACGCGGTCAGCGTGTTCGCCAGCAGGCAGGCGATGGTCATCGGCCCGACGCCGCCGGGCACCGGCGTGATCGCGCCCGCGACCTGCGCCGCGCTGTCGAAATCGACGTCGCCCACCAGCCGGTGCTTGCCCGCGCCGCGCTCCGGCGCCGGGATCCGGTTGATGCCGACGTCGATCACCGTGGCGCCGGGCCTGATCCACTCGCCGGTCACCATCTGCGGCCGCCCGACCGCCGCCACCAGGATGTCGGCGCGGCGGCAGACCTCCTGGAGGTCGCGGGTCCGCGAATGCGCGACGGTGACGGTGCAGCTGTCGCGCAGCAGCAGGTTCGCCATCGGCTTGCCGACGATGTTCGAGCGCCCGAGCACCACCGCGTTGCGCCCGCTCAGATCGCCCAGCCGGGCGCGCAGCAGCATCAGGCAGCCCAGCGGCGTGCACGGCACCATCGCCTTCTGCCCGGTGCCCAGCAGACCGACGTTCAGGATGTGGAACCCGTCCACGTCCTTTTCCGGCGCGATCGCGTTGATCACCAGGTCGCTGTCGATGTGGTCCGGCAGCGGCAGCTGCACCAGGATGCCGTGGATCGACGCGTCGGCGTTCAGCTGCGCGATCAGCGCCAGCAGATCGTCCTGCGACGTCGCGGCGTCCAGCTTGTGCTCGACCGACTTCATCCCGGCCTCGAGCGTCTGCCGGCCCTTGTTGCGGACATAGACCTCGCTGGCCGGATCCTCGCCCACCAGCACCACCGCCAGGCCGGGGCGCAGGCCGTGATCGTCGCGCAGCCGGGCGACCTCCTGCGCGACGCGGGCGCGCATCTCGGCCGCGAAGGCCTTGCCGTCGATGATCTCTGCGGACATGCGCTATCTTGCCTGTCTTGCCGCCCGGACCGGCTTCCGCCACCGGGCCCCGGTGCCACTGGTCTTGCCGGACGATCTTGTCGGGGACTCCAGCAGGGCATAATCGGCCCGGTAGATCTCCCGCACCCGCGCCTGCTGCGCCGGGGTCAGGGTGATCTCGGCCCGGTCGTCCTTCTTCTTCTTGTGCGGAAAGGCGATCTTCGCGCCGATCCGCGCGTCGAGAAACGCCTCCAGCGTCGCGAACTGCTCCAGCCGGTAGACGTGATCGAACCAGCGCAGGTTGCGGCCCAGATAGAAGCTCATCGGCCGGAAATGCCGCTTCAGCATGCCGGACCGGGCCATGTACTGGTCGAAATTTTCCAGGAACGCGTCGATGTCCGGCCGGCTGGGCAGCGTGCTGTCGCGCACCACCGGGCCGTTCTCCAGCCGCTCCAGCTGCCCGTCCAGGATCTTGTTGCGGAACCCCGAGACGAAGCGCGCGAGCGGATCGCGCACGATCGCCAGGGTCTCGTAGTCCGGGTGCCGCTGTGCGCGATCCGCCTTCGCGACCTTGTGGAAGCGGGCGCGGATCTCGGGCCGGGTCTTGTCCGCGCCGCGATGCGCGTCGACCCGGTCAAGATCCAGCCCGTTGTTGATCGTGTAGAGGACCGACCGCATCGTCGACGAGCCGACCTTCGGCACGGGAAAATAGGCGATCCTCAACCGCTCGCAGTATATCGGCATCCGCCGCTCCACTTGCTGTTCCGGGCGGCACGTTCGTCCAGTTCGGCGGTCAAAACAACCCCTCGATCTGGCCGGCGTCGTTGAAGCGGATCTGCTCCGCCGAGGGTACCCGCGGCAGGCCGGGCATGGTCATGATCTCGCCGCAGATCACCACCACGAAACCCGCGCCCGCCGACAGCCGCACCTCGCGCACCGGCACCGAGTGCCCGGTCGGCGCGCCGCGCAGGTTGGGATCGGTCGAGAACGAGTACTGCGTCTTCGCCATGCACACCGGCAGATGGCCGTAGCCGGCGTTTTCCCAGGCGTGCAGCTGGTCGCGGATCCGCTTGTCGGCCAGCACCTCGTCGGCGCGGTAGATCCGCTTGGCGATGGTCTCGATCTTGTGGAACAGGCTCATCTCGTCCGGGTACAGCGGCGCGAACTGCGCCATGCCGCTGTCGGCCAGCTGCGCCACCCGGCGCGACAGGTCGGCGATGCCGGCGCTGCCCTCGGCCCAGTGCCGGCAGACGATCGCCTCCGAGCCCTGCCGGTCGACATAGGCCATCACCTCGTCGATCTCGGCCTCGGTGTCGGTGACGAAGTGGTTGATGGCGACCACCGCGGGCACCCCGAACGAGCGGATGTTGGCGATGTGCCGGCCCAGGTTCTCGCAGCCCTTGTGGACCGCGGCGACGTTCTCTGCGCCCAGGTCCTCCTTCTTCACGCCGCCGTTCATCTTCATCGCGCGCACGGTGGCGACGATGACCACCGCATCGGGGGCCAGATCCGCCATCCGGCACTTGATGTCCATGAACTTCTCGGCGCCCAGATCGGCGCCGAAGCCGGCCTCGGTCACCACATAGTCGGCCAGCTTCAGCGCGGTCTTGGTGGCGATCACGCTGTTGCAGCCGTGGGCGATGTTGGCGAACGGGCCGCCGTGCACGAAGGCCGGGTTGTTCTCCAGCGTCTGCACCAGGTTCGGCTGCATCGCCTGCGCCAGCAGCACGGTCATCGCGCCGTCGGCCTTCAGGTCGCGCGCCGAGACCGGCTCGCGCTCGCGCGTATAGGCGACGATGATCCGGCCCAGCCGCTCCTGCAGGTCCCTGATGTCGGTCGCCAGGCACAGGATCGCCATCACCTCCGAGGCGACGGTGATGTCGAATCCGCCCTGCCCCGGGAAGCCGTTGGCGACACCGCCCAGGCTGGTGACGATCTCGCGCAGGGCGCGGTCGTTCATGTCCATCACCCGCCGCCAGACGATGCGGCGCTGGTCGATGCCCAGCTCGTTGCCCCAGTAGATGTGGTTGTCGATCATCGCCGACAGCAGGTTGTGGGCGCTGGTGATGGCGTGGAAATCGCCGGTGAAGTGCAGGTTCATGTCCTCCATCGGCACCACCTGCGCCAGCCCCCCGCCGGCGGCGCCGCCCTTCATGCCGAAGCACGGACCCAGGCTGGCCTCGCGGATGCAGATCGCGGCGTTCTTGCCGATCGCGTTCAGCCCGTCGCCCAGCCCGACCGTGGTCGTGGTCTTGCCCTCGCCCGCCGGGGTCGGGTTGATCGCGGTGACCAGGATCAGCTTGCCGTCGGGCCGGTCCTTCTGCGCGGCGATGAACTCGGCCGAGACCTTGGCCTTGTCATGGCCGAAGGGCAGCAGTTCGGTCTCGGGGATGCCCAGACGGGCGCCGATCTCCTGGATCGGTTTCTTTTTGGCTTCGCGGGCGATCTCGATGTCGGTCTTGTAGGCCATGAAGTGGCGGGCTCCCTGTGTCCGGCGGCGCGTCCTCGGGCCATAAAGCGGCAAGCGGGGGCCGGGCGGTAGCGGGATAACGACCCAACGGCCGGCGAAATCGACGATCGCGGGCGCTTCGGGTTTCACAACGGAAACCCGCGGCCGTCTGCGGCACCAGATGGCACCATGCGATGCGTGCCGGGAAACGCGAAACCCCGGGCCTTGCGGGGCCCGGGGCTGCGGTGGGATCGTGCCGGCGCGGCCGGTTCAGGTCGGCTCCGGCTCCAGCCCGGAATCCTCGCCCGGGCGGCGGCGCGGGCGGCCGGTCTTCGGGATCGCGGCGACGCTGGGCTTGTCATCGTCGCCCGAGTCCTCCTCCTCGTCCGAGCCGCGGTTCAGCGGCTCGCCGTTGATCACGCGGGTGATCTCGGCGCCGGTCAGGGTCTCGTACTCCAGCAGGCCCTCGGCCAGCCGCTTCAGATCGTCGGCCTTCTCGGTCAGGATCCGCTTGGCGGTTTCGTAGCCCTCGTCGACCAGCCGGCGGACCTCCTGGTCGATCACCTCCTGGGTGTCGGGGCCGGCGTTGACCCCGCCCTGCTGCGGGCCGAGATAGCTGAACTGCTCGTTGGCATAGTCGATGTTGCCCAGCGTCTCGGACATGCCGAAGCGGGTGACCATCGCCCGCGCGATCCGCGACACCTGCTGGATGTCGCTGGCCGCGCCGCTGGTCACGTTGTCCGCGCCGAAGGTCAGCTCCTCGGCGACCTTGCCGCCCATCGCCATGGCGATCTGGCTCTTGTACTTCGCCTTGGTCACCGACAGCTGGTCGCGCTCGGGCAGGCTCAGCACCAGCCCCAGCGCGCGGCCGCGCGGGATGATCGTCGCCTTGTGGATCGGATCGTGCTGCGGAACGTTCAGCCCGACCACCGCGTGCCCGGCCTCGTGATAGGCGGTCAGCTTGCGCTCGTCGTCGGTCATCACCATCGAGCGCCGCTCGGCGCCCATCATCACCTTGTCCTTGGCGTTCTCGAAATCCTCCATGGTCACGAACCGCTTGCCGGTGCGCGCGGCCATCAGCGCCGCCTCGTTCACCAGGTTCGCCAGGTCCGCGCCCGAAAAGCCGGGCGTGCCGCGGGCGATGATCCGCAGGTCGACGTCGGGACCCAGCGGCACCTTGCGGGCGTGGACCTCCAGGATCTTCTTGCGGCCGTTGATGTCCGGGTTGGTCACCTGCACCTGGCGGTCGAAGCGGCCGGGGCGCAGCAGCGCCGGGTCCAGCACGTCGGGGCGGTTGGTGGCGGCCAGCAGGATCACGCCCTCGTTGGCCTCGAAGCCGTCCATCTCGACCAGCAGCTGGTTCAGGGTCTGCTCGCGCTCGTCGTTGCCGCCGCCGTAGCCGGCGCCGCGATGGCGGCCGACGGCGTCGATCTCGTCGATGAAGACGATGCAGGGCGCGTTCTTCTTCGCCTGCTCGAACATGTCGCGCACGCGCGAGGCGCCGACGCCGACGAACATCTCGACGAAGTCCGAGCCCGAGATGGTGAAGAAGGGAACCCCCGCCTCGCCGGCGATCGCCCGCGCCAGCAGCGTCTTGCCGGTGCCCGGCGGGCCGACCAGCAGCGCGCCCTTCGGGATCTTGCCGCCCAGGCGGCTGAATTTCTGCGGGTCGCGCAGGAATTCGACGATCTCTTCCAGCTCCTCCTTGGCCTCGTCGATGCCGGCGACGTCGTCGAATGTCACCTTGCCCGACTTCTCGGTCAGCATCTTGGCCTTGGACTTGCCGAAGCCCATCGCACCGCCCTTGCCGCCGCCCTGCATGCGGTTCATGAAGAAGATCCACACCCCGATCAGCAGCAGGAACGGCAGCCACAGCGACAGCGTCGCCATGAATGTCGACTGCTCCTGCGGCACCACCTCGATGTTGACGTCGGCGCCGCGCAGTTCGGGAAGTGGATCGGCGTTGCGCGGCTGCACGGTCTGCAGCGTCCGGT
Source organism: Halovulum marinum (assembly GCF_009697225.1). Taxonomy (GTDB): domain Bacteria; phylum Pseudomonadota; class Alphaproteobacteria; order Rhodobacterales; family Rhodobacteraceae; genus Halovulum; species Halovulum marinum. The sequence continues at coordinate 410,029 of NZ_WIND01000001.1, forward strand.
TGTCGCGGGTCGCGACGATGACGTTCTCGCCGTCCAGCTTGACCGAAGAGACCTGATCGGATTCGACCAGGTCCAGGAACTCGGAATAGCTGATGTCGCGCGCCGACTGGGTCGGGCCGCCGTTGCTGAACACGTTGAACAGCGCCAGCATCAGTACGAAAACGATCACCCAGAAGATGATGTTCTTAGAATTTCCCACGAGGGCTTCTCCCGCTCGGATCGGGCGCTGCGCGCCCTGTTCCCGTCTGCGTTACCACATAAGGGGTGTCGCAAAGGTTTCAACTTGGACCAAGTGCCGCAAGGAACCGGCCAGGCTCCGTCAAAAGCCAAGCATGACAGGGTTCCCGGGGCAATGCAAAGGGTGCGGCAATCAGCGCGCCGCGCCTGCGGAACGCCGGCAGCGCGGCCAGCGCCAGCCGCGGGTGGCCGGTCGCACGCCAGTCCGGCAGCTCGGCCAGCCCCGCTTCGCCCAGCGCCGCGACGGTCACCCCCGGCTCCGCCGGCCCGGTGCCCCAGCGGCCGTCCCAGACCTGCCCCGCCGGCACCGCGGGGCCGGTGCGTTCCGCCTCGCGCAGCACGGTCACGGAGCCGCCGCCGCGCTCGACCACGCAGCCGTGCAGCGTGCGGCGCGCCGGCGCCGCGTCGGCGTCGTCCCATGCCCAGGCGTCCAGCGCCTGCAGCTGCGCCAGCCGCGGGGTGTAGTCCGCGCCCGAGACCCAGCGCAGCGCCTCGGCCAGCAGGCGCAGGCGCAACTCCGGCTCGGCGGCGCGCAGCCGGGCGCGGTCGAGCCGCAGGTATCCGGCGGCGCTGGGCTCCGCCGCACTTCGCGCCAGTTCGGCCACCGCCGCCCGCACCACCCGCGCCGCCCGGTCCAGCGCCGCGGCGGTCTCGGCGAGGCGCTCGACGCCCAGCCCCAGCCGGTCCAGCTCGGGCATGGCGGCGCGCAGCCGGGCACGGTCGAAGCGCGGATCGCGGTTGCCGGGGTCCTCGGCCCAGTCCAGCCCGCGCGCGCGCAACTCGTCGCGCAGCGCCTCGCGGCGCAGCGACAGCAACGGGCGCACCCAGGTCACGCCCGCCGCCTGCTGCACCGGCTTCATCCCGGTCAGCCCGTAAAGCCCCGAGCCGCGCGCCAGCCGCAGCAGGAAGGTCTCGGCCTGGTCGTCCCGCGTGTGCCCCAGCGCGATCAGGCCGATGCGGTGCCGTGCCGCCCAGCCGCCGATCAGCGCCCGCCGGGCGCGGCGCGCCGCGTCCTGGAGATTGCCCGAGGGGCGGTCGGTCCAAGGCAGGATGTCGTGGGCGATGCCCAGCCGCGCGGCGGCGTCCGCCGCCTGCCGCGCCTCGGCCGCGCTGTCCGGGCGCAGGCCGTGATCCACGGTGACGGCGCGCAGCGGGCGGCCCTCGGCGCATTCGGCCAGCAGCACCATCAGCGCCAGCGAGTCGCCGCCGCCCGAAACCGCGACGCCGAGCGGGCCGCCCGGAATCGCCGCCAGCGCGGCGGCCAGCCGCCGGCCGACCGTCCCCGCCGCCATCGGCTCAGCCGCAGCTGAGCGCGCGCCGCTCGCTGCCTGCCTTTTGCAGCAGGTCGGGCGCGGCGCCGGGGAACCGGATGCCGACCTCGGACAGGGTCAGGCAGGCTTCCTCGACCCGGCCGATCCGCCCCAGCGCGACGCCCAGACGGTACAGCGCCTCGGGCGCCTTCGCCCCTTCGGGCGAGCCGGAGAAACTGTCCAGGTAGCTGCGCGCCGCGTTGCTCCAGTCGCCCTGCGCCGCCAGCGCCTCGCCGCGCCAGAACGCGGCCTCGCCGGCCAGCGGGCCGCCGGGATAGTCGGTCAGGAAGTCGCGGAAGCCCTGCGCGGCGGCGCCGAAGTCGCCGCTGCTGAACGCCGCCATCGCCGCCTCGTAGGCGTCGCGCTCGGCGATCGCCAGCTGCGGCGCGTCCGCGCCCCCCGGCAGCGCCGGCTCGGGCCCGCCCGCCTGCGGCGCGGGCTGCGGCGACACCGGCGGCAGCTCCGGCGCGGGCGCTGGCTGCGTCTCCGGCAGCGGCACGATCCCCGTCTGCGTACCCGTCTGCGTACCCGTCTGCGTGCCCGTCTGAGATCCCGTCTGAGATCCCGTCTGCGTGCCCTCCGCCGGAACGCCCTCGGACGGGCCCCCGGCCGGATCCCGGTCCGAGCGCAGCACCGGACGCACGGCGCCGGGCTCGGTGCGGGTGCCGCCGGCGGCCGCACCCGCCTCGGGGCGGTCCTCGGCGGCACGATCTTCGACCGCGGGCGCGCCCTCGCCCAGCGGCACGGTCTCGCCCAGCGTCGAGAAGTCGCCGCCCTCGAGCTCGGTCAGGCGGAACTCCAGATCGCCGATCCGGTTGGTGCCGTCGGCGACGATGCTGTCGATGCGGTACCGCAGCGCCTCGATCTGCGCGGTCAGCCGGCGCACCTCCTCCTCCAGCAGGCCGGCGCGCTCCAGCAACGGGGCGGCGTTGACCACGCCGGTGGTCGCCGGATCGGCCACCTGCAGCTCGAACCGCAACTGGCCGATCTGGTCGCGCAGGATCTGCAGTTCGGACCGGATCTCGCCCAGGGTCCGGTCGTCCGGCGCGGGTTGGGCGACAGCCGCCGCCGCCCCCAGCCAGATGGCGGAGACGGCCATCAGGATGGATCGCATGCTCAAGCTCCCTTGCTGCTTCGGGTTCGGCGGGTCAGACCCCGAGCCCGCCGGTGACCACGGTCACCGCGCGCCGGTTGCGCGACCAGCACGATTCGGCCGAGCAGGTCGCGACCGGCCGCTCCTTGCCGAACGGGATCGTCGACAGCCGGTTGTCGGGAAGGCCTCGGGTCACCAGGTAGTCGCGCACCGCGCTGGCGCGGCGCGCCGACAGGCGGAAGTTGTACTCGCGCGTGCCCTGCTCGTCGGCGTGCCCCTCGATGGTGATCGCCATCGACGGCCGCGCCAGCAGCCAGGCGGCCTGCTGGTCCAGGGTCTGCTTGGCCTCGGCGGTCAGGTCGCTCTGGTCGACGGGGAACAGCACCCTATCGCCGATGATCTGGTTGAAATAGGCCACCGAGTTCACCTCGATCGGCCGGCCGTCCGGCCCGATCACCGTCCCCGAGGTGGCCGAGGGATCGAGCCCCATGCCGCCGGGCCCGCCGGCACCGTCCGCGAACAGCGCGTCGGGATCCTCGCCCTGCGAACAGGCGCCCAGCGCCAGCGCCGCGAAAACAACAAATGCTGTCGGTTTCATCACTGCTTCACCTCTGATCGTATCCTTGCACGACGTGCGTTCCGTTCCGCGCCCTGTGTCCGCCGGGGCTTGCGGGGCGTTCTAGCATTTTTCCGGCAGGCCGCCTACTGCGCATCGCCCGGCCGCGATCAGGGCAGCAGCGACGACCAGCTGGGATCCGAGGCGAAATCCGGCGTCGGCAGCCGCTTCAGGTTCCGCCCGGTGATGTCGACGGTGAAGATGCCCGGCGCGCCGCTGTCGCCCGCGGACTCGCGGAAGAACGCGATCACGCGCCCGTTCGGCGCCCAGGTCGGACCCTCGTCCAGGAAGCTGGCGGTCAGCAGCCGCTCTTCCGAACCGTCGAGCCGCATCACGCCGATGTGGAACCGGCCGCCGACCATCTTGGTGAACGCCACCAGATCGCCCCGCGGCGACCACACCGGGGTGCCGTAGCGCCCCTGCCCGAAGCTGATCCGACGCGCCTCGCCGCCGGTCGCGGGCATCACGTAGATCTGCTGGCTGCCGCCGCGGTCGCTCTCGAACACGATCTGGCTGCCGTCGGGCGAGAAGCCGGGCTCGGTCTCGATCGCCGGGGTGTCGGTCAGCCGGCTGGACGCGCCCGAGGCCAGGTCCAGCACGTAGATGTCCGAGTTGCCCGCCTCGCCGGCGGCATAGACCACGCGCCGCCCATCGCGCGAGAACCGCGGCGCCGAGGTGAAGCCCGACACGCCCTGCAGCGGCTGCTTCTGCAGCGTGCGGGTGTCCAGGACGTACACCCGCGGCGCACCGGATTCGTACGACGTATAGACGATCCGGCTGTTGTCCGGCGACCAGCGCGGCGAGAACACGATGGCGCTGTCGTCGGTCAGGTAGCGCACGTCGGCGCCGTCCTGGTCCATCACCGCCAGCCGCTTGCGCCGGTTGTCCTTCGGGCCGCTCTCGGCGACGAACACGATCTTGCTGTCGAAATAGCCCTTCTCGCCGGTCAGCCGGGAATAGACCTGGTCGGCGACCTTGTGCGCCATCCGCCGCCAGTCATCGGCGCTGCCGACGAACTGCTGGCCCTCGCCAAGCTCGTTGTTGGCGAACACGTCGTGCAGGCGGAACTTCACCGCGACGCGGCCGTCGCCGGTGGCCGACACCGCGCCGGTCAGCAGCGCCTGGGCGTTGATCACCGTCCAGTCGCTGTACTGCACCGGCTGGTTGAAGTTGGTGATCCGCCCGATGTGCGCCGAGGCCGGCACCTCGCGGAACAGCCCCGAGCCGGTCAGATCGCGCGCGATCACCGCGGTGATGTCGGCGGCCAGGTTGGCCGATTCCGCGGTCTCGGCGACGAACTGCGGCAGCGCGATCGGCAACGGCTCGATCACGCCCTCGGTGATCTCGATGCGCAGCGGCCCGCCGCCCGACTGCGCCTGCGCGGCGGCGGCCGAAGCGGTTGCGGCGATCAGCGTCGCCGACAGCAGGGCGATCAGGTGTCTTACCATCTGGACAACATCCCTTCCGGGTCGAAAGCGACCTCGAGGTTTTTCCACTGGGCGTATTTCTCGCGCGGCAGCTGATAGCCGCCGGCCTGACAGCGAAGTAGCGCGCGGCGCGCGGCTTCAAAGGCGACGCGGATCTCGGGCCGGCTGGAGCTGGTCGGCTCGATCAGCCGCGGCGCGCCGATGATGCGCCCGTCCGGGGCCAGTTCCACCGCCACCACCACGCGCAGATCCTCGGCGTTGGCCAGGCCGGCGGGCACGTTCCAGCAGCGCTGCACGGCCAGGCGCAGCGCGTCCTTCTCGCCGGCGGTCAGCGGCGGACCCTGCGGCACCTCGGCGGCCGCCGCCGGCGGGGCGCTGGCGGGGGCGCTGGACGGGGCCGACTGCGGCTGCTCCGCGGCCGCGCTGACCGCGGCGGCGACCGCCGCGGCCTCGGCCTCGGCGCGGCGGCGCTCCTCTTCGGCGGCGCGGCGGGCGCGTTCGGCCTCGGCGGCGCGGGCCTGCTCCTCGCGCGCCTGCTCGGCGGCGGCGATCTGCGTCTCGAAATTCCGCGGCCGCGCGGGCGGAGCGGTCGAACGCAGCAGCGCATTGCCCTGCTCGGCGCCGCTTTCCTGCTCGGACGGCGGCGCCGGCGCGGATTCGGGCGCCTGCGCCGGCGGCTCCGGCGGCTGCGCCGCGGCCTGCTCGATCTCGTCGGGCGAGGCTTCGGGCGTTGCGTCGCGCTGCGCCGGCGGGCTGGGCGGCGCCGGCGGGGTGAAATCGGCGATCCGCGGCGCGGCGCGCGGCGCTGGCGGTGCCGCCAGCTGCGGGCCGCGCGGCGTCTCGGTGCGGTTGTCGAGGCCGCTGTCGGCGGGCGCCGCCATCGCCGGCGGCGCGGCGTCGGGCTGCGTGTCGGATTCCGCCGGCGCATCGACATCCACCGCCACCTCGGGCTGCGCCACCTGTTCCAGCAGGGCGCTGAGATCCGCCTCGCCGTCGCGCGCCGAGGGATCCTCGATCAGATCCTGGACGGTCTCGGACGGCGCCTGGTCGGCCGCCGGCGGCGGGCCGGCGTCGGCGCTGAACTCGGGCGCGTCGATCGACGCCACCTGCGTGTCGGCGACGCGCGGCGCCGCCTCGGGCGGCGGCGGTGCGTCCTCGGGCGGCGGCGGCGCCTGGCCCTGCGCGCCCGGCGGCGCGGTGACGATCGACACCTCGGTCACGCGGGTCACGTCGCGCAGGCGGTCGGCCTGGTACGGAACGACGAACAGTCCGGCCGCGATGGCGGCCAGGTGCAGGCCGATGGATATCTTCCAGCCCGTTCGCATCGCGGTCTCGAAACTACTCCGCTTCGGTCAGCGTCGGGCCGCCGCCATCGGTCACCAGACCGATGTTGCGGAATCCCGCCGCGTTGAGCGCGCCCATGACCTGCATCACGTCCGAATAGGACACCTGGCCGTCGGCGCGCAGAAACACTTTCCCGTCCGTGCGCTCGCCGGCGACGCTTGCCAGCAGCGTCACCAGCCGGTCCCGCGGGACCTCGGAATTCTGCACCATGATGCTGCCCTCCGCGGTCATCGCGATGGTCAGCGGCTCCTGTTCTTCCTGCTGCAGCGGCGTCGCCGCGGTCTCGGGCAGCTCGATCGGCACGCCGACCGTCAGCAGCGGCGCGGCGACCATGAAGATCACCAGCAGCACCAGCATCACGTCGACGAACGGCGTGACGTTGATCTCGGCGATGGGCCGCGCCCGCGGCCGGCCCCGGCCGCCGCCCCGCGCGCCCCGGCGCTGCATCACTCCGGCGGCCATGCTCAGGCCTCCTGGGCTTCAAGCTGGCGCGACAGGATCACCGAGAACTCGTCGGCGAACGACTCGTAGCGGGCCGAGATGGCGTCGGCGTCCGACGACAGCTTGTTGTAGAAGATCACCGCCGGGATCGCCGCCAGCAGGCCCAGCGCGGTCGCCAGCAGCGCCTCGGCGATGCCGGGCGCGACCACCGCCAGGTTGGTCGACTGCTGGATCGCGATCTCCTCGAAGGCGTACTTGATGCCCCAGACGGTGCCGAACAGGCCGACGAAGGGCGAGATCGAGCCCACCGTCGCCAGCACCCCGAGGCCGCCGTTGATCACGTCCTGCTCGCGGGCGATGGCGATGTTCATGGCGCGGTCGATCCGCGCCTGCGCCCCGGCGATCAGCCCGCCCTGCAGATTGTGCGACTTGCGCCACTCGCGCATGCCGGCGACGAAGATCTTCTCGGGCCCGCCCTCGGGCTCTTCCTCCAGTTCCTCGAAGACCTCGTCCAGCGGCTGGCCGGACCAGAACGCATCCTCGAACTCCAGCGCGCGCGTGCGCGCCTCGCGGAAGTTGAGGTGCTTCTGGATGATGATCGCCCACGACCAGACCGAGGCGAGAATCAGCAGGAACATCACGATCTTCACCGTGAGCGTCGCCCGCAGGAACAGGCCAAGCAGCGAGAAATCAATCTCGCTGGCCGATGCCAGAATTTCCGTATCCATCGCTGCTGCTCATTTTCTAGGGTCTGCCCGCGCCGGTCCCCGCCGGCTTGGGCGCACCATATCGGATTAAGCGGCGTTTGTGACCAAAATTCGCCCCGAAGTCCAGCGACCCGTGCTAATCCGCGTCGATCGCGGCAAGGGCTGCGCGAACCTCCGCCGGAAAGCGCGCGGCACGACCCTCGGTCGTCATGCAGATCACCCGCGTCAGCGCGTCGACCACCGAACGCTCGCCGACGCGGATCTGCTGCGGCAGGGCCAGGGTGGCGCCGCCGATGCGGCCCAGCCGGGTGCGGACCTGCACCAGCTCGCCGAACCGCGCCGGCGCGCGGAAGGTGACCTCGACCCGGGCGACGGCGAACACCAGCCCGTGCGCGCGCATCCGCAGCTGGTCGATGCCGGCCTCGCGTACCAGGTCCGAGCGTGCGCGCTCCAGGTACTTCAGGTAATTCGCATAGTAGACGATCCCGGCCATGTCGGTGTCTTCGTAGTAGATGCGGTATTCCGAAACGTGCATGCGCAGGTCCCTCCGATCGGCGCGTCCTGCTTGGGCATTGCCGCGCGTCGGGTCAAGCACCGCTTGCCCTCGCGCGGTGGGCCACTATGGTCGTCGAGGCGCCGCCATGGTCGTCGAGCCGCCGCCGCCCGCGCGGCCGGCGGCCGGCGGCGGCGCCAACAGGGCCGATACAGGGGCCGATATAGGGAATGACCGCCATCGCCGAGGTCCCGATCGAGACGCTGATCGCCTGCCACCAGTGCGACGCCCTGCACCGCGCCGCCGAGCCGCCGACGGGCGGCAAGGCGCGCTGCCGGCGATGCGGGACGGTGCTGATCGCGCCGCGCCGCGGCGCGCTGGTGCGGGTGCTGGCGATGGCGATCACCGTCGCAGTGCTGATGCTGGGGGCGACCTTCTTCCCGTTCCTCGGCATCACCGCCGCCGGCGTGACCAACGAAAGTTCGGTGTTCGACGCGGCGCTGGCGTTCTCGGCCGGGCCGATGGTCGGCCTGTCGATCGCGGTGGCGGCGCTGATCGTGTTCGTGCCGCTGCTACGGATGCTGCTGCTGATCTATGTGCTGGGCCCGCTGGCGGCGGGTCGCGCGGCGGCGCCGCAAGCCGCCTGGGCGTTCCGCACCGCCGAGGCGCTGCGGCCCTGGTCGATGGCCGAGATCTTCCTGATCGGCGTCGCCGTGGCGCTGGTCAAGGTCGCCGGGCTGGCGACGGTCGTCCTGGGCCCGGCGTTCTGGATGTTCGTGGCGCTGGTGATCGTGGCGGTGCTGAAGGACGGCTACATGTGCCGGTGGTCGATCTGGCAGGCGCTGGAACGGTCGGCGCGGTGACCGGAGCTGTGACCGGAGCGGCGATCAGCGCGCGCGACGCCGGGCTGGTGGCGTGCACGCGCTGCACGCGGGTCTGGCCGCAGGGCCAGGCGCGCTGCGGGCGCTGCGGCAGCCGGCTGCGGTCGCGCGATCTGCACAGCATGCAGCGGGTCTGGGCGTGGTGGGCGGCCGGGCTGCTCGCCTATGTGCCGGCGAACCTCTACCCGATGCTGCGCACCCACACCCTGTTCACCACCCAGGAAAACACCATCGTCGGCGGCGCGGTGGAACTGGCCGCGGGCGGCTCGCTGGGCGTCGCCGCGGTGATCCTGATCGCCAGCGTCGCGATCCCGGTCGGCAAGTTCGGCGCGATCGCCTTCCTCGCGATCTCGATCCACGGGCGGCAGCGGCATTCCGGCCACCGGCGGCACCGGCTGTACGAGATGGTCGAGTTCGTCGGCCGCTGGTCGATGATCGACGTGTTCGTGGTCGCGATCCTGTCGGCGCTGGTCCAGCTCGGCTCGCTGGTCAGCATCCGGCCCGGACCGGCGGCGGTCACCTTCGCGCTGTCGGTTGTGTTCACCATGCTCTCGGCGCAAAGCTTCGATTCACGCTTGATCTTCGACCAGACCGGACAGGAGCAGGACGCCGCATGACCGACCAGATCCCCGAGCCGCAGATGTCGGGCCCGCGTCCCGGCCCGCTGCAGCGGCTGTCGCCGGTCTGGCTGGTGCCGTTGGGCGCGGTGGTGATCTCGCTGCTGCTGGCGTGGCAGAACTACGCCAGCCGCGGCCCGGTGATCGAGATCCTGTTCGAGAACGCCTCCGGTGTCGTCGCCAAGCAGACCACGCTGCGCTACCGCGACGTGCCGGTGGGCGTGGTCGAGAAGGTGCAGTTCGCCGCCGGGCTGGAATCCGTGGTCGTCGCGGTGCGGCTGGATGCCGACATCGCGCCCTTCGTCGACGAGGGCAGCCAGTTCTGGGTGGTCCGGCCGCAGGTCACCGCGCGCGGCGTCAGCGGGCTCGATACGGTGATCTCCGGCGTCTACATCGAGGGCGTGTGGGACACCGAACCGGGTCGCGCCGGCAGCCGTTTCACCGGGCTGGAGCAGGCGCCGACGGCGCGTTCGGACCAGGAGGGGCTGACGGTCACCCTGCGCTCGCGCGGCGGCGAGGGCCTGTCCGAGGACACGCCGGTGCTCTACCGCGGCATCGAGGTCGGCCGCGTCGGCCGGCCGGAACTGGCGCAGGACGGCCAGTCGGTGATCGCCGAAGCGTTCATCCGCGCGCCCTACGCGCAGCACGTCAGCAGCGCGACCCGGTTCTGGAACACCTCCGGGTTCCGGCTGACCTTCGGACCGCGCGGCGCCCAGCTCGACGTGTCCAGCCTGGCGTCGCTGGTCTCGGGCGGGGTCAGCTTCGACACCGTGATCAACGAATCGCAGGCGGTGGCGCCGGGCGAGGTGTTCGAGCTGTTCGGCTCCGAGGAGGACGCGCGCTCCAGCCTGTTCTCCGGCACCGGGACCGAGCCGGTGCGCCTGTCGATGGTGTTCGAGGGCGACACCGGCGGGCTCGACGCCGACGCCAGCATCGAGCTGGGCGGCGTCGTCGTCGGCGCGGTCGCCGCGGTCGGCGGGCTGGTGGACGAGGACCGGTTCGGCGACCGCCGGGTGCGGATGCTGGCCACTGCCGAGCTGGACCCGGGCAAGCTCGGCTTCGCCGGCCCCGACGCCGAGGCCGAGACCTACAACTTCCTTGCCGGCTCGGTAGAGCGCGGCATGCGCGCCCGGCTGACGCCGGCCAGCATCCTGACCGGCGGGCTGAAGGTGGTGATCGAGCAGGTCGAGCAGGCCGCGCCGGCGGCGCTGGGCGGCAGCGAAACCCCGTTCCCCGAATTCCCCACCCTGCCCTTCGACGGCCAGGGCGACGGCAACTCGGTCGAGGGGCTGATCGACCGCGTCGCGGCGCTGCCGTTCGAGGAACTGCTCGACCAGACCATCGGCGTGCTGGACAACGCCAACCGGATCCTGGCCGACGACAACCTCCGCCGGGTCCCGCGCGAGGCCGCCGATCTGCTGGCCTCGGCGCGCGAGGTGGTCGCCTCGGACCAGCTGCAGGCGCTGCCGGGCCAGGTCGGCAACCTGCTGGGCAGCCTGGAATCCGCCGCCGGCCAGGCCGAGGGCCTGATCGCGCAGCTTGCCGAGGCCGACGCCGCCGGGCGGCTGGCGCAGGCGCTGGACGCCGCCGCGCGGGCGGCCGACGGCATCGCCGCCACCGCCGACGACCTGCCGGACCTGGTCGCCGACCTGCGCGGGCTTGCCGCACGGGTGCAGGAACTGCCGCTCGACGACGTGGTGGCAAGCGCCGACGGCCTGCTGGTCGACGCCCGTGCGGTGCTGTCCGACCCGGCGATCCAGGGCATTCCGGCGCAGGTCGGATCGGCGCTGACGGACTTGGGCGCGGCGGTCGCCGACGCCCGCGCGCTGGTCGCGGGCATCGCCGAGGGCGGCGCCGCCGACGATCTGACCGCCACGCTGGCCGGCGCGCGCCGGATCGCCGACGATCTCGCCGCCGCGTCCGGGCAGGTGCCGCAGCTGGTCGGGCGGCTCGACGCCGTCGCCGCCGACGTGCAGTCGATCGCGCTGGCCGAGATCGCGGCCAACGCCGACGGGCTGCTGACCGACGCGCGCAGCGTACTGGGCGATCCGGCGATCAAGGCCATCCCGGCGCAGGTCGGGACCGCGCTGGCCGATGTCGGCGCCGCGGCCGCGGACGCCCGCGCCGCGCTCGCCACGGTCACCGACACAGGCGCGGTCGAGGATCTGGCCGCGACGCTGGCCAGCGCGCGCGCGGTGGCCGACGATCTTGCCGCCGCCTCGGACCGGGTGCCGGCCCTGCTCGGCCGCATCGACGCCGCCGCCGCCAACGTGCAGGACCTGCCGCTGGAGCGGATCGGCACCGAGCTTGCCGCCGTGCTGGAGAACCTGCGCGGGATCACCGCCTCGGACGCCGCGCAGGCGCTGCCGGCGCAGGCCGCCGACGCGCTCGCCACGCTCGACGCCGCGCTGCAGCGCGCGCGCGATCTGCTGTCCGCGGTCGACGCCGAGCAGCTGTCGGCGGACCTGAGCCTGACGCTGACCGATGCGCGCCGCGCCGCGGCCTCGGTCGCCGACGCCACCGATGCGCTGCCGGGCCTGACCGCGCGGCTGGACAACATCGCCGCCCGGGTCGAGCAGGTGCCGCTGGACCAGCTCGCCGCCGAGGCCGAGGCGCTGCTGGCGGACGTGCGGCGGGTGGTCGGCACCGACGACGCACGGGCGCTGCCCGGCGCGCTGAACGGTGCGCTGGCGCAGGTCGAGGCGATGCTGGGCGATCTGCGCGAGGGCGGCGTGGCCGAGAACACCAACGCCACGCTGGCCGCCACCCGCGAGGCCGCCGAATCGATCGCCGCCGCCGCGGAAAGCCTGCCGGCGCTGGCCGGGCGGCTGCAGGTGCTGTCCGATCAGGCGCGGACGACGCTGTCCTCGCTCGACGCCGAATCGCGGCTCTACGCCGAGATCCGCGCGATGCTGGGCGCGGTCGAGACCGCCGCCCGCGCGGTCAACTCGCTGACCCGCTCGATCGAGCGCAATCCGAATTCGCTGCTGCTGGGACGATGACATGACATCAAGAATTGCCACCACCCTGCTGGCGCTGGCCCTGGCCGGCTGCGGCTCGACCGAGGGCCCGCTGCGCTACGAGGTGCCGATCCCCGCCCCGCAGGAGCGGGTGCGGATCGCCGCCGGCTCGGTCGAGCTGCGCGAGGTGACGCTGCCGCTCTATGCCGAGCTGGAGACGATCCACTACGCCGCCGCCGACCGCAGCCTGCGCTCGGACACCGAGGTCCTGTGGGCGGACGATCCGGTGCGCGCGGTGGCGCGCGGGCTGGTCGAAAGCCTGTCGGCGCTGACCGGCGCGCGGGTCGCGGAAAGCCCCTGGCCGCTGGCCGAGCAGCCCGACGCCGAGCTCGAGGTGCGCTTCGACAGGCTGGTGGCGGATGCCGACGGCATCTTCCGCGCCTCGGGGCAGTACTACATCGCGCGGCGCGGCGCGGACGGGGCCGACGTCGCCCGGAGCTTCGCGGCGTCGGCGCCCTATGCCGGCACCGACCTGTCCTCGCTGGCGGCGGCGAAGGGCGCGGTGATCGCCCAGGTGGCGCGCCAGATCGCCGAAGGCGGGCTGTAGCCGGGCTTGGCCGGACTGCGGGCGGGGGGGGCCGCCCCTGCGGGGCGGCGGATGCCTCCGGCGGGGATATTTCGGGGACGTGGAAGGGCGCGCGCAGAGCGCCCCGCCGGGGCCGTCCGCGGCGGCGTCAGGCGCGGGCGGCGGCGCGGTCCAGCACCGTGTTCAGGCGGAACGCGGCCTCGATCAGCTCGCGGGTGTAGGCGCTTTGCGGCGCGTCGAAGATCCGGTCCACCGGGCCCTGTTCGACCACCTTGCCCTCCTTCATCACGATCACCGTGTCCGACAGCGCGCGCACCACCGCCAGGTCGTGGCTGATGAAGATGTAGCTCAGGCCGAACTCGCGCTGCAGGTCGCGCAGCAGCTCGATCACCTGCGCCTGCACCGAGCGGTCCAGCGCCGAGGTCGGCTCGTCCAGCACCACCACCTTGGGCCGCAGGATCACCGCGCGGGCGATGGCGATGCGCTGGCGCTGCCCGCCCGAGAACTCGTGCGGGAAGCGGTTGCGCATGTTCGCCTCGAGCCCGACCGCCTTCAGCGCCTCGGCGGCGCGCGCCTCGCGGTCCCGGCCGGACAGCTCGGGCTGGTGCACCAGCAGCCCCTCGGTGATGATCTCGCCCACGGTCATCCGCGGCGACAGCGACCCGTAAGGGTCCTGGAACACCATCTGCAGCGCCTTGCGGTGCTTGCGCATCGCCGACCTGTCCAGCCCCGAGATCCGCGCGCCCTGAAACACCACCGTGCCCTCGGACGGCAGCATCTGCAGCAGCGCCCGCCCGAAGGTGGACTTGCCCGAGCCGGATTCGCCGACGATGCCGATGGTCTGCCCCTCGCGCAGCTGGATGTCCAGCCCGTCGACCGCGCACAGCTCGTCATGGCCGAACAGGCCCTTGCTGCGGGTGAAGGTCACGCGCACGCCGTCGGCCTGAAGCAGCACCGGCGCCGACGGCACCGGGTCCTTGCGGCCGTGCGGCTCGGCCGCCAGCAGCATCTTCGTGTACGCGTGCTGCGGGTCGGCGAAGATCCGCGTCACCGGGCCCTCCTCCATCACCGCGCCCTTGCGCATCACGTAGACCCGGTCGGCGAACGCCTCGACGATGGTCAGATCGTGGGTGATGAACAGGATCGCCATGCCCAGCTTCTTCTGCAGCTGCGCCAGCAGCGCCAGGATCTCGGCCTGGATGGTCACGTCCAGCGCGGTGGTCGGCTCGTCGGCGATCAGCAGGTCCGGATCGCCCGACAGCGCCATCGCGATCATCACCCGCTGGCGCTGGCCGCCCGACAGCTCGTGCGGATAGGCGCGCAGCTTGCGCTCGGGCTCGGGGATCATCACCAGCTTCAGCAGCTCCAGCGCGCGGGCGCGGGCCCTGCGGGCGCTCAGGCCCTCGTGCTCGATCATCGGCTCGATCAACTGGTCGCCGATCCGGTACAGCGGATCCAGCGAGGTCATCGGCTCCTGGAAGATCATGGTGATCTTCTTGCCGCGCAGCTGGTTCAGCTTGCGCGGGCTCAGGCCCAGCAGTTCCTGATTGCGGAACCTCGCCGAGCCCTGCGCCCTGCCGTTGGACGACAAAAGACCCATCGCCGCCATCATGATCTGGCTCTTGCCCGAGCCGCTTTCGCCGACCACCGCGACGGTCTCGCCGGGATCGACGTGCATCGAGGTGCCGCACACCGCGTGCACCTCGCCGTCGGGGGTGTCGAAGCGCACATGCATGTCGGTCAGCTTGAAGATCGGCGCCATCTCAGCGGTCCTTCGGATCGAGCGCGTCGCGCAGGCCGTCGCCCAGGAAGTTCAGCGCGAACAGCAGCAGGGTCAGCGTGGCGGCGGGGAAGAACAGCATGTAGGCGTCGCCGCGCATGTTCTTGGCCCCTTCCGAAATCAGCACCCCCAGCGAGGTCAACGGCTCCTGCACGCCCAGGCCCAGGAACGACAGGAACGATTCCAGCAGGATCACCTTGGGGATCAGCAGCGTCATGTAGATGATCACCGGCCCCAGCGTGTTGGGAATGATGTGCCGCCGCAGGATCCCGGCGGACCGCACCCCCAGCGCCTCGGCCGCCTGCACGAACTCGCGGTTCTTCAGGCTCAGCGTCTGGCCGCGCACGATCCGCGCCATGTCCAGCCATTCGACCGCGCCGACGGCGATGAACATCAGCACCACGTTGCGGCCGAAGAACACCACCAGCAGGATCACGAAGAAGATGAACGGCAGCGAGTACAGCACGTCGACGACGCGCATCATGAAATTGTCCACGCGCCCGCCGACGAACCCGGCGGTGGCGCCGTAAAGCACGCCGATCAGCAGCGCGACACTTGTGGCCAGCGCGCCGATCATCAGCGACACCCGGACCGAGATCAGCGTCCGCGCCAGCAGGTCGCGGCCGTTCGCGTCGGTGCCGAAATAGAAGTGCAGCCGTTCGACGTCCGCCTCCATCACCACCGACTGCCCGTCGGCCGAGGTCTCGGCGATGCGCGAATTCGCGAACAGGTCCGAGCGGTCCAGGTAGCGGGTCACCCGCGGGTCGATCTCGCGCGACGAGGACGCCTCGACGCGGATCGTGCCGCCGTCGACGGTGATCTGCCCCAGATCCAGCCGGGCGCGGGCCAGCGCGCTTTCGGCCAGCGCCGGGATCTCGTCGGATTTCGGATAGCCCTCCAGGCTGGCCGGCACCTTCACGAACTCCGGATAGACCTCGGCGTAGTGGTGGTTGGTGATCTCGGGGCCGATGATCCCGGCAAGAATATAGAAGATCAGCACGGCCAGCGAGATCATCGCCAGCGTGTTGCGCTTCAGGCGCAGGAAGGCGGTGGCCCAGAGCGAGCGGGACGGACGCGCGGGCGCCTCCTGGTCCAGCGACAGGGCGGTGCGGTCAGTCATAGCAAACCCTCGGATCCAGCGCGGCGTAGGCCAGATCGACAAGCAGATTGAACAGGACGACAAAGACGGCGACGATGATCACCGTGCCCATCACCAGCGTGTAGTCGCGGTTCAGCGCGCCCTGCACGAAATAGCGGCCGATGCCGGGGATGCCGAAGATCTGCTCGACCACGATCGAGCCGGTCAGCAGCGCGGCGGCGGCCGGGCCAAGATAGGTGACGGCGGGCAGGCTGGCGGCGCGCAGCGCGTGGTAGATCACGATCCGCCGGGTCGGCAGGCCGTAGGCGCGCGCGGTGCGGACATGGTCCGAGCGCAGCGCCTCGATCATCGCGCCGCGGATCAGCCGGGCGACCACCGCGACCTGCGGCAGCGCCAGCGTGACCACCGGCAGCAGCATGTGCTCGGGGCTCCAGTTCTGCCAGCCGCCGGCGGGCAGCAGGTCCAGCCAGACCGCGAAGATCAGCGCCAGCACCGGCGCGACGACGAAGTTCGGCACGGTGATGCCGAAAGTCGCGACCGAGATCACCAGATAGTCGACCCAGGAATTCTGCCGCAGCGCCGCGACGCAGCCCAGCGTGGCGCCGACGATGAACGCCAGCAGCAGCGCCGACAGGCCCAGCTGGATCGACACCGGCAGCCCCGAGCCCAGCAGCTCGTGTACCTTGAAGTCGCGATAGACGAAGCTCGGCCCCATGTCGCCGCGCGCCAGGTTGCCCAGGTACATCAGGTACTGCTCGTGCAGCGGGCGGTCGAGGCCGAATGTGGCGTTCAGGTTCGCCATCACTGACGGCTCCAGCGTGCGCTCCTGGTCGAACGGGCCGCCGGGGGCGACGCGCATCAGGAAGAACGCGGCGGTGATGATGAAGAACAACGTCGGAACGGCGCCCAGCAGGCGCTTGAGGGCATAGGACAGCATGGGCCGGGGCTCTCCTGCAACGGGTCGGGCAACATGCCCGGCGAGCCGCCGGCGCCCCGGGCGGACCCGGGGCGCCGGCAATGGCTCGAATCACTCGGCGATCGACATCCAGCGCGTCGCGTGCGCGTTCTGGATGTTGTCCTCCCAGCCCTGCAGCTTGTCCGAGACCAGGCTGCGCGAGGAGTAGAACAGCAGCGGGATCTGCGGCAGGTCGCGCAGGAACACCGCCTCGGCCTCGGCCAGGATGTCGGCGCGGGCGGCCAGGTCGGTCTCGGCGGCGGCCTTGTCCATCAGCGCGTCGTATTCCGGGTTCTCGTAGTTGCCGTAGTTGAACCCGGTGTTGTGCGACTCGTTGAGGAACAGGAAGTTCTGCGGGTCGGAATAGTCGCCGATCCAGCCGGCGCGGGCCACGTCATGCACCTTGTCGTCGCGCAGCATGGCGTAGTGCGCCGAGGCGTCGCGCACGTTGAAGGTGGTCTCCACCCCCAGCGTCGCCCACATGTCCGCGATCGCGGTCGCGGTGTTCTTGTGGTTCTCCGAGGTGTTGTAGCTGATCTCGATCTGCAGCGGGTTGTCGGGGCCGTAGCCGGCCTCTTCCATCAGCGCGATGGCCTGGTCCTCGCGGTCCAGCATCGAGGTCTCGGCATAGTCCAGCTGCGGCGCGTCCTCGGTGTAGTTGCCGATCCCCGGCGGCACCCAGCTGTAGGCGGGCACCATGGTGCCGCTCCAGATCTCGTCGGCCAGGAACTCGCGGTCGATGACCATCGACAGCGCCTGGCGCACCTTCGGATCGGACAGGTGCTCGCGCTTGGTGTTGATGCCGTAGTAGTAGACGCCCAGGTACGGCGCGATGCGCAGCTGCTCGCCCAGCGTCTCGCGCAGGCGCGGGATCTGCTCGCCCGGCACGTCCGAGCAGGAATGCACCTCGCCGGCCTCGAAGCGGCGCACGCAGGTGGCGCGGTCCTCGAACGGGGTGAACTCGATGCGCTCGATCGAAACCTGGTCGGCCTCGCGGAAGCTGTCCGACCTGGTCAGCACGATCTTGTCGTTGGGCACGAACGATTCCAGCGTGTAGGCGCCGTTCGAGACCATGTTCTCGGGCTGCACGAAATCGGCGCCGTACTCCTCGACGCTCGCCGGATGCACCGGCAGCGCGGTCTGGTGCTGCAGCAGTTCGACGAAATAGGGCGTCGGCTGCTCGAGGGTGATCTCCAGCGTGCGCTCGTCCACCGCCCTCACGCCCAGGGTGTCGATCTCGGCCTCGCCGGCGTTGATCGCCTCGGCATTCTTGATCGGGTAGAGGATGCTGGCGTACTTCGCCGCCGTCGCCGGATCCTGGATCCGCTTCAGCGAGTAGACGAAATCCTCCGCCGTCACCGGATCGCCGTTCGACCAGGTGGCGTCGTCGCGCAGGTTGAAGGTGTAGGTCAGCCCGTCCTCGCTGATGTCCCAGCTTTCGGCCACGCCGGGAATGATCTGCGCCTTCTCGTCGTAGACCACCAGCCCCTCGTAAAGGTCGCGCAGCAGGTTCGCCTCGGTCACGGTCGAGGTCTTGTGCTGGTCCAGCGTCTCGGGGTCGCCGTCGGTGCCCCGGATGTAGGTCTGCGCCATGGCGGGACCGGCCAGCGCGGCGGTGATCGCACCCGCCGCCGCAAAGGCGCTGAATTGCCTGAACAGCATATCGTTCTCTCCCTTCAAAAATCGTTGGGTGGCCGCATGCTGGCACAAGCCCCGAGGCTTCACAATGTTGCCACCTGCGCTGACGTGACGGCACGTCAACCGGTGCGAAGATGACGCTTTCGTGACGTGCGGAATGTTGCCGCAAGGCGGGCGCGCGCGCACGGAAATTCCGGCCGCCCGCTGCGTACGGAAACCGGGCCGTCGGCGGCGCGGATTCTCTCGCAGTTGCACACAGGCGGGTTTCCGCCCGAGGCTCAGCCCCCGGGGCGGCCCAGCAGCAGCCCGGCGCGGGCCGCCAGCCGGTGCGCGTGCGCCGGCTCGGTGCTGGCGGCGGGCAGCACCGGGTCGTAGGCCGCCCGGATCAGCGCCGCGATGTCCGGCCGCGCCGCGGTGTGGCCGCTGCCGGTCACGGTGGCCAGCGGGCTTTCGGTGGCGAAGGCGGTGTCGGACCACAGCAGCATGCTCTGCACCATCTGCCCGCTGGCCAGGGTCTGCGCCGGCAGCGCCGCCAGTGCGGCGTCCATCCGCAGCAGGATGGTGCACAGGCTGATCGCGCCGTCGGCGTCGAAGCGGAAGCTGCGGTACTGGTTCGCCCGCGCCCGCCGCAGCCGCTCCAGCAGCGGCGCCAGATCGGGCAGCAGCCGGTCCAGGTTCGGCACTCCCGCCAGCTCGGCCCAGTCGCGGACGAAGAAGATCAGCAGGTTCGCGCCGAACTCCGGGTCGGTTTCGGCGACCGGCAGATCGCCCAGCGCCGCGGTGGCGCGCAGCGCGTCCTTGATCGGGTCCAGCGAGGCGTCTTCGGTGCCGAACACCACCGGCGCCAGCGGCCGGCCCCAGCGGGCGAAGCGGAAGCTGCCGTCGCCGCGGGTGAACAGCGCCTCGACGGTCTCGGGGGTGATCCGGGGGATACTGGCGGGAGTCATGGCGGGGGTCATGGCGCGGGCCTCCTTCGCGGTCGCGCCGGTCATAGGGCGCGCGCCGCGGGCGGTAAACCCGTCGCGCCCGCCGCGGGCACTACTTGCCGCCGAACAGCGAGGGCTGCTCGCGCGGCGCCGGCGCCGCCAGCCCCAGGTGCCGCCACGCCGCCGCGCCCAGCTGCCGGCCGCGCGGCGTGCGCTGCACCAGCCCCTGCTGCAGCAGGAACGGCTCGATCACCTCCTCGATCGCGTCGCGCGCCTCGGACAGCGCGGCGGCGATGGTCTCGACCCCGACCGGCCCGCCGCCGTAGTGCTCGGCCAGCAGGCCCAGGTAGCGGCGGTCGGCGCTGTCGAGGCCAAGCTCGTCGACCCCCAGCCGGGTCAGCGCGCGGTCGGCGATGGCCTGCGTCACCTTGCCGTCGCCCTCGACTACGGCGAAATCGACCACCCGGCGCAGCAACCGCCCGGCGATCCGCGGCGTGCCGCGGGCGCGGCGGGCGATCTCGCGCGCGCCGTCCGGCGTCGCCTCGGCCTGCAGCAGGCGGGCGCCGCGGGTGACGATGCTGACCAGCTCGTCGACGGTGTAGAACTCCAGCCGCACCGGGATGCCGAAGCGGTCGCGCAGCGGCGTTGTCAGCAGCCCCAGCCGGGTGGTGGCGCCGACCAGCGTGAACGGCGGCAGGTCGATGCGCACGGTGCGCGCCGCCGGCCCCTCGCCGATCACCAGGTCCAGCGCGTAATCCTCCATCGCCGGATACAGCACCTCCTCGACCACCGGGTTCAGCCGGTGGATCTCGTCGATGAACAGCACGTCGCGGGCTTCGAGGTTCGTCAGGATCGCCGCCAGGTCGCCCGCCTTCGCCAGCACCGGCCCCGAGGTCATGCGGAAGCTGACGCCCAGCTCGCGCGCCATGATCTGCGCCAGCGTGGTCTTGCCCAGGCCGGGCGGGCCGTAGAACAGCGCGTGGTCCATCGCCTCGCCCCGGCGGCGGGCGCTCTCGATGAACACGGCGAGGTTGGCGCGCGCCTCGGCCTGGCCGGTGAACTCGGCCAGCGACTGCGGGCGCAGCGCGCGGTCGGCGTCCTCGGGGCGGGCGGTGCCGCGCAGCGCCGGGTCGGGCAGCGCCGGATCGGGCCGGGCCGGATCGGGCCGGGTCGGGTCGGGGGCGTCGGTCATCGGCTCATCCCTTCGGCGCCAGCAGGCGCAGCGCGCCGCGGATCAGCCCGGCGGCATCCGCGGCGCCGGCATCCTCGGCCTCGGCGACGGCGGTGGCGGCGTCGCCGTGCCCGTAGCCCAGGTTGACCAGCGCCGACAGCGCGTCGGCCCGGGCGCCGGCCATCGGCGCCACTTCCGGCGCGGGGCGAAAGGCCATCGCCGCCGCATCCTGCGGCGGCGCCTCCGGCGGGCCTGCCGCCGGAGCGGGGCCGGCCGTGGCCGGCCCCATGGCCGGGGTGGCGCCCGCCGCGCCCAGCGCCAGCACCGAGGGCGCCTTGTCGCGCAGCTCCATGATCACCCGGTTCGCGGTCTTCGGCCCGACCCCCGGCGCCGCCTTGATCGCGCTGGCGTCGCCCAGCGAGATCGCCCGGCCGACGCCGTCCGCGCCCAGCGTGCCGAGGATCGCCATCGCCCCCTTGGCGCCGATCCCCTGCACCGAGGTCAGCAGCCGGTGCCATTCCCTCTCGGCCAGCGTCAGGAAGCCGAACAGCGTGATCGCGTCCTCGCGCACCAGCATCTCGGTGAACAGCGACACCCACTCGCCCTGCCCCGGCAGCGCCGCCAGCGTCCGCTCCGAGCAGTACACCACATAGCCCACGCCGCCGGCATCGATCAGCGCGTGATCGCTGGCGCGATAGCCCAGCCGCCCGGTGACCCGCCCGATCATGCGCCCGCCTTCGCCAGCGCCGCGTCCAGCTTGCCGGCGAACTGCAGGTGATGCGCGTGGCACAGCGCGATCGCCAGCGCGTCGGCGGCGTCGGGGCCGGCGATCTGCGCCTGCGGCAGCTGCAGCCGCACCATGTGCTCGACCTGGCGCTTGTCGGCGTGGCCGACGCCGACCACCACCTTCTTCACCGCGTTGGGCGCGTATTCCGCCACCGGCAGCCCGGCCTCGGCCGGCGCCAGCAGCGCGATGCCGCGGGCCTGGCCCAGCTTCAGCGTGCCGGCGGCGTCCTTGTTGACGAACGTCTGCTCGACCGCGGCGCGCTCGGGCGCGTGGGCGGCGATCACCGCGGCCAGCGCGCGGTACAGCGACAGCAGCCGCAGCGCCAGGTCGGCGCCGGATGATTCGCACACGCCGTTGCCGACGTGGCTCAGCCGCGTGCCGTGCACGTCGACGATGCCCCATCCGGTGCGCCTCAGCCCCGGGTCGATGCCAATGACGCGCATGCGCGATCCTTGTGCCTGCTCATGTTCTTGTTACCGCGGCCTTAGCACGAAGCGCGAACATCTGCCAAAGGAAAAGGCTTGCGCTTCAAAAGCGACGTGATAGGACATCATTTGCGACATCCCCGCTAACTCCCTGCAAGACATGCATAAATTGCATATCTGCTATGCAGAAAACGACTTTGCGGCGGAGGCGATTCATCGCTAGGTGCGGATTATTGGCAAGGTAGCCAAGTGCGCCCAGAGAAGGATCGTGCCGATGGCCACGTCGACCCCTCCCCATCCCGCGCCGTTCGGCGCCCATGTGATCTACCGGCTTGTCCGCGCGGTCGAGGATCTGACCGGCGCGTACCACCGCTGGACCCGCCGCCAGCGCACCGCCGAGATGCTGGCGGCACTGTCGGATCACGAGCTGGACGACGTCGGCATGATCCGCGGCGAGCGCATGGCGCCGCGCTACTCGATGCTGGCCGCGCGCAAGCTCTGAGAGGCGGCGGGCGCTGCCCCGACACTGCATCGCGGGCCGCGGTCACCACCGCGCCAGCGTCAGCGTCACCCACTCGCCCAGCTGCTGCCGGTGCCGGACCGCCATCCGGTGCCCGGCATAGTGGGTCTCGACCCGCCGCGCCTGCCGCGCCAGGATCCCCGACAGGATGATCGCGCTGCCCGGCGCGGTGTGCGCGGCCATCTGCGGCGCCAGCCGGCACAGCGGCCCGGCGAGGATATTGGCGAACACCAGATCGTAGGGCGCCCGCGCGTGCAGCGCCGGGTGCCGGAAGCCGGGCGCGCAGACCACCGGCACCGCGCCGCCGGCGCGGTTGGCGGCCAGGTTGGCGCGCGCCGTCGCCACCGCCACCGGATCGATGTCCGAGGCGATCACCTGCCGCCGCCACAGCCGCCGCGCCGCCATCGCCAGCACCCCGGTGCCGCAGCCGATGTCGGCGGTGCGCCCGGCCACCAGCCCCTGCCGCGCCAGCCGCTCCAGCGACAGCAGACAGCCCCTGGTGGTGCCGTGGTGGCCGGTGCCGAACGCCATCGCCGCCTCGATCTCCAGCCCGACGCGGTTGATCGGCACCGCGCCGCGGTCGTGCCCGCCGTGGACCACGAACCGGCCCGCCGGCACCGGCGTCAGCTCGCGCCGGACCTGGGCCACCCAGTCGCGGTCGTCGAGCCTGCTGACCGCGAACGGCCGCGCGCCGTGCACCGCCGCCAGCAGGTCCAGCGCGACCGGGTCGGGGCGCTCGGTGAAAAAGGCGCCGACCTCGCGCGCCCCCGAGCCGTCCTCGATCTCGAACACGCCGACGCCGATCGGCGCCGGGTCGGCCAGCGCCTCCAGCGCCTCGGCCAGGGCGGCGGCCGGGCCTGCGCCCGGCAGGGTGGTCAGCGCGGTGAACGTGGTCATGGCGGGGTCCTCGGCTGGCGCAGGCCCCGCGATTAGACCGCCCGCGCGCATCGCGTCAAGCGCCCGCGGCGCCCCGCGCCCGGCCGCCCGCCGCCGCCATCCGGCGCCGGGTGGTCACCGGGACCGCCGGCCTCGCCCGGCCCGCGGCCTCAGCCCGCGGCGACGCCGGTGCCGAGCGGGCAGCTCACCCCGGTGCCGCCCAGACCGCAATAGCCGCCGGGGTTCTTCTCCAGGTACTGCTGGTGGTAGTCCTCGGCGTAGAAGAACGGCCCGGCCTCGGCGATCTCGGTGGTGACCGGCCCGTAGCCGGCATCGCGGAACTGCGTGCGCATCAACTCCAGCGACGCCTCGGCCGCGGCGCGCTGCGCCGGCGTGGTCCAGTAGATGCCGGAGCGGTACTGCGTGCCGACGTCGTTGCCCTGGCGCATGCCCTGGGTCGGGTCGTGCCCCTCCCAGAACACCTTCAGCAGGTGCTCGAAGCCGACCTGCGCCGGGTCGTAGACCACCAGCACGGTTTCGTTGTGGCCGGTCTGCCCCGAGCAGACCTCGCGGTAGGTCGGGTTCGGCGTCTGCCCGGCGGAATAGCCGGCGGCGGTCACCCAGACCCCGGGCAGCTGCCAAAACATCCGCTCGACGCCCCAGAAGCAGCCCATGCCGAACTGCACCTGCTCCAGCCCGTCCGGGAACGGCCCCTTCAGCGGCCGGCCGGTGACAAAATGGGTCTCGGCGGTGGGGATGGGCTCGGCCCGGCCGGGCAGCGCGGCGCCGGGGGCGGGCATTTCGGACTTCTTGCCAATGCCGAACATCGGGTTTCCTTTCGTGGTCAGGTGCTGAATCTAGGGCGCGCGGCGGCGCATACCAAGGGGCATCGCCCGGCGGCACGCGCCCGGCACGCCGCGAACACCGTCTCGTGACCGGGGCGCGATCGGCGCGGTGGCGCCGCCGGCGGCGGTGAGTACGTCTTTCACCCCGCCGGCGCCCGGCGACGCGCCCGAACCCCCGGCCCGCCGCGGCGGTTCGGCCACGCGCGGCGAAATCCCCTGTGCCGGGTCCAAATTCCGCCAAGATCGGCAATCATATCATCGGTCTAGCGTAACGATTTGCGAAGGAGGGATCGGCTGCATGCGCGCCGGCACCAAACACAGCGTTTCCCGACCGCGCGGCATCCGGGCGCTGTGCCTCGCCGCCATCGTCGCGGCGGGCGCAAGCGCCGGCGCCGCCGCCCAGACCGTGAAGCTGGTCAGCCCCTCGGGCGGGGTCGACCTGAGCGGGCGTCTGGTCGCGTTCGAGGACGGCGTCTATACGCTCGAGACACTGTTCGGCACCATCTCCGTCGCCGCCGCGCGGGTCCGCTGCATCGGCGATCCCTGCCCCGAGACCGGGCTCGACGACAGCCCCGGGGCGATCCGCATCGCCGGCGCCGACCGGCTGGCGGCGCGCGCCGTGCCCGGCCTGCTCGAGGGCTTCGCCGCCAGCCTCGGCGGCGTCGCCGCGGCGCAGGACATCCCCGGCGGCACGCTGTGGCGCGGGCTGACCGCCACCGACGCGCCGCCGCTGTTCGCCGCCGAGCTGCGCGATCTTTCCGGCGCCGACAGCCTGTCGGACACGCTGCAGGGCGGGTACGACCTGACCGTCACCGCGGTCCCGCCGCTGGGCGTGCCGCTGACCGAGGCCGACGCCGCCGCCATCGACCGGCTGGAGCGGGACGGCGCGGCCACCACCGTGGCGCTGCAGGGCGTGCTGCTGGTGGTGCACCCGCGCAACCGCATCGACAACCTGACCCCCGAGGAGATCTCGGCGCTGCTCACCGGCCGGATCGACAACTGGTCGCGGCTGGGCGGGGCCGACCTGCCGGTGCGCGTGGTCGCGCAGCCCGGCGGCGGGCTGGTCGGCGCGATCCTGCGCGACCGCTTCCTCGACGGCGGCGCGCTGGCGCTGGACGCGGACGCGCAGGTGCTGGCCGACGACGCCGCGGTCGCGGACGAGGTCGCCGAGACCCCCGGCGCGATCGGCGTCGTCGGGCTCGAGGGCGCCGGCCCGGCCAAGCCGGTCGGCATCACCGTCGCCTGCGGCCTGACCGCCGAGCCGGGAACCTTCTCGGCCAAGACCGGGGAATACCCGCTGCATCACCGGCTGGTGCTGCTCCAGACGGACGACGCCGGCGACCCCGCGCGCGCGCTGCGCGAATATGCGGCGTCCGAAGCGGCGGACGCGACGCTGCGCCGGCTCGGGCTGCTGGACATGTCGGTGGTGCGCCACGACCAGCTTGCCGCCGCGCGCCCGGTGCGGGCAGCGATCGACATCTCGCCGGACGAGGGCCAGGTGAACCTGCTGCGCGAGCTCTACATCGACATGCTGGAATGGGACCGGCTGTCCACCACCTTCCGCTTCGACCCCGACCAGCCGCTGGCGCTGTCGGCCGGCTCGGGTCCGGCGCTGGAACGTCTGGGCGCGTACCTGCGCCAGCTGCCCGCCGGCACCGAGATCGCCTTCGTCGGCTTCACCGACGGCAGCGGCAGCTTCGACGAGCGTCTGCGCCGCGCGCAGTTCCGCGCCGACGTGGTGATGAGCGCGCTGGCCGAGACGGTCGAGCCCGGTGCCCTGTCGCGGCTGCGGATCACCGGCAAGGGCTATGCCGACCTCAAGCCGGTGGGCTGCTTCGCCGACGAGCACGGCCGCCGCCTGAATCGCCGGGTCGAGGTCTGGGTCAGGCGCTAGGCGCCGCCGGCGGCGCATGGTCAGCCGTTCAGGATTTCTCCCGCCTGCTCGCAGATCGTGCGGACGATCTCGGCGACCGGTCTGATCGCGGCGATCTGGTCCACGGACTCTCCGGCCCAGATCGCCGTCTTGTCGATATCGCCCTGGGTTAGCGACAACAGGTATTCGGGCAGGATCTGATCGAGCCGCGCACGAAGCGATGCCTCGTTGCCGTGCCAGGTGCGCAGGAAATCGTTGCGGATCGCTCGGCCGGCGATCCGGTCCGGCCAGGGCGGGATCCCGAAGGCCGCGACATCGAGAATGTCGAAAACCTCGGTGAACACGGTGTCCTCGCTGCGCGCGGCGACAAGCTGCCGCTTGTACGCATCGGCAACCTCGTGACATTCCGGCGTGGCGAGCATCGCGGTGCCAAGCCATGCCCCGTCCGCGCCGGCGGACAGCACCGCGGCAAGCGCCCGCCCGCTGGCGATGCCACCGGCGGCAAGAACCGGCACCTCCGGAAATTCAGCGATCGCGCGCAGCAGAAGCGGGAACAGGTTCGAGCTGCCGGTATGGCCCCCGGCCTCGTTGCCCTGAACGACCAGGACGTCGGTGCCGGCGCGCACCGCCTGCTCGGCACTCGCGATCTCCTGAACCTGACAGATCACCCTGGCGCCCGCCGCCTTCGCGCGCGCGATCCAGGGCGACGGATCGGCGAAGGAGAACGCGAACACCGGCACCCGTTCCTCCAGCGCGACGTCGAACATGGTGGGGAAAACCGGGATCAGATGGGTGATGAAACCGACGCCGAACGGCCCGCCTTCGCTCAGATCCCGGGCCCGGGCGATCTCGTCGCGAAGCCACGCATCCCCGGCGGGGTTGGTCGCCCCGAAGAGGCCAATACCGCCGGCCTTCGTCATCGCGCCGGCCAGTCGTCCGCCACTGTGGCGGCTCATCGGGGCCGACATCAACGGGTACGACACGCCGAACAGGTCTGTAAGTCTTGTCTGGAGGCCCATCGATCCTCCATCCGATCCTTGAAATGAAGGCAAAGCCCGGCCGAGTATGCGCCACGCGCCTGTGAAGATCAACGCGGCCGGCCTACCGGAAACCGGGCTTGCGCGGGACTCGCGGCGCCCGCACCGGGGCGCGCTGCCGGAGCCGTCTCCAGGCGCAGTTTCAGGCCGGGACCGGACGCCCGCACCCCCGCATTCCGCGCATCAACACTGTTTCAGGAAACAGTTCCCCTTTTCGCTCAATGGCTTAGGGGGTTTTCACAGTGAAATCCGCGGTTTTCACGCCGCACTGCCGCTGGACGGCAAAAGGGCGCCGGCAGATGCCGGCGCCCCAAAGCGGCGTCCGATCCGGCCCGCGGGCCGATCAGTTCTTGGCGTAGAATTCCACCACCAGGTGGGGTTCCATCACCACCGGGTAGGGCACGTCCGACAGCGTCGGCGTGCGGGTGAACTCGGCGGTCATCTTGTTGTGGTCGGCGCTGATGTACTCGGGCACGTCGCGCTCGCCCAGACCGGTGGCCTCAAGCACCACCGCCAGCTGCTTCGAGCGGTCGCGGACCTCGATCACGTCGCCTTCCTTGACCCGGTAGGACGGGATGTTGACGCGCTGGCCGTTCACCTTGACATGGCCATGGTTCACGAACTGGCGCGCGGCGAACACGGTGGGCACGAACTTGGCGCGGTAGATGACCGCGTCCAGCCGGCGCTCCAGCAGGCCGATCAGGTTCTCGCCGGTGTCGCCCTTGATCCGCTCGGCCTCGGCGTAGATGCGGCGGAACTGCTTCTCGGTGATGTCGCCGTAGTAGCCCTTCAGCTTCTGCTTGGCGCGCAGCTGCAGGCCGAAATCCGACATCTTGCCCTTGCGGCGCTGGCCGTGCTGGCCCGGGCCGTACTCGCGGCGGTTGACGGGCGACTTCGGGCGCCCCCAGATGTTCTCGCCCATGCGGCGGTCGATCTTGTACTTGGCAGACGTGCGTTTGGTCACGGCTGGATCCTTTCATCGTGCGTGAAAGGTGCTTTCCTTTGCCTCCCCCGTCAGGTGGGTTCGGCCGACAGGCATCCCCTCGCGGGGGCCGCAAACACCAAATGATCCGCGGTCCACCGACCCCGGAAACCCGCGCGTTATACCCGCCGTCGCCCGGATGTCAACGCACCGCGGCACGCGCCGGCGCGCCGCCGGTCAGAACCGCAGGTTCATGGTGATCGCGCCGACCCGCTGGCCCGCCTCCTGCTCCTCGAACTCGGGGCCCAGCCAGGCGTTGCCGAAGAACAGCCAGCCCGGCCCCGCGTCCAGCCTGACCCCGGCGCGCAGCCGGTGCCGCAGGCGGCGCAGCGTGACCGGGCCGCCATCGGGCAGCAGCACCGAATCGCCCACCGCCGCGATGTCCGCGCCCAGCATCAGCGTCACCCCCCGCCCGGCCTTGCCCATCAGCGCCGGATAGCGGAAGCCGGTGGCCGGATCGCGCGCCGCCAGCACCGGCCCCGGCGCGCCGATCTCGAGGTCGAGCCCGACCCGCGCCAGCGTCTCGTAACCCAGCTGCGCCGCGCCGAACGGCCGCGCCCGCACCGGCGCCGCGCCCAGCGCCAGCGTCCGCCCCCATTCGGCGGACAGCGTGGGATAGGCGCCGTCGGCGACCTGCTCGCGCGGCAGCGGGGTCGCGGCGCCCTCCAGCACCCGGTGCAGGTCGGACTGGAACCGGTCGATGCCGGTGGCGGGCCCGGTCAGGACCAGATCCGCACCGGCGCGCAACTCGCCGCCGATGCCGAGGTCTGCGCCGGTGAAATAGGTGTGCGCGCCGAACGACAGGATCCCGGCATACAGCCGGTCGGCCGCCGCCGGGCGCGCAAGGTTCGCCGGGGCGATTCCTTCCGCGTGGAAGCGCAGCTCGACCAGCGCGCCGGGCCGCGCCGGCAGCGCCGCCGTGCCCTCGGGGCCGAGGACCACGCTCAGCGTGTAGCTGCCGGTGCGCCAGCGGTCCTGGCCGTCGCCGAGCCTGTCGTTGGTCACGAAGCCGCCCCAGCCCAGCGGGCGCAGCCGCGCCTCGCCGGCCTGGGCCAGACTTGCGGCGAGCGTCAGCAGCGCCAGAATCCCCAGTCGTCCGATCATTTGCGGCCCACACCCTGTCCAGATCCGTTCCGGGCGGTGATAGCGCGACGCGCCGACGCGCGGGTTACGCCGGCCGGACAATTGCCGCGAGTGCGGCAAACCGGCCACGCGCGGCCGCGGCAACGGCGGCGCCGCACTTACAGCAGACGCGCGGCCTGGTACTTCACCCGGCGGATCGGGATCGACGACTCGAGCGAGGCGACGCCGTCGATCCGCGTCAGGCGCGAGGTCAGGAAGCGCTCGAACTCGTGCAGGTCGCGCACCGCGACACGCAGCAGGTAGTCGAAGCTGCCGGTCATCAGCCAGCAGTCGACGACCTCGGGGCAGCGCGCGACCTCGTGCTCGAAGGTCACCAGCCGGTCGTCCACCTGCCGGTCCAGCCGCACCGAGACGAACACGCTGAAGTCGAAGCCCATCTTCCGCTCGTCGATGCGCGCGCCGTAGCCGGTGATGTAGCCCCCGGCCTCGAGCTTGCGGATCCGGCGCGCGCAGGGCGAGGGCGACAGGCCGACGCGCTCGCTCAGCTGCTGGTGCGTCAGCCGGCCGTCGCGCTGAAGCGCGGACAGGATCCTGCGGTCGAGATCGTCGAGGTCGCTGGACATGAACGCCGATTATCCCCACTGAATCGATAATTCGCGCTGGAAGTCTGCGCGATGACCCGCGTTCACTAGCATGTTCGACGCCAATTGCTACGAAAAACGGCGTATGCAGGCTGCGAGGGAGGATTTCGATGGCCGCAGGCACGCATCTGAAGACCATCGAGCAGCGGCTGCTGTGGCTGTCGCACTGGATGATCCACAACGCCAATCACGTCCGGCCCAAGGTCGACGGGATCAAGACCGGCGGCCACCAGGCCAGTTCGGCCTCGATGGTGTCGATCATCACCGCGCTGTACTTCTCGGCCCTGCGCCCCGAGGACCGGGTGGCGGTCAAGCCGCACGCCTCGCCGGTGTTCCACGCCATGCAGTACCTGATGGGCAACCAGACACGCGAGAAGCTGGAGGCGTTCCGCGGCCTCGGCGGCGCGCAGAGCTATCCCAGCCGCACCAAGGACGCGGACGACGTGGACTTCTCGACCGGCTCGGTCGGGCTGGGCGTCGGGATCACCGCGCTGGCGTCACTGGTGCAGGATTTCATCGCCGCCAAGGACTGGGGCCGCGATATCGCCGCCGGGCGCATGGTGGCGCTGGTCGGCGACGCCGAGCTGGACGAGGGCAATGTCTACGAGGTGCTGCAGGAGGGCTGGAAGAACGGCCTGCGCAACACCTGGTGGATCATCGATTACAACCGCCAGTCGCTGGACGGGATCGTCCGCGAGGGCCTGTTCGAGCGGGTCGAGAAGATCTTCGCCGCCTTCGGCTGGGAGGTGGTGCGGGTGAAGTACGGCGCGCTGCAACGCGCCGCCTTCGACGAGCCCGGCGGCGGGGCGCTGCGCGACTGGATCGACGCCTGCCCGAACGTCGAATACGCGGCGCTGACCTACATGGGCGGCGCCGTCTGGCGGCAGCGGCTGATGGACGATCTGGGCGACCAGGGCGACGTCACCGCGCTGATCGAGCGGCGCAGCGACGCCGAGCTTGCCGCGCTGATGGAAAACCTCGGCGGCAACTGCGTCGCGACCATGGCCGAGACCTTCGCCGCCATCGACCACGACCGGCCAACCTGCTTCCTGGCCTACACGATCAAGGGCTGGGGCACGCCGATCGCCGGGCACAAGGACAACCACGGCGGGCTGATGACCAAGGCGCAGATGGCCGAGTGGCAAGCGCACATGGGCGTGCCCGCGGGCCGGGAGTGGGAGCCGTTCGCCACCGTTGCCAACCTCGGCGCGCTGAAGGATTTCCTGGCGCGGGTGCCGTTCTTCGCCGCCGGCCGCCGGCGGTTCGGCGTCGCGCGGCTGGCGGTGCCGGCCATCGCCGTGGACGGCAGCCGCGAGATCTCGACCCAGACGGCGTTCGGCAAGATCCTCGACGATCTGGCGCGCGGCGACAGCGACCTGGCGGCGCGGATCCTGACCACCTCGCCCGATGTCACCGGCACCACCGGGCTGGGGCCGTGGGTGAACCGGCGCGGGCTGTTCGCGCGCGCGGCGCAGAAGGATGCCTTCATCGAGCACCGCATCCCGTCGACCGCGAAGTGGAACTTCGCGCCCGGGGGCCAGCACCTGGAGCTGGGCATCGCCGAGATGAACCTGTTCCTGCTGCTGGGCGCCGCCGGGCTGGCGCACAGCCTGTGGGGCAAGCGGCTGATCCCGGTGGGCACGGTATACGACCCGTTCGTCTGCCGCGGTCTCGATGCGCTGAACTACGCCTGCTACCAGGACGCGCGGTTCCTGATCGCGGGCACGCCGTCGGGGGTGACGCTGGCGCCCGAGGGCGGCGCGCACCAGTCCGTCGGCACGCCGCTGATCGGCCTGAGCCAGGACGGGCTGGCGGCGTTCGAGCCGGCCTTCGCCGACGAGCTGGCGGTGATCATGGCCTGGGCGTTCGACTACCTGCAACGCGATGGCGAGGGCGATCCGGACGAGCGCACCTGGCTGCGCGACGAGACCGGCGGCTCGGTCTACCTGCGGCTGACCACCAAGCCGCTGGAGCAGCCGGGCAAGCGCGGCGACGACGCCTTCCGCCAGGGCGCGATCGACGGCGCCTACTGGCTGCGCCGGCCCGGCCCGAACGCCGAGGTGGTGATCGCCTACCAGGGCGCGGTGGCGGACGAGGCCATCGCCGCCGCCGGGATGATCGGCGAGACGCGCCGCGACATCGGCGTGCTGGCGGTCACCTCGGCCGACCGGCTGAACGCGGGCTGGACCGCGGCGCAGCGCGAGCGCGCCCGCGGCAACGCCGCCGCCCGGTCCCATGCCGAGACGCTGCTGGGTGCGCTGCCCCGCCATTGCAGCATCGTCACCGTGATCGACGGGCACCCGGCGACGCTGGCCTGGCTGGGGGCGGTCGCCGGGCACCGGACCGTCTCGCACGGGGTCGAGCATTTCGGGCAGACCGGCACCATCGGCGATCTGTACCGCCACTTCGGGATCGACCGGCAGGCGATCGCGCGCTCGGTCCGGGCGCTGACCGCCGGCGCGCGCTAGGCGTCAGCGCGCGGTGTTGCCGCCGTCGACGGCGAGGTTGGCGCCGGTGACGATCGCCGCGGCGTCCGAGCAGAAATAGAGCGCGGCGGCGGCGACCTCCTCGGGCCGGGCAAAGCGGCCCACCGGGATCTCGCGGCGGGCCCGCTCGCCCTTCTCTCCGGCCCAGCCGACCAGCGCCATCGGGGTTTCGACCACCGTCGGCGAGATCGCGTTGGCGGTGATCCCGTGCCGCGCCCATTCCAGCGCCATCACCTTGGTCAGGTTGATCAGCCCGGCCTTGCTGGCGCCATAGGCGGCGTGCTCGTCGATGCCGACGACGCCGGCCTGGCTGGCGATGTTGACGATCCGCCCGCGTCCCGACCGCTTCAGCCACGGCAGCGCGGCGGCGGCGACCAGCCAGGGCGCGCGCAGGTTGATCGCCATGGTCCGGTCCCAGTCCGCGATCCGGGTCTCGGCGGCGGGAAAGACGATGCCGAAACCGGCGTTGTTGATCAGCAGGTCGATGCCCATGTCCGCGCCGATCCGCGGCACGGTCGCGGCGACCGCGTCCGGGTCGGCAAGATCGACGGTGTATGCCCGGTGCTGGTGGCCCAGCCGCGCGGCCAGCGCGCCGGCGTCCTCGCGGTCGACCAGCGCCAGCCGCGCGCCGGCGGCGGCGAACGCCTCGGCCAGCGCGCCGCCGATCCCGCCGGCGGCGCCGGTGATCAATGCGGTAAGGTTGCCCAGATCGGTCATCGTCGGCTCCTCGCCCGGCGGCCTGGCGTCAGATGTCGAAGTTCGACGGCAGCACGATCATGTCGCGGATCGTCACGTTGCGCGGCCGCGACAGCGCGAACACCACCGCGTCGGCGACCTCGGACGGCTCGATCAGCGCGCCGTTCTCCTTCGCCTTGCGCAGGTTCTCCTCGGGCCAGTCGGCCAGCAGCGCCGAGATCACCGGGCCGGGCGAGACCTGGCCGACGCGGATGCCGTGCTTCATCAGCTGCCGGCGCATGGTCTGCACGAAGCAGGTGATCGCCCATTTCGAGCCGGAGTAGACCGGCTCCCACGGGATCGCGGAATGTCCGGCGACCGAGCAGGTGACCATGATGTCGCCGCTGCCGCGCGCGGTCATGTGCGGGATCACGGCATGCACGTTCTTCATCACCGCGTTGACGTTCAGGTTCAGCATCCGGTCGATCGTCGCCGGGTCGGTCTCGGCCAGATCGCCGCCGATGTAGGTGCCGGCGTTGCAGTGCAGGATGTCGATCCGCCCCGTCTTGTCGAGGATCTGCGGAACCATCGCGTTGCAGCTGTCGGCGTCGAGCAGGTCGGTGACCTGCGCGATGCAGGCCGCGCCGTGCCGCTCGGTCAGCGCCCGCAGTGCGGCCGCGTCGCGGTCGACCAGCACCACGGTCGCACCCTCGGCCAGCAGCGCCTCGGCGGTGGCGAGCCCGATCCCCGAGGCGCCGCCCGTGATCGCCGCCACCTTACCATCGAATTTTCCAGTCATCTCGTTGGTCCCTTGGTTCATACGAATGTTCGGACGCACGGGAAGCCGACAAGGCCGTCGAGGCCCCGCGTCGTCAGCTCGGTTCGCTCAGTGGGTGATGTAGCCGCCATCGGCCACCAACGTGGCGCCGGTGACGAACGAGGCGGCGTCCGAGGCCAGGAACAGCGCGCAGGTGGCCATCTCCTCGGGCTCGCCGAACCGGCCCATCGGCGTGCTGTCGCGCCAGACCTTGCTCATGGCGTCGTCGGCCATGCCGCCCTCGGCCATGCGGGTGCGGATGTAGCCGGGGGCGAGCGCGTTCACCCGGATGCCGCGGCCGGCGTATTCGAATGCCATCACCGTGGTCATCTGGTGTATCGCCGCCTTCGACGAGTTGTAGGCGACCTGCAGCTGCGGCTTGTTCGCGACATAGCCCGAAATCGAGCCGATGTTGACGATCGCGCCGCCGCCCTGCGCCAGCATCGGCGGGATCGCCGCACGGGCGACGCGGAACGGCGCGATCAGGTTGGTGTCCATGATCCGGGCCAGGCGCTTGTCGTCGAAATCGTGGAAATCGCCGCCGTCGGCGACGCCGGCGTTGTTCACCAGGATGTCCAGCCGGCCGAACCGGTCCAGCGTGGCCTGCACCAGCCGCTCCGGCACCGCGGGGTCGGTGACGTCGCCTTCGGTGAAGGCATAGCCGTCGCGGTTGGTCAGCTCGCGGCTTTGGGGCGTCTCGGAGCGGGCGCTGAGCATGCATTGCGCGCCGGCCTCGCCGAACAGCCGGGCGATGGCCAGGCCGATACCGCGGTTGCCGCCGGTGATCAGGGCGGTCTTGCCGTCAAGTCGGAAGGCGTCGAGGGACATGGGTCTGCTCCTGTGTGTGGGAATGGCATGCGGCGTGATAGGTGGCCAGGCGCTGGCCGACGCAGCGGATCAGCAGCGCCTGCGGGTCGAGCGGCCGGTCGGCGAGGTCGGCGGCGGACGGCAGGTGCTGCCAGAACAGCGGCAGCGGCACCGGCACCCCCTGCAGCGCGTCGGTCAGCCGCGCGACCGCCTGCTGCGCCTGCGGGGCCGACCAGTAATAGCGGATGCGGTCGGACAGAGAGTAATGGCGCAGCACGCGCTGCCGCGCCGGGGGGCCAGGATAGTGCCGCGCCCAGTGCCCGAGGGCGGCGGTCATCAGCGCCTCCATCGCCGCCTTCAGCGGCCGCTCGCCATAGTCCGGCAGCAGGTCCGAGGCGATGGCGTCGAGCCCGTAGAGCGCCTCGCGCAGCACGAAGGTCAGCTCCGGGCCGACCTTGAGGATGGCGAAGCCGTCCCGCACCAGCGCGGTCAGCGGCCCCTGCCCCTGGTAGTCGGTGGAATGCGCCTCGAACACCAGGCCCGGCAGCGCGTCCAGCGTCGCCGCCAGGGCTGCCGCCGCCGGACGGTCGTAGGCGACGACGTTGACGTTGCCGAACTCGACGCCGGGCTGGACCACCAGGCCGAGAACGCGGCCGAACGCCTCGGCCAGCCCCGCCGCGGCGAACGCCGCGCGGTGCACCGCCACGGTCTGGCGCGCGGCCTCGGGCGCGGTCGGCGGGATTGCCTCCAGCGCGTGGTCGGCGCCGCCGGGCGGCGGCACCTCGGTGCCGATGACGTAGCGCGGCGGCGGGTGGCCCGCCGCGCGGGCGGCGCCGTCGGCCGCCGCCGCCAGCCGCGCCGCGCGCCCGGCGGTGGCCGTGTCGTCCAGCGCCGGCGGCTCGCCCGCGCAGCCCATCGACGCGTCCAGGTGGATCTTGGCGAACCCGGCGGCGGCATAGGCGGCGACCATCGTCTCGGCCTCGGCCATGGCGGCGCCGGCCGGGCGGTCCCGCCACGGGCTGGGGCCGAGGTGGTCGCCGCCCAGCACGATCCGATCGGCCGGGCAGCCCTCCTCGCCCGCGATCCGCGCGACCAGGGCGGCGAAGTCGACGGGCGTCATCCCGGTATAGCCGCCGCGGTGGTTCACCTGGTTGCAGGTCGACTCGATCAGCACCGTCGCGCCGGTCTCGCGGCCGTGGCGCAGCGCGGCGCGCAGCACCAGCGGGTGCGCGGAGCAGACCGAGGTGATGCCGCGCGGCGTGCCGGCGCGATGCAGTCCGGCCAGCTGGTCGAGCGTGACGCGGGTCATCGGCGCGGGGTCCCGGCAATGAACGTGTCAAGCTCGGCGCGGCTGCCGGCGCCCTCCATCGGGCCGCGCACGGTGACGTTCCGCGCCCCGGCGGCGGCGGCGTAGGTCAGCGCCCGGTCCGGGTCCATGCCCAGGCGGCGGCAGGCCACATAGGCGCCGCCGAAGCAGTCGCCGGCGCCGGTGGGGTCGATCTCGTCCACCACGAAGGCGGGCGCGTCGTGGCGCGTGCCGTCCGGCAGGAACACCGACGCGCCGTCGGCGCCGCGCTTGAGTGCGATCTCGGCGACGCCGCGGGCGAACAGCCGGGCGATCGCCTCGGCCTCGCCGTCGACGCCGGCGGCGCGCTCCAGTTCGTCGCCCGAGGGCAGCAGAAGGTCGCAGCGGTCGACCAGCGCGGCGAAGCGGGCCTCGGTTTCGGCGTCGAGCCGCAGCTCCTTGCGGATGTTCGGATCGACCGACAGCGTGCCGCCGCGGGCCCGCACCGCCTCCGCCGCGCGCGCGATCACCGCCGCTGCGGACGGCATCGACAGCGCCGAGCCCATCACGTGCAGGTGCCCGGCGCCGCTCATCAGCGCCGCGACCGCGCCGGTCCAGGACAGCCGCGCCGCCGCGGAGCGGGCGATGTTGTAGACGAAGTCGCGGCCGCCGTCGGCGCGGTAGCGCACGAAGGCGCTGCCGGTCGGGTGCTCCGGGTCGATCGCCACCGCCGAGACGTCCACTCCGTCCGCCGCCAGCCGGTCCAGGTTGAGGCGGCCGAAATCGTCGTCGCCGACCGCGCCCACCATCGCCGCGGCGCCGCCGATCCGGCCGCACTGGGCGATGAAGATCGCCGGCGCGCCCGAGGGGTACGGCCCGACCAGCGGCTGCGCGGCGCGGAAGCCGTCGCCCCGGGTGGTGGCGACGATCTCCGCCAGGATCTCGCCGACGGTGACCGTGGGCCCGAGGCTGTCGGGGGCGAGCGGCATCAGGCGCGCCCGTTCGCCGCGCGGCGGCGCCGCGCCTCGGCGTGCTTCAGCTCGATGAACTGCCGGGCGTGCGCCGCCAGCGGGTCGTTCTCGGTCCAGGTGTCGCGCCAGATCGCACAGGCCAGCGACAGCCCCTCGTCGACCACGGCGGTGGAGAAGCTTTCGAACACCACGTCGCGGTCGTAGCCGATGTCCAGCAGCGCGTCGAAGATCGGCTCCCACCGGATCGTGCCGCAGCCCAGGTAGCCGCGGTTCGACTCGCCGATGTGGAAGTATCCCAGCCGGTCGCCCGCCATGCGGATCGCCTGCGCCGGATCGGCCTCCTCGATCTGCATGTGGAAGGTGTCGAGGTGCAGCGTCACGTCCGGGTTGCCGCAGTCGTCGAGGAACTTCAGCCCCTGCGCGGTGGTGTTCAGCAGGTTGCTCTCGAACCGGTTCACCAGCTCCAGCGTCAGCATGATGCCGGCGTCCGTCGCCTCGGCGCCGATCTCGGCGATCACCTCGGCGGCGGTCTTCCAGCCGGTTTCGGTGGGCTGGCGGTCGTACTTGGCGTGCGCGGAGTAAAGGATGCCGCCCAGCTTGTCGCCACCGATGTCGCGCACCGCCCGCACCGCGTCGGACAGCATCGCCCGGCCGGCCCGGATCGCGTCCGGGTCCCCGGACGAGATGTCCTTGTCGCGCGGCAGCCCCATGGTGACGCCGATCTGCACGTCGAGCGCGCGGCTTTTCCGCGCCAGCCGGTCGAGGTCGAACAGCTCGGGCCGCAGGTAGGCGAACTCGATGCAGCGGTAGCCGTGCGCGGCGCTTTTCTCCAGCGCCATTTCAAGACCCTCCTGGGTCTGCCCGCCGGTCCAGACGAAGGAATGGATGCCCAGCCGTCTCATGTCGTCTCCTCGTTCGCCGCGCCGGCGATCAGCAGGTCGGCGGTGACATCGTCGGTCACCAGCGTGTCGATCAGGCCGGCGCGCGCGGCGGCGCGGATGATCTCGACCTTGTGCGGGCCTGCGGCGGCCATGATCTTCAGCGGGATGCGCGCCACCGTCTCGATCGACACACCGACCGTGCGCGCGTCGATCGGGTGCCGGATCGGCCGGCCGTCCCTGTCCAGAAAGCGCCCCAGCACGTCGCCGATGGCGCCGGCGTCGGTCAGCATCTTCGGCGTCACCTCGCTCGGCAGCCCGTTGGCGACCAGGAACGACCGCGGCGAGACGTCGCTGGCGGTCATGACCGCCGCGTCCAGCGTCTCGAGCTTGGCGAAATGCTCCTCGAACAGCTCCTGCGACAGGAACGCCGCGCGGTCGACGCGCTCGGACAGGTAGACCGGCGCGGCCAGCAGCGAGTAGTTCGAGCCGAAGCGCTCGGCCAGCGACGAGGCGATCGAGAACGAGTTGAACGCGGTGCCGCGCGTGGTGCCGCCCAGCATCGAGACGACCTCGATGTCGGGGTGCGAGATGAACGGCAGCCGCCGCACCGCGCATTCGATGGTCACCCCCCACGACACCCCGATGCGGCGCCATGCCCCCTCGCGCAGCGTGTCGATCAGATAGCTGGCCAGCGCGGCGCCGACGGCGCGGTGGTAGTCGTAGGCGTCGCGGTTCGCCGGGGCGACCAGCGCCTTGGTCACGCCAAGCACCCGGCACAGCGCCTGCTGCGCCTCGATGCGCGGCAGGAACGGCGAGTCGATCTCGATCCGCACCATGTTCCGCGCCCGCGCCTTCTGGATCGCCTGGTTCACCCGCAGACGGGTGACGCCCATCAGCTTGGCGACCTCGGCCTGGGTCATCTCGTTGATGAAATAGTGCCAGCACACCTCGCTGATGAAGGCGTCGCTGTCTTCGAGCGCATCACGCGGCATGGCTGTCCTCCCGGGCGGCAAGCCACGCCGAAGCCGGCGCCGCCCGGATCGAAAATGCCACGACATACAGGTGTCATTCAAGCAATACATTTGAAAATTTTCCCTTGAACCGACTCCCGCACAGATGCATCCTTGCATCGGGGAGCGACGGATGCCGATGCTTGGGGAAGCTTCGCGTCGGCGCGCGGTCCCCGCGTACAATCGGGAGGACCACATGAAAACCGCATTCAGGGCCGGCGCGTCCGCGCTGGCGATCGCATTGGCTGCCGGCGCCGCGTTCGCGCAGGAGCTGCAGATCGAGAACGAAAGCTGGTGGCAGGAGGCCGGCGCCAGGTTCGACGGCGTCACGCTGCGCGGTGTCACCGAATCGACCCCGCCGTCGAATTTCATCTCGGACGTGCTGGCGCCGAAGTTCGAGGAGTTGACCGGCATCCGCGTCGACGTCGAGACCACGTCCTGGGACCAGATGTACGACAAGGCGATCAAGGACATGGAGGCCGGTACCGGCATCTATGACATGATCTACATCGAGCAGGACATCGTCTACGCCTACCTTGCGCGCGACTTCCTGGTGAACATCTCGCAGGCGCTGGAGGAAAACCCGGATCTGAAGGCGGCGGGATATGCCGAGGAGAATTTCACCACCTTCGCCGACAACTTCCGCGGCGAGGACGGGGATCTTTACGGCATCCCGATGGAAGCCTTCATCAAGATCTACCTCTACCGCACCGACCTGTTCGGCGACGAGGAGATCCGCGCCGCCTTCCAGGAGCAGACCGGCCGCGAGCTGGAGCCCGCCAAGACCCACGAGGAATACGCCGAGATCGCGCAGTTCTTCACCAGCTGGTTCCAGGACAAGGGCGAGGACGTCTGGGGTTCGACCGCGCAGGCGCACACCGGCCACCCGGCGTCCTGGTACGAATTCTTCGAGTCCGTCGCGCCGACCTTCGGCGTCTACAACTGGGGCATCGATCCCGACAACAACTACGCCGCCTCGGTCGAGAACGGCGGGACGATGAACTCGGACGAAGCCAAGGAGGCGATGACCTGGTGGCTGTCGATGCGCGACATCGCGCCGCCCGAGTCGGTGCAATCCACCTGGACCGAGGTCGCCACCACCTTCGCCGCCGGGCGCGCCGCGCAGGGCCTGGTCTATGGCGAGAACGCCGCCTGGATCGCGACCGACGATACCAAAAGCCGCGTCGTCGGCAACGTCGGCGTCGCGCTGCCGCCGCTGGCCGAGGGCGTGATGGAGGCCGCCGAGTCCGGCGAGGGCTACATCGGCTACTACGACGGCGGCGCCTTCGGTCTGCCGGTGACCTCGAAGAACCAGGACGCCTCGCTGCTGTTCCTGCAGTTCATGGCGCTGCCGGAAGTGCAGGAGGAATGGGCGATCGCCGCGCCGCGGATCACGCTCGACTCGACCTATGATTCGCCGAAGGTCGCCGAGCTGAACGAGGAACTGGGCGGCTACTACGACATGCTGCGCGACCAGGGCTACCTGTTCAAGGGCGCCCCGGCCTATCCGTTCCACGCGCAGCTGCGCGAGGCCACCGCGCCGATCTTCTACCAGATCCTGACCGGCGATCTTGGCGTCGACGAGGGCCTCGACCAGATGGCCGCCACCGCCGAGCAGGAACTGTCCGACCTCGGCTATCGCCAGTAGGACGGAACCCTGAGGGACGGGCCGTCGCCAGCCGGCGGCCCGTCCCGGCACACGCGTCCCGGCACACGCGCCCCGGCACACGCGTCTCGACCCGCCGGGCCGGCGCGCCGGTGACATGCATCGAAATCGCGGGAGGTCAGGCCGATGCAATCCAACAGACTGGGCTGGATACTCCTTGCGCCCTCGCTGCTGATCCTGTTCCTGTTCGGGGTGGTGCCGTTCCTGTATGTGGCGTGGCTGTCGTTCCACCAGTGGAACCCGTTCGCCGCCAACCCCGACATCATCTACAACGGCGCCGAGAACTTCCGGCGCCTGGTGTTCGACGCCGCCTTCCTGGCCTCGCTGGGGGTGACCATCGCCTTCGTGTTCTTCGCGGTGGTGAGCGAGCTGATCCTGGGCTACGTGCTGGCGCAGGCGTTCATGAAGGACTTTCCCGGCAAGGCGATCTTCCGCACCATCCACACGTTGCCGCTGATCATGGCGCCGATCATCGTCGGCTCGATCTGGAAGCTGATGACGACGCCGTCGATCGGGATCATTCCCAACCTGCTGGACACCTGGTTCGGGCTCGACCTGAACATCGGCCAGAGCGCCGCCGCCGCGTTCGCCGTCACCGTGATCATGGACGTCTGGCACTGGACGCCGCTGGTGACCTTGACGCTGATCGCGGCGCTGGTGTCGCTGCCGCCCGACCCGTTCGAGCAGGCGCAGATCGACGGCGCCAACAAGCGGCAGATCTTCTGGCACATCACCCTGCCGATGATCGCGCCCGCGGTGGTCGCGACGGTGTTCATCCGCCTGATGGACGCGCTGCGCACGGTGGACGAGGTGCTGATGCTGACCGGCGGCGGGCCGGGCTCGGCCACCCGCTACCTGGGGGTGCACATCTTCAAGGAGGTGTTCCCGCGCACGAACTACGGCTACGGCTCGGCGATCTCGGTGATCGTCCTCTACCTGACCATCGTCGCCTGCTGGCTGCTCTATGTGAGCATGCTCGCGCCGCGGAACCAGAAGTGAGGGGCTGATCGATGAAAAAGCGCAATCCCTGGCTGCAGACGCTGTTCTGGATCTTCGTCAGCTTCCTGACGCTGTTCCCGATCTACTGGCTGTTCGTGGTCTCGGTGAAGCCGGCGGTGGACCTGTTCACCACCCCCGAGATCCTGCTGAGCGAATTCTACTGGCAGAACTACGTCGACGTCTGGACCGACCGCACGCTGCGCGGCTACATGATGAACTCGCTGATCATCTCCAGCGGCAATGCGCTGCTGAGCACGGCGCTGGGCTTCTTCGCCTGCTACGCGCTGACGCGGTTCCGCATGGGCGGCAAGGAAAGCATCTTCTTCTGGACCATCACCAACCGGATGGCGCCGCCGGCGGTGTTCCTGCTGCCGCTGTTCCTGCTGATGACGCAGGTCTACCGGGTTGGCGACTTCACCCTGCTGGACACCCGGATCGGCATGATCCTGGTGTACTGCACCTTCAACCTGCCGTTCGCGATCTGGACGCTGCGGCCGACGCTGGACGGCATCCCGCGCGAGCTGGACGAGGCCGCCTTCGTCGACGGCGCGTCGAGCTGGAAGGTGATCTCCGAGATCGTCTTTCCGCTGTGCCGGCCGGGCCTGGCGGTGACGCTGATCCTGACCTGGGTCTTCGCCTGGAACGAATACCTGCTGGCGGCGACGCTGACCAACTTCAGCGCGCGCACGCTGACCACCGGGCTGTCGGAATACGTCACCACCACCGGCACCGAATGGGGCATCATGGCCGCGATCTCGGTGTTCACGCTGATCCCGGCGCTGATCGTCTTTACCCTGGTGCAGCGGCACATCGTGGCCGGCCTGACCTTCGGCGCGGTGAAAGGATAGCATCATGGCCGATCAGAAAGACCTCGAGACGCCCATCGACATCCTCGAGCCGGACGAGGACACCGGGCCGGCGCCCGGCGCCGCCGGCTTCCTGCCGATCGAGACCAACTGGTTCGACCGCATCTTCATCTCGGTCGTGATCTGGGTCGCGCTGTCCCTGTTCTGGCTGCGCTTCATCGAACCGGCCGGGCTGTCGCTGAACTTCGCCCACGTCATCGCCGTGATCCTCGGCATCTTCATCGTCTGGAAAGGGTGAACCCATGAAATCGCTCGTTCTCGAGAAAAAGGACGTCCTGAGCCTGCGTGACTTTCCCGCCATCGACCGCGCCGAACAGGCGCTGGGCCCGCGCGACGTCCGCATCAAGCTGCACACGGTCGGCATCTGCGGCTCCGACGTGCACTACTACACCCACGGCCGGATCGGGCCGTTCGTGGTGAACGAGCCGATGATCCTCGGCCACGAGGCGTCGGGGACCGTGATCGAGACCGGAGCCGACGTCACCACCCTTGCCGTCGGCGACCGGGTCTGCATGGAGCCGGGCGTTCCCGACCCGAACTCCAGGGCGACGCGGCTGGGCATGTACAACGTCGATCCGAACGTCCGGTTCTGGGCGACGCCGCCGGTGCACGGCATCCTGCGGCCGACCTGCGTCCACCCCGAGGCGTTCACCTTCAAGCTGCCCGACAACGTCAGCTTCGCCGAGGCGGCGATGGTCGAGCCGCTGGCCGTCGGCGTGCACGCGGCGACCAAGGCGCGGGTGAAGCCGGGCGACATCGGCGTGGTGATGGGCGCCGGCCCGATCGGGCTGGTCACCGCGCTTGCCGCGCTGGCCGCCGGCTGCGCCCGCGTCTACGTCACCGACCTGGCCGAGAAGAAGCTGGAGATCGCCGCCGCGCTGAGCCCGGCGATCACCCCGGTCGACGTCAGCCGCGAGGATCTGGTGGCGCGCGTCAAGGCGGACACCGACGGCTGGGGCGCCGACGTCGTCTGGGAG
The DNA here is from genome assembly GCF_009697225.1 of Halovulum marinum. Classification (GTDB taxonomy): domain Bacteria; phylum Pseudomonadota; class Alphaproteobacteria; order Rhodobacterales; family Rhodobacteraceae; genus Halovulum; species Halovulum marinum. The sequence continues at coordinate 452,819 of NZ_WIND01000001.1, forward strand.
GCCACCGGCTCGCCCAAGGCGGCGGCGGGCGTGTTCGAGCCGCTGGCGCCGGGGGGCTGCGTGGTGATGATCGGCGGCCAGCCCGACCCGATCAGCTACGACGCCGGCGCCGCCATGGTGCGCGAGGCGCGGGTCGAGAACATCTTCCGCTACGCCCACGTGTTCCCGCGCTGCGTCGCCATGCTGTCCTCGGGCACGGTCGACGTGAAGCCGCTGATCACCCGCACCTTCGACTTCGACGACAGCGTCAAGGCGTTCGAGATCGCCGCCTCCGCCCCGCCGGCGGACGTCAAGATGCAGATCGAACTGCCGCAATAAGGAGTGCCGTCGTGGCCGACGTCAGAATCGACAATGTAATGAAGCGCTACGGCAACGTTCAGGTGATGCACGGCGTCTCGGTGGACATCGATGACGGCGAGTTCGTCGTCCTTGTCGGCCCGTCGGGCTGCGGCAAGTCCACGCTGCTGCGGATGCTGGCGGGGCTGGAGGAGATCTCGGCCGGCAGCATCGCCATCGGCGGCAGGGTGGTGAACGAGGTGCCGCCGAAGGAACGCGACATCGCCATGGTGTTCCAGAGCTACGCGCTCTACCCGCACAAGACGGTGTTCGACAACATCGGCTTCCCGCTGAAGATGGCCAAGCGGCCGAAGGCCGAGATCAAGGACAAGGTCGAACGCGCCGCCGGAATCCTGGACCTCGGCCACCTGCTGGGCCGCTATCCCAAGCAGCTGTCCGGCGGCCAGCGCCAGCGCGTCGCCATGGGCCGCGCGATCGTCCGCGACCCGCAGGTGTTCCTGTTCGACGAGCCGCTGTCGAACCTGGACGCGAAGCTGCGGGTGACGATGCGGGTCGAGATCAAGGAACTGCACCAGCGGCTGAACACCACCATCGTCTACGTCACCCACGACCAGATCGAGGCGATGACCATGGCCGACAAGATCGTCGTCATGCGCGACGGCCGGGTCGAGCAGATCGGCGCGCCGCTCGATCTCTACGACAACCCGCAGAACGTCTTCGTCGCCGGCTTCATCGGCTCGCCGTCGATGAACTTCGTGCACGGAAGGATCGCCGCGAACGGCGCCGCAAAGCAGTTCGTCTCGGAAAGCGGGCTGACGCTGCCGGTGCCCGAGACGCCGGCCGCCGACGGCCAGGAGGTGACCTACGGCATCCGCCCCGAGCACATCCGGATCGGCCCCGAGGGCATACCGATGAACGTCGTCGTGGTCGAGCCGACCGGCTCGGAAACCCAGGTGTTCGCCAAGGCCGGCAAGGACCTGATCGACGCCATCGTGAAGGAGCGGATCACCGCCCGGCCGGGTCAGCCGCTTGGTTTCGTCATCGATCCCGCCGCCGTACACCTGTTCGACCGCAAGACCGAACAGCGTCTCTGAGTCCCACCGTCCGCGGGACGCAGGCATGGAGCATGACCGGTATTCGCGCCGTGATATTCGATCTCGACGGGTGTCTCGTGGACAGCGAGCCGCACTCGCTCGAGGCGCTCGCGGCCGAGATGCGCGCGATCGGCCTGACAGACGCCAGCGCCGGGCAGATCCGCACCCACTTCCTGGGCGTGTCGATGACCGACATCTGCCGGCACATCACCTGCAGCAGCGGCGTCGCGGTGCCGGAGGATTTCGTCGAGCGGGTCGAGACGCGGCTGTTCGCGGTCTACGCCGAGAAGCTGCGCCCGATCCCGGGCGCCGGGGCGCTGCTGGACCGGCTGGAGGCGGCGGGCATCGGCATGGCGATCGCCACCGGCGGTTCGGTGCGGCGGATGCAGCGGACGCTGGAGCTTGGCGGGTTCGCCGCGCGGTTCCGGCTGCGCGGGTTCAGCGCCGATCACGTTGCCCGCGGCAAACCGGCGCCGGACCTGTTCCTGCACGCCGCCGAAGCGCTGGGCGTGCCGCCCGCGCACTGCGCCGTGCTTGAGGATTCGCCGCATGGCGTGGCCGGGGCGCGGGCGGCGGGGATGGCCGCGGTCGGCTTCGTCGGCGGCTCGCACCTGGACGGGGTCCGCGCCGCGCATCGCGCGACGCTGGCGCGGGCCGGGGCCGATCCGGTGCTGGACAGCCTCGGGCCCGCGTTCGAGGCGCTGACCGGCGGCGGCCGCGCCGGGGGGAAACGGCAGAAGTAGACCGACGCCGTTCGGGGCGACGCGAAACCGGCGCGCCGGGCAGGAATTCCCCGCCGCGATGATCGACCGCGAACCCCTGCGCAGTGCGATAGCGCGGCGGTATGGAACCCAGACCCACTCGGCATTTTTCCGGGCGCGCGCGACGGCGCAGGTTGTCGGGGCCACCCGCCCCGTGACGGGCGCCGGGAATCGCAGGAGGACAAAAATGCCATCAATCACGCGCAGCGCGCTGCTCGCGGCCGTCGTCGGGCTGGGGATGACCCTGCCGGCGACACAGGGACTTCGGGCCGTCGCGGCCACCGTCGCCCTGGAGGGCGACGGCATCGTGACGCTGAAAAGCGCCTACGACATGCAGGACACGATCGACCGGCTGAAGGCCGACATCGCCGACAAGGGCATCGTGTTCTTCTTCCAGGTCGACCAGTCGGCGCTTGCCGGCGCCGCCGGGATCCAGTTGCAGCCGACGACGCAGCTGAATTTCGGCAACCCGGCACTGGGCTCGCTGTTCATCACCGCGCGGCCCGAGGCGGGGCTGGACTGGCCGGTACGGGTGCTGGTCAGCCAGGATGACGGCGGTCAGGTCTGGGTCAGCTACACCGACTTCGCCTGGATCGCCGCGCGGCACGGCATCACCGACCGCGATGCCGAGTTCGCCAAGGCGACCGAGGTCATCACCTCGATCGCCGCCAGCGTCGCCGCGCGATAGCGCGGCGCCGGGGATCGGCCGCCGCATCGTCTCTCCCCATGCGCGGCCGATCCGAGATGCCGGCCGGGCCAGGCGGCGCATCGCTCCCGCCCGCGCCGGGCTCGCCCGCCGCGGATCGCCCGGCCGGCAATTGCTCCGGAACCTCCGATGCTTGTGCGAGCCGCGCTGATCGCGGCATGGGGCGCTGCCGTCCGACCCGGGGCAGCCCCTACGGACGCTGCTGTCGGTCGCGCCCTGCTCCCGTTGACGGGCCGCGGCGCGCCGAAGCCGGCGCCGGCGCCATGCAACGCGCGCGGGGTCGCTGCGCCCCGCGCGCGAAGCTGCCCGTCCGCGGCTCAGCCGGGCTGCGCCGCCTCCGTCAGCTGCATCCGCACGGCCAGCAGCGCGGCGGCCAGCAGGGACACGCCCACCGCCGCCACGCAGGCGGTCCAGCCGAGCCGGTCATAGACCTGGCCCAGCACCGCCGCGCCGGCAATCCCGCCGAGATAGTAGCTTGCCAGGTAGAGCCCGCTGGCCGCCGCGCGGTCGGAGCTGGCGGCACGGCCGACGAAGCCGGTGGCCACCGCCTGGGCGAAGAACGTGCCCACGCCCACCAGCACCATCCCGCCCAGCACCGCCCACAGAGACGCCGACACGATCAGCGGCAGCCCCGCCGCGGCGACCGCCAGCCCCGCCCAGACTGCCCGGCGCGTGCCGACCCGCACCGCGGTCCGGCCGGCGAGCGGCGTGGTCAGCATCGACGGCAGGAACACCAGATAGACGACGCCGAGCATCATCTGGCCGACGCCCAGCCGTGGCCCGGACAGTTCGAAGTTGACGTAGGTGAAGATACCGATGAAGGCGAACAGGATCAGGAAGCCGATGCCGAACGCCGCCCGCAGCGCCGGGCTGCCCAGGTGCTGGCCCCAGGCGGCAAGCGGCGAGCGCGGCGCGCCGGGCGACGCCATCACCGCCATGCGGTCGAGAGAAACCAGCACCAGCGCCGCCCCCGACAGGTTCAGCATCGCGAACAGGTAGAAGCTGGCCGAGAGCCCGTACATGTCGGCCACCGCGGCGGCGACGAAGCGGCCAACCAGGTTCGAGGCGACGACGCCGGTGATGTAGGCGGCCAGCGCCCTGGCGGTATCCTCGGCGCTGCAGTGCTCTGCCAGATAGGCCATGGTCAGGGTGAACGCCGCGGCCATGAACACCCCCTGCGTGAGGCGCAGCGCGGTGAAGCTCGCGAGATCCGGCGCCACCGCCAGCAGCGAGGTCGGCACCGCAAGCAGCGCCAGACTGACCCAGATCCCGGTGCGCCGGTTGATGTGGCGGCTGACCAGCGCCACCGCCAGGCAGGAGACCGCCATGCCGATGGTGCTGGCGTTGACGGCGAAGCCGATCGCCGCGCGCGACACCTGGTAGCGGGTGAGCAGCGACGGCAGGATTGCCTGCGCCGCGAACAAGTCGACCAGTGTCAGGAAGCCGATCACCCCGACGACGACCGAGCGCATATGGGCCGCGTGGGCCGGCTGCATCCGCATCCCGGCGGGGACAGGTGAATTGGGATAGCTCATCGCACGCTTTCCTCGCAAGCCGCCGCCGGCCGGCGCGCCGACGGCGGCCGCGGCGCGGCGGCGCGGGCGTCGCGCCGTCCGCCCGTACGGCGAACGGCGCTGCGGCCCTACATCTGGTTGGGGTCGGTCGCCTCGGGGAAGATGTCCGCCGACAGCAGCACGACGGGCGCGTCGGTGGTGTTCTCCCACCAGTGCGCGGTGGTGTGCACCTCGGTCGCGACATCCCCCGCCTTGTGCACGATCGGAACCGCGCAGGTGTTGCGGTGCTCGATGATTTCCCCCGACACGATGTAGATGATCGCCGGCCGCTCGCCATGGCTGTGCCAGGGCACGACGCCGCCGGGCTCGATCTCCAGCCGGCGCAGGCGGAAGCTGGCGTGGTCCAGCATCGGCGCCTCCTCGGCCAGGTCGATCGAGCCGATCACCGTGTCGGTGACGCCCTTCGCGCCGGCGTCGCTTTGCACGTTGCTTTCGGTGACGGTCTGGCCGCCGGGGCATTCCCCGGCCTGGGCGACCGTCGCCACGGATGCGGCGCCGACGGTCAGGGCGCTGCAGGCGGCGATGCGGCGAAGAATGGTTTGAAACGGCATGTCGAAGCTCCTCTTGCATGGCTGGAGGCTGCGGGGCTCGATCCCCGATCAGCACAAGCCTGAGAGTGCCGAATGCCCCGGCGCGGGTGAAATGCCGGATGGGCGTTGTTTCGATACGCGCCGTGCATGACGGCGCGGGCCGGGCTCAGGCGTCGGCGCGGGCCGGCACGCGTGCGGCCGGCGCGTCGACCTTGCCGTCCCAGGGCTGGCGGCGCGCGGCATGCACGAACGCGCCGACCGCAGGGCTGTGCGGCCGGCCGCGGACGGTGACCAGCTGCACCAGGCGCACGACCTCCGGCTCGACCAGCGGACGGATCGCCAGCCCGGGCAGCGCGACCGCGTACTCGGGGATATAGGTGAAGCCAAGCCCGGCCAGCACCATGTTCTGGATCCAGTCGTCGCGGCCGCTGGTATAGGGCCGCTGGAACTCGATCCCGCCCAGGCGCTGGCGGATGTCGCGAAGCTGCTGGTAGAACTCGCAGTTGGCCCGGCCCAGATAGCGGCGCCGGTTCAGATCGCGCATCCGCACCACGGGCCGCGCCGCCAGCGCATCGTCCGGCGCCAGCGCCACCACGAACCTCTCGCGAAACAGCGGAATGCCGTGCAGGCGCGGGTCCAGCTGTTCGGGCCGCGCGGAAATCGCCAGGTTGATGTCGCCCGCGATCAGCCGCTCTTCGATATCGTCCGCCGAGCCATCCTCGAGCCGGATGTCGATCTGCGGGTGCCGCCGGGCGAACCCCGCGAACAGCGACACCAGGCGCGCCGGGCCGATGGTGCACAGCAGGCCGACGCCCAGCGCCGCGTCGGCAAGCTTCGCGTAGGAGCGCGCCTTCAGCTGCGCCGCCTCCAGCTGGGCGATCACGGTGGCGAAGTACGGCAGCATGATCCGGCCGAACTCGGTCAGGTGGGTATTGCCGCGCTCGCGGTGGATCAGCGGCCCGCCCCCGAGCTTGTCCTCGAGCGCCTTGATGGCGCGGGTCAGGGCGGGTTGCGAGACGTTGCACACCTCGGCCGCGCGGGTGAAGTTCAACGTCTCGCTCAGGGCGATGAAATAGCGCACTTCCTGGAACTGCATCGGGGCCTCCCGGGCGGTTGGCGGGCTGGATCCAGCATCCCCCGCGGCACCGCCGGCCCAGGATACCGATCGGCGATGATTTCCATGCATGGAAGGTATCGACCGCCCGCCTCCGGGGCCGCCGGAAGGTCGATAACGTCGCGCTATGGAAACCGTGCAGTAACAATATTTCCCCCGCAGCCGGGTCGGCGGCAATCTTGCGGCAACCAAACCGCTTCGGAAGGACGGCCCAGATGCAAGCCGACATCCAGATCCAGACCCCCCGCCGTGGCGCCCGTCCCGGCGCGTCGCGCCGGCCCCGCCCCGGCGACAGCGACGGCGTCACGCACGCTCACCATCCCGGTGCGCTGGCCATCGTCGCGCACGACCTGAAGGGGCCGCTCGCCAACCTGTCGCTGCTGGTCGACGCCATCGGCATCGAGAATGCCAAGGCGCCGCGGCCCCGCCTGACCGAACTGACCGCCCGTGCCGACGCGCTCGTCGACCGGCTGCAGGGCGTGCTGATGGGGCTGCTGGACCGCACGCGCCTGCATGGCGATCCGCTTGCCGTGGTCGCGCAGGATGTCGATCTGGCGCAGCTGATCGCCCGCGCCGTGGCCGGCAACGCGCCGCTGGCGGCCGAGCGCCGGGTCCGGGTCGTCGCCGACGACACCGGTCCGCTGTGGATCCGGGGCGATGCGGAAACCCTGCTGCAGGCGCTGGACAACCTGGTCAACAACGCCGTCAAGCACGCGGCGCCGGGCGGCATCGTCGCCTGCGAGGCCACGCGAATCGACGACGGCGGCGTGGCGGTTCTTGTCCGCGACGACGGACCGGGATTGAGCGACGGCGATCTGGCCCGCGCCTTCCGCCCGTTCACCCGTCTCAGCGCGGTGTCGGACGCCACCGCCCCCGGCAGCGGGCTGGGCCTCTGGATCGTCCGGCTGATCGCCGAGAACCACGGCGGCCGGATCGACGCCGCCAACAATGCGGACAGGCGCGGCGCGACCTTCACGCTGCGTCTGCCGCGGGGCCGGAGCTGAACCGGCCGCCGCCGCGCCCCGGCGCACCCCGTACGCACCACGAAATCTTTGCAAACGAGGAATGAGATGCAGGAACACGTTCTGAAGTCCCGGACAGCCGACGCCGCGGCAACGGAAAGACCGCTTCGCGGCAGATCGGCGATCGTCACCGGCTCCACCAGCGGCATCGGCCTGGGGATCGCCCGTGCGCTTGCCGCCAAGGGCGTCAACGTGATGCTGAACGGGTTCGGCGAGGCCGACGCGGTCGAGGCGCTGCGCAGCGGTATGGTCAAGGACCACGGCGTGGCGGTCGCGTACGCGCCCGCCGACATGGCGCGACCCGGCGAGATTGCCGCGATGGTCGAAGACTGCGCCCGGACCTTCGGGCAGGTCGACATCCTGGTGAACAACGCCGGCGTCTTCCACGTCGAGCCGGTCGAAAGCATGCCCCCGGCGCACTGGGACACGACGCTTTCGATCAACCTGACGGCAGCCTACCAAGCGGTTCGCGCCGCGCTTCCCGGCATGAAGGCGCGCGGCTGGGGGCGGATCATCAACATCGCATCGGCGCTGGGCGTGGTCGGCGCGCCGAACGCCGCCGCCTACGCCGCCTCGAAGCACGGCGTCGTCGGCCTGACCCGCGCCGTCGCGCTGGAGGTTGCCGACCAGGGGATCACGGTCAACGCGATCTGCCCCGGTTATGTGCTGACGCCGCTGATCCGGCACGAGATCGGCGAGACCGCCAAGCTGCGCGGTGTCAGCGAGGAGCAGGTCAAGACCGATTTCCTGAGCGCGACGCAGCCGACGGGTCGTTTCGTCGAAACCGGCGAAATCGGGGCCCTCGCCGCGTTCCTGTGCAGCGCAGATGCCGCCTCGATCACCGGCGCCGCGCTGCCCATCGACGGCGGCTGGACCGCCCGCTGAGCCACCATCCCTTCATCGCAGGACAGGACCATGACCACGACAACCATTCGCCCCCCCGCCCCGACCGCCGGCACGCGGCCGGAACCCGCCGATGCCATGGCGACCGGCCGCGGCCTTGCCGGCAAGGCCGCCGTCGTCACCGGATCGACCAGCGGCATCGGCCTGGGCATCGCCCGCGCCTTTGCCGGCGCCGGCATGAACGTGATGCTGAACGGTTTCGGTGACGCAAGCGAGATAGAGCGCACCCGCAAGGATATTGCGGACGAATTCGGCACCACCATCGCCCATGACGGCGCGGACATGACGCGGCCGGAGCAGATCGCGGCGATGATCGAACGGACCCGCGCCGAATTCGGCCGGCTCGATGTCCTGGTCAACAACGCCGGCATTCAGCACGTCGCGCCGATCGAGACCTTCCCGCCCGAGAAATGGGATGCGATCATCGCCATCAACCTGTCGTCGGCATTCCACGCCACCCGCGCGGTCGTCGCCGGCATGAAGGCGCAGGGCTGGGGCCGGATCATCAACGTCGCCTCGGCCCACGCCCTCGTCGCCTCGCCGTTCAAGTCGGCCTATGTCGCGGCCAAGCACGGCGTGCTCGGGCTGACGCGGACGGTGGCGCTGGAGGTCGCCGAGCACGGCATCACCGTCAACGCGATCTGCCCCGGCTATGTGCTGACGCCGCTGGTCGAGAAGCAGATCCCGCAGACCGCGAAGGCCCGCGGCCTGACCGAGGACGAGGTGATCCGCGACGTGCTGCTGCATGCCCAGCCGACGCGCCAGTTCGTGACGACCGAGCAGCTGGGTGCCCTGGCGGTGTTCCTCTGCACCGATGCCGGGGCATCGATCACCGGCACCGCGCTGCCGGTCGAGGGCGGCTGGACCGCGCAATAGGCGCGCAGGGCGGCCCTGCCCCCAAGGGCCCACCGACAACAGCTTCCGGATGGAAGAACAGGAGCAATCGAGATGAACAAACACAGCAAGGCGAAATCCAACGGATCGGCGCTCGGCGAGCTGTCCGCCGAGGTCGGTCAGGTCGTGCTGGTGCTTCAGGGCGGCGGCGCGCTCGGCGCCTATCAGGCCGGGGTCTACGAGGCGCTGCACGACGCGGGGGTCGAGCCCGACTGGGTCATCGGCACCTCGATCGGCGCGATCAACGCGGCGCTGATCGCCGGCAACGCGCCCGGCGACAGGCTGACCGCGCTGCGCGACTTCTGGCAGCTGATGTCGCGCCGCGGGATGCTGGACCCGGTGCTGGAGCTGCTGCCCGCCGCGCCGCCGCTGGCGTTCTGGTCGACCCTGTTCGGCGGTCAGAAGGGATTTTTCGAGCCAAATCTTCGGGCGTTCATGGGCGCGCACATGCCGCTTGGCGAAGAGCACGCCGGCTACTACTCGACCGCGCCGCTGCGCGAGACGCTGGCCGAACTGCTGGACGTCGACCGGCTCAACCACAGCACGCCACGGCTGACCGTCGGCGCGGCCGAGGTCTGCACCAGCATGATGCACTATTTCGACAGCCGCGACGGTGCGCTGTCGATGGACCACATCCTCGCCTCCGGCGCGCTGCCGCCCGCGTTCCCGGCGGTGCGGATCGACGGCAAGCTCTACTGGGACGGCGGCATCCTGTCGAACACCCCGACCGAGGTCGTGTTCGACGACAACCCGCGGCGCAACTCGCTGATCTTCGCGGTGCACCTGTGGAACCCCGTCGGCGAGGAACCCGGCACGATCTGGGAGGTGATGCACCGCCAGAAGAACGTGCAGTATTCCAGCCGCGTCGCAAGCCACATCGCGCGCCAGAAACAGGCGCACCGGATGCGTCACATCATCAACGATCTTGCGGCCTATCTGCCCGAAGGCGCGCGGGCCCGGCCCGAGGTGCGCGAGTTGCTGTCCTACGGCTGCCAGACGCGGATGCACGTCGTGCGGCTGCTGGCGCCCAGCCTCGAGCGCGAGGACCAGACCAAGGACGTCGATTTCAGCTGGAACGGCGTCCGCAAGCGCTGGCAGGCCGGCTACGAGCACACCAGCAAGGCGCTGCAGCGCGCGCCGTGGCGCGAGGCGTTCGACCCGCTCGAAGGGGTCATCCTGCACGACGCGCCCGAGCCGGACGAGCTGCTGCGCGCCACCGCCTGAGCGCCTCGCGCGGCGGCCGGACGCGGCCGGCGCGCGATCAGCGCCGCCGGTCGGTGGCCCGCCGCGCCGTGTCCAGCGCGCGCAGCAGGTCCTCGATATCCATTCTCTTGCGGTAGTCCGGGTCCACGAACCGCCCGCGCACCGTGCCGCTGCGGTCGACGACGAAGATCGCCGGGATCGGCAGGATCCAGTGGTCGTTGGCGTGGAAGCCGGCGATGTCCCAGCCGGCGTGGAGCATCGCCGAGCGCTTCTCGTCGTCGAGCTGGATCGCGAGGCCGAGCGCCAGCGCATAGCCGTTGTCCAGATCGGTCAGGATCGGGCAGTCGGCGGCGGCATCCGCCTTCAGCGCCGCATTGAATTCCTGAACCTCGGGGGTAAGGATCGCCAGCCGCCCGCCGCGCAGGCGGATCTCGGGCTCGACCCCGGCCAGGGCATCGGCGGTGATCCGGCAATACGGGCACCAGTGCCCGCGCAGGAAGGCGACGACCACCGCGCCCGCCTTGTGCAGTTCTTCGAGGCTGACCAGCCGACCGGTCTCGTCCGGCAGCACGAACGGCGGCATCACCTCGCCGATCCCGGGCGCTTCGGCGCCGGCGCCGGCCGCCCGCAGCCGGTCCACCATCCGGTCGACGACCTGAGCGAACTGCGGCGCCAGCCGGCGCACGTCGTCGGCCATGACGGTCAGCCGCTGCTCCAGCGGGGCGTCCATGTCGCGACAGCGCCGGGTACAGTCCATGAGCTGCGTTGCTAAAGACGCGCCGGTCACGACACATGCTCCACTGAACGGTGCGGCGGCGCCGGCAACCTTCGGTGCGACCAGTCCCGGGACCGCAGCAGGCAGATCAGCGTCCGCGCCGCGACCGAATGCTGCCGGCCGAACACGGTGCAGGCCCGCACCGGGCTGCGCATCGCATGGTCCCGGATCCCGCCGATCATCAGGTCGGCATCGCACGGCCGGCCCAGCGGCCAGATGCCCAGCCCGAAGTTCGCCCGCACCAGGCTGGGAATGTCCTCGATCGCGTCGACCTCGTGCCGGGCCACGGTCTGCACCCCAAGGGTCCGCATCTCCATCTCGATCGCATCGATCACGCCGCATTCCGGGACGCTGAGGAAGCGCTCGCTGGCCAGATCGGGCAGCGCCGCCGGCATTCGCCCGGCCAGCCGGTGCCGACGGGTCAGCAGCAGCCCGAACGCCTGCTCGAACAGCGCCCGGGTCTCGAACCGCTCCCATTCGTCGGGCAGCGGGTCGGCGATGGCCACCTCGGCGTCGCCGTTCTTCAGCCGCAGCGCGATCTCGCGCGCCGAGCCGCGGAAGATCTTCACCTCGATGCTGGGAAACGCCGTGCCCAGTTCGGCGAGCACCGGGGCCAGCAGGTCGATGTCGATCATCCGTGACAGCGCGATGCTCAGCGGCGCATGGCCCTCGTGGTGAAAACTGCGGGCCAGAACCTTCGCATGCTGGCTGGCCTCGAAGCACTGTCGCAGCGACGGCAGCACCGTGCGTCCGAACTCGGTCAGGTGCGTCAGCTTGCGCTCGCGGCGGAACAGCGCGCCGCCAAGCTCGCCCTCGAGCTGGGAGATGGCGCGCGACAGCGCGGGCTGCGAGACATGGCATGCTTCTGCTGCGGCCGTGAAATTGAGGATTTTCGAAAGCGCGAGGAAATAGCGAATCTGGTGAAGTTCCATCGAAAACACCATCCCCGCGCAGGCCCACAAAGGCGTGCTCTTGACCGAGTCGAAACTGCCCTTCAGCAACAAGTCTATAAGGTATCCGGCCACATTCCCACGATTAGGCGCCGGTGCGCCCGCGACGCCCGCCGCGCGGCCCGCCGGTTTTGACGCCTCTGGCAAAGTGCTGCATGGTCCCGCGATGGCGTCCCTGTCCCAGATGGAAATCCTGCTGCCCGCGCTGCGCGCCTACGCGATCTCGATCGCATCGTCGCGGCACGATGCGGAAGATCTGGTGCAGGATGCGATCGAGCGCGCCCTGCGGTCCGACGGCAGGCCGGCGCGGCTCGAGGAACTGCGGCCGTGGATGTTCCGGGTGATCCGGAACCTGCACTACGACGAATTGCGAAAAATTCGCGTGCGCAGGGAATATCTGGCGGCCGGGAAACGTCTGTCTGACGGGGCCGGCGCGACGCCGGACGTGGCGCGGGACATCCTGATCCGACGGGCCTTCGAGAAACTGCCGCCCGAGGTTCGCGAGGTTCTGTTCCTCGTCGATGTCATGGGGCTTAAGTATGCGGAGGCCGCGCAGGTCATGGACGTGCCGCAGGGAACGGTGATGAGCCGGATCAGCCGGGCCCGCAGGGCATTGCTGCGCCTTGTAGAGGGCGGTGCGACCGAAGATGCAAAGGCGATGCGAAAGCGATGAGTGACCTGACGGACCGGGACTGGGAACTGGTCAGCGCCTATCACGACGGCGAACTGGCGCCCGAGGCGGCGCGCGGCATCGAGGCCCGGCTGGCCGCGGAACCGGCGCTTGCCGCCGCGCTGGCCGGCGTCTGCGAAGTCTCGGCCAGCCTGTGCGCCATGCGCCCGCTGCCCGCGCAACCGCCGGCCGCCGCGACGCCGCCCGCCCTCCGCGCGACCGCGAACCGCCGCCCGCTGACCTGGCTGGCCGCGGGCGCGATCGCGGCCGGGCTGCTGGTGGCCGTGGTCGTCGGTACCGGGCAGTTCGCGCCCGAGACGCCGCTCGATGCGCATCTTGAGCTTGCCGGGCAGCCGTTCGCGGTGGATCGGACCGATGTCGCGACGATCGCGGCGTCGGCCTCCGACGACTGGCCCGACCTGAGCGCGGCCAACCTGGTATCGGTCACGCGGCGCGCGTTCGGGGACGGGACGGTGGCGCACTACGCCGGCCGCAACGGGTGCCGCCTGTCGTATTTCCGCGGCACCGCCGCGCTGCCCGGCACGGCGGTCCGGGACGCGCAAAGCGCCGTCTGGGCCACCGCCGACGGGCTGCGCCACGGCATCATCGCCACCGGCATGGACACGGAAAAGTTCGCCGCCATCTCGGCCTACCTGCAGGCGGTCACGCGCCGGGAGGCCGCAAGCGGCATGTACGCCGCGCTCGAAACCGCGACCGAGGCCGCCACCCCGTGCGTGGGGTGACGGCTGCGCGGCCCGGACGGCGGGCTCAGTTCGCCGCGGGCTGCGGGAAGTTCGGCCGGCCCTCGTTGTAGTGCGCGGCGAGATAGTCGAGGATCTCGGTCCGTTCCGGCTCGTCGATCTCGGCCATGCCCTGCTCCTCGACCATCCAGTCCAGAAGCTCGTCCCATTTCTTCCGGCTCAGCCCCTGCTGCGCCACGATCATCTCCGAATGGCAGGCCGTGCAGGCGTAGTAGGTCGCCTCGACGCCGGGTGCATCGACGAGCACGCCGAACTCGTATTCCTCGTCCGCGTCGGCCGCCGCGGCGGGATCGGCGGCCGCCAGCGACAGCGGGTTGTCGGAGAAGGTATTGAGATAGGCGATCAGATCGGCGCGGTCGGCCTGGTCCTTCAGGCCGGCAAAGCCCATCCTGGTGCCTTTCACCGCGGCCCTGGGCGCGGCCAGAAACGCGTCCAGCCGGGCAGGTGTCCATTCTCCGCCATGATCGCGCAGCGCGCCCGAATACTTGAAGCCGTCCGATGCGGCCACCGGCCCGCCGACGACGCCGTAGAGGTTCGGGCCGGTCTTCCGGCTGCCGCCCTGCTCGACCGTGTGGCAGGCCTTGCACTTCATGAATACGCGCTCGCCCTTGGCGATATCGGCGTTCGACAGCGCCGCGTCGATGTCGGCCAGGCCGGGGGTGGCGGCGCCGAACGCGGTCGCAAGCAGGCAGGCTCGCAAAACTGCGAAGGTCATGTTCGTCTCCTGTGGGGAAGCGTGCGGGGCGGTCGCTGGCCGGCCGCCCCGCCTGGTTCAGCTCGCGCGGATGCCGACGCGGTGCATGGTGTTGTTGAGATAGCCCTTCGGGTTCCAGTCGATGGCGAACGGCTGCATCTCGCCGGCGCTGTCGGTGGCGCGCGCCCAGATCTCGTAATAGCCGGCCTGGGGCAGCGTCACGTCGGCGCGCCAGTTCTGCCAGGCACCGCTGTTGACCGGATCGTCCAGCTCGGCCGTCATCCAGGTGGTGCCGAAGTCGATCGAGATCTCGACCTTGTCCACCGTCCGGTCGCCGGACCAGGCGTGGCCGCGCACCGGCGTCGCCATGCCGGTGTCGGAATTGTTGGCCGGGAAGGTGACCAGCGACTTCACCGGCATCCGCTCGATGATGACGAAATCCTCCTCCGGAACCTCGTCGCCGGGCGCGACCGGATACGCCGGCACGCGGTACGACGTCCCGGTCATCTTCGGCCCGTCGTGGACCTGGTCGCGCAGCTGGATGCGCGTCAGCCATTTCTGGGCAGTGGACGCAGGCCAGCCCGGCACGACCAGGCGCAGCGGCGCGCCGTTCATCGGATGCAGCGCGCCGCCGTTCATCTCGAACGCGATCAGGATGTTGTCGGTCATCGCCTTCTCGATCGGCACCCCGCGCGAGATCGGCAGCTTGTCCGGATCGCCCGACAGATGCCCGTCGGCGCCGTAGTGTGCGGTATAGACGACGCTGGGCTGCACGCCCGCCTTTTCGAGGACGTCCTTGAGGCGCACGCCGGTCCATTCGGAACAGGCCACCGCGCCGTAGGTCCACTGGTTGCCCGTGGCGGGCGGGTTGAAGAAGCCGCGGCCGTTGCCGCCGCATTCCAGCGTCAGCGCCATGGTCACCACCTCGAACTGCTCGCGCAGATCCGCGATCGTCAGCTCCAGCGGGGTATCGACGAAACCGTCGATGGTGAGCGTCCAGGTCTCGGGATCGACCTCCTCGGGCGGGATGCCGTTGTTGCGGATGAAGTGGCGGTTTGTCGGCGTGATCGCGTCGTCCAGCAGCTCCGGCGGGGTCTCGGCGTTGACCGGACGGTCGTTCAGAAGCGTCAGCCCGTCCTTGCCGACAAGCACGTTGTCCTGCGCCATCGCCGCCGGAACGAAGCCGATCGGCATGTTCCGGTGGAACGGGATCGAGGTGCCGACCATGGCCGCCATCGTCGCCAGCCCGGTGCGCCGCAGGAAGCCGCGCCGGTCCGGATTTGCGACCCGCCCGAAGAAGTCCCTGTCGGCCTTCTCCGGATCCTGCGCGAAGAACTCCCGCACATTGGGTTTTCTGTCGTCATCGAGCGCCATGGTATCCTCCCTGATTGGCGACGGTCATGTTGTTGTTCATCATCGTTTCAGGATGGACGTGCGAGGCGGGGGATTTATTCCCCGCGCGCGCGTTTTTCGGCGGGCCCTCATGCCGGCCGCAGGGCTTGCCGGACGCGGCAAGGTCCAGGCTCCGGCGCGGCGGAACGGTGCTGTTGCGCGATTTCGGCCCGGGCGAGGGGGCGCGGGCGCCGCGCGGCGCCCGCGCGGCGTTCCGTCACTGCACGAAGTTGGGCATGAGCCAGCGCGGCAGCGCCAGGATCAGATCCGGCGCCAGGATGATGATCAGCAGCACCACCAGCATCGGCAGCAGGATCACCGTCACGTCGCGCAACGCGTCGATCAGCCGGATCTGCCCGATCGACGCGGCGATCAGCAGGCACAGCCCGTAGGGCGGCGTGACCAGCCCGAACGCCAGGCTGATGACGCCGATGATCGCGAAGTGGATCGGGTGCATGCCGACGTGCTGGGCCACCGGGAACAGTACCGTGCCGAGAATGATGATCGCCGGGATCGCGTCGATGAACATGCCGATCAGCAGGAAGGCCAGCGCGCTCATGATGCCGATGCCGACGATGCCCAGGCCCATGGCCTCGATCTGGGCGACCAGCGCCGCGGGGATCTTGAAATACGCCAGGCTCCAGCCGAAGGCCGACGCGGTGCCGATGCAGAACAGCGTGATCGCGGCGAAGCGGGCGCTGTCGTAAAGCACCTTGGGCAGCTCGGACGGCTTGATCGAGCGGTAGACGAAGACCCCCAGGACCAGCGAATAGATCACCGCCACGACCGAGGCCTCGGTGGGGGTGAAGAACCCGCCGACGATGCCGCCGACGATGATGATCGGGGTCATCAGCGCCAGCGATGCGCCGCCGACGGCGCGCATCAGCTCCCAGAAGGTGGCGCGGGCGTGGATCGGATAGCCGCGCCGCCGGGCGTAGATGTACACGGTCAGCATCTGGCTGCCGGCGATCAGGATCCCCGGCACCACGCCGGCCAGGAACAGCCCGCCGATCGAGACCGACATCAGCCCGCCCCAGACCACCATCAGGATCGACGGCGGGATGATCACGCCCATCACGCTCGAGCAGGCGGTGATCGCGACCGCGAACGAGCTGTCGTAGCGTTCCTTCTTCATCTGCGGGATCAGCAGCGAGCCGATCCCCGCCGCGTCCGCGGTCGACGAGCCCGAGATCCCGGCGAACAGCATCGAGACCACGACGTTCACGTGCCCCAGACCGCCGGGCAGATGGCCGACCATGGCGCGCGCCAGCCGGATCAGCCGGTCGGTGATGCCCGAATGGTTCATCAGGTTCGCGGCCAGCAGGAAGAACGGCACCGCCAGCAGCACGAAGGCGTTGTAGCTCTTGAACATCTCGCGCATCAGCAGGATCGGGGTCAGCCGTTCCTCGATGAAGAATACTGGTACGACGGCAAGGCCCAGGGCGAAGGCCACCGGCACCCGCAGGAAGACCAGGATGCCGAACGTCCCGAACAGGATCGCGGCGACTTCAGCCGGTCCCATGGGCGTCTCCTTGGCGAAGGTTGATGTAGTCGCTCCAGATCCGCTCGAGGGTGAAGATCGTCCACGTCACCCCGGCGACCGGCCAGGCGATGTAGATCGCCAGCATCGGCAGCCCGGAAATCTCGGACACCTGCCGCGAGCCGAGGATGCCGAAATCCCAGCCCCACCAGATGAACGACAGCGCCATGAGAAGGATCGCGACGTTGACGAACATGCGCGCGGCGAACTCGCGCCAGCGGCTGGCGCTGTGCGGCAGCACGTCGACGTCGAAATGCGTGCCGTCGCGCACCCCGATCATCGCCCCGATCATGATGATCCACACGAAGCAGAAGCGCGCGATCTCCTCGGTCCAGATGTAGCGCGGGATGATCCCGGTGTACCGGCTGAGGATCTGCATCGCCACCGGGATGATCAGCGCGCCCATCAGCGCGGTGATCAGGATCTGCAGTAAACGGTAGTAGCCGTCGAGCAGCCAGCGCATGGTGCCTCGCATCCGGAATCGCGCTTCAGGGAAGGTGCGGCCCGCGGTGCCGGGGCACCACGAGCCGCAAGGAAGATTACTCGACCGCCTCGATGGCCTCGAGCACGTCGAGCGCACCAAGCTCTTCGGCATAGGCGCGCTTCACGGGTGCGGCGAGTTCAAGCAGCTTGTCGCGTTCGGTGAACTCGTGCGTCTTCAGATAGCCGGCCTCTTCCATCGCCGCCAGCTTCTCGCTGTCCTGGCCGCTTTCGATTTCCCGGCCCAGCTTGCCGGCCGCCGCGCCGGCCTCCAGCACGCAGGCCTGCTCCTCTTCGGTCAGGCGCTGGAACGTGGCCTCCGAGATCGCCAGCGGCCGCACGGTGATCGCGTGCTGGGTCAGCGAGATCTCCGGCCCGACCTCGTAGAACTTCATCTGCTCGATGCCCGCCGCCTCGTTCTCGGCGGCGTCGATCACCCCGGTCTGGATCGCATTGTAGACCTCGGAATAGGCGATCACCGAGGGCGCGGCCTTGATCGCCTCGAAGATCCGGGTCTGGATCGGCGCGCCCATGACGCGCATCGGCAGGCCCTCGAGTTCTTCCATGTTGGTGATCGGGCGGTTGACGATCAGGTTCCGGGTGCCGCCGCCGGCATAGCCGATCAGCCGCACGTTGGCCTGCTCGAGCACGTCCTGGGCCAGCGGCTCCAGCGCGCCCTGCTCGATCGCCGCGTTCCAGTGGTCGAGGTCGCGGAACAGGAACGGCATGTCCATCAGCGGCGCCTTCTGCGAGAAGGTGGACATGTGCGACGGGCTGACGATCGCGTAGTCGACCGCGATGCCCTGGCTCATGTTCTCGAAATAGTCCTTCTCCAGCCCCAGTTCCGAGTTCAGGTGCAGATTGAAGGTCAGCGATCCGCCCGAGCACTCGCCGGCCAGCCGCTCGAACTCGCGCAGCGCCTTGGTGAAGGCGTGACTTTCGTCGAACTGCACGGCGCCGACCAGCTCGGTCGCCAGCGACGGCACCGCCGTCAGCGCCAGAAGGCCGCAGCCCGCTGCGGCATTCGCAATGAATTTCATGATTTACCTCCGGTTGTGTACCGGCCGCCGTTCGCGCCGCGGCCATTTGTGAATGGTAGTATGGTATTAGGTTGCAACGTCGTGCAACACTTGTTCACTTGTTTTCGCGCATCGGCCAGCCCGGCCGCGACCCGGGGGCAGCCCCGGTCGGGTGGTGTGGGGGGACGGAAGACGGCTTCGGGGTCGGCGGACATCGCGCCGCGCCGGAAGCCGCCCCGGCCACCTGCCCTGCGACGCGACGGAAACACACGGAATTGCCCGGAACAGGAGTTCGACCATGTCCCTTGCCGCCTGCAGATTTCCCGAGTTTGACGGAAAATCGGTATTCATCACCGGTGCCTCGACCGGCATCGGTGCCGCGCTGGCCCGCGCCTTCGCGGCGCAGGGCGCGCGGGTGGGGGTGCACTACAACGCCAGCAAGGATGCGGCCGAAGCGCTTGCCAGGGAAATCGGCGCGGCCGGCGGGACCGCGACGCCGGTGCGCGCCGACGCGCGCGATTCCGCGGCCCTCGCGGCCGCGGTCGAGGAGGTGGCCGAGACGTTCGGCGGGCTGGACGGGCTGATCAACAACGCCGGGGGCATGGTCAAGCGCGTGTCCTACGCCGAGGTGACGGACGACGACTACCAGGCGGTGATGGATCTGAACGCGCGGTCGATCCTGGCCGCGTCGCGGGCCGCCTTCCCGTACCTGAAGAAGCAGGGCGGGTTCGTGATCAACACGACGTCGGTCGCCGCGCGCAACGGCGCCAGCGGCGGGGCCGGCCTCTACGGCTCGTCGAAGGCGTTCGTGTCCAACGTCACCCGCGGAATGGCGAAGGAATGGATCGCCCACGGCATCCGCGTGAACGCGGTCGCCCCGGGCGTGATCACCACGCCGTTCCACGAACGCTACTCGACCCAGGCGCAGCTCGACGCCATGCTCGCAACCGTGCCGCTGGGCCGGCTCGGCGTGGCCGAGGAATGCGTGGGCGCCTACCTGTTCCTCGCCTCCGCCGAGCTTGCGGGCTACATCATCGGCCAGACGATCGAGGTGAACGGCGGCCAGCTGATGCCGTGAGCCACCCCGGGCCGAAGGCTCGAAGCCTTGCCCGGCACACTTTCGCGACCGGAGTCGCGGCAGGCTGTCCCCGGGTGGCCCGCCAGCCGGAGCGCGGGCCGGCCCGGACCCCGGCGCGCGCGACGGCTTCGGTTCCGGCCGCCCCCCTCGGCGAGCATTCCCGGACCGGGCCTTCGCAGCGACCGGCTCAATCGAAGAAATCGCTGTCCCCCTCGGTAAGGTGCTTGCGCGCCTCCTTCTCGATCAGGGTCACGCCGATCCCCGGCCGGTTGGGCACGTCGATCCGGCCGCTCCTGACCGGCACGCCGTCGAAACCCTCGGTAAGGTCGTACCAGAACGGCTCGAACCGCGCCGGGTACTCGAAGGCGATGAAGTTGTCGGGCAGCGTCGCGCAGACCTGGATCAGCGCCGCCAGCCCGAAGATCCCGTTCGCGGTGCCGTGCGGCGCGATCGCGATGCCGTGCAGGTCGGCATGCTCGGCCACCCATTTCATCTCGGCGATGCCGCCCACGTCGCAGGGGTCGGGGCCGATCACGTTCACCGCGTGGCTTTCGATCAGGTGCTTGTAGTTCTGCCGCAGGTAGATCTGCTCGCCGGTGTGGATCGGCGTCGTCGTCGCGTGGGTCACGTCGCGGTAGACGTCGTGGTTGACGAACGGCGAGTAGTCGCCGGTGATCATGTCCTCGATCCACAGCAGGTTCAGCTTCTCGACCGCGCGGGCGAACTTCAGCGCGTCCTGCGGCAGATAGCCGGGACCGGCATCCACCGCCATGCCGTACGCACTGCCCAGCGTCTCTTTTGCGGCGGTGACGCAGTCGACCAGGTGGCGCATGCCGTCCTCGGTCAGCACGCCCTTGTGCGGGTACGGGAACGGCGCGTCGGGCTGCACGTCGCCGTAGAAGAAATCGGGCACGTCGCGGGCCATCGCCGAGTGGAACGAGGTCGGCAGCTTGAACATCCGGAAGCCTTCGGGCAGCGATTTGGCGTACTCCGCCCAGGTGACGTAATCCTTCGGGGTGTGCCCCACGTCCATCTCGTGGTGATAGAGCGTGCGATAGGTGCGCACCTGGTCGCGGACCTTGCCGCCCAGCAGGCGGTAGACCGGCACGTTCGCGGCCTTTCCGGCGATGTCCCACAGCGCGTGCTCGATGGCGCTGACGGCGGCGCCGAAGGGCTTGAAGCCGCCGCGCACCCGGATCCGGCGCATGACGCGCTCGACGTCGCGGGGGTCCTGGCCGACGATCCAGTCCTTCAGCTGCAGGACCAGCGACTGGACATAGGGTTTCGGGGTCTCGATCTGGCTCCAGCCGGTGATGCCCTCGTCGGTGGTGATGCGGATGACGGGGCTGCTGGCGATGACGGCGCATTTCAGGTCGGTGATCTTCACCGCGCGTTCCTCTTCCTGTTCCGGTGGTGGCTGGCCGGCGGCACCGGCCGCTGCCCTACTTGGCCTTCCCGGCCTTCCACGCCTCGTACTCGGCCCAGGCGTCGGTGCCTTCCTTCATCGGGTAGTAGCGGCGCAGGTCGCCGCCTTCCTCGAGCTTCATGCGCGAGAATTCCTCCCACTCGACATGGCCCTTCGCCCGGCCCAGCAGCTTGTCGACATGGCCGATCGGCACCACCACGGCGCCGTCGTCGTCGGCGATGATGATGTCGCCGGGCGCGACATAGCAGTTGCCGCAGGCGATCGGCACGTTGACCGCGTAGGGAAAGATGCTGCGCTGCGTGTGGTAGTTCGGCGTGACGCCCTTGATCCAGCAGCCGATGTCGACCTTCTGGATGTTCGGCCAGTCGCGCAGGCAGCCGTCGATGATCACCCCGCTGCCGCCGCGGCCCTTGAGATAGGTCATCATCATCTCGCCGAACACGCCGCTGTCCATCTTGCCGCGGGCATCGACGACCACGACGTCGCCCGACTGCGCATGATACAGCGCGTGGCGGTGCAGCTGCGATTCAGGGTCCTTGTATTCGCTGTCCTCGTAGACGTCCTCGCGCAGCGGCATGAACTGCAGCGTCAGCGCCGGGCCGACGATCGACCGCCCCGGGGTCCAGCTTCTGACCCCCTCGATATGGGTGTTGCGCAGGCCGAGGCGGTGCAACTCGGCGCTGGCGGTCGCCGCGCCGATGCCGCGCAGCGACTCGATCACCGACGGGTCCGGGCGGGTGATGTCGGGCGTGTGGGTCATTCGAAGAAATCCTTGTCGTCGTCCTTGAGGTACTGCTGCGTCCGGTCGGGGCTCAGCTCGACGCCCATGCCGGGCCGGTCCCAGACCTGGATCATCCCGTCCTTGACCAGCGGGTCCGGCAGCCCGTCGACGATGTCGAACCACCAGTCCGGGCGCCCGGTCGGCAGCTCGAACCCGATGTAGTTCAGCGGCATGGTACAGCTGACCTGGACCAGCGCCGCCAGCCCCAGCAGGCCGTTGCCGGTGCCGTGCGGGGCCATCATGATGCCGTGCAGATCGGCGTATTCGGCGATCCACTTGATCTCGGCCAGCCCGCCCACGTCGCAGGGGTCGGGGCCGATCACGTTGACCGCGTGGCCCTCGACCAGCGCCTTGAAGTTCTGCCGCAGATAGATCTGCTCGCCAGTGTGGATCGGGGTCGTGGTCGCATGGGTCACGTCGCGGTAGATGTCGGCGTTGACCCAGGGCGTGTAGTCGCCGGTGATCATGTCCTCCAGCCACATCAGGTTGAACGGCTCGACCGCCCTGGCGAAGCGCAGCGCGTCGATCGGCGTGAAGCCTGGGCCGCAATCCAGCGCCAGCCCGACCTCGTCGCCCAGCACCTCCTTCATCGCGGCGACGCAGTCGACCAGGTGCGCCATGCCGCGCTCGGTCATCAGGCCGCTGGCGGTGAAGCCGTGGAACGGGTTCGGTTTCTGCACCTCGCCGTAGTGGAAGTTCTCGACCTGGTCCTTCATCGGACTGTGGAAGGCGACGCCCATCTTGACGAAGGAAAACCCGTGCGGCAGCGCCTTCATCTGCCGGGCGGCCTCGGCATAGTCGTCCGGCGTGGTGCCCTTCATCTCGGTGCGGATCGCACCGTTGTAGACCCTGACCTTGTCCCGGACCTTGCCGCCCAGCAGCTTGTAGACCGGCACCCCCGCCGCCTTGCCGGCGATGTCCCACAGCGCGTGCTCGATCATGCTGATCGCCGCGCCCCAGGGCTTGAAGGCGCCGCGCCGGCGGATGCGCATCATCACCCGCTCGACGTCCGTCGGGTCCTCGCCGAGGATCGCGTCCCTGAAGTGCAGCACGAAGGGCTTGAGGAAGGGCTTGAAATACTCCCCTTCGCCATAGCCCGAGATACCCGCGTCGGTGACGATCCTGACGACCGGGTTGTCGCCGATCACAGCGCATTTCACGTCGATGATCTTCATTGTTCCTCATCCCGTTGGGTCTTGCCGCGCCGTCATCGGCCCGCTCGGGGCGACGCCGGCCACGTCGCGGCAGTGGTAAAGCTGTCGGCGGCCCGGAGGGGCGCGCAGCGACCGCCGCCGGTCAGCCGGGCGGCAGTCTCTGCTCGGTTACCGCGTCGAAAAGATGCAGCCGGTCCTGGTCGAACTCGATCCAGACCGGCTGGTCGGCCCTGATCCTGCGCTGCGGGTCCAGGCTGATGACGAAGGTCTTGCCGCCCACCTCGACGTGCGCATAGGTCAGATCGCCGGTCGGCTCGACGGTGTAGATCTTCGCCGCGATGCAGCCGGGGGCGGCCTCCTCGTGCAGGATCAGGCTGCTGTGCCGCGCCCCGAGGATCACCGCGTCGCCCGAAGCGCGCCGCGCGCTGGCGGCGTTCCGCGGCGACAGCGCCAGCTCCCAGCCCTCGCCGGCGGCCTGCACGGCGCCGCCGTTCTCGACCACCCGCGCGGGAAGCAGGTTCATCGCCGGGCTGCCGACGAACCCGGCGACGAACACGTTCGCCGGCTCCTCGAAGACCCGCTCGGGCGTATCGTACTGCTGCAGCACGCCGCCGCTCATGACCGCCATCTTGTCGGCCATGGTCATCGCCTCGAGCTGGTCGTGCGTGACGTAGATCACCGTCGCGTTCAGATCCTGGTGAAAGCGCTTCAGCTCGGCGCGCATCTGCACGCGCAGTTTGGCGTCCAGGTTCGACAGCGGCTCGTCCATCAGGAAAACCTGCGGGTCGCGCACCAGCGCGCGGCCCAGCGCGACGCGCTGCTGCTGGCCGCCGGACAGCTCGCGCGGGCGGCGGTCCAGCAGGTGGGTGATGTCCAGCAGGCGCGCGGCGTCGTTGACCTTCTCCTCCAGCTCGCGCTTCGGGACCTTGCGCATGCGCAGCGGAAAGCCGAGATTCTGCCGCACCGTCTTGTTCGGGTACAGGGCGTAGTTCTGGAACACCATCGCGATGTCGCGATCCTTCGGATCGAGATCGTTGATCTGCCGCCCGCCGACGCGGATCGCCCCGCCGGTCAGATCCAGCAGCCCGGCGATCAGGTTCAGCGTGGTGGTCTTGCCGCAGCCCGACGGCCCGACCAGGGCGACGAACTCGCCATCCTCCACGGTGAAGGATACGCTCTTGACCGCCTCGAACGAGCCGTATCGCTTGACCACCTCCTGGAATTCAACCTGCGCCATATCGGGTCCTGCTCCGTCGATTGCCTGTCATGCCTTCACCGCGCCTTCGGTCAGAGCCCGGACGAAATATTTCTGAAGTATCAGGAACATGGCGACCACCGGCACGCTCATGATGAACGAGGCCGCCATCAGGCCGGGCCAGTTGGTCGCGTATTCCGTGAAGAACCGCTGCAGACCGACCGGCAGCGTCAGCTTCTGGTCGTCGTTGAGGAAGGTCAGCGCGTAGACGTACTCGTTCCACGCGGTGATGAACGAATAGATCGCCGTGGCGATGATCCCCGGCGCCGACAGCGGCATGACGATCAGGTAGAACGCCTGGAAGCGGGTGCAGCCGTCGATCCGGGCGGCCTGCTCCAGCTGCACCGGGATGTTGTCGTAGAACCCCTTCAGCAGCCAGATCGACAGCGGCAGCCCGAAGGTCAGATAGGTGATCACCAGCGAGGAATAGGTGTTCACCAGCCCCATCCAGCGCATCATGATGAACAGCGGCATCAGGAACACCACCGCCGGGAACATGTTGCGGAACAGCACCGAGAAGAACAGCGCCTTGCGCCCCGGAAAGCGGAACCGCGAGAACGCGTAGGCCGCGGGCACCGCGACGGCGACGCCGAGGATGGTGGTCACCGTCGAGACCATGATCGAGTTCAGCAGATACCGCAGGAACTGCCGGCCGACATCGTTCTGCGGCGACAGCAGGCGGACGTACTGCTCGGTCGTCGGGTTCTTCGGGTACAGGTCGGGCGGGTATTGCAGCGCCGCGAACTGCGACTTGAACGAGGTGATCAGCATCCACAGCAGCGGCGTGACTGCGTAGATCAGCAGGAACACCAGGAAAATCCAGCCGAACACGTGCCAGCGGGTGATACGACGCTTGTCCATCAGTGAGCCTGCCTGTCTTCGTCGCCCGTAAGCGCCTTCACATAGAAGTATCCGATCACCACCATCACCAGGAACAGGATCACCGAATAGGCGCTGGCGATGCCGAAGCGGATCCGGCCGAAGGCGATCTGGTAGATCTGCGTGATCCAGATGTCGCTGGCCCCGGCCGGGCCGCCGCCGGTCATGATCCACGGTATGATGAAATGGTTCAGGTTCTGCACGAACAGCAGCAGCACGGTGATGATCAGAACGCCTTTCAGATGCGGCAGCGTGACGTGCCAGAAGCGGTGGAACGCGCCCGCGCCGTCGACCCGCGCCGCGTTCAGCAACTGGTCCGGGACGGTCTGCAGACCGGCCAGGATCATGATCATCGCGAACGGAAACTCCTTCCAGACGTTGACCACGATCAGCGACGGCAGAACCATGTCGATGTTGTCCAGCAGGTTCAGCTTGCCGTCGATCAGCCCGAGATCGAACAGGACCGCGCCGAGCACGCCGAAATCGCTGTGGTAGATCCAGCGCCAGATGTACGACGCCGCCACCGCGCTGATCACGAACGGGATCAGCAGCAGCCCGCGCAGCAACCCGCGGCCCATGAACTCGCGGTTGAGCACCAGCGCCGCGCCCAGGCCGAGGATCAGCGCGAAGAAGGTCGACCAGACCGTCCACACGATCGTGTTCCACGTCACCTGCTGAAAGCTGTCGCTGCCCAGGACGGTGGCGTAGTTGTCGAAGCCGTTGAAGATCTTCTCGGACATCGCCAGGCTCGGCGGCGTGCGGAAGAACGACAGGTAGAACGTGTAGTAGATCGGGTAGGCGATCACGAGCATCATCACGCCCAGCGCCGGGAGGACATAGAGATAGTCCCAGCGG
Source organism: Halovulum marinum (assembly GCF_009697225.1). Lineage (GTDB taxonomy): Bacteria > Pseudomonadota > Alphaproteobacteria > Rhodobacterales > Rhodobacteraceae > Halovulum > Halovulum marinum. The sequence continues at coordinate 478,626 of NZ_WIND01000001.1, forward strand.
TGATCGATGATCTGCCCGATCAGCCCCCGGGAGGAGGGCTCGCTTCGGTGCGGCCGGCTCATGCGAGAAAACTGCCTTCGTGGGAGGGGGGTGGAGGCGCCTCGTTGCGAAATGGCGCCCGCCGCGGGGGCGGGCGCCGACGACCTGCGACCCGGGTACGGGTCACATTCCGTCTAGGAGGCTCTGGATCTTGCGCTCGGCGTCCGCCGTCGCTTCCTCCACGGTCATCTTCTCGGTCAGCGCGTTCTGCAGCATCTCCGGGATGATGATGTTCATGATCTCGGGGCTTTCCGCCACCGGCGGGAACGGGATCCCGCTGGGCAGCATCGAGGTCGAGACGTCAAGGAACTTGATCGTGTCCAGCCGCTCCTTCATCCACTCGGTCTCGAACCCGCGGGTGTTGCCGGGGTTGGAACTGACCCACGCCAGCTTGGTCGACCATTCCGGCCCGGTCATGAAGCAGATGAGGGCTTTCGCCGCCTCCATGTCCAGATCGCCGTCGATATTGTCGGGGTTGAAGATGTGGACATTCGATCCGCCGAACACGACCGCGCGGCGGTCGGCGCCCTTCGGGATCTTGCCGTAGCGCATGTTGTTCACGACCTCCATCGCCGCTTCCTTGTCGCTGCCGGTCGCCCGGCTGGCGCGGTCGAGCATCGTCGCGTACTCGGAGGGGTGGGCGATCACCATCGCCAGCTGGTTCGCAAGGAACGGGTCCTGGTTCTCGGTCTGGGTGTTGGTCAGCGCCGACACCGGCACCGATTTGTCGCGCACGTACATGTCATAGTAGTTCTGCACCGCGCGCCGCGTGCCGTCGCTGTCGATCCAGGTCTCCTGGTAGGTCGGGCTGTCCGCCGCCTCGTCGAGCGCGCCGCCGCCTTCGCCCCAGACCATCGGCATGAAGCGGAACGGCGTGTTGCCGGCGTTCACCCGCGCGACCAGGCCGTAACCGTTCTTGCCGGTCTTTTCCTTGATCTGCTTGGAATAGGCGACGACCTCCTCCCAGGTGTCCGGTGCCTTGTCGGGGTCCAGCCCGGCTTCCTCGAAGATGCCGGCGTTCCAGATGAAGGCCATGGTCTCGTTGTTGGTGGGGATGCCCCAGGTCTTGCCGTCGAGCGTCACCGACTTCATCGCGCCCGGCCAGAAATCGTCGGAATCGTAGCCGACGTCCTCGGGGGACAGCTCGCTCAGCTGCCTCTTGGCGGCGAACTCTGATCCCCAGAGGATCGGCAGCCGGGCGACATCCGGCGCGGCATTGCCCAGCGCGGCGGTGCGCAGCTTGTTCAGCATGTCGTTGTAGCCGAGGTTCTGCGCGTTGATCTCGATGTTCGGATAGGTTTCGGCGAGCGCGGCCCAGAACTCCTCGTACATCTCGTGCTCGAGCTGGGGACTGGCCTCGTTCGGGCCGACATACCAGTAATCCAGCTCGCCCTCGTAATCGAGCGGGACGATCTTCGAGCATTCCGCGGCGGTGTCGACGGTGGTCTTGCCGGCGATGCTCCGGACATGTTCGGGGGTCCAGGTCTCCGGGTCGATCCCGGTCTTGTTCGCCTGGGCGGCCACCGGTGCCGGCAGAACCAGCGCCGACGAGGTCAGCAGCGCGCAGGCGATACCTTTCAGGTTTCGCTGCCGTGCAGCATTTTTCAGCAACATATCGTCCTCCCGTTGAAATTATCGTACTTTTTTGATACATGAAAATGCGCGTTACCAATCAAGTCAAGGATTTTCTTGCAGAAGACCGGGACCGGAACGGACTTCCTGCGCATGCACGGGCTTCATGCTCGGCGGGACCGACAGACGTGCGGGACGGGCGTGCAGGAATTGCCTCGATGGCGATCAGGCGTGGAAAAGGTGCAAATGCAATGCCCGAGCATCAGGACAACATCGCCGTGGACGAGGCCACGCTCTACGAGCAGCTGCTCGACGGCGTGGCCAAGGGGGTCTACGGCAGCGGCACCAGGTTGAGGATCCACGAGATCGCGAAACGCCACGGGACCAGCATCAACCCCGTCCGCGAGGCCCTGCGGCGGATGGAGGGCGAAGGACTCGTGCGGTTCGAGAAGAACCGCGGGGCGACGATCACCAGGCTGGACCGGGCCGCGGTCGAGAACATGTACGAACTGATCACGCTGATCGAGCCGCACCTGATCGCCGGTTTCGCCGAAAGCTGCACCGCCGAGGACGTGGCCGAGGTCGAGCGGATCCAGGCCCGGCTGCGCGAGGTGCCCCGGATCGACAAGCCGCGGTTCAGCGCGCTGGACATGGAACTGCATCTTGCCATCGTCACCAAGCACTACAACGACCGCGCGGTGCGGATCTGGCTCACGCAGCGGCACCTGCTCAACATCCTGACCCGCCGCAACGGGCTGACACGGACCCGGCACCAGGACATCATCCGCGAACACGACGAGCTGATCGAGGCGTTCCGCGCCCACGACGCGGCCCGGGCCACCGAGGTGATCACCCGGCACATCGACGGCGCCGGGCGGGCGCTCAGGTTCTACCTCGACATGGATTGACCGAACGACCCGCATGCGCGATCACCAGCGGCCCCGGCCGGATCGGCAGGGGCGGTGGCCGGGCAGGCCCTCGCGGATTGACGTGGTTTTATGGACCTCGGCGACGCGCCGGGCGCGGAAACCGCCGGCGCATCGACGTTCCGGGCGGCAGACTGCACCGACCATGCAGGGCGCGACCGGCGATATCCGACGAGGCCAGGGTGCCGGAGCGCGATGCCGATCCGCTGCGCGAGAATGAGCAGCGGCAAGGAGAACGGCGTTCTCGGTGCGGAGAGAAAGGTGCTAAAGACGTCCCGTCCCGCTATTGTCTTACGGCGACCCTGCCCGATCCGGCGTCCGACAAGGCTTTGAGGACGTCCTCGGTTGACAGCAGTTCCGGCAAGACGATGCCATCCGGGGCGGCAGGTCCGTACACGGCGTTGAACGGTATCGCGTAGCGCCCGAAGCTTTCCAGATAGCGCGAAATGGATTCGTCGGGACGCGTCCAATCCGCCTGCATTGCAACGATCCCGGGCTCACGCAGCCGCGAAGCGACAGGCTCCCGGTCGAGAACCAGCGCCTTGTTCGCCTTGCAGGTCAGACACCAGTCGGCGGTCACGTCCACAAAGACGACCTGCCCGGTCGAGACCAGGCGCGCGATCTCGGACCTGTCGAATTTGATCCAGTCGGTTGCAATGGTTGTCGGCGAACGGTCTGTCTCGGACAGGGATCCGGCCATGACCAGCGCCGCCGCGGCCAGGATCGCAGCCCCCGGAACTCTTGCAACCCCGGGTATCCGGCGAAGCGACAGCAATGCCACGGCACCAAGGCTGGCCAGCCCGACCCAGAGGGCGGCGTTCTGGCCCGCCACGCCGCCCAGAACCCAGAAGAGCCAGGCCGCGGTGCCCGCAAGCGCCATGCCCAGCACGATCTTGAGCACGATCATCCAGCGGCCGGGCCTTGGCAGGCGGCGAACGAGTTGCGGAAACACGGCGACGACGAGGTATGGAAGGGACAAGCCGATCCCGAGGGCCGTGAAGATCACCGCGATGTCGATGGCGCGCCCGGCAAGCGCGAAGGCGATCGCCGTGCCGAGGAAGGGGGCCGAACAGGGCGTTGCGAGAATGGCGGCGAAGGCGCCGGTCGCGAAGTCGCCGCCATAGCCTGCACCCCCGCCGGCGCGCGCGAGCCGGTTCTGCCACGAGGACGGCAGCGCGATCTCGAACAGGCCGAGCAGGTTGGCCGAAAAGATCACCAGCACGACCAGCATCACCGCCAGGAAGACCGGGTTCTGAAATTGCAGGCCCCATCCGACCGTCAGCCCGAACCCCCGCGCGGCAATCGTCGCTGCGGCGAGAACCCACATGAACGCCAGGACGCCGAGCGCCGAGACGGCGAAACCGGTTCGGACGCGTGCCGGGGACAGGCCGCCGGATTTGACGGCGGAGGAAAGCTTGATCGACAGCACCGGCAGCACGCAGGGCATCACGTTCAGGATCAACCCGCCGAGAAAGGCGACGGCGGCGATCCACGCCAGCTCGCCCAGACCCGGCACCACTGCAGCGATGCTGAAGGGCGGCGCGGGTGCAACGTCGGCCAACGCAGGCTTCAGCGTGGCCGCGCGGTCGCCGTCGGTGATCGTGACCTGGAACTCCGCCGGGTCGGATGCAGCGGCCAGTATCGGCAACCGGGCCCAGACCAACCGCCCCCCTTCCCCCACCCGGATGTCCGGCTTTCCGAACGCGGTCCCTTCGCCCAGTTCGGGGAACACATCAGGGGCGCTGAATGGCAGGTTGCTTCTGGCGGTCAGCGTCAGGGCCGTTCTTTCATCATCCAGATGGGCGGAGGTGATGCTGATTCCGGTACCCGTGCCGTCATCGGGGACACGGGCCGCGTAGTCCGAAATCAGCCCTGCGGCCTCGGTGTCGATCCCGCTGGCTCGCGGCAACGTCAGCGAAAGCTCGAAATCCTGCGGAATGCATACCGTCGAACAGACCAGCAGGTTCACGCGGGCGCGGAGGTCGACCGGCGCCCCCGGCTCATTCAACAGGATCTGAATCGGAAAGACGACCTCGTCGCGATAGCCGAAATTCTCGATCCCGAAGGCTGTGAACCGCTCGGGTGCGGGCCAAAGAAACTCGGCCGCCTTGATGTTCTCGGACCCCGCCCATTCGATCGACGGCGGACGACCGACCTCACCCGGAGAGCGCCAGTAGGTCTTCCAGCCCTCGCCGAGTTGCAGCTGAAGGCCGGCGGAGATCGATGTTGCGTCCGGGTTGATACCGTTCTCCGCGGTGATCAGGCGGGCCTCCACCGCGGGATCGCTGTAACGCTCCGATCCGGCGGCCGCGACCGACGTTGCGGCCAGGAGGCTGGCGAAGACGGCGGAAACCAGACAGCAGAACACCCGACCATGATCGGCAATGATCCTCTGGCTCAAATTTGCTGACATATCAAAGCCCAGCCTTCTTCTCGTTCTCCCTCGACCGGATCCTGAACCGTTCGCTCGCCGACTTCGCCTCGGAATACGGCCCGAGCGATCACCATTGCGTGCGTACCGGTGAAGGCGCGCAGGTGCGGCACTGTTCTCGAGGTCGGGATGAACGCGTTTGCAGTTATTGTCCGAGACCGATTGGCCATGGTCGATACCGATTTCATCCGCAAGGGCTTCCGGGTGCTCTCCGGCTCCGGACCGGGCACAAGGCGAATGCCACCGTACGAAACGGCCGGTTCGGAAACGCCCGGACATGCCCATCGTCCCCGAGACATCAGATCGGCTTTTCTACGCTCATTCCGGATTGCATCGCTTCCTGACCCGGCCTTGCAGGGACCACGAAACCCTCGCGGCCACCTTCACATTCGAGAACAGCCAGTCCGTTCGGCTGGATCTCGCTTACCACACACCCCTGTGGCATCCGCGGATCGCTTCCACTGGTTGTCAGGCGCGTCGCATCTTCCGCGAAGCACTGCTGCAGTGCCGTTGAACATCCGCCCAACACAACAAGAAGCAGGACGGCGGAAGCTCTCCGGACCCGCGACATGCGGGGTCTACTCGGCTGCAACTCTAGCGGCTGCTCGATCTTTCGGCGCCTCGTGTTTGTCTTCGGCATCGCCCGGCTTTCCATGACAGGATTTTCCCATGAAGCGATGCATGACCAAATGGGCTCCGACACAAAGAAGAAGCGGCGCGAACGCGATCAGGCTGTCGGCCGCGCCGGAAACCCGTCCCGCTGCGAGGTAGGCAATGATCGGCAGGAGCATTACCGCGCAGCATGCCCACATACCATATTTCATAAGCCTTTCCGACCCGGTTCGGGCAGCCTTCTTGTCATCCATGATATCTTCGCTCGCTTCTCTGATAGCCTGCGTGATCCCGCTACCGCGTTCCAGTACGGGAAGGTAAAGGTTACAAAACGATACAAAGATCACTGTTATGTCAGGACCACCCTGCTTGACCTTCCTGCGCTGGAAGCCGGTTAACCCCCCACCCAACAGGCAAGAGATCAGGAGCAAACGTGCGATGGTGCAGCAGGCACTCATTCCAGGTGGCCGCGGTCATTTCCTCGCGGCCGCGGTCAGCGGCAGGATCGGCTTGGCAGCGGCGTCGACATGCCGTGCGCAAGAAGCCGCGACGATGCAGCGCAATGTTTCGGGTTTTCTCACGCGTGAGTGGAAACCCGCCTCGACGCGATGCGCAAGCTAGTCATGTCGGGCCATATCGACGATAGTGCTGCGGCATCGGCCCGGCGACGGCATCATGCCCGTCTCTCCGACCGCGGTACCGCCGTCTCGGCTACTCGGAACTCGGCTTCAAGGAGGAAGCGCCGGACCGGCACCGAAGGCGTCGGTGCCAGGGCGCAATCCTGGCGTTCCGAAATACGAGCCGCCTGACCCGGATAATCCTCTAGCCATTCGAGCCATGCCGACTTGGCAGGACTAGCGCATCCCCGGAATGATACCCGCAAGATTGGCAGGACATCGTCGAATGCCGCATCGGCCGCTGCAACAATCCTATAGTGAACTTTTCGACAGAACGCCGGTGGGAACACAGGTGACGTTGAACCGAGCCAAATAGAAACCGCGAAAGACTGCTAGATGAACAAAATGCTTCTTGCCATTGTCGCCTTCCTCCTGGTCGGTGGATTTGCGGTATACTGGAACGCAACCCAAACCCGCCAGCAATCCGCCGGTCAATCCATGGAGCCGCCGGATACGGAAGGAATTCCACAAGGGGCGCCGCTTGCGAATGTGACAATTCCAGCAACGCTTTCCGCAGAGGCGCAGATGGGCAAACGCGGTTTCGAGGCAAGATGCGCGGAATGCCACGGAACAAATGCTGCGGGACAGAATGGCGTTGCGCCGCCTTTGGTACACAAAATATATGAACCTTCACATCATTCCGACATGGCTTTCGTCTCGGCAGTGAAGAACGGAGTCAGGTCCCATCATTGGAGCTTTGGCAACATGCCCCCATTAGAAGGTCTTACCACGGCCAATGTCAAAATGATCGCGCGCTATGTGCGCGAATTGCAGCGGGCGAACGGCATCAACTGATGCGTACGGCGCTGACAGGACGGCCTTGGTGGGACTTTTTCGCGCGGTGGTGCTTGTACTTTATGTTGCGTTCTCCGCCATGGCGACCGCCGGCATCGAGGATGTACCTGGTGTTCATCAGGACCACGCCGCGGCGGTGTCCCTTGATGGTTCCGCTCGTGTCGCGACGGCCGGACACGACCTTCGGGAAAGCCATTGCCATTCCGAGCTCGACTGTTTCCTGACCGCACTGGCGCCGGATCCATTGTTCCGGATGTCCCGGCTTGCCCAACGGGAGCGAAAAGTCTGGCCGGAGGAACGGCATGGCTCCATCGCGTTTTCGCCTCGACTGCCGCCTCCGCGCCCGTCCGCAGAGACCTGAAGGCAGGCATACGGAACGTGAAACTATGGAGCACAAAGATGCAGTACAAAACCACCCTCGGCACCGCCCTTGCCGCTTGCGCGCTTGCGGTATCCTCGTCGTTCGCCCTGGCCAGCCCAGGTCACGGCGACAAGCCCGACATCGGCCAGTCCGGTGACGTATCGAGTATTGACCGTGTGATCGAAGTCGAAATGACCGAGATGAAGTTCACTCCTGAAGACGTCGAGATCGAGAAAGGTGAGACGGTCAAATTCATCGTGTCCAATGAAGGACGAGCCGTGCACGAATTCAATCTCGGCACCGAATCCATGTGGGACGATCACAGGGGCGAGATGCGCAAGATGATGAAGGCTGGCCTGATGACCGTGCGCGAATTGCGTCACGATAAGATGATGGCGGCCGGAATGATGCATGACGATGCCAATAGCGTCCTGCTGGAGCCGGGTGAAACCGCCGAGATCATCTGGACCTTCAGCGGCGATGCTGAAATCGGCTTCGCCTGCAATGTCCCGGGACATCGGGCGGCTGGCATGGTCGGCACATTCAGCACCGGCGGAGCAGACGTCAGCAGCTAAGAAATACCGGGCGGAACGGTTTGTTGACCGTTCCGCCCGACCTCAGAGAGACGAAGTGCAAGGTTGGCACACACGCAATTGAGACGTACAGGGTTGGCAAACGGCTTGCCCAAATGTCCCGAGAAGCCACGCATGGAAGTATCTTCGGGATCGTGACTTCCAACTAGGAGCTGTGAAGAACATGGTCTGTTCAATCTCCGGGTTCCGCTTCATTGCGTCGGGTGTCGGATTGCTTGCGGCAGCGGGCGCCGCGGTTGCGTCCCCCGGTCACGGTGAGGGTGCGAATATCGGTCAGACAGGCGATATTTCGCACATCGACAGGGAGATCGAAGTCGAGCTGGGGGAGATGTATTTCGACCCCGGCATTTTCGATGTCGAGAAGGGCGAAACGGTAAGGTTCGTGATCAGGAACGTAGGGCGCGTGGTCCATGAGTTCGCAATCGGTACTGATGACATGCATGATACGCATGCCAACGAATTCCGGGCGATGATGAAGGGCGGGATGATGACGACGCGCCGCCTCGACCATGACAAGATGCGCAGCCAGGGCATGATGCATACCGACAGGAATGCCCGGCTTCTGGAGCCCGGTGAAACAACCGAGTTGATCTGGACCTTCAGCAGCGATGCCGAAGATATCCTGATCGCGTGCAGCGTGCCCGGCCACCGCGCCGGGGGCATGGAAGCCAAAATTGTCTTCACTGGCGACCATTCCTGACGTCTCAACTCGATGCCCCGCGGCGCTCGATCCGCCGCAGGCCGACGAAGTTTTCTCGCCGAGATACCCGGTATCAGGGAAGGAAAAGGACACGATGACGACACGGCGGGATTTCCTATCGCACAGCGCGGCAGCGGCCGCAGCCCTTGCCTTGCCGAGGATTGCGCGCGCCGCGACGCCGCAGTTCGTCGAATTCAAGGCCCGGCCGGCTGCGGTCCAGCTGGCACCGCCGTCCTATCCGAAGACGGAAATCTGGGGCTATGGCGGCGGAATGCCCGGCCCGGAGTTGCGGATCGCGCAGGGCGCTCGTGTCCGGCGGACGTTTCTCAACGAATTGCCGCAGGCAAGCTCGGTTCACTGGCACGGCATCCGGATCGACAACGCGATGGACGGCGTCGCGGGGCTGACCCAAGCCGCTGTCGAACCGGGCGCAAGCTTCGACTACGACTTCGTCGCGCCCGATGCCGGAACCTATTGGTATCACGCGCATAACAGGTCGTTCGAACAGGTCGCCCGGGGGCTTTACGGCGCGCTGATCGTCGAGGACGCAGAGGCTCCCGATGTGGATCGCGAAGAGGTTCTGATCCTGGACGACTGGCTTCTCGATCCCGACACCGCACAGATCGATCCCGACTTCACGTCACGCCACGATCGCAGTCACGCCGGCCGACGCGGGAATTTCATCGCGACCAATGGGAAATATGATCTGGCGCTGGATGTGCGGCAGAACGAACGCCTGCGCCTGCGGCTGATCAATGCCGCCAATGCGCGGATCTTCGTCCTGTCGCTGGCCGGGATGGAGGGCTGGACCATTGCCCTTGACGGGATGCCGCTGGACTCGGTGGAGCCGTTGGACGACGTGCTCGTTCTCGGGCCCGGCCAACGCGCCGACCTGATCGTCGACGTGACCGCCGATCCCGGAGAGACTGCGCATCTGGTGCGGATCGAAGACCGGGAAGGTATGTCACAAGTGGCCTTTCCCGTAAGCGGCACGGCATCGGCCGCGCGCCGCGCCCCCCCTGCCACCCTGCCCCGCAATCCGGACGTACAGGTGCCGGATCTCGAAAGCGCGGTTTCGGTACGCCTGAACATGCAGGGCGGCGCGATGGGAACGCTGGATGCGGCGGTCCTGAACGGCGAGCGCAAGACCTTCCGGGAACTTGTCGATGCCAACGAATTCTGGGCATTCAACGGTACGATCGGAATGACCGAGACACCACTTGCCGACGTGGCAATCGGACAGGCGGTGAAGCTCGAAGTCTACAACGACACCTCCTTTCCGCACGCGATGCACCTGCACGGAATGCATTTCCGCGAGATCGGCCAGGACGGTGCCCTCGGACCGCTCCGCGACACGCTTCTGATGTTCGGCGGCGAGACACGGACGATCGGATTTGTGGCCGACAATCCGGGCGACTGGCTGTATCACTGCCACATGCTCAGTCACGCGGCTTCGGGCATGATGACCTGGATGAGAGTGACGTGATACCAAGCTACCTGAAACTGTCGGTAGTCGTCCTGGCCGCCGCCGCCGCCGCCGGTGGCTGGCTCATCAGCAGGTCCGGTACGCGGCCCGAAGCCATGCCGGAGGCTGTCGACATCGTTCGGGGCGAAGAGCGCTATGGAGAATTCTGCGCCTCCTGCCACGGCGCGAACCTGGAAGGTCAGCCGGACTGGCGATCGCCCGGACCCGACGGCATTCTGCCGGCACCCCCGCATGACGAGACGGGGCACACCTGGCATCACGCCGACGGCGTGTTGTTCGACTACGCGAAACTGGGCGGGAAGGCTGCGCTCGGACGTCAGGGCCTCGAATTCGAAAGCGGCATGCCCGGATTTGGCGACCAGCTGTCCGATGCCGAGATCTGGAACATTATCGCCTATATCAAATCGACCTGGCCCGAGCGTCAGCGCGACATCCAGGCCGCACGAAGTGCTGCCTCGCTACAGCAGGAAGGAAACTGAAATGTCTCGTATTCCGATCACGGCAATGGCAATTGGCCTGGCGATTGCCCCGTTCGCGTCAGCCGCTCAGGACCTGACAGACGAGCGGATCAAGGAGCTTGCCTTGCAAGCCATTCGGGAGAACCCGCAGATCGTCATGGAAGCGGTGCAGATCCTGGAGGCCGAGCAGGCCGCCGCCAAGGCCGACGCGCAGACCGAGTTCCTGAGTGATCAACGTCAACTGCTCGAACGGGACCCGAATGCGCCGGTCCTCGGAAATGCGGACGGGGATGTCACCGTGGTCGAATTCTTCGACTACAATTGCCCCTATTGCAGACGTGCCATGGCGGAAGTCCAGGGGCTGCTGGACGGCGACGAGAATGTCAGGCTGGTCTATCGGGAATGGCCCATTCTCGGCGACGGTTCGATCTTTGCCGCCAAGGCCGCCCTGGCCGCGCGCGAACAGGGCAAGTACGAGGAATTCCACTGGGCGCTGATGGGGATGCAGGAACGCGCCGAGGAAGCCTCGGTCATGAGGATCGCGCAAGAGATCGGGCTGGACGTCGAGCGGCTGCGCTCCGACATGGATGCGCCGGAAATACAGGAACACATCGAAACCTCGATGCGCCTGACGCAGGCGCTTGGCTTCAACGGCACGCCTTCGTTCGTGATCGGGGACAACCTCGTACCCGGCTACGTCGAGAAAGAGCGGCTCGAAACCCTGGTCGACGAGGTTCGCGAAGCCGCCAAATAGCCTGACCGCGCAGACTCTGTGCCGGCCGCGGGTCAGCCCGCGGCCGGCACCGCCACGTCGTATCCAGCATTACGGATCGCTTCGGACACTGCCCGGTCGCTGAGAAAACTCTCGACCGAAACCGTTCGCGTGTCGAGATCACAGGCAACGGTCGCGGTCGGATCGATTGCCTTGATCGCCTTTTCGATTGTTGCGGTGCAATGCCCGCAGCTCATGTCCGGCACGTTGAAACTACTCATATCCGCCTCCTTTCATTTTCGAGTCAGATGACCGCTTCCAGTGCGGGAAGGTCAAGCGCAGAAAAAATTTTCCGCGAGGATTGACCTTCCAGCTAGGGGAAGCCCTACATGTCATCCCCGAGAGACGAAGGAGATCTTCATGCCAACCACACAAGACCTGCGGGTCTCGATCCAGAACATGTCCTGCGCGTCCTGCGTCGGCCGGGTCGAACGCGCGCTCTCGGCCCTGCCAGGCGTCGACAACGTGAAGGTGAACCTTGCCGCCGAGACGGCGCAGGCCCGGATCGACTCGGACGCCCGGATACCCGAGCTGATCGAGGCGCTGGACCGGGCCGGCTATCCGGCCCGCACGCAGACAGTGCGCCTGAACGTCTCATCCATGTCCTGCGCCTCCTGCGTGGGCCGCGTCGACAAGGCATTGGCGGCAGTACCGGGGGTTCTGGACGTCAACGTCAATCTCGCGTCGGAGACCGCGACCGTAGCGTTCGTCGACGGCGCCGTCGATCTGACTGCCCTGCTGAAGGCCGCCGAAGCGGCGGGCTATCCGGCAGAGGTGGCCGGCGATGCATCGGTGGAGGATCGCGGCGCGCGCAAGGACGTCGAGGCCCGCGTCCTGGCCCGCAAGACGGCGTTCGCGGCGGCGCTGGCGCTGCCGGTCTTCCTGCTCGAGATGGGGTCGATTCTGGTGCCGGGGATGCACGACCTGATCGCCAATTCGATCGGTCAGCAGACGAGTTGGACGATCCAGTGGCTGCTGGTGTCCATCGCAATGGTCTGGCCCGGCCGGCACTTCTACACCAAGGGCTTCCCGGCCCTGTTCAAGGGCGCGCCCGACATGAACAGCCTGGTGGCGGTGGGCACCGGGGCGGCGTATCTCTATTCCATAACCGCGCTCTTCGCGCCGGCGCTGCTGCCCGAGACGGCCCGCGCGGTCTATTTCGAAGCGGCGGCGGTGATCCTCGCGCTGATCCTTCTGGGCCGCTGGCTGGAAGTGCGGGCGAAGGGCCGCGCCGGGGCCGCGATCCAGAAGCTGCTGGGCCTTCAGGCCCGCACCGCGCGGGTTCTGGTGGACGGTGAGCCGCAGGACGTGGCGATCGAACGCATCCGCGCCGGTGACATCCTTGTCGTGCGGCCCGGAGAACGCGTCGCCGTGGACGGTGAAGTGACCGAAGGCAGCGCGCATGTCGACGAGAGCATGATCACCGGAGAGCCGGTTCCCGTGGCGAAGTCCGAGGGCGATCTCGTTACCGGCGGCACGGTGAACGGCACCGGCAGCTTCCGCTTTCGCGCGACCCGCGTGGGCGCGGACACGACGCTCGCGCAGATCATCCGCATGGTCCAGGAGGCCCAGGGCGCCAAGCTGCCGATCCAGGGTTTGGTGGACCGGATCACGCTGTGGTTCGTGCCGGCCGTGATGGCGCTGGCCGTGTTGACAGTGCTGGTCTGGCTGCTGGTCGGCCCGGCGCCCGCGCTCTCCTACGCACTGGTGGCGGGCGTTTCGGTGCTCATCATCGCCTGCCCCTGCGCGATGGGGCTGGCCACGCCCACCTCGATCATGGTCGGCACCGGGCGCGCGGCGGAAATGGGCGTGCTTTTCCGCAAGGGCGACGCTTTGCAGCAGCTGACCGGCGTGGACGTGGTGGCGCTTGACAAGACCGGCACCGTGACCGAGGGCCGCCCCGAACTGACCGACCTCGTTCTGGCCAACGGCTTCGAGCGCGCCGAGGTTCTGGCCCTCGTCGCGGCGGTCGAGGCGCAGTCCGAACATCCCATCGCCGAGGCCATCGTGCGTGCGGCGCAGGCCGAGGGCGTGGCGCGTCACGAGGTCGAGGGCTTCGACTCGATGACCGGCTTCGGCGTGCGGGCCACGGTCGCTGGTCGTGAGGTGCTGGTCGGCGCGGATCGCCTGATGACCCGCGAGGGGCTCAGCGTCGAGACGCTGGCCGAGACCGAGCACCGCCTGGCCGAACAGGGCCGGACTGCGCTGTTCGCGGCGGTGGACGGGAAGGTCGCGGCGGTCATCGGGGTGGCCGACCCGGTCAAGCCGGCCAGCGCCGCCGCGATCGGTGCGCTTCACGACCTCGGCCTGAAGGTCGCGATGATAACCGGCGACAAGCGCGAAACGGCCGAGGCGATCGCCCGCGAAACCGGCATCGACCATGTGATCGCGGGCGTCCTGCCCGACGGCAAGGTCGCCGCGCTCGACGATTTGCGGGATGCCGGTCAGCAGATCGCCTTCGTCGGCGACGGCATCAACGACGCGCCGGCGCTCGCCCATGCGGATGTGGGCATCGCCATCGGCACCGGCACCGACGTGGCGATCGAGTCGGCCGACGTGGTGCTGATGTCCGGCGACCTGCGCGGCGTGGTGAACGCCTTCGAAGTATCGCGTCGGACCATGCGCAACATCCGCCAGAACCTGTTCTGGGCTTTCGGCTACAATGTCGCGCTGATCCCGGTCGCGGCGGGCGTGCTCTACCCCGCGTTCGGGCTGCTGCTGTCGCCGGTCCTGGCCGCCGGTGCAATGGCGCTCAGTTCGGTGTTCGTGCTGACGAACGCTCTGCGGTTGCGCCGGGTCCGTCCCACCATGGACGAAGCCGGTTCGGCCGGCCCTGAAAAGCCTTCGCTATCCCCTGCCCCTGTCGCAGCTGAATAAGGAGGACCAGACGATGAACATCGGAGATGTCGCCGCCCTTTCGGGTCTGCCGGCCAAGACGATCCGCTACTACGAGGATATCGGACTTGTGAAGCCGCTGCGCAGCCCGAATGGCTACCGCGCTTTCCGCGAGAGCGACGCGCACAAACTCGCGTTCCTGGGCCGCGCCCGCGCGCTTGGCTTCAGCATAGAGGACTGCCGCAATCTCCTTGCACTCTACGAGGACGAGGACCGGGCCAGCGCCGAGGTGAAGGAGATCGCCGAGCAGCATCTCGAACGGATCGACGAAAAGATCGCAGAACTGCGGGAGATGCGTGCAACGCTGGCGCACCTGGTGAACGCCTGTGCCGGTGATCACCGACCGGACTGCCCGATCCTTGCGGACCTTTCCACGAAAACCCGCGATGAAGAACGACTCGAGAAAACGGCATAGCCGGATCCGCGGACGTGGCTGGGCCGGAACCGAGGGCGATCGCGCGATCGCCGTCCTGCCCCCAGCGTCGCGGCAACAGAAAAATGGCCCGGCGACTGCCGGGCCAGTGACGTCCGCGGGAAAGAGAACGCGGACGCGAACACGCGGGAAGAACGCGGCTACATCAGCCGCAGCGCGGCGGCCGACAGCACCTTGACCGCGGTCGCGATGCAGCGCTCGTCCAGGTCGAAGTCGCTGCGGTGCAGCATGGTGGGGCGCGGCGCATAGCGCGAGCCGATGCGCAGGTGCGCGCTGGGGATCCGGGTCGAGAACTCGGCGTAATCCTCGCTGCCCATCGAGCCGCGCGGCAACTCGATGACGTTCTCGTCGCCCAGCATCCGCGCCGCCTCGTCGGTGACCAGCGCCAGGATCTGCGGATCGTTCACCACTGGCGGCACGCCCTGCAGGAAGGTCGGCGTGCAGTCGACGCCGTGCATCTCGCCGACGCCGCGGCAGATCCTCTCGATCGCCGCGCGCACCTGCTCGCGCACCTCCGGCGACTGGCTGCGGGTGCTGCCCTGCAACCGGACGGTGTCGGGGATCTGGTTGCGCGCGGTGCCGCCGGCGATGCTGCCGATGGTGACCACGGCCGCGTCGAGCGGCGCGATCTCGCGGCTGACCACGGTCTGCAGCGCCGAGACCAGGCTGCCGGCGGCGACGATCGGGTCGCGCGCCAGATGCGGGTGCGCGCCATGACCGGAGCGGCCGCGGATCTCGACGTCGAACGGGTCGGTCGAGGCGAAGGCGGTCTGCGGGTGCCAGCCGACGGTGCCGCCATCCAGCGGCGGCCAGTTGTGATAGCCCAGCATCACCGCGGGCCGGGCGTCGTCGAACAGCCCGTCGGCAAGCATCGCGCGGGCGCCGCCCAGGCTTTCCTCGGCGGGCTGGAACACCACCACCAGCCGGCCGGGTAGCGAGTCCGCCAGCCGCGCCATCACCGTGGCCACGCCCAGCGCGATGGCGGTATGCGCGTCGTGGCCGCAGGCGTGCATCTTGCCGGGATTGCAGGACTTGTAGGCGGGATCGGCGCTTTCCTCGATCGGCAGCGCGTCCATGTCGCCGCGCAGCCCGACCAGGCGGCCTGGGCCGCTGCCGATCATCGCCGCGATGCCGGTCTTGGCGATGCCATCGCGGTACGGCACGCCCAGCGCCGACAGCCGCTCCTTGACCAGCGCCGAGGTGGCGATTTCCTCGAACCCCAGTTCGGGGTGGGCGTGCAGCGTGCGCCGCACCGCGATCAGGTCTTCGGCGATCTGGTCGGTCAGCTCGGCGATGCGGGCGCGCAGGTCGGTGTCATCGGTCATTCGGGCATCCGGAGATTGGTTCGGTGGCCGCCCCGGCTTGGGGTCCGGGGCGGCCGGTCGCGGGACGAAGGGCTCAGTATTCCTTCTTCCCGATCTCGACGATGGCGTTGTAGGTGTCCTCGTCCCAGACGTTGCGGCCCAGCGTGTCGCGGACCGACTGCGTCGCCTCGATGAACGGCTGCTTGTCCGGGTGGGTGATGGTCACGCCGGCCTGCTCCATCTCGGCGATCTGCTTCTCGGCCTGCTGCGGCAGCAGCTCCTCGATCACTGCGGTCGAGGCGTCGTTGGCGTCGCGCAGCAGCTGCTGCTCGTCCTCGGGCAGGCCGGACCAGAACTGCTCGCTGATCATGACGTAGGCCGGCTTGTTGATGTAGTCGACTACCGCGATGCCCTTCTGCACCTCGAAGAACTTCTGCGCGTAGATCGTCTCGATCGGGTTCTCCTGGCCGTCCACGACACCGGTCTGCAGCGCGGTGTAGACCTCGGCAAAGGCCATCGGCGTGGGATTGGCGCCCAGCGCGCGCAGCGATTCCACATAGTAGTCGCGCTCGGGCGCGCGCAGTTTCAGCCCGCTCAGGTCGTCCATCGATTCGACGACCACGTTGGCGCTGATCTGGCGCGGGCTGCGCGGCATGAAGCCCAGCATCCGGGCCTGGCGCTCGTCGACCAGGCGGGCGTTCCATTCTTGGCCGAAGTCGGTGGCCAGCACCTCCTGGTAGTTCTCGATCCCGTTCATCAGGTAGGGCAGCGCCAGGTACTCGATCTCCTTCAGGCCGGGATCGCCGCTGGCCAGCATCTGGGTCGAGCCCAGCGCCATCTGCGCGAACACCTCGCGCGGGGTGCCCAGCTGGTCGCCGGGGAACAGGGTCACGGTGTGGTCCGAGCCCTCCTCGACGACGCGCTTGAACTCGACCGCGCCCTCGTACTGCGCCTCGCCGGGCTGCGCCCAGAGCGCGTAGCGGATTTCCTCGGCCGCCACCGGGCCGGCGCCGACGATCAGCGTGGTGCAGAGCAGTGCCTTGAGTTTCATTGTCAGTTTCCCCTGTTGTTGGACGTGGGCACGGTCGGGTCCACCGACCGCATGTGCTCGACCAGGGCCGTGCAGGCCCCGACGAGATGCTGGACGATCCGGGCGCCGATCTCGGGCGTGGACCGCCGCGGATCGCCCCCGGCGATGCCGTTGGAGCAGTGATCGTCGACGTTGACCGCCAGCCCGACGTCGAGCCCGTCGAAGCCGACTGCGCCCAGACCCCTGGTGGGCAGATCCAGCAGCCGGCCGAACCGGTCGTCGATCTCGATCAGGTCCATGCGCGTCAACTCGGGCACGTAGTGCAGCGCGACCGAGGTCACCGGATCGCCGCCGTGGGCGAAGGCGCGCTTGCCGAACTCGCCGTGCAGTTCGGTCCACAGATCGTCGGGCACCGAGCGCCACAGGTTCACGCACGGCACCAGCAGGCCGCGCTCGCGCCGGACGGCGCGGATCACCTGGTCGATCAGCGGATAGTTCCCGCTGTGCCCGTTCAGGATCACCAGCCGGGTCAGCCCGTGGTCCATGAAATTGTCGAGGATGTCGCGCAGCGTGGCGCGGAACGCGTCCGCCGACAGCGCGATGCCGCCGGGCACCGACCGGAAGTAGTCGGCATGGCCGAACGGCAGCGTCGGCGCGGCGATCGCCCCCGACGCGGCGGCGACCTCGGCAGCCAGCGCGCGGGTCAGCATGAAGTCGCCCATCGGCGCCATCGGTCCCTGGATCTCCTGCGAGCCGAGCGGGATCAGGATCACCGGGTCCTCGGGCAGCCGGTCGCGGAATTCCGGGTAGGTCATCTCTTCCAGCAGGTGCTTGCGCTTGGCGGACATGGATACTCCTTGGGGCGTCAGCCCCCGAACACGAGGTTGGGCAGGAACAGGCTGATGCCGGGGAACAGCACCAGCAGCGTCAGCGCCAGGAACAGCGGCACATAGAACGGCAGCATGGCGCGCACCATCTGTCCGTGGCTGATCCGGGCGATATCCTGCGCGATGAACATCAGCACCCCGACCGGGGGCGTGGCGCCGCCGATGATCAGGCTGAACACCATCAGCACGCCGAAATGCACCGGGTCGATGCCGAATTCCAGCACTACCGGCACCAGGATCGGCGTCAGCACGATCTCGGCCGACGAGGCGACCATCAGCAGCCCGACCACCAGCAGCATGCCGACGATCACGAACAGCGCGATCACCGGGTTCTCGGACACCGTGGCGATGGCGTTGGCGATGGTCAGCGGCACCTGCTCGCGCACCATGATCCACGAGAACGCCGAGGCGACGGCGATGATCGACAGGATCCTTGCGGTGCCCAGCGCGGTGTTGCGGAAGGCGTACCAGACCTCGACCAGGCGCACGTTGCGGTAGACCAGCGTCAGCACCAGCCCGTACAGCACCGCGACCGCCGCCGCCTCGGTCGGCGAGAAGATCCCGAACAGGATGCCGGCGACGATGATCACCGGGAACAGGATCGCCGGTCCGCCGCCCTTGATCGCGGTGACCACCTCGGGCAGCGTCGCACGCTGGTAGCGCGGCATGTCGTTGGCGCGGGCATAGAAATAGGTGAACAGCATCTGCGTGGCGATGATCACGAAGCCGGGCAGGATGCCGGCCAACAGCAGCCGCCCGATCGAGACATTGGCCAGCGTGCCGTAGATCACCAGCGCCACCGAAGGCGGGATCATCGGCCCGACCATCGACGAGGCGACGGTGACCGCGGCCGAGAACGGCGCCGGATAGCCTTCCTTCTTCATCGCCGGGATCAGCACCGAGCCCAGCGCCGTGGTGTCCGCGGTCGGCGAGCCGGACATCCCCGAGAAGATCAGGCTGGCAAAGATGTTCACCTGCGCCAGCCCGCCGTGGATGTGCCCGACCAGCGCCTTGGCCATGGCGATGATCCGGTCGGTCAGCTTGCAGGCGTTCATCAGCTCGCCCGCCAGGAAGAAGAACGGGATCGCCAGGATCAGGAACGAGTTGATCGAGGCGGTCATCCGCTGCGTCATCAGCGCCAGATTGATGTCGACGGCGTAGTAGTAGACCATCGACGCGCTGCCGATGGCGAACACCAGCGGCAGGCCGAGGAACAGCAGGACCAGAAGCAGCCCGATAATCGCAAGCGTCAGCATTCGGTGTTTCGCGCCTTACATCGGGTCTTCGTGGCCGTAGCCGGGATCGGTGCGGCGGTGCCGCGGGCGGACATAGAAGATCCGCCCCAGGATCGCGGCGATCATCAGGCCGGCGCCCACGGTGGCGGCCAGCCGGATGATGCCGGCCGGCAGCGGCAGGGCCGACAACTCCTGCATGTTCTCGATCCGGACCAGCTTGACGCTGGTCCAGCCGAGGATCGACAGGAAGCCGATCGAGATCGCCGCGTTCAGCCAGCGCACCGCGGCGCGGAGGCCGGCGGGCAGCTTGATGTAGAGCACGTCGACGTTCAGGTGCCGCCCGTCCCAGCACACCGCGGCGGCGCCGACGAAGGCGATCCATACGATCAGCAGCTTGACCAGCTCCTCGCTCCAGACCAGCGGCGCATTGAAGAAATAACGCAGCCCGATCTGCAGCAGGGTGATCGCCACCACCACCGCCAGGGTGACGCCGACGGCGACGCGCAGCGGCAGGGCCAGGTCCAGGGGTCTATCGTCTTTCACGTCACACCGCTCCGATCTGGCAGCATCCGAGCATGACGCCGACTGGATTGTCCAATATATTTATCAACGCCATTATGTTGTCTCAGGTATCAATCAGGACCCCCAATGCTTCCCGTCGAGAACATCGAGATCCGCCATCTGCGCTATTTCCTGCGCGTCGCCGAGGAGCTGCATTTCGGCCGCGCCGCCGAGATGCTGGGGGTGTCGCAGGCGCCGCTGAGCCAGCAGATCCGCCAGCTGGAGGAGCGCATCGGCGTGCGCCTGTTCGACCGTACCACCCGCACCGTCCGGCTGACCCCGGCGGGCACCGCGCTCTACGACCATGCGCAGGAGGTGCTGAGCACGCTCGAGGGCGGCATCCGCTCGGCCCAGGCGGCGGGCGGGCTGACCTCGGGCACGCTCAAGCTGGGCGCGGTCTATGTCGCGGTGTTCACCTTCATGAGCGCGGCGATGCGCGACTTCGCGAGCCGCAACCCGCAGGTGCGGCTGGACATGCAGATCCACACCACCGAAGAGCAGCTGGCGCTGCTGAAGGACCGGCGCATCGACGTCGCCTTCGTGCGCCCGCCGCGCACCGCCGCCGGCATCGCCTACCGCGAGGTGCACCGCGAGGGCTTCGTCGCGGCGCTGCCGGCGGAATCGCCGCTGGCGCGCAAGCCGGACCTGGGCTTCGCCGATTTCCGCGACCAGCGCTTCGTCACCTATTCCTCGATCGTCGGCGCCAGCTACCAGGACGTGGTGATCCAGCATTGCCGCAAGGCCGGCTACCGCCCCAACGTGGTGCAGGAGGTCAGCCACACCCACACCATCGTCACCATGGTCGCCGCCGGCATCGGCATCGGCATCGTGCCGGCCTGGGTCGAGCTGACGCCGATGCGCGGCGTGGTCTACCGCCCGCTGACCGAGCTGCCGCGCGCCGTGGCCCTGGTCGTCGCCTGGCGCGAGGACAGCATGAACCCGTTCGTCCGCGACTTCGTCGACTGCACGCTGGCCGCCGCCAGGGCCGAGGCGGCGCGGCGCGCCGGGGGCGGCGACTGAGACGCGCCGCGCGTACCGCCGGCGCGCCGCGGCAGACGCTAGCGGATGAACTGGTCGACGTAATCCGCGCCGAGGCCGACATCGGTATAGTGCTTGCGGCACATCTCGATCTTGGTGAACACGTCCTCGAAGCCCAGGTGCTTGCCCCAGGGATCGACGTAGTACATCACGCCGTTGACCTGAAACAGGGTCATCATCTCGTCGACGTCCTCGGGCACGACCAGGGTATGCGTCTCGCCCGGCGGCTCGTAGACATAGCCGCCCTCGGTGGCGACCCAGTCGTGCTCCAGATACCGCCAGCGGCCCTTCAGCACGAAGCCGTGGACCGGGTTCGGGTGGCGGTGGCGGCTGAGCACGCCCGAGCGCTGCACCTTGAGGATGTTCACCCAGTAGCCCTGGCTGGCGTTCAGGCACAGCGGGCGGAAGAACACGTTCTCGGCCTGGGGCACCCAGACCCGGTCGTCCTGCGGCACGGCGTCGGGGACGACGATGTCGCGGCCGGCCTCGGCGGGCATCGGCAACTGGTAGGGCATGCGGGCCTGATCTTCGGTCTGGCTCATGGTTCGGTCCTCACATCACGCCAAAGGTTTCCAGCGCCTGCGCGGCGGACATGCCGCCCCTGATCGCGCGCTCGACTTCGGTCTCGGTCTCGGCCTTGTCGACGGCGCGGCGGATGGCCTCGGCCTCGGCCTCGCGCGGGATCACCAGCACGCCCTCGCGGTCGCCGAACAGCAGCGCGCCCGGCTGGATCCGCACGCCGTCGATCTCGATCGCGCAGCGGTAGTCGATGACCTTGCCGCGCGGCCCCTGGTCCTGGGCATAGACGCCGCGGCAGAAGGTGGGAAAGCCCAGCGCCTCGATCCCGGCGGCGTCGCGGACATAGCCGTCGAGGATCGCACTGGCGGCCTTCAGGTAGGTGGCGCGGGTCGCCATCAGCTCGCCCCATAGCGCGTAGCGCAGCGCGGCGCCGGTGGCGACATAGATCTCGCCAGGCCTGAGGTCGTCGAGCGCCTCAAGCATCAGCCCGAAGGGCTTGCGCGACAGCGGCCCGGCGGCGGCCTCGGGCGCGTCGTCGAAAATGTCCGCCTCGAGCACCGGCATGGCGCGGCCGGCGATCTTCATCCCCGGCTGCAGCGGCGCGATGCCGGCGGGCAGGAACTGCCGGCGCAGGCCCATCTGGTCCAGCACGTCGCCGACCACGGCGGTGAACAGCCGGGTCTCGAGCAGCTCGAAAAGTTCGGTATCGGTCATGTCTTTCCCCTCATACGGCAGAATATCCGCCATCCACCGGCAGGATCGCCCCGGTGACGAAGCCGGCGGCGTCGGATGCCAGGAACAGCGCCGGGCCGGCCAGGTCCCCGGGCTGGCCCCAGCGCCCCATCGGCGTGCGCTGCAGGATGGCGCGCGAGCGTTCCCTGTCCTCGCCCAGAGCCCGCGTCAGCGCGGTCGAGATCCAGCCGGGGGCAAGGGCGTTGACCCGGATCCGGTCGGGCGCCCAGGCCACGGCCAGCGATTTGGTCAGTTGGCCTATGCCGCCCTTGGAGGCGGCATAGGCCGGCGAGGTCGGGCTGCCGAAGAACGTCAGCATCGAGGCGATGTTGATGACGCAGCCGCCGGCCGCCTTCAGCGCCGGATGCGCGGCGGCGCAGCAGCGCTGGGTGCCGTTCAGGTTGATGTCCACCACGTCGGCAAAGCCGGCGGGGGTGAACTCGGCGCCGCCGCGAAGGATGACGCCGGCGGCATTCACCAGCACGTCGATCCGCGCGAACGGGGCGAAGAACGCCTCGACGCCGGCGCCGTCGCGTACGTCGAGTTGCGCGAAGGCGATGCCGTCGGCGCGGTCGCCGGGCAGTTCGTGCCCGGTGGCGGTGACGGTGTCCCCGGTGGCGGCGAAACCCTCGGCGATGGCGCGGCCGATACCGGTCGTGCCGCCGACGACGATGACGGTGCGGCTCATGCAAATCCCCTTTCAACTTGCGGACGGCGCGTCTTGCGCGGCGAGACGGCGATCGGCGCCACCCGGACCAGCAGCGTTACCGCGCCCGGGGCGCCGCCGATCGGGCGGGTGCGGAATACCATCAACTGCCCGTCCGACGTGATGATGGACGTCATGACGTTCCGCCGTTGTTCGGCAGCATCGGAAGCGGCAGCCCCGGCACCACGACCGGAAAGCCCACCGGCGCCGCATGACCGACAATGCCGCCGGCGCCGGTAGGGGTGACGCGCTTGGTCTTCATCAGGTGCTCTCCGTTGCCCGAAGTCGGTCAGTCGTCGTCGCCCACGCCGGGCTGCGCCGCGGCCGCGGGGGCGAACATCAGATCGGTGTCGCACTCGGCCTGCCGCAGCAGCTGCTCCATCGCGCGGCGCGCGCCATCGGGGTCACGCCCGGCGACGCGGTCCAGAACCGCGTGGTGATTGGGGATGTTGCGGCGGAAGTTGCCGGGAACGGAGATCAGCGCGTCGAAATTCGTGCGCAGCGCCTGCATGATCGCCCGGGCGATGCAGGCGATGAACCTGTTGCCCGCGGCGTCGGCCACCGCCAGGTGGAAGGCCAGGTCTGCCTCGACCGATGCGGCGCGGTCCTCGCCCTCGGCGGCCTGCTCCATCCGGGCGACGAGGTCAGCGATCGCGGCCAGCTGCGTCTCGGTGCGGTTGCGCGCGGCGTCGGCGGCGGCGAAGGGTTCGAGCATCGCGCGGACGCGAAGGATCTCGCGCATGAAGGCCGGGTCGGTGCCGGCCGGGCCGGTGGACCATTCGATCAGCTCGATGTCCAGCGCGTTCCAGCGCTCGCTCGGCAGCACCTTCGTGCCGCGGCGCGGCGCCACCTCGACCATGCCCTTGGCGACCAGAAGGCGCATCGCCTCGCGCAGGGTGTTGCGCGAAACCGAGAACATCGCCGCCAGTTCCGCCTCGAGCGGCAGCCGGTCGCCCTCGCCGAAGGAGCCGCGGATGATCGCGGTCCCGATCGCGCGCGCTGCGGCGCGCGAGCCGGACACCCATGGCTGTGGCGTGGCGATCACGTTTCCCCCATCTGGCCGTATCCGCGCACGGTGGTGTCGGCACGCCCATTTTGGTAGGATGAATACGCCCCGCGCGCGACATTGTCAATCCCCGCGTTTCGGCGGGACTGCGGCCACCGCGGGTCGCAGCGCCGCTCTGCTATGGACAAGGGGGGACCACTGTGAAAACCATGACCCGCTTCCCGGCGGCAGCGATCCTGCCGCGGGATACTGATATTCTGGGAGGACACTCAATGGATCGCCGCAAGTTCATCAGCAGCGCCGCGCTGGGCGCGGGCGCAACGGCTCTGGCTGCGCCGGCCATCGCGCAGGACAAGATCACCTGGCGCATGGTCACCACCTGGCCGAAGAATTTCCCGGGCCTGGGGGTCGGCGCGCAACGCCTGGCCGACCGCATCACCGCCGCCTCGGGCGGCCGCCTTTCGGTGCAGGTCTACTCGGCCGGCGAGCTGGTGCCGCCGCTGCAGTCGCTGGACGCGGTCATCGACGGCACCGCCGAGATGAGCCACGGCGCCGCCTACTACTGGCAGAACAAGTCGACCGCGCTGTCCTTCTTCACCGGCGTGCCCTTCGGCATGACCGCGCGCGAACTGACCGCCTGGGTCCGCTACATGGGCGGCCAGGAGCTGTGGGACGAGATCTACGACCAGTTCGGCGTCAAGGGCTTCCTGTCGGGCAACACCGGCACCCAGGCCGGCGGCTGGTTCCGCGAGGAGCTGACCGGCCTCGACGACATCAAGGGCCTGCGTTTCCGCACCCCCGGCCTTGGCGGCCGCGTGTGGGAGAAGCTGGGCGCCACCGTCACCAACATGGCCGGCGGCGAGATCTTCCAGGCGCTGCAGTCGGGCACGCTGGACGCCGCCGAGTTCGTCGGCCCGTACAACGACCTGGCGCTGGGCTTCTACCAGGTGGCGAAGAACTACTACTTCCCCTCTTTCGTCGAGCCTGGCCTGGCGACCGAACTGGTCGTCGACAAGTCCAAGTTCGCCGAACTGCCCGAGGACCTGCAGGCGATCGTGGAATTCGTCTGCGCGGCCGAATACGACCAGGTCGCCTCGGACTTCTATGCCAACGATCCGCGCGCGCTGCAGACGCTGGTCAACGACCACGGCGTGAACGTGCGGCAGTTCCCGGAAGAGATCGTCCAGGCCGGCGCGCAGGCGTCGAAGGAGCTGATCCAGGAGCTGCAGGACAGCGACGACGATCTGACCCAGCGCACCACCGCCAGCTTCCTCGAGGCGCTGAAGCTTCTGCGCAACCGCACCGAGACCATCGACGGCACCTTCGTTGCCGCCCGTGCGCAGTACTTCGACCTCTGATCGCGGCCCACATATCGAACGAAAAGGCCCGGGCGCTCGTCCGGGCTTTTGCCTGCAGGGCGCGTCCGTCGCCTAGAGAGCGCAGAGACCGCGGATCGCCAGAGTGAATGCGTCGATCCCGAAGCTCGTTTCCAGATCCTGCCCCGAACGGCGCAGCCATCTGTCCTGGATCGCATATGCTTCGGTCTCCGAAGCGGCGAGGCAGGGATAGCGGTCACCGCGGAGCGCCTGGGCATGGTGCACCAGCTCGTGGACGATTATCGACTCGGAGGCCGGCTCTCCCGGGGTCCACGCTCCCGCCAGAAGGATCACCTGCTGCGACCGGTCGTAAAGCGCGACGATGCTGACGCTGTCGGTGCCGCGCATCGGCTGGCCGGTATAGAGCGTGACCAGGGCATCCGGCGACATGACCCGGACCCGCGGTGGCGGGGCCCGTCCCTCGATCCGCAATTCGCGTCCCACCCAGTCCCACAGGTCAGATATGCGCGTGCAGGGCGAAATGCATGTCGCGCCCGCCATCGGCGCGATGCTCAGAACGAGGCCGAACGCGATCGGCGCGAGCGGGATTCGAGCTATGGAATCGCGAAATCCGCACATTTCGGGGTCTCCCATTCGATGAACGAGCAAGACCCGGCCGGGCACCACGCTACGACGTGGAGTGCACCCGGAATCAGATTATCACATCACGCTTCGGCAATATGTATGCAAGCGCACAGCTGGCGGGGGGCCGTCAACCCGCCGCCACCTTCGGCAGCCAGGTGACGATCTGCGGGAATATGAACAGGATCGCGATACCGATGATCTGCAGCACGACAAAGGGCAGGACGCCCTTGTAGATGTCCCCCGTCCTGACCGAGTTCGGCGCCACCCCGCGCAGGTAGAACAGCGCGAAGCCGAACGGCGGCGTCAGGAACGAGGTCTGCAGGTTCACCCCCACCAGCACGCCCAGCCAGACCGGATCGACGTCCAGCGCCAGCAGCACCGGTGCGGTGATCGGGATCACGATGAAGATGATCTCGAAGGTATCGAGGATGAAGCCCAGCAGGAACATCACCGCCATCACCATCGCCACCGCGACCAGCCGCCCGCCGGGCAGCGCGGCCAGGAACTCGTGCACCAGGTTGTCGCCGCCCATCAGCCGGAACACGATCGAGAACACCGAGGCGCCGAACAGGATGATGAACACCATGCTGGTGATCGTCGCCGTCGCCACCGCCGTCTCGCGCAGCACGCCGAAGGACAGGCGCCAGCGCAGCGCCGCCAGGATCATCGCACCCACCGCGCCGACCGAGGCCGCCTCGGTCGGGGTGGCGATACCGCCCAGGATCGACCCCAGCACCGCAATGATCAGCAGCAGCGGCGGCAGCAGCGCCACCAGGATCTCGCGCGGCAGGTGCCGCTTCTCGTCCGCCGGGACCGGCGTCGCGGGACAGCTTTCGGGGTCGGTGATCGCCTTGAAGATCGTGTACGCGGTGTACAGGCCGACCAGCAGGATCCCCGGCAGCAGCGCGCCCGCGAACAGATCGCCCACCGACACCGGGACCGGGGCGAAGTTGCCCTTCTCCATCTGCACCTGGCTGTTGATCGACGACAGCATGTCGCCCATGAAGATCAGCACCGTCGACGGCGGGATGATCTGGCCCAGCGTGCCGCTGGCGCAGATCACGCCGGTCGCCAGCCGCGGATCGTAGCCCGCGCGCAGCATCGCCGGCAGCGAGATCAGCCCCATCGTCACCACCGTCGCCCCGACCACCCCGGTCGAGGCCGCCAGCAGCGCGCCCACCAGGATCACCGAGATGCCCAAGCCGCCGCGCAGGTTGCCGAACAGCTTGCCCATGGTCAGCAGCAGCTGCTCGGCGATGCGCGAACGCTCCAGCATCACGCCCATGAAGATGAACAGCGGCACCGCGACCAGCACCTCGTTGGTCATGTAGCCGATGTAGCGGTTCGGCAGGCTGCCGAAGTTCGACGGGTCGAACACGCCGAAGGCCATGCCGACCAGGCCGAACAGCAGCGACACGCCGGCAAGGGTGAAGGCCACCGGGAAGCCCAGCAGCAGGAAGGCGATGATGCCGAAGAACATCAGCCCGGAGAGCAGCTCACCGATCAGCACGGGATCCATCAGGCGGCGCCCTCCGCGGCGGCAAGCTCGTCATAACGCATCCGGCGCGGCACCAGGTCGCCGCGCCCGCCCAGGATCAGGATCGAACGGCAGATCATCGCGATGCCCTGCAGCGCCACCGCCCCCGCGAACAGCAGGATGAAGCTTTTCAGCACGAACAGCCCCGGCATGCCGCCGACGTTGGCCGAGCCCTCGGCAAAGGACCACGAGCGGGCGACGAAGGGCCAGGAATAGGCGATGACCACGAACATGAACGGCAGCAGGAACACCACCGAGCCGATCAGGTCGACCCAGGCCTTCCGGCGCTCCGAAGCCGGGCGATAGAAGATGTCGACGCGCACATGGCTGTCGCGCAGCAGCGCGAAGCCGCCCACGGCGGTGAACATCGCCCCGCTCAGCCAGATGTACAGGTCCTGCATCCACACGAAGCTGGTCGCGAAGGCGTAGCGCAGCACGACGACGCTGAAGCAGACCACCACGATGCCCAGCGACAGCCAGGCGAACACCGCGCCCAGCGCCGCGTTCAGCGCGCTGATCGCCGCCGCCACCATACCCAGATATCTCATCGCCCCTCCCGTCCGCGCGGACTCTCGCCGCCGCCTGCCCTTCTTTCGAACGCGGCCGCTGTCTTGCATGGCGAACGCCGTCGCACAACGGAATTCTTTCCCGGTGCGGACGTTCCGGTGCCGCAGTGTAGCGGCAACAGGCCCGGGCGGGCCAACAGCTTCAGGCGGTCAGCATGCGCAGCGCGGTGATCGCCAGGAACAGGGCGAAGGCGCGCTTCAGGTTGGCCGGGTTCAGCGCGTGGGCCAGCCGCGCGCCCAGCGGCGCGCACAGAAAGCTCATCGGCGCGATCAGCGCCGCCGCGGGCAGGCTGACGTAACCGAGGCTGCCCGGCGGCAGATCGTCGATCCCCCACCCGGCCCAGATGAATCCGGCAACGCCCGGCACCGCGATCAGCAGGCCCAGCGCCGCGGCGGTGCCCACTGCCCGGTGCGGCGGAAAGCTGAACGCCGACAGCGTCGGCACCGACAGCGTGCCGCCGCCGATCCCCATCAGCGCCGAAATCACCCCGATCACCCCGGCGATGGTCCGGTTCACCCAGGCCCGCACCGGCAAGTGGTCCTGGATCACCAGCGTCTTCGGGATCGCCATGTTGACCGCCACCACCAGCGCCACGACCCCGAAGATCGCGCGCAGATCGCCGCCCGAGACCACCTTGGCCAGTAGCCCGCCGGCCAGCGCGCCGGCAAACACCCCCGGCCCCCACAGCCGCAGCAGCGGCCGGTCCACCGTGCCGCGCCGCGCGTGCGAGCGCATCGACGAGATCGACGTCGGCACGATCGTCGCCAGCGAGGTCGCCACCGCCAGATGGCTGGCGTATTCCGGCGCGACGTTCAGCAGCGTGAGCACCCAGAACAGCACCGGCACGATGACGATGCCGCCGCCGACGCCCAGCAGCCCGGCCAGAACGCCGGCAATCACGCCGGTGGTGGCCAGGCCCGCCACCAGCAGCACGATGGTCAGCCCGTCGAGCGTGGCGGGATCAAGCTGGGTCTCCACGGCGCGAATTCCTCATGCGGTGCGGCTGGCCGGCGGCGGGTACCGCCGGCCAAGCCCTCGCCCAGCCGCGCGCCGTTGTCCAGCCCCCCGTGCGCCGCGGCGATCAGCCGCCGGCGCCGGGCTGCGCACGCAGGAAGCCGCGCCAGCCGCCGAATGCGGTGATGTCCTGCGCGCCCTGCACGCCCGAGGATTCCACCAACAGCCCCTTCACCGGCCGCCCGTCCCGCAGCCGGATCGTGCCGAGGGTCCGCGGCGCGCGGCAGCGCCCAGGTCTCGACCTCGATGGTGCGGCCCTTCTCGATCCGCAGCAGGCCCGGGCCCGCGGGCGGCCCTTCGGCCAGCGCGTACATCCGGTATCCCGGCGCCGTGGCGGTACGCGCGAGGAACCGCGCGCCGCGGCCGGTCAGCTCTGCGTTCAGCGGCAGGCCCGACATGTGCCCGCCGCAGACCGCGAGTTCGATCTCGTCGGTCGCCACCGAAACGCCTTTCCCGAGGAACTGGCTGCCGCCGCTCTGCGTGCTCACCTGGCGGTCCTTTCCGTCACGTCTTACCGGCGACAGGTTGCCGGGGGTGACAGTCGGCGGCGCCGGCGATAACTTCCAGTGCTGATATTTCACAAATCCGGTGCATTAATTGCACCGCCGGAGGCGGGCCGTTGCGCCATCTGAAGGTCTACCAGATGATCGAGGCGGTCACCCGCGCGGGGTCGATCCGCAAGGCGGCCGAGGACATGAACATCACCGCCTCGGCGCTGAACCGGCGCATCCAGGGCTTCGAGCAGGAGTTCGGCTCGGAGATCTTCGAGCGGCTGCCGCGCGGCATGCGCCTGAACCCGGCGGGCGAGTTGCTGCTGCACCACATCCGTGCGCAGAAGACCGACCTGGCGCGGGTGCAGTCGCAGGTTGCGGACCTGTCCGGTGTGCGGCGCGGGCACGTCACGATCGCCTGCTCGCAGGCGCTGCTGCCGTATTTCCTGCCGCGGCAGATCGCGCTCTACCGCCGTGACCACCCGGGCGTGACCTTCTCGGTGCGGGTCCGCGACCGGGTGCAGGCCGAGAAGGATCTTGTCAGTTTCCACAGCGACCTGGCACTGGTGTTCGAACCCGCGCACATGGTCGATTTCGAGGTGCTCTACGCCATCGACCAGCCGGTGCACGCGATCATGAGCCGTGCGCATCCGCTGGCCGCCGCCAGAACGCTGCGGCTGCGCCAGTGCCTGGACTACGACCTGGTGGTGCCGGGGCCGCAATACGGCGTCCGCACGCTGCTGGACCGCGCCGCGAAGCGCATCGGCCGGCAGCTGGAGCCGGCGCTGGAGACGGAATCCTTCGAGATGATCCGCCACTTCGCCGCCCTGGGCCAGACGATCGGCTTCCAGATCCCGATCGGGCTGAATCCCGCCGCGCACGAGGACGTGGCCAGCATCCCGCTGTCCGAGTCCGACCTGCCCGCGGGGCAGCTGTACCTGGGCCAGCTGCGCGGCCGGGCGCTGCCGGTCGCGTCGATCAGGTTCGCGCAGCAGCTGACCGCGGCGCTGGACGCGACCGGCGGCTGAGACCGCGGCTCAGTGCGGCTGCACGGTGATGTTGCGGCCCTCGGGGTACAGCAGCGAGACGCCGTTGCGGAACACGTGAACCTTGGACGGATCGGCGGTCAGCGCCACGCGCCTGTGCTTCATGTCCGGGTGGATGCCCTGCAGCTTGGCGATCACCGGGTCGGCGCCGCCAACCGGCGTGTAGTACAGCAGCGTGACCTCGCCCAGCGCCTCGGTGATGTTGACCTCGCCGCTGAAGATGTGCGCGCCCTCGCCGGCCGCGACGAAATCCTCGGGTCGCACGCCGATGTTCACCGGCGAGTCCTGCATCGCCGCGTTCGACGGATAGTCCGACACCGCGCGGCCGCCGCCGTCCAGTTCGACCGCGGTCTGCTGCCCGGTCTGCACGATGCGGCCGGGCAGAAGGTTCATCTTGGGGCTGCCGATGAACTGGGCGACGAACTCGTTCTCGGGCCGCTCGTACAGGGTCAGCGGCGCGCCGACCTGGGCGATGCCGCCGCCCGCCAGCACCACGATGCGGCTGGCCAGGGTCATCGCCTCGACCTGGTCGTGGGTGACGTAGATCATCGTCGAGTCGGGCATCGCCTCCTTCAGCTGGGCGATCTCGATGCGGGTGGCGACGCGCAGCGCGGCGTCGAGGTTCGAGAGCGGCTCGTCGAACAGGTAGACCTTGGGGTCGCGCACGATCGAGCGGCCGATGGCGACGCGCTGGCGCTGGCCGCCCGACAGCTCTTTCGGCAACCGGTCCAGCAGGCCGGACAGCTGCAGCTTGTCGGCGGCGGCGGTGACCGCGGCGCGCACCTCGTCGTCCTTCTTCCTGGCGATGCGCAGGGCGAACGCCATGTTGTCGTAGACCGTCATGTGCGGGTAGAGCGCGTAGCTCTGGAACACCATGGCGATGCCGCGCTGCGCCGGGGGGATGTCGTTCACCAGCACGCCGTCGATCTCCAGCGCGCCGGCGGTGATCCGCTCCAGCCCGGCGATCATCCGCAGCAGGGTGGACTTGCCGCAGCCCGAGGGGCCGACGAAGACCACCAGCTCGCCGGTCGAGATGTCCAGGTTGATGTCCTTCAGCACCTCGACCGTGCCGCCATAGGTCTTGCCCACATCGGTCAGCTTCAGCTCGGTCATGCCCGCGCGTCCTCCCTTCGCCGCCTCACGCCCTGTCTCCGGGCGTTCATTTCACCGACCCCGCCAGCAGGCCGCGCACCAGGTAGCGCTGCATGGCGAAGAACACCGCCAGCGGCACCGCGATCGACACGAAGGCCGAGGTTGCCAGGATCTCCCAGTCGCCGCCGCGCGAGCCCAGCAGGTTCACCAGCCGGCCGGTCAGCACCAGCCGCTCGTCGTCGGTGCCCAGGAACACCAGCGCCACCAGCAGGTCGTTCCAGGTCCACAGGAACTGGAAGATCGCGAACGACGCCAGCGCCGGGAACGACAGCGGCAGGATGATCTTGACGAAGATCTGGAAGTCGGTGGCGCCGTCGACGCGGGCGTTCTCGATGATGTCGCGCGGCAGGCCGACCATGTAGTTGCGCAGCAGGTAGATCGCCAGCGGCATGCCGAAGGCGGTGTGCGCCGCCCAGGTTCCCATGTAGGTCTTGCCGATGCCGATCACGTTGTGGATCTGCAGCAGCGGGATCAGCGCCAGCTGCAGCGGGACGACCAGCAGCGCCACCACCGCCGCGACCAGCAGCGCGCGGCCGGGAAAGTCCATCCACGCCAGCGCGTAGGCGGCGAAGGCGGCGATCAGGATCGGGATGACGGTGGACGGGATCGCTACCGTGGCGGTGTTGATGAAGGACTGGCCGACGCCCGCCCCGGCGGTGCCGCTGAACAGCACGTTCTCATAGTTCGCCAGGGTGAACTCGGGCGGCGACGAGGCGGTGGCGAACACCCGCGGCAGGCGCTGGCCCTCGAAGCTTTCCGGCCCGGCGAGGGTGAAGGTCCCGCCCTCGTCCAGCGTCAGCGTGACGCCGTCGCCAAGATCGGCGGTGGCGCCCGGCTCATACGCCTCGACATCGCGCGAGCTGGTGCCCCAGGCCTTGATCGTCATGTCGCGGTTCGGGAACAGATCGCCCTGCAGCACGAAGCGGCCGCCCTGCTGCACCTCGTCGCCGCCGACGCGGACCGCGGGCTCGTTGCGCTGCTGCGTCGAGAACGCCGCCCACCAGCCCGAGCCCGAGATCTGGTCGCCGGTGCGGAACGACGACACGAACAGGCCGGCGGTGGGGAACAGCCACAGGATCACCAGCAGCACCACGGCGATGTGCACCGCCCAGGTCAGCCCCGACTTGCGTCCCGCGATATTGTCCATCGGCCCGCCCCCCTCAGCGCATCTCGCGGCGCGCGTTGCGCACGTTCCAGACCAGGATCGGCGTCACCAGCAGCATGATGACGATGGCGCTGGCCGAACCGACGCCCCAGTCGAAGGCGCGGAACATGCGGTCGTACATGTAGTTGGCCAGCACCTGCGTGCCCCACTGCCCGTTGGTCATCGCCAGCACGATGTCGAACACCTTCAGCACCACCAGCGTGATCGTGGTCCACACCACGACGATGGTCGGCATGATCTGCGGCACCTTGATCTTGAAGAAGATCTGGAACGGGTTGGCGCCGTCGACGATGGCGGCCTCGACGGTTTCCTCGGGAATGCCGCGCAGCGCGGCGGACAGGATCACCATGGCGAACCCGGTCTGGATCCAGATCAGCACCACCATCAGCAGGAAGTTGTTCCACGGCTCGATCGTCAGCCAGGTCTGCGGCGCGCCGCCCAGCGCGGTCCAGATCGCGTTCAGCACGCCGATCTGGTCGGCGCCGGCGGGGCGGGTGTCGTAGATCAGCTTCCAGATCACCGAGGCGCCGACGAAGCTGATCGCCATCGGCATGAAGATGATCGACTTGGCGACATTGCCCCAGCTGATGCGGTCGGTCAGCTGCGCCGCCAGCAGGCCGAAGGCGGTCGACATCGCCGGCACCACCACCAGCCACAGCATGTTGTTGCGGATCGCCTCGAGGAACTTCGGCTCGGCCGCCATCTGCCGGTAGTTCGCCAGCCCGACAAAGGCGCCGCCCTGGTCGCGGTCGGTCAGCGAGAACCACAGCGTCGCCAGCACCGGGTACACCAGGTACAGCGCCAGCACGAAGATCGCCGGGCCCATGAACAGCCACGGCCGGATCATGTTTGCCCGGTTGATGTTGCGTCCGGCGTTGGGCCCGCGCGCCGGGTACAGGACCTTGTCGAGAAACTGGTTGGAGAAATAGAAGTAGCCGATGCAGATCCCGACGCCCAGGACCACGGTGATCATCCCCTGCAGGACCGGATGCATGGCCTCTCCCCTTCCGACTGTCGCGCCCTGCCGGGCCGGTGGGGATCCCGGCGCTGCCGGAATCCCGTGGGTCTGGTGGCGGGGCGTTACTTGATCGCGTCCCAGCTGTCCTGGATCTCGGAGGCAACCTCTTCGGCCGACTTGCCCGAAACATAGTCGATCATGCCGGTCCAGAACGTGCCGGCGCCCACCGCGGCCGGCATCAGGTCCGAGCCGTCGAAGCGGAACGTGGTCGCGTTCAGCAGGATGTCGCCCATCTTCTTCAGCGTCGAGTCGCCGTAAAGCTCGGTGTTCACGCCGGAATGCGGTGTCAGGAAGCCGCTTTGCGCCATCCAGACCTCGTGCGCGATCGGCGTCTTCAGGAACTCGATGAAGCCGCGCGCCGCCGGGGTGTCGTTGGTGATGAAGGCCAGCGTGCCGGCGCCCAGCACCGGCTTGCCCAGGTCGCCCTCGCCCGCGGCGGGGAAGTAGAAGAAGTCGGCGTCCACGCCGATCTCGGTGCCGTCGGGGAAGAAGGTGGGGATGAACGAGGCCTGGCGGTGCATGTAGCACTGCGGCGGCGAGGCGAACAGGCCCAGCGGGCTTTCGCGGAAGTCGGTCGCGCCCACCGCGTCGACGCCGCCGGCGACCATCTCGTCGGTCTTCGCCACCGCGCCGAACTTCTCGATCACCTCGACCACCTTGGGATCGTCGAACGGCATCTCGTTCGACACCCACTGGTCGTAGACCTCGGGCGGGTGGGTGCGCAGCATCAGGTCCTCGACCCAGTCGGTCGCGGGCCAGCCGGTGGCGCCGCCCGAGCCCAGACCGATGCACCAGGGCGTCTCGCCGTCGGCGATCATCTGCTCTTCCAGCGCCCGCAGATCCTCCGTCGTCTCGGGCACTTCGTAGCCGGCGTCGTCGAAGTTGTCGGGCACGTACCAGACCAGCGACTTCACGTCGATCTTGTAGGGGAAGGCGTACAGCGCCTCGGCCCCGTCGGGCCCGGTGTAGGTGCCGATGCCGCGCCAGCTGGAGCCAGCGGCGTAGTTGTCCTCGAGCCATTGCGCGGTCTCGTCGCCCAGCGGCTCGACGAAGCCCTTCGAGACCAGGTTCTGGATCAGGCCGGGCTGCGGCAGGATCGCCACGTCCGGCGGACTGCCCGCCTCGGTGTCGATGACGATCTGCTGCTCGTAGTTCTCGGACGAGGAGTAATTGATCTCGGCGCCTGTCGCCTCCTCGAAATAGGCGAGGACGCTTTCGGCCAGCGCCTGGTCGTCGCCGCGCCAGGGGCCGAACACGTTCAGCGTCTGGCCGGAATAATCGTGTTCCGCGGCGAAGCTGTCGAAGCTTTGCCAGTTGAAATCGCCCTCGCCCGGCGTGAACTTCAGATCCTGCGCCTGGGCCAGCCCGGCCGTAAGCGACAGGATCGCCGCGCTGATCGGCAGCACCTTGTTCATGAAAACTCTCCCCTTGGTGTGTGCGTGCGCACTTTTGTTTTTTGTCCGGCGCGGGCCTGACGCGCGAGACGTGCGTCGCGCCGACCCCATGCACCGTGAGGTTTGAACGTTACCCAAGCAAGTAAACCTGAACCTGTCAATCGCGCCTTCGGAACGGATTTCAAAGGATTTCCGGACAATTGCGGCCCGGTTCTCTCATCTCCGGCCGCCGCCAGCGCCGCTGTCCCGGAACGCCCGCAATTGCCGCACGGTCTCGTCGTCGGTCAGCTGCCGGAAATCGGAGTAAAAGGCGCCGACACCGCGGAAGTGACGCGCAGGGTGCAGGCAGACGAGGTGATCGGACAGGGCGCGGATCGCGTCCAGCGCATCTGCCGGCGCCACCGGCACCGCGGCGACGACGGCCGCGGCGCCCTGCCGCCGCAGCGCGGTCAGCGCGGCCTTCATCGTGGCGCCGGTTGCCAGGCCGTCATCGACCACGACCGCGGTGCGCCCGGCCGGGTCCAGCCGGGGCCGGACGCCGAGGTATGCCGCGCGCCGCCGGGCGATCTCGGCCAGGGCGCGTTCGCAAGCGTCCTCGACATAGGCGGGATCGGCGCCGGTCGCTTCGGCGATGGCGTCGTTGAGGATCGTGACCGGCCCGTCGCCGGTGTTGCCACTCTCGTCGCCGTCGCCGTCGCCGCTTTCCACCACCGCGCCGATCGCCAGTTCGGGATTGGCCGGCGCGCCCAGCTTGCGCACCAGCACCAGTTCCAGCGGGGCGCGCAGCACGCGGGCGACCTCGACCGCGACCGGCACGCCGCCGCGCGGCAGCGCGTAGATCACCGGCTCCGCCAGTTCCAGGCGCGCCAGCGGCTCTGCCAGCAACCGGCCGGCCTCGGCGCGGTCGGCGAAGATGGGGTGCGTGCCGAACATGATCGCACGAGGATACATCATCCCCGGATCCGGCGCATCAGCGCGCGCACCGATCCGGCGGAACGATCCGGCAGCGATCCCGCGCCGGCCGCGCCGCCCGGCGCGGCGGTCAGGGCGTCAGGATGATCTTCGGCGCCGCGGCCCGCCCCTGCCGGATCTCGGCGAAGGCGCGGGCGCCGTCCGCCAGCGGCCGGATCTCGGGCCAGCCGAGCGGGCCGAGCCGCCCGTCATAGATCGCCTGCGCCGTGTCGCGGAAGTCCGCCGGGGTATAGGTGTAGGTGCCGATGAAGGTGACCTCCTGCAGGGTCATGCGGCGGATGTCCAGCCCGCCTTCCGCCGAGCCCAGCCCGATGTGCACCACCACGCCGCCGGGGCGGACCGCGGCCGAGGCCATGGCGCGTGTCGGCGCGATGCCGACGCCGTCGATCACCAGGTCCACGCCCTGCGGCGCCGGATCCGACAGCGGATCGAAGGTCTCGAAGCCCTCGGCCGCGGCGATCGCGCGGCGCGGGGCGCTGGTCTCGCCCAGGATCACCCGGCCCGCACCTTGCGCCTTCAGCACCAGCGCCGCTCCAAGCCCGATCGCGCCGCCGCCCATCACCAGACAGGCGGCGCCGTCCACCGGATCGTGCAGCGCGCGCGCGGCCAGCCGCACCGCGTGCCAACCGCAGGCGATCGGTTCGGCCAGCGCGGCCTTCTCGGTCGGCACATGGTCGGGGATCGTCACCAGGTTGCGCGCCGGCATCGCCAGCAGTTCGGCGAACGCGCCCTCGCGCGGCGGCATCGAGATGATCTGCCGGTCGGGGCACAGGTTCTCGCGCCCGGCCAGGCAGTCGCGGCAGCTGCCGCAGGTGACCAGCGGGTTGACGGTGACGCGGCTGCCCTGCCCCGGACCCTCGATCACGGTCCCGGCGGCCTCGTGCCCCAGGATCAGCGGCGCCGGGCGGCGGTCGTCATGCCCCAGCCATGCGTGCATGTCCGAGCCGCAGATACCCACGTGGGCCACGCGGATCAGCGCATCCCCGGCCGCGGCCGGGTCGGGCACCTCGCGGTAGTCCAGGGTTTCGGGGCCGGTATAGACGAGCGCCTTCATTTCGCGGTGAACCCTCCGTCGACAAACAGGATCTGGCCGGTGACGTACCGGCTTGCGTCCGAGCACAGGAAGATGGCGGGGCCGAGGATGTCGGCGATCTCGCCGTTGCGGCCGATGCAGGTCTGCGCGGCGTTGCGGGCGGCAAGCTCGGGGTTGCCGAACACCGGCCCGGTCAGCTCGGTCGGAAAGAAACCCGGCGCCAGCGCATTGGCGGTGATGCCGTGCAGCGACCAGGCCTCGGCCATCGCGCGGGTCAGCTGCGCGACGCCGCCCTTGGAGGCGCCATAGGCCAGCCCGCCGGGGAAGGCACGCTCGCTTTGCAGCGAGGCGAAGTTGACGATCCGGCCCCAGCCCTTGCCCTTCATCGCCGGCACCAGCGCCTGCGCCAGGAAGAACGGCATCGCGAGGTTCAGGTCGAGGGTCAGCTTCCAGCCCGCGGGGGTCACCTCGTCCGCCGCCTGGCGGGTGTTGACCCCGGCGGCGTTGACCAGGATGTCCGGCGCGCCGAACGGCTCCGAGACCTTCTTGGCCAGATCGTCCGCGCGGTCCGGGTCCGACAGGTCCGCCACGATGGCGGCGGTCTCGCCCCCTGCCTCGGACCGCCACGCCTGAAGCGCGTCGGCACGCCGGGCGACGCCGACCACCCGCGCCCCGGCGGCGGCCAGCGCCGAGGCGATGCCCCGCCCCAGCCCCGAGCTTGCCCCGGTCACGCAGGCCACGCGGCCGGTCAGATCGAACAGCTCCGCGGTCATCGGATCATCCGGCCGCCGACAGGTCGAACTGCTCGTCGGGGAAGTACTTCTCCAGCCTGATGTCGGCGGTGCGGGCGTGGCCCTCCATGCCTTCCAGGCGCGAGATCCGCGCGGTCGCCTCGGCCACCGGTTTCGCCGCGTCGCGGCTCGCCCGCTGCCAGGTCACCAGCTTCATGTACTTGTGCACCGACAGCCCGCCGGTGTAGCGCGCCGCGCCCGAGGTCGGCAGCACGTGGTTCGGACCCGAGGACTTGTCGCCGAAGGCCACCGTGGTTTCCTCGCCCAGGAACAGCGAGCCGTAACACTGCAGCCGGCCCAGGAACCAGTCGAGGTCGGCGGCCTGCACGTGCAGATGCTCGGGCGCATAATCGTCGGCGACCCGCGCCAGCCCCTCGCGGCCCTCGACCACCATCACCTCGGCCATGTCGGCCCAGGCTCTGGTGGCATTCTCGCGGTTCAGCGCGGGAAGCTGGTCGATGTACTGCGGCACCAGCTCCATCACCTTCTCGGCCAGCGGGCGGTGCGTGGTCGCCAGCCAGACCGGCGAGTTGTAGCCATGCTCGGCCTGACCGACCAGGTCCCAGGCGACGATGTGCGGATCGGCGGTCTCGTCGGCCAGGATCAGGCTGTCGGTGGGGCCGGCGAACATGTCGATGCCGACGCGCCCGAACAGGATCCGCTTGGCCTCGGCGACGAACTGGTTGCCGGGGCCGACCAGGATGTCGGCCTTGGGCAGGCCGAACAGCCCGAACGCCATCGCCGCGATGCCCTGCACGCCGCCCAGCGCCAGGATCGTGTCGGCGCCGCACAGGTCGGCGGTGTAGACGATCGCCGGGGCGATGCCGACGCCGGGGCGCGGCGGCGAACAGGCGGCGATGTGCCCGCAGCCGGCGACCTTGGCCGTGGTCACCGTCATCAGCGCCGAGGCGATGTGGCTGTAGCGCCCCCCCGGCGCATAGCAGCCCGCCGCCTGGCAGGGGATCGCCTTCTGCCCGGCCATCAGCCCCGGCAGGATCTCGACCTCCATGTCCCTGATCGTGTCCTTCTGCGCCTCGGCGAAGCGGCGCACGTTGTCCCAGGCGAAGCGGATGTCGTCCTTCAGCTTCTGCGGCACCTGCGCGGCGGCGGCGTCGATCTCGTCCCGGGTCAGCACGACGTTGCCGTCATAGCGGTCGAACTTCGCGGCATAGCGTTTCGCGGCCTCGTCCCCGCCCTGCTCGATCTCGTCGAGAATGGCCTGCACGGTGGCGCGCACGTCGCCCGCATCGTCGGTCGAGCGCTTGGTGGCTTTCTTCAGATAATCGACGGTCATCGCGGGCCTCACTTGTAGATGGCGGGAAGAAGGGCGGTGGAGACCACCGGCAGGTATGCGATCAGCAGCACCACCAGCAGCATGAAGAAGACGAACGGGATCGCCCGCGCGGCGATCTTCAGAATCGACTCGCCGGTCAGCCCCGAGACCACGAACAGGTTCAGCCCCAGCGGCGGGGTGATGAAGCCGACGCCAAGCGCGGTGATCATCATCACGCAGAACTGGATCTCGTTCATGCCGATCTCTTGCGAGAGCGGAAACAGGATCGGCGCCAGGATGACGATGTTGGGCGTCGTTTCCATCACGCAGCCGGCGGCGATCAGGATCAGGATCATCAGCAGGATCAGCATGTACTCGTTGTCGGTCAGCGAGGTGACGGCAAAGACGAAGCCCTGCGGCACGCCCATCGCCGCCATCGTCTGCGCCAGCGGCAGCGACATCGCGATGATCGGCAGGATCACCCCGTTCACCTTGGCCGAACTGACCATCATCGCCGGGAAGTCCGACAGTTTCAGCGTGCCCAGGATGAATCCCAGGATGATGGTGATGACCACCGCCGTCGCGCCCGCCTCGGTCGGGGTCAGCCGGCCCGAGAAGATGCCCCAGAAGATCACCCCGGGCACCAGGAACGCGTACCAGCCGCGCGCCAGCGCGCGGCCGAGGTTGCCGAGCCATTCGCGGGTCGAGATCAGCCCGCCGGCCTCGTAGGCGTAGCGGCGGTTGACGACGATGTTGGTGACCAGGATCGAGACCAGGATCAGGACGCCCGGGATCAGCGCCGCCTGGAACAGGGTCGAGGCCGAGATCCCCAGCACAAGGCCGATGACGATATAGGCGATCGACGGCGGGATCAGGATGCCGGTGCACGCGCCCGCGGCGACCAGCGCGCAGGCATAGGGGCGGGGATAGCCGCTCTCGACCAGCCGGTCGATGGTCATCCTGCCGACCGCAGCGGCGCCGGCGGCGTCCGAGCCCGAGATCGCCGAGAACATGCCGCAGACCAGCACCGTCGCCGAGCCGAAGCCGCCCCGCGCCCAGTTCGTCAGCGCCTCGGCCACGTCGAGGAACTTGCGCGACAGCCCGGTGCGCACCAGCACGTCGCCGGTCAGGATGAACAGCGGCACGGCGGTCAGCGCGAAATGGTCGATGCCGTCGAACAGGCTCTCGCCCAGCAGCGACAGCGGCAGCACCTCCGAGACGACCAGCATCGTCACCGCGCCGGCGCCGATCGCCGCCCAGACCGGGACGCCCAGCGCGATCAGGATCACGAACAGGATCACCGGGCCGTAGAAATCCCAGCCGATCACCACCGTTTCCTGGCTCATCTGATTCCAGAGCATCGCGACCTCCTCAGTCGAACAGACGGGCGCCCTCGTAGACCGGGCGTTCCGCCACCAGGTCCGCGAGGTCGCGCCACAGCGATTGCACGAGACGGAAGACCATCAGCGCGAAGCCCAGCGGCACCGCGGCCAGGAACCAGACCATCGACACCCGCAGCCCGTGGCTGACCGAACCGAACTTCCAGGACACCGCCACCGTCTCGAAGGACCAGCGCAGGGCGAGCACGGCGATCGCCAGCATCACCAGGTCGCCGAAGATATAAAGCGCCGCCTTCACCCGCGGCCCGACGTAGTTGAAGAGCACGTCGATGCGGATGTGCGCGCGTTCGCGCACCGCCGCCGCGGCGCCGATCCACGCCAGGTAGATGAAGGCGTAGCGCACGACTTCCTCGCCCCAGATCGAGGAATAGGCGAAGACCTCGCGGCGGATGACCTCGACGGCCATGGTGATCACCAGCATGGTGTAGAACACCAGCAGCGCCCATCGCTCGGCATTGCGGTCGAGTATGGCGAGCACGGCTCCTCCTTCGCCGGCGGCGCCGGCGTTACATGCGTTTCGGGAAAGGGACCGGGCGCGCGTGGAGGGTCGCGCCCGGTCGCCGGGCTACAGCGGCCGGGCCTCAGGCGTCGTGGACGTAGTAGCGGCCCAGGGTGTCGGACGCCTCGACCATCTTGTCGAAAGCCTCCATCGATCCGGCGAGCTCGGTCTTGAAGCTGTCCCATTCGCTGCGCTGGTAGCCGCCCGCGTCCTTCCATTCGCCCAGCTCGTCCTCGCTGGGCGCGTAGAACTCGACGCCCGACTTGGTCAGCTCGGCCATGGCGTAGTTGCGCGCGGCGGGCACCTTGGCCAGGTTCTGGTGGAAGGTGATGTCCGAGGCGAACTCGATCCCCTCCTGCACGTCGGCGGGCAGGCCGTTGAACCATTCCAGGTTGCAGGAATAGACCTGGCTGTCCGGCACCGCCTGGGTGAAGGTGACGTAGCTGAGGATGTCCTTGAAGCCGAAGACGTAGAGCGCCCCGACCGCGGGGTCGAGCGCGTCGGCCACGCCCTGCTTGATCGCCGACGGGGTCTCGCCCCAGGCCACCGGCGTCGGATTGGCCCCGACCATGCGGTAGTACTGCTGCAGCATCTGGCTGCCGGGCACCCGGAACTTCACCCCCGACAGGTCGGCCGGGGTCTTGACCGGCCCCTTGCCGCCCTTGCGCACCGCGACCACGCGCGGGTCGATGACGACATAGTAGAGCGGCTTGAAGCCCTTGGCCTCGACCAAGGGATTGACGGTCTGCTTCCAGTGGTCCGAGGTCACCAGGTTCACGAACCGCTGGTTCGCGCCGCACAGGTACGGCAGGTTGATCAGGTCGACGACCGGCGCGAACGGCGCGAAGTTCGACAGCGAATGCTGCGCCGCCTGGATCGTGCCGCCCTGG
This sequence comes from Halovulum marinum, assembly GCF_009697225.1. Lineage (GTDB taxonomy): Bacteria > Pseudomonadota > Alphaproteobacteria > Rhodobacterales > Rhodobacteraceae > Halovulum > Halovulum marinum. The sequence continues at coordinate 520,597 of NZ_WIND01000001.1, forward strand.
ACCTTCTGCACCAGCGCGCCGCCCGCACCCAGCTGGCCGCCGGGGGCGAGCTTGACGTAGACCTTGCCGCGCGTGGCGTTCTGGATGTTCTCCTTGAAGTCCAGCTGCATGATCGGATAGCTGCGGTCCGCCGTCATCGCATAGGCGGTGGCGATGGTCATGACATGATCGGCGGCCTTCTCGCGCTCGGCCTCCTCGCGCGAGGTCTGCGCGACCGCCTCGGACGACCACAGCATGCCGGCGGCCCCGGCGACCATCGCTGCGGTGAACCCGCCGGCGCCGGCCAGCTTCATGAAGTTGCGGCGTTCAAGCGACGCGATCTCCGCGCGCACCTTGGTGTCGGTCATCGGAACTCCTCCCTGTCAGATGGGCCCTCTTGGGGGGCCATGCCCGCCAGCGCCTCGCGCGCCAGCACTCCGATTACGAAAAGGATCGAGGAGACGAACAGCATCAGCATCTCGGCCACGTCGCCCAGCACCACGCCCGCGCCGAGCGCCCCCGCGGCGACGTTGCCGAAGAAGGCCAGAAACAGAAGCACAGCGGCCGAAAGCGTCAGGCGTGCAAGTAGCTGCATCGCGTCCTCCCCGTCGTCCGGCAGCCACCTTGGGCCGCCGAATCATCTTGATTGGCCCCAATGTAAGCGCTTGCACGCAGCCATGCAAGCGCTTACATTCACCACATGCCCCTGCGCCCGCTATGGTCGCGCCAGACCGGAGCATGACGATGGCCAAGGACCTGCCCACGCTGGAAGACGTCGCCCGCATGAGCGGTGTGTCGACGGCCACGGTCTCGCGCGCGCTGAACGCGCCCAAGCGGGTCCGCCCGGAAACGCTGGCCCGGATCACCGACGCGGTGGCGCAGCTGGGCTACACACCGCATTTCGGCGGCCGGGCGCTGGCGTCGAACCGGACCTTCACCGTCGGCGCGGTCATCCCGACGATGGAGAACGCGATCTTCGCCCGCGGCCTGCAGGCGCTGCAGGAACAGCTGTCGGCGCAGGGCGTGACGCTGCTGGTGTCGACCTCGAACTACGACCCCGACGAAGAGGCCGCGCAGGTGCGCGCCCTGCTGGGCCGCGGCGTCGACGGCATGGTCCTGATCGGCGAGGCCCGCGACGCCCAGGTCTACACGCTGCTGGAACGGCGCGGCGTGCCCTTCGTCCTGGTCTGGACCTGGCGGCCGGACTGCCCCTGGCCCTGCGTCGGCTTCGACAACGCCGAGGCCGCGCGGGCGATGGCGCAGCAGGTGCTGGACCTGGGCCACCGCCGGATCGCGATGATCGCCGGCATCACCCGCGGCAACGACCGCGCCGCCGCCCGGGTAGACGGGGTGCGCGGCGCACTGGACGCGCACGGGTTGTCACTGCCCGCGGACCGGCTCGTCGAAAGCGACTATTCGCTCGAGGCCGGGGCCGAGGCGGCGCGGCGGCTGCTGGCGCAGACGCCGCGGCCGACGGTGATCCTGTGCGGCAACGACGTCCTCGCCGCCGGCGCCTATGCCGCGATCCGCGATGCGGGGCTGTCGGTGCCCGCCGACATCTCGGTCACCGGGTTCGACGACATCGATCTGGCGCATGTGCTGTCGCCGGGCCTGACCACCGTGCACGTCCCGCACCGGCGGATGGGCGAGGCGGCCGCCCGGATGCTGCTGGCGATGGGCGCGGACGGCGCCGCACCGGATGGCGTCGCGCTGCAAACCGGGATCGTGCGCCGCGGCTCGCTCGCGGCGCCGCCGCCGGGCTAGGCGCCGCGGCTACTTCGTCAGGATCAGCTTGCCGGCCCTCGTGATGCGCAGGAAGTAAAGCTGCCCGTCCAGCTTCAGCTGCGCCTGCACGCCATCCCGTGTCAGCTTGCGGGCATCGTAGACCGGCATCTGCGGTCGGCGGGGCGCGCGGTCGGGGTCGGCATGTCGGGCGTCGGGCTTGGGTGTCATCGCTACCGCTCGGTCAGATCGTTGCACAATGCCCACGGCGGGGCGTCTCTATTCCTGAGCGTTTTTGTATGAATTGTCAAACCCCCCGTTGCGCCCGGACATAGGCGGTCCGGCCCGACCGCGCGGACCGGATCGGCACCCGCAGATCGCTCGCGCGGTTGATCCAGGGTCGTGGCCCCGCGCCCCGATCCGTGCGCGTCTCCCGCTACGGCATGCACCCCGACCCAGGCCAGCCGGTGCCGGCGCGTGGCGGGTTTGGGGGCGAAGCCGGGGCAGCCATGCGCGGCGCGACTAATCCGAGGCCACCGCCCGCGAGGTTGAAATCCCCGATGCTTTCCGCCCCAGCTTAAGCACGGCTTAACCAATCCGCGGCAAGGCTGCGGCCGATGACCGCCGCGCCCCGCCTGCCCTTTCCCGATCCCAAACCGACCGCCCTTTCGGGGGCCGAGCGGCTGGCCTGGGTGCGGCTGGTGCGCTCGCCCCGCGTCGGCGCGGCGACCTTCCGGCGGCTGCTGGACGAGCATAGCTCGGCGCAGGCGGCGCTGGCGGCGCTGCCGCAGGTGGCGCGCGGCGCCGGGGTGGACGACTACCGCCCCTGCCCGCCCGGCGTGGCGCAGGCGGAACTGGACCGCGGCGCGGCGCTCGGCGCGCAGCTGCTGGTGCCCGGCCGGCCCGGCTATCCCGACCTGCTGGCGCGGATCGACGACCGGCCGCCGCTGCTGTGGGCGCTGGGCGATCCGGCACTGGCGCAAGGCCGCTGCATCGCGCTGGTCGGCGCGCGCAACGCCTCGGCGCTGGGCACGCGGATGGCCGCGCACCTGGCCCGCGCCCTGGCCGAGATGGGCTTCGCCGTGGTCTCGGGGCTGGCGCGCGGCATCGACACCGCGGCGCACCAGGCGGCGCTGGACACCGGCACCGTGGCGGTGCTGGCCGGCGGCGTCGACGTCGCCTACCCGCGCGAGAACGAGGATCTGCAGCGCCGGATCGGCCAGCGCGGCCTGCTGCTGTCGGAAATGCCGCCGGGGATGACGCCGCAGGCGCGGCACTTCCCGCGCCGCAACCGGATCATCTCGGGGCTGGTGCCGGGGCTGGTGGTGGTCGAGGGCGCGGCCAAGTCCGGCAGCCTGATCACCGCGCGCACCGCGCTCGACCAGGGGCGCGAGGTGATGGCCGTCCCCGGCCACCCGTTCGACGCCCGCGCCTCGGGCTGCAACATGCTGATCCGCGACGGCGCGACGCTGGTGCGCTCGGCCGAGGACATCGCCGCCGCGCTCGACCTGCCCCGCCCCGAGCGCCGCGCCCCCGCCGCCAGCCCGGCGCCGCCCCCGGATACGGACCGGAGCCCGGCCGGACCGCAGCCGGTGCCGGCGCCGCCGCAGGACGGAACGCCGCTGGTCTCGGCGATCCTCAACCTGCTGGGCCCGGCGCCGATCAGCGAGGATGCGCTGATACGGCAGATCCGCCGCCCCGCGCCCGAGATCCTTGCCGCGCTGGGCGAGCTGGACCTGACCGGCCAGATCCTGCGCCACTCCGGCGGGCTGGTCTCGCGCCCGCCGGGCTGACGCCCGCCCGGACCTGCGCCCGGCCCCGCACCCGCGCCCGAACCCGCGCCCGGACCTGCGCCCGGACCCCGACCGGCACGGCGCGACCGGCACCGCGACGGGCAAAGCTTGCCCGGTAAGGCTTGCCCGGTGCCCCGCCGGATGCTAGCGGGCAATGATGCAGGCCGTATCCGCACGTCTCGCCCGGACCGACTGGCTGACGCTGGGCGCCGCCCTCGGTGCGGCGCTGGCGCTGGGGGTGCTGCTGCTCGGCTGGAACCGGGCGTTCTGGTACGACGAGGTGTTCACCCTGGGCGCCGCGGCGGCGGGCCGGCCGCTGGACTGGGACGTGCTGCTGCGCGACGTGCACCCCCCGACCTATGTGCTGCTGGTGCGCGGGCTGGGCGCGGCGCTGGGCGGAGACTCGCCCCTGCTGCGGCTGGTGAACCTGCCCGGCCTGCTGGCGCTGCTGGCGGCGCTGGCGATCCTGTCGCGGCACCTGGACCGGCCGCGGCTGGCGCTGCTGGCCGCGCTGATCGCGGTCAACGGCTACACCCTGGGGCTGATGCTGGACCTGCGCAGCTACTTCCTGCTGCTGGGGCTGGCGACGCTGGGCCACGCGCTGCTGCTGGACGACGCCGCCGGCCGGCCGCGCACCGCCGCGCTGGCGCTGAACGCCGCGGCGCTGTCGGCGCTGCACTTCTTCGGCGCGGCGATCGGGCTGGCGCTGCTGCTGCTCTCGACGCTGCAGCACTGGCGCGCCGGCCGCCGCGCCCGCGCCGCCGCCTCGGCGGCCCTTGGCGCGGCGATCACCGCCGGGGTGCTGCTGTGGGCGTTCGGCATCGCCCGCACCGCCGATTCGATGGGCGGGCGGCTGTGGATCACCAACGATCCGGGCCCGTTCCTGGACTTCGCCGCGCAGCAGATCCCCCTGGCGCTGCTGGCGCTGGGCATCGCCGCCGCCGGCGGCCGCCTGGCCCCCGGCGCGGCGCGCGCGGCGCTGGTCGCGCCGGCGCTGGTGCTCGCCGCCGGACTGCTGATCGCGCTGCACACGCCGGTGATCTCGACCCGCAACCTGGTGGTCGGCGTGCCCGGCGTGACGCTGGCGGCGGTGCTCAGCACGCCGCAGGCGCTGCTCGACCGGCTGCGCGCGACGCCGCTGACGGCGCTGGTGCTGCTGCTCGCCGGGCTGCGCTACGGCGATATCGCCACCCAGGACGCGCAGATGATCCGCTGGGCGGTGACCGAGGCGACGCCGCCCGAATGCGACGGCGTGCCGCTCTACGTCAAGCGCCCCGACATCGTCGACGAGATGGCGCAGCAGGTGTTCCGCGGCTCGGTCCGGCGCCCGCTCGAGGATTTCTCGGCCTTCGAGCGCACCGCGCCGCGGCCGCCGGACTGCACGGTGCTGGCGATGGGCTGGCACGAACTGGGCCGGGTCGCGCTGGTCACCGACTATTTCGCCGACCACGATGTCGCCACCGAGGCGGTGCTGCCGCCCGATCCGCGCCTCGCCCGGCGCGGGCTGATGACCCACGGCTTCGTGATCCGCGCCACCCCTGAGACCAGCCCCTGATCCGGGCCCCGATCCGGACCCCGATCCGGGCCCCGTTTCCGCCGGGACAAAGGCGCGGCTTGACAGGCCGCGCCGCGGGCCACATTTTCCGCGCCTTGATTAAGAGATACATGTTTCGGGAGCATTCATGGCCGTCGTCGTCGTCGAGAGTCCTGCCAAGGCCAAGACAATCAACGCCTATCTGGGCAAGGACTACACCGTCCTCGCCTCCTACGGTCATGTGCGCGACCTGCCGCCGAAGGACGGCTCGGTCGATCCGGATCAGGATTTCGCCATGGAATGGGAAATCGATCCGAAGTCCCAGAAGCACGTCCGCGCCATCGCCGAGGCGCTGAAGGACGACGACCGGCTGATCCTCGCCACCGACCCCGACCGCGAGGGCGAGGCGATCTCCTGGCACCTGCTCGAGGCGCTGACAAAGCGCCGCGCGGTGAAGAAATCGACCGAGGTGGCGCGCGTCGTGTTCAACGCGATCACCAAGAACGCCGTCACCCAGGCGATGCAGAACCCGCGCCAGATCGACATGGAACTGGTCGAGGCGTATCTTGCGCGCCGCGCGCTGGACTACCTGGTCGGCTTCAACCTCAGCCCGGTGCTGTGGCGCAAGCTGCCCGGCGCCAAGTCCGCCGGCCGGGTGCAGTCGGTGGCCCTGCGCCTGATCGTCGAGCGCGAGATGGAAATCGAGGCCTTCAACCCGCGCGAGTTCTGGTCGGTGCGGGCGATGCTGGAGACCCCGCGCGGCCAGGCCTTTGAGGCCCGGCTGACCACGCTGGGCGGCAGGAAGCTGGACCGGTTCGATCTGGCCAACGTCGAGGCCGCCGAGCTGGCCGTCGCCGCGGTCGCCTCGCGCAGCCTCAAGGTCGCCTCGGTCGAGGCCAAGCCGCAAAGCCGCAACCCCTCGGCCCCGTTTATGACCTCGACCCTGCAGCAGGAGGCGTCGCGCAAGTTCGGCATGGGCGCACGGGCGACGATGTCGGCGGCCCAGCGCCTGTACGAGGCCGGGCACATCACCTACATGCGGACCGACGGCATCGACATGGCCCCCGAGGCGGTGATGTCGGCCCGCGACGCGATCAAGACGCGCTACGGCGAGCAATACCTGCCGAACAGCCCGCGCATGTACAAGAACAAGGCCAAGAACGCGCAGGAAGCGCACGAGTGCATCCGCCCCACCGACATGATGAAGTCGCCCGACCGGCTGAACGTCGAGCCGGAGCAGCGCAAGCTCTACGACCTGATCTGGAAGCGCACCATCGCCAGCCAGATGGCCGCCGCGCGGCTGGAGCGCACCACCGTCGACGTCGCCAGCGACGACGGCCAGGTGGTGCTGCGCGCCACCGGCCAGGTGGTGATGTTCGACGGCTTCCTGAAGGTCTACGAAGAGGGCCGCGACGACGTCGAGGACGACGACGACAAGCGCCTGCCGCAGATCCACCAGGGCGAGGACGCCAAGCTGGCCGCCGCCGCGCTGCGCGCCGATTTCGACAAGCTGGCCGATGGCAAGGGCGCGGGCGGCGACAGGATCGTGCGCCACGACGCGGCGCTGCTGGGCGGCGACGGCGCGATTCTCGGCCAGCAGCACTTCACCCAGCCGCCGCCGCGCTACACCGAGGCGACGCTGGTCAAGCGGATGGAGGAGCTCGGCATCGGCCGGCCCTCGACCTATGCCTCGATCGTCTCGGTGATCCAGGAACGCGACTACGTCCGCAAGGAGAAGAACCGGCTGATCCCCGAGGACAAGGGGCGGCTGGTGACGGCCTTCCTCGAGAACTATTTCCGCAAGTACGTGGGCTACGACTTCACCGCCCAGCTGGAAGAGGACCTGGACCGGATCACCAATGGCGAGATCGACTGGCACAAGGTGCTGCGCGGCTTCTGGACCGATTTCTCGGCCGCCATCGACGAGACCAGGGAACTCCGCATCACCGACGTGCTGGAGAAGATCAACGAGGTCCTGGCCCCGCACCTGTTCCCGCCCGAGCCCGACGGTTCGGACCCGAGGCTGTGCAAGAACTGCGGCAAGGGCAAGCTGAGCCTGAAGACCGCGCGTTCCGGCGGCGCGTTCATCGGCTGTTCGAACTATCCCGAATGCCGCTACACCCGGCCGCTGGCGGGCGAGGTCGAGGGCGGCGATCTGGCCGGCCCCGACGGCAAGCTGCTGGGCCATGACGACGCCGGCGAGCCGGTGACCCTGCGCACCGGCCGGTTCGGGCCCTACGTCCAGCTCGGCGAGCTGACCGAGGACAACCCCAAGCCGAAGCGCGCCTCGATCCCGAAGGGGGCCGACCTGTCGGCGATCGACCTGCCGCGCGCGCTGCAGCTGCTGTCGCTGCCGCGGCGCGTCGGCGAGCATCCCGACGGCGGCGTGGTCGAGGCCGCGATCGGCCGCTTCGGCCCCTATGTCGTGCATGAAAAGCCGCCCGCCGAGGGCGAGAAGAAGCCGACGAAGATCTACGCCAACATCAAGGATCCCGAAGAGGTCTACACCATCGGCATGAACCGCGCGATGGAGCTGATCGCGCAGAAGGCCGCCAGCCGCGGCGGGCGGTCGGCGGCGAAACCGCTGAAGGAGCTGGGCGAGCATCCCGACGGCGGCCCGGTCAACGTCATGGACGGCCGCTACGGCCCCTATGTGAAGTGGGAAAAGGTCAACGCCACGCTGCCCAAGGGCACCGAGCCGCAGGACCTGACGATGGAACAGGCGCTGGAGCTGATCGCCGCCAAGAAGCCGGCAAAGAAGAAGCCGGCGGCGAAGAAGACAGCCGCGAAGAAGGCGTCCGGCACCAAAACCGCCGCGAAGAAGACGGCGACGGCGAAGTCCGCGGCCAAGACCTCCTAGGGCCGGCCGGGCGCCGGCCCTGCGGGGTCGCCGGACCGGCCGGCGGCGCCCCGCGCCCGGCCCGCCGTCCGCTGCCGCGACTCGCGTCCGGCGCGCGCGCCGGTTGCGGCCGAAGCACCGGCGGCGCCGCGCCTGCGCCACATTTGCGCCACGAAGCCGCAGCGGCCCGATTTTTAAAGCAAAATTGGGTATTTAACCGCTGCCCGCCGGCCACGGGCACCCTCGTCGGTTGAATAATTCAGCGCGGTCACCATCCTGGCCTGTCCGCCGCCGCCCCTCATTGCAAGATATCGGCGGCGTCATCCCCGCCCGGAAACGCCCGCACGGGACCCTCTGGCCGCGAAGTCCGTCCCGTCTCTGCAACCTTCGATTGTCACAATGCAAGCTGCATTGCCGCCACGATCGGCGCCGAGGATGGTTAACGAGATTACCGGAACCGACCCGGACGCGCTTGTTCCCGACCGCCGCGACCACCGCGATTACGGCCCCCGCCAGAGGATTTTTGTCATGACGCACCCGCACCGACACCGCCCGTTTCTTAGCGACACCGACGGCTCGGCCACCGTCGAGCATGTGATCTGGCTGCCCTTCTTCCTGCTCATCGTCTCGGCGATCGTCGATCTGTCGCTGATCCTGACCGCGAACGCCGGCATGTGGGACGCCGCCCGCGACGGCGCGCGCCGCATGGCGATGCACCAGATGACCGAGGCCGAGGCCGAGGCCTATGTCCGCTCGCGGGTGTCGACGCGCTACGCCGGGCTGCGCATCACCGCCGACAGCACCGGCGACGACGCCACCGTCCACGTCTCGGTGCCGATGGAGCAGACCGCGGTGTTCAACATCCTCACCGGCCCCTCCTGGGGTGCGCTCGAGGCCCGCGTCGTCATGGTGAAGGAGCCGGTCTGATGCGTTTTCCCGCCCTGCGTTTTCCCGCCCTGCCCCTTCCCGCCTGTCGCGTCCCCGTCCCCGCCCGCCGCCGGACCGCCCCCGATCCGGCGGCGCCCCCGGGCGGCCGGTGCCGCCGCCGCCCACCACGGCCGCGGCACCGGCTGCTCACCGACTGCGACGGCACCGTCACCGCGCAGAACGTGATCTGGACCGTGCTGTGCCTGGCGATCGGCGGCCTCGCCATCGACGGCGCCCACGCCTGGCGGGTGAAGTCCATGCTCCGCGCCGCGGCCGAGGCCGGCGCCCACGCCGGCGCCGCGGCCATGGCGCGCAACGAGCTGCGCGACCCGCTGCTGGGCAGCGAGGATCCGGCGGATGTCGCCATCGCCCAGGTCGGGCGCAACCTGACCAACCCGCGGTTCGAGGACGCGCTGCTGCGCGAGGATGTCGAATACGGCAACTGGGACAGCGACGCCGCCGCCTTCACCCCCGCCATCGCCGGCGGCGACGCGATCCGGGTGACGCTGCGCCGCGACCGCCGGAACGGCAACCCGCTGCCGACCAACTTCCTGCGCGTGATCGGGCTCGAGCAGTGGGACATCCGCGTGCAGGCCGTCGCCCGCACCTTCGAGACCGAGCGTGCGGAATGCGTCGACCCGCTGCTGTCGCTGCGCACCCGCGCCGACGTCGAGAACGTCGACGTGTTCGTCGGCCTGTGCCTGCACGCCCAAGCCGACGCCGCGGTGCTGGAGGACGGCGCGTGGCTGCCGGGCCAGGTGGTCGACGTGATCGACAGCGTGTTCGCCGCCTCGGTGCTCGACCGGATGCCGGACGCGGACGGCATATCCGAAGCCCTGGCCGGACTGCCGCTGTTCGATCTCGGCGGCAGTCTGACCGCCGACCTGCCGGCGCTGGTGATGACCGACGCCGAGATCGCCTCGGCGCTGGCCGAGGCGGCCGCCCATGCCGATCTCGCCACCACGCTGGACCTGTTCGAATTCGCGGCGGTGCAGGCGAACCAGACGGTGCACGTCGCCTGCCGCGCCGACGAGGTGCTGGCGATCCCCGCCGGCATCGCGCTGCCCGGCGTCACCCTGCTTTCGGACTGCCCGGTCAAGGTCGAGCAGGGGGCGGACCTGTCCAGTACGGTGGTGATCTCGAACCTGTGGTCGATCCTCGATCTGCGGCTGTCGGGCGACCTGCCGACCGCGCTCGCCGTCAACTCGCGCAAAGCGTGCGGCCCCGGCGACGGGGTGCGGATCCTGGTGTTCGTCGACGCCGCCGCCTCGGCCCGGCTGACGCTGTTCGACATCGCGCCGTTCTCGGACCTGCTGCTGGCCGCGCAGCTGGCGCGCGACACCGACATCGCCGCCGACGGCGCGGTCTCGGCGGTGATCGACGCCAGCGGCGAGCTGACCGGCGACGTGCTGCTGGACCCGCTCGCCGGGATCTGCCTGGGCGCGCGCTACATGATCGAGACCCAGGCCATCGCGCTGGCGCGCTAGCGCCGGCGCGTCTTCTTCACGACCGCTGGCGCGCTAGCGCCGGCGCGTCTTCTTCACGACCGCTGGCGCGCTGGCGCCGGCGCGTCTTCTTCACGACCGCTGGCGCGCTGGCGCCGGCGCGTCTCCTTCATACCCGCTGGCGCGCTGGCGCCGGCGCGTCTCCTTCACACCCGCTGGCGCTTGCGCCCGCGCCGCCCCGAAAACGCCGCACCCGCCGCGCCGGTGTTGCGCCCTTTCCCGCCCTTCCGGCCCGTGCTACCTCCCGGACATGGACAAGCTGCCCTCCAAGGACGCCCTTCTCGCCTGGATCCGCGAGAACCCGGGCGAGACCTCCAAGCGCGAACTCGCCCGTGCCTTCGGCATCAAGGGCGCCGACCGGATTCCGCTCAAGCGGATGCTGAAGGAGCTCGAGGAAAGCGGCGAGATCCGCAAGGACGGCAAGCACATCCGCGAGCCCGGCGCGCTGCCGCCGGTGTCGGTGCTGCGCGTCACCGGCCCCGACAGCGCCGGCGATCTCTGGGCCGAGCCGGCGCAGTGGGACAGCGACGATCCGCTGCCCCGGATCCTGGTGCACCTGCGCGCCGCCGAGCCCGCGCTGGGCGAGGGCGACCGCATCCTCGCCCGGCTCAGCCCCTCGGACGCCGAGGGCGTGGCCTACGACGCCCGGCTGATCCGCCGCATCGGCCACGGCCCGCGCAAGGTGCTGGGCCTGTACCGGCAGACCGAGGCCGGCGGCCGCATCCTGTCGCTGGAACGCGGCGCCGGGCACGAATGGACCGTCGGCGCCGGCGAGCGGATGGGCGCGCAGGACGGCGAGCTGGTCGAGGCCGAACAGACCGGCCCGCGCGACCGTCTCGGGCTGCACCGCGCCCGCGTCACCGCGCGGCTGGGCGATCCCTCGGCGCCGAAATCGGTCAGCCTGATCGCGATCCACGCCCACGGCATCCCCGACGAGTTCCCGCCCGAGGCGCTCGCGCAGGCCGAGGCGGCGCGGCCGATCGACAGCGCGCAAGGCCGCGACGACCTGCGCCACCTGCCGCTGATCACCATCGACCCGTCGGACGCGCGCGACCACGACGACGCGGTCTGCGCGCTGCCCGACCCGGCGGTCGACGGCGGCCACATCGTCTGGGTGGCGATCGCCGACGTCGCCGCCTATGTCCGCCCCGGCACCGCGCTGGACGACGCCGGGCGCGAGCGCGGCAACTCGACCTATTTTCCCGACCGCGTGGTGCCGATGCTGCCCGAGGCGCTGTCGGCCGACCTGTGCTCGCTGCACGAGGGCGTCGACCGGCCCTGCATCGCCGTCGAGATGAAGCTCGACGCCGCCGGCCGCAAGACCGCGCACCGCTTCGTCCGCGGCCTGATGCGCTCGCCCGCCGCGCTGGCCTACGAGCAGGTGCAGGCCGCGATCGACGGCCGGCCCGACGACGCCACCGCCGACCTGCTCGAGCCGGTGCTCGAGCCGCTCTGGGCCGCCTGGCGCGCCGCCAACGCCGCGCGCGACAAGCGCCAGCCGCTGAACCTCGACCTGCCCGAGCGCAGGATCGTGCTGGCCGAGGACGGCAGCGTGCGCTCGGTCGCGTTCCGCGACCGGCTCGACGCGCACCGGCTGATCGAGGAGTTCATGATCCTCGCCAACGTCTGCGCCGCCGAGACGCTTGAGCGCAAGCACACGCCCCTGCTCTACCGCGTGCACGAAGAGCCCGACCCCGAAAAGATCGAGGCCCTGCGCGAGACCGCCAGCGCCGCCGGGCTCAGCCTGGCAAAGGGCCAGGTGCTGACGACGAAATCCCTCAACCGGCTGCTCGACCAGGCCGCCGGCCGCGACGAGGCCGAGCTGATCAACCTCAGCGTGCTGCGCTCGATGACCCAGGCCTACTACGCACCGCAGAACTTCGGCCACTTCGGCCTCAGCCTGCGCGCCTACGCGCACTTCACCTCGCCGATCCGCCGCTACGCCGACCTGATCGTGCACCGCGCGCTGATCGCCGCCCACGGCTGGGGCGGCGGCGCCGGCAAGCACAGGGACAAGCTGTCCGAACTCGACATCGAGCGGCTCGACGCCACCGCGGAATGGATCTCGGCGACCGAACGCCGCTCGATGCAGGCCGAGCGCGACACCACCGACCGCTACCTTGCCGCCTACCTCGCCGACCGCGTCGGCAGCGAGTTCGCCGGCCGGGTCTCGGGCGTCGCCCGGTTCGGCCTGTTCGTGAAGCTCGACGACACCGGCGCCGACGGGCTGGTGCCGATCGGCACGCTGGGCGACGAGTACTTCCACCACGACCGCGACGCGCAGACCCTGATGGGCGACCGCTCGGGGCGGATCATCGGCCTCGGCCAGCGCGCGCTGGTGCGCCTGACCGAGGCGCAGGCGGTCACCGGCGGGCTGGTGTTCGAACTGCTGGAACTCGAGGGCGAAAGCCTGCCGCGCGCCTCGCGCCCGGTCGGCCGCCCCACCCGGCGCGCGCCGGGCCGCGCCAAGGCCAAACGCATCGCCGCGAAGAAGAAGCTCAAGCGCCGCACCCGCCCCTAGCGCCCGCCGCCCGGATCCCGCCGCAGGCGGGGCCGGGCTGAACGACGTGTCGCGGCCCCGCCGCGACTCCGCCGGATCCCTCCGGGAAGGCTTTTTCCACCGGCCGGTTCGCGCTACACTGCCCGAAAACAACACCACCCGAGCAGCAACCCAACCAGGACCCGGCCATGAAACGCCTCACCCTTCTCACCGCCGCGGCGCTGATCGCCGCCACGGTCGCCACCCCGGTCGCGGCACAGGATACGCGGCCCGTGCTCCGCGACAGCCACGCCGCGGGCGCCGCCCGGCTCGCGCAGGCCGGCAGCGCCTTCACCCGCTGGCGCGAGGATTTCCGCCCCCGCGCCTATGCCGCCGGCATCTCGCGGGCGACCTTCGACGCCGCCTTCCGCGGCGTCGGCATGAACCCCGAGGTGGTGCGCCTCGACGGCAAGCAGGCCGAGTTCACCAAGCCGATCTGGGAATACCTCGACACCGCGGTGTCCGACGCCCGGATCGACAACGGCCGCGAGAACTACCGCAAGTACCAGCGCACGCTGGCCGGCATCGAACAGACCTACGGCGTCGACGCCGCCGCGGTGATCGCGGTCTGGGGGATGGAGACCAACTACGGCTCCTTCCGCGGCTCGACCCCGGTGATCGAGGCGCTCGCCACCCTTGCGGTGCAGGGCCGCCGCCGCGCCTTCGCCGAGGAACAGCTGATCGCCGCGCTGAAGATCCTGCAGAACGGCGACGTGGCGCCGAACGGCATGCGCGGCTCCTGGGCCGGGGCGATGGGCCACACCCAGTTCATCCCCACCAGCTACCTGGCCTACGCGCAGGACTTCAACCGCGACGGCCGCCGCGACGTCTGGGCCGAGGATCCGACCGACGCGCTGGCCTCGACCGCCAACTACCTGCGCAAGTTCGGCTGGACCCGCGGCCAGCCCTGGGGGGTCGAGGTGCGCCTGCCCGCCGGCTTCAACTACGGCAACATCGACCAGGACCTGCGCCGCCCCGTCGCCCGCTGGACCCAGCTCGGCGTGCGCGGGCTCGACGGCCGGCCGGTGCCGAACCACGGCGAGGCGGCGCTGCTGGCCCCGGCCGGGGCGCGCGGCCCGGTGTTCATGGTGTTCAACAACTTCCGCGTCATCAAGCGCTACAACAACGCCACCTCCTACGCGATGGGCGTCGGCCACCTGGCGCAGCGGATCATGGGCGCGCCCGACTTCAGCGCCGCCTGGCCGCGCACCGAGCGGGCGCTGTCGCGCACCGAGAAGATCGAGATCCAGCGGCGGCTGACCGCGCGCGGCTTCAGCACCGGCGGCGCCGACGGGCTGATCGGGCCGAACACGATGGAGGCGATCCGCGGCTTCCAGCGCTCCCAGGGGCTGGTGCCCGACGGCTTCGCCTCGTCCAGCCTGCTGCAGCGCCTGCGCGGCGGCTGAGCGCAGACCGCCGGCAGGGCTGTCGGGCCGCCGGGCCCGGCGGCTCGACAACTCCGGCGTTTCACGCTAGGTCAACCCGGCGATCGCACACCGCCGGACCTGCCCCGATGTTCAAGACCCTTCACCTGCTGCTGTTTCTCGCCCTGGCCGCCTGCGGCGTGCCGCCCGGTGCCGACATGGGCCCCGAGATCGCCACGCCGGACCAGGTGGCCGGGCTGTCCCGCGCGCTGCAGGACCTCGGCCCCGAGGTCGACCCCGAGGAGGCCCGCCGCGCCGCCCGGATCGCCTATGACTACACCGCAGTGCTGGCCCGCGAATACCAGATCACCGACACGCCGCTGGTGCACAACACCAAGGTGAACATGGGGATCAAGCCGCGCGGCCTGTGCTACCAGTGGGCGGACGATCTCCAGGCGCGGCTGGCGCAGGAGCGGTTCCGCACCCTGACCCTGCACCGGGGCATCGCCAACTACGACAAGACCTTCCGGATCGAGCACAGCACGCTGATCGTCAGCCGCCGCGGCGACGACATGTTCGCCGGCATCGTGCTCGACCCCTGGCGCAAGGGCGGCCGCCTGACCTGGGTGCGGACCGCCGAGGACGAGTACGACTGGATCGAGCAGGCCAAGGTGTTCGCGTGGAAACTCGCCGCCCGGGCCGAGGACGCCCCCTCCCGGCCCGCCAAGGCGCAGTAGGCGGGCCCGGCGCGATCTTCCGCAGCCTGATCGAGAACCGGCACCGGACCGCCGGCTTCCCGTGCGGATCGCCGCTCGGCGCCAGCCCCGGCAGCGCCGGAACCTGTTTGCGCCCGGACCCGGCGCCGCAGCGCCGGCGAAACCGCGGCCGGCGCGAGGGCCAGGGCGAGGGCGGCGATCGATCGGCTGCACGGCGATGCGCGGACAGCACAGCAGGGTGACGCGCGGTTTCCGGCGGCGGCGCAGTCGTCGACCACGGCACGGCCCGCGGTCTTGCACCGCCTTCAGCACGGGGAAGCATCCCCGCATGCCCAGGATCGCGGCCCGCTCGCCGCGCAGCGCCAGCAGCGCCATCGCCGCGCCATCGCCGCGCCGCCGACCGCGACCATGCCCACCGAGGCCGAGGCGCTCCGGCACATGTGCCGCCCTCCGGCGCTGTCCGCCGCACGCGGGCATCCGGACAGACCCCGGCAGGGCCGCGCTGTCGCAGGTGATGCGCCTCTCCGGCGGCGGCGGAGAGGCCGTTTACGAAGTTTTCATGAAGTGTTCTTCTTGAATTTCATGGTGTTGAAGGGGTTTTCACGGTGGAATCCGCCCCTTTCACGCAGATTTTTCACGCCGGTCCTTCACGCCGGCCGCCCGGTGGCGGGTCACTCCTCGGCGGGCGGCCAGTCGCCGCTGCGCATCTCTTCCAGCCGCGAGGCGGTGCGGCCGAACTCGAACGCCCCCGCGCCCTCGGGGTACAGCGCCTCCGGCTCGGCCGCGGCCGAACAGATCAGCCGCACCTTCGCCTCGTAAAGCGCGTCGATCAGGGTGACGAACCGCTTCGCCTCGTTGTTCTGCGCCCGGCTCAGCAGCGGAATCCGGTCCAGGATCAGCACCCGCACCGCCTGCGCCAGCGCCAGGTAGTCGCCCGGCCCCAGCGGCTGCCGGCACAGATCGTCGAAACTGCCCCGCGCCACCCCGTTGGCGGCCTGCGGCAGCACCACGTCGCGGCCCTTGCGCCGCAGCGTCAGCGGCGCGCCGTCGCTGCCGGCCAGCTCCTGCCACCAGCGGTCCAGCGCCGCGTCTGCCCCGGCGCCCAGCGGCGAGAGATAGACCTCGCGCCCGCGCATCCGCGCCTGCCGGTGATCGGTGTCGCTGTCCAGCGCGTGCACCTCCATCCGCTCCTTGATCAGCGTGATGAACGGCAGGAACAGGTGCCGGTTCAGCCCGTCCTTGTACAGATCGTCCGGATGCCGGTTCGAGGTCGCCACCACCACCACGCCGCGCGCGAACAGCCGCTCGAACAGCCGGCCGACGATCATCGCGTCGGTGATGTCGGTGATCTGCAGCTCGTCGAAGCACAGCAACGTCGCGCCGTCGGCGATGGCGTCGGCGACCGGCCGCACCGGGTCCTCGACCCCGTCGGCGCGGGCGCCGTGGATGCCCTCGTGCACCTCCTGCATGAAGGCGTGGAAATGCACCCGCCGCTTCGGCGCGACCGGCGCGGTCTGGAAGAACAGGTCCATCAGCATCGACTTGCCGCGGCCGACATCGCCGTAGATGTAGAGCCCCGGCACCTCGCGGTTCTCCATCCGCTCGCGGCCCCAGCCGAACAGGCCCAGCAGCACCTTGCGCGGCTGCGCCGGCTCGTAGCCCGCCAGCCGGCTTTCCAGCAGCGCCAGCTTCTCGACCGCCAGCCGCTGCGCCGGATCGTCCCGCAGCGCCCCCGAGGCGACGCGCGCTCGCCACGCCTGGCGAATGCCCTGGGCTTCGGTCTGCGGCATGCGGAAGGCGGCCTCTCGCGACGATTTCATCGTGAAACGGAATGGGCGGGTTCAGGCAATATGCTTTGACGCCCGGCGCGCCGGAAGTAAAGACTGCCGGCGCGCAGAAAGGAACCCCCATGGCCTGCACCGCGATCCCCGCTCCCGCGCGGCTGTTCACCCCGGTCCTGATCGCCGGCTCGGTGATCCTGATGCTGGGCTTCGCGATCCGCGCCTCCTACGGCGTGTTCCAGATCCCGATCGCCGACGAATTCGGCTGGCTGCGCTCCGAGTTCTCGCTGGCGATCGCGATCCAGAACCTGGCCTGGGGCATCGGCCAGCCGGTGTTCGGCGCCATCGGCGAGCGCTTCGGCGACCGCCGCGCGATCCTCCTGGGCGCGCTGACCTACGCGCTGGGCCTGGTGCTGTCCTCGCAGGCGATCACCCCCGAGGCGCACCAGCTGTGGTCGGTGCTGGTCGGGTTCGGCGTCGCCGGCACCGGGTTCGGCGTGGTGCTGGCCGTGGTCGGCCGCGCCGCCGCGGACGAGCACCGCTCGATGGCGCTGGGCATCGCCACCGCCGCCGGCTCGGCCGGGCAGGTGGTGGGGCCGCCGTTCGCGGAATACCTGCTGGGGTTCATGAACTGGTCCGGCGTGTTCCTGGTGTTCTCGGTGATCATCCTGGGCGCGCTGCTGATGCTGCCGCTGCTGCGGGGCAGCCAGGCCGCCAGCCGCGCCGAGCTGGAAGAGAGCATGGGCCAGGTGCTGCGCCGGGCCTTCCGCGACCCGTCTTACGGGCTGATCTTCGCCGGCTTCTTCTCGTGCGGCTACCAGCTGGGGTTCCTCACCGCACACTTCCCGGCGTTCATCACCGAGGTCTCCGGGCCGATCGACCCGGCCGGCATCCTGGCCGGGATCGGCATCGGCGACACCGCCGCGCTGGGCGCCTGGGCGATGGCGCTGATCGGGCTGGCCAACATCGTCGGCACCGTCACCGCGGGCTGGCTGGGCAAACGCCACAGCAAGAAATACCTGCTGGCCGGGATCTACGCCGGGCGCACCCTGTTCGCGGCGCTGTTCATCCTGTTTCCGATGACGCCCGCCACCGTGATCCTGTTCTCGGTCGGGATGGGCGCGCTGTGGCTGGCGACGGTGCCGCTGACCAGCGGGCTGGTCGCGCACCTGTTCGGCCTGCGCTACATGGGCACGCTCTACGGCATCGTGTTCTTCTCGCACCAGCTGGGCAGCTTCCTGGGCGTCTGGCTGGGCGGCAAGCTCTACGACATCTACGGCACCTACGACCAGGTCTGGTGGATCGGCGTCGGCGTCGGCGCATTCTCGGCGCTGGTGCACCTGCCGGTGAAGGAGCGGCGCAGCCCCGTCGCCGTGGCGGCCTGAGCCCGGCTCAGAAGCCGACGCGCAGCCGCGGGCTCTGGCCGCGCAGCACCTGGTCGATGCGGCGCTCGCGCTCCTGCCGGTTCAGGTCCGAGCGGTTGCGCAGCCGCAGGATCAGCGCCAGCTCGTGCGCGTCCAGCTGGCCAGCATATTCCCGCGGAATTCCGGCGGCGCCCTCCAGCTGGGTCATCCCGCCGCCGACCTGCGCCGCGCAGCCGGTCAGCAGCAGGCACAGGGCTGCCGTCTGCAAGGTCTTCATGGCATCGTCCTTTCCGGGGCCGCGCGGCCCCCTTCGTTGCCGAAGAAGTCTAGCCTGCAAAGGGACCGGTGCCAGCCCCGCTCACGCAGGGTTCACCGCGCCCGGCCGCCGCGCCGCCAGATCGACCTGGCGCTGGCGCTCGCGGAACCGGGCGCGGTCCTCGTCGGTGCGCTCGTGCCGGCAGCGGTGGCAGGCGACGCCGCGCTCGAATTCCGGGCGCTGCAGATCCTCGGGCGCCAGCGGGCGGCGGCAGCCGTGGCACAGCGCGTGCGGCCCCTCGCGCAGCCCGTGCGTCACCGACACCCGGTCGTCGAACACGAAGCACGCCCCCTGCCACAGGCTGTCGTCCGGCGGCACGTCCTCGAGATACTTCAGGATCCCGCCGTCCAGGTGGTAGACCTGCCCGACGCCCTCGGCCTTCAGGAAACCGGTCGCCTTTTCGCAGCGGATGCCGCCGGTGCAGAACATCGCGATCCGCTTGCCGGCGAAGCGCGCGGCGTTCGCGCGCCACCAGCCGGGAAAGTCGCGGAAGCTGCGGGTCTCGGGATCGACCGCGCCGGCGAAGCTGCCGATCGCCACCTCGTAGTCGTTGCGGGTGTCGATCACCGCCACGTCCGGCGCCGAGATCAGCGCGTTCCAGTCCCGCGGCGCGACATAGGTGCCGACGTCGCGGCGCGGATCGGCGTCGGGAAGGCCCATGGTGACGATTTCCGATTTCAGGCGCACCTTCAGCCGCCCGAACGGCGGTTCGGCCGCGGTGCTGTACTTCGGCGCCAGGTCGGCGCAACCGGGCAGCGTGCGGATGTGCGCGACGACGTCGGCGACGCCGCGTTCCGGCCCGGCGATGGTGCCGTTGATCCCCTCGGTCGCCAGGATCAGCGTGCCGCGCACGCCGCCCGCCGCGCATACCGCGCGCAGCGGCCCGGCCAGCGCGGCGGGGTCGTCGAAACGGGCGAAGCGGTACAGGGCGGCCACGGTCTGCATGGCCGCGCGCTTAGCAGAGCGCGGGCGCGGAATGAAGCGCCGTTTTCGCGCCACAGAGCCGTGGCAGACTGGCGCCATGAGGATCCTGCACGACGACAACGCCCGCCTCGTGGTGGCCCATCGCCCCGGGCCGGTGGCGTGGCTGTGCACCGCGATGGGCGCGGCGCTGCTGGCGCTGGCGGCGACCGGCGCCGGGTCCGAGGCGCTGTCGGACCGGCTGATCCCGGGCAGCGCCGGCCTGGGCCTGCTGGTGCTGGCCTGGGCCTGTTTTCCCGCCACCCGCACGGTATTCTCGCGCGCCGAGGGGCTGGCCGTGCACGAGGAGCACCGCCTGCTGCACCGCCGGCTGAAGGCGGTGCCGCTGGACCGGATTCGCGGCGCGCAGGTCGAGGCCAGCTGGAGCGACGCCGCCCGGCTGACGCGGCTGACGCTGCGCACAGCCGACGGGCCGTTGCCGCTGGAGCGCAGCTATGGCAACGACGACCGCCGGGCGCTGGAAACCGCGATCAACGAGTGGCTGACCCGGCCGTTTACTTTGCAGCCGGCCGAGTGACCGCTTGCCACCGCGCGCCGCGACCGACATACTTCACGCGCTCAACAATCTGGTCATTGCATGGACAAGCGCCCGTTACTTCTCGACAACCAGCTCTGCTTCGCGCTTTACGCGGCAACCAACGCGATCGTGCGTTCCTACCGGCCGCTGCTGGCGGCGATCGACCTGACCTATCCGCAGTACATCGTGATGCTGACGCTGTGGCAGGACGGGCCGGGCAGCACCCGGCACATCGCCGACCGGCTGCGGCTGGCCCCGAACGCGATCACCCCGCTGATCGACCGGCTCGAGGTGGCCGGCTTCGTCCGTCGCGAGCGCGACACCAGGGACCGGCGCGTGGTGCACGTCAAGCTGACCGACAAGGGCGCCGAGCTGCGCGCGGCCGCGTCCGAGGCGCAGTACCATGTCGCCTGCGCCACCGGGCTGGACGACTGCGAGCTGGACGAGATGCGCGACGCGCTGCATGCACTGACCGACCGGCTGGAATTGCCCGAGGCCGAGGTGCCGCACGCCATCGGCCAGAGCTGAGCGCCGCGAATCCTTGACCCCCCGCCCGCCGCGGTGTAGGCGGTTCCCGATTCCGGAAGGTCGACATCTTCCGGTCCTGCACTTACGTCAGGATCGCCATCCGTCAGCGCGTCGCGCCCGCGGGTGCTATCATGGTTTGGCGAACGGAACATGCGCATGTGGCGGACGAGACGCGGATGGATGACGGATAGCGGACGGGGCGACGGCCCGCGCCGCGCGTCGGCCCGCGTGCGCCCGGCCGCCCCGCCTCGCCCTGCCACGCCGGACCCGAAGGAGCCCGCCGATGTTTGAGAACCTATCCGAACGCCTGTCCGGCGTCTTCGACAAGCTGACGAAGCAGGGCGCGCTGAGCGAGGCCGACGTCGCGACCGCCCTGCGCGAGGTGCGCGTCGCGCTGCTCGAGGCCGACGTGTCGCTGCCGGTCGCGCGGGATTTCGTGAAGTCGGTGCAGGACAAGGCCGCCGGCCAGGCCGTCACCAAGTCGGTGACGCCGGGCCAGCAGGTCGTCAAGATCGTCCATGACGAGCTGGTGCAGGTGCTGGCCGGCGACGATGCCGACGCCGCCAACCTGAAGATCGACCAGATCCCCGCACCGATCCTGATGGTCGGGCTGCAGGGCTCGGGCAAGACCACCACCACCGCCAAGCTGGCCAAGCGGCTGAAGGACCGCGAGGGCAAGCGCGTGCTGATGGCCAGCCTCGACACCCGCCGCCCGGCGGCGATGGAGCAGCTGGCCGTGCTCGGCACCCAGATCGGCGTCGA
The DNA here is from genome assembly GCF_009697225.1 of Halovulum marinum. Lineage (GTDB taxonomy): Bacteria > Pseudomonadota > Alphaproteobacteria > Rhodobacterales > Rhodobacteraceae > Halovulum > Halovulum marinum. Next base: position 541,764 of record NZ_WIND01000001.1, read on the forward strand.
CGTGCTGCCGATCGTGCCGGGACAGGACGCCGTGGCCATCGCCCGGCGGGCGAAACAGCAGGCGTCGCTGGGCGGCTATGACGTCTACATGCTGGACACCGCCGGCCGCCTGTCGATCGACGACGAGCTGATGTCCGAGGTCGAGGCGGTCCGCGACGCCACCACCCCGCGCGAGACGCTGCTGGTGGTCGACGGCCTGACCGGCCAGGACGCGGTGCATACCGCCGAGAACTTCGACGGGCGCATCGGCATCTCGGGCGTGGTGCTGACGCGGATGGACGGCGACGGCCGCGGCGGCGCCGCGCTGTCGATGCGTGCGGTCACCGGCAAGCCGATCAAGTTCGTCGGCCTGGGCGAGAAGATGGACGCGCTGGAGGAGTTCCACGCCGACCGCATCGCCGGCCGCATCCTGGGCATGGGCGACATCGTCGCGCTGGTCGAGAAGGCGCAGGAAACGCTCGAGGCCGAGCAGGCCGAGCGGATGATGAAGCGCTTCCAGAAGGGTCAGTTCAACATGAACGACCTGAAGATGCAGCTTGAGCAGATGCAGAAGATGGGCGGCATGCAGGGCCTGATGGGGATGATGCCGGGCATGGGCAAGATGGCCCGGCAGATCGAGGACGCCGGCTTCGACGACAGTGTCATCCGCCGCCAGGTGGCGCTGATCCAGTCGATGACCAGGAAGGAACGCGCCAACCCGCAGATCCTGCAGGCCAGCCGCAAGAAGCGCATTGCCAGGGGCGCCGGCCAGGACGTCAGCGAGTTGAACAAGCTGCTGAAGATGCACCGGCAGATGGCCGACGTGATGAAGAAGATGGGCAAGATGGGCAAGAAGGGCATGATGCGCGGCGGCCTCGGCGCGCTGTTCGGCAAGGGCGGCATGCCGCCCGGCATGATGCCCTCGGGCGGGATGCCCGGCGGCATGCCCAGGGGTCTTCCCGGCGCGGGCGGCGACGCCGGCGGCCTGCCGCCCGGCTTCCCCGGCGCCGGCGGCCCGGCGCTGCCGCCGCTGTCCAGCTTCGGCAAGAAGAAATGAACGCCGCCACGGCGATCCCCACGCTCGAGACCGAGCGGCTGCTGCTGCGCCGCCCGGCGCCGCGCGACGTCGACGGCTTCATCCGGCTGATGACCTCGGAACGGTCGCGCCACATGGGCGGGCCTAAGACGCGTCCCGAAGCCTGGCGCGGCTTCTGCACCGAGCTGGCGCACTGGGAGATGCGCGGCTTCGGCATGTTCGCGGTGACGATGAAGGGCGACGACACTTGCCTGGGCCTGATCGGCCCCTGGTTCCCCGAGGGCTGGGCCGAGCACGAGATCGGCTGGACCCTGTGGGCCGCCGCCGAGGGCCGCGGGCTGGCGACCGAGGCCGCGCAGGCGACCCGCGCCTGGGCCTATGACGAGCTGGGCTGGACCACCGCGGTCAGCTACATCGCGCCCGAGAACGGCCGCTCGCGCCGCCTTGCCGAGCGCCTGGGCGCGCGGCTCGATCCCGACGCCAGGCACAATTTCGGCGACGAGCCGGTGCTGGTCTACCGCCACCCTTCGCCGGAAGACCTGCGATGACCGCCGACGCCGCCGCACGCGCCGCCGCCCTGCTGGCCGAGCACCGCAAGTCGATCGACCGGCTGGATGCGGTGATGATCTACACCCTTGCCGAACGCTTCCGCCTGACACAGGACGTCGGCCGGCTGAAGGCCGAGCACGCGCTGCCGCCGTCCGATCCGGGCCGCGAGGAGCGGCAGATCGCCCGGCTGGAGGCGCTGGCAAAGGACGCCGACCTGGACCCGGCGTTCGCCCGCAAGTTCCTGAACTTCGTGATCGCGGAAGTCATCCGCCACCACGAGCAGATCCGTACCGGGGACGCCTGACGCGCCCCCGACCCCGCCATTCAGAGGAGACACCACAATGGCAATCAAGATCCGACTGGCCCGCGGCGGCTCGAAGAAGCGCCCGTTCTACCGCATCGTCGCCGCCGACACCCGCATGGCCCGCGACGGCCGCTTCATCGAGAAGCTGGGCACCTACAACCCGCTGCTGCCGAAAGACAGCGAAGAGCGCGTCGTCATGGACCTGGACCGGGTGAAGCACTGGCTGGGCCATGGCGCACAGACCACCGAGCGCGTCAGCCGCATGCTGGAGGCCGCCGGCGTGGTCGAGAAGAAAGAGCGCCTGAGCCCGCAGAAGATGAAGCCCGGCAAGAAGGCGCAGGAGCGCGCCGAGGAGAAGGCCGCCAAGGCCGCCGCCGCCGCCGAGGCCACCGAGCAGGCCAAGGCCGCCCCCGCCGAGGAGGCCCCGGCCGAGGAAGCCTCGGAAGAAGCCGCCGGCTGAGCGGGCCGCGGCTGAAGGGCTCGGGGCATGGCCGGGCGGCCTGAGGGCATGGTCTGCGTCGGCGCCATCGCCGGCGCCTTCGGCGTGCACGGCGAGGCGCGGATCAAGTCGTTCTGCGCCGACCCCGGCGCCGTCGGCGACTACGGTCCGCTGAGCCTGGAGGACGGACGCACCCTGACGCTGCGCCTGACCCGGCCGGTCAAGGGCGGGTTCGCCGCCCGGCTGGGCGGCGTCGCCACCCGCGAGGACGCCGAGGCGCTGAAGGGCCAGCGCCTCTACGCCCCGCGCGAGCGCCTGCCCGCGCTGCCCAACGACGAGTTCTACCACGCCGACCTGATCGGGCTGGAGGTGGTGGACACCGGCGGACATGTCCTGGGCCGGGTGCGCGCGGTGCACGATCACGGCGCCGGCGATCTGCTGGAGATCGCGGTTCCGGGCAGCCCCCGCCCGGTGCTGCTGCCCTTCACCCTGGCCGCGGTCCCGACCGTCGATCCGGGCGCCGGGCGCATCGTCGCCGACCCGCCGCTGGGCCTGTTCGACGACGACCGGCCCGACGGGCCGGCGGAGGAGCCGGAATGAGCGGCGGCGCGGCGGTGCCGGTCGCACGGGCGGCGCGCAATGGCTGACCGGCCGGCGCGCTCGCACGGGCGGCTGTCGATCCGCCCGACCGCGCAGCCGCGCGACCTGATGGCCGAAAGCCATGCCCGCGCCGGCGCGTGGACCGCGCGGGTCATCACCCTGTTTCCCGAGGCGTTTCCCGGCGTTCTGGGCCTGTCGCTGACCGGACGCGCGCTGGCCGAGGGGCTGTGGGGGCTGGAAACCCTGCAGCTGCGCGACTTCGCCACCGGCAAGCATCGCAATGTCGACGACACCCCCGCCGGCGGCGGCGCCGGCATGGTGCTGCGCGCCGACGTGGTCGGCCGGGCACTGGACGCGGCGGCGCAGGGCGCGCGCGGCGACTGGCCGGTGATCTACCTGTCGCCGCGCGGCGTGCCCCTGTCTCAGACGCTGGCGAAACGGCTGAGCCAGGCCGATGGCGTCACCCTGCTGTGCGGCCGGTTCGAGGGCGTGGACCAGCGTGTGCTGGACTCGCGGAACGTGCTCGAGGTGTCGATCGGCGACTACGTCCTGTCGGGCGGCGAGATCGCAGCTCAGGTCTTGATCGACGCCACGGTTCGGCTTATACCCCGCGTTCTCGGGAACTCGGCGTCGGTGGAGGAGGAAAGCTTCGCCCACGGTCTGCTGGAGTACCCGCAATACACCCGGCCCGCCGTCTGGGAGGGGCATGAAATACCCGAGGTCCTGCTCTCGGGCGATCATGCCAGGGTCGCCAGCTGGCGGCGCGAGCAGGCGGAGGCCCTGACGAAGGAACGTCGTCCCGATCTCTGGCGGGCTCACGAAAGTGGGGACCCGGTGCAAGGCCAGGAGCTCTCGGATGCGCACACCATCGCCGCAAAAGGCGAGCAGAAGGACTGAAGCGATGAACATCATCGAGACGCTCGAGAAAGAGCAGATCGCGGAGCTGGGCAAGACCATCCCCGACTTCGCCGCCGGCGACACCATCCGCGTCGGCTACAAAGTGACCGAAGGCACCCGGACCCGTGTGCAGGCCTACGAGGGCGTCTGCATCAGCCGCAAGGGCGGCAAGGGCATCGGCGCGTCGTTCACCGTGCGCAAGATCTCGTTCGGCGAAGGCGTCGAGCGCATCTTCCCGCTGCATTCGCCGAACATCGACGACATCACCGTGGTCCGCCGCGGCAAGGTGCGCCGCGCCAAGCTGTACTACCTGCGCTCGCGCCGGGGCAAGTCGGCCCGCATCGCCGAGAAGACCAACTACCGGCCGCTGCGCGACCGCGCCGGGGCCTGAACGCCACAATCGGCGCGATTTCGGGGGCGGTCCAGCAGGGGCCGCCCTTTTCGGTATGTGGTGCCGGAATTCGGTACCGGATACCGGCCGATCTTTCTCTCGACAGCCATCGCATGTAGCTGTTTTCGAGAGAGAGTTCGTTCTCGCATCGGCGATTGTTTCATCGCCGTCACCCCGGTGGAGGTTGCCCCGCCCCAATCAAGCGAGTCCGGCAGCGGAGCGAAGGGTCTTGCATTCAGGTTTCCATCGTGGGCGGCGTTTTCTGCGATGGGACATGGTTGGGAGATGAGCAAATGACAGTACTGCGTATCGTTGCAAACATCGCGGCAGAAGCCCCGGGCGAGACGCAGAAGTTCTACATGGACCTTTTCGATCTTGGCGTGCTGATGGATTTCGGGTGGATCGTGACGCTCGGGTCGGAAGAACGCGCGACCACCCAGATAAGCTTGATGAGCGAAGGCGGTTCGGGGGCGCCGGTGCCCGAGATTTCCATCGAGGTCGACGATGTGGACGCGGTGTACGACCGCGCGAGGAAGATGGGCTGCGAAATCGAATACGACCTGACGGATGAGCCGTGGGGCGTGCGTCGCTTCTTCGTTGCCGATCCTGCCGGCAAGATCCTCAACGTGCTCTCGCACCGGTCGCAAAGCGACGCGCCCAATGGGGATGCGCGCTGATGTCGGATTTCCCGTGAGGATCGGCGGGCCGCGCCCGGAGGCAGCGACGCGCCGACAGATGTGGACAATCTGCAACGACCTCTGAGGGGCCGCTTGCGCCGCAAAGCCGAACCCCGAGACGCGTTGCGTCACCGAGACTTTGCCGCCGCGCGTCCCTGACAGAACTTGCACCACAACATGCAATGGGCTGGCCTGCACGGGCCGCCCATTTTCGTGCGCGCTGCCGGCCCGCGGTCCGATTTTCGCCATGATCCGGTATAGACTGCGGGACATGTCGATACCGGCCTTCATGCTCCGCGCCTTCTGGATCACGCCGCAGGTGATGCTTCGCTTCCTGCCGGTGCTGGTCTGCTACATCCTGATCTCGGTGGGGCTGTTCTTCGCCACCGACAATCCCTGGGTGATCGGGCTGATCCTGTTCCTGCTGGGCACCTTCGGCTACGCCTTCGTGGTCGTGCAGGGGCTGCGGGCGGCGCTGCAGGCGCTGAAGCTGACCGCCGCGCCCACGGCCAGCGGTCTGATGACCGCGACGGCGCGGATGCTGTTCGTCTACTTCCTGCTGCAGCTGCTGCTGCTGCTGCTGTTCGGCTCGATCATCGGCGCGGTCTTCTATTTCATCGTGATCCCGGCGATGGACCCGGCCGCGGCCGAGGTGCTGCGCGCGCTGGTCGAGGCCCGGTCCGCCGGCGCCGGCGCGCCGCCGGCCTCGTTCGTGCTGAACCAGCTGCAGGCCGAGGGCAGCACCGCGATCATGCTGCTGAACCTGGCCTTCACCCTGCTGCTGGGCGTGGTGATGGCGGTGTTCGGCGCGCCGATGGCGGCCATTGCGGCCAACGCGGTGCAGTATTCGCCGAACCACGACCTGATCTACGGGCTGGGCCGCTATGTTCCGCACCAGGTGCTTTTGTACCTGCTGCTGGTGGCGCTGCCGTCCGCCTTCTTCGGGCACCTGCCGGCGAAGATGATGCTGACGATGGAGCCGTCGTGGACCTCGATGGGGGCGCTGGCGGCGATCGTTCTGGTCTACTCGCTGTTCGCGGTCTGCCTGCCGTGGTCGGGCATGGCGCTGGCCTACGGCGAAGTGCGCGAAAAGATCCGCCGCCAGCGGCAGGCCGAGAAGATGCCCGAAATCGACTACGAGGCGGCGCGCGCCGACCTGCGCTCGCTGCGGCAGACGCGCACCGCCGACCGCTCGGGCACCACGCTTTACGATCCGCTGTCGCCGCGGCCCGAGCCGCCGCCCGCGGACGGCTGAGCGGCCTTGCGGGGACAGGATAATCCTGCTATCGCGCGACATCCCGATACCCAAGGGGCGACCGGTTCCCGGCGCGGCAGACCGCGGCCGCAACCGGCTCAGTCCCGACCAGAGGACCAGACCATGAAGAAAGACCTGCACCCCGCCTACCACGTCGTCGATGTGAAGATGACCGACGGCACCATCGTCCAGATGCGCTCGACCTACGGGTCCGAGGGCGACACGCTGACGCTGGACATCGATCCCAGCTCGCACCCCGCGTGGACCGGCGGCTCGACCCGCCTGATGGACACCGGCGGCCGCGTGTCGCGCTTCAAGAAGAAATACGAAGGTCTCGGCTTCTGAGACCGGCCGGCGCCGGGGCGCTCGCCCCGGCCGGTCTGCTTCCGAGATGACAAGCTTCGCCGTGCGCAGACGGGCGCGCGGCGCTCAGGCTGCGGGGTGGCATGGCGCACATCATCGTTCTGGGGAACGAGAAAGGCGGGTCCGGCAAGTCGACCACCGCCATGCACGTCACCACCGCCCTGCTGCGTTCCGGCTATACCGTCGGCGTCATCGACATGGATCTGCGCCAGCAGAGCCTGATGGCCTATGTCCGCAACCGCCGCGCCTATGCCACGCGCGAGGGGCTGGCGCTGCCGATCCCCGAAAGCCACGAGCTGGAGCCCTCGCAGGAGGACAGCCAGCGCGCCGCCCGCGTCGAGGAGGAGAGCCGGTTCACCGCCGCGCTTGACCAGCTGGACCGCGGCAACCGTTTCATCGTCATCGACTGCCCCGGCGCGCACACGCGCTATGCGCAGATGGCGCATTCCACCGCCGACACGCTGATCACGCCGCTGAACGACAGCCTGATCGACTTCGACCTGCTGGCGCGGCTGGACCCCGCGACCGGCAAGGTCGCCGGACCCAGCATCTATGCCGAAATGGTGTGGAAGGCGCGGCAGCTGCGTGCCCGCGCCGGGCTGAAGCCGGTGGACTGGGCGGTGCTGCGCAACCGGGTCTCGACCACCGACGCGATCAACAAGCGCCGCGTCGGCAAGGCCCTGTCCGAGCTGGCCAAGCGGATCGGCTTTCGCATGATCCCCGGCTTTTCCGAACGCGTCGTGTTCCGCGAGCTGTTCCTGCAGGGGCTGACCCTGCTGGACCTGGGCGACGCCGGCGGCGGCCGGCTGACGATGTCGAACATCGCCGCCCGGCAGGAGCTGCGCGACCTGATGCGCGCGCTGGACCTGCCCGAAACCGAACTTCACATCTAGGGATCAATTCGCCCGGGTGCCGTGAGGGGGCGACACCCGGGCGGATTGGCCTCAGCCGCCTTGCATGACCTCGCAGGGGGTCTGGCGGGCCGCAAGTCTGGCGCAGGCCGTCTGGGCCTGATCCTCGCTGAGGCCGACGAAGCGGGCGCGATACCAGCCGGGGCTGCCGGCGGGCTTCATCTCGCGCTTGGAGCCTTCCAGGGCTTCCATCTCCTGAAGGGCGGTGATCAGCAGCAGGCGCTCGGCCTGGCTGCGGTTGTGGGTTCCACCCAGCTGCACCACCCACGAGCCGCCGCCGGCTGTGCTTGTGCTGCTGGCGACGCGTACGGTCTTGGCCGGTTCGGGCGCGCTGCCCGTGCTGCCGTCCTGGCGCGTGGCGACGGCCGTGCGCAGATCGCCCGGGCGCGCCGGCGGAGCGCCGATCGCCGGCACCCGGCTGCCCGCGGCCGGGCCGTCCGGCACCGCAGCGGCGACCGCCGTGGCGATCTCGAGCGCCGCGGCAGGCGCGGTCTTGGTCGCGACGGCGACCGGCAGCGGTTCGGTCGAGCGCATCGCCGAGGCGACCGAGCGCGCGATCTCGGACGCCGCGGCATCGGCGGCGGCGGCGTTGACGACGGGACGCGGCCGCAGCTCCGGGCGCGGGCTTTTCTTCAGCTTGGTGGTCATGGCGACCTGTACGCCGCCGGTGCGGCCGTAGGGCACCGAGATCCGCGCCGGGCGGGCCACCGCCACGCGGCTCGGCATCTGCTTCAGGCCCATGTCCATCAGCTGCGCCACCTTCTTGTTGCGCACCGCCGAGCTGGAGCCGCCGAACATCGACACGATCACCCGGCGGTCGCCGCGTTCGGCCGAGGACACCAGGTTGAAGCCGGCGGCACGGGTGTAGCCGGTCTTGATGCCGTCGGCGCCCGAGTAGGCGTCCAGCAGACGGCGGTTGGTGTTGTAGACCGTCTTGACCTTGGCGTTGGCCGAGCGGCGGCTGAACAGGTTGTAGTACTCGGGGAAATCGTAGAACAGCTGCCGGCCCAGGATCGCCATGTCGCGCGCGGTCGACAGGTGCCCGTTCTGGGTCAGCCCCGAGGCGTTGCGGAAGGTCGTGTTGCGCATCCCCATCTCGCGCGCGGTCGCGGTCATCAGCTGCGCGAACGCCGATTCGCTGCCGGCGACGGCCTCGGCCAGCGCGGCGGCGGCGTCGTTCGCGGATTTCACCGCCGAAGCGCGGATCAGGTAGCGCAGCTCGATGCTGGAGCCGGCGCGCAGACCCAGCTTGGACGGCGGCCTGGACGCCGCATAGCGCGAAATCGGAATCTTCTGGTCGAGGTGCAGCTTGCCGTTCCTGATCGCGTCGAACACCAGATACAGGGTCATCATCTTGGTCAGGGACGCCGGATGTAGCCGGGTGTCCGCATTGGTGGCGTGAATCACACGACCGTCACGCGCGTCCATCACCAGTGCCGCATAAGGTGCCGCCTGCGCGACTGTGGTCCAAAGCACGAGGACCACGGCGAGCGAAAGCCCGCGTCCTGCCTGAAATAGCATCGGATTCTCCGCCGATGTTGACTGCCTCATCAGGATCGATTTTTCGATCCCATTTGTTGTTCGCAGGAACGGTAACACGGGAACTCCATTGCGAAAACCCCCTCTTTTCAAAGTCTGAGGGGGTGGTCTTCATGCAACTCTCCAGTTTCGTCTGCCCAGCTCCCACCTCTTGACGCAGTGCAGCATAAGGACTATGTTGCACTGCAATATGAACCATCACACCGCTTAACATCACACCGCTTGTGGAGGGGACGACATGGCCCAGAGCAACACCACGACCGCGAAGGTCGAAGAATTCGCCGCAGACGCTCAGAAGAGCATGACCGAGCAGATGGAAAAAATGACCAAGAGTTTCGAAGACATTACCTCGTTCGGCCAGGGCAACCTGGACGCCCTGGTGAAATCCTCCGAGATCGCCGCCAAGGCCGCCGAAGGCATCGGCACCGAGGTGTCGGCCTACTCGAAGAAAGCCTTCGAGGAAGGCGTCGCCGCCGCCCAGGACATGGCCTCGGCCAAGAACATGACCGAACTGATGGAAAAGCAGACCGCTTTCGCCCAGTCGGCGTTCGAAGGCTTCGTCGGCCAGGCCACGAAGATGAACGAAATCTTCATGTCCGCTGCCAAGGACGTCGCCGCGCCGCTGAACAAGCGCGTCAACGCCGCGACCGAGAACATGAAGTCGTTCGGCGTCTGATCCACGCCGGATCTCGGGACGACGGGAAGGGGGCTTCGGCCCCCTTTTCCTATTGCGGCCGGGCGGGTGCCCCTTTTCTCGCCGCGCCGCACCGATATATAAACCCAACCAGGGCCGACCATCGAGTGCCACTTTGGGGAGAGCAATGCGAACCGAGATGATGGCAGGACCGTCCGGGAACGAGGGCGATGGCAACGGCGCGGGCGAGACCGGCGTCGCGACCAAGACCAAGCCCAAGACCCAGCGCCCGCCGCTGTACAAGGTTCTGCTGCTGAACGACGACTACACGCCGATGGAATTCGTGGTGCATGTGCTGGAGCGGTTCTTCGGCATCAACCACGCGCAGGCGGTCGAAATCATGCTGACGGTGCACAAGAAGGGCGTCGCCGTGGTCGGCGTGTTCTCGTTCGAGATCGCCGAGACCAAGGTGACTCAGGTGATGGACTATGCGCGGCGCAACCAGCACCCGCTCCAGTGCACCATGGAAAAAGAGTAGCCGCATCCTGACAGATCGCCTTTCGCTGCCGTTCGAGGCCGGGCTGGCGCCCCCGGCGGGACCCGCCGTGGTGTTCGACGGGACCGATGTGCTGCTCGCGCCGCCGTTCGCGGCGGACGTGCTTCATGTCACCGGCTTCCGCCCCGCCTGGGACCGGATCGCGGCCGCCGGCGGCCGCGTCGCGCTGGAGGCGCCGGCCGGCGCCGCGGCGATCGCCATCGTCTGCCTGCTGCGCGACCGCGAGGCCGCCCGAAGCCGGATCGCCGAGGCGCTGCGGGCGCTGGCCCCCGGCGGCTGGCTGCTGCTGGACGGGCAGAAGACCGACGGCGTGGACACGATGATCCGCACGCTGCGCAAGCTGCTGCCGGTGGCGGGCGTCGCCGCCAAGGCGCACGGCAAGATCGCCTGGATCGAGCATCCCGGCGCGCTGCCGCCCGAGATCCCGGCCTGGGCCGAGGCGGGCCGGACCCGCGCCAATGCCGACGGGCTGCTGACCGCGCCGGGCATGTTCAGCGCCGCCCGGGTCGATCCCGGCACACAGCTGCTGATCGAGCATCTGCCGGCGGACGCCAAGGGCCGGGCCGCCGATCTGGGCGCCGGCTGGGGCGCGTTGGGCATGGCCCTGCTGGCGCGCGCGCCCGGTCTGGAAAGCTGCGATCTGATCGAGGCCGAGCACGCGGCGGCCGAGGCCGCGAGGGCCAACGTCACCGATCCGCGCGCCCGCGTGCACTGGGCCGACGCCACCGCCTGGACCGGCGGCCCCTACGATCTGATCGTCTCGAACCCGCCGTTCCACGTCAGCCGTGCGGCGGACCCGTCGCTTGGCCAGGCGTTCATCGCCGCCGCGCCACGGCTACTGACGCCGCGCGGACGGCTGCTGCTGGTCGCCAACCGGCAGTTGCCCTACGAACGCACGCTCGACGCGCACTTCCGCAAGCGCGAGATTCTGGTGGCCGATTCGCGCTACAAGATACTCGCGGCCGACCAGCCCCGGCGCGGCTAGCGGCGCAGAGCCACAGAGGACCCCTTCCCATGGCCTTTTCCCTGGACGGCAAGACCGTCATCGTGACCGGCGCCAGCCAGGGCGTCGGCCTTGCCATCGCCCGCCGGTTCTCCATCCACGGCGCCCGCGTGATGATGACCGGCACCGACGAGGAGCGGCTGGAGGCCGAAGCCGCCACGCTGCGGAAATCCGAGCGCGAGGTCAGTCATTTCGCCGGCGATCTGCGCGAGAAGCTGACGGTCAACAACCTGATCGCGGCCACGGTGGACCAGTTCGAGGGCATCGACATCCTGATCAACGCCAGCCGCGAGGTGCGCAAGTCCGACCCGCTGGACCCCGACGATACCACCTTCGAGACGCTGATGGACCTGAACGTGCGCCCCACCCTGCACCTGAGCCAGGCGGTGGCGCGGCGGATGATCAAGCTGGCCGGCCCGGCCGACGAGGACCGCGCCGGCATCGGCAGCATCGTCAACGTGACCTCGATCGCCTCGCGCCGCACCCTGCCCGAGCTGATGGCCTATTCGGTGGCCTCGGCGGCGGTGGACCAGCTGACCCGGTCGATGGCGGTGGCCTTCGCCGCGCACCGGATCCGGGTGAACGCGATCGCGCTGGGCTCGGTCCTGTCCGCCAGCCTGCAATCGGCGCTGAAGGACCGGCGGGACCTGCAGGACAACCTGACCGCAGTCACGCCGCTGGGCCGCATCGGCGAGGCCGACGAGGCCGCCGAGGCGGCGGTATTCCTGGCCTCGGACAGCGCCAGCTTCGTCACCGGCCAGATCCTGGCGGTGGATGGCGGGCGCACGATGCTCGACCCGATGGACACGCCGGCGCACTAGCCGGCCGAGCGCAGCAGCATCCCGTAAAGGTCGCGCGGATCGTCCGGGTCGGCCAGCAGGTCCAGCATCTGGCAGTGCCCGGTGCGAGCGACCCGTTCGCGGACGTAGCCCAGCGCCGAGAAATCCTCGATCGCGAAGCCGACGCTGTCGAACAGGGTGATCTGGCTGGCGTTCCTTCGTCCCTGCGCCCGGCCGGTGACGACCTGCCACAGCTCGGTCACCGGGTGGTCCGGGTCCAGCTGCTGGATCTCGCCCTCGATTCGGGTCTGCGGCGGGTATTCGACGAAGATATCGCTGCGCAGCAGGATGTCGCGGTGCAGCTCGGTCTTGCCGGGGCAGTCGCCGCCGATGGCGTTGATGTGCACCCCGGCGCCGACCATGTTGTCGGTCAGGATCGTCGCGAACTGCTTGTCGGCCGTGCAGGTGGTGATGATCTGCGCGCCGGCGACCGCCTCCTGCGCGCTGGCGCAGGACGTCACCCGCAACCCGGCGGCGGCAAGGTTCCGCGCCGCCTTCGCGGTCGCCGCCGGGTCGATGTCGTAAAGCCGCACCTGTTCGATTCCCAGCATGGCGCGGAACGCCAGCGCCTGGAATTCGCACTGCGCGCCGTTGCCGATCATCGCCATCACCGACGCGTCGCTCGGCGCCAGGTGCCGCGCCGCCATCGCCGAGGTCGCCGCCGTGCGCAGCGCGGTCAGCAGCGTCATCTCGGTCAGCAGCGCCGGATAGCCGGTCTCCACGTCCGAGATCACGCCGAAGGCGGTCACCGTCTGGTGGCCGGTGCGGACGTTCCCAGGGTGGCCGTTGACGTACTTGAAGGCATAGGCCTTGCCGTCGCTGGTCGGCATCAGCTCGATCACCCCCTCGGGCGAGTGCGCGGCGATGCGCGGCGTCTTGTCGAACGCGGGCCATCGGCGGAAGTCGGCCTCGATCCGTTCGGCCAGCTCGGTCATCATCCGCTCGGGTCCGACATCGCGGACCATGCGCATCATGTTGTCCACGCTGACGAACGGCACCATCGCCAGTTTCGACGGGGCGGGCGGGGTCATGGCGTTCATCTGCGTCTCCGTCAGTGGCTGCGGGTCGGGCGGTCGAGGATGCGGCGGCCCATCAGGCTGGCGGTCAGATCGACCATCAGCCGCGCAGTGCGGCCGCGTTCGTCCAGGAACGGGTTCAGCTCGACCAGATCGAGCGAGGTGACCAGGCCGCTGTCGTGCAGCCGCTCCATGATCAGGTGCGCCTCGCGCACGGTGGCGCCGCCGGGAACGGTGGTGCCGACCGCCGGGGCGATCTCGGGATCGAGGAAATCGACGTCCAGCGACACGTGCAGCAGCCCGTTCGCGGCCGCGATCTGCTCCAGGAACGGCTCCAGCAGCCGCAGCACGCCGTGGGTATCGATGGCGCGCATGTCGTGGGTGACGAAGCCCTGCCCGTCCAGCCGTGCGGCCTCGGCCTCGTCGACCGAGCGCAGGCCCATGAAGCAGACGTGGGCGGGCGCGACGCGGGCGCGCAGCGGCGGGAACAGCCCGTCGAACCCCGGCTGGCCGGTGACGTAGGCCATCGGCGTGCCGTGCAGGTTGCCGCTGCGGGTGGTGTCGGGCGAATGCAGGTCCGGGTGCGCGTCCAGCCACAGCACAAACAGCGGCCGGCCCGCGTCCTGCGCGTGGCGGGCGACGCCGGCGACGGTGCCGGCGGACAGCGCGTGATCGCCCCCCATGAACACTGGAAAGCCGTCGCGCATGGCCGCGCGCGCCGCATCGGTCAGTGCCGCGGTCCAGCCGGCGACGACGTCGAGCTGCTTTACCGCCGGCGGCGCCGCCGCGACATCGGCGGGGCGCGCGGTGACGTTGCCGCGATCCTCGACCGGAAATCCCAGACCGGTCAGCGCCGCGGCGATGCCCGCGGTGCGCAGCGCGTCCGGCCCCATGATGCAGCCCGGGCGGCCGGCGCCATCCTGCACCGGAGCGCCCAGAAGGATGCACTTGCCGTCGGTCATGATCTGCGTCCGCCCTTTGCCTCTGTCACAACATGGCGCGGGCGTGCCGTTCGCAGATAGTCGCAAATCTGCGCATTTTCGGCTATGGATTGGACAGAGTGACAAGCGAAACGGACAAGATGGAAACTCAGCTGCCCGATGCGACCGACCGCCGGCTGATCGCCGCGCTGCGCCGCGACGCGCGCCTGCCGGTGTCGTCGCTGGCCGCGGCGCTGGGCCTGTCGCGCGCCACGGTGAAGGCGCGCATCGACCGGCTAGTCGCGGCGGGGGTGATCAGCCGGTTCACCGTGGAGCTTGGTACCGGGCAGGAGGACGACCGCGTGCGCGCCATCGTCCTGATCGAGCTGGAGGGCAGCCTGTCGCGCGCGGTGATCCGGGCGCTGGCGGCGCTGCCGCAGCTGGCGCGGCTGCACTCGACCAACGGCAACTGGGATCTGGTGGCCGAGATGGACTGCGCCGACCTGCGCGATTTCGATGCCGCGCTGCGGCGCATCCGCGAGGTACCGGGCGTGGTCAGCAGCCAGTCCTGCCTGCTGCTGGACACGGTGGGCTGACGCGCCCGGCCGATTGGCGGCGGCCTGTGCGGCCGCCGCCGGATCTCAGTCCTCGTCCTCGTCATCCTTGTCGTCCGACTTCGGCAGGTTGAACAGGCTGTCGGCGTCGAACTTCTTCCCGGGCTTGCCCTCGTCCTCGTCCGTGCTTTCGTCCTTGCGGCTCAGGCTGAAGGTCTCGAGGCCGGAGATGCTCGACGGCATCCGCGGCTCGTCCCCCATCGACAGCGCCTGCTCGGTCGAGACCAGCTTCATCCGGGCCTCGTCGTCCAGCGCCTCGCCGGTCTTGGCGGCGCGCTTGGCGGCCTTGGCCACGGCGGCGTCCAGCTCGACCTGCTTGGTCAGGCCCAGCGCCACCGGGTCGACCGGCTGGATGTTCGACATGTTCCAGTGCGTGCGGTCGCGGATCGACTGGATCGTCGGCTTGGTGGTGCCGACCAGCTTGGCGATCTGGCCGTCGGACAGCTCGGGATGGAACTTCACCAGCCAGGCGATCGCCGCCGGCCGGTCCTGGCGCTTGCTGAGCGGCGTGTACCGCGGCCCCTTGCGCTTGGTCTCGCCTTCGGCGGCGGGGTTGTGCATCAGCCGCAGCCGGGCGCGGGGATCGTCCTCGCAGCGTTTGATCTCGTCCGGGGTCAGCTGGTGATTCGCGATCGGGTCGAATCCCTTGATGCCGACGGCGACTTCACCGTCGGCGATACCGTTCACTTCCAGTTCGTGAAGGCCACAGAACTCGGCGATCTGCGTAAACGTCAAGGTTGTGTTCTCGACCAGCCACACAGCCGTAGCCTTCTGCATCAGGGGCAGTGCCATTTTATCTCGTCCTTGTCTCAACACGCGGGTTTCCCGAGGAAAACCGCGGGGCATTTGCCGTATTTGCAGTTTGTCGGGGAATGCAAACGGGTGTATACCTGCATTCGACAAACAGGGAAAGGGGGCTTCCGATGAAGCGCGTCCTGTCTTTGTTTTTCACGGTTGCGCTGTTCGCGCGGGTCGACGCCGCTGAAATCGGCAATTTCGACTACTACATCCTCTCGATGGGCTGGTCGCCCAGCATCTGCGCCGAGGCCGGAAGCAAGGACTGCGCCGGCGAGACCGGTCGCGGCTTCGTGCTGCGCGGCTTCTTCCCCCGCTTCGAGGAGGGCATGCCGTCGTTCTGCCTGAGCGGCGCGGTCGGCCCGACCCGGGAATCCGCCGACGCGATGGCCGATATCATGCTCAGCGGCGACCGGGC
The DNA here is from genome assembly GCF_009697225.1 of Halovulum marinum. GTDB lineage: Bacteria > Pseudomonadota > Alphaproteobacteria > Rhodobacterales > Rhodobacteraceae > Halovulum > Halovulum marinum. Next base: position 557,499 of record NZ_WIND01000001.1, read on the forward strand.
GTGGTGGATGTGGAAAAAGCACGGCAGCTGCTCGGGGCTCGAGGGCGACACCTACCTGCGGGCGGCGCGCTATGCCTACGAATCGATCACCCAGCCCTGGTCGCTGAAAGAACTGGACAAGGACGTCGAGGTTCCGCTGGATTCGATCCGCGACACGATCCTGATGCTGAACCCGGAACTGCCGCCGCAAGGCATCGCCGTCACCTGCGAGCGCGGCCGGATGACCGAGATCCAGATCTGCCTGGACAAGGACCTCAACCCGCGCGATTGCGCCGCCGAGATCCGCGCCTCGTGCCGCCAGGAACGGGTGGCGATCGCGCCGCTGCCGCAGGGCTGAGGTCAGCCGGCGACGTCCAGAACGATCTTGCCGATGTGCGCCGAGCTTTCCATCCGGGCGTGCGCCGCGGCCGCATCCGCCAGCGCGAACCTGCGGTCCATCACCGGCCCGATGCGCCCGGCGGCCAGGTGCGGCCAGACCTCGCGCTCCAGCGATTCGGCGATGGCCGTCTTCGCCGCCATCGACTGCGGCCGCAGCGTCGAGCCGGTGATCGTCAGCCGCTTCACCATCGCCGGCGCCAGGTTCAGCTCGACCTTCGGCCCCTGCAGGAACGCGATCATCACCAGCCGGCCGTCCGCGGCCAGCAGCTTCAGGTCGCGGGCGATGTAGTCGCCGCCGACCATGTTCAGGCTGACGTCGATCCCCTGCCCGCCGGTCGCCTCGCGCAGTGCCTCGACATAATCACGGTCGCGGTAGTTCACCGCGCGCTCGGCGCCCAGCGCCTCGCATGCGGCGCATTTCTCGTCCGAGCCGGCGGTGGTGAACACCCGCGCGCCGCGCAGCCGCGCCAGCTGGATCGCCGTCGTGCCGATCCCGGACGAGCCGCCGTGCACCAGGAAACGTTCGCCCGCCGCCAGCCGGCCGCGGGTGAAGACGTTGCTCCAGACGGTGAAGAACGTCTCGGGCAACGCCGCCGCCTGCGCCAGGTCCAGCCCCTCGGGCACCGGCAGCGCGTGGGTGGCGGGGGTCACCGCGTACTCGGCATAGCCGCCGCCGGGCAGCAGCGCGCAGACCGCGTCGCCCTCGGACCAGCGGCCGGCGCCGGGGCCGACGGCGGCGACGTGCCCGCTGCATTCCAGCCCCGGCAGGTCCGAGGCATCGGGCGGCGGCGCGTAGCTGCCGGCGCGCTGCAGCGCGTCGGGCCGGTTCACCCCGGCGTGGGCGATGCGGATCAGGATCTCGCCCGCGCCCGGCCGCGGCACCGGCCGCGCGACCGGCTTCAGCACCTCGGGGCCGCCGGGGGAGGAGATCTCGACGGCGGTCATCGTCGCGGGCAGGCTCATCAGGCGGTCTCCAGCTCGGAATGGGCAAAGTCCCAATAGGCGGCGCGGGCGGCCTTGCCCACCGGGCCGACCGGCAGGTCGCGGTCCTCGAAGCGGGTCACGGGCATGACCTTGGAGGCGTTGCCGGTCAGGAAGATCTCGTCGGCCCGGTGGAAATCGGCCACGCCGAGCGACGTCTCGACCACCTCGTGCCCGGCGTCGCGCAGCAGGCCGATGACCCGCGCCCGGGTGATGCCGGCCAGGAAGGTGCCGTTCGGGACCGGGGTGAACACCACCCCGTCGCGCACCATGAACGCGTTGGTCGAGGCGGTCTCGGCCACGTTGTCGTCCAGGTCCAGCGACAGCGCGTTGTTGAACCCGCGCCGGCGGGCGTCGGCGATGATGCGCGCGTTGTTCGGATAGAGACAGGCGGCCTTGGCCTCGGTCAGCGCGGTGTCCTGCCGCGGCCGCCGGTAGGGCGAGACGGTCAGCGCCAGCCCGGCGGGCTCGGGCATCGGCAGATCCTCGATGCAGATCGCCATCGCGGTCGAGCCGGGCAGCGCGTCGATCAGCGCCGGCGACGATTCCGTCGACCACATCATCGGCCGCAGGTACAGCGCCGCGCCGGGGGCGAAGCGCCGGACGCCCTGGCGAATCAGCGCGGCGATCTCGGGCCCCTCCATCACCGGGTCCATGCCCATCGCCCGGGCCGAGCGCGCCAGCCGCGCGCAGTGCGGCTCCAGGTCCGGCATCACGCCCTCGAAGGCGCGGGCGCCGTCGAACACCAGCGTGCCCTGCCAGGTGCCGTGGTCCGCCGCGCCCAGGATCGGCAGGTTGCCCTCGTGCCATGTGCCCCTGAACCAGGTCTGCGCGACGGTGCCCATTGCCATGCGGTATGCCCTTGCGTTGCTGCCCCGCCGGACCGGGGGCGTCCGGCGCGCATCTTCGCGCCGGCCCCGCCGGGGTGCAACCCGTTCCCGGTCCCGCCGGCCGGCTAGTGGCGCCAGCGGCCGGGCAGGTCGGCGCCGCCCGCGCCCGGGGCGCGGATGCCGCCCAGCAGGCGGCCCGGACCGGCCATGAAGGCGCGGCCGAGCGGATTGTCGCGCATCGCCGCCTTGACCTTCTCGACCTGCATCACGTCGGCGATGCGGCGGTCGATGAAGCCGCGGGTGTCGGCATGGCCGGGGCTGTCGTCGCCCAGCCAGTACAGCACGCACGAGGAATAGACCGCCGACAGCGTCATCCGCTTGGTGTACCAGTTCACGTCGTCGGATCGGTCGCCCAGTGCGGTCCAGATCGTGTCGGCGGTGTGCCAGACTGCGCGGGCGCCGTCGGCCGCGTGGATCGGCAGCGCGAACAGCGCCGCTGCCCGGCGGACCGCCTCGCGCTCTGCCGCGGCGATCTCCAGGCGCAGTGCGATGGCGTGGGCGATGCGCTCGGAGAAGCGCATCTCGGCCAGGTCTTCGGTCTCCAGCCGGGCGGCGAGGGCCTCGTCGTTGGCATGGTGGAACGCCAGCGCCAGATCGACGCCGCCGCGCGGAAAGGCCAGCCGTGCCAGCCCCGGATCGACCCCGGCGTGGCGCACCGCATCGGCGAGCGTGCGATCGGTCCAGCCGTCGAAGGCCACATTGGGCAGTGCTGCGCTCAGCACGGCCTGGCGTACCTGCGCGACGCTGTCGGCGGTCGGCGTCTGTTCGTCTGTCATGCTGTCTCTCGTCGAATTGAGGTCCGTTCAGGCGCCGCGCCGGGTGTGGACAGTGCGGCGTGTCGTTGTTATATAGCGGCTTCCTGCGAGATTTCGAAACTCCAACCGACGGAAAGGTGGTGAAAACCAGTGCAGGTACAGGTACGCGACAACAATGTCGACCAGGCGCTCCGGGCTCTCAAGAAGAAGCTTCAGCGCGAGGGTGTGTTCCGCGAGATGAAGCTTCGGCAGCATTTCGAGAAGCCCTCGGTGAAGCGCGCCCGCGAAAAGGCCGAGGCCATTCGCCGCGCGCGCAAGCTGGCGCGCAAGAAAGCGCAGCGCGAAGGGCTGCTTTAAGTCGGCATTGCCGCGTGAAGCGGGCCTTCGGGCCTGCCCCAGACGGGCCCCGGGCATCAGCCACGGGGCTTTGTCGTTTCCAGACCCTCGCCACAGGACGCCCGCGCAATGCCCGGAACCGACGGCCGCCGGATCTATGCGATCGGAGACGTGCACGGCTGCCTGGAGCAGCTGGACACGGTGCTGGACCGCATCGCGGCGGACCTGGCGCAGCGCCCGCATGACGCGCCGCTGATCGTCTTTCTCGGAGACTACGGCGACCGCGGCCCCGACAGCCGCGGCGTGATCGAGCGGCTGGTGGCGCTGGCCGCGGAGCCGCTGCCGACGCTGTTCCTGCTGGGCAACCACGACCACATGTTCCTGGAATACCTGCGCGAGCCGCCGGTGCGCGGCAGCGACCGCCTGCACTGGCTGAGCCGCGCGCTGGGCGGCAGCCGGACGCTGGCGTCCTACGGCGTCACGGCGAACGCGCTGGCCCCCGGGCGGGCGCACCGCGCGTTCGTCCGCGCGGTTCCCGCGGCGCATGTCGCGTTCCTCGAGGGCGCCGCGTTCGGCGCCCGGATCGGCGGGTATTTCTTCGCCCACGCCGGGATCCGGCCCGGGGTGCCGCTGGACCGGCAGGACCTGTGGGACCTGATCTGGATCCGCGAGCCGTTCCTGTCCGACACCGGCGCGCACCCGGCGGTGGTGGTCCACGGCCACACGCCGACCGATCGCGTCGAGAACCACGGCAACCGGATCGGCGTGGATACCGGCGCGGTGTTCGGCGGAAGGTTGTCGTGCATCGTGCTGGAGGACGAGGACCAGGCCGAGCTGACCGGCGCCGGCCTGGCGTCGCTGCCGCTGCTGCGCTGATCGCTAGCGCATGCCGCTCAGCACCCGGACGAAGCTCAGCGTGTCGTCGGTGGCGCCGAAGCGGCCCAGGTCCTCGTGCCCGCCGCCCTCGTAGACCCGGATGAACTTCGGGTCGCGGGCGGCGTCGAACAGCGCCCGCGCCTGCGCCACCGGCACCCGGTCGTCGGCGGTGCCGTGCAGGATCAGCAGCGGCGTATCCACCTTGTCGATATTGTCGAGCGTCGCGTATTCCTCGCCGGCCAGCATCCAGCAGCCGGGCAGCAGCCCGATCAGACCGGTGGTCGCGGCACAGAGCCGGGTGAACGGCGCCTCCAGGATCAACGTCAGCTCCTCCTGCTCGGCCGCCAGCCGCGCGGCCAGCGCCGCGCCCAGCGAGAACCCGTAGATCACCCGCCTGTTCTCGCCCACCGGCTCGGCGAACAGGGTGTCGAGCCCGGCGTACAGCCGCCGCGCGTCGCGGAACAGCGCCTCCTCGGAGGGCTCTCCGGCCTGGCCGCCGCCGCCGCGATAGGCCATGGCGGCGATGCCGAACCCGGCCTCGGCGATGTCGCGCAACCGCGGCTCGTAGACCGACAGCGCGCCGACGTCGCCCATGAAATAGACGAACACCGGATACCCCGGTTCGGGCTGGGTGACCCAGACCTCGAGCGCCGGGTCGTCGCCATGCGCGGGCAGCAACTCGACGCTGGTGCGCGGCAGGTCGGCCGGGCCCGCCGCGGTCCGCGTGAACAGGTAGATGAAGTCGGTGCGGGTGAACCACAGCATGCCGATCAGCAGTGCGACGATCGTCAGCAGCACGACCGCCAGCCGCCCAGCCGCCGACATCAGCGGGCCGGCCGCAACGCTTCGGGAGGCAGCGCCTTCTCGGTGTCGTCCTCGTAGACGTAGCGGTCGATCACGTTGGGCAGGCGCGCCACCTGGGTGCGCAGCTGCTCGGGGAAGAAGCTGCTCCGGAAGCTGGGCAGCCCGTCCACCCCGTTCAGCACCGCGATCGTGTCGACGGTGCAGAAGGATTTCGGCGACGGCCCCTGCGCCTGCGCGCGGCGCAGCGTCGCCTCGGCCACCTCGCGCGAGACGGGGATCTTCTGGACATGGACGAAATGGGACTTCCGCGCGTGGTAGCGCTCGTAATAGTCGATCATCCGGTCGGTCGCACCGTAGTTTATGTCCCCCCGCTCCGGCATGGCGGGGTGCTGAAAGGTTCCGGCCGGATCGTAGATCACCCGTTCTGAAGCATTGATGAACAGCGCCGTGTGCGCCGCCCGACCGTCGCGGTAGGCCACCATCGACACCACCGCGACATAGGGCGCATCTGCCGGGACAAACCGGGCGCGGGCGATTTCCTCGGCCGGGGCGCCGACCTCGACCGCGCAGCCGGCCAGAGCCATCAGCATCAGAACCGGGGCGATCAGCCGGCCTAGGCCCATGAGCAATTCCTTTTTCAGGAGCCCCGCGCCTGGCGCGTGCACTCCCCCTGGATCATCCTGTAGTCCGCGCCGAACCGTTCGTTGAAGGCAATGATCGTCGGATCGTCGAACTGCGCACCCTTCGATAGCACGCTCATCAGGTCCAGCAACTGCAGGACGCCGGCGGCGCCGAAACCTTCCTCGAAGCGTGTCAGGATGCACACGGCCCGCGACCGGCGCTGCGGCGCACTCAGCCCCGCCACCGGCGAGGAGCCTTCCAGCTGCGCGTGGAACCGGTCCGACAGCCGCACGAAGCGCTCGACGGTGTCGGGATCGACCGCCAGCGCGGGCGCGCCGGCTGCCGCCCACGCCAGCACGATCGCCGGGGCGGCCAGGCAGGACCGAAGGCGCCGGCCGGCGCGAGCCATCAGGAGTTGAAGATCGCCAGGAAGATCAGCGTCGCGACACTGATGCCGAACAGCCAGATCCAGAACTTGATGAATCCCTCGAACGTCTTTTCCTGTTCGGTGATGTCCATCTTGCCGTGCTCGTGTTCCGACATGTCCCGTGATCTCCGGTTGCATAGTCCAGCGTTCGCGCTCCCTTACGCAAAGCGTAGCAGAATGTCACGCCCTAAGCGAACGCCGCGCCGCCTGCCAGGCCCAGGCGCCGTCGTCGCGGCGGCGGCGGGTGGCCCGGCCGCTGCGCAGCAGGTGGTTCAGGTGGCCGACCGCCTCGACCAGGGCCAGCCCGTATTCGGCCTCGCCGATCTCGCGCTTGTAGAGCGCCGGGAAACAGTCGTGCGCGGTGCGCGGCCGGTCCAGGTGCGCCTCCAGCCGCGCCAGCGCCCCGCGATGGTTCTGGATCAGCTGCGCCAGCCGCTCGGGCAGGCCGTAGAACGGCAGCTTGTGGCCGGGCAGCACATAGTGGCGGTCGGTGGCCAGGATCTGCAGCCGGCTGCAGCTTTCCAGCCATTCGCCGACCGGGTCGGCCTCGGGCTCGGTCGGGTAGACGCCCAGGTTGGGCGAAATGCCCGGCAGCACCTGGTCGCCGGCCAGCACCAGCGTTCCGTCCGCGGCCCAGAAGGTCGCGTGTTCGGGCGCGTGGCCGTGACCGATGCGCACGGTCCAGTCGCGGCCGCCCATGCGCACGGTCTGGCCCTCGACCAGCCGGCGGAAGCCCAGCGGGATCGGATGCACCACGTCGGCGAAATTGAACGGCCGTTCAGACATCCGCTGGTCGAGCAGCGGCGCCGGCATGCCGGCGCCGCGCAGAAAGTCGATCTGCCGGGCCGAGGCCTGCTCCTGCACGTCCAGCGTCAGCATCCGCGCCATCAGCCAGGCGGTGCGGGTGGCCCAGACCTCGGCGCCGCGCGCGGCGAACCAGCCGGCCATGCCGACATGGTCGGGGTGGTGATGGGTCAGCACGACGCGGTGCACGGGGCGGCCCTGCAGCGGGCCGGACAGGATGCGCTCCCACAGGGCGCGGGTCTTGCCGGTGTGAAAACCGGTGTCGATCAGGGTCCAGCCGTCGCCCTCGTCCAGCGCGTAGACGTTGACGTGGTCCAGCTTCATCGGCAGCGGCAGGCGCAGCCACAGGATGCCCGGCGCGACCGTCCGCGCCTCGCCGTGCGGCGGGGCGTCGGCATGGGGGAAGCGCAATTCCTCGCCGCCGCCGTCCATCAGACCGCCAGCGCGTCGGCGTCGAGCGCGTAGAGGTCCGCCGCCCCCGCCCTTGCCGCGGCGCACAGCGCCGGCACCTCGGGCAGCATCTGCCGGACGGCGAAGCGCGCCAGCGGCAGCCGCGCATCCTCGGCCAGCGCGGCCTTCAGCAGGTAGTGCCCGCCCAGCACCAGCGCGAAGCCGCGCAGGAATGGCGCCGCGCCGGCGAATCGGTCGTTCAGGTCCGGCATCGCCAGGACCGTGTCCAGCGTGTCGGACAGCGCGTCGACCGCCGCGCTCAGCCCGGCCGACAGCTCCGGCTGCGCGGCGGCGGCCCGTTCGGCGGTCGTCCCGGCCTCGGCCAGCAGCGCGCGGGCCGCGGTGCCGCCGTCCATCAGCTTGCGCGCCACCAGGTCCATCGCCTGGATGCCGTTGGTGCCCTCGTAGATCGCCGTCACCCGGACATCGCGGTAGAACTGGGCGGCGCCGGTCTCTTCGATGAAGCCCATGCCGCCATGGACCTGCACGCCCAACTCGGCCACGCGGCAGCCGGTGTCGGTGCCGAACGCCTTGGCGATCGGCGTCAGCAACGCGCCGCGCGCCTGCCAGTCGTCGCCCTGCCCGGCCCTGGCCATGTCCAGGCTCAGCGCGCAGTCCAGGCAGATCGCCCGCGCCATCGCGGTCTGCGCCTTCATCGTCATCAGCATCCGCCGCACGTCGGCATGGTCCAGGATCGTGCCGGTGCCGCCCGCGACCGGCGGCCTGCCCTGCCGGCGCTCCAGCGCATAGGCCAGCGCCTTCTGGTACGCCGCCTCGGCCTGGCTGAGGCCCTCGACGCCGACCCCCAGCCGGGCGTTGTTCATCATCGTGAACATCGCCGCCATGCCGCCGTGCGGCGGGCCCACCAGCCAGCCGGTGGCGCCGTCGAACTGCATCACCGCCGTGGGCGATCCGTGCAGGCCCATCTTGTGCTCCAGCGAGACCACCGACAGGGCGTTGGCCGGCCCCGGCCTGCCGGCGTCGTCGGGAAGGTACTTCGGCACCATGAACAGGCTGATGCCGCGGGTGCCGGGCGCGCCGTCGGGCAGGCGGGCCAGCACCATGTGACAGACGTTCCCGGCCAGGTCGTGATCGCCCCACGAGATGTAGATCTTCTGCCCGCTGACCGCGTAGGTGCCGTCGCCGTTCGGCTCGGCCCGGCTGCGCAGCGCGCCGACGTCCGAGCCGGCCTGCGGCTCGGTCAGGTTCATCGTGCCGGTCCATTCGCCGGAATTCAGCTTCGGCAGGAACAGATCGCGCAGCGCGTCGTCGGCGTGATGCTCCAGCGCCTCGATCTGGCCCTGGGTCAGCAGCGGGCACAGCGACAGCGACAGGCAGGCACTGCCCAGCATCTCGTTCACGCACGAGGTCAGCGTCATCGGCAGGCCCATGCCGCCCCAGCGCGGATCGCCGGCGATGCCGACCCAGCCGCCGTCGGCGATGGCGCGGTAGCCATCGGCGAACCCGGGCGAGGTGCGCACGACGCCGTTCTCCAGATGCGCGGGGTGCAGGTCGCCGGCGCGGTTGAGCGGCGCGAGCACGTCCTCGGCCAGGCGGGCGGCCTCGGCCAGCACGGCGTCGGCGGTGTCCGGCGTCGCCTCGGCATAGCGGTCGGTCCGGGCCAGCCGATGCGCCCCCAGAACGCTGTCCAGATAGAACCGCATCTCGCGGATCGGTGCGCGATAGCTCATCCCGGTCCTCCCGATTGCCGCTTGTGTCGCGGGCGGTTTCCTCATACCGCAGGCCCGAACCGTAGAGCCCGCCTTTTTTACGGACAAGGACCGACGCTGCGTCATGGCGACACCACCGTCCGAAAACACGATCCGCCTCGGCGACACCGGCCGCGGGCTGCGCGCCGCCGCGGCGATGCTGCGCGATGGCCGGCTGGTCGCCTTCCCGACCGAGACTGTCTACGGACTCGGCGCGGACGCCACCGACGCGCGCGCGGTGGCCGCGATCTTCGCCGCCAAGGGGCGGCCCCGCTTCAACCCGCTGATCGTGCACGTGCCGGACCTTGCCGCCGCCGAGGCGCTGGCCGAGTTCGACCACGACGCGCAGATCCTGGCCGATGCGTTCTGGCCCGGCCCGCTGACCCTGGTGCTGCCGCGCCGCGCGGGCGCGCCGCTGGCCGATCTTGTGACCGCCGGCCTGCCCAGCGTGGCGCTGCGGGTGCCCGCGCATCCGGTGGCGCGGGCGCTGCTGCGCGCCTTCGGCGGACCGCTGGCGGGGCCGTCGGCGAACGCGTCGGGGCGGATCAGCCCGACCACGGCGGACCATGTGCTGCACAGCCTGGGCGGGCGCATCGCCGGCGTGATCGACGCCGGGCCGACCGGCGTGGGCGTCGAGTCGACGATCATCGGCGTGACCGACGGCGTGCCGCGGCTGCTGCGCCCCGGCGGGCTGCCCGCCGAGGCGATCGAGGCGGCGCTGCGCCGGCCGCTGTCGCCGCCGGTCGCCGCCGAGGGGATCACCGCGCCCGGACAGCTCGGCTCGCACTACGCGCCGGGCGTGCGCCTGATCCTGGACGCGGACGTCGCCGTTGCCGGCGCGCTGTGGCTGGCGTTCGGGCCGCTGGCCGGCCGGCGCGGGCTGAGCCTGTCCGACAGCCGCGACCTGACCGAGGCGGCGGCGCATCTGTTCGCCCATCTGCACGCGCTGGACGCCGAGGCACGGGCGGCGGGGCTGGACCGGGTGCTGGTGGATCCGGTGCCCGAGACCGGGCTGGGGCGGGCGATCAACGACCGCCTGCGCCGGGCGGCGGCGCCGCGTCCCGGCGAAGATCGGGCCAAGGACGGCTGAACCGACGCAGGCGGGTCAGGCGCGGCCGCCCTCACCGGACAGCAGGCGCGGGTCGATGCCGATCCGCTCCATCGCCGCGGCCCAGCGATCCTCGGGACGGGTGTTGAACACCAGCGCCTCGTCCGCATCGCAGGTCAGCCAGCCGTTTGCCTGGAATTCCTGCTCCAGCTGCCCCGGCCCCCAGCCGGCGTAGCCCAGCGCCAGCAGCGCGGCGCGCGGGCCCTGCCCCTCGGAGATGTCGCGCAGGATGTCCAGCGTCGCGGTCATGCCGAAGCCGCCGTCGACCTGCATCGTCGCCCCCTCGAGCGCGTATTCCCCGGAATGCAGCACGAATCCCCGGCCGTGCTCGACCGGGCCGCCGAAATAGACCAGCGGCCCCTGCGCGCCGCGCCGGACCGGGATGTCGAGCTGTTCCAGCAGCTCGGCGAAGGTCAGCTCGTCGGCCTGCTTGTTGACCATCAGCCCCATGGCGCCTTCGGCGGAATGCGCGCACATGAAGATCACCGCGCGTTCGAAACGCAGATCGCCCATGCCGGGCATGGCGACCAGCAGCTTGCCCTCGAGGAATGCGGGTGCATCGTCCATATGTACCTAGATGGCGCGGCTGAACGGGGCGATCAAGCGCGTTCTGACCGAGACGTGAGTTCCCTGTTCGGCCGCGCGGGCCTAATTTCCGCTCACCGCAACCGCTTCCGACAGATGAGGCCGCGTGCTGACCGACCTTAGCCGACCCTTCCTTGCCCGCAGCGCCGCCCGCTGCCTGACCGCGTGCGCACTGGCGGCAGGCGTTCTGGCCGCCGCCCCGGCGGCGCGCGCGCAGCCGAATGCGCAGGACGACATCTCGCAGATGACGCTGCTGCCGGGCTGGATCACTGAGCGCGGCACCCGCATGGCCGGGGTGCGGATCACGCTGGCGCCGGGGTGGAAGACCTACTGGCGCGCGCCGCAGGGGATCGGCATCCCGCCGCAGTTCGACTGGGCCGGCTCGCAGAACGTCGCGCGGGCGCAGGTGCACTTCCCGGCGCCCGAGGTGCTGGACAGCTTCGGTCAGCTGTCGCTGGCATATTCCGACGAGGTGGTGTTCCCGGTCGAGCTGACGCTGCAGGATCCGGCAAAACCGGTGCGGCTGGCGCTGTCGCTGTCCTACGGCGTCTGCGCCGAGGTCTGCGTGCCGGCGCTGTCCGGCGCCGCGCTGGCGATCCCGCCCGAGGCCACCGGCGGCGGCGCCGCGATCCGCGCCGCCTGGAACACCCGCCCGGTCGCCGCCGCCGCGGCCGGCTTCACCGGCGCGGGCTGCACGATCCGCCCCGCGGGCGACGGCTATGCGCTGTCGGCGCGGCTGGCGCACCGCGGCACCCCGGCGACGCCGCGCATGGTGGTGTTCGAGCCTGCCGCCGACGACATCTGGATCACCACCGACCGGGCCAGCGCCGCGCCCGGCGAGCTGCGGATCGACGCCACGATCGACTATTTCGGCGAGGGCGCGTTCGCGCTGGACCGCGGCGCGCTGCGCATGACGCTGATCGGCGACGGCCGCACCGTCGAGCTGACCGGCTGCCCCGCGCCATGATCCGCGCCGCGCCCCTTCAAGTTCAGATCGAACGGCCTTTCACAGCGGCAGGTCGAGACGCCCCGCCAGCCAGTGCTCGATCAGGAAATGCGCGATCGCGCCGCGCCGCGCCGGGCGCAGGCGCGGGCTCTCGGCGGTGCGCTCGGCCAGCAGGCCCTCGCGGCTGATCCAGAACGCGTCCTCCAGCTCGACCGGGTCGAGGACGATCTCGTCCGACAGCGCCTCGGCCCAGCAGCCGATCATCAGCGAGGCCGGGAACGGCCACGGCTGGCTGGCGAGATAGCCGACCCGGCCGACGCGCACGCCGGTCTCTTCGATCACTTCGCGGCGCACCGCCGCCTCGATGCTTTCGCCCGGCTCCATGAACCCGGCGAGCAGCGAGAACATGCCCTCGGGCCAGGCCGGCGAGCGGCCCATCAGCAGCCGGCCGCGGTGCAGCACAAGCATGATCACCACCGGGTCGGTGCGCGGGAAATGACTGCCGCCGCAGGCGTCGCACACCCGCTGCCAGCCGGCCTGGGCGACGCGCGACGGCGCCCCGCAGCGGGCGCAGAACCGGTGCGAGGCATGCCAGCCGAAGATCCCCTTGGCGGTCACCGCGTCGCCGGCATCGGTCGGGTCCAGCCGCGACATCGCCCCGCGCAGGTCCTGGAATCCCAGCCCGCCCGCCGCCGGATGGCGGTTGATCGAGGTGTCGGCGAAGCCGGGCGCGGCGTCGGCAACGGGATCGGCCCAGCCCGAGATGTCGTGCGCGAACCGCGGCGCAGTGCCGTCGAGCCCGAGAAAGATCGGCGGCTCGGCCGCGTCGCCGAGGATCGGCGCGTCCGGCGGCAGCCAGGCCAGCCGCGGCGCCGCATCGTCCTCGAACAGCGCCTTGCCGCGCCACATCACCATGCTCCGCGCCTCCGGATCGGCCAGCAGCGCGTCGGCGCGCATCCGCAGATGCGCGGCGCGGTCGATCCGCCCGCCGGCGAACAATACGGTCTCGCTGTCGAACATCGCCCTGCCCCCGAATACCTGCCCCCGAATGCCTGCCCCGCTTGTATCACCCGCAGGCGCGCTGCCAAGGCCGGGATCTTGCAGTCCGGCGCGGGAATCGCTATATTCCCCGGTGAGAGGTTGGTGCGGGCGAACGCCTCGCCAACCCGGTCAGGTCCGGAAGGAAGCAGCCGTAACGAGTCCCGTTTGGGTCGTTTTCCAGCCTCTCACCTTCGGCCCGAGAAAGGCCGCGAAGCCCCGCGCTGCAGTCGCGGGGCTTTCTCGTTGCACAGGCCCGCCGGCTCGTTGCACAGGCCCGCCGCCTCGTTGCACAGGCCCGCCGCCTCGTTGCACAGTCCCGCCGCCTCGTTGCACAGGCCCGCCGCCTCGTTGCACAGGCCCGCCGCGTCCCGGCGGTTTGCAGTTTGCCCCCCAGACGATTGCTGCTAGCAAGACGGCATGAGCGGCGACCCCTCACAGACGACTCGATACCAGGTTCTGGCGCGCAAGTACCGGCCGGCGAACTTCGCCGACCTGATCGGCCAGGACGCCATGGTCCGCACCCTGCGCAACGCCTTCGATGCCGACCGCATCGCCCACGCCTTCGTGCTGACCGGGGTGCGCGGCGTCGGCAAGACCACCACCGCGCGGATCATCGCCAAGGGGCTGAACTGCGTCGGTTCGGACGGCAGCGGCGGCCCCACCACGACACCCTGCGACGTGTGCGAGCCGTGCCGCGCCATCGCCGAAGGCCGCCATGTCGACGTGCTGGAGATGGACGCCGCCTCCCGCACCGGCGTGAACGACATCCGCGAGATCATCGACAGCGTGCACTACCGGGCCGCATCCGCGCGCTACAAGGTCTACGTGATCGACGAGGTGCACATGCTGTCCACCTCGGCGTTCAACGCGCTGCTCAAGACGCTGGAAGAACCGCCCGAGCACGTCAAGTTCATCTTCGCCACCACCGAGATCCGCAAGGTGCCGGTCACCGTGCTGTCGCGCTGCCAGCGGTTCGATCTGCGCCGGATCGAGCCGGAGGTGATGATCGCGCACCTCGCGGGCATCGCCGGGAAGGAAGGCGCCGAGGTGGACGCCGACGCGCTGGCGCTGGTGGCGCGCGCCGCCGAGGGTTCGGTGCGCGATGCGCTGTCGCTGCTCGACCAGGCGATCGCCCACGGCCACGGCGGCGTGTCGGTCGAGCATGTGCGCGGGATGCTGGGCCTGGCCGACCGCGGCCGGGTCATGGATCTGTTCGACATGATCCTGACCGGCGACGCACCGGGCGCGCTGCGCGAGCTGTCCGAGCAGTATGCCTCGGGCGCCGACCCGATGGCGGTGCTGCGCGACCTGGCCGAGATCGCGCACTGGCTGTCGCTGGTCAAGATCACCCCCGAGGCCGCCGACGATCCCGCCATCGGCCCGGCCGAGCGCGACCGCGGCCGCGAGATGGCCGGCGGGCTGAGCCTGCGGATCCTGACCCGCATGTGGCAGATGTGCCTGAAGGCGCTGGAAGAAGTCGCCGCCGCGCCCAGCCCGATGATGGCCGCCGAGATGGCGGTGATCCGCATGACCCATGTCGCCGACCTGCCCACGCCGGGCGATCTGGTGCGGCAGCTGACCGACAACCCTCCGGCGCCGCCGACCCCCGGCCCCGCACCCGGCGCCCCGGCGCCGCAGGGCGCCGCGCCGGTGCACGCCGGGCCCTCCGCCCGCGCCGGGGCGCCCGCCGGCCCGTCCTCGGCGCCGCGCGCCCAGGCGCAGCGCGCGCCGCGCGCCGAGACCGATCCGCTGGCGCGGTATGCCGGCTTCGAGGACGTGGTCGAGCTGATCCGCGCCCGCCGCGACGTGCACCTGCTGGTCGAGGTCGAGACCGGGCTGCGCCTGGCGCGCTACGCCCCCGGCCGGATCGAGTTCCAGCCGACCGAGACCGCGCCGCAGGACCTGGCGGCGCGGCTGGGCCGGCAGCTGCAGGCCTGGACCGGCGCGCGCTGGGCGGTCTCGGTCGTCGCCGACGGCGGCGGCAAGACCATCGCCGAGCAGCGCGCCGAGCGCCGCACCGACCTGGTCGGCCAGGCGATGCGCCACCCGATGCTGCAGGCGGTGCTGGCCGCGTTCCCCGGCGTGACCGACGCGAACGTCCGCGTCAACGAGGCCCCGCCCGAGGACGCCCATGCCGCGCCCCCGCCCGAGCCCGACGACGACTGGGACCCGCTGGACGAGTTCGACTGAAGCGCGGCTTGTTTCGCGACCGGGCCGACAGTATGTCAGTCGCAATCCGCCGCAACGAAGGGGCACCGAGATGCTGAAGGGACTGGGGGGTCTTGGCGACATGGCCAAGCTCATGAAGCAGGCGCAGGAGATGCAGCAGAAGATGGCCGAGGCGCAGGAAAGCCTCGACCGCATCACCGTGACCGGCGAGGCCGGCGCCGGGCTGGTCAAGGCCACCGCCACCGCCAAGGGCGAGCTGACCGGGCTGGACATCGATCCGTCGATCTTCTCGCCCGAGGACAAGGAAGTGGCCGAGGACCTGATCCTGGCCGCGGTCAAGGACGCGCAGGCCCGCGCATCCGAGGCCGCGCAGCGCGAAATGGCCAGGGTGACCGAGGGCATGGACCTGCCGCCGGGAATGAAGCTGCCGTTCTGACGGCGCGGCGACTTCCGGGTCGGGGTATTTAGCCACCCCGCGAAGGGCTCTCTTGTGGTAGTGTCGCGGACGACCGGCGCCAGCCGGTCGCTCAACGATAACAAGGGGGGACGTGCCATGTACGCGCGCATCACGAGATACCAGATCAAATCCGGACACATCGACGCGGCCAAGGCGCAGGCCGAGGCGATGAAGGCCGACATCATGGCGTTGCCCGGGATCAAGCGCTTCGTGAACGCGATCCGCGACGACGGCTCGGGCTATATCGTCACCCTGGTCTCCAGCCAGGCCGAGGCCGAGGCAAGCCTGCCCCGCGTGCGCGAGATCTGGGGCAAGATGGCCGAGCACCTCGACGGCATGCCCACGCCCGAGGGCTTCGATGTCGTCGCGCAGTGGGAAAACACCTGACCGCAATCGGCGCTTGACCCGCCCCGCCAACCGGCTAACACCGGCGCATGGGCGAGGGCGGCAAGGAAATCGAACGGCTCGTGGAGCTGATGGCGCGGCTGCCCGGTCTGGGGCCGCGGTCGGCCCGCCGCGCGGTGCTGGCGATGATCAAGAAGCGCGAGCTGGTGATGGAGCCGCTGGCCCGCGCCCTTGCCGATGTCGCCGCCACCGTGCGCGAATGCGAGGTCTGCGGCAACATCGCCACCGGCGCCCGCTGCGCGATCTGCACCGATCCGCGCCGGTCCGAGGCCGAGCTGTGCGTGGTCGAGGATGTCGCCGACCTGTGGGCGATGGAGCGCGGCGCCAGTTTCCGCGGCCGCTATCACGTCCTGGGCGGGGTGCTGTCGGCGCTGGACGGCGTCGGCCCCGACGAGTTGCGGATCCCGGCGCTGGTGAACCGGGTCGAGGCCGGCGGCGTCACCGAGGTGATCCTGGCGCTGAACGCCACCGTCGACGGGCAGACCACGGCCCACTACATCGCCGACCAGCTGGAGCGTCTGCCGGTCGAGGTCACCTCGCTGGCGCAGGGCGTGCCGGTGGGCGGCGAGCTGGACTATCTCGACGACGGCACGATCTCGGCCGCGCTGCGGGCGCGCAAGCGGTTCTGATCAGGCGTCGGGCCCGGCCGGCGCACGGGTCGCCGCCCGCAGCCGCCGGCGCCGCACCGCCTCTCGCCGGGCGATGTAGAGCGTCGAGGCGACGATGATCGCGGCGCCGACCAGCGTCGGGCCGTCGATCACCTCGTCGAAGAGCAGATAGCCGGCGAGGCCGACGAGGATGATCCGCAGATAGGTGACCGGCGCCAGCACCGACGCCTCGCCATGACGGTAGGCCTGGATGTCCGCCAGCCCGCGCAGCGTTCCTGCCGCCACCAGCACCATCAGGATCGTCCAGAACACCGGCGTCGAGGGCAGCGCCAGCACCGGCAGCGCCGCCGGGATCGACACCACCAGCGTCATCACGTTGGCCGAGACCAGCGCCGCCACCGGCCCGTCGGCCTCGGCGATGCGGCGCGACTGGCTGAGCGCCACCGCATAGCAGGCCGAGGACGCCAGCGCCGCCAGCATGCCCGCGTCCAGCCCCTGCACCCCGGGCCGCAGGATCACCAGCGCCCCGGCGAAGCCCGCCGCCACCGCCGCCCAGCGGCGCGCGCCGACCTGCTCGCCCTGCAGCGTGGCGGCGAGGATGGTGGCGAAGATCGGCGCGGTGAAGAACAGCACCGAGGCGGTCGCCAGCGGCACGTGCGACAGGGTGTAGAAGCCAAGCTGCGTCGCCACGCCGATCAGCGCGCCGCGCGCGACGTGCAGCCAAGGGCGCGTGAAGCGCAGCTGCCGCAGCGTGCGGCTGACCGGCAGCGCGCAGCCCATCAGCGCGACGATGATGACCGCCCGCACCAGCACGATCGCGCGGCTGTCGATGTCGGCGCTCAGCGCGCGGACCGCGACCGCCATGATCGCGGCCATCAGCACGGCCACCAGCATCCAGGCGAGCCCGCGCAGATTGTCGATCGCTCCGGTCGTCGCGGCGCGGGTGGTCCCGATCACGTGTTGCGGCATGCCTCGTGATTAGCGGCGCCGCCGGGGCGAGGCAAGCATGCGCCATTGTCCCGCGCCGCCGGCGACGCCATGTTGGCCAGGACCGTCAGCCTGCGAGGATCCGATGTCCCGGCCCGGACGCCCGGCAGAAACGAGAATGCCTGCCCGCGCGGCGCGGCGCGGGCGTGGCTGCGTGCGGTCAGTCGCGGCGCAGATCGCTGCGCGGCTCGAGGCTGGGGGTGCCCCGGCGCCGCTCGACCCGCCGCTCGCCAAGCAGGTAGTCCTTCAGGAACAGCAGCACGCCGATCAGCCAGATCGCGCCGATGATCAAGAATATGGTGGTACGGTCCATGTTACCTGCCCGTTTTGTTGCCGTCGTCCCGGTTATCGCCCCGCAATGCGGCACGAACGGGACGCGGATTCCGCGATTTTCGGGCGATGTCACGGAGAGTTCGTGGCCGGCGCAACCGGTTTCCGGCCGCGACGGTCACCGCGCGGGCACGCCGCCGCCGCGCAGCGCAGCGCGGCGCAGGATCCGGAACCGGCCGTCGTCGCCCTCGCCGAACAGGCACAGCGAGGCCAGCGTCCACGGCCGCCCCGCCAGCGGCGGCAGCCGCCGCCGAAGCGCCTCGGCGACCGGGTCCAGTTCGTGCCGCTGCAGCGGTCCGGTCAGCGTCATGTGGAAGCGGAACTCCTCCATCACGTAGGGATAGCCCCAGCGCTGCAGCAGCGCGTCCTGCCGCGCGTTCAGCCCGGCGGCCCGGCGGCGCGCCAACTCATCCTCGGTCAGGGCGGCGCGGAACGGCTCGAACGCCGCAACCGCCTCCTCGGCCAGTGTAGCGAGCGGGCGGGACTCCTCGACCGGGACCAGCGCCAGGAACCGCGCCAGCCGCGCCAGCCGCAGCCCGCGCCCCAGCCGCACCGGCGCATGCGCGGCAGCAAGCCGGTCCAGCGCCGCCTCCAGCTCCGCCCGCCGCGGCCCGGCCACCGGTCGGAACGGCGCCTTCAGCGTGCCGTGAAAGCCGTAGCGCCGCGGCTGGCGCGTGATCTCGGCCAGCGGACGGGGCAAGCCGGGCGCCTGCAGCGCGGGCACGGCGGTGCCACGCTCGGCGTCCCAGCCCAGCCAGGCGGCGCCGAACCGCGCCAGCGCGGTGTCCGGCTCGGGCGCGGCATAGATCGCGTAGCGGCGGCAGTCCCCGGTCATGCATCGCTCCTTGTCGCCGGCATCGGGCCCCCGCACGGTGCGCCAGGTCGATGATGCGGCGCAACGCCCCCGAGACGGTCTGGACCAACGCCCGGCTGGTCCTGCCCGACCGCGTCGAGACCGGCGCGCTGCGGGCCGCGGGCGGCACGATCGCAGATCTCGACCCCGGGGCCGCACGCATGCCCGGCGCGATCGACTGCGCGGGCGACTACCTGTGCCCGGGGCTGATCGAGCTGCACACCGACAATCTGGAGCGGCACCTGCAACCGCGCCCCGGGGTGGAATGGCCGCACGCCGCGGCGATCGTCGCGCACGACGCCGAGCTTGCCGGCGTCGGCGTGACCACCGTGTTCGACGCGGTCCGCGTCGGCACCGTGCTGAAGGCCAGTGGCGGGCGCGACCGGCGCTACGCCCGGCAGATGGTCGACGAGATCCTGGCAGCGCGCCGGCGCGGGGCGCTGCGGATCAGCCACTTCCTGCACCTTCGCGCCGAGATCTGCTCGCACACGCTGACCGAGGAGCTGGACGAGTTCCACCTGCAGGACCGCATCGGCATCCTCAGCCTGATGGACCATACCCCGGGCGCGCGCCAGTTCCGCGACATGGACCGGTACCGGACCTTCATGACCCGCCGGCAGGGGCTGAGCGAGGACGCGTTCGAACGCCGCGTGGCGCAGCTGCGCGCGCTGGGCGCCCGGGTCGGCGCGGCGCACCAGGCCGCCGCGATCGCGGCCGCCGGTCGCCTGGGCGCGATCCTTGCCAGCCATGACGACACCACCCCCGAGCATGTGCGCGCATCGGCCGGACACGGCGTGCGCATCGCCGAGTTTCCGACCACCGCCGAGGCCGCGCGCGCCTGCCGCGAACACGGCATCGCGGTGATGATGGGCGCGCCGAACCTGGTTCGCGGCGGCTCGCACTCGGGAAACGTCGCCGCGGCCGCGCTGGCCGACGCCGGGCTGCTCGACATCCTGTCGTCGGACTACATCCCCGGCGCGCTGCTGGCCGCGGCGGTGGACCTGGGCCGGCGGGCGGGCGGCATCGCCGCCGGCATCGCCGCCGTCACCGCCGCGCCCGCGGCGGCGGCCGGACTGGACGACCGGGGCACGCTGCGCCCGGGGCTGCGCGCCGACCTGGTGCGATTCGCGCTGATCGGCGGCGTGCCGGTGGTCCGCGGCGCCTGGGTGCGCGGCGAGCGCGTCGCCTGACCGGGCCGGTCCTAAAGCTCGTGCCGGGGCAGCGCCGCGGGATAGACGCCGAGGATGTGCAGGTACGAGGTGAAGTAGCGCAGCTCCTCCATCGCGCGGGCGACGGCGGGATCGTCGGGGTGGCCCTCGATGTCGGCGTAGAACTGCGTCGCGGTGAACGAGCCGTTCACCATGTAGCTTTCCAGCTTCACCATGTTGACGCCATTGGTCGCGAAACCGCCCATCGCCTTGTACAGCGCCGCGGGAATGTTCCGCACCCGGAAGATGAAGCTGGTGACGACGTCGCCGCCGGGCGGCGTGTGCGCCGGCGCGGGCGCCATCAGCAGGAACCGCGTGCGGTTGGTGTGGTTGTCCTCGATCCCGTCGGCCAACACGTCCAGCCCGTAGATCTCGCCCGCCAGCGGCGAGGCCAGCGCCGCCAGCGCCGGATCGCCGGCATCGCGGACATGTTTGGCCGCGCCCGCGGTGTCGAAGCCGGTCACCCGGGCGATCCCGTGCGCCTTCAGGAACTTGCGGCACTGGCCCAGCAGCACGGTGTGCGACATGGCGCTGCGGATCTGCTCCAGCTTCGCGCCCGGGGCGCCCAGCAGGTTGATGTGCACGCGCACGAAATGCTCGCCGACGATGTGCAGTCCCGATTCGGGCAGCAGCTGGTGCACGTCGGCGACACGGCCGTAGGTGGAGTTCTCGACCGGGATCATCGCCAGATCGGCCTCGCCGGCGCGGACCATGTCGATCGCGCCCTCGAACGTCGGCATCGGATGCGGCTTCAGGTGCGAAACCGCTTCGATGCAGGCCTGGTGCGAATACGCCCCCGGCTCGCCCTGAAACGAGACGATCCCCGTCTTGCCGCCCATCTGCCTCTCCCGGTCGATTGGTCGCGGTTACTATACCTTGCGGACCGGCAGGGGAAGCGGATAGATACCGACCGGACGGCGCAGGCCGCTTTCGACAGGAACAGTGCGGGACGAACCAGCATGGATACGATGGAAATCACCAAGATCGTCGGCGGGGTCTGTGGCAGCCTGCTGGTGTTCCTTCTGATCCAGACGGGTGCGGAAAGTCTGATCGTCGCCGAACCCGGCCACGGCGACGAGGAGCAGTTCGCCTATGGCATCGAGGCCGAGGAAGCCGGCGGCGAGGAAGCCGCGCCCGAGGCGGAAGTGCCCTTCGGCGAGGTGTTCGCCAGCGCCGACGCCGCCGCCGGCGAAGGTCTGTTCCGCGCCTGCGCCTCGTGCCACAAGCTGGAAGACGGCGCCAACGCCGTCGGTCCTTACCTGTACGGCGTGGTCGGGCGCGACATCGCGGCGGTCGATGGCTACAGCTATTCGGACGCGCTGGCCGGCCTGGACGGCGCCTGGACGCCCGAGGATCTGAGCGCCTTCCTGGCCGCCCCGTCGGACTACGCGCCCGGCACCAAGATGAGCTATCGCGGCATGCGCGACGTCGAGGATCGCGCCAACCTGATCGCCTATCTGCAAAGCATTGGCGGCTGAGCCGCCGTTGCGGCGAAGGGCCCGCGTTCAAGCCCCCGCGATCCGCGGGGGCTTTCGTCTTTACGCCCCTCGTGTTTGCATTAGTCTGGCCTGACAGCACCGGAACCGTTCGAGGGGACATGCAGATGCGGGTGCAGATCGCCGCGACCACGACACCGACCACCGCCACACCGATCACCGCCACACCGGTCACCGACACACGGCCCGCCGGCCTGACGGCCCGGGCGGTGGCGCTGCCGCTGCTCGCCGCGGCGCTGCTTGTCGCCGCCCCCGTCCGCGGGCAGGAGGCGATCACCTCGCACGGCATCTCGGCCTTCGGAGAGCTGAAATACGGGCCCGAGTTCCCGTATTTCGACTACGTCAATCCCGACGCGCCCAAGGGCGGGCGGATGACCTTCCGCGGCACCGGCGCCTCGGCGACGTTCGACAGCCTGAACCCGTTCATCCTGAAGGGCGAGCCGGCGCAGGGCCTGGGCCTGCTGTACGACAGCCTGCTGGTGGGCTCGGCGGACGAGCCGGACAGCGCCTACGGGCTGATCGCCGAACGGCTGGAATACCCCGAAGACCGGTCCTGGGTGATCTTCCACATGAACCCCGAGGCGACATTTTCGGACGGCGAGCCGATCGAGGCCTCGGACGTGGTGTTCACCTACAACGTGCTGCTGGAAAAGGGCCACCCGGCCTACAAGATCAGCTACAAGGATTTCGAGACCGTCGAGGCGCTGGACACCTACAAGGTCAAGTTCACCTTCCGCCAGGACGCCGCCAAGCGCGAGCTGATCCAGCAGGCCGGCGGCATCTCGATCCTGCCCGAGCACTATTACCAGGACGTCGACTTCGCCGAGTCGACGCTAACGCCGCCGGTCGGCTCGGGCGGATTTCTGGTCGAGGAGGCCAAGCCCGGCCGCTCGATCACCTACTGCCGGAACCCCGACTACTGGGCCTGGGACCATCCGGTGAACGTCGGCGCCAACAACTTCGACTGCTACACCTACGAGTATTTCGCCGACTACACCGCCGCGTTCGAGGCGTTCAAGGGCGGCTCCTACCTGCTGCACGAGGAGTTCTTCTCGAAGCTGTGGGCGACCGGGTACGACTTCCCGGCGATCGACGAGGGCTGGGTGGTGAAGGAATCGGTGCCCGACAACCGGCCGTCGGGCACCCAGGGTTTCTGGATCAACATGCGCCGCGACAAGTTCCAGGACCCCCGCGTGCGCGAGGCGATCGGGCTGATGTTCAACTTCGAATGGTCGAACCAGACGCTGTTCTACGGCATCTACCAGCGCACCGACAGCTTCTGGGAAAACTCGCCGATGCAGGCCGAGGGCCTGCCCGAGGGCGCCGAGCTGGAGCTGCTGCAGGAATTCCACGACGAGCTGCCCGAAAGCATCTTCTCGGAGCCGGTCTACACGCCGCCGGTGAACCAGCCCAGCCGTACCGACCGCGCCGCCGTGCGCAAGGCCTCGCGCCTGCTGGACGAGGCCGGCTGGACGCTGCAGGGCGGCGTGCGCAAGAACGCGCAGGGCCAGACCCTGACGCTGGAGATCCTGGACGACAGCGCCAGTTTCGAACGCGTCTTCAACCCCTATGTCGAGAACCTCAAGCGGATCGGCATCGACGCGCGCCTGTCGCTGATCGACGCCGCGCAGTACCAGCAGCGGCAGGAGGATTTCGACTACGACATGATCCCCGGGCGGCTGGTGATGTCGCTGACGCCGGGGCTGGAGCTGCGGCAGATCTTCGGCTCGGACAGCGCGAAGGAGCCGGGCACGGCGAACTTCTCGGGGGTCTCGGACCCGGTGATCGACGCGCTGCTGGAAAAGGCGGTCGCCGCCGGGAGCCGCGAGGATCTCGAGGTTGCGGTGCGGGCGCTGGACCGGGTGCTGCGCTCGATGCACATCTGGGTGCCGAACTGGTACAAGGGCGAGCACAACCTGGCCTACTGGGACGTGTTCAGCAAACCCGCCGAAAAGCCGCTGTACTCGCGCGGCGACGCCTACTGGTGGTGGGACGAGGACAAGTACCGGGCGCTGAAGGCTGACGGGGCGCCGCTGCCGTAATGGGCGCCTACATCCTTCGACGCCTGCTGCTGGTGATCCCCACGCTGATCGGCATCATGCTGATCAACTTCGTGCTGGTGCAGTTCGTCCCCGGCGGCCCGGTCGAGCAGATCATCGCGCAGCTCGAGGACGCCGCCTCAGCCACCGAGCGGATCTCGGGCGGCGGCGGCGACGCGGGCGGCGGCGGCGGCAGCCAGGACGGCGGCGGCTACCAGGGCGCGCGCGGCCTGCCGCCGGACTTCATCGAGGACCTGGAACGGCAGTTCGGCTTCGACAAGCCGGCCTGGCAGCGGTTCGCGAACATGTTGTGGAACTATCTGCGGTTCGACTTCGGCGAGAGCTATTTCCGCTCGATCTCGGTGATCGAGCTGGTGCTGGAGAAACTGCCGGTCTCGGTCACGCTGGGGCTGTGGTCCACCGTCATCGCCTACCTGGTGTCGATCCCGCTGGGGATCCGCAAGGCCGTCACCGACGGCTCGAAGTTCGACACCTGGACCAGCGGCATCATCATCGCCGCCTACGCGATACCCGGCTTCCTGTTCGCGATCATGCTGCTGGTGTTCTTCGCCGGCGGCTCGTACTTCAGCTGGTTCCCGCTGCGCGGCCTGACCTCGGACAATTTCGACGAGCTGTCGCTGCTGGGCAAGGTCGCCGACTACCTGTGGCACATCGCGCTGCCGGTGACCGCGGCAACCATCGGCGCGTTCGCCACGCTGACGCTGCTGACCAAGAACAGCTTCCTCGACGAAATCAAGAAACAGTACGTCGTCACCGCCCGCGCCAAGGGGCTGGCCGAGCGCCGGGTGCTGTACGGGCATGTGTTCCGCAACGCCATGCTGATCATCATCGCCGGCTTTCCGGGGCTGTTCCTGTCGGTGCTGTTCGGGGCCTCGCTGATCATCGAGGTGGTGTTCTCGCTCGACGGGCTGGGGCGGCTGGGCTTTGAATCCGTCCTGAACCGCGACTACCCGGTGGTGTTCGGCACGCTCTACTTCTTCGGGCTGATCGGCCTGCTGATCGGCATCATCTCCGACCTGATGTACGTCTGGGTCGACCCCCGCATCGACTTCGAATCCCGCGAGACCTGATGTTCAAGCTCAACCCGCTGCAACGCCGGCGCTGGAACAACTTCCGCTCGAACCGCCGCGCCTACTGGTCGCTGATCATCTTCGCGGTGCTGTTCGTGATCTCGATGGCGGCCGAGATCGTCGCCAACGACCGGCCGATCATGCTCAGCCACAACGGCGAATGGATGTTCCCCGCCCTGGGCGGCACCTACGAAGAGGCCGACTTCGGCGGCGATCCGGGCTTCGTCGCCGACTTCACCGACCCGGTGGTGCGGTGCCTGGTGATCGCCGCCGGGCTGGACGGCTGCTTCGACGCCCCCGACGAGGTCATCGCCGACGCCCGGGACGGCGAGGTGGACGGCCAGCCGGTCCGCACCGGCTGGATGATCTGGCCGCCGATCCCCTATTCCTTCAACACCATCAACTACGACGTGCTGACCGCGCCCTCGCCCCCCGACGGCGACCACTGGCTGGGCACCGACGACCAGACCCGCGACGTGACCGCGCGCGTGATCTACGGCTTCCGCATCTCGGTGATCTTCGCGCTGATCGTCACTTTCTTCTCGTCCGTGGTCGGCATCTTCGCCGGCGCGGTGCAGGGCTATTTCGGCGGCTGGCTGGACCTGACCTTCCAGCGCCTGATCGAGATCTGGCAGGCGACCCCGGCGCTGTACGTGATCATCATCATGGGCGCGATCTTCCAGATGAGCTTCGCGCTGCTGACCTTCCTGATCGTGCTGTTCTCGTGGACCGCGCTGGTCGGCGTGGTGCGGGCCGAGTTCCTGCGCACCCGCAACTTCGAATACGTCCGCGCCGCCAAGGCGCTGGGGGTCGGCGACGGCACGATCATGTTCCGCCACATGCTGCCCAACGCGATGGTCGCGACGATCACCCTGCTGCCGTTCCTTGTCACCGCCGCCGTCGGCACGCTGACCGGGCTGGATTTCCTGGGTTTCGGGCTGCCGCCGTCGTACCCGTCGCTGGGCGAGCTGGCGCTGCAGGGCAAGAACAACCTGCAAAGCCCGCACCTGGGCATCACCGCCTTCGTCACCCTGACCGTGCTGCTGTCGCTGCTGGTGTTCATCTTCGAGGGCGTGCGCGACGCCTTCGACCCCAGAAAGACCTTCGCATGAGCGACCCGATCCTGACGGTAACGGACCTGACGGTCGACTTCGTGCAGGGCGGCAACGTCACCCGCGCGGTGCGCGGCGTCAGCTTCGACGTCTCGGCCGGCGAGACGGTGGCGCTGGTCGGCGAAAGCGGCTCGGGCAAGTCGGTCACGGCGCTGTCGACGGTCAAGCTGCTGGGCGACAGCGCCCGCACCGGCGGCTCGGTGGTCTACAAGGGCACCGAGATGATGACCGCCCCCGAGAAGGAGCTGCGCCGGGTCAGGGGCAACGACATCAGCTTCATCTTCCAGGAGCCGATGACCTCGCTGAACCCGCTGCACACGCTGGAAAAGCAGCTGGGCGAGTCGCTGGCGCTGCACCAGGGGCTGGACGGCGCCGCCGCCCGCGCGCGCAGCCTGGACCTGCTGCGCCGGGTCGGCATCCCCGACGCCGGGACGCGGCTGAGATCCTATCCGCACCAGCTGTCCGGCGGGCAGCGGCAGCGGGTGATGATCGCGATGGCGCTGGCGAACGGCCCCGAGCTGCTGGTCGCGGACGAGCCGACCACCGCGCTGGACGTGACCATCGAGGCGCAGATCCTCGACCTGCTGGAAGAGATCCAGCGCGAGGAAGGCATGGGGATGCTGTTCATCACCCACGATCTGGGCGTGGTCGAGAAGATCGCCGACAGGGTTTGCGTGATGCAGGACGGCGAGATCGTCGAGACCGGCCCCACCGCGCGGATCTTCGCCAGCCCGCAGCATCCCTATACCCGCAAGCTGCTGGGCGCGCTGCCCGCGGGCCAGCCCGATCCGGTGCCTGCGGACGCCGCGCCAGTGGTCGAGACGCGCGACCTGCGGGTCTGGTTTCCGATCACCCGCGGGCTGCTGCGGCGGACCGTCGGGCACATCAAGGCGGTGAACGCCGCCACCGTCAGCGTGCGGCAGGGCGAGACGCTGGGCATCGTCGGCGAATCCGGCTCGGGCAAGACGACGCTGGCGCTGGCGATCATGCGGCTGATCAGCTCGGACGGGCCGATCGTGTTCATGGGCCGCAATGTCGACGGGCTGCAGCACAAGCAGCTGCGCCCGCTGCGCGCCGACATGCAGATGGTGTTCCAGGACCCCTACGGCTCGCTCAGCCCGCGCATGACCGTCGAGCAGATCATCGCCGAGGGGCTGACCGTGCACCGCCGCCCGGGCGATCGCCGCCAGCTGGTGGCCGACATCATGGCCGAGGTCGGGCTGGACCCGGCGACGATGGACCGCTACCCGCACGAGTTCTCGGGCGGGCAACGCCAGCGCATCGCCATCGCCCGCGCGATGATCCTGCAGCCCCGGCTGGTGGTACTGGACGAGCCGACCTCGGCGCTGGACATGACCGTGCAGGTGCAGATCGTCGACCTGCTGCGCGCGCTGCAGCGGAAATACGGGCTGGCCTACATCTTCATCAGCCACGACCTGCGCGTCGTGCGCGCGCTCAGCCACCGGGTGATCGTGATGAAGGACGGCGACGTGGTGGAACAGGGCACCGGCGACCGCATCTTCGACGCGCCGCAGACCGAGTATACCCGCACCCTGCTGGCCGCCGCCTTCGGCAAGCGCCGCAGCAGCGCCTGAGGCGCGCCGCCGGCGCATCCGCGCCCGTCCCGAAGCCGTCCGGGACGGGCGCGTACGTTTCTGCCTACTGCGCGAACACGGCAGCGATCTTCTGGCGGCGCGTCTGCCGGATGTCCTCGGCGATCGCGCGGATCAGCGATACGCCCACCAGAAGGATGATCGCCGAGAACGGCAACGCCGCGATCATCATCGCCGCCTGCGTGGCCTGCAGGCCACCGACCAGCAGCAGCGCACCCACGGTCAGCGCCAGGGCAGCGCCCCAGAACAGGATGTGCGGGCGGGCCTTGGGGCCGTCATCGCCGGCCGCGTTGATGGTGTTGATGATCAGCACTGCCGAATCCGCCGTGGTGATCTGGTAGGTCAGCAGCAGCACCACCACCAGCACCGAGAACAGCCACGCCATCGACGGCTCGAGCATTTGCGCCAGCGTCGCGTACAGCTGGTCCGACACCGACGTGCCGGCGATGCTGCCCTGCGCCACGCCCGACATCTCCAGATCGATCGCGGTCGCACCCAGAAGGGCGAACCACACGAAACACATCACCGACGGCATGATCATCGCACCCAGCATGAACTCGCGCAGCGTCCGCCCCTTCGAGATCCGCGCCAGGAACAGGCCGACGAAGGGCGCCGAGGCGATCCACCACGCCCAGTAGAAGATCGACCAGCCGCCCTGCCAGGCCTCCAGCGCCGCGCCGGTCGAGCCCTCGGGCCCGGTCCAGACGCTGAGCGCCATCGTCGGCAGGTTCAGCAGGTAGTCCAGCGTGCCCAGCGAGAACGCCTTCAGCGCGGCGGCGGTCGCACCGAACAGCAGGAAGAACGCCAGCAACGCCAGGCTGAGGCCCATGTTGATGTTCGACAGCCACTTGATGCCCTTGCCGACCCCGGACAGCGCAGACAGTGTCGACGCGCCAAGGATCACCACGACCGCCAGCACGATCGCCGACGACGACGGGGTGAGTGCGCCGTCGGAGCCGCCGGTCAGCACCCAGTCGCCCAGCCCGATCCGGTGCATGCCGGTGACGAATTGCGCCACCCCGTATCCCAGCGTCTGCGCCACCCCCAGCGTGGTCGCGACCACCGCGATGATGTCCACGGCGTGGCCCAGCGGCCCGGACAGGTGCCGGCCGAAGATCGCGGCCATGCCGCTGCGGATGGTCATCGGCAGACCGCGGCGATAGGCGAAATAGGCCAGCGCGGCGCCGGTCAGCGCATAGGTCGCCCAGGCCGTCAGCCCCCAGTGGAAGAAGGTCCACTTGTAGGCGCTGCGCAGCGTCTCGGCGCTGCCGGCCTCGACCAGCCCCATGATGGTGTCGGGGTTCTGCTGGAAATGGTACAGCGGCTCGCCGGTGGAATAGGTCAGCACGCCGATCCCCAGCCCGGCCCCGAACATCATCGAGAACCACGAGAAGCGCGAGAACTCGGGCCGGTCGTCCGCCGTGCCAAGCCGCAGTCGGCCCGCGGCGGGAACCAGCGCCAGCGCCACGCAGATCACCACGAACACCGCGGTCAGGTACATGTACCAGTGGTTGAAGCTGGCCAGGATGAAGGTGTTGACCTGCCCCAGCGCCGCGGCGGCCTGTCCGGGGAAGGCGACCGCCCAGACGATCAGCGCGCCGACGATCAGCTTCGCGGTGATGGTCACGTCCTTGGTGTAGCCGCGATAGAACCCCCTGTCCGCGGTGCGGATATTGAGCTCCAGTGGCGGTGTCGGATTCGGCATGCTTTCCTCCCTCGCTGCCGTGGTGGCGCGGACAGGGCCGTCGGCCCCGCGCCGCGCCGAGCGCCATTGTTGATTATTCCGCGCTGCGCTCCGCCCAGTTGCCCGGCTGGACCGCGTAGAAGATCCGGGCGGCGCGGCCGCCATAGATCAGGCTGGTGCCTTCGGGGATCCAGACCACGTCGCCCGGTTCGGCGACGTGTGTGACCCCGTCGGCGGTGATCGTCAGTTCGCCGGCGATCACGTAGATGACCTCGTCGTATTGCAGCGTCCACGCAACCGAGCAGCCGTCGAACGCCGCAAGCCCCGCCCCCATGCCGGGCGACAGCGCGGACGAGACTGCCCGGCCAACCTGCGCCAGTCCCGGCGGCCCGCCGCGGTGGCGCATCCTGACCGCCGCGGCGCGGATGACCTGCACGCCCATCAGAACCGCATCCGGTGCGCGCGCCCGCGCGCGGCGAGGCGTTCGTTCAGCGCACCGACCTGCGGCGCCCCCGACTCCAGCGCGAAGACGAAGGCATGGGTCAGATAGAAGCACGCGGCGTCGATGTCGCCCGCGGCCTCGGCCCAGTCTCCGGCAGTCGTGTAAAGCCGCGCCAGGGCGTCGGCGTCACCCGCCGCGTGGGCGGCCAGCAGCGCCGCGTCCAGCCGGTCGCGGTCCGCCGGGATGCGGTCCGGTTTCACCGCGCTAGCCATGCAGCGCGATCGCGATGTTCTTGGTGCGGACATAGTTGTACAGCGCCTCGACGCCCTTCTCGCGTCCGAAGCCGGACTTGCCGATGCCGCCGAACGGCGTGGCGATGCCGCCGGCGAACCACTCGTTGACGAACACCTGGCCTGCGCGGAGCCGGTGCGCCGTGCGCAGGGCGCGCGACAGATCGCGGGTGAAGACGCCGGCGACCAGCCCGAATTCGGTGCCGTTGGCGATGCGGATCGCCTCGGCCTCGGTATCGAACGGGGTCACGCACAGCACCGGGCCGAAGATCTCCTGCTGCGCCACGCGGGCCGATGGCAGGACATCGGCGATGACCGTCGGCGCCATGAAATGCCCGGGCCGGTCCAGCCGCGCGCCGCCGGCCGCGATCACCGCCCCGTCATGCCGCGCGGTCGGCATCAGCGCCTCGATCCGCGCCAGCTGGGCGGCCGAGATCACCGGCGTGTGCTCGGCCTCGTCCAGCCCGTGGCCGGGCTTCAGCCCCTTCGCCAGCGCGGCACAGGCCTCGACCGTGCGGGCGTAGACCGAGCGGTGGACCAGCAGCCGCGACATCGCCGAGCACACCTGCCCGGCGTTGAAGAAGATGCCGCCGCGCACGCTGTGCATCAGGGTGTCGAGGTCGGCGTCCTCGAACACCACCGCCGCCGACTTGCCGCCCAGCTCGACCAGCGCGGGCGTCACCGTCTCGGCCGCGGCGCGCAGCACCGCCTGCCCGGTCGGGACCGAGCCGGTGAACACGATCTGGTCGACCTCGGGCGCCGCCACCAGCCGCGCGCCGGCTTCGCGGCCGAGGCCGTTCAGCACCGACACCGCGCCCTCGGGCACACCGGCGCGCTGCAGCGCCCGCGCCAGCAGCGTCATCGCCAGCGGGTCAAGCTCGGGTGACTTCACGATCACCGCGTTGCCCGCCGCCAGCGCCGGCGCCAGCGACCGCGCGGCCAGCGACACCGGGAAGTTCCACGGCACGATCTGGGCCGACACGCCCACCGGCTCGTAGACGGTGTAGTCGACATAGTCCGGGCCCAGCGGGATGTGCTTGCCCTCGATCTTGTCGGCCAGCCCGCCGTAGTAGTCGAAATAGGCGGCGGCCTCGTCGAACTCGCCGCGGGCATCGGACAGCCGCTTGCCGCTTTCGCGGGACAGCAGCGGCGCGCCCCCGACGGCCAGCGCGCGGATCTCTCGCGCCACGGCACGCATCAGGTCGGCGCGGGCCTGCGGACGCATCGCCGCCAGATCGCCGCGGTCGGCGCTGGCGCGCGCCGCCTCCAGCGCGCGGGCCACCGTCGCCTCGCCCGCCAGCGGCGCTTCGGCCACGGTCTGCCCGGTCGCGGGGTCCTCGACCGCAAGCGCGGCGTCGCCATCGACCCACCGGCCGGCGAGAAAGTTCTGGTAGGTCATGCCGCGCGCCCCGCCTCGACCTGGGCCGCGACCCATTTGTGGAAGTTGTGCGTCGGCCCGTCCATCGCCGGCGAGAAGCGGCCGCCGTCGAACAGCGCGCCATGGCGGCCGCGTTGCATGCCCTCGACCACGAACAGGTCCTCTTCGAACACGGTCCGCCACAGCCGGGCGTTCGCGCCGCGCAACCCGTCGTGCCGGGGCGAATCCCTTTCCGGCACCGCGTAGTACAGCTCGACATGCTCGACGGTGTGGCCGGTGTCGATCGGCTGCAGGACGATCGCGAAGGCGTGGTCGCGCTGCACGCCCAGCAGCACGTTCGGGTAGACCGCCAGGTATTCGGCCCCTTCGTCCCAGCGCGCGGACAGCCCGGCGAAATCGCTCAGCGACGCGCCGTTCTCGTCCTTGAGCTGGCGGTAGACCCGCGTGCCCTGTCCCGAGAACCCCGGATGATCGTCGATATTGTAGTGATCCTCCAGCCGGGAATAGCTGTTCAGCCCGGGGTGGACCCAGGGCAGGTGATAGCTTTCGCAGTAGTTCTCGACCGCGAGTTTCCAGTTGGTCGCCACCTCCAGCCGGAAGGACGAGCTTTCGCCGCCGTGGTGCAGCGGCTGCTCGAATTCGGCCCAGCGGACCAGCAGGTCGCGGTGCACCTGCTCGAACGGCGCGGCGTTGCCGTCAACGTTGACGAAGATCACGTCGCGCCAGACATGGCTGCGGATGCGGTGCAGCCCCAGCTTGGTCATGTCGACGGCCTCGTGGGTGTTCCGGCCGGGGCCGCCGACATGCGGCGTCGTGCGCAGGCCGCCGTCGAGGCCATAGCACCACGAGTGGTAGGGGCAGCGGATCGCGCCGCGGATGCGGGTCGGCTCGTTCACCAGGATCATGCCGCGGTGGCGGCAGGTGTTCTGGAACACGCCGATCTCGCCGGTGCGGTCGCGCACCAGCAACAGCGGCATGCCCATGAAATCGACCGGACGCGCATCGCCCGCCGCGGGGATGTCCTTGCCGAAGCCGATCCCGGACCAGTTGGCGAACAGCACCGCGCGTTTCTCTTCGGCGAACACCGCCTGGTCGATGTAGTGGGCGTTGGGAAGGCCGTTGGCCTGGTTGATGTCCGCCATCACCGGCGCCAGCTGAGTCATGTGAGTCACGGTCGAACCCTCCTCCGTTCTGCTGACACCAAGCATCAGCGCGGCAGGCGGATCGGACAACGTCGGAAAATCTAACCTTCGGGTGAGTTCAACTCATGCAGGTTCGCGACCAGCCAGTCGCGCAGCAGCAGCGCGCCCGGCGACAGCTCGGCCTCGGGCCGGGTCACCAGGTAGAACCGGCGCGGCGCGGGTACGCTGTGCCTGCCGACAGTGGCCAGATCGCCGCGCCGCAGCATCGGGTCGATCAGCCGCCGCCAGCCCAGCGCCACCCCCTGCCCGTCCTTCGCTGCGTACAGCGCGATCATGTAGTTGTTGACGCGCAACCCCGGCTGCGACGGCGGCGCCTGCTGCAAGGCGGCGAACCAGTCGCTCCACCGGGTCCAGCTTTGATCGAAGGAATCCAGATAGATCAGCCGCTCGGCCGCCAGTTCGGCCAGATCCGGATCGGGCAGGCGTGCGGCCAGCGTCGGCGCGGCGACCGGGATCAGCTCGTCCCGGAACAGCGGGTGATGGTCCAGCGCCGCGTTCGCGTCGCGGCCGTAGCGGATGAACATGTCGATGTCGCCGGCCGGGCCGAAGCCGCTGTCCGAGACGTGCTGGTCGACGGTGATATCCGGGTGCTCGTGCCAGAAGCCCGCCAGCAGCTGCGCCGTCCACAGGCTGGCAACCGCCGATGTCGCGCCAAGGGTCACCCGGCTGATGCTGTTGCGCTGGCGGATGTCGCGCAGGTTCTGCGAGATGCGCACGAAGGCTTCGGCCAGCGCCCCGAACAGCCGGTGGCCGTCCTCGGTCAGTTCGACGCCGCGGTGGCGGCGGATGAACAGCGCCGCGCCAAGCTCGCCCTCCAGTGCCTTGATCTGGTGGCTGACGGCGCCCGGCGTCACGTTCAGCTCGGTCGCGGCGTTCTTGAAGCTCAGGTTGCGGGCCGCCGACTCGAACGCCGCTAGCGTCGTCAGTGGTGGCAGGCCGTAGAACCGTCTGGACATCCCGTCGTCTCCCCGTGACCGAATACAGGTGAGTTGGGCTAACGCCAAGATGAATTTTTGTGGCGTTGCCGGCGCCGGCCGGTCCGGGGCATTAGCGGGGCAACGC
Source organism: Halovulum marinum (assembly GCF_009697225.1). Lineage (GTDB taxonomy): Bacteria > Pseudomonadota > Alphaproteobacteria > Rhodobacterales > Rhodobacteraceae > Halovulum > Halovulum marinum. The sequence goes on from NZ_WIND01000001.1 coordinate 590,636, forward strand.
GAACCCGGATGAGCCCCGCCATGACCGCGATCCACCGCCGACCGCCCGCCGACACCCCCTCTGGCTGGATGCCGCCTTCGGAACTGGCGGTGATCGGCAGCGACCCGGCGCCCGCGCAGGCGGACTGGGCGGTGGTGGGCGCGGGCTTCACCGGCCTCGCCGCCGCCCGCCGCCTGGCCGAGTTGAACCCCGACAAGCGGGTGGTGCTGATCGACGCGATGCCGGTCGGCTGGGGCGCCTCGGGGCGCAACGCCGGCTTCGTCATCGACCTTCCGCACAAGTTCGACCTGGACGGCGACGACGCCGGGCGCATGCGCCGTGTCGTGCGGCTGAACCGCGCCGCGCTGGCCGATCTGCAGCGGCAGGTCGAGGCCGGCGCGATCGACTGCGACTGGTCGCCGGTCGGCAAGCTGCAGGCGGCCATTGCAGATACCGGACTGAAGGGAATGCGGACCTTCGCGCGCATCCTGGACAGTCTGGACGAGCCCTACCGGTTGCTCTCGCGCGAGGATCTGCACCGGATCACCGGCACACGGCATTATGCGGGCGCGATCCACACCCCCGGCTGCGTCCTGATGAACCCGGCGCGGCTGGTGCGTGGACTGGCGCGGACCCTGCCGGCCAACGTCACCGTGCTGGACGGTTGCCCGGTGTCCGCGATCGCGGCCGAAGGCAGCAGCCACCTGATCTCGCTGCGCCGCCGGGGCGTTCCGATCCGGATCCGGGCCGGGCGGGTGATCGCGGCGATGAACGCCTACACTTCCGAATTCGGCTGGCTGCGCGACCGCATGGTGCCGATCGCCACCTTCGCCTCGCTCAGCGCGCCGCTGGACGACGCGCAGATGGCGATTTTCGGCGGGCAGACCGACTGGGGGCTGACCCCCGCCGACGCCGGCGGCACGACGCTGCGCATGACCCGCGACCGGCGGCTGCTGGTGCGCAACAGGTTCGACTACCTGGGCGCGTTCGGCGCCTCGGACCGGACGCTGGACCGTGTTCGCGACAGCCATCGCCTGGCGTTGCGGAGGCGCTGGCCGGAGCTGGCCGACCTGGCGTTCGAAAGCACCTGGGGCGGCGTCTGCGCGCTGTCGCGCAACCGGGTCAGCTATTTCGGCCAGATGGCGCCGGGGGTCTGGGGCTCGAACACGCACAACGGCGTCGGTGTGGCGCGCGGCACGATCTCGGGCCGGTTGCTGGCCGAAGCCGCCTGCGGCCACGACAGCGACCTTCTGGCCGACATGCAGGCCGTCTCGGGCCAGCCGGTCCGCAACCCGCCCCGCCCGTTCGTCGGCCTCGGCGTGAAGACACGCCTGCGCTACGAAGCCTGGAAAAGCCGAAAGGAGATATGACCCATGCCGACCGCCGCCCGCCTGATCGCCAAGACCCAGCTGTCGGCAGACATCGCCGATTTCCGCTTTGCGCCGGTTCAGGGCCGCTTCAGCGGCATGGAGCCGGGCGCGCATATCGACGTCGTCCTGCCAGGCGGCCTGATCCGGCAGTATTCGCTGTGGGACTGGGACCCGCAGGGCGGCTGGCTGGCCGTCGCCGTCAAGCGCGAGCCGGCCGGCCGCGGCGGATCGCGCGCCATGCATGCTCTGCAGCCGGGCGACGCGGTCGGCATAGGCGGCCCGCGCAACCATTTCGTGCTGCGCCAGAGCCGGCAGCACGTCACGCTGATCGGCGGCGGCATCGGCGCCACGCCGATCGTCGCGATGGCGCGGCACCTTGGCCTGCAGGGCGCCGACTTCCGCGTCGTCTACCTGACCCGGTCGCGCGCCGACGCGGCGCTGGACGGCGCGTTTGCGGCGCTCGACCTGGGCGGCGCCTATCATCTGCACTGCGACGATACCGACGGCCGGTACGATCTGGCGGCGCTGATGCGTTCGATGCCGGTCGACGGCGACGTCTATTGCTGCGGCCCCGAACCGATGCTGAACGCGGTGCTGGATGCCGGCCGCCAGTTGCGCGGCGGCACGATCCATTTCGAGCGCTTCGCCGCGGCCGCCGCGATCGACACCGCCCCGAAGCGGGAGTTCGAGATCCGCATCGCCTCGACCGGGCAGCGGTTGCCGGTGTCGGCGGACGAGACGATCCTCGACGTGCTGCGCGGCGCCGGCCACCCGGTCGAGTTCGGCTGCTCCGAGGGGTTGTGCGGCGCCTGCATGGTCGACGTGATCGAGGGCGAGATCGACCACCGCGACGGCGTGCTCTCGCCAGAAGAGCAGCAGGCCAACGCCTGCATGTGCATCTGCGTTTCGCGGGCGAAGTCGCCGGTCCTGACGCTTGATCTGTAAAGCCGCAGGCGGGTCACGCTTGCTTGCGGGTTCGCATAAAAAAACCGTCGCCACGGGGTAGCGCGGCGACGGTAGCAGCCCCCGACATGGTGGGGTGTCGGGGGCCGGGGTCGCGAACCGTTACCGGTAGGTAGGGGTGGGGTACGGTGGTTCGCGGCGAGTGAGCCGATGCCAGGGTAGCAGCATCGGGGTAGTGTGCCGCTGCGAAAGCCGCCGACCGAAAGCCGCTGGGAGCACCTGTCCGGGATCGTCTGCTTGCGCAGGACCCCCGCACTCTCGAGGCCGCGGGAATGCGGCCACCAGCAACTCGCGCACGACCGACTTCCGCCGGAACGACACACGTCCCAAGGCCATCCTCAACTTTATTACCGATTCTTACAGTCAGAACCGTTTGGCGACGGATGGATGGCGATTTGCCGCCGCCTGCACGTCGGAGCCAGTTCGCGCACCGGCGTGCTTAGCGCAGTATTATACATTCAAAATTTGCGATCCGAAACCGGCGAGTCAAGGGCACGGGCATGATTTTTTGTCGATCACGCCTTCGCGGCTGCACGAATCCGGCCGGATCAGCCCTGGTCCGGACCCGGCAGCATCGCGAGGGTCCGGGGGTCGGGGGCGCCGCCGTAGAACCGCGCCAGCACCGCCCCGAAGCAGCCGTTGTCGTCCGTGCCGGCACCGATCCGGTCGAACAACGTCATCGACGATCGCAGCTTCTGCGCGTCGACCGGCCCCATGATCTGCTCCGGATCGTCCGTGTCCGCCTGCAGCAGCAGCGCCGCGCATTCGCGCAGCCGCGGCCCCAGCACCGGATGCGCCAGGTAGGCGCGCGCCTCGTCGATACCGGCGATGCCGTAGTGCTGCGCGGTCGCCGAGCGGCCGAGGCCGCGAAGCTGCGGGAAGACGTACCACATCCAGTGGCTGACCTTCCGCGCCGCGCGCAACTCGGCCAGGATCGCCTCCCAGTGCCGGTCCTGGGCGGCGACAAAGCGTTCGAGCGACGTCTCCGGAGCCTGGGTCATGCCGCGGTGCGCTGTTCCTCCTTGCGCTTCTGCTCCTGCTTGAAGCGGCCCAGGATCTTGCGGCGCACGGGGAAGGCATCGAACTCGCACAGGATCCTGTCGTTGCCCTGCGGCGTCTCCGCGCCGTAGCCGAACATGCGGATCTCGCGGGCGCCGACGCAGTCCACCAGGGCCCACGCCTCGTCGTCGTAGAGCGCGCCGAGATCGCGCGACTCCGACGGCCGCAGCCCCGCCTTGTCCAGGTGCTGGTTGGTGTCGATCACCCCGGGCAGGTCCAGACGCCTGGAAACCTCGACAAAGCCCTCGGCCAGGGCCTCGTACTTCACGATCATGTCGACCGCCGGATACCCGCCCCAGAACGGCGAGCCGACCCGGTCGAAGCTGACATTCCCCGCCTTGACCCAGGTCTGGAATTTCGGCCGGACCTCCTCGATCGGGCTTTCCCGCAGGTCCTGATGATGCCAGTAGAACAGTGATACCGCCCGGTCCCACGGATTGCGGACCACGCTGACGAAGCGGTACTTCAGGATCTGCCGACGGAACTGCTCGACCAGCGCGGCGGCCCCGGCGTGGGATTTCGCCTCGACCTTGCAGGTCCGGCCCAGGTCGCGCAGGATCCGCAGGTTGCGCTGGCCGTTGTTGCCGACCAGGTCGTCGTTCTCGAGGAACGGGTAGATCGCGTTCTCGATGCTGCTTCCGCCGACCTTCATCGGCTTCACGAACACAAACCGATGCGCGTGGCTAATGATCATCCGCGTGATCCCTTCCTTGCCCCTGTCGTCCCATGAATACCGCCAATTTACCCGCCGTCCGAGTCGTTGTTCGGGTCGTCGTTCGGCCGCGCCGGCGTGTACCCGCCGCCCGAAGGGGTGTCCAGCCAGTAGACATCGCCCGGCGCCAGTTCGGTCCGGTCGGCCGAGCGCAGCACCTGCTCGCTGCCGTCGGCGCGGATCACGCGGCCGACGCCGCAGGCTCCGGGGCCGCCGGCCTCCAGCCCCGGCGGCGGCACCACGCGGTGCCCGGTCAGCACCGCCAGCGTCATCGCTTCGAGAAAGCGGGTCTTGCGCCGGGTGCCGTCGCCGCCGCGCCAGCGCCCCCGCCCGCCGGAGCCGCGCCGGATCGAGAACTCGTCCAGCACCACCGGGAAGCGCCATTCCAGCACCTCGGGGTCGGTGAGGCGCGAGTTGGTCATGTGCGTGTGCACGCCGCCCGTTCCCGGATGCCCGCTGCCGTCGGCAAGCCGTCCGGCGCCCGAGCCGCCGCAGATCGTCTCGTAGTACTGATGCCGGTCGTTGCCCCATGTGGTGTTGTTCATCGTCGACTGCGCCGCCGCCTGCACGCCCAGCGCCAGCAGCAGGGCGGACGTGACCGCCTGGCTGGTCTCGACGTTGCCGGCGATGATCGCCGCCGGATACGCGGGGCTGAGCATCGTGCCCTGCGGCAGGATCACCTTCAGCGGCTTCATCACCCCTTCGTTCATCGGGATGTCGTCGGCCACCAGCAGGCGGAACACATACAGCACCGCCGCCATCGTCACCGGCTCGGGCGCGTTGTAGTTCGTCTTGAGCTGCCCGGTGGTGCCGGTGAAGTCGATGGTGGCCGAGCGGGCGTCGTGGTCGACGCTGATCCGCACCTCGATCTTGCGGTCCTGACCGTCGTAGTCCGGGTCCATGTGATAGGTGCAGGTCGCGTCCCGCAGCGTCGCGATGGCGCGGCGCACGCATTCCTCGGCGTTGTCCTGCACATGGCCCATGTAGGCCTGCACCACGTCCAGACCGAACTGGGCGACCATCTTGCGCAGCTCCTGCGCGCCCTTCTCGCAGCTTGCGACCTGCGCCTTCAGGTCGGCGATGTTGATATCGACGGAGCGCACCGGGTACCTGGCGCCCAGCAGCAGCTCGCGCGTCTCGGCCTCGCGGAAGGTGCCGCGATCGACCAGCTTCCAGTTGTCGATATAGGCGCCCTCGTCGTGGATCGTCCGGCTGTCGGGCGGCATCGAGCCGGGCGTCAGCCCGCCCACGTCGGTATGGTGCCCGCGCGCCGAGGTGAAGAACAGGATCCCGGTCCCGTCCTCGTTCCAGACCGGCGTGACCACGGTGATGTCCGGCAGGTGCGTGCCGCCGTTGTAGGGCGCGTTCAGCACGAACACGTCGCCCGGCACCATGTCCGGGTTCTGCGCGATGATCGCCTTCACGCTGGCGCCCATGCTGCCCAGATGCACCGGCATGTGCGGCGCGTTGGCGATCAGATCGCCCGCCGCGTCGAAAACGGCGCAACTGAAATCCAGCCGCTCCTTGATCGTCACGCTGGCGGCGGTGTTCTCCAGCACCGCGCCCATCTGCTCGGCGATGGACATGTAGAGATTGTTGAACACCTCCAGCATCACCGGGTCGGCCTCGGTGCCGACGGCATAGGCGTCCGCGCGCGCCGCGACGCGCAGCAGGGCGACGTGGTCGTGCTCGGTGATCCGCGCCTGCCAGCCCGGCGAGACCAGGATCGAGGTGTGCGGCTCGACCAGCACCGCGGGACCGGTCAGCGTGTCGCCGGGGCGCATGGCCTCGCGCCGCACGAAGCGGGTGTCGGTCCACTGGCCGTTGATGAACACCGGCGCGGTCATCGCGGTCGGATAGGCATCCTCGGGCCGCTCGGACGTTTCGTGCGAGACCTCGGGCATCGCCCCGGTCTCGCCCACGGCCTCGGCGCTGACGGCCTCGATGATCAGCTCGGCGTCGCCCGGATCGAAACCGAAGCGGGCGCGGTGCGCGGCCTGGAACTCGGCGCGCATTTCGGCCAGGTCGCCGAACGGGATCGGCAGCGCGGTGTCGGTGCCCTTCACCTTCAGGTGCACGGTCATGGCGACGCGGATCGCATCCTCGCCCAGCCCCTGCTTCTCGACCTCGCCGGTCACGGCGGCGCCCAGCCCGTCCAGAACGGCGGCGGCGCGCAGCCGGCCCTGATCGTCCAGCGTCGCCTCGACCGCCTGTTCCCGGCTGGCGCGGATGTCCGCCAGCCCCATGCCGTAGGCCGACAGCAGCGATGCGAACGGGTGGATCAGGCAGCGCGTCATGCCCAGCGTGTCGGCGATGGCGCAGGCGTGCTGCGCCCCGGCCCCGCCGAACACGCACAGCGCATAGCCCGAGACGTCGTAACCGCGCTGCACGCTGATCTTCTTGACCGCGTTGGCCATGTTCTCGACGGCGATGGTCAGAAAGCCCTCGGCGGTTTCCTCGGGGGTCAGGCCGGTCTCGGCGGCGACCTCGTCGAACTTCGCGCGGGTGGCGGCGATGTCCAGCGGCCGGTCGGCCTCGGGGCCGAAGATCTCGGGGAAGAACTCGGGCCGCAGCCGCCCGGTCATCACGTTGGCATCGGTCACCGCCAGCGGCCCGCCGCGGCCATAGGCGGCGGGACCGGGGTTCGCCCCGGCGCTTTCCGGCCCGACCCGCATCCGCGTCCCGTCGAAGGTCAGCAGCGAGCCGCCCCCGGCGGCGACCGTATGAATGTGCATCATCGGCGCGGTGATCCGCACGCCCGCAACCTCGGTGTTCAGCACCCGCTCGTAGTCGCCCGCGTAATGGCACACGTCGGTCGAGGTTCCGCCCATGTCGAAGCCGATGATCCGGTCCTCGCCGGCGATGCCGCTGGTGCGCACCGCGCCGACGACGCCGCCCGCCGGCCCGGACAGGATCGCGTCCTTGCCCTGGAACAGCTGCGCGTCGGTCAGCCCGCCCGAGGACTGCATGAACATCAGCTTGCCGGCCGGATCCCCGTCGAACGCCGCCGCCACCCGGTCGATGTAGCGCCGCAGGATCGGCGACAGGTACGCGTCGACGACCGTGGTGTCGCCCCGGCTGACCATCTTCATCAGCGGGCTGACCTCGTGGCTGACGCTGACCTGGGCAAAGCCGATCTGCCGCGCGATGCGGCCGGCCTCGGCCTCGTGCGCGCGATGGCGGTAGCCGTGGACGAAGACGATGGCGCAGGCCTCGATCCCGGCGTCATGGGCGGCCTGCAGTTCGGCGCGCAGGCGCTGGCCGTCCAGCGGCACCTCGACGGTGCCGTCGGCGCGCACCCGCTCGTCGGCCTCGATCACCCGCTCGTACAGCATCTCGGGCAGCACGATGTGCCGGTCGAACAGCCGCGGCCGGTGCTGGTAGCCCAGCCGCAGCTGATCGCCCAGCCCGCGCGTGGTCACCAGGACCACCGGCGCGCCCGTGCGCTCCAGCAGGGCGTTGGTGGCGACGGTCGTGCCCATCTTGACCGCGCCGACGCTGTCCAGCGGGATTCGCGCATCGGGTTCCAGGCCCAGAAACTGCCGGATGCCGTGCAGCGCCGCGTCGGCATAGACCTCGGGGTTCTCGGACAGGTACTTGCCGGTCAGAAGCGCCCCGTCGGGGGCGCGCGCCACCACGTCGGTGAAGGTGCCGCCGCGATCGATCCAGAAATCCCACCGCCCCGAGGTCTCGGCCATGCCCGCGCTCCCTTGTTCGCCGCCCCTGTTGTTAGGGCCTCCGGAAGGGCGCTGCAATCGCGCCCCGCCGGATGGAAATACAATACCGTGACCGATTGCCGCCGGGCTGGCAGCCGCCCGCAACGCCGGATAGAATCGCCCCATGTCGATCTGGAGCCGCATCGCTGAAGCACTCAAGGCCCTCGCGAGCGGCGAAAGCCTCTCCGAGCTGTTCGGGCGCATGCGCACGCCCCCCGAGCGGTCGGTGGCGTTCACCATCGCGGTGATCTCGCTGGGCGCGAAGATGGCGAAGGCGGACGGCCAGGTGACCCGGGACGAGGTGCGCGCCTTCCGCGAGATCTTCTTCATCCCGCCCGAGGAGGAGGCCGCCGCCGCGCGGGTCTTCAACCTCGCCCGGCAGGACGTGGCCGGGTTCGACGTCTATGCCCGGCGCATCGCGCGGATGTTCCAGGACGACCCGAAGATCCTTGAGAACCTGATGGAGGGGCTGCTCCACATTGCCGTCGCCGACGGCGACTATCACGAGTGCGAGAACAGGTTCCTCGAGAAGGTCGCCACCGCCTTCGGGCTGGACGAGCTGACGTTCCGCGCCCTGCGCGCGCGCCATGTGCCCGACGCCGATCCCGATCCCTACACGGTGCTGGGCGTCGCCCCCGACACCCCGATGAAGGAGATCCGCGTGCAGTGGCGGCACCTGGTGGCCGAAACCCACCCCGACCGTCTGGTCTCGCGCGGGGTGCCGGAAGAGGCGCTGAAGCTCGCCACCCGCCGCATGGCGGCGATCAACGCCGCCTGGGAAGAGATCCGGCAGAGCCGGCCGCAGCACGCCTGAGGCCACGCCCAGATGCGCATCGCCACCTGGAACATCGAATGGTTCGCCGAGCTGTTCGACGACTCCAACCGCCTGCTGGCCGACGAGGAGCCGTCGCACCGCCACAAGATCAGCCGCGCCGCGCAGGCCGACGCCATCGCCTGGGTGCTGGAGCGGATCGACGCCGACCTGACGGTCGTCATCGAGGCCCCCGACACCGGCACCACGCGCTCGACCGTCACCGCGCTGGAGGGCTTTGCCGCGGCCTACGGCCTGCGCCAGACGCGGGCGATGATCGGCTTTCCGAACCACACCATGCAGGAGATCGCGGCGCTCTACGATCCCGGGCGGCTGACGCTCCGCCACCTGCCGATGAAAACGCCGCACGCGCCGCGATTCGACGCCACCTTCAGGCTGGACGTCGACGTGGACGACCAGCCGGACGTGCACAGCTTCTCGAAACCGCCGCTGGAGCTGGAGCTGACCGCCGACGGCATCGCCGCGCCGCTGCGGCTGATCGGGGTGCACGCCAAGTCCAAGGCGCCGCACAAGACCCGCTCCGATGCGGACTTCCTGCGCGTGGCGATCGCCAACCGCCGCAAGCAGCTGGCGCAGTGCGTCTGGCTGCGGCGGCGGATCGACGACATGCTGGCGGCGGACCTGCCGGTGATCGTGCTGGGCGATCTGAACGACGGCCCCGGCATCGACCACTACGAAAAGCTGTTCGGACGCTCGTCGGTCGAGGTGGTGCTGGGCGATCCCGACGATCCGGGCACGCTGCTGCACGATCCGCACGCCGAGACCTGGCTGAACCCGCGGCAGGGCTGGACGCTGTCGACCGCGCGCTTCTACCACCGGCCGCTGCAGCGCTATGTCAACGCGCTGCTGGACTACATCATGGTCAGCCCCGAGATCCGGCGGGAATACCGGCCGCGCTGGCGCATCTGGCACCCGTTCGACGACCCGCGCATCTATGCCGATGAACCGCTGCGCGATGCCCTGCTGACCGCCTCGGACCACTTCCCGGTGAGCATCGATCTGGGGTGACTTTCGCCGGTGCCGTCCCCATATTGGGCCCATGCGTACACTAATGCTTGCCCTTTCGCTGACCCTTGCCACGCCGGCGCTTTCGCAGGACGCCGACCCGCAGGACGAACCCCGCGGGCGGCCGCTGGATTCGATCCTCGAGATGTTCGTCGACCGCACCGAGAAGGCGATGCGCGGCATGGTCGACGAGATCGAGCCCGAGCTGAACGCGCTTCTGGAAGAAATGGGCCCCGAGATGGAGCGGCTGATGGGTGCGATCGTGCCCGAGTTGCAGAAGCTGGCCGATACTGTCGGCGGGCTGGCCAACTACGAGATGCCCGAGGTGCTGCCGAACGGCGACATCATCATCCGGCGCAAGAAGGACGCGCCGCCGCTGCCCGAAGGGCTGATCGACGAAGACGAATCGATCGACCTCTGATCCACCCGATATCCGGAGTTTTCATGACCGACGCGACACCCTTCCGCCTGTCCGTGCCCCGACCGCTGTTCGACGCCGCCGACCCCGGCGCGGCGCAGCTGGGCGATCTGCCCGAATGGAACCTGGACGATCTCTATCCGGGCATGGACTCGGACGCGCTGACGGCGGATCTGGACCGGCTGGCGGCGGACTGCGCCAGCTTCGCCGCCGACTACGAGGGGCGGATCGCCAAGCTGGACGCCGCCGGTCTGCTGCAGTGCATCCGCCGCTACGAGGCGATCAGCGAGACCGCCGGCCGGATCATGAGCTATGCCGGCCTGCTGCACGCCCAGGACACCACCGACCCGGTGCGCGGCAAGTTCCTGTCGGACATGCAGGGCAAGGTGAACGAGGCGACCACCGCGCTGGTGTTCTTCTCGCTCGAGATGAACCGCGTCCCCGACCAGACGCTGGAAGCGCACCTTGCCGCGAACGCCGACCTGGCGCGCTACAAGCCGGTGCTGGACCGCCTGCGCAAGATGAAGCCGCACCAGCTGTCGGACGAGCTGGAGCATTTCCTGCACGATCAGGGCGTCGTCGGCGCCAGCGCCTGGGTGCGCCTGTTCGACGAGACGATGGCCGGGCTGCGCTTCGCCGTCGACGGCGAGGAAAAGCCGCTGGAGGCGACGCTCGACCTGCTGTCCGACCATGACCGCGCCACCCGCGAGAAGGGCGCCCGCGCGCTGGTCGAGGTGTTCGGAAAGAACGTGCCGCTGTTCGCGCGCATCACCAACACGCTGGCCAAGGAAAAGGAAATCGAGGACCGCTGGCGCAAGCTGCCCACGCCGCAAGCCTCCCGCCACCTGGCGAACGACGTCGAACCCGAGGTCGTGCAGGCGCTGCGCGATGCCGTGGTCGCCGCCTATCCGCGGCTCAGCCACCGCTACTACCGGCTCAAGGCGAAATGGCTGGGCCTGGACAAGCTTCAGGTCTGGGACCGCAACGCACCGCTGCCGATCGAGGAGCCGCGCGTCTTCGACTGGGACGCCGCGCGCGACACGGTGATGACCGCCTATTCCGGCTTCGATCCGCGCATGGCCGAGATCGCCCAGCCGTTCTTCGAGAAGGGCTGGATCGACGCCGCGGCGAAACCGGGCAAAAGCCCCGGTGCCTTCGCGCACCCGACCGTGGTCAGCGCGCATCCCTACATCCTGCTCAACTACCTGGGCAAGCCGCGCGACGTGATGACCCTGGCGCACGAACTGGGCCACGGCGTGCATCAGGTGCTGGCGGCGGATCAGGGCGAGCTGCTGTCGTCCACGCCGCTGACGCTGGCCGAAACCGCCTCGGTCTTCGGCGAGATGCTGACCTTCCAGAAGATGCTGGCCGAAGCGCCCAGCAAGAACGCCCGCAAGGCGATGCTGGCGTCCAAGGTCGAGGACATGATCAACACCGTGGTGCGGCAGATCTCGTTCTACGAATTCGAGACCCGCGTCCACGCCGGCCGCCGCGACGGCGAGCTGACGCCGGACCAGATCGACGCCCACTGGATGGAGGTCAGCAGGGCCTCGCTGGGCGACGCCTTCGAGTTCATGGACGGCTACGAGCATTTCTGGAGCTATGTGCCGCACTTCATCCACTCGCCGTTCTACGTCTACGCCTACGCCTTCGGCGACGGGCTGGTGAACGCGCTCTACGCCGTCTACGCCGAGAACGGCACGGACTTCCAGGACAAGTACTTCGAGATGCTGAAGGCGGGCGGCTCCAAGCACCACAAGGAGCTGCTGGCGCCGTTCGGCCTCGACGCCTCGGACCCGGCGTTCTGGGACAAGGGCCTGTCGATGATCGAGGGCTTCATCGACGAGCTGGAGGCGATGGAGGACTGAGCCGCGCGGCGCCGAGCCTCCGGATGTGATCCGTGAGGCGGCGGGCGACGACCCTCCGCCTCAGCGCCACTTCGGATCGATACCCGTCTCGCCCATCCTCTCGGCCAGCCGCCCGACCGTGGCCCCGGCGACGTTCGGGATCTTCTCGGGCAGGGCGCCCAATGCCGGACCGCCACGCGTGCGGCCGCCTTCCGGCGGTCGAGGCGCGCGTTCCGGCCGGGGACAAAAAAACCCGCCAGCTTGCGCTGGCGGGCCAGAATCGCTTTTTGGATCCCCGGACTGCGGTCCCCCGACCGCTGCCCCCACCGCCGGGCATTGCCGGCGGACAGTACTCGCTACACTACACCCGGTTGCGCAGACACCGGCCTGAAACAAAGGCCGTCCACACCACCCACTCGTCAGTCACACCGTACCCGATTACCCACTTACAAACTCAGGGCGCCGGGGATCTGGACCCCATTTATCGAAATGATCGTAAACTTGTCCACAATATTTAGGGTTAACGCACCGCCTGTTGCGCGCCGGCGACAATTCGGCACACGCATCGGTGGAAATGACGGTTAACTCCCGCCTTCCGCTGCATCGTAGATCATGTCGATCATCTTCTGGTTGCCGCGCGAGAACTCCAGCGGGCAATGGTACGGCGCCCCCTCCAGCACGGTGGCGTTGAAATTGTCGATCTGCCGGACGTAGTGCAGCGCCTGCGGGAAGCGCTCGGTGACCTGGCGGTCGCCGAGCCGCAGGCGCACCACGTCGTCGCCGTAGAGATGGCTGTTGAACGGGGTTTCCACCGTCAGCGTCGCCCTGGTGCCGTGGAACACCATCTGCTGCCGCGGCGCCATCCGCATCGAGACGTAGAAATCCATGTTGAAGCTGGGAAACTCGGCCCAGACGCGGGCGGTGGCGTCGATCCCCGCCTCCCAGTCGATTTCCGAGCGGATCCGCACCGGCTCCTCGCCGGTGGCGAAGCGGGTGACGACGCTGGGATAGACGCCGATGTCGCGCAGCGCGCCGCCGCCCAGGCCGGAGATGTTGCGGATGTTGTCCTTGTCGTCGTTGAAGAAGCTGAACGCGCCCTGCACATGGCGCAGCGGGCCGATCTCGCCGCTGGCCAGGATCTCATGCACCCGGTGCCATTGCGGGTGGTGCAGCACCATGAATGCCTCGGCGCACAGCTTGCCGGCGTCGTCGCGGGCGGCGATCAGCGTGTCGATCTGCTCGGCGCGCAGCGCGATGGGCTTTTCGCACAGCACGTGCTTGCCCGCCGCCAGCGCCTTCTGCGTCCACTCGACATGGTCGCCGTTGGGCAGCGGGATGTAGACCGCGTCGATGCCGTCGTCGGCCAGCATCGCCTCGTAGTCGTCGGTGATACGGACGTCGCCATAGGGCCGGGACAGCGCCTCGGCCTTGCCCGGCGTGCGGCTGGCGATCATCGCGATCTCGCCCGCCTGGCTCAGGTGGATGGCGGGCGCCACCCATTCGCGGGCGATCTTCGCCGCGCTGAGAATGCCCCATCTGACGCGTTCGGCCATTGTGTCCCCCCTGGTCCGAGATTTCGCGACAACCTACCCCCTGGGCGCGGAAAACGCGAGCGGCGCCGAACCCCAGGGTCCGACGCCGCCCGGCACTGCACATTGTCGGCCGCTGGTCAGTCGGCCTCGACAAGAACGCCCGACTCGACGGCCAGTTCCTTCATCGCCTTCTGCAACTTCTCGAAGGCGCGGACCTCGATCTGACGGATCCGCTCGCGGCTGACGTCGTAGACCTGGCTCAGCTCCTCCAGCGTCATCGGGTTTTCCTTCAGGCGCCGCTCGGTCAGCACATGGCGCTCGCGCTCGTTCAGCGTCTCCATCGCCTGGTCCATCAGCGCCCGGCGGCTGTCCAGCTCGTCGCGCTCGGCGTATTCCTCGGCCTGGTTGGCGTCCTCGTCCTCCAGCCAGTCCTGCCACTCGGCGGCGCCTTCGCCATCGGCCTTGATCTGCGCGTTCAGCGAGGCGTCGCCCCCCGACAGGCGGCGGTTCATGCTGATGACCTCTTCCTCGGTCACGTTCAGCTCGTCGGCGATGCGGGCGACGTTCTCGGGGCGCAGGTCGCCCTCCTCCAGCGCGCCGATCTTGGTCTTCGCCTTGCGCAGGTTGAAGAACAGCTTCTTCTGCGCGGCGGTGGTGCCCATCTTCACCAGGCTCCAGGACCGCAGGATGTACTCCTGGATCGCGGCGCGGATCCACCACATGGCATAGGTCGCCAGGCGGAAGCCCTTTTCCGGATCGAAACGCTTGACCGCCTGCATCAGACCGACGTTGGCCTCGGACACGACCTCGGCGGTGGGCAGACCGTAGCCGCGATAGCCCATGGCGATCTTGGCGGCCAGACGCAGGTGCGATGTCACAAGCTGATGCGCGGCGTCGGTGTCCTGATGATCCACCCACGCCTTCGCCAGCATGTACTCCTGCTCCGGTTCCAGCATCGGGAACTTCCGGATTTCCTGCATGTAACGGCTCAGTCCCTGTTCCGGGGACGGGGCCGGAAGTGTGCTATAGCTGCTCATTCGCATAATCCCTGTTTCCTTGACCAGCGATGTAAGCATTGCTTACTAGCTGTTCAAGAGCCTTTACGAGCCTACGAGGCCCTCTCCGTCGCGCAAGACCATCAACAAACTGTTGATCGTCGCGGGAAGAGGCGCTTCGAAGACCATTCCCTGTCCGCTCACCGGGTGCCGGAAGCCCAGCGTCGCGGCGTGCAGCGCCTGGCCCGGCATCGCGGCAAGCGCCGCCTTCGCGTCCTCCTCCAGCGCCGCCGCAGCGCCGCGCCGGGCGCCGCCGTAGACCGGATCTGCCAGCAGCGGATGCCCGATGTGCGCGGCGTGCACGCGGATCTGGTGCGTGCGCCCGGTCTCCAGCCGGCATTCCAGCCGCGCCGCGGCGCCGCCGGCCAGCCGCTCGGCCACCTTCAGCCGGGTCACCGCCCGGCGGCCGCCGTCGCGCACCGCCATCTTCTTGCGGTCGCTCCGGTGCCGTCCCAGCGGCAACTCGATGCGCAGCACGCCGCCCGGCTCGAAGCCGACACCGTCAAGCCCGGCCAGCCGCGGATCGCCCGCGTCCGGCACGCCCCAGCAGATCGCGTCGTAGCGCCGCTCGACCTCATGGGCGGCGAACTGCGCCGCCAGGCCGGCGTGGGCGCGGTCGGTCTTCGCCACCACCAGCAGCCCCGAGGTGTCCTTGTCGATCCGGTGCACGATGCCCGGACGCTCCACGCCGCCGATGCCCGACAGACTGTCGCCGCAGTGATGAAGCAACGCATTGACCAGCGTTCCGGTTTCAGCGCCCGGCGCCGGATGCACGACCATGCCGGCGGGCTTGTCGATCACGATCAGCTCGGCGTCCTCGTAGACCACGGCCAGCGGGATCGCCTCGGGGCCGGCCGCGGCCGGGGCGGGATCGGGCAGGGTCAGCACCAGCGCCTCGCCGGCGCGCACGCGCGTCCTGGCGTCGGCCAGCACCGTCCCGCCGCGGGTGACCGCGCCCCCGGCGATCAGCGCCTGCACGCGGCTGCGGCTCAGGCCCAGCGCCTCTGGCAGCGCGGCGGTCAATGCCTTATCCAGACGCGGCGCGTCGGCCGGCACGGTGACGCGGATGATGCGGGAAGGATCCTCCATGACGCACGCTGATACCCCCGACGAGCCGCCCGAGCCACCCCGGATCCGCCGCCTGCGCCTGCTGGTGACGGCGCTGACCGCGGTGATGATGATCGGCATGGTGATCGTGGTCGGACTGCTGGTCTGGCGGCTGGGCGGGTTCGGCGCGCCGCGGATGACCGCCGTGGACCTGCCGGCGCAGATCGCCCTGCCCGCGGGCGAGCGGCTGACCGGCTTCGCCCGCAACCCGGACTGGCTGGTGCTGATCACCGAAACGCCCGACGGCCAGCGCCTGCACCTGGCCGCGCCCGACGGCAGCATCCGGCAAAGCGTCGAGATCACCGCGACGCCCGACTAGCCCTTGCCGACTCCCTCGCGCGCGGCGATATTGCGCCATGGCTCTGCCGGACGGATTTCTCGACGAACTCAGGAACCGCGTGTCCATCGCCCAGGTGGCGGGGCGCAAGGTGACGTGGGATACGCGCAAGTCGAACGCCGCCAAGGGCGACATGTGGGCGCCCTGCCCGTTCCACGGCGAGAAGACCGCGTCGTTCCACGTCGATGACGCCAAGGGCTTCTATTACTGCTTCGGCTGCCACGCCAAGGGCGACGCGCTGAGTTTCGTGCGCGAAACCGAGAACGTCGGCTTCATGGACGCGGTCGAGATCCTCGCCTCCGAGGCCGGGATGACGATGCCCGCCCCGGACCCGCAGGCGCAGAAGCGGGCCGAGCAGCGCGCCGGCCTGGCCGAGGTGATGGAGATGGCCGTCGCCTGGACCCGGCTGCAGCTGTCCACCGCCGCCGCGCAGGCCGCGCGCGACTATCTTGCGCAGCGCGGGCTGACGCCCGAGACGCTGAAACGCTTCGAGATCGGCTTCGCCCCCGACAGCCGTGGCGCGATGCTGGGCCACCTGCGCGACAAGGGCGTGCCCGAGGCCGACATCGTCGCCGCCGGGCTGGCGATCAAGCCCGACGACGGCGGCGCCGCCTACGACCGGTTCCGCGGCCGGATCATGTTCCCGATCCGCGACGCCCGCGGCCGCGCCATCGCCTTCGGCGGCCGCGCGATGGACCCGAACGCGCGCGCCAAGTACCTGAATTCGCCCGAAACCGCGCTGTTCGACAAGGGCCGGGCGCTCTACAACATCAAGGCCGCGCGCGAGGCGTCGGGCAGGTCCGGCGCGCTGATCGTGGCCGAGGGCTACATGGACGTGATCGCGCTGGCGCAGGCCGGGCTGGCACACGCCGTCGCGCCGCTGGGCACCGCGATCACCGACAACCAGCTGCAGATGCTGTGGCGGATCTGCCCCGAGCCGGTGATCGCCCTGGACGGCGACCGCGCCGGGATCGACGCCGCCATCCGCCTGATCGACGTCGCGCTGCCGCTGCTCGAACCCGGCCGCGCGCTGCGGTTCTGCGTGCTGCCGCAAGGCCAGGACCCGGACGATCTGATCAAGGCCGAAGGGGCCGCGGCCATGCAGGCGCTGCTGGAGAAGGCGGTGCCGATGGTCGACCTGCTCTGGCGGCGCGAGACCGAGGGCCGGTCGTTCGACAGCCCCGAGCGCCGCGCCGCGCTGGACGCGCGGCTGCGCGATTCGCTGAAGCTGATTCGCGACCCGATCCTGCAGTCGCACTACCGCGACGCGATCCGCGAGAAGCGGGCCGAACTGTTCGGCCCCACCGGCGGGCGCGCCCCGGACCGGGGCTTCGGCAACGGGCGCGGCTACGGCGGAGGTTACGAGGACGGTTACAGGGGCGGTAACGGCGGCGGCTTCGGCGGCGGGTCTGGCCGGCGCAACGGCCGGCCGTTCCAGGGCCGCAACCCGATGGCCCCGCCGCTGCCCAGCACCCGCGCCTCGATCCTCGCGCGGCGCGACGCCGACGTGACCGTCAGCGCCGCCCGGATCCGCGAGAGCGCGATCCTGCTCGGCTGCCTCAACCATCCGTCCCTGCTGGCGGAAATCGAGCCCGAGCTGGACGCGTTGCGGTTTCTGTGCCCCGATCTGGACGCGCTCCGCCGCCGCATCTTGCAAGTCGCCGAGGCTGCGTTACATGCCGATGGCATCACCGACGACGGCAGCGCCCTGAGGGCCGAGGTCATCCGCCTGCACGGCAGCGACCCGGCCGACATCCTGATGGCCGTGGGACAGGTGAGGGACAATCCGCATCTGCGCCCGGCGGCAACGCCGGAAAGCGCGTTGCTGGTGATCCGCGAAGAGATGACGAAACACCGGGCCGCGCAAGGCGCCGAGGCCGAGCGGCTGGAGGCCGAGACCGAAATCACCGGCGTCGCGGACGAGGGACTCACCTGGCGGCTTCAGCAGGCGGCGGCGGCGCGCGAAGCCAGCATGCGGTCGCGCGCGTCCGACCCGCGCGGCGGCGAAGAAGACACGGCGGCGCTGTCGAATGCGTTGCAGGACATGATCGAACGGGAAATCTGGCGTAAACGCCGGGAGTAGAATCAGTTTGCGAATCGCTGATTCGCGTAGCAGGTTGCGGACCTGCGCACGAAGAATCGGGATTCGGACGCGACGGGCTTCGCGAAAGGAGCGCATCTAATGGCAGCCAAAGACAACGATCAGCCGAAGAGCGACGACACCCAGGACATGTCGAACGTCTCGCTCGACATGAGCCAGGCCGCGGTCAAGAAGATGATCGCCCAGGCCAAGGTCCGCGGCTACATCACCTATGACGAGCTCAACGAGGTGATGCCGTCCGACCAGGTCAGCTCCGAGCAGATCGAGGACGTCATGGCGATGCTGTCCGAGATAGGCATCAACGTGATCGAGGCCGAAGAGGCCGACGAGGACGCCGACGCCGGCAGCACCGAGGTCGCGACCACCGGCTCCGGCTCCGGCTCGCGCGAGCTTGCCACCACCACCGCCAGCTCCGAATCGCTCGACCGCACCGACGATCCGGTGCGCATGTACCTGCGCGAGATGGGCAGCGTCGAGCTGCTCAGCCGCGAGGGCGAGATCGCCATCGCCAAGCGTATCGAGGCCGGCCGCAACACGATGATCGCGGGCCTGTGCGAAAGCCCGCTGACCTTCCAGGCGATCACCATCTGGCGCGACGAGCTGCTGGAAGAGGCGATCATGCTGCGCGACGTGATCGACCTCGAGACCACGTTCGGCGCGGCGATGGAGGGCGACGACGCGGAAGAGCCGATCACCCCCGCCGGCGCCCCCGCCGCTGCCGGCGCCGCCCCCGCCTCCGCCCCCGCCGCCGACGCGGCCGGCGCCCCGGCCGAGCCGGCCGCCGAGGGCTCCGGGGACAGCGCCGAGGACGACGTCGACGAGGAGGAGGAGCAGGCCAACCTGTCGCTGGCCGCGATGGAGGCGCAGCTCAAGCCGCAGGTGCTCGACACGCTCGACCGCATCGCGCTCGACTACACCCGCCTCGCCGAGATGCAGGACAGCCGGATGCAGGCGACGATGACCGCCGGCGAAAGCTTCAGCCTGCAGCAGGAGCAGGACTACCAGCGCCTGCGCTCGGAAATCGTCGAACTGGTGAACTCGCTGCACCTGCACAACAACCGGATCGAGGCGCTGGTCGACCAGCTCTACGGCATCAACCGCAAGATCATGTCGCTCGACAGCGCGATGGTGAAGCTCGCCGACCAGTCGCGCATCACCCGCCGCGACTTCATCGACGAGTACCGCGGCTCCGAACTCGACCCGGGCTGGGTCGAGCGCGTCGCCCAGCTGCCCGGCCGCGGCTGGGATCTGCTGACCGGCAAGCACGGCGAAGAGGTCGGGCAGATCCGCACCGAGATGGCCGAGGTCGGCCAGTACGTCGGCGTCGACATCTCCGAATTCCGCCGCATCGTCAGCCAGGTCCAGAAGGGCGAGAAGGAAGCCCGCATCGCCAAGAAGGAGATGGTCGAGGCCAACCTGCGGCTGGTGATCTCGATCGCCAAGAAATACACCAACCGCGGCCTGCAGTTCCTGGACCTGATCCAGGAGGGCAACATCGGCCTGATGAAGGCGGTCGACAAGTTCGAATACCGCCGCGGCTACAAGTTCTCGACCTACGCCACCTGGTGGATCCGCCAGGCGATCACCCGCTCGATCGCCGACCAGGCCCGGACCATCCGCATCCCGGTGCACATGATCGAGACGATCAACAAGCTGGTCCGCACGGGGCGCCAGATGCTGCACGAGATCGGCCGCGAGCCGACGCCGGAGGAGCTGGCCGAAAAGCTGCAGATGCCGCTGGAAAAGGTCCGCAAGGTGATGAAGATCGCCAAGGAGCCGATCAGCCTCGAAACGCCGATCGGCGACGAGGAGGACAGCCAGCTCGGCGATTTCATCGAGGACAAGAACGCGGTCCTGCCGCTCGACAGCGCGATCCAGGGCAACCTGAAGGAAACCACTACCCGCGTGCTGGCCTCCCTCACCCCGCGCGAGGAACGCGTTCTGCGCATGCGCTTCGGCATCGGCATGAACACCGACCACACCCTCGAAGAGGTCGGTCAGCAGTTCAGCGTGACGCGCGAGCGCATCCGCCAGATCGAGGCCAAGGCGCTGCGCAAGCTCAAGCATCCCAGCCGGTCGCGCAAGCTGCGCAGCTTCCTCGACCAGTAACCGGGCAATTGGCCGGGCAAGGCTGGCGGGCGGGCCGGTGAGGGGCGAAGCCCCGAACTCGGGGCCCCGTCGGCCGCGCCCCCGATCCGCGCCCCCCGGTCCGCGCCCCCAGGCCTCGCCCTCAGCCATCACCGTGCGTTGAGTCCTCGCCGTTCAGCGGCTTGACGTAAAGCTCGTCCACCAGGATCATCCCGACCACCGCCAGCGGCGCGCTCAGGATCACGCCGGCGATGCCGAACAGCGCGCCGACCGCGACCAGCGACAGCAGGAACACCGCGGGCGGCACGTTCGCCACGCTGCGCTCGATCAGCGGCATCAGCAGGTTCGACTCCACCTGCTGCAGTCCGAGATACAGCGCCACCGTCCACAGGAAGGTGCTGCCGCCCATCGTCGCCGCCAGCACCAGCGCCGGAACCGAGGCCGCGATCGGCCCGATCACCGGCACGAACTCCAGCATCCCGGCGATCAGCCCCAGCGCCAGCGGCGCGGGCAGGCCGATTGCCCAGGCGCCCAGCGCCACCCCGGTGCCGATCGTCAGCATCGCCACCAGTTGTCCCAGCACCCAGGCCCGCAGCCCGGCGCCGGCGCTCTCCAGCCCGTGCGCCACCCGCGCCTGCTGCGCCGGCGGAAACAGCCGCACGGTGCCGCGCCGGTACCTGTCGGGGGACACCGCCAGGAACACCCCGGCCAGCACCACCAGTACCAGCGCCGAGACCGCGGCCAGCAGCGCCGTCGACCATTCCGTCAGCTTGGCGGCGGCCTGCTGCATCATCTCGCCGGTGGGCAGCGCGTTGTCCGGCATTACCTCGCCGATCCGGTCCTCCAGCTCCTCCAGCGCCTGCGGCAACTGCTCGACCAGATTGCCCAGCTGTACCGAGAACGACGGCCAGATCGCCCACAGCGCGCCCGAGATCGCCGCCACGATCGCCAGCGCCGCCAGCGCCACCGCCGCCAGGTGCGGCATTCCGGTCCGCCGGCGCAGCGGCCGCGCCAGGCTCAGGATCACGGTGGCGACGATCGCCCCGCCAAAGCCGATCAGCAGCGCCTGCCGCACCTTCCAGAGCAGCAGCGCCAGCGCGATCAGCGCGATGGCGGTGACCATCTCGCGGATGAAGCGGCGTTCGGTTGTGCGGGGGGCGGCGGGGTCTTTCATCACGGCAAACGCGCGGCCGGCGCAAGCGTTCCGGCCGCGCGACGTCTCAGGCGTCGACCAGCGCCTCGGCCCGCGCCAGATCGACCGAGACCAGCTGGCTGACCCCCTGCTCGGCCATGGTGACGCCGAACAGCCGGTCCATCCGGCTCATCGTCACCGCGTGGTGGGTGATGATCAGGAACCGGGTCCGCGTGCGCCGGGTCATCTCGTCCAGCAGGTCGCAGAACCGGGTGACGTTGGCGTCGTCCAGCGGCGCGTCGACCTCGTCCAGCACGCAGATCGGGCTGGGGTTGGCCAGGAACACCGCGAAGATCAGGCTCATCGCGGTCAGCGTCTGCTCGCCGCCCGACAGCAGGCTCAGCGTCGACAGCTTCTTGCCCGGCGGCTGGCACATGATCTCCAGCCCGGCGTCCAGCGGGTCCTCGCTTTCGACCAGCACCAGATTGGCGTCTCCGCCGCCGAACAGGGTGCGGAACAGGGTCGAGAAATTGGCGTTCACCTCCTCGAACGCGGCCAGCAGCCGGTGCCGCCCCTCGCGGTTCAGGTTGGCGATGCCGGTGCGCAGCTTGCCGACCGCCTCCTCCAGGTCGGCCTTCTCGGCGGCCAGGGTCTCGAACTCGGTGCGCACCTCCGCGGCGTCCTCCTCGGCGCGCAGGTTCACTGCGCCCAGCGCGTCGCGCTGCCGGGCCAGGCGCGCCGCCTCGATCTCCAGCGCCTCGCTGTCGGGCATCGCGTCCGGGGTGGCGTCGAGCGCCTCCAGCAGCGTCTCGGGGGTCTTGTCCTGCTCCTCGGCGATGCGCTCGGCGGCGGCCTCGACGCGGCCGGCGGCGGCCTCGGCCAGCGCCTCGGCCCGCGCCCGGCCCTCGCGCGCCTCCGAGGCCGCGCGCTCGGCGGCGCGCTCGGCGGCCTCGGCCTCGCGCAGCGCGGTTTCGCCCGCCGCCAGCGCGTCGGCGGCGGCGCGGCAACGGTCCTCGGCGCCGGTGATCAGCTCGACCAGCCTGGCGCGCTCCTCGAGGATCCGCTCGGGCACCGCCTGCGCCTCTTCCAGCGCCTCGGCGTGCGCCTCGATCCGCGCGGCCAGGTCCAGGCTGCGGCTCTCGGCGGTCTCCAGCCGCGCCCGCCAGCCGGACAGCTCCTTGGCCACGGACTGCGCCCGCGCCTTGCGCTGGTCGATCTCGCGGCGCAGATCGTCCAGCGCCTGCCGCGCCTCCAACATCGTCGCCCGCGCGCCCTCGACCGCGGTGCGGCGGTCCTCGAGCGTGGCGCGGGCGCTGTCCAGATCCTCCAGCCCGTCGCGCGCGGCGTGCGCCTCGGCGATCGCCTCCTCGGCCTCGGCCAGATCCTCGGCACGGCGAGCGCGGGCGTGCGCCACCGTCTCCAGCCGGCCCTGCAGCGTGGTCTCGGCGCTTTCCGCCTGCCCGGCGGCGCGCTGCGCCTGGCTCCAGGCGGCCTCGGCCTCCTTGCGGGCGCGGCGGGCGGCGGCCTCGGCGGCCTGCGCGGCCTCCAGCGCGGCGCGGGCGTCGTCGTGCGCCGCGCGCGCCGTCCCGGCCCTGGCCTCGGCCTCGTCCAGCTGCGCCTGCAGCGCGCGCAGCCGGTTCTGCTGCTGCAATCGCAGCGCCGCGGTCGAGGGCGCGTCCTCGGCCCGCACGGAATAGCCGTCCCAGCGCCACAGGTCGCCCTCGCGGCTGACCAGCCGCTGCCCCGGCGCAAGCCGCGCCTGCAGCCGCGGGCCGTCCTCGCGCGCGACCAGCCCGACATGCGCCAGCCGCCGCGCCAGCACCGCGGGCGCCTCGACATGCCCGGCCAGCGGCGCGGCGCCGTCCGGCAGCCCCGCCGAATCCCCAGCCGCATCCCCCGCCGCGACCAGACGCCAGCCGCTGCGGCCGTCGCCGTCGACCTCGGGCGCCTTCAGATCGTCGCCCAGCGCCGCGCCCAGCGCGGCCTCGAAGCCCGGATCGGCGCGCACGCTGTCCAGCACCTGCGGGCCCTCGCCCTTCTCGCGCTCCAGCAGCCGCCGCAGCGCCGAGACCTCGGCCCCCAGCGCCGACACCGCGCCGTCCGCCTCGGCCCGTGCGCCGCGCGCCGCGGCCTCGCCCGCCTGGGCGTCGGCGCGGTCGGCCTCGGCCTCGGCCAGCATGTCCTCGGCGCGGGCGGCCTGCTCCTGCGCCGCCTCCAGCCGGTCCTCGGCGGCGGCGCGCGCCCCGGCGGCGGCGTCCAGCTCGCCGCGCAGCCTTTGCTCGGCGGCCTCGGCGTCCTGCAGCTCGCCCGCCATGCGCCGGGCCTGGCTTTCGGCATCGGCCACCCGGCGCTCGGCCGACTGGTGCCGGGCGGCAAGGCGGGCGGTATCCTCGGTCAGCTGGTCCAGCCCGGCTTCCTGCGCCTTCAGCGCGGCGGCGGTGGCGCGGGCGTGGCCCTCGGCGGCGTCCAGTGCCGCGTCCTGCCCGGCCGAGGCCTTCTCGATCGCCGCCTTCTCCCAGTCCAGCTCGGTGATGCGCTCGTTGGCGTCGCGGTTCAGCCCCTGCTCGCGCTCGGCGTCGCGGGTCAGCTGCTCGATCTGGGCGCGGGTCTTGCGCACCTCCTCGCGGGCGCGGGCCTCGCGCTCGTCCAGCTGGTCGCGGGCGACGAGCTGGCGCTGCATGACGGCGTTGGCGACGGCCTCTTCCTCGCGCAGGGGCGGCACGGCGGCATCGGCCTGCTCGCGCGCGGCGGCGGCGCGGGCGGCCTCGGTCTGCGCCCGGCCGGCCAGCGTCACCGCCGCGGTCAACGCGGCGGCGGCGGCGGCGCGCTCGGCCTCGGCCTCCTGCCAGCGCCGGTACAGCAGCATGCCCTCGGCCACCCGCAGCGCCGCCGAGATCTCGCGGTAGCGCCGCGCCTGCCGCACCTGCTTCTCCAGCGCGCCCAGCTGGGCGCGCAGCGCCTCCAGCACGTCCTCGACCCGCGCCAGGTTGGTTTCGGTGCCCTTCAGCTTCAGCTCGGCCTCATGCCGCCGCTGGTACAGCCCCGAGATCCCGGCGGCCTCTTCCAGGATCCGCCGCCGCGCCTTCGGCTTGGCGTTGATCAGCTCGGAAATCTGTCCCTGCCGCACCAGCGCCGGCGAATGCGCGCCGGTCGAGGCGTCGGCGAACAGCATCTGCACGTCGCGCGCCCGTGCCTCCTTGCCGTTGGTCTTGTAGGCCGAGCCGGCGTCGCGGGTGATCCGGCGCACGATCTCAAGGTTGTCCTGGTCGTTGAACCCGGCCGGCGCCAGCCGGTCGGTGTTGTCCAGGTGCAGCGTCACCTCGGCGTAGTTCCGCGCCGGGCGGCTGGCGGCGCCGGCGAAGATCACGTCCTCCATGCCGCCGCCGCGCATCGCCGTCGGGCGGTTCTCGCCCATCACCCAGCGCAAGGCTTCCAGCAGGTTGGACTTGCCGCAGCCGTTCGGGCCCACCACCCCGGTCAGCCCCGGCGCGATGTGCAGCTCCGTCGGATCGACGAAGCTCTTGAATCCCAGCAAGCGTAGCTTGGTGAACTGCATCTGCGGTGGTGGCCCTGCTCTGCCCCGTGGTCCGGCGCTCTGCGCCTGTGCCGATTCCGGCCTGACGGGCAGGTTCCGACGACCGGCCGCGCGAGTCAACCCTGCGCACACATGATCTGGCAGGGCCCTGCCGTCCGCCCACAAGATATCCGCCACGGCGAGGTGATTTGGATCTTCCCGGCGGGCTGCCTATCTGTTTCGAAGGGGCTTCGAAAGGACAGGACCGACATGAATTACACGCCACGCCTGCTGGGGATCTCGGGTGCACTGCGCAAGGCGTCGAGCAACACCATGCTGGTGCACGAGGCCGCCCGCGCCTTCGGGCACTGCCAGCTGACCGTCGCCGACATCCGCTTTCCGCTCTACGACCGCGACCTCGAGGACGCCGAGGGCATCCCGCCCGCGGTGCGGACGCTGGTCGAGCAGGCAAGGGCGGCGGATGCCATCGTGATCTCGACGCCGGAGTACAACAAGAACCTGCCGGGCGTGCTGAAGAACGCGCTGGACTGGTTCAGCCGCGACGACATCACCGCGATGCGCGACGTGCCGCTGGCGATCGTGTCCTCGGCGGCCGGGCGCGCGGGCGGCGAGCGCTCGCAGTTCTCGCTGCGGCACTGCCTGGTGCCGTTCCGGCCGCGCGTGCTGCAGGGCCCCGAGGTGATGATCGCCGGCGCCGCGAAGGCGTTCGACGAGAACGGCCGGCTGACCGATCCGCGCAGCTTCGAGCTGCTGCAGCAGCTGATGGGCCAGTTGCGGCAGGAGATGGCGCTGGCCGCCTGACCCGGCTGGCGGTCAGGCGCGGATCTGCGCCGCCGCGGCGAAATCCGCGGGCAGGTCCGGCGCGCCGCCCGCGATCATGTCGGCCAGGGTCTCGGCCACCAGCGGTGCGAGGCCGAAGCCGATCTTGAACCCGCCCAGCGCCGCAAGCACCCCCGGCAGGCCGGGCACCGGGCCCAGCATCGGGTCGGGGCGCGGCGCGCGCGGCCGGATGCCGGCCCAGCGCTCGCGCACCGGGGCGTCGGCCAGCGCCGGCACCAGCGCGCGGGCGCGGGCGATCACCGCCTCGAGCCGCGCGTCCGGCGCCGGGTCGGCCCACCGGTTCTCCGAGGTCGAGCCGACCGCGACCAGTCCGCCGGGTTGCGGCACCACGTAGATCCCGTCGGCGAAGACCAGCGGCGCGGCGGCCGGGGTATCGGCCTGCAACAGCGCCGCCTGCCCCTTGACGCCGCGCCCCCCGGCGATGCCCAGCAGGCCGAAGCCGGCAACGCCCGCGGCGACCACCACGGTACCGGCGCGGACGGTGCCGGCGTCGGTGGACACCATGCCGGGGGCAAGCGCGCGGACCGGCGTCGCTTCCCGGATCGCGCCCCCGGACAGGCGCACGGCCCGGGCCAGCGCGGCGCAGGCGGCGCGGGGAAACAGCCGCGCCGACAGCGTCTCGTGGACCGCGCCGAACGGCGCCGCGGCCAGCCAGCCGGGTACGGTCTCGACCACCTGCCAGCGGGCCTGCGCGCCCCAGTTCCGCGCCGCCTCGGCGGCGCGGGCCTCGGCCTGGTCGCGCGCGGCGGCGTCTTGCAACGGCATCAGCCGGCCGCAGGCGGCATAGCCGGTGGCCAGCCCGGTCCCGGTCTCGAGCGCGGGCCAGTAGCGGCGGCCCGCCAGCAGCGCGCGCAGCTGGAACGCCTTCTTCCCGGTCCAGCGGTCAGGGGCGTGCGGCGACAACGCGCCGACCACCCCGCCCGAGGCGCCGGCGGCGACGGTGGCGGCCTCGAGCACGATCACCGACAGCCCGCGGGCCAGCGCCGCGCGGGCGGTGGCCAGGCCCCAGACCCCCGCGCCGACCACCGCGACGTCCCAGCGCCGGTTTCCGATTGCGCTTGCCATGTGGCCCCGTATGGTCGCCCCGTTCCGCATCCCGGGGTAGAGCATGGATCAGGGGCAGCCGCCAAGCCTGGACTGGCGCGACGGGGACACGCCGGTCTCGTCGCGGTTCGACGATCCGTATTTCTCGCTGACCGACGGCGCGGCCGAGTCGCGGCACGTGTTTCTGCACGGCAACGGCCTGCCCGGGCGGCTGCGCCCGGGTTTTCACGTCGCCGAGCTGGGCTTCGGCACCGGGCTGAACCTGGTGCTGACGGCGATGAGCGCCGCGGTGCCGGTGCGCTACACCGGGTTCGAGGCCTATCCGATGGCCGCCGGCGACGCCGCGCGGGCGCTGGCGCGCTGGCCCGCGGTCGCCCGGCATGCGGGGCCGATGCTGGCGGCGCGGGCGCGGGGCGCGACCCGCTTCACCCTCGGCACGGTCGAGGCCGAGATCCTGGTTGGCGACGCGCGGCGGACCCTGCCGGGCTGGGACGGCCGCGCCGACGCCTGGTACCTTGACGGCTTCAGCCCGGCGAAGAACCCCGAGCTGTGGGAGCCGGCGCTGCTGCGGGCGGTCGCCGCGCACACCGCGCCGGGCGGCAGCTTCGCCACCTACACCGCCGCCGGGCACATGCGGCGGGCGCTGGCGGCGGCCGGGTTCAGCGTGCAGCGCCTGCCCGGCTTCGGCCGCAAGCGCCACATGTCCGCCGGGGTGCTGGGATGAGCGACAACCCGCGGCTGGGGATCCTGCTGATGATCGCCACCACCATGGTGTTCGCGCTGCAGGACGCGTTCTCGCGCCACCTGGCCGAGACCTACAACGTGCTGACCGTGGTGCTGTTCCGCTACTGGTTCTTCGCCGCCTTCGTGATCGGCCGCAGCGCGCTCAGGCCCGGCGGCCTGCGGGCGGCGGCGCGCACCACGCAGCCGCTGCTGCAGATCTTCCGCGGCGTGCTGCTGGTCGCCGAGATCTGCGTCATGGTGCTGGCCTTCACCCTGCTGGGGCTGGTGCAGAGCCACGCGATCTTCGCCTTCTATCCGCTGATCATCGCGATCCTGTCCGGCCCGGTGCTGGGCGAGAAGGTCGGCTGGCGGCGGCGGGCGGCGGTGGCGGTCGGCTTCGTCGGGGTGCTGATCATCCTGCGCCCGGGGCTGGCGGTGTTCGCCCCCGGCGCGCTGGTGGCGCTGACGGCGGCGGCGATGTTCGCGCTGTACGGGCTGCTGACGCGGATGGCGGCGCGGCGCGACAGCGCCGACACCAGCTTCTTCTACACCGGCGTCGCCGGCGCGGTGGCGATCAGCCTGGTGGCGCCGTTCTGGTGGGCGCCGATGCAGACGCCGCTGGACTGGTTCTGGATGGGCTGCCTGTGCCTGACCGGGGTGCTGGGGCATTTCCTGCTGATCAAGGCCTACGAGGCGACCGAGGCCAGCACCGTGCAGCCGTTCGCCTACCTGCAGCTGGTGTTCGGCGCCTCGATCGGGATCTTCGTGTTCGGCGAGACGCTGGAGTGGCCGGTGGCGGCGGGCGCGGCGGTGGTGATCGGCGCGGGCCTGTTCACCCTTTGGCGCGAGCGGGTGCGCGGGGCGCGGCCGCGCGGCGCGCGCGCGGCGCCGGGCGGCGTGGCACCGTGAAATCGGCGGATTTCACCGTGAAAGCCCCCTCAACCCGCTGATCCAAAAGAGCTTTCATCTCCGAAAACTTCGTTAACGGCGCCCGCGCCGGGCCGAACCGGCGCGGGTCGGCGTGCCGGGCCGGGCTCAGCGCGGGCGCGGCCGGGGCGCGGTGCGCAGCCGGGTGGCGGCGGGCGCGCGCCGCTCTGCCGCCACCGCGAGGCCGGCGGGGCGCGCCGGCGCCGCCGGGGCGACGGTGACGACTTCGACCGGGGTCGCGGCGCGGGTGATCTGCGCCGCGGCGGCGGGGGCCGCGGTCTGCACCGAAGTCCGCGCGGGGGCCGGGGCCACAGCCACCACCGGGGCCGCCGCCACCACCGGCGCCGCCGGAAGCGGGCCGGACAGCGGCGCGCCCAGCACCCGCGACAGGCCGATCGGCCCCGCCCGCCCGGCGATGCGCGAGCGGTAGACGTGCAGGCTTTCGGCGACGCGCTGCACATAGTTGCGGGTCTCGCGGAACGGGATCGTCTCGGTCCACAGCACCGGATCGACGCCGGGGCGGCGCGGATCGCCATAGGTGCCGAGCCACCGGTCCACCCGGTTCGGACCGGCGTTGTAGGCCGCCGCCGCCAAGATCACCGAGCCGTCGTAGCGGGCCAGCATCTCGGCCAGGTAGCGCGAGCCGAGGCGCACGTTGTAGTCCGGGTCCGAGGTCAGCCGCGCCTGGCTGTAGGGCAGGCCCAGATCGCCCGCGACCTTCTTCGCCGTGCCCGGCATCAGCTGCATCAGCCCGCGCGCGCCGGCGGGCGAGACCGCGACCGGGTTCAGCTCGCTTTCCTGCCGGGCGATGGCCAGCGCCAGCTCGGGCGGGATGCCGCGCGCGGCGTCGGTCTGCCCGGTCAGCGGGTAGTAGGCGTCGGGCCAGACCGCACCCTCGCGCACCACGCGCTTGGCGATGCGCACCGCCGCCGGGGTCTGGCCGATCTCGAGCGACATCCGCGCCAGCGCGGCGGCGTCCTCGGGGCCGAGGCTTTCCTGCACGTGCAGCAGGAAGCGCAGCGAGGTCACCGGATCGCCCGCCGCCTGCAGCAGCCGCGCCGCCTGCACCGGGCCCGAGCGGGCGAAGCCGCGGCCGCGCCAGTCCGGCAGGCCGCGCTGCACGATCTCCTGGTCTGGGGCGATGCCGGCGCGCTCGGCGGCGAGCTGGCCGTAGAAGCTGGTCTGGTGCCGCGCGCCCGCGGCATAGGCCCGCCGCGCGGCGGCGATGTCGCCGGTCGCCTCGTGGGCGCGGCCCAGCCAGTAGCCGGCGCGGCCCAGCGAGATCGGCGTCTCGACCGCCGCCGCGAAGCGCTGGAAGTGCCGGGTCGCGGTGACCGGATCGTTCAGGTGCACCAGCGCCAGATAGCCGGCCAGCCATTCCAGGTCGGCATAGTCCGAGCCCTCGGTCAGGAAGTGCCGGCTGGCGATCTGGTAGGCGGCCTGTACCCGCCCCTCGCGCATCGCGTTGCGGGCGATCGAGCGGCGGCGGTTCGACCAGGCCTCGGGGCGGCCCAGGCTCTCGGCCGAGACGGAGCGGGCCAGGATCAACGCCTCGCCGTCGTCCCAGCGGCCCTTGGACATGCGCCAGGCGAAGCGGTCGTGGGCCAGCCCGCCGTCGTCGGCATGGCTGGCGGGGATCTTCGCGATCAGCGAATCGACGCCGTCCGCCTGACGCTGCAGCGCGATCCGGGCGCGGGCCAGCGCCGCGTCGGCGGCGGGCACCAGCGGCAGCATCGCCTCGGCGGCCTGCACCTCGCCGGCCCACAGCATCGCCTGCAGCCGGGCGCGGTGCAGCGGCGCCAGTTCGGCACCGAAGCGCTGCAGGAACTGGCTGCGCTCGTCGCCGGTCATCGGCAGCTCGCGCCAGGCGCGGGCGCGTTCCGCCGCCCCGGCCGCGCCGCCCAGCGCCGCGGCGTAAAGCATCGCGCCGCGCCCGGTCTGCGGCTTGTCCACCAGAAAGAAGGCGCGCACCTGCTCGGCCGGCAGTGCGCCGGGGATCTCGGCCTCGGCGCGCTTGCGCATCAGCGGCAGGCCGGGCCAGTCGGCGTTGGCGGTCAGGAAGCGGGCGTAGTCGCCCCAGCCGCCCTGCCCGGCGCGCAGCCGGTGCCAGTCGACGATGTCGGCGGCCACCGGGTCGCCGGCGCGCGCGGCGGCGGCGGCGGCGGCGTCGTAGTCGCGCGCCCAGACCTGGCGCAGCGCCTGCGACAGGAATTCGGGCTGGAACGCCAGCGCCGGTGCCGCGGTCACGCCGAGGATCAGCAGATGGCAGGTCAGGCGCGCCGCGGCGCGGGGGAATCGGATCATGGGACTGCTCGGCCTCGTTGTACTGGCTCGGGTCGGGCTTGTACGGGTTCGTCGCGGAATCGGTACGCGGAATCGGTACGGGGCCCGGCACTGGCCGTTTTGCCCGACCTTATCAAAACCGCGCCCCGCCGTCTGCCCCTTTCGGCGCGGCCGCGTCTTGCCGACCGGCGGTTTCGGGGCTAGGCAAGGCGCAGCGAAACAAAGGTACACATCATGTTCAAGGGCTCGATTCCCGCACTCATCACCCCCTTCAGCAACGGCAAGGTGGACGAGGATGCGCTGAAGAAGCTGGTGGACTGGCATGTCGCCGAGGGCACCCACGGCCTGGTCGCCGCCGGCACCACCGCGGAAAGCCCGACGCTGAGCCATGCCGAGCATCGCCGCGTGGTCGAGGTGGTCGTGCAGCACACCGCCGGGCGGATTCCGGTGATCGCCGGCGCGGGGTCGAACAATACCGCCGAGTCGATCGGCCTGATCCAGCACGCGCAGGAGGTCGGCGCCGACGCCGCGCTGGTGGTGACGCCGTATTACAACAAGCCCAACCAGCGGGGGCTCTACGCGCACTACAAGACGCTGCATGACTGCTGCGAGCTGCCGATCATCATCTACAACATCCCCGGCCGCTCGATCATCGACATGACGCCCGAGACCATGGGCGAGCTGGCCAGGCTGCCGCGGATCATCGGCGTGAAGGATGCGACCGGCGATGTCAGCCGGGTGTCGGACACGCGCATCACCTGCGGGCCGGAGTTCATCCAGCTGTCGGGCGAGGACGCCTCGGCGCTGGGGTTCAACGCGCATGGCGGCGTCGGCTGCATCTCGGTGATCGCGAATGTCGCGCCGAAGCTGTCCGCCGAGTTCCAGGAGGCGATGCTGGCCGGCGACTATGCCCGCGCGCTGACCTACCAGGACCGGCTGATGCCGCTGCACCGCGCCGCCTTCCTGGAGCCGAACCCCTGCCCGGTGAAATACGCGCTGAGCGTGCTGGGCAAATGCGAGAACGAGCTGCGCTCGCCGCTGGTGACCGTGTCCGAGGAAACCCAGGCGGTGATGGACGACGCGCTGCGCCACGCCGGGCTGGTGAACTGACGCCGGGCGCGGCGGCCTCAGTTCCGCTGCGCCACGTCGCGCATCGTCCCGGCCTCGGCGAGGCTGTCGTCCTGGCGCGGGATCACGCTCATCGTGCCGTCGGTCTCCAGCACCACCCAGATGGGATGGTTGCCGCCCTCCCCAGACGGCATCGCAATGTGCCAAGATCGTGGATGTGAACGCCACGGA
>NZ_WIND01000019.1 GCF_009697225.1 Halovulum marinum
CCGCTGCCGCTGCCGTGCCGGAAGTGAATCATGTTCTCGAAACCGCGTCGAGACCGGCCTTTTTCAGCAGCCTGTTAAGGGCGAACTGCCGGGCGAGACCATGCCGGGCAGCAAGCGCGGTGATCCCGGCGGTCCCGGGCACCGCCAGGGTCGTCGGCCATGCGAAATGGCGGATCGATCCGAAGGCCCTCGTGGGCACCGGCCTCGTCGTCTCCCGAGCCTGCGCCGCGTACGGGCGGCTGCGGCGGTTCCGCTTCGGATCTGGCCGCACCGGCGGGGCCAATGCGTTCTTGACAGCGCCCCGCCGCGCCGCCGATGGTTCCGCCGACCGGTCCGGGGCCGCGCGTGTCGCGACGCGGGCCCGGCCACGCGACCCCGCGACATGACGTCGGGGCAGGCGGGGCCTTGCGCGGCGACCGGCGCGGCGACCGGCGCGGCGACGAATGACGGGGACGGAACGAACACGAAGATCACCAGACCGATGCCCCGGACCACCGACGCGAAGGCACCAGTTCCAGATATTCCAAGGGCGGATCCACCGCCGAACACCACGGAGGAAACCATGCGACTCACGACCACGACAGCGCTTGCAGGCCTGCTTGCCCTCGGGCTGGGGGCGGCGGCCGGCGCGCAGACCACCACCCTGCGGATCCAGAACCACCAGGCCCCCGAGTCGACCTCGGGCCGCATGATCGCCGACTTCGTCGAGAACGTGCAGCGCATGTCCGACGGCGAGATCCAGATCGAGATGTTCTACTCCTCCGCCGTCGTCGCCTCGGCCGAGACCTTCGACGCCGCCGCCGACGGCATCCTCGACTGCGACATGACCAACGGCTCGTACCAGACCGGCAAGAACCCGGCGTTCCAGTTCGTCGCCGACACCATGGGCGGCTACGACACGCCGCTGCAGTACCAGGCCTGGGTGAACGTCGGCGGCGGCAAGGAGCTGATCAACGAGCTCTATTCCGAATACGGCATGACCTTCATCGGCGCCCACGTCGGCGGCCAGGAATCGCTGAACTCGACCAAGCCGATCGCCGGCCCCGAGGATCTGAAGGACTGGAAATTCCGCTCGCCGCCGGGGATGGAATCCGAGATCTTCGCCGAACTGGGCGCCTCGCCGATTGTGATGGACTTCACCGAGATCTTCACCGCGCTCGAGACCGGCATCATCGACGGCGCCGACGCCTCGTCGCTGGCGGTGAATGTCGGCCTGGGGATCTACGACATCGCCAAGCACACCACCTATCCGGGCTTCCACTCGATGTCCTCGGACCAGCTGGCCTGCCGCACCGACGTATGGGAATCGCTGCCCGACGCGCACAAGGCGATCATCGAGTCGGCCGAGAAGGTGCTGGCGTTCGACCTGATGATGGCCACCCTGGTCGAGAACGGCGAGGCGCTGTCGGCGCTGCCCGAAAAGGGCGTGACCATCTACGACTGGTCGGCCGAGGACCGCGCCGCGTTCCGCACCGCCGCGCAGACCACCTGGGAGGAGTGGGCCGAGCGCACGCCCGAGACCCGCAAGTTCGTCGAAAGCCACAAGGCGTTCATCGAGCGCATCGGCCTCGGCGACTGAGCCGACCCGACCGCCGCCCGGCCGGTGCCGGGCGGCGGCCTAACCCGGTCTTAACCCCCGCGCGCCGATAACCGGACCGAACCGGCTCGGAGGGGGCATGACACGATCGATTTCGAACCCGCGGCGGCGCGGACCGCCGCCAGCCGCCGCACCGGCGCAGGCCGCGACCGTGCTGCGGCCGGCAGCGGCCGGGGCGCCGCGCGGCGAGCGCGACGCCGAGGCGTCGATGCGCGCCGAGATCGGCGCCGCCGTGCGCGTGATCCGCAACCTGCCGCGGCTGATGCGCGACGATCTGAGCACCGCGCCGCCGCATGTGCGCACCGCCGCCGAAGCGTCGCTGGACGCGTTCGCGGCGCAAGCCGACCGGATCGAGTCGGCGCTGCGCCGGCACGGCGATCTGTCGGCGCTGGAGGCCGCGCCCGGCACGCCGGAGCCGGACGCCGCCGCCGCGATCGGCCACATCGCCGCCATGCGCGGCCTGGCCACCGGCCGGCGGGTCGCGGTCGACGCGACGATCCCGGCGCTGCGCCTGGACCGCGCCCTTCTGTCGGCGGCGGTGAACGCGCTGATCGACGCCGGGCTCGACGCCACCCGCGCCAGCCCGGGCAGCGCGCTGACCTTGCGGGTGCTGACACGGCGGGACCGGGTGCGGCTGTCGGTGCTGCACGATGTCGCGCCGCCGGCCGAGCCGGATCGCGCGGCGCTGTTCACCGGACCGCACGCGGGACCGGCGATGGTCCACCTGTGGCAACTGGCGGCCCGGACGGGCGCACTGCTTGAGCTGGGGCCCGGCCCGGGCGGCGGCGGCACCCGCATCACCCTCGAGCTGCCGGACCGCGCCGGATGACGTGGCGGCGGACCGGCGCCGGCGCTGCACAATGCAATGGTCAAGCCGCGGCGGGGGCGATATAAAACCCGCCATGATCACGATTACCACGACGGACGCGCTTACAGAATTCTGCGGGCGCGCGACCGGCCAGCCATTCGTCACGGTCGATACCGAGTTCCTGCGCGAGCGCACCTACTACGCCCAGCTCTGCCTCGTGCAGCTGGCCCTTCCCGGCGACGCCGAGGGCGACGCGGTGCTGGTCGACACCCTGAGCGAGGGGCTGGACCTGGCGCCGCTGTGGGCGCTGTTCGCGGACCCCGCCATCGTCAAGGTGTTCCATGCCGCGCGGCAGGACCTGGAGATCTTCTTCCACGCCTCCGGCCGGATCCCGACGCCGCTGTTCGACACCCAGGTCGCGGCGATGGTCTGCGGCTATGGCGAGCAGGTCGGCTACGAGACGCTGGTGCGCAAGATCTGCCAGACCGGCGTCGACAAGTCGTCGCGCTTCACCGACTGGAGCCGCCGGCCGCTGAGCGAGAAGCAGAAGGCCTATGCGCTGGCCGACGTCACCCACCTGCGGCAGATCTATCTGACGCTGGCGCAGCAGCTGGCCGAAAACGGCCGCGCCGCCTGGCTGCAGGAGGAACTGGCCGCGCTGACCAGCCCCGAGACCTACACGATGCGGCCCGAGGACGCCTGGAAGCGGGTCAAGACACGGTCGAACTCGCCGCGGTTCCTGGCCGTGGTGCAGGCGCTGGCCGCGCTGCGCGAGCGGCTGGCGCAAAGCCGCGACATCCCGCGCAACCGGGTGTTCAAGGACGACGTGATCGTGGAACTGGCGGCGACCCGGCCGACCCGGCCCGAGGATCTGGGAAAATCCCGCCTGCTGCAGCGCGACGCCCGGCGCGGCGAGCTTGCCGACGCCATCCTCGCCGCGGTCCAGGGCGCGATGGAACTGCCCAAGGACCAGCTGCCCAGCGTTCCCGAGCCGAGGGTGCGCAAGCCCGGGCAGGAGGCGCTGTCGGACCTGCTGCGCGTGCTGCTGAAGGCGCGCGCCGATGCCGCCGGCGTCGCGCAGAAGCTGATCGCGACCAGCTCGGACCTGGACGACATCGCCAGCGGCGAGGAATCGCATGTGCTGTCGGGCTGGCGCCACGAGGTGTTCGGCGCCGACGCGCTGCGCCTGCGCGCCGGCGCCATTGCCCTGTCCGCCGACGGCGACAAGGTGCGCATCGTCGAGATCTGACGCGCGCCCGGCGGCCGCGTCAGCGACGCAGGTCGACGGTACCGGTGCGCGACAGCACGCGGAAGCCGCGGATCTCGTCCAGCGCGGCATCGGGCACGAACACCGCCGCCGTCAGCAGCCGCGAGCGCGCCGGACCGACCGGCGCCTCGCCCGGCGGCGGCAGCGCCCGGAACGCGTAGGTGACGATGCCGTCGGCGTCGGGCGCGCCGCGGTTCGCCGCGACCAGCGCCGCGCCGTAGTAGCCCTGGGTCGGCGCGACCGAACTGGCGCGCAGGATCACGCCGCGCAGCGCCGGCTCGGGCACCACCTCGGCCAGGCTGTCGACCAGCACCGAGCCGTCCGCCGCCACCGTGGCCGCGACCTGCTCCACCGACAGCCCGCGCGAGGACACCGCCACCGCGCCCGCGTCGCGCGTATCGCCCCCGCCGAACCCGAGCCAGGAACAGCCCGTCAGGCCCATGACCGCAAGCACCGCAACCCAACGCATCCTTTTCCTCCCGGAAATCAACTCCATGTCCGGTGTACTGAAGCCCTGCCGCGTTGAAAAGCCGCGACTGGACGCGCGCGGCGCGAAGTCTTACCTAAGAGGCAGAAAATGCCGGAGCGCAGCGCCATGACCGCCAGTTTCGACGAGATCGCCGACAACTTCGCCTTCCTCGACGAGTGGGAGGACCGCTACCGCTATGTCATCGAGCTGGGCAAGGAGATGCCGCCGCTCGACGAGACGCAGAAAGTGCCCGCCACCAAGGTCGAGGGCTGCGCCAGCCAGGTCTGGCTGGTGCCGCGGGTCGACGGCGACGGGCAGGGCGCGCGGATCAGCTTCGACGGCGACAGCGACGCGCTGATCGTGCGCGGGCTGATCGCGATCCTGCGGGCGCTCTACAACGGCCGCACCGCCGCCGAGATCGCCGGCATCGACGCCCATGCCCGGCTGGGCGAGCTGGGGCTGCAGCAGCATCTGTCGGCACAGCGATCGAACGGGCTGCGGGCGATGATCGGCCGCGTCGAGGCGATCGCCGCGCAGGTGCGGGAAGCCGCGTGAGAACCGGTCTCGAGGCGCTGCTGGCGCGCCGCGACTGGCTGCTGGCCGACGGCGCCACCGGCACCACGCTGTTCGACATGGGGCTGCAGGCGGGCGATGCGCCCGAGCTGTGGAACCTGGACGCGCCGGAGCGGATCCGCGCGCTCTACCAGGGCGCGGTGGATGCGGGCTGCGATCTGTTCCTGACCAACAGCTTCGGCGGCACCGCGGCGCGGCTGAAGCTGCACCATGCCGAGGACCGGGTGCACGAGCTGAACCGCGCCGCCGCCGCTCTGGCGCGCGAGGTGGCCGACGCCGCCGACCGGCCGCTGGTGGTCGCCGGCTCGATGGGCCCGACCGGCGAAATCTTGGAGCCGGTCGGCAGCCTGCCGATCCAGGACGCCGCGGCGATGTTCGAGGCGCAGGCGCGCGGCCTGCTCGACGGCGGCGCGGACGTGTTGTGGGTCGAGACCATCTCCGCCCCCGAGGAGTTGCGCGCCGCGGCGCTGGCGGTCGGCCGCACCGGCGCGCCCTGGTGCTGCACAATGAGTTTCGACACCGCCGGGCGCACGATGATGGGCGTGACCTCGGCCGACATGGTGGCGCTGGTGGCGGACCTGGCGCCGCCGCCGCTGGCGTTCGGCGCGAACTGCGGCGTCGGCGCCTCGGATCTGCTGCGCACGGTGCGCGGCATGTCCGCGGCCGGGGCGCGGATGCCGCTGATCGCCAAGGGCAACGCCGGCGTGCCGCGCTTCGTCGACGGACATGTGCACTACGACGGCACGCCCGCGCTGATGGCGGACTATGCCGAGCTGGCGCTGGCCTGCGGCGCGCGAATCATCGGCGGCTGCTGCGGCACCGGGCCGGCGCACCTGGCGGCTATGCGCGTGCGGCTCGAGGCGCTGGACGGGGCGGGGGAGTTGCCCGCGCTCGACCAGATCGCGGCGCGGCTGGGGGCGTTCTCGTCCGACGGCGACGGCACCGGCGCGCCGGCCCAAGCGCGTCCCCGGCGGCGGCGGCGGGGCTAGAACAACGACAGCTGCTCGCCCGGCCGCGGCGGCACCCGGAACAGATCGCGGCGCAGCGCCGGCAGTTGCCGCGACAGGCCGGTGCGGCCCAGCGCCACCGCGAACCGCTTCGCCAGCAGATCGGCCCACAGCCCCTGGCCGCGCATCCGCCGGCCCCATTCCGGGTCGTAGTCGCGGCCGCCGTGCAGCTCCCGCACCCGGCCCATCACCCGGCGGGCGCGGTCGGGATAGACCTCCTCGAGCCACTCGCGGAACAGCGGCGAGACCTCGAGCGGCAGCCGCAGCACGATGTAGCTGGCCGCCGTGGCGCCGGCGTCCGCGGCGGCCTGCATCAGCGATTCCAGCTCGTGGTCGGTCAGCCCCGGCACCACCGGGGCGATCATCGCCCGCACCGGGATCCCGGCCTCGGCCAGCAGCCCGATGCTGCGCAGCCGGTGCGCGGGCGCGGCGGCGCGCGGCTCCATCCGCCGGCTGAGCTTCGGATCCAGCGTGGTCAGCGACACGCCGACGTGCGCCAGCCCGTCGGCCGCCATCTCGGCCAGCAGCCCCAGGTCGCGCCGGATCAGCGCGCCCTTGGTGACGATCGACACCGGGTGGCGGAACGCGTTCAGCACCTCCAGCACGCCGCGCATGATCTGCAGCCGCTGTTCGACCGGTTGGTAGGGGTCGGTGTTGGTGCCGATGGCGATCACGTCGGGCCGGTAGCGCCGCGCCGACAGCGCCTTGCGCAGCAGTTCGGGCGCGCGCGGCTTGGAGAACAGCCGGGTCTCGAAATCCAGCCCCGGCGACAGGCCCAGATAGGCGTGCGAGGGCCGGGCGAAGCAGTAGATGCAGCCATGCTCGCAACCCCGGTACGGGTTGATCGAGCGGTCGAACGGGATATCGGGCGAGGTGTTTCGCGCCAGGATGCTGCGGCTGCCGTCCTCGGTCACCTGGGTGCGCACCTGCGGCTCCGGCTCCCGGCCCCAGCCGTCGTCCGCGTGCAGGCGGCGGTGCGGCTCGAACCGGCCGGGGGCGTTGGACAGCGCGCCGCGGCCGCGCGCGGCGCCGGGCAGGACCCGATCTGATTCGACCTTCGACATGCCGGAACAAGAACATAAAGTGAACAAAAGCGCCAGACCGGCGGCCGCCGGGTGCCGGCGTCGCCGGCGGACGGTTCCGCGTCGCAAATCGGCCACCCGCCGGGGCGCAATTCATGTCACGCCAAAAGGAACGGTAGCGCGGCCACAGGCGGAGACCCGGAGCATGTCAGACGAAGGCGACGACATCGTCCTCGGCGAGCTCGACGACGACGAGCTGGTGCAGCAGATGCACGACGACCTCTACGACGGTCTGAGGGACGAGATCGTGGAGGCGGTGCACATCCTGCTGGACCGCGGCTGGCAACCCTACGACGTGCTGACCAGGGCGCTGGTCGAGGGCATGCGCATCGTCGGCATCGATTTCCGCGACGGCATCCTGTTCGTGCCCGAGGTGCTGCTGGCGGCGAACGCGATGAAGGCGGGCATGGGGATCCTGAAGCCGCTGCTGATCGAGACCGGCGCGCCGCGGCTGGGCCGGATGGTGATCGGCACGGTCAAGGGCGACATCCACGACATCGGCAAGAACCTGGTGTCGATGATGATGGAGGGCGCCGGCTTCGAGGTGATCGACCTGGGCATCAACAACCCGGTGGAGACCTACCTCGAGGCGCTGGAGCGCGAACAGCCCGATATCCTGGGCATGTCGGCGCTGCTGACCACCACGATGCCGTACATGAAGGTGGTGATCGACACGCTGGTCGAGAAGGGGCTGCGCGAGGACTACATCGTGCTGGTCGGCGGCGCGCCGCTGAACGAGGAGTTCGGCCGCGCGATCGGCGCCGACGCCTACTGCCGCGACGCCGCCGTCGCGGTCGAGACCGCCAAGGAATTCATGGCCCGCAAGCACAACCAGCCCGTCGCCGCGGGCTGAGCCGCCGCCGGATCAGCGCGCCACCGCGGCGCGCCGGTCCATGCCGCGCACGCCCTGCGCGATCCGCGCCACGTGCAGCACCGTGCCCGATATCCAGCCCAGCCACCAGGGATGCTCGCGCAGCACGTCCAGCAGCAGCACGATCCGCGGCGTCTCGGCCCGGTTGATCGCGGCGTGCATGTAGGTGTCGTCCCACAGCAGGTCGTCGCCGGTGCGCAGGTAGTGGGTATTGCCGTCGATCTGCAGCTCGGCCGAGGTGCGGCCCTCGCCCAGATCCTCGACCAGATAGGCCAGGTGGTAGCGCCAGACGCCCTTCCACGGGCCGCGGTGCGGCCGCAGGTGCTTGCCGCCCGGAAACACCGACACCGTGGCCGAGACCACGCGCGGGTTGCGCCGCAGGAAATCCGCCATCAGCGGCATCTGTGCCAGGTTCGCCCGGTAGTCGTAGCTGTAGGCGCGCAGCGCGACCATCTTCCAGGGGATCCTGTCGTGCTCGTAGAAGGTGGTCTGCTCGGGCATGATCTCGTGGTTCGCCGGCAGGTCGCGGCCGGTGGCCACCGCCAGCGCCTCGGCGCGGAACGCATCGAAGTTGGCACGCAGTTCGGCGGCGGCGGGGAACGCCGCCAGCAGATCCTCCGCCACCGCCGGGGTCGGGAACGCCCGCTCGTAGGGCCTGCGCATCAGCTCGCGCCAGAACCGGTAGCCCCACGGCCCGTACTTGACCATCTTGCGCAGGCGTTTCTTCAGCTTCATCGCGTTCTCCCGGGGCTGCCCGCTCCCTGTCTACCCGATCCCTCGCGCCGGTAAAGATGGCGTGTGCGCGTCGGCCATGCGCTGCCGCGGCACCCGCAGGGCATTGCATCGCGCCGCCGGCGAACACACACTGCGCCGAGGCTGCAGGAGGGCGCACCATGCGCTTGCGCGACGAGGTGCTGGCGGAACGCGGACTGGATCTCAGGCAGGGCGCGGCGCCGCTGCTGCTGATCGCCTGCGGTGCGCTGGCGCGCGAGATCCTGGCGCTGCGCGCGGCGAACGGCTGGACGCACATGGACCTGCAGTGCCTGCCGGCGAAGCTGCACCTGACCCCGGACCGGCTGCCGGACGCGGTCGCGGCCGCGGTGGCCGAGGCGCGCGGCCGCTACGAGCGGATCTTCGTGGTCTACGCCGACTGCGGCACCGGCGGGCTGCTGCAGGCGCGCTGCGCGCAGCTGGGCGTCGAGATGGTGCCGGGCCCGCACTGCTACAGCTTCTTCGACGGCAACGACGCCTTCGCCGCCCGCGCCGAGGACGAGGTGACCAGCTTCTACCTGACCGATTTCCTGGTGCGCCAGTTCGACGCCTTCGTCTGGCGGCCGATGGGGCTCGACCGGCACCCGGAGCTGCGCGACATGCTGTTCGGCAACTACGAGCGCCTGGTCTACCTGGCGCAGACCCGCGAACCGGCGCTGGAGGCGCAGGCGCGGGACGCGGCGCGCCGGCTGGGGCTGGAATACCGCTACCGCTTTACCGGCTACGGCGATCTGGCGACGGAACTGGCGCAGCGGGCCTGACCCGCCGCGCCCGGTTCGCGCCGGGATCCGCGCCCGGATTCGTGACTGCGGCCTAGATGTATTCCGCCCGGACCAGCCCGTACTTCGCCATCTTCTCGTTCAGCGTCCGGCGGGGCAGGGCCAGTTCCTCCATCACCGCCGAGACGGCGCCGCGGTTCCGGCGCAGCGAGTTGTCGATCAGCATCTTCTCGAACGCCTCGACATGCTCGCGCAGCGGCTTCTCGACCATGATGTTCGGCGTCGCGTTCGGCATCGCCGCGCCCTCGTCCAGCAGGTTGGCGATGCCTTCCTCGCCGCGGCGCTTCTGCAGCACCGCGCGCTCGGCCACGTTCATCAGCTGGCGGATGTTGCCCGGCCACTGCGCCTGGATCAGCCGCGCCGCATCCTCGGCCGAGACCTCGGGCGGCTCGCAGCCGTAGTCCTCGGCGAAGCGGGCGCAGAAGCGGTTGAACAGCAGCAGGATGTCCTCGCCGCGGTCGCGCAGCGGCGGCGTCGACAGGTGCAGCGCGCCGAGGCGGAAGAACAGCTCGTCGCGCAATTCCTCGGGCGGGGTGTCGGTCGAGGTGATCTGGCTGGAGATCGAGATGATGTGCAGGTTCCGCGGCGCCTGCTCGACGTCGGCGGTCTCGCCGCGGCGCAGCTCGGACACCAGCCGGGCCTGCAGCGCGTCGGGCAGGCATTCGATGTGCTCCAGGCACAGCGTGCCGCCGTCCGAGGCCTCGATCGCCGGCCGGTCCTCCGGTTCGGTCGAGGGTCCGAACAGGATTTTCTCCATCTCTTCGGCCGGATGTGCGGCGCAATTCAGGTAGACGTAAGGCTTGCCCTTGCGCGGGCCGCAGGCGTGCAGCGCGTGCGCGATCAGCGATTTGCCGGTGCCGCTTTCGCCGGTGATCAGCACATGGCCGTCGGCCTGCGCCAGGTCGAGGATCGACTCGCGCAGCTTCTCGATCACATGGCTCGAGCCGACCAGCCGGCGCAGCAGCATCGAGCCGTCGGTCATCTCGCGCCGCAGGTTGCGGTTGTCCAGCGTCAGGCGGCGGGTGACCGAGGCGCGGCGCACCATCTCGGCCAGGCGCTCGGGGTCGAACGGCTTCTCGATGAAGTCGTAGGCGCCGGAGCGCATCGCCTCGACCGCCAGGCTGACGTCGCCGTGGCCGGTGATCAGGATCACCGGCAGGCCGGCATCGATGCTCTGCAGGCGGCGCAGCAGCGCCATGCCGTCCATGCCGGGCATGCGGATGTCCGAGATCACCACGCCCTGGAAATCGGCGCGGATCGCCTTCAGCGCGGCCTCGCCCGAGTCGAAGCTGGCCGGGTCGTAGCCGGACAGGTTCAGCCACTGGGCGATCGAGCCGCGCATGTCGGCCTCGTCGTCGACGATGGCGACGGGTGTCTTGCTGTTCATGGTTCCCTCACTCCGCGGCTTGCGCGGCGCGGGCGTCGGCCCGCGGCAGGCGCAATTCGAATATGGCCCCCTGCGGCTCGGCGTTGCGCGCCAGCAGGCGGCCGCCGAGCTCCTTGGCGATGCCGGCGGAGATCGCCAGCCCCAGGCCGACGCCCTCGCCGGGTTTCTTGGTGGTGTAGAACGGCTCGAACAGGGCGTCCGGATCCTTGATCCCGTGGCCGTTGTCGCGCACCGACAGCGAGACCTGCCGCCCCTGCACGACCAGAAGGTCGATCATCGGCTGCTCCTCGTCCGTCACCGCCTCGAGCGCGTTGCGCAGCAGGTTGACGATGATCTGGTCCAGCCGCACCGGGTCGGCAAGCACCCGGACCGGCACGTTGGGCATGGTCTTGCGGATCTCGACCTGGGTCTGGCCGAGCTGCGGCGCCATCATCGACAGGCTGCCCTCGACGGCGTCGCGGATGTCGACCTCGACCAGCGTGTCGGCGCCCTTGCGGGCGTAGCTCTTCATCTGCCGGGTGATCTTCCCCATCCGCTCCAGCAGGTCGTCGATGCGGTGGAACGAGCTCAGCGCCTCGTCGATGCGGTCGCGCTGCAGCAGCAGGCGGGCGCCGGCGAGATAGGTGCGCATCGCCGCCAGCGGCTGGTTCAGCTCGTGGCTGACGGCGGCCGACATCTGCCCGATCGCGGCCAGTTTCGACGCCTGTTCCAGGCTCTGTTCGGCGACCTCGAG
Organism: Halovulum marinum; assembly: GCF_009697225.1. Taxonomy (GTDB): domain Bacteria; phylum Pseudomonadota; class Alphaproteobacteria; order Rhodobacterales; family Rhodobacteraceae; genus Halovulum; species Halovulum marinum. The sequence goes on from NZ_WIND01000019.1 coordinate 11,345, forward strand.
GTTGCGCTCGGCCTTCTGCCGCTCCTCGATCTCGTTGCTGAGGCGGGCGTTGAGCAGCCGCAGCTGGTCGGACTCCTCGGCGATCAGCCGGGATTGCTGCTGCAGCTGCTTGTTGGCGAGGAACAGCAGCCCGGCCATCAGCAGCGCCAGCACCAGCCCCTCCAGCGCCAGATAGCCGATCACCTTGGTGCGCACTTCCTGCAGCGTGGCGAAGAACGTCAGCCGCCAGCCGCGGAAGCCGGTCTTGATCTCGGTGCGCAGCAGCTGCTGGCCGTCCATGAACACATAGGGGTTGTCCTCGGCGGTGTCCCGGTACTGGACGCTGAACGCCTGGCGCAGGTTCGACGGCGGCGGCTCGGACGCCAGCACGTTGGTCAGCGTGTTGTTGCGCCATTCGGGGCGCGAGGCCAGCACGATCCGGTCCGAGGCGTCGGTCACCGCGACCATGTCGTTGCGGTTGCGCCAGCTCATCTCGACGATGCGCATGTCGACCTCGACCGCGACCACGCCGATGGCGTTCGGCCCGTCGGTCACCTTGCGGGCGTAATGGAAGCGGATGTCGCCGCCGTTGTCCTCGCCGGTGACGGTGAAGATCGTCGCCTGGTCGCGCAGGGCGGTGTTGAAGAACGGCTGCTCGGCCATCGCCGCGCCCAGCTCGCGCCGCTCGGAGCTGGCGACGACGCGGCCCTGCTGGTCGAGCAGCAGGATGCGCTCGACGTTGATGTCCTCGGCCACCTCGATCAGCCGCTGCGAGGTGTTGGTGTAGTCCTTGCTCTGCAGCGCGGTGATCAGCACCGGGTCGCGCGCCAGCAGCTGCGGCACCAGCGACTGCTGGCGCAGCAGGGTGACCATGTTGCCGGAGTAGAGCGCCGCGCGCAGCTGGCTTTCGGCGCGCAGCGACTCCGAGAAGCGCAGCGTCAGCCAGTGGTTCGACGCCAGCATCAGCGCGATCGACAGCACCAGCAGCACCCCGGCGGCGATCCGCATCCGGGGCGACATGCTGGTCCTCAGCTTGTGAATGCGCAGGCTGTCCTGGCGCGCCGTCTGGTTCATGTACAAAGGCTAGGCCGAAGGCGTTGGGGCGGCAAGGGGACCCGGGCACGCGCGCGGTCAGGCGCCGATGCGCGCCGCCGCCGCGATCGAGTCGAACAGCGCGGTGCCGTCGGTGCCGCCAAGCACCGGATCCACGGCCCGTTCGGGGTGCGGCATCATGCCCAGCACCCGGCGGTTGCCGGACAGCACGCCGGCGATGTCGGCGGTCGAGCCGTTCGGGTTGTCGCGATAGGTGAAGGCGATGCGGTCCTCGCCGCGCAGCCGCTCCAGCAGCGCGGCGTCGGCGACGTAGTTGCCGTCGTGGTGCGCGACCGGAACGGTCAGCGCCTGGCCGCGGGCGTAGGCGCTGGTGAACACGCTGTCGGCGGTCGCCACTTCCAGCGTCACGTCGCGGCAGACGAAGGTCAGCCCGGCGTTGCGCATCAGCGCGCCCGGCAGCAGCCCGGCCTCGATCAGCACCTGGAAGCCGTTGCACACGCCCAGCACATGGCCGCCCCTATTGGCGAACGCCACGACCGCGCGCATCACCGGCGCCTGCGCGGCGATGGCGCCGCAACGCAGGTAGTCGCCGAACGAAAAGCCGCCGGGGATCGCCACCAGGTCCAGTCCCTGCGGAAGGGCGGCATCCTTGTGCCAGACCATCTGCGGCTTGCGGCCGGTGGCCTGCTCCAGCGCCACGGCCATGTCGCGGTCGCAGTTCGAGCCCGGAAACACGATGACGGCGGTTTTCATGCGTCGAACCTCGTGATGACGGCCACGCCGGGGGCGGTCGGCCCGTTGAACGCGCGCAGCTCGGCCGAGGCGTCCGACAGCGCCACTTCGCGGCCGATCAGCGGCGACAGGTCGACGGCGCCCGAGCGGATCAGGTTGAACAGCGGCGGATAGGCCCGCGTCGGCATCCCGCGCGAGCCGTACAGCGCCAGGTTGCCCATGTAGACCGCGCTCATGTTGATCTCCATGCGCGCGGTGTGGCCGACCGGCATGCCGACCTGCACGTGCCGGCCCAGCGGCCGCAGGCATTCCAGCGAGGCGTTCGCCACCGCCGGATGCCCCAGCGCCTCGATCGAGACATGGGCGCCGCCGCCGGTGATCTCGCGGATCGCCTCGGCGGTGTTCTCGGTCTTGGCGTTGACCGCCGCATCGGTGCCCAACTGCCTGGCGTGGTTCAGTTTTTCGTCAACGATGTCGACCACGACCACGCGCGCGCCCAGCGCCTTGCCCAGCAGCATCGCCGACAGGCCGATGCCGCCGGTGCCATGCACCGCCAGCCATTCGCCGGGGTGCAGGTTGGCGCGCCCGGTCAGCGCGTGCCAGGCGGTGGTGACGCGGCAGCCCAGCCCCGCCGCCAGCACCGGCGACATGTCCTCGGGCAGCAGCGACAGGTTGTGATCGCGCGGCACGGCGATCAGGTCCGCGAACGCGCCCGGCTCGATGAACCCCGGCAGGCGCTGGTCGGCACAGGTGTTCTGCTCGCCGGCGCGGCAGGCGGGGCAGGTGCCGCAGGACAGGATGAACGGCGCGATCAGCCGGTCGCCGATCCGGTGGGTTGCCCGCGGCCCGGCGGCGATCACCTCGCCGCAGTATTCATGGCCGGGGATCTGCGGCGGCTTCACCCGCGGATGCTCGCCGACCCAGCCATGCCAGTCCGAGCGGCAGATGCCGCAGGCGAGGGTCCTGAGCACGACGCCGTCCTCGGGCACCTCGGGATCGGGCAGCGACTGGATTTCCAGATCCGCGTTGTATTCGACCATCACCGCGGCGCGCATCCTACAGCAGCTCCACCCGGAAATCCTCGATCACCGTGTTGGCCAGCAGCTTCTCGCACATCTCGCGCAGCCTGGCCTCGGCCTCGTCCCTCGAGGCGGCGTCCAGCTCGACGTCCAGCAGCTTGCCCTGGCGCACGCCGTGCACGCCGTCGAACCCCATCGCGCCCAGCGCGTGGCGCACCGCCTCGCCCTGGGGGTCGAGAACGCCCTGCTTGAGGGTCACGTAAATCCTTGCCTGCATCGTCCTCACTGCACCAGTTTCGGGCCCTTGGTGGTCGCGCCGTTGCGAGGCAGCACGCCCAGCCGCCGCGCGACCTCGGTATAGGCTTCGGACAGGTCGCCCAGCTCGTGGCGGAACACGTCCTTGTCCAGCTTGCGGCCGCTCTGGATGTCCCACAGGCGGCAGCTGTCGGGGCTGATCTCGTCGGCGACGATCAGGCGCTGGAAATCGCCCTCGAACACGCGGCCGACCTCGATCTTGAAATCGACCAGCTTGATGCCGACGCCGTACATCAGGCCCGACATGTAGTCGTTGACGCGCAGCGCCAGCGCGATCATGTCGTCGATGTCCTGCTGGCTGGCCCAGTTGAAGGCGATGATGTGCTCTTCGGTGACCATCGGGTCGCCCAGCGCGTCGTCCTTCAGGTAGAACTCGATGATCGGGCGCGGCAGCTCGGTGCCCTCGTTCATGCCCAGGCGCTTGGCCATGCTGCCGGCGGCGACGTTGCGCACGACGACCTCGAGCGGGATGATCTCGACCATCCGCACCAGCTGCTCGCGCATGTTCAGGCGGCGGATGAAGTGGTTGGGTACGCCGATCTGGCTCAGACCGGTCATGAAGAATTCCGACATGCGGTTGTTGAGGACGCCCTTGCCCTCGATCACCGCGTGCTTCTCGGCATTGAAGGCGGTCGCGTCGTCCTTGAAGTACTGGATGAGCGTGTCGGGCTCCGGCCCCTCATAGAGGATCTTGGCCTTGCCTTCATAGATCATGCGGCGGCGTGCCATTGAAGTGCTCCGATGCGGTGAAGTGCGCGCAGCTATAGGGCAGGGGCGGTCGGGGAGCAAGGGGACTTGCGTGCGCGGCCCGGGCGCGCCGGGCCTGCGGCAACATGGGCCGCCGGCGCGCCGCCGCCACTGGTGCATCGGGCGATTCTTCCCGATATATGAAGGATCACAGGCGCTACCGGCCTGGACGGCCACAGGAGAGACAGATGACGACCTTCGACGATCGGGAACGGGCCTTCGAGAACAAGTACGCCCACGACGCCGAGATGCAGTTCAAGGCCGAGGCACGGCGCAACAAGCTGCTGGGCCTGTGGGCGGCAGAGTTGCTGGGCAGGCGCGGCGAGGAGGCCGACGCCTATGCGCGCGAGGTGATCAAGGCGGATTTCCTGGAGGCCGGTCACGAGGACGTGGTGCGCAAGGTCTCGGGCGATCTGGGCGAGATGGCCTCGGACGAGGAGGTGCGCGAGAAGATGGCGCAACTGCTGGTGCTCGCCAAGGAACAGATCATGACCGAGGCCGGCGACTGAAGCAGCCGGCCCGGTCGCCGGGGCCGACGTTGCCGGATCCGCTGTGCGGACCGGCCGCCGGCCCCGGCCGCGGGTCCGGTCAGGTGCCGAAGCTGACCACGCCGCAGGCGATCCGGCCGCCGGCGCCGGCATCCTCGCCATAGCTGTCCGGGTTCTCGTGCACGATCACCGCGGTGCCGTCGTCGTCGTTCAGCGTCGCCTCGCCGCTGGTCTCGAGCGTGACGTCGGTGGTGAACATGTCGGCCTTCGCGGCGCCGTCGGCGCCGACCCAGATGTTGGTCAGATCGCCGGCGTGGTGCGCGCCCCCGGTCAGCAGCCCGTGGCCCGCGTCGGCGGGGTTGTAGTGATCCCCGGCGGCGGCGAAGTCCGGCTCGCAGCTGCCGGTCTGGTGCAGGTGGAAGCCGTGCCAGCCCTCGGGCAGGCCCTGAAGTTCCGCGCGCACCAGCACCCCGTGGCCGCTTTCGGTGAAGGTCACGGTGCCGACCGGATTGCCGTCGGCATCGGTCATCTCGGCGCTCGCACCCGGCGACTGCGCCGCGACGGGCGCGGCCAGCAGCAGGACGATGGCGGTGGCAGCAGTCAGGCGTGGCATCGGTAGTCCTCCCCTTGCCTTGAATGGCGGGTGCACGATAGCACCCGGCAGCCCAACGTGGGAAAGGCCGATTTGATCCGCCGCGCGGTCAGCCGTCGCCGAACACCCGGGCGAAGATCGTGTCGACGTGCCTGGTGTGGTAGCCGAGGTCGAACTTGTCCTCGATCTCGGCCGGGGACAGGGCCGCCGTCACCTCGGCGTCTGCCTTGAGTTCTTCCATGAAATCGGCGCCCTGTTCCCACACCTTCATGGCGTTGCGCTGCACCAGCCGGTAGGCGTCCTCGCGGCTGACGCCCTTCTGCGTCAGCGCCAGCAGCACCCGCTGCGAGTGCACCAGCCCGCGGAACCTGTTCATGTTGGCGATCATGTTGTCGGGATAGATCACCAGCCTGTCGATCACCTGCGTCAGCCGCGCCAGCGCGAAGTCCAGCGTCACCGTGGCGTCCGGGCCGATGTTGCGCTCGACCGAACTGTGCGAGATGTCCCGCTCGTGCCACAGCGCGACGTTCTCCATCGCCGGCACCACGGTCATGCGCACCAGCCGGGCGAGACCGGTCAGGTTCTCGGTCAGCACCGGGTTGCGCTTGTGCGGCATCGCCGAACTGCCCTTCTGCCCCTTCGAGAAGAACTCCTCGGCCTCAAGCACCTCGGTGCGCTGCATGTGGCGGATCTCGGTGGCGACGTTCTCGATGCTGCTGGCAACGACGCCCAGCGCGGCGAAGAACGCGGCGTGCCGGTCGCGCGGGATCACCTGGGTGCTGATCGGCTCGGGCGCCAGACCCAGCTTCTCGCAGACATGCGCCTCGACCGCCGGGTCGATGTTGGCGAAGGTGCCGACGGCGCCCGAGATCGCGCCGGTGGCGATTTCCTTGCGAGCGGTTTCAAGACGTTCGCGGTTGCGCTTCATCTCGGCATGGAAGCGCGCGAAGGTCAGGCCCATGGTCGTCGGCTCGGCGTGGATGCCGTGGCTGCGGCCGATGCGGATCGTGTCCCTGTGCTCCAGCGCGCGGCGCTTCAGCGCCTCCAGCAGGCCGTCCATGTCGGCCAGCAGGATGTCGGCGGCGCGGACAAGCTGCACGTTGAAGGTGGTGTCCAGCACGTCCGAGCTGGTCATGCCCTGATGCACGAAGCGGGCTTCCTCGTTGCCGATGATCTCGGCCAGGTGGGTCAGGAAGGCGATGACGTCGTGCTTGGTGGTACGCTCGATCTCGTCGATCCGGTCGACGTCGAACTCGACGTCCCTGGCCTTCCAGACCGCCTCGGCCGACGCTTTCGGGATCACGCCCAGTTCGGCCTGCGCGTCGCAGGCGTGGGCCTCGATCTCGTACCAGATGCGGAACTTTGTCTGGGGTGACCAGATGGCGACCATGTCGGGGCGGGAATAGCGCGGGATCATCGGCGGGCCTTTCGTAACGGACGCGCGCTCTGATAGGGCAGGGGCATGAGCGTGACAAGCCTTGCCGACTTCCGGGGCCTGTGGTCCCTGTCCCGCCGCATCGAGGATGCGCGCGCGGGCGCGGTGCTGACGCTGACCGGCACCGCGCGCTTCGCCGACGACGGGCACGGGCTGACCTGCGACGAGGCCGGCACGCTGGTCCGTCCCGGCCAGCCGCCGATGGCGGCGACGCGGCGCTACCTGTGGCGGCAGGAAGGCGGGCGCATCCGGGTGCTGTTCGCCGACGGCCGGCCGTTCCACGACTTCGCCCCGGGCGCGTCGGCGCGGGCCGCGCACGCCTGCGCGCCGGATGCCTATGCGGTCGCGTACGACTTTTCGCACTGGCCGGCGTGGCGCGCGGAGTGGACCGTGCGCGGCCCGCGCAAGGATTACGTCATGCGCAGCCACTACCGCCCGGCGGGCTGATTGCGGCTTGCACTGCGAAGTCCGCTCGTGCCAAATCCCCGCAAAGACAACCGGACGAGGGGAAGACATGGCAATCGCGACAACCGACAAGGTGCTGGCCGATCTGGGTCCGGCGCACGGCACGGGTCTGTGGGTCAAGCGCGCGGTGCTGGTTGCCGCCGGCATCGCGGCGATGGCGCTGGCGGCGAAGATCCGCGTGCCGATGTGGCCGGTGCCGGGCACGATGCAGACCTTCGTGGTGCTGTCGGTCGGCGCCGCCTACGGGCTGCGGCTGGGGCTGGCGACGATGCTGGGCTACCTGCTGATCGGCGCGTTCGGCTACGACGTGTTCACCGGCTCGTCGGCGACCTCGAACGGGCTGGCCTACATGGCCGGACCGACCGGCGGCTACCTGGTGGGCTTCGTCGCCGCCGCCGGCGTGATGGGCTGGCTGGCGCGCCGCGGCTGGGACCGCTCGTTCGCGCGCATGGCCGCGGCGATGCTGGTCGGCAACGTCATCGTCTATGCCTTCGGCGTGCCGTGGATGGCGCAGCTGTTCCTGGCCGAAAGGGGCTGGGAGTGGGTGATGACCTGGGGCATGACCAACTTCCTGGTGTTCGACGCGCTGAAACTGGCGCTGGCGGCGATGCTGTTCCCGGTGCTGTGGCGGCTGGTGGGCACCGCCCGCGGCTGAGCCCGGCGCCGGTGTGCAGACAAGGGGGCGTCCCGTCGGGGCGCCCAATTTCCGTTCAGCCGGCCAGCGCCCACAGGTCGTGGTGGTGCTCGTTCATCGGGTGCCGCTCGACCCCCAGCACGCCCTGGCGGTGGTGCAGGAACAGCTCGCGCCAGTACGGCTGGATGATGGCGCCGTCGGCGATCAGCAGCCGCGCCATCTCGGCCATGTGCGGCTGCCGGGCCACCGGGTCGGGCTCGGCCTGCGCCCGCGCCAGCGCGGCGTCGAACGCCGGGTCGGCGAAGCCGGTCTCGTTCCAGGCGCTGCCCGAGGCGTAGCCCAGCGCCATGTTCTGCACCCCCAGCGGGCGCATGTTCCACTGCGTGCAGCTGAACGGGTGCCGCGCCCAGCCGGGCCAGAAGCTGTCGCCGTCGAGCAGTTGGCGCTGCGCCCGGATGCCGGCGTCGCGCAGCTGCGCGACCACCGCGTCGGCGCTGGCGCGGGTCCAGTCGTCGTCCACCGCCAGCAGCTCGTGCTCGAAATCCTGCGCGCCGGCCGCCTGCATCAGCGCCAGCGCCGCCGAAGGATCGCCGGGCGGGGCGGCGACCCCGGCGTGGTCCGGGTGCATCGGCCCGACATGCTGGTTCTCGGCGGGCAGGCCCAGCCCGGCATAGCCCAGTTCCAGGATCGTCGGGTTGTCGACCGCCAGCGCCAGCGCACGCCGCACCCGCGCATCGCGGTAGGGCGCGGGGCCGGTGTCGCGGTTGGCGCGCGCGACCAGCGTCGCGCCGGACAGCACGCTGCTGCGCTCCAGCCCCATCGTGTCGAACAGCTCGACGTAGATGCCGGTGGTCTCGTGCACCATGTCGATGGCGTCAGCCTCGAAGGCGGCGACGAAATCCGACGGGTCGGTGCCGAGGTCGAGGTAGTCGATCCGCGCCAGCGCCACCGCGCCGCCCCACCAGCCGGGCCGCCGCACCAGCGAGGCCGAGACCCCCGGCGTCACGCTTTCCAGCGCGTAGGGGCCGGTGCCGACGGTGCCGGGGCCGACCCCGGCCGCCGGGTCGAAGTCGCGGTGCACGATCAGCGCCGGATAGTCGGCCATCCCCGCCATCAGGGTGACGTCGGGGACCGACAGGTGCAGCCGCACGGTCAGCGCGTCGACCTGCTCGACCGCGTCCGGGCGCAGGCGCCCGGTGTCCGGATCGGCCAGCGCCGCCATCCGCGCCGCCATCGAGTTGCCGGGAACCGAGGCGTCGGCCCAGCGCGCCACGTTGAAGGCGACGTCGGCGGCGGTGAACGGGTCGCCGTTCGACCAGCGCACGCCGGGGCGCAGGTGCAGCGTGTAGCGGCGCGCGTCCTCCGACAGCTCCCACGCGCGCAGCAGCCACGGCTCCAGCGTGAAGTCATGGGTGTAGCGCACCAGGTTCTCGAGCGTGCCGCGCGCCACGTTGGCCTTCTCGGACCAGTCGAACAGCCGCGGATCGTCCAGCGGCAGCACCTTCATCTGGCAGCGCAGCGCGGCCGCGGGCGCGGCCTCGTTCGTGTCCTGGGCGCGGGCGCGGCGCGGCGCCGGCAGGCCCAGCAGCGCGTGCGCCGCCGCGGCGCCGGTGCCCAGCGCCGTGACCCCGGCCAGGAACTCGCGCCGGCCGATCAGACCGCTGCGCAGCGCCCGCAGATGTGCCCGCAGGGCGGAACGGGGCGGGACGGGGCGGGGCGGGGCGGGTCGGGCCATGGCGCGGGTCCTTTCGGCTGGGCGCGTGCGCGAAAGCCGGGCGCCGGGGCGGGTGCGGCACCCTGCCTTCCCCTTGTCCCACACCGGGCCGGTCCGCGCAACGCGACCGGCGGGCGGCAGCGCCGGCAAACTGTGTCTTTCATTTCCCGCACGCTGGGCTACCCTAGTGCCGGAACGGAAAAAGACATCAGGGAGAGATCATGTCCGACAAGCAGATCGACAGGATCGTCGCCGAGATCATGGCCCAGGCGCGGGCGCGCAAGATCGGCCGGCGCGGCTTCATGGAGGGCATGCTGGCGACCGGCGCCACGGTAACCGGCGCGAGTGCGCTGTGGGGCAGCAAGGTCGCCGCCCAGACGCCGAAGCGCGGCGGCACCTTCCGCGCGGGGCTGCACGACGGCAACACCGCCGACAGCCTGGATCCGGGGACCACGGAATCGGTCTACATGATCCAGCTGAACCACGCCACGCGGTCCTACCTGACCGAGATCACCAACACCAACGAGCTGGGCCCCGACCTGGCCGACAGCTGGGAGGCGACGCAAGACGACGCCTCGGAATGGCGCTTCGTGCTGAACCCGGACGCCACCTTCCACAACGGCAACAAGGTCACCCCCGAAGACGTCGTGGCGTCGATCAATTTCCACCGCGGCGAGGCGACCGCCTCGGCCGCCAAGGCGCTGCTGACCGATGTCAGCGACGTGAAGGCCGACGGCGACAACGCCGTGGTCGTCACCATGGCGTCCGGCAACGCCGACCTTCCGTACCTGATGTCGGACTACCACCTGGTGATCCTGCCGGCGAAGCCCGACGGCGGCATCGACTGGGAAAGCGGCGTCGGGTCGGGGCCGTACAAGATCGTCAACCACGAGCCCGGCGTGCGCAGCGAACTGGAGCGCCACGACGGCTGGCACCGCGAGGGCGCCTGGTTCGACGGCGTCTCGATGCTGGCGCTGAACGATCCGAACGCGCGCCAGACCGCGCTGATCACCGGCGAGATCGACGCCGTGTCCCTGGTCGACCTGAAGACCGTCGGCCTGCTGCAGCGCGCGCCGGGGGTGCTGATCGACGATGTCGCCTCGGGCGCGCACATCACGCTGCCGATGTTCGTCGACGTCGCCCCGTTCGACGATCTGAACGTGCGTCTGGCGCTGAAGCACGCGATCAACCGGCAGGAGATCATCGACAAGATCCTGTTCGGCCACGGCACCATCGGCAACGACCATCCGATCGCGCCGTCGCTGCCGTTCCACGCCGATCTGGAGCAGCGCACCTACGATCCGGACAAGGCGAATTTCTACCTGAAGGAAGCCGGGATGGATTCGCTGAACGTGCAGCTGTCCTCGGCCGATTCGGTGTTCTCGGGCGCGGTCGAGATGTGCGTGCTGTTCTCGGAGCAGGCGCGCCCCACCGGCATCAACATCGAGGTCGTGCGCGAGCCCAACGACGGCTACTGGTCGAACGTGTGGCTGGTGAAGCCGTTCGTCTTCGTCGCCTGGGGCGCGCGGCCGACGCCGGACGTGATGTTCTCGCTGGCGTACAAGGCCGATGCCGCCTGGAACGAGAGCCACTGGCAGAACGAGCGCTTCAACGAGCTGCTGCTGCTGGCCAAGGCCGAGCTGGACGAGGCGAAGCGCGCCGAGATGTACGCCGAGATGCAGTTGCTGTGCCGCGACGACGGCGGCACCATCGTGCCGGTGTTCAACAACCGGGTGATGGCGCGGCGCGACAACGTCATGCACGAGGACAGCATCGCCTCGAACTGGGAACTGGACGGCGCCCGGGCCTATCAACGCTGGTGGTTCGCCTGATCCGGCGACCGGCCCGGGCGCTGCCGCCCGGGTCCGCCGGCACCGAAGCCTGAACCTGCGCGCCGGCGCCCGTCCGGTGCGCTGGCGCGCGCACGTTCCGAACAAGGGAGATACTGATGAAACGCAAGGGATCGGCGGTCTGGACCGGGGACCTCAAGTCCGGCAAGGGCACCGTCTCCAGCGCCAGCGGGGTGCTGAACGAGAACCGCTACGGCTTCCAGAGCCGCTTCGAGGAGGGGTCGGGCACCAATCCCGAGGAGCTGATCGGCGCCGCCCACGCCGGCTGCTTCTCGATGGCGCTGTCGGGCGAGCTGGACAAGGCCGGCTTCACCGCCGAGCGCATCGCCACCACCGCGACGGTCAGCCTGGAGAAGGGCGACGCCGGGTTCTCGATCAGCGCCGTGCATCTGGACGTGTCGGCGAAGGTTCCCGGCGCCGACGACGCCGCCTTCCAGAAAGCCGCCGAGGGCGCCAAGGCCGGCTGCCCGGTCTCGCGGCTGCTGAACGCCGACATCACCCTGTCGGCGACGCTGGAGGGCTGAGCCGGCCGCGGGGCCGGGGGCTGCGCCCCCGGCCCCGCGCGTCTTCCGCCGGACGGCTCACGCAGCGTTGATGCATCTTCCGGTTTTTCCTGCTAGTTTGTGCGCATGGGCTGCCTTGGCCGCCCAGATCGGCGCCTGCGCCCTGAACCCGCAGGCCGAACCGCATCGTGGCCTCGGCCGCCGGAAACGGAAACCGGAGGGCATGGCATGGTCAAAACGATCGGAAATCCGCTGTCCTGGAGCGTCGGCGCACTGGAGGGGGCCGGTCGCGGCGCCTCTCACCTCGCCGAACGCCTGGGCGGCGTCGAGGAGTCGGGCGTACCGGTGGTGCGAAAGATCGGCACCGAGGACCTGAAGGAGGCGCTGCGCCGCGGCGTCGAGGATTTCGCCGCCTTCCGCTCCGACGTGGTGGCGATCTGCCTGCTCTACCCGGTGATCGGCGGCGTGCTGGTCTGGTTCGCGCTGGACCGGAACCTGCTGCCGCTGCTGTTCCCGATGCTGTCGGGCTTCGCGCTGGTCGGACCGCTGGCCGGGGTCGGGCTCTACGAGATGAGCCGCCGGCGCGAGCGCGGGCTGCACCCGAACTGGGGCGATGCGCTGGCCGTGTTCCGCTCTTCGGCGCTGGCGCCGATCGTCATGCTCGGGATCTACCTGCTGGCGATCTTCGTCGCCTGGCTGTTCGCGGCCTGGTTCATCTACGCGATGACGCTGGGGCCGGAGCCGCCCGCCTCGACCGGCGCCTTCCTGGCCGACGTGTTCACCACCGGCGCCGGCTGGGCGATGATCGTTCTGGGCTTCGGCGTCGGCTTCGTGTTCGCCGTGGTCGCGCTGGCGATCTCGGTGGTGTCGTTCCCGATGCTGCTGGACCGCGACGTCGGCCTGCCGCTGGCGGTCGTCACGTCGGTGACGCTGGTCGCGCGCAACCCGTGGACGATGGCGCAATGGGGGCTGGTGGTCGCGCTGTCGCTGGCCCTGGGCGCGATCCCGGCGCTGCTGGGGCTGGCGCTGGTGGTGCCGATCCTCGGCCACGCCACCTGGCACCTCTACCGCCGGGCGATCGACTTCGAGGCTCCGAACCCGAAGCCGAACCCGGACCCGGCGCCCGAGTGAACCTGGCCGCGGGCGCCGCTCAGGCGCCCGCGCTGCCTGCGGCCTCGCCGATGTTGTCGCGGCCGCGTTCCTCCAGCAGGTTGCTCAGCCAGTCCGGATCCATCTCGGGGACCGAGCTGAGCAGCAGGTCGGTATAGGGATGGTGCGGCGGCCGGAACATCTGGTCCTTGGGGCCGGATTCGACCACCTCGCCCTCCTTCATCACCACCACCTCGTCGGCGATCGCGCGCACCGTCGCCAGATCGTGGGTGATGAACATGAAGGCCAGGTCCAGCTCCTTCTGCAGCGTGTCCAGCAGCCGCAGGATGCCCTCGGCGACCAGCTGGTCCAGCGCGCTGGTGACCTCGTCGCAGATGATCAGCTCGGGCCCGGCGGCCAGCGCCCGGGCGATGCCCACGCGCTGCTTCTGCCCGCCCGACAGCTCCGACGGCAGGCGGTGATAGAACTTCGACGGCGACATCTCGATCTGGTCGAGCAGCCCGTCCACCTGCTTCTTCAGCGCCGCGCCGCGCAGCCCCTGGTAGAAGCGCAGCGGCCGGCCGATGATCTGGCCGATGGTCTTCTTCGGGTTCAGCGCGGTGTCCGCCATCTGGTAGATCATCTGCACCTGGCGCAGCTGCTCCTTGCTGCGGTCCTGGTAGCGCGGGGGCAGGGGGGTGCCGTCCCACAGGATCTCGCCCTCCAGCGGCGGCAGCAGGCCGGTGATGCAGCGCGCCGTGGTCGACTTGCCCGAGCCCGATTCGCCGACCACCGCCACGGTACGGCCGCGGTGGATGTCGAAGCTGACGCCATCCAGCACCCTGGTGTCGCCATAGGCGGCCGAGACGTTCCGGACCGACAGCAGCGGCGTGGTGCCCTCGGGCGGGCGCGGCTTCTGCTCGCGCTTGAAGCTGCGCACCGCCCACAGCGACTTGGTGTAGTCCTGCTTCGGGTCGGACAGCATCTCGCGGGTCGGGGCCTCCTCGACCTCGTCGCCGCGCAGCAGCACCTTGATGCGGTCGGCCATCTGCGCCACCACCGCCAGATCGTGGGTGATGTACAGCGCGGCGGTGTTGAACTGGTCGACGATGTCGCGGATCGCGGCCAGCACCTCGATCTGCGTGGTCACGTCCAGCGCCGTGGTCGGCTCGTCGAAGATGATCAGGTCGGGCCGGCAGCTCATCGCCATCGCCGTCATCGCCCGCTGCAGCTGCCCGCCCGAGACCTGGTGCGGATAGCGGAAGCCGATCTCGTCGGGGTTGGGCAGGCGCAGGCGGCGGTACAGCTCGATCGCGTCGGCCTCGCTTTCCCTGCGGCTCATCAGGCCGTGCAGCACCGGCGCCTCGGCGTGCTGGTCGATCAGCTTGTGCGCCGGGTTGAACGAGGCCGCCGCCGACTGCGCCACATAGGCGATGCGGCTGCCGCGCAGGGCACGCTTCTCGGCCTCGCTGGCCGAGGTCAGGTCCATGCCGTCGAACTCCACCTCGCCGCCGGCGAAGCGGCAGCCGTCGCGGGTGAAGCCCATGGCCGCCAGGCCGATGGTCGACTTTCCGGCGCCGCTCTCGCCGATCAGGCCCATGACCTCGCCGCGGTGCAGCTGCAGGTCGATGCCGTGGACGATCTCGAACCACCTGTCGTCGGCGAAGCCCTCGATCCGCAGATCGCGGATGTCCAGCAGCAGATCCTTGTCCTTCGCCATGGTCTACTCCTTCAGCCCCGAGGAGATGTGCAGCATCCAGTCGACCACGAAGTTGACCGCCACCGTCAGCAGCGCGATCGCCGCCGCCGGGATCAGCGGGGTGATCGCGCCGAAGCTGATCAGCGTCGCGTTCTCGCGCACCATCGAGCCCCAGTCGGCGGTCGGCGGCTGGATCCCGAGGCCGAGGAACGACAGCGCCGAGATCGCCAGGAACACGAAGCAGAACCGCAGCCCGAACTCCGCCGCCAGCGGCGCGGTGACGTTCGGCAACACCTCCTTCATGATCACGTACCAGGTGCGCTCGCCGCGCAGCCGCGCCGCCTCGATGTAGTCCATCACCACGATGCCGCCGGCGACCGCGCGCGCCAGCCGGAAGATCAGCGGCGCATAGAGCAGGGCGATCACCAGCGTCAGGTTGCGCACGCTCGGCCCGGTGATGGTCAGCAGCAGCAGCGCGAAGATCAGCTGCGGGATCGCCAGCAGCGTGTCGACGATGCGGCCCAGGATCTGGTCGACCCAGCCGCCCATGCTGGCCGCGATCAGCCCGGTCAGCGTGCCGATGACGAAGGCGATGGCGGTGGTCACCAGCGCGATGCCGACGGTGTTGCGCGCGCCGAAGATCAGCCGGCTGAACAGGTCGCGCCCCAGCTGGTCGCCGCCCAGCAGCATGGTCTCGTCGGCGGGCTGGAACGACGCGCCGACCACCTCGGCCTCGCCGTAGGGGGCGATCGCCGGGGCGAACACCGCGGTCAGGATGTAGACCGCGATCACCAGCATGCCGAAGACCGCGGTCAGCGGCGCGGTCTTGATCAGCCGGGCGCCGCCCTCGGGCAGCAGCAGCGCCAGGCTCTCGCGGACCATATAGGAAATGCCGGCCGCCGCGGCCAGGATGCCGGCGCCGATGCTGATCGACTTCAGCACGCCCGGCCCCATCATCATCGCCGCCAGCCCCGAGACGCACAGCAGCACGAACATCAGCAGCAGCGGGCCGCGGCGCTGCAGCATGCCGGCGATGACGCCGCCCAGGATCAGGACCGCGAAGAAGGCGAGGGTGAACCAGCTCATGTCGTCGCCCTCACTTCGGGTGCCGCAGCCGCGGGTTCGACAGGATGGCGCCGACGTCCGCGATCAGGTTGAACAGGATGAAGGTGGCCGCGAAGACCAGGCAGCTGGCCTGGACCACCGGGAAATCGCGCTTGGACACGCTGTCCACCAGCAGCTGGCCGACCCCCTGGTAGACGAACACCACCTCGACCAGCACCACGCCGGTGACCAGGTAGGCCAGGTTCAGCGCCACCACGTTGATGATCGGCGCCAGCGCGTTGGGCAGCGCGTGGCGCAGGATCACGCGCCGGTTCGGCACGCCCTTCAGCCGCGCCATCTCGATGTAGGGGCTGGCCAGCAGGTTGATGATCGCCGCGCGCGTCATCCGCATCATGTAGGCGGTGACCACCAGCGCCATGGTCAGCGCGGGCAGGGTGCTGCGGTAGATCCGCGTGCCGAGGTCCATCTCGGGGGTGACGTTGGCGATCGCCGGGAACCACGGGTTCTGCACCGCCATGAACACGATCAGGATGTAGCCCAGGAAGAATTCCGGGCTCGAGATCGACACCAGGCTCAGCGCGTTGGCGACCCGGTCGTAGATCGAGTTGCGCATCAGCGCCGCCAGCACGCCCAGGCCGATCGCCAGCGGCACCGAGATCAGCGCCGCCATGCCGGCCAGGAACAGCGTGTTCAGGAACCGCGGACCCAGCTGCTCGGCCACCGAACGCTTGTTGGCCAGCGAGGTGCCGAAATCGCCCTGCAGCGCGTTGCCGAGCCACTGGAAGTAGCGGATGTAGGCCGGCTGATCGAGCCCGAGCTGGCGCCGCAGCTCGGCCACCGTCTCCTCGGTGGCGCTCTGGCCCAGGATCTCCTGCGCGACGTCGCCCGGCAGCAGCTCGACCGCGCCGAAGATGATGATCGACACCACCAGCAGGGTGCCCAGGCCCAGAAGCAGGCGTTTTCCGATCAGCGGCAGGACACCGTTCATTCTTGCGCGTCTCCGTCGTTGCGTGCAGGCGATCGTCCGGGGAACGCAAGCCTAGCCGCAACCGTCATCCGGAAACAACCGTTGTGCGGGCATGGCGACCGTTGCCCGGGGCGAGGGTGATCCGATCGCCGCACAGCTAGCCGCACAGCTAGCCGCACAGCAAAGTCCGATAATCATTATTATGTTAAATACGCCGATTGACGGAAGCACTGGACTGCGGTTCGCAAACTCAACAACATGTCCGGAAATGTCGACAGCCCGTTGCAAGCCGATCCTGATCGCCGGACCGACCGCGTCCGGCAAGTCTGCCCTGGCGCTGGCGCTGGCGGAGCGCATCGGCGCGACCGTGGTCAATGCCGATGCCCTGCAGGTCTATGACGCGTGGCGGATCCTGACCGCGCGGCCGTCCCCGGACGAGGAAGGCCGCACGCCGCACGCGCTGTACGGACATGTGCCGCCGGAAACCGCGTATTCCGTCGGCGCCTGGCTGCGCGAGTTGAAGCCGCTGGTCGATGCCGGCACGCCGCTGATCATCGTCGGCGGCACCGGGCTGTACCTGTCGGCGCTGACCCGCGGGCTGGCGCCGGTGCCGCACACGCCGCCCGAGATCCGCGCCGAGGGCGACCGCCTGCGCGAGGATCGCGGGCTGGACGCGTTCCGCGACTACCTGCGCCGGCACGATCCGGCGCTGCACGCGCGTCTGGACCTGAACAACGGCATGCGCCTGCAACGCGCCTGGGAGGTTCATCGCGCCACCGGAACGCCCCTTTCCGAATGGCAGAAGAAGACGCCGGAGCCAATGATTTCAAAGCGCAACGCGGTGAAGTTGAAGCTTGAAAGCGACGCCGGATGGCTCGCCGACCGGATCGAGGCCCGGTTCGAGGCGATGATTGGCGGCGGCGCGCTGAACGAGGTCGCGGCGGCGCAGGACTGGTGGGACGAAGGCCTGCCGGCGTCGCGCGCGCTGGGGGCGCCCGAACTGATGGCGCATCTGCACGGCAAGCTGACGCTGCAGGAAGCCGTCGATCGCGGCGTGGTCGCGACCCGGCAGTACGCCAAACGGCAGCGCACCTGGTTCCGATCGAACATGCACGACTGGACCCCGGTCGAGGCCAGGTCGGCCGCCGATCCAGACACGGCAGATTGCATCATTTCAATGCTTTAGAAGAGTTCCCTGAACTTCTTCTGCTGCCGCTCGGTCCATTGCACGGACAGCGCGAAGCCGGTCTCGTCCTGGGTCTCGTCCAGCACCACGTCCTGCTCGTGCAGCCAGGCGCGCGCCCTGCCCTGGACAAACTCCAGGTGCAGCCGGTCCTCGGTCACGGGCTCGCCCAGAACCTCGTCGATCGCCGCCACCAGCCGGTCGATGCCCTCGCCGGTCACGGCCGACAGCGTCACCCGGCGCGCCTGGCGGTCGCTCTGCCGCCCGAGCCGGGCGCGCGCCTCGTCGTCCAGCAGATCGACCTTGTTCAGCACCTCGACGATGGTTTCCTGCCGCGCCTCGTCGATGCCCAGTTCGTTCAGGATCGCGTAGACGTCCTCGGCCTGTTCCTCGGACTCCGGGTGCGCGATGTCGCGCACGTGCAGGATCAGGTCGGCGTCCAGAACCTCCTCCAGCGTGGCGCGGAACGCGGCGACCAGCTGCGTCGGCAGGTCCGAGATGAACCCCACCGTGTCCGACAGGATCACCCGCCGGCCGCCCGGCAGGGTGATGCCGCGCATCGTCGGATCAAGGGTCGCGAACAGCATGTCCTCGGCCAGCGCCCCTGCCCCGGTCAGGCGGTTGAACAGCGTCGACTTGCCGGCGTTGGTATAGCCGACCAGCGCGATCACCGGGAACGGCACCTTCTTGCGCCCGGCGCGGTGCAGGGTGCGGGTCTTGACCACCTTGGCCAGCTGCTTGCGGATCTGGACGATCCGCTCGTTCAGCGCGCGGCGGTCCGACTCGATCTGCGTCTCGCCGGGACCGCCGACGAAGCCCAGGGCGCCGCGCTGGCGCTCGAGGTGGGTCCAGCTGCGCACCAGCCGGGTCTTCTGGTATTCCAGATGCGCCAGGTCGACCTGCAGCACGCCCTCGCGGGTCTGCGCGCGCTCGCCGAAGATCTCCAGGATCAGCCCGGTGCGGTCGAGGATCTTGACCTTCCAGGCGCGCTCCAGGTTGCGCTGCTGGACCGGCGACAGCGGGCCGTCGACGATCACCAGGCCGATGTCCTCGGCCTTGCAGCTTTCCGCCAGCTCGTCGACCTTGCCCGGCCCGAACAGGGTGCCGGGGCGCGGCCGCGGCACCGGCACCACGAACGCGTCGACGAGCTCGAGCTCGTCAAGCGCCTCGGTCAGGCTGACTGCCTCGTCCAGGGCGCGTCCGGGAGCGCGGCGCGTCTGCGTGCCGGTCAGGTGCGGGTGCAGGACGCGCGTGCGCACTCAGGCCCCGTTGCCTTCGCCCTCGTAAAGCTGGACCGGCTGCGAGGGCATGATCGTCGAAATCGCATGCTTGTAAACAAGCTGGGACTGGCCATCGCGGCGCAGCAGCACACAAAAGTTGTCGAACCAGGTGATGACGCCCTGCAGCTTCACGCCGTTGACCAGGAAGATCGTGACCGGGATCTTCGCCTTGCGGATGCTGTTGAGAAAGGCGTCCTGCAGATTCTGTTTGTCGGCAGCCATTTTTTATAAGCCTTGTTTCTGGTTTGCCCGCTGACGGGCATTATCGTTGTCGCAATCGTTGTCGCACGCCTAGGTATGGGGTTTTCCCGGCGGATTTCCAGAGGCAATCGCCACAAAATATGTGCAGTGCAACAAAATGCCCTCACCGGCGCCAGAAATCCGGGTTCAGCAGCGACACGAACACCAGCACCTCGACGCGGCCGAACACCATCGCCACGCTCAGCACCGCCCGCGTCGCCGGGTCCAGCGCGGTGTAGCTGAATTCCGGGTTCAGCAGCTGCGCCGCCGGGCCGGTGTTGCTCAGCGCCGCCACCGACAGCGCCAGCGCGTCGTCGAAGTTCTGGCCCAGCGCGGTCAGCACCAGCAGCAGCAGGCTCATGCCCAGCAGGAACATCATCAGGAACACCCAGGCGATCAGCGCGCCCTCGCGGCGGATGCGCCGGGCGGTGATCCCGGCGCCGCCGACCGAGTTCGGGTGGATCAGGCGCTGCATCTCGCGCACGCCATGCTTGTAGAGCGCGTAGACCCGCAGCAGCTTGACCCCGCCCGCGGTGGTGGCGACGCCGCCGCCCACCAGGCACAGCAGCAGCAGGATCAGGCCCGGCGTCTCCAGCCCCGACCAGTCGCGCGCCTCGGCCCAGTCGCGGCTTTCGAAGCCGGTGGTCGACAGGAACGACAGCACGTTGAACAGCCCGCCCCACAGCGCCGTCGCGGCGGCGCGCAGATTGCCCTGTTCCTCGACGTCGACGGCGCCGAAGAAATGCCGCGCGAACAGCAGCCCCGACACCGACAGCACGATCACCGCCGCCAGCCGGTACTCCGGGTCGCGCAGCGGTCCGCGGCCGGACTCCGAGCGCGACAGCTGGATCGAGTTGCGGCTGAGCGCCAGCAGCAGGAACAAGAAGATCAGCACCTCGCCGGCATAGCCGGACTTCGCCTCCGACAGGCTTTCGAGCGGCGTGATCGCGCTGGTCGACATCACCGACATGGCATGGCTCAGCGCCACCAGCAGCCGGTCGCCGGCCAGCAGCAGGCCGAAGGTCAGCACCGCGGTCAGCGCCGCGTAGACCGGGGCGACGTTGCGCGCGTGGTGCCACAGCCGCTCGCCGGTGCCGCCGCCGCCCAGCGACTGCCGGCGCAGGCTGCGGCCGGGCGCGATCGCGGCCTCCAGCTCGAAGCCGCCCAGCTTCATCGGCTCCAGGATGGCGACGGCGACGACCAGGATCAGCAGGCCGCCGGCCCAGCCGCAGATCGCGCGCCACAGGTGCACCGACTCGGGCACCGTTGCCACGTCGGACAGCACGGTGGCGCCGGTGGTCGTCAGGCTGGACATCATCTCGAAATAGGCCTGGCCGTAGCTGATCGACGGCACCAGCAGGCTGACCGGCGCGGCCATCACCGCCGGCAGCAGCGCATAGGCCAGCAGCAGCCGCACCAGCACCGCGGTGGACGAGGCGGGCGCCGCCCGCGCCGCCAGCGCCAGGCCGACCATGACCGCGATCACCGCCGACAGCGCGCCGCTGTAGAAGAACGCCCGCGCCGCACGCCAGTCCTCCTGCCAGATCGCGTGCGCCAGCGGCGCCAGCATCAGCACGCTGGTGATCAGCACCAGGTTGACCGTGGTCGGAAATCGGAGGCCGGTGCGTTGCATCGCGGGCCGGTCAGAAATAGTCGAGGCTGACCTGAAACAGCCGCTCGACCTCGGCCACGTCCTTGGACAGCGCGAAGACGGCGACGGTGTCGCCCTCCTCGATCAGGGTGTTGCCGCGCGGCAGGACCATCTTGCCGCGCTTCTGCACCGCGCCGACCAGCGCGCCCTCGGGCCACTCGATGTCGCGGATCTGCCGCCCGGCGATCGGCGAGGTGCCCAGCACCATCGCCTCGATCACCTCGGCCTCGGCGTCGCCGACCGAATACACCGCCTGGATCCGGCCGTGGCGGATGTGGCGCAGGATCGAGCTGACGGTGGTGGCGCGCGGGTTGATGAACGCGTCGATGTTCAGCGGCCGCTTCAGCGTCGCCAGCGTCGGATCGTTGGTCAGCGAGATCGCCAGCGGGCAGCCCTCGGTCTTGGCGCGCACGCAGGTCAGCAGGTTGGTCTTGTCGTCGTCGGTCAGCGCCAGCAGCGCGTCGGCCTTGCTGAGGTTGGCCTCCTCGAGCATCGACAGGTCCAGCCCGTCGCCGTGCAGCACCACGGTCCGGTTCAGCGCGTCGGCGGTGGCCTCGGCGACGTTGCGGTCCAGCTCGATCAGCTTGACGCGGCGCTTGATCGGCGCCTCCTCCAGCGCGCGCGCCACCGCCAGCCCGACGTTGCCGCCGCCGATGATGATGATCCGCTCGGACTTGCGGTTGCGCTTGCCGAAGATCTCCATCGTGCGCTCGACGTCCTCGGTGGCGGCGAACACGTAGATCTCGTCGCCGGCGTACAGCTGGTCGGCCGGTTCGGGCGCGAACAGGGTCTCGTCGCGGCGGATGCCGACCACCACCGCGCGCAGGGTCGAGAACAGCTCGGTCAGTTGCCGCAGCGGCGTGTTCAGCACCGCGCAGTCCGGCTCGATCGCCAGCCCCAGCAGCTGCGCCGCGCCGCCGAGAAAGCTTTCGGTGTCGAACGCCGCCGGCGCCGCCAGCCGGCGCAGCGCCGCCTCGGCGACCTCCTGCTCGGGGCTGATCACGACGTCGATCGGCAGGTGGTCGCGGCGGTAGAGATCGGCGTAGATCGCATCCAGGTAGGATTTCGAGCGCAGCCGCGCCACCTTGCGCGGCACCGAGAAGATCGAGTGCGCCACCTGGCAGGTGACCATGTTCACCTCGTCGGACTGGGTCGCGGCGATCAGCATCTCGGCATCGCGGGCGCCGGCGCGCTCCAGCACGTCGGGGTGCGAGGCGAAGCCGGTCACCCCCTGCACGTCGAGCCGGTCGATCAGCCGCCGTACCAGCACGTCGTCCTGGTCGACGACGGTGACGTCGTTGTCCTCTTTCGCCAGATGGCGCGCCAGCTGGCCGCCGACCTGGCCGGCGCCGCAGATGATGACCTTCATGAAGGGGCTTTCACAGGCTGCTTTCGATGTCCGCCGTGTCGGCAATCCGCGCGCCGCCGCGTGCGGTGGTGATGACGTTCAGCGATTTCAGCTTCCGGTGCAAGGCCGAGCGCTCCATGCCGACGAAACTTGCCGTGCGCGAGATGTTCCCGCCGAAGCGGTTGATCTGCGCCACCAGGTACTCGCGCTCGAACTGCTCGCGCGCCTCGCGCAGCGGCATGCCGGCGAACATCGCCGAGATCAGCGAGCCGGCGCCATCGCCGCCGGCGCTGCTGTTCTCGGCCGGGAATTCCGCCGGGTCGATGGCGCCGCCGTCCGGGCCCAGGATCAGCGCCCGCTCGATCACGTTCTTCAGCTGTCGGATGTTGCCGGGCCAGGACATGGTCTGCAGATGCGCCTCGGCCTCGGACGACAGCTCGCGCAGCGGCAGGCCCTGGGCGGCGTTCAGCTCGAAGATGAAATGCCGCGCCAGTTCGGGGATGTCGTCGCGGCGCGCGTCCAGCCCGGGCACGTCGATCGGCACCACGTTCAGCCGGTGGTACAGCTCCTCGCGGAACGTGCCCATGGTGATCAGCGATTTCAGGTCCTTGTTGGTGGCCGAGATCACCCGCACGTCGACCCGGACCGTGTCCGAGCCCCCTGCCCGCTGGAAGCTCTGGTCGACCAGCACCCGCAGGATCTTGGACTGGGTGCCCAGCGGCATGTCCGCGACCTCGTCGAAGAACAGGATGCCGCCATGGGCCTGCTCGAACAGGCCCGGCTCGTGGCCGCGCTCGGGGCTGTTGCGCCCGAACAGGACCTCCTCCATCCGCTCCGGCTCGATCGAGGCGGACGAGGCGACCACGAACGGCCCCTTGGCGCGCTCGGATTTCTGGTGGATGTAGCGCGCCGCGACCTCCTTGCCGCAGCCGGCGGGGCCGCTCAGCATCACCCGGCCGTTGCCGCGCGCAACCTTCTCCAGCTGGCTCTTGAGCGCGCGGAACGCGGCCGAAGTGCCCAGCATCTCCTGCGCCGCGACCTCGCGGGTGCGCAGCTCGGCGTTCTCGCGCCGCAGCCGGCTGGTCTCGATGGCGCGGGTGATCACCACCATCAGCTGATCGATATTGAACGGCTTCTCGATGAAGTCGTAGGCGCCCTGCTTGACCGCAGCGACGGCGATCTCGATGTTGCCGTGGCCCGAGATGATGACCACCGGGACCGACGGGTTGTCGCGGCGCACCGACTTCAGGATGTCGATGCCGTCGTGCTTGCTGTCCTTCAGCCAGATGTCGAGGATGACCAGGTCCGGCGGCTCGCGGTTGATCTCGGCATAGGCGCTGTCGCTGTCCCAGGCCAGGCGCACGGTGTGGCCCTCGTCCTCCAGGATGTCGCCGACCAGCTCGCGGATGTCGCGCTCGTCGTCCACGACCAGTATGTCACCCATCTCCTCGTACCCCCTTGAGAAATTTCATCCTGTTCAATTCGGCATCCATCCGTTCAGGCCACCTCGGCCCGGTCCGGCACCACCCCGTCCTGGCCGATCGGCAGCAGGATCCGCGCCTCGGCGCCGTGGTGTTCGTCGTCGTTGAAGCTGGGCGCATCCATCAGCTCCAGCCGACCGGCGTGTTCCTCGATGATCTTGCGCACGATCGACAGCCCCAGCCCGGTGCCCTTCGACTTGTGCGTCACATACGGCTCGAACAGCCGCGAGCGCTGCGCCGGCAGTCCCACGCCGTTGTCCTGGATCTGGATCAGCAGCGCGCCGTAGGTGTCGGTCACGATCACCCGCACCTCTGGCGCAAAGTCCTCTGGCTGCTGTTTTTCCACATATTCGTCAATTGCTTCGCAGGCGTTCTTCAGAAGGTTCGTCAGCGCCTGGTTGATCATCGTCTCGTCGATGCTGGCCTCGATCGCGCCGTCCGGGGCCTCCAGCACGAAGCGGATGTCGTGCCGCGCGCCTTCCTGCAGCAGCACCGCGTCGCGGATCACCCCCATCAGGTCTGCGCGGCGCCGCTCGGGCGCGGGCATCCGGGCGAACTTCGAGAACTCGTCGACGATCCGGCGCAGGTCGTTGGTCTGGCGGATGATCACGTCCGAGTACTGCTCCAGCGTCTCGCGATCCTCGCCGACGCGGGGGCCGAACTTGCGGCGCAGCCGCTCGGCGGACAGCTGGATCGGGGTCAGCGGGTTCTTGATCTCGTGCGCGATGCGCCGCGCCACGTCGCCCCAGGCGGCCATGCGCTGCGCGCTGACCAGGTCCGAGACGTCGTCGAAGGTGACCACATAGCCCTCGACCTGGCCGTCGACGCCGGCGCGGGTGGACATCCGCACCAGCAGCGTCGCCTCGCCGCCCGAGCGGATCATCCGCACCTCGGACTGCGAAACCGCGCCGATCTCGCGCTCCAGCTTGTTGTAGAGCCCGGCGAACTCGGGCACCGCCTCCTCCAGCGAGACCTCGCCGGGGCGGATCGTCTGCAGGTCGAGGATTTCGGTCGCGGCGGCGTTGATGGTCTCGATCCGGCCCTCGGCGTCCAGCCCGATCACCCCCGCGGTGACGCTGGTCAGGATCGAATCGAACAGCCGCCGGCGGCGCTCGGTCTCGGCGTTGGCCTCGACCAGCGCGTCGCGCTGCCCCCGCACCTGGTAGGTCATCCGGTTGAACACCCGGCCCAGCATCGAGATCTCGTCGTCGCCGCCGTCCTCGGCAACCTGCACGTCCAGATCGCCGGCGCCGACGCGCTGCGCCGCCTCGGCCAGCTTGCCGACCGGGCGCGACAGCCGCTCGGCGAACCACAGCCCCAGCCAGATCGCCGCCAGGATCACGATCGCGGCGAACACCAGGTAGATCAGCGCGAACTCGAACAGCAGCCGGCCGCGGTCGCGCTCCAGCTGCTGGTACAGCGTCACCGTCTCCTGGGTCTCGTCGAGCAGCTGCAGGATCTCGCCGTCGACGTCGCGGGTGACGTACAGGAACCGGTCGACGAAGGCCGGCAGCGCCACCAGCGCGCGGAACTCGAAGTTCGGCGGATCCTCGATGATCACCGTCTCGCCGGCGCGGGCGCGGTCGATCTGCTCGGGCGTCGGCCGCTCGTAGTCGAACAGGTAGCTGCGCTCGCCGCGGGCGCGCAGCTGGCCGTCGCCGTCGATCACATAGGCTTCGGGCAGCTCGCGCGGCATCTGCAGCTGGCCGCGGTTCAGCAACTCCCGGAACTGCGCCGGCGAGATCAGCGGAAAGCGCTCCTTCTGGTCGTTCAGGAACCGCGCCAGCAGCTCGGCGTCCTCGGTCAGGTTCGAGCGGTGTTCCTCCTCGTAGGCCTGCGCCGCGGCCAGCGAGTTGCCGACCACGTTGCGGACCCGGTCCGAGAACCAGCCCTCGAGCCCGAAGTTCAGCGTCAGTGTGGCGAACACCGCGACCAGCACCGTCGGCACCAGCGCGATCAGCGCGAACACCCCCATCAGCCGCATGTGCAGCCGCGAGCCGGCCGACTTGCGCCGCCGCGCCGAGATCGTCACCGCCACGCGCTGCGCCACCAGCCCCAGCACGACCAGCACATAGACGAAATCCAGCAGCAGGATCGGCCGCAGCACGTCGACCAGCACGACGCCGTCGTGGTTCAGCGCCAGACCGGTGGCAAGCGCCAGCACCGGTCCCAGGAACACCAGCGCCAGCGTCAGCGCGTTCCGCGCGCGCCGCGTGCGCAGGGCCTCCAGGGCCAGGGATGAAAGGCGGAAGGTCTGGCTCTGTTGCACGTAGGGTACAGACACGTGTTCTGACGGTGACTGTGGCGACCCTACATCATTTTCTTTCCGCGTGTCACCGAAATGTCGAGCTCCTGGATCTTTTTCCGCAGCGTATTCCGGTTGATCCCCAGCAGCTCGGCGGTGCGCACCTGGTTGCCGCGCGTGGCGGCCAGCGACAGCGCGATCAGCGGCAGCTCGACCTCCTTGATGATGCGCTCGTACAGCCCCGGCGGCGGCAGGTTGTCGCCGTGCAGGTCGAAATACCGCTTCAGGTGCGATTCGATCGCCTGGCTCAGCTTCTGGCCGTGCTCGCCGCGCGGCGCGGCGACCGAGCTGGGCCGCGCCTTGATCTCCAGCTGCACGACCGCGGCCGAGATCACCTCGTCCGGGCACAGCACCGCCAGGCGCTTCATCAGGTTCTCCAGCTCGCGCACGTTGCCGGCCCAGTCCAGCTTGCGCAGCTCGTCCAGCGCCTCGTGACTGATGGTCTTGCGCGGCAGGCCCTCGGCCTCGGCGTTGCGCAGGAAGGCGCGGGCCAGGTCGGGGATGTCCTCGAGCCGGTCGCGCAGCGGCGGCAGGCGCACGGGGACGATGTTCAGCCGGTAGAACAGGTCCTCGCGGAACCGGCCCTCGTTGACCAGCTGGCGCAGGTCCTGGTGGGTGGCGGCGATGATCCGGGCGTTGGCGATCAGCGTCTCGCGCCCGCCGACGCGGCTGAACTCGCTGTCCTGCAGCACCCGCAGCAGCCGGGTCTGCGCCGCCAGCGGCATGTCGCCGACCTCGTCCAGGAACAGCGTGCCGCCGGCGGCCTGCTCGAACTTGCCGGCGCCCTCGGCGCCCTTCATCTGCGCGGTGCCGAACATCTCGACCTCGATCATGTCGGGCGGGATCGAGGCCATGTTGATCGCCACGAAGGCGCCGTCCTTGCGCAGCCCGAAGGTGTGCAGCGCGCGGGCGACCAGCTCCTTGCCGGTGCCGCTCTCGCCCGAGATCATCACCCCCAGGTCGGTGGTCATCAGCCGCGCCATGATGCGGTAGACGTCCTGCATCGCCGGCGAGCGGCCGATCAGCGGCAGCTGCTGCTGGCGGTCGTCGGCGGCCTCCTCGGCGGCGGGCTGGGCCAGCGGCCGGCGCTGCCGGTTCAGCGCCTTGTTCACCTGGCTCAGCACCTCGCGCAGGTCGAACGGCTTGGGGATGTATTCGTAGGCGCCGACCTCGGTCGCGCGGATCGCGGTCATCATCGTGTTCTGCGCCGACATCACGATCACCGGCAGGTCCGGGCGCTTGCGCTGGATCGCCGGCAGCAGGTCCAGCGCGTCGCCGTCGGGCATCATCACGTCCGAGACCACGCAGTCGCCCTCGCCCTCCTCGATCCAGCGCCACAGCGTGCTGATGGTGCCGGTCGAGCGCACCCGGCAGCCGGCGCGGGTCAGCGCCTGGCTCAGGACGGTGCGGATCGTGCGGTCGTCGTCGGCGACGATGACGGTGCCTTCCATTCAGGCGACCTCCTGCTGGGCATCGGCCGCGCCGGTCATCAGCGGCAGGCGGATGCGGAATTCGGTGCGGCCGGGCTGGCTGTCGACCTCGACCACGCCGCCGTGGTCGCTCAGCACCTTGCTGACAAGCGACAGGCCCAGTCCCGAGCCGTTGGCCTTGGAACTGACGAAAGGCTCGAACACGTCGCGGATCAGCGATTCGGGAATGCCGCCGCCGTTGTCGACGATCGACACCAGCAGCGGCAGGCTCTCGGCGCGGCGGCCGGGCAGCGACAGCTTGACGCCGGGCTGGTAGCCGGTGCGGATCCGGATCACACCGCCCACGGCCGGGCAGGCCTCGGCGGCGTTCTTGAACAGGTTCTGGAACACCTGGATCAGCTGGTCCGGATCGCCCAGCGTCGGCGGCAGCGACGGATCGTAGCTTTCGATGAAGCGGACATGGCGGGCAAAGCCGGCCTCGGCGGCGCGCTTGGCGCGGTCGATGACGTCGTGGATGTTGACCGGGTTGCGCGCCGCCGGGCGGATGTCGCCGAACGATTCCACCCGCTCGACCAGCTTGCCGATGCGGTCGGTCTCGGCGCGGATCAGCTCGGTCAGCTCCTGGTCCTCCTCGCCGAGGTTCATCGACAGCAGCTGCGCCGCGCCCGAGATCCCGGCCAGCGGATTGCGGATCTCGTGCGCCAGCATCGCCGCCATGCCGGTGACCGAGCGCGCCGCCGAGCGGTGCGACAGCGACCGGTCCATCTGCTCGGCCATGCCCAGCGGGTGGAACAGCAGCAGCACGGTGCCGGTGCCATCCTGCACCTGCGCCGCGTGCAGCGTGTAGGGCCGCTGCGGGCGCTCGGCCCAGCCGACCTCGACGTTGTACTGCACCACCGAGGCGACGCCGGCGCGGGTCTGGCCGATACTCTCCATGATCGGGCTGTCGGCGCCGACGAACGCGGCCAGCGGCCGGCCCTGCATCTGCCGCACCGACATCGAGAACGCGTTCTCGGCGGCGCCGTTGCACGACAGCACCGCCGCCTCGGCCGAGATCAGCACCGCCGGGTAGGGAACGGCGCTCCACAACGGATCGCTGTGCAGGTTCATGCGGCTTCCCTCTCGCAGGCCGGGTCCAGCCGGCGCAGCGCGGCGACGGCGGCGCGCGGCGTGGCGGCGGTCAGCGCCTCGCGGCGCAGCGCCCGGGGCGTGTCCAGATCGTCCATGTACCAGCCTAGGTGCTTGCGGGCGCAACGCAGGCCAAGCTCGGTGCCGTAGAACGCCAGCAGCGCCTCGTGGTGGGCGCAGATCATCTCGATCCGCGCCGCGCCCTGCGGGACATGCGGCGCCGGCCCCTGCCCCAGCCCGTGCGCGATCTGCGCCAGCAGCCACGGCCGCCCCTGCGCGCCGCGCCCGACCATGACGCCGACCGCGCCGGATTTCTTCAGCGCCAGCGCGGCAGTCGCCCCGTCCACGATGTCGCCATTGGCGATCACCGGCAGGTCCACCGCGTCGACCACGGGCCGGATCGCGGCCCAGTCGGCACGGCCCTTGTAGAACTGGCAGCGGGTGCGGCCGTGCACCGTCACCATCGAAACGCCCGCATCCTGTGCCCGCCGCGCGATGCGGTCGGCGTTGTGACTGCGATCGTCCCAGCCCAGCCGCATCTTCACCGTGACCGGCACATCGACCGCGCCCACCACCGCCTCGATCAGGCTCAGGGCGTGGTCCGGTGTGCGCATCAGCGCCGAGCCGGACAGCCCGTTCGTCACCTTCTTCGCCGGGCAGCCCATGTTGATGTCGACGATCCGCGCACCCATGTCAGCGACCATGCGTGCGCACTCCGCCATCCAGCGCGCCTCGCGCCCGGCGATCTGCACCGCGGTGCCCTCGAGCCCCAGGCCCAGCTCGGCCCGGGCGCGGGCCTGCGGCCGCGCCTGCACCATTTCCTGGCTCGCGACCATCTCGGACACCACCAGCCCGGCGCCGAAGCCCTGGACCAGGCGCCGGGTCGGCAGATCGGTGATTCCGGCCATGGGTGCCAGAAAAACAGGCGATTGCAGGTTTTCTGATCCAACGCTCGGGGACAACTGCTCAAACCTTGTGCAACGATACCGCCGGTTTAGCGCAAGCGCGCGGCGTCGGCAATCCACTTGTGCCGGGCCCCGGCTTCGCCCTAGATGGCGCGCAAAACCCGGAGACGCCATGCACTTCGCCGCCCTGATCGTCGCCGCCGGGCGCGGCGCCCGCGCCGGCGGGCAGATCCCCAAGCAGTACCGCACGCTGGCCGGCCGGCCGGTGCTGGCGCGCACGGTCGCGGCGCTGGCCGCGCATCCCGGCTGCACCGCGGTCCAGGTGGTGATCTACCCCGGCGATGCGGCGCTGTACCGCGCGGCCGCGCGGGAGTTGCCGAAGTTGCTGCCGCCCGTGCCCGGCGGCGCGACGCGGCGCGCTTCGGTGCTGGCGGGGCTCGAGGCGCTGGAGCCGCACGCCCCGGACCGGGTGCTGATCCACGACGCCGCGCGCCCGTTCGTTACCGCGGCGGTCATCGACCGCGTGCTGGCGGCGCTGGCACCGGACCGGGCGGCGTTCCCGGCGCTGCCGATCGTCGATGCGCTGTGGCGGGCCAGCGACGGCATCGTCGCCGCGCCGCAGCCGCGCGCGGACCTGTGGCGCGCGCAGACCCCGCAGGGCTTCCCGTTCGCACCGATCCTGGCCGCGCACCGGGCGGCCGACGGCGATGCCGACGACGACGTCGCCATCGCCCGCGCCGCCGGGCTGCCGGTCGCGGTGGTTCCCGGCGACGGCAACAACTTCAAGATCACCCTGCCCGGCGACTTCGACCGCGCCGAGCGGCTGCTGCAACAGGAGGCGCGGTCCGCGGCGATGGATGTGAGAACCGGCAACGGCTACGACGTGCACGCCTTCGGGCCCGGCGACGCGGTGACGCTGTGCGGCGTCGCGATCCCGCACGAGCGCGGCCTGAAGGGCCATTCCGACGCCGACGTCGGCCTGCACGCGATCACCGACGCGATCTTCGGCGCGCTGGCCGAGGGCGACATCGGCCAGTGGTTCCCGCCCTCGGACCCGCGGTGGAAGGGCGCCGACTCGCGCCGGTTCCTCGCCAGGGCGGTGGAACGCATCGCCGCACGCGGCTTCCGCCTGACGCATGTCGACTGCACGCTGATCTGCGAGCGGCCGAAGATCGGCCCGCACGCGGCGGCGATGCGCGCGCAGGTGGCGCGGATCTGCGGCATCGACGCGGACCGGGTCTCGGTCAAGGCGACCACCTCCGAGCGGCTGGGCTTCACCGGCCGCGGCGAAGGCATCGCCGCGCAGGCCACCGCGACGCTGGTGTCGGCATGATCCGCGCCATCGCCAGCGTCGGCTTCGTCGGGCTGATCCCGTTCGCCCCCGGCACCTTCGGCTCGCTGGCGGCGCTGCCTGGGGCCTGGGTGCTGCATGCGCTGGGCGGCTTTCCGCTGCTGGCGGCGGCGACGCTGCTGGTGTTCGTGCTGGGGCTGTGGGCGGTCGGCAAGCTGCCGCCGGGCAGCGATCACGATCCGTCCTGGGTGGTGATCGACGAGGTCGCCGGCCAGTGGATCGCGCTGTTCCCGCTGTCGGCGGGGCTGTGGTATGCCGGCGCGGCGCCGTGGACCTTTCCCTGGCCGGGCTGGGTCGGCGCGTTCCTGATGTTCCGGCTGTTCGACATCTGGAAGCCCTGGCTGGTGGGCCGCGCCGACGCGCTGCCGGGGCCGCTGGGGGTGATGCTGGACGACGTCGTCGCGGGCGTGCTGGCGGCGCTGGCGGTCGCGCTGGCAGCCGCGGTCGCGCACGGGGCGTTCGGCGCATGAGCGCCGCGGCGCAGGTGCTGGACGCCTGCCGCGCGCGCGGCTGGATGCTGGCCACCGCCGAAAGCTGCACCGGCGGGCTGGTCGCCGCCGCGCTGACCGAGGTTCCCGGCAGCTCCGACGTGCTCGAGCGCGGCTTCGTCACCTATTCCAACCGCGCCAAGACCGAGATGCTGGGCGTGGCGCAGGCCACGCTGGACGCGCACGGCGCGGTGTCCGAGCAGACCGCCGCCGAGATGGCCGCCGGCGCGCTGGCCGGCGCCGGCGTCGATCTCGCCGTCTCGGTCACCGGCGTCGCCGGCCCCGGCGGCAGCGCGCACAAGCCCGAGGGGCTGGTCTGCTTCGGCCTGGCGCTGCGCGGCCGCCCGGTGCAGACCCGGCGCGTCGCGTTCGGCGCGATCGGCCGCGCCGGCGTGCGCGCGCGCTCGGTCGGGATTGCGCTGGACTGGCTGCTGCAGGCCGCCCGCGCCGGCTGATCGCTCCGGCGCCGGTCTCAGCGCGCCGGCGGGATCGAATAGGTCAGGCTGGCCTGCGCCACCGGCGCCGCGTCTCCCGCCCGGTCCCGCGCCGAATACAGCAGCACGTCGCCCACGCTCAGCGTGCGGCCCAGCTTCAGGATCCGCGCCTCGGCTCGGATCGGTCCGGGCGCCGGCTTGCGCATGAAGTTGATCGTGGCGCTGGTGGTGACGGTCAGCGCCTGCGTGCCGATCATCGCCAGCGTCGCCATGTAGAAGGCGCAGTCGGCGGCGGTGAACATCGCCGGGCCCGACACCGTGCCGCCGGGGCGCAGTTCGGCCTCGCCGACGCGCATCTCGCAGACCAGGCGGCAGGGCTCCAGCGACAGGATGGTGAAGCGGCCCTCCATCTGCGGGAACACCTCGGCCAGATAGGCGAGCAGCGGCCCGGCCTGCAGCACGACGGGGCGGTCAGCCACGGGCGATCCGCTGCTCGGGCGGGTACAGCGCCAGAAAGCGCGCGCGCAGCACCGCGACGAACACCGCCACCGCGCCCAGCTGGTGCAGGATCGCGATCTGCCAGGGCGAGGCGTTGATCAGCGTCACGATCCCCAGCACCGCCTGCGCGAACACCGCGACCGCGACCCAGTCCGCGCCGCGCCGCACCGCCGCCACCGGCGAGCGGCGCGCCCGCCACCACAGCGCCGCCGCGACCGCCAGCAGCCCGTAGGCCCAGACCCGGTGCACGAACTGCACCAGGCCGGGGTTCTCGAACAGGTTGCGCCAGCCGGGGCGCAGCGACCAGATGTCGGGCGGCAGCACCTGCCCGTACATCAGCGGCCAGTCGATGAAGCTGCGGCCGGCGTCGATGCCCGCGACCAGCGCGCCGATCACGATCTGCCCGAACACCAGCGCCGCCAGCACGCCGGCGAACGTGCCCAGCCCGGGCTCGCGCCGCCGCCGCGCCTGGATCAGCGCCATCTGGCTGTGCGACAGCTGGAACGCGTACCAGGCGATCAGCCCGAGGATCAGGAACGCCAGCCCGAGATGCGTCGCCAGCCGGTACGAGGCGACGTCGACCCGCTCGCCGCCCAGCCCCGAGGCCACCATCCACCAGCCGATCGCGCCCTGCAGCCCGCCCAGCACGCCCAGCCCCAGCAGCCGCGGCGTCCAGCCCGCGGGGATGCGGCGGCGCGCCAGGAACCACAGGAAGCCGAGAGCCCAGACCAGGCCGATGACGCGGCCCAGTTGCCGGTGGCCCCATTCCCACCAGTAGATGGTCTTGAACCCGTCCAGCGTCATCGCGCTGTTCTGCAGCTGGAACTCGGGGATCTGCCGGTACCTGTCGAACTCGGCCTGCCAGTCGTCGGCGCTCAGCGGCGGGATCGCCCCGGTCACCGGCCGCCATTCGGTGATCGACAGTCCGCTGTCGGTCAGCCGGGTCAGCCCGCCGACGGCGATCATCACCACCACCAGTGCGAACAGCACCAGCAGCCAGGCGCGGATCGCGGCGCGCGCGCCCTCGCGCGGGTCGGCGCGGCGCGGCGCGGGGGCGGCTTGCTCCCGCGTCTCGACCTCCTGGAAGATGCTGCGTTTCTCGCTCATGCCCGGCTCCTCGTCTGCCCCGGACATAAGCCGGGGGCGCGAGGCAGGCAAGCGGACAGACCGGCGCATCCGGCCGGCGCCGGCTCAGTCGCGCGGCGGCTTCTCGGCCAGGGTGCGGAACACGCCGTAAAGCGTGCGCACGTCCGGATCGGTCAGGTCCATGCGCTGGAACAGGTTGCGCAGGTTGTCCTCCAGGCTCTGCCGCTTGTGCGCGGGCCAGAAGAAGTTGCGCGCGTCCAGCCGGAGGGACAACTCCTCGACCATGCGGGTGACCTCCTCGCGGGTGGCGGGGCGCGCCTTGCCGGGGCGCTCGGGCAGGCCCGCGCCGCCGGCCCGGCGCCACTCGTAGGCGGTCAGCAGCACGCACTGCGCCAGGTTCAGCGAGGCGAACGCCGGGTTCACCGGCACGGTGATCACCGCGTTGGCGCGGATCACGTCGGCGTTCTCCAGCCCGGCGCGCTCGGCGCCGAACAGCACCCCGACCGGCTCGCCGCGCGCGGCGCGGGCGCGGGCGTCGGCCATCGCCTGCTCGGGGGTGAACACGGCCTTGGTCAGATCCCGCGGCCGCGCGGTGGTGGCGTAGACATAGGCCAGATCGGCGATCGCGGCGTCGGTGTCGGCGTGCACCCGCGCCGCGTCCAGCACCAGCGACGCGCCCGAGGCCATCGCCACCGCCGCCGGGTTCGGCCAGCCGTCGCGCGGCGCCACCAGCCGCATCCGGTCCAGCCCGAAGTTCCACATCGCCCGCGCCGCCGCGCCGATGTTCTCGCCCATCTGCGGACGCACCAGCACCATCGCCGGCTGCGGCCCGCCCGGATCCTCGCCCTGCCCCGTCCCGGTTTCCGCCATCTCGCACCTCCGCTCCGCGGCAGCGGCCTAGTCGATCGCGGATGCGCGCGCAAGCCGCCCGCGCGTGCTAGACTCGCGCCGACCGGCACCAGGGGGGCGGCAATGGCCTACAGCGAGGACAGCGCGCAGATCCTGCGCGACCGGCTCGACGGCTTTCAGGGCATCGAGGAAAGGCGCATGTTCGGCGGTCTGGCGTTCATGCTTCAGGGCAACATGCTGTGCGGCGTGCACAGGGGCGGCGCGATGTTCCGCGTCGGCAAGGACAACCACGCCGCGGCGCTGAAGATCGACGGCGTGCGCCCGATGGCCTTCACCGGGCGGCCGATGGGTGGCATGGTCGAGGCCGAGGGCGAGCTGCTCGAGGACGACGCCCGGCGCGAGGCGGTGCTGCGCCTGGCGCTGGATTTCGTCACCGGCCTGCCGCCGAAATGACCGACCGGTATACCTGCGTATACCGGGCTTTCCCTGGGCTCCGCTTTCGCCTATACCGGCGCCGACGAATCCCTTCGCAACGAGGACAGACATGACCAAGATCAAGGTGGAGAACCCCGTCGTCGAGCTTGACGGCGACGAGATGACGCGGATCATCTGGCAGTTCATCAAGGACAAGCTGATCCTGCCCTATCTCGACATCGACCTGCTCTACTACGATCTGGGCATCGAGGAACGCGACCGCACCGACGACCAGATCACCGTCGACGCGGCCGAGAAGATCAGGGAAATCGGCGTCGGCGTGAAATGCGCCACGATCACGCCCGACGAAGGCCGGGTCGAGGAATTCGGCCTCAAGCGCATGTACCGCAGCCCGAACGGCACGATCCGCAACATCCTGGGCGGGGTGATCTTCCGCGAGCCGATCATCTGCTCGAACGTGCCGCGGCTGGTGCCGGGCTGGACCCAGCCGATCATCGTCGGCCGTCACGCCTTCGGCGACCAGTACCGCGCCACCGACTTCCTGTTCCCCGGCGCTGGCACCCTGTCGATCAAGTTCGTCGGCGAGGATGGCGAGACCATCGAGCGCGAGGTGTTCCAGGCCCCCGGCTCGGGCGTGACCATGGCGATGTACAACCTCGACGACTCGATCCGCGATTTCGCCCGCGCCTCGCTGAACTATGGCCTGGCCCGGAACTACCCGGTGTACCTGTCGACGAAGAACACGATCCTGAAAGCCTATGACGGCCGCTTCAAGGACATCTTCCAGGAAATCTACGACGCCGAGTTCAAGGCCGAGTTCGAGAAGCGCGGCCTGACCTACGAGCACCGGCTGATCGACGACATGGTCGCAGCGGCGATGAAATGGTCCGGCGGCTACGTCTGGGCGTGCAAGAACTACGACGGCGACGTGCAGTCGGACACCGTCGCGCAGGGCTTCGGCAGCCTCGGGCTGATGACCTCGCAGCTGATGACCCCGGACGGCAAGATCGTCGAGGCCGAGGCCGCCCACGGCACGGTGACGCGCCACTACCGACAGCACCAGGCCGGCAAGGAGACCTCGACCAACTCGATCGCCTCGATCTTCGCCTGGACCGGCGGGCTGAAGCACCGCGCCAAGCTGGACGGCAACGACGCGCTGATGACCTTCGCCTCGACGCTCGAGAAGGTGGTGGTCGACACCGTCGAGTCGGGCTTCATGACCAAGGACCTGGCGCTGCTGGTCGGCCCCGACCAGAAGTGGCTGACCACCATGGGCTTCCTCGAGAAGGTCGACGAGAACCTGAACAAGGCGCTGGCCGGCTGACGCAGGCCGCCGTTGCGCAATTCCCGGGGGGCGGTCGGTTCGGCAAGCCCCTCGCCGGATGTGTTGCTGGTCGCGCGCCACCGCCTGCGCGACCAGCACGCGGGCACTGGCCGCCTTGAGCCCTTTGTCGGGTTTGTCCCGTGCAGCCGTGGTCGAATCTGCAAGAAAATGGCCTGCCCTAACGGCGCGCCCTCAAATGAATGTGTATCGCTTCTTCCGTTAATGTGACGCTGCTGCGAAGATAGCCGCGGTCTGGCGCAGATCCGTCGAAAAGCGGAATCCCCCGTCCCATGACGCGCGGGACGATCCGCAGGTAGATTTCGTCCACTTCCCCACTGGCCATTGCGGCTTGCGCAGCGCATGCCTCTCCGATGATCATGACATCACGACCACCACAGGCTTTGCGCGCAGCAGCCAAGGCCGACTTGAAGGTCATCGCAAAATCGAAGGAAATTCGGCCGTTCTCACGTGGCGGTCTTGCCGGAGGCGCGCCCCCGATTACGAAAATGGGAACCTGATACTCGTAATTGTCGGCAAACCAGTCGGGATCGTCGGCCATGTCGAACGATGTCCGGCTCATCACCACCGCACCGGTCCGCAATACCAGAGGTGCGATCAAACCGGCCTCGCGCATCTCCGCTACCGGGAAGACGCTCGTCCCATCCGCATCTGCCCAAAAGCCGTCAAGCGACATCCCCGCATCCAATAGAACACTGCTCATTCCGTGCTATCCTCCACCTGGATGTGAAACTAAGCGAACTCGATAAAGGTTTCGGCATGCCTTTCTGTGACATTTCAATCGTGCCAGTTCCGACGGAGAAGAAGAGTGCGTATCAGAAGTTTTCTGAACGGATGGCAGTGATCTACCGCGAATTCGGAGCGTCGCGCGTCACAGGTTTCTGGCAAGACGAAGATGCCAGCGACGGCGCTAATTTCCATGCAGGTAATGCATTGGCTACCTATGACACTGGAAGCCTTCCAAATTTCCGCAAACTAGCGGGCGCAGCGAGCGACGAAACCATTGTCCTGACCATCACGGAGTGGCCAAGCCGCAAAGCGCGTGACCGTGGTGTAAAAGCAGCGGTATCCGACCCGCGCATCCAGGCCACTGTAGACGAAGAGCCGATTTTCGACGGCAAGAAACTCATCGCAGGCGGCTTTACCGTCGAGCTTGATGTGAATTGACACCGGAAAGTGAGGCCAACGGCAGCTTCGGCCCCCATACCCGACATTCGAGATGGCGGCGCCCCGCAGAAATCTTCAGAGATGTGCGCTGCTCGGTGTGGGGCAACACATCCGGTAAGGGGCAGTCAGATCGCACCGCCCCGTCAGGGTCGGCTATGCCCGGCTCCGCTTCGACCCGGCGCCGTTCGCCGTCGCCGCGCTGCCGTTTCCCGCCCGGTCCGTGCTGCCGTCGCCGCCGGGCGCGGCGGTTCTGAACCTGGTGATCGTCATCAACCACCGACGCGACCGCTACATCGCCACCCGAGGTCTGCCATGCCCTATCTCTTCCTGTTCCTCGCCGTCGTCGCCGAGACCATCGGCACCTCCGCGCTGCAGGCCAGCGCGCAGTTCACCCGGCCGCTGCCCTCGGCGCTGGTGGTGATCGGCTACGCGCTGTCGTTCTACCTGCTGTCGCTGGTGCTGCGCACGATCCCGGTCGGCGTGGCCTACGCGATCTGGTCGGGGCTGGGCATCGTGCTGATCGCCGCCATCGGGCGCGTGGTGTTCGGCCAGCGGCTGGACACGCCGGCGCTGCTGGGCATGGCGCTGATCCTGTGCGGCATCGTCGTGATCCAGCTGTTCTCGGGTGCGGCCCGGCACTGACAGCGGCCTGCCGCCGTGCCATCCTGTCGCCCATCTTGAGTCGCACAAGATGACCCGACGCGGCCCGGGGGCCGCGGCAACGACGGATGACGCATGCTGCTACGCGCACTGATCCTGCTCGGGCTCGTCGCTTCCGCCTCGGTGGCGCTCAGCTACATGTTCGGGGCCGAGGTCCTGGCCGCGCTCGGGATGATCATCAGCCAAGCCAAGATCGTGCTGGCCAAGACCCTGTCGATCGGCAGCAAGGGTCTGGTCCTGTGGCTCAAGGCGCAGGGGATGAACTTCGCCCGGGTGGAACTGGCCAAGCGCTGGGTGCTGAAATCGCTGGTGCCGATGCTGATCGGCGCGGCGAACCAGCGCCGCATCGCCGGCTTCGTCGCCGCCTTCAAGACCGCGGCGACCGGCCGCTACCGCTCGATGATGGCCTGGTACAAGCAGCTGCCGCTGGCGGTCAGGGTGATCAGCGTGCTGATCGCGATGTGCGCGACGCTGGCGCTGGCGATCACCTCGATGAGCCTGTGGCTGCTGATCTTCTCGGTGCAGGTGCCGTTCTGGATCATCGCCGCCGCGACGGCATTCGGCACGATGATCTGGAAGACGGTGCAGAAGCTTCTGTTCCGCACCATCGCCTTCATGCAGCTATACCGGATCTGGGGCATGATCCGCGACCGGCTGCCGCCGGAATACCTGGCCCGCAAGCGCCGCTTCGACTACCGCATCGCCCGCATCGTGGTGCGGCGGCGCAAGCTGACGCTTGGCCAGATGCGCACCGGCAAGGACAGCCTGGCGATGCGGCTGGCGCTGATCCGCGAATATTTCCGCCATGTGCGGCCCGCGGTGCCGTCGCAGGACGAACTCGACCGCTCCCGCGCCCGGCGCGCCGGGCGCACCCGCGACACGCCGGCGGAATAGGCGCGGCTTAGTTTGGCGAAGTATCCCTGCCCGAGGCAGCCCGGCGGTGGCCGGAGCGCGCTATTCGTCGATCTCGACGATCACCACGCTGCGCTCCGCCGCGCCCGCGGCCAGCGCCGCGACCTCCTGGTACTCGGGCGAATCGTAGCAGCCGGCCGCGGCCTCGAAGCTGGGGAAACGCGCGACCACGTTGCGCGGAAAGTCCCGGCCCTCCAGCTGCCGGTACTTGCCGCCGCGGGCGATGAACTTGCCGCCATGGGCGGGGATCACGCGGCTCGCGACCTCGGCGTAGCGGCCGTAGGCCTCGGGGTCCGTGACGTCGGCATGGGCGATCCAGAGTGCTGGCATGAGTTTTCCTTTCCTTCGGCGGCGTCAGACGCCGTCCACGACAACCATGTTCGAGACGCTGGCCGCGCGCCGCCGGATCGCGGCCAGGGCCTGGTACGCGTCCGACCGGTACCAGCGCAGGGCCGCGTCGCGGTCGGGAAACTCGATGATGACGTTGCGCTCCGGGCCGCTGCCCTCGAGCTGCTCGGCGCCGCCGCCCTTCGCCAGGAACCTGCCGCCGAATTCCGCCGCCAGCGCAACGGTCTGCGAGGCGTACTTCACGTACTCGTCCGGATCGTCCACGGTGATCTGCGCGATCAGATAGGCCGCCATCCTCAGGCCTCCAGCACGGCACGGGCGGCGCGGATCGCGTCGTCGGCCTTGGACGGGTCGGGCCCGCCGCCCTGCGCCATGTCGGGCCGGCCGCCGCCGCCCTTGCCGCCCATCGCCTCGGCCGCGGCGCGCACCAGGTCCACCGCCGAGACGCGGCCGGTCAGATCGTCGGTTACCCCGGCGGCGATCGCGGCCTTGCCGCCGGTGTCCGCCAGCAGCAGCACCGCGCCCGAGCCCAGCCGGCTCTTCTGCTCGTCGATCAGCCCGCGCAGGTCCTTGCCGGACACGCCGGTCAGCGCCTGCGCCAGGAACTTGATGCCGGCGACCTCCTCGGCCTGCGGTCCGTCCGCGCCGCCGCCGCCAAGCGCCAGCTTGCGGCGCAGCTCGGCGACCTCGGCCTGCAGCGCGCGGCGCTCGTCGATCAGCGCCTGCACCCGGCCCGGCACCTCGGCGCGCTGCGTCTTCAGCAGCGCCGCCAGTTCGGCCACGGTGCGGTCCTGCTCCTCCAGGTAGGCGCGCGCCGCCTCGCCGGTCAGCGCCTCGATCCGGCGCACGCCCGAGGCCGAGGCGCTCTCGCCCAGGATCACGAACAGGCCGATCTCGCCGGTCAGCCCGACATGGGTGCCGCCGCACAGCTCGATCGAATAGGTGGTCCTGTCGATCCCCTTGCCCGAGCCGTCCTGACGGCCCATCGAGACCACGCGCACCTCGTCGCCGTACTTCTCGCCGAACAGCGCCTGCGCGCCGATCGCGCGGGCGTCGTCCGGGGTCATGATCCGCGTCTCGACCGGCGCGTTCTGCCGGATATAGGCGTTCACCTCGGCCTCGACGCGGTCCAGCTCCTCTCCGGTCAGGCCGGTGGTGTGGCTGAAGTCGAAGCGCAGCCGGTCCGGCGCGTTCAGCGAGCCGCGCTGCGCGACGTGATCGCCCAGCGCCTGGCGCAGCGCCTCGTGCAGCAGGTGCGTGCCCGAGTGGTTGGCGCGGATCGCGCTGCGACGGTCATGATCGACGGTCAGCTCGGCCGGCTCGCCCGGCTTCAGCGTGCCCTCGACGACCTCGCCGATGTGGCGGAACACGCCGGCGGTCTTGCGGGTGTCGGTGATCCGCACGCGCGCGTCCTCGGTCCGCAGCTCGCCGGCATCGCCGACCTGGCCGCCGGATTCGGCGTAGAACGGGGTCTGGTTCAGCACCACCTCGACCGCGTCGCCCGCCTCGGCGACATTGGCCAGCGTGCCGCCCTTGACCACCGCCAGGATCTGCCCCTCGGCGGTCTCGGCATCATAGCCCAGAAACTCCGTCGGGCCGTTCTGGTCGGTGATGTCGAACCAGACGCTGGCGTCGGCCTCCTCGCCCGAGCCGGCCCAGGCGGCGCGTGCCTTGGCCTTCTGCTCGGCCATGGCGGCGTCGAACCCCTCGACGTCGACCCCGCGGCCGCGCTCGCGCAGCGCGTCCTGCGTCAGGTCCAGCGGAAAGCCGTAGGTGTCGTACAACTTGAACGCCGCGGCGCCGGGCAGCGGCGCGCCTTCGGTCAGCTGCTCCAGCTCGGCGTCCAGCAAGGTCAGGCCGCGGTCCAGCGTCTGCTTGAAGCGGGTCTCCTCCCGCAGCAGCGAGTCCTCGACCAGCTTCTGCGCGCGCACCAGCTCGGGATAGGCCTGGCCCATCTGCCGCACCAGCACCGGCACCAGCTTGTGCATCACCGGGTCCTGCGCGCCCAGCAGATGCGCGTGCCGCATCGCCCGGCGCATGATCCGGCGCAGCACATAGCCCCGCCCCTCGTTCGAGGGCAGCACCCCGTCGGCGATCAGGAACGAGGACGAGCGCAGGTGATCCGCGATTACCCGGTGGTGCACGTTCTGCGCGCCGTCCGGATCGACCGAGGTGGCGTGGGCGCTGGCCTCGATCAGGTCGCGGAACACGTCGGTGGCATAGTTGTCGTGGCTGCCCATCAGGGTCGCGCCGATCCGCTCCAGCCCCATGCCGGTGTCGATCGACGGCTTGGGCAGCGGCCTGCGGCTGCCGTCCTCGAACTGCTCGTACTGCATGAACACCAGGTTCCAGATCTCGATGAACCGGTCGCCGTCCTGCTCGGGGCTGCCCGGCGGGCCGCCCCAGATGTGCTCGCCATGGTCGAAGAAGATCTCGGACGACGGCCCGCACGGCCCGGTCGGCCCCATCATCCAGAAATTGTCGTCCGTCGCGATGCGGATGATCCGCTCGTCCGGCAGGCCGGCGTACTTCTTCCAGATCTCCGCCGCCTCGTCGTCGGTGTGGTAGACGGTGACGTAGAGCCGGTCCTTCGGGATCCCGAAATCCCTGGTGATCAGGTCCCAGGCGTGCGGGATCGCGGCTTCCTTGAAATAGTCGCCGAAGCTGAAATTGCCCAGCATCTCGAAAAAGGTGTGGTGCCGCGCGGTGTAGCCGACGTTGTCCAGGTCGTTGTGCTTGCCGCCGGCGCGCACGCATTTCTGGCAGCTGGTGGCGCGCGTGTAGTCGCGGCTCTCGACGCCGGTGAACAGGTTCTTGAACGGCACCATGCCCGAGTTCACGAACATCAGTGTCGGGTCGTTGCGCGGCACCAGCGGCGCGCTGGGCACGACCTCGTGGTCGGCGGCCCGGAAATGCTCCAGGAAGGTGGAGCGGATGTCGTTCAGGCTGGTCATGGCACTCCTCGGTCGGCGGCGCCCGCAGCGGCGCGCCCATCGTCAAGGAGCGGTGTTAGCTTGGATAGGCGGGGCTGTCCACAAGCCCCGCACCCGGTTTCGCCCGCGACCCGGCGGCGGGCGCGGCGGCGGCCGCGGTTCAGTCCTCGACCACCTCGCCGGTGTCCTCGCCCATGGCGAAGTCCAGCCCGTGCGCGGCGCGGATCTTGTCCTCGATCACCAGCGCGATGTCGGGGTTCTCCTTCAGGAAGGTCTTGGCGTTCTCGCGCCCCTGGCCGATCCGCTCGTCGCCGAAGGAATACCACGAGCCCGATTTCTCGACCACGCCGGCCTTCACCCCCAGGTCGACCAGCTCGCCCATCTTGCTGATGCCCTCGCCGTACATGATGTCGAACTCGACCTGCTTGAACGGCGGCGCGACCTTGTTCTTCACCACCTTGACCCGGGTCTGGTTTCCCACCGTCTCGTCGCGGTCCTTGATCGAGGAGATGCGGCGGATGTCCAGCCGCACGGAGGCGTAGAACTTCAGCGCGTTGCCGCCCGAGGTGGTCTCGGGGCTGCCGAACATGACGCCGATCTTCATCCGGATCTGGTTGATGAAGATCACCATGCAGTTCGAGCGGCTGATCGCGCCGGTCAGCTTGCGCATCGCCTGGCTCATCAGCCGCGCCTGGGCGCCGACCTGGTGATCGCCCATGTCGCCTTCCAGTTCGGATTTCGGGGTCAGCGCGGCGACCGAGTCGACCACCACGCAGGAAACCGCGCCCGAGCGCACCAGCGTCTCGGTGATCTCCAGCGCCTGCTCGCCGGCGTCGGGCTGGCTGATCAGCAGCTCGTTGATGTCCACGCCCAGCTTCTTGGCGTACTGCGGGTCCAGCGCGTGCTCGGCGTCGACGAAGGCGCAGACGCCGCCCTTCTTCTGCTCCTCGGCGATCACATGCAGCGCCAGCGTGGTCTTGCCCGAGCTTTCCGGACCGTAGACCTCGACGATCCGGCCCTTGGGCAGGCCGCCGATGCCCAGCGCGATGTCGAGCCCCAGCGAGCCGGTCGAGGTCGCCTCGATCTCCATCACCGCGCCGCCCTGGCCGAGCTTCATGATCGAGCCCTTGCCGAAGCTGCGCTCGATCTGGCTGAGCGCCGATTCCAGCGCCTTCTGCTTGTCCATGCTGCGCTTGTCTTTCAAATCGAGAAGGGGGGTTGCCATCGCGTTCGACCTCTTATTTCACGTCTCGCACGGCCCTGCAATCGGGCGGCGGGATCCTGCTCTGTTCGCCTCTTGTTCTCGAGAACATGAGGACAATTGATGAACATTGCAAGGCAAATTTTCACTGTCCCCAGCTTTGGGGCTTTGGTTTAACAAAGCGTGAAGGCGCGACCGGCTCGCGCGGAAAGGACTGCGGGCGTGTTGCTGAACATCGACGGGCGATTTGCCTATCTGGCCATGACCAAGACCGGCTCGACCTCGGTCGAGAACGCGATCCGCCGGCATTGCCACGTGATGTTCACCCGCCACCACCGCGCCACGCACATGCCCGCGCATCACTTCGAACGTTTCCTGCGCCCGTGGCTGGACGAAAGCGGCATCGCCGACATCGACACCGTCTGCCAGCTGCGCCACCCGGTCGACTGGCTGGAGAGCTGGTGGCGCTACCGCACGCGGCCCGGCGACTGGGAGCCGGAGGTCTCGACCGACGGCATCGACTTCGCGCGCTTCGCCGAGGAGTTCGTCGCCGGCGAGGACCGGCCCTATCTGCGGCTGCACCGGCCGCAAAGCTTCCTCTGCGACGCCGGCGGCCGGCTGCTGGTCGACATCGTGTTCCGCTTCGAGGACATGGACCTGTTCTCCGGCTTCCTGTCGGACCGGCTGGGACGCGCGGTGAAGATCGAGCGGCACAACGCCTCGCCGCGCCGCCGGGCGCGGCTGTCACGTCCGCTGCGCGCGCGGCTCGAGGCGCATTTCGCGCCGGAGCTTGAGATCTGGGAGTCCGGCACCGCACGCAGCGCCACCCTGCCGGGCCGCGCGGGGCGCCGCGCTTCCGCCTGACGCAGGCGCCGCCGCCGTCCCGCCCGCCGTCACAAATGCGTCACGTCCGCCGTCACAAATGCGCCACGTCCGCCGTCTCGCCCGCCGTCACAAATGCCGTCACGAATGCCGTCAAACCCGCCGCCCGCACGGCGCCGCGGGACGCAGGAGCCGGGCCGGGACTGCCGCCGGTGCGGGATGGTGCGGGCCGGACCGGGCCGGTAGACGAACCCGCCCCGGTCCGCCGGCGCACGGTTACCCGACGGGCGTGCGGCCCGCCTGCGCCGCTGTTGCACGATACCCGGTCCGGCGCGTCTGCGCGGCACCTGCCCTGGCGTGCGGCATCTGGCCGCCGTCGCCGCCCGCGGAACCGGCCGTATCCGGGGCGCCGGCCCGTCGACCTGCCGCGCCGCGGGCTGCGTTCTGCAAATGGTCCGAACACATTCCCGATTCGGAATGTGACGCCGGAGCCGTTCAGCCGACGTAGCGGTCCATGTGGTCGCGCACCCGCTCGACCAGATCGTTCAGCGTGAACGGCTTGGACAGGTAGCTCGAGCGCGGCACCGCCGCCTTGCCGTCGGCGAACACGTCCTCGGAATAGCCCGAGACGAACACCGTGCTGGCGTCGGGCCGCGCCTCGTAGGCCTTGCGCACCCAGCCCGGCCCGTCGATGCCGGGCATGATCACGTCGGACACGAACAGGTCGACCTTCAGCTCCGCGTCCTCGAGGATCTCCAGCGCCGCCTCGCCGCAATCGGCCTCCAGCACGGTGTAGCCGCGCATCTGCAG
The DNA here is from genome assembly GCF_009697225.1 of Halovulum marinum. Taxonomy (GTDB): domain Bacteria; phylum Pseudomonadota; class Alphaproteobacteria; order Rhodobacterales; family Rhodobacteraceae; genus Halovulum; species Halovulum marinum. The sequence goes on from NZ_WIND01000019.1 coordinate 55,978, forward strand.
CGCGCGGGCGGCGAAGGCACGGACCGGGGCCTCGTCCTCGACCAGCAGCACCACGCCGCGGCCGGTGGTGTCGCGGAACCCCGGGCGCACCGGCGCCGCGGGTTCGGGCGGCGCCGCCTCGACCTCGGTCTCGGCGGGCAGGTAGATCCGGAACAGCGTGCCCTCGCCGGGCGTGCTGTCGACGAAGATGAAACCGTCCATCTGCTTGATGATGCCGTAGGCGGTCGACAGGCCCAGGCCGGTGCCCTCGCCGACGCGCTTGGTGGTGAAGAACGGCTCGAAGATCTTGCCGATCTTGTCCCTGGCAATGCCGGTGCCGGTGTCCTCGACCTCGATCAGCGCGTAGTCGCCCGCCGGCACCAGCGCGCGGTCGCGCTCCAGCGGCTCGTCCAGCGTCGTCTTTCGGGTGCGCAGCTGCACCACGCCGCCGGCGGGCATCGCGTCGCGGGCGTTGACCACCAGGTTGACGATTACCTGCTCCAGCTGCCGCTCGTCGGCGCGGATCGGCCAGATGTCCTCGGTGTTCGAGATCTCCAGCGCCACCTTCTCGCCCAGCAGCCGGTCCAGCAGGTTGGCCAGCTCGGCGAGCGTATCGAACAGGTGCAGCGTCTGCGGCCGCAGCGTCTGCTTGCGGCTGAACGCCAGCAGCTGGCGCACCAGCGCCGCGGCGCGGTTCGCGTTCTGCCGGATCTGCATCAGGTCGGAATGGTCGGTGTCGCCCTGCAGGTGGCGCAGCAGCAGCAGGTCGCAGTGCCCGTTGATCGCGGTCAGCAGGTTGTTGAAGTCGTGCGCGATGCCGCCCGCCAGCTGGCCCACGGCCTGCATCTTCTGGCTCTGGACGAACTGCGCCTCCAGCGTCTTCAGCTCGGTCGCGTCGCTGATCACCGCGAGGATCTCGGGGCCGGCGTCGCCGGCCATCCGGGTCATCGTCAGCTGCAGGAAGCCGTTGTGCTCGCTGTCGCGGCGCCGGGCGATCTCGGACCGGCCCTGGGCGCGGCCGGCGAGGGTATCGCGCAGCCGGTCGGGCATCGACTTGCCCAGCCCCTCGACCAGGTCCGGCAGCGCGCGGCCGGCGGGGCGGTCGCTGCCCAGCAGCAGCCGCGCCGCGGCGTTCGCCGACAGGATCCGCCCCTCGGCGTCGATCCGCGCCAGCGCCACCGGCAGCGGCTCCATCAGCTCGGCCGGGCCGAAGCTGACCGCCGCCTGCGCGTCCGCGCCCGCCCCGCGCGCCAGCCGCCACAGCTGCGCGCCGCCGGCCAGCGGCTCGACGCTCAGCTGCCAATCCTGCCCGGCCAGCGTCACCGGGGCGCGCGCGATCCCGTCCGCCGCGGCCTGCCGCGCCAGCCGGTAGGCCGAGGCGCCCTGCCCCGCCAGCCCCGGGTCCAGGGTCTCGTCGATCCGGGTGCCGACCCGCAGCAGCGGCTGCGCCGCCGCGTTGACGTCGCGGACCACGCCGCCGCCGTCGACCAGCGCCGCGGGGTGCGGCGCGCCGCCGTGCATCCGCCGGAACGCGGCGGCCAGCCCGCCGTCGCGCCTGCGGCGCCGCCACAGCGCCGCCACGCCCGCCGCCGACAGCAGCCAGACGCCCGCCGTCGCCGCCGCCGGCGCCGCCAGCGCCCAGGCGCCGCCAGCGGCCAGCCATGGCGCCGCCAGCGCGGCGGCGCTGGCGCGGTGATCCCACGGGCGAATCGTGCGTGCTGCGATCATTCTTCGTCGGCCCCCTGATGTGCGGGACCGTTGTGATCGCTGTGGGTAAACAAGTGCTGAAGATCCCCGCACGCCGCGCTTCGCCCGCAAAAGTTGCGTCAGGGTACGATAATCTCGCAAAAATAGAACCCGTCCCCGGGCGCGCCGGGCAGCCAGCGCCGCTCCGTGCCTTTTGCGCAACCCGGATTGCGCGCCAGGAACGCGGCCACCCGGTCCTCGTTCTCTTCGGCCAGCAGGCTGCAGGTGGCGTAGGCGATGCGCCCGCCCGGGCGCACCACGGCGCGGGCGCGGGCCAGCACCTGGGCCTGCACCGCCGCCAGCCGGTCCAGATCCGCGGGCCGCAGGTTCCACTTCTGCGCCGGATCGCGGCGCCAGGCGCCGCTGCCCGAGCAGGGGGCGTCGACCATCACCAGATCGTAGGGCGCCAGCGCCTCGACCTCGGCATCGGCGGCAACGCGGATCCGCGCACCGGCGCGGCCGGCGCGGACCGGCAGGTCGCGCATCCGGCGCGGGTTGGCGTCGAACGCCACCAGCCGCCCCTGCCCGCCCATCGCCGCGGCCAGCGCCAGGGTCTTGCCGCCGCCGCCCGCGCACAGGTCCAGCACCGCCTCGCCGGGACCGGGGCGGGCCAGCAGCGCCACCGCCTGGCTGGCGGCGTCCTGCAGCTCGACCAGCCCGTCGCGGTACGCCCGCCCGCCGGTGAGCCGGCGCGGGTTGCCGGTGACGCGCAGCGCGCCGGGCACGCCGTCCACCGGCGCGGCGGCGATGCCGTCGGCGGCCAGCGCGGCCAGCGCGGCGTCGTCCCCGGCCTTCAGCCGGTTCACCCGCAGGTCCACCGGCGCACGGTCCTTCAGCGCCGCGGCGACCTCGGGCAGCGCCGGGCCCAGCGAGCGCGCCAGTTCGTCGTGCAGGAAATCGGGGTAATCGCCGGCGACCGGCGGCGGCGCGCCGTCAAGGCAGCGGAACGCGGCGCGCTCGTCCGCGTCCGGCGGCGCCGGGGCGTGGCCGGCGCCGGTCAGCAGTTCCAGCGCCGCGGGATCGGTCTCCAGCAGCAGGCCGAGGATCAGCGCCCGGCCGGTCTCGGCGGCGGCGCCGCTGCGCCACAGCGCGCTGCGCCGGCGCCGCAGCGCGTCGTAGACGTGATCGCGGATCGCCGCCCGGTCCTTGGAGCCGGCGAAGCGGTTCTCGCGGCCCCAGCGGGTCAGCACGCGCTCGGCCGGAGCGCCCTCGACGATCTCGTCGAGGATCTCCATCGCGGCCGAAAGACGGGCGGCTGGGATCACGGGCGCGGGCTCCGGCGGGTCAGAGGGCGGCGGGGCGGATGCGGCGCTCGATCATCGTCATCGTCATCCCTCCCCCCCCGGTCCGGCACGCCGACCAATGCGCCGGGCGCGCCGCCCGGCACGGGCCTCTCTATCCCAGCCCCGGCGCGGCGCGCAAGCACCTGCCAGGCCGCGCACCGCAGCGCCTAGCCGATGCGGTAGTTCGGGCTTTCGCGGGTGATCTGCACGTCGTGGACGTGGCTTTCCTTCAGCCCGGCGCCGGTGATGCGCACGAAACGGCAGCTGCGGCGCATCTCTTCGACGGTGGCGCAGCCGGTATAGCCCATCGCCGCGCGCAGCCCGCCGATCAGCTGGTGCACCACCGCGCTGGCGGTGCCCTTGTAGGGCACCTGGCCCTCGATCCCCTCTGGCACCAGCTTCTCGGCCGAGGCTTCCTTCTGGAAATAGCGGTCGGCCGAGCCGCGCGCCATCGCGCCGACGCTGCCCATGCCGCGGTAGGACTTGAAGCTGCGGCCCTGGTACAGGATCACCTCGCCCGGGGCCTCGTCGGTGCCGGCCATAATCGAGCCGACCATGGCGCAGCTGGCGCCGGCGGCGATCGCCTTGGCGAAATCGCCCGAGAACTTGATGCCGCCGTCGGCGATCACCGGGGTGCCGCTGGCCTCGGCGGCGCCGGCGCAGTCGAGGATCGCGGTCAGCTGCGGCACGCCGACGCCGGCGACGATCCGCGTGGTGCAGATCGAGCCCGGGCCGATGCCGACCTTGACCGCGTCGGCCCCGGCGTCGATCAGCGCCCGCGTCGCCTCGGCGGTGGCGACGTTGCCGGCGACCACCTGCACGTCGTTCGACAGCCGCTTGATCCGGGTCACCGCCTCGGCGACGCTGGCGGAATGGCCGTGCGCGGTGTCGATCACGATGATGTCGACGCCGGCGTCGATCAGCGCCTCGGAGCGTTCGAACCCGGCATCGCCGACGGTGGTCGCGGCGGCCACCCGCAGCCGGCCCAGCGCGTCCTTGCACGCCTGCGGGTTCAGCACCGCCTGCTCGATGTCCTTGATCGTCAGCAGCCCGGTCAGCCGGTCCTGCTCGTCCACCACCAGCAGCTTCTCGATGCGCCGCGCGTGCATCAGCGCCTTGGCCTTCGCCAGGTCGAACGGCTCGCGCAGCATCGCCAGCCGGTCCGAGGTCATCATCGCGTGCACCGGGGTGGCGTCGTCCTCGACGAAGCGCATGTCGCGGTTGGTCAGGATGCCGACGACGCGGCCGTCGCGGACCACCGGAAAGCCGGTGATGCGGTAGCGCTCCTGCATCTCCTTGGCGTCGGCCAGGGTCTGCTCCGGGGCCAGCGTCACCGGATCGTAGACCACGCCGGATTCGAACCGCTTGACGCGGCGCGCCTGCAGCGCCTGCTCCTCGACCGTCAGGTTGCGGTGCAGCACCCCCAGCCCGCCGGACTGTGCCATGGCGATCGCCATGCGCGCCTCGGTCACCGTGTCCATGGCCGAACTGATCAGCGGGATGTTCAGACTGACCGCCCGTGTCAGCCGGGTGCGGGTGTCGGCCTGCGCCGGCAGCACGCTCGAGGCGGCAGGCACCAGCAGGACGTCGTCGAACGTAAGGGCCTCACGAATTTCCATGACGGGTGCTCCTGACCTGAACCGTGGATCGCTTTGGCGCCTCTCTATTTCACGCTGCCGGGGAAAAGGAAAGGGACAGCCTGGCGTCCGCAACCCGGGCGATCGCGGCGGCCCGGATTGCCGCTTCCGCAATCCGCGCCCGGGCCCCATACTTTGCCGGCAAACAGCCAGGGGGAAGGTCATGACACTCAAGGTCGTCGGCGCGGGATTCGCGCGCACCGGGACGGATTCGATGCGCGAGGCGCTGGAGATCCTGGGCTTCGGCCCCTGCCACCACATGCGCGAGGTGATGATCCACCCCGAGCAGAAGCGGCGCTGGCGCGCCTTCGTCACCGGCGCCGATTTCGGCTGGGACGAACTGTTCGAGGGCTATGCCGCGTGCATCGACTTCCCGTCGGCGCACTACTGGCGGGCGCTGGCCGCCGCCTACCCGGAGGCGCCAGTGGTGATGACCTGGCGCGACCCGCAGGCCTGGTGGCCCAGCCTGGAGCGGCTGCTCGCCGCCGCCGCCGCCGAACTGCCCGAGGAGCCGGATTCGCTGGGCCACACGCTGATCGAGGCGCAGGTCTTCGGCGGCGAGCCGATCACCCGCGACCGCGCCATCGCCGTGCTCGAGCGCTATTACGCCGAGGTCCGGGCCGGGATTCCGCCCGAGCGGCTGCTGGTGCACCGCAGCGCCGACGGCTGGGCGCCGCTGTGCGCGCATCTCGGCGTGCCGGTGCCGGACCGGCCGTACCCGCACCTGAACACCAGCGGCCAGCTGCCGGACAACCTGAAAAAATGGACCGCGGCGGGGACCGGCGCGCCGCCGGCCGGGGCCTAGGCCGGGGCCGCGGCGGCACGCCTGCGCCCCCGGCGAATCCGCCCCGCCGCGGCATTTACGAAGTTTTCATGATCAGAAGATGTTTCAGAACAGGGACTTGAGGGGGTTTTCGCGGTGAAATAGCCCGGATTTCACGGTGCCCGGATTTCACGGTGCCCGGATCTCACGGTGCCGACGTCCGCCCCGGCGCGTCTTCCTGGATGTCCTCCGCCGCGTCCTTGCGGCCCCGGAACCCGGTCGCCAGCACGAATTTCTCCGAGCTGTCCGAGCGGCTGGCCGGCGGCTTGACGTGCTTCACGCTGGCATAGTCGCGCTTGAGCTGCTGCAGCAGCTCGCCCTCGGCGCCGCCGGCCAGCACCTTGGCGACGAAGGTGCCGCCGGGCACCAGGATGTCGCGGGCCAGCGCCGCCGCCGCCTCGCACAGCGCGATGATCCGCAGATGGTCGGTCCGCTTGTGCCCCGAGCTGGCGGCGGCCATGTCCGACATCACCACGTCCGCCGGGCCGTCCAGCCAGTCCTTGATCCGCGCCTCGGCGCCCTCGTCGAGGAAGTCGAGCACGTGGAACTCGGCCCCGGCCAGTGCCTCGATCTCCTGCAGATCGATGCCGAGCACGCGGCCCACGGCCTTGCCCTTCTTCTCGCCCAGGGCGTTGACCCGTTTCACCGCGACCTGCGCCCAGCCGCCGGGCGCGGCGCCCAGGTCGACCACCCGCGCGCCGGGTACCAGAAACCGCGCCTTGTCGTCGATCTCCTGGATCTTGTAGGCCGCCCGGCCGCGGAACCCCTCGCGCTTGGCGCGCTGCACATAGGGATCGTTCAGTTGCCGCTCCAGCCAGCGGACCGAGCTGATCCGCCGCCCGCGCGCGCTCTTGACCCGCACCTTCAGGTCGCGCTGGCCGCGGCCCGAACCGCGTCTTTCGTCCGCCATCGTCCTATTCTCCCCGCGTGTGCAGCGCGCCGCGCCCGCTCATCATCGACAGCAACATGCCCTCGCGCAGCCCCCGGTCGGCGACGCCCAGCCGGTCGGTCGGCCAGATCCGCAGCAGCGTCTGCAGGATCGCCGCGCCCGAGACGATCAGCTCGGCCCGGTCCTTGCCGATCGACGGATCGCTGCGCCGGCCCTCGGGCCCCAGCGCCATCAGCCGGCCGATCACCTTCTCGATCTGCCGCTCGGTCAGGGTCAGCCCGTCGACCTTCTTGCGGTCGTAGCGGCGCAGCCCCAGGTGCGCCGAGGCGACCGTGGTCACGGTGCCCGAGGTGCCGATCATCTGGAAGCCGGATACGCCCTCGAGCACGTCGAGATCGACATAGGGCGCGAACTTGGCCAGGTGCTCCTCGAAGTACCAGCTCATCAGCGCGAAGCGCGCGCTCTCGTCCTCGACGTCGTCGAACCGCTCGTGCAGGGTGGCGACGCCCAGCGGCACCGAGATGAAATCGACGATCCGCGCCTGCCCCGGCGCATGGCCGTTGCGGACGCGGTTGCGGATGTCCAGCCGCATCACCGCCTCCACCCGCTCGGCGCCGGGCACGCCGGTCAGGTCGATCCAGACCAGCTCGGTCGAGCCGCCGCCGATGTCGAACACCATCACGTGTTCCGATTCCACCGACACCAGCGGCGCGCACGAGATCACCGCCAGCCGCGCCTCTTCCTCGGGGCGGATCAGCTCCAGCTGCAGCCCGGTGCGCTTCTTCACCTGCGCCAGGAAGCTCTTGCCGTTGAGCGCGCGGCGGCAGGCCTCGGTCGCGACCAGCCGCGCGTGCTGCACCTCCAGCTTGCGCAGCTTGCTGGCGCAGACCTGCAGCGCGCGGATGGTGCGCTCGATCGACGGGCGGGACAGGTGGCCGGTACGCTCCAGGTCGGCGCCCAGCCGGACGGACTTCGCGAACGCGTCGACGATGCGGAATTGCGCGCCGTTCGGAGCGGCGATCAACATGCGGCACGAGTTCGTGCCAAGGTCCAGCGCAGCGTACAGCTCGCCGGATGCCTGCGCAGGCGGGCGCGGCCCGCAACCGCGGGCCTGCTTGGGTTTTTCCTGCGCAGGAACGTGCGTTCTCTGCGCCATTGTGTAGCCAATCGGTAGATCGCGGCCCACATGGCCGCAATCATTTGAGATCACGCTACAGCATGCACGCGCCGGCGCGCAAGCGCCGCGGCGCGACGGCAGCCGGGCGTCAGGCGGCGCCGGTGCCCGCGGCCATGCCCAGCGGCTTCGGCTCGCAGCCCAGGGCGCGGCAGATGTCGTAGGTCAGGTCGGGCTTGTTCAGGGTGTAGAAATGCAGGTGCTCCACCCCCTCGCGCAGCAGCAGGTCGCACTGCTCGGTGGCGATCGAGGCGGCCAGCAGCAGCGCGTCCTGCTCGGTCGCGGCGTTGCCGAAGGCGGTCTCCATCCACTGCGGCACGTTGGTGCCGCAGGCGCGGGCGAAGCGGGCCATGCGGGTGAAGTTCTCGATCGGCAGGATGCCGGGCACGATCGGCGCGGCGATCCCGGCCGCGGCGGCGCGGTCGCGGAAGCGGCGGAAGTGGTCGATCTCGAAGAAGAACTGGGTGATCGCCCGGTCCGCGCCGGCGTCCAGCTTGCGCTTGAGGTTCTCGATGTCCGAATCGGGGCTGGCGGCCTCGGGGTGAGTCTCGGGGTAGGCGGCGACGGTGATGTCGAAACCGCGCCCGGCCAGCGCCTCGACCAGTTCGGCCGCCGAGCGGAAGCCGTCGGGATGCGGCTCGAACCTCTCGGCGCCCTTGGGCGGATCGCCCCGCAGCGCCACGATCCGGCTCACGCCGTTGGCGCGATAGGTCTCGGCCACCTCCAGCGTCTCGTCGCGGCTGGCGCCGACGCAGGTCAGATGGCCGGCGACAGCCAGCCGGGCGCGGTCCTGGATGGTGCGGATCGCCGCATGGGTGCGCGCCCGCGTGGTCCCGCCCGCGCCGTAGGTCACCGACACGAAGCTGGGCGCCAGCGGCGCCAGACGCTCGACCGAGCGCCAGAGCTGCATCGTCGCCTCGGTGGTGGCGGGGGGAAAGAATTCGAAGGAAAGCGTCGCGGGCGTACCGCCCGCTTCACGGGATGAATTGGTCATGAGCGTCGGATCCTACCGTCAAAGCATGTCGCTGCCCGTCAATATGCGCCATTTTCGCGCGGTTTTGAACTGGCAAAAAGCCGCGTCCGCTGACAAACGGCACTTGCCCCCATATCTGTGTCCCGCGGCGCCGATGACCAGTCGCCGCGAAAAAGAACCGCACCACCGACAGGAGGACCACCCGATGCCCGACGTCACCATCGTCTACTGGCGCGACATTCCGGCCCAGGTGATCGTCGGCCGCGGCCGCGGGGCGGTGAAGATCCCGCTGCCGGGCCGGTTCGAGCAGGCGATCGACCGCGCGGCGATGCGCTCGGGCGCGCAGGACACCGATGCTTACCTTGCGGAATGGCGCCGGGCAGAGCCGTTTTCTGTCGATGGTGACGCGGAAGATGTCGCTTCTGCCGAAGCGGCGCGACTCGATGGCGCGTACGACACGGAGGTATTGCGGGCGCTGGTCGAGAACGGCGGCCGCGCACCCTGAGCGGATCACGAGGGAACGACGGCACATGGCAAGAATACTGCCCTTCGGACGCAGGACCCCGCGGCACGCGATTCCGGCCGCGCCGAGCGACGCGCTGGCCGCCTTCGTCCGGGGCTATTCGATCGAGGTGATGCCGCGCACCGCCGCCAGGGTCGAGGATTTCCGCGCCCTGCTGCCGGTCGGCACCCGCGTCTACGTCGCGCACATCGCCGGCACCCCGATTGCCGACATGGTCGCCACCGCCGCGCGGCTGGTGGACGAGGGCTTCACCGTGATGCCCCACCTGCCCGCCCGGATCATCCCCGACCGCGCCACGCTGGACGACTGGGCGGCGCGCTATGCCGATGTCGGCGTCGCCGAGGCGCTGCTGATCGCCGGCGGCGTGGCCGAGCCCGCGGGCGACTTCCACTGCTCGATGCAGCTGATGGACAGCGGCGTGCTGGATGCGCGCGGCTTCACCCGGCTGCACGTCGCCGGCCACCCCGAAGGCAACCGCGACATCGACCCCGCCGGCGGCGAGGCGGCGGTGATGGCGGCGCTGCGCTGGAAGGCCGGTTTCGCCGAGCGCACCGACGCCGAGATCGCGATCGCCACCCAGTTCTGCTTCGAGGCCGCGCCGGTGATCGCCTGGGCGGACCGGCTGCGCGAGGCGGGCGTCGCATTGCCGATCCACATCGGCGTCGCCGGCCCCGCCAAGCTGCAGACGCTGATCAAGTTCGCGATGGCCTGCGGCGTCGGCCCGTCGATGCGGGTGCTGCAGCGGCGCGCGGCCGACATCACCCGGCTGATGCTGCCGTTCACCCCCGACGACATCCTGCGCGAGCTTGCCGCGCACAAGGCCGCACATCCGAAGTTCCAGGTCGAGGCGGTGCACGTCTTCCCGCTGGGCGGCATCCCCGGGTCGGCCGAATTCATGAACGCCGCCGGCCGTCCCGCCGGCTCCACCGCTGCCCGCGCCTGACGCGCGCCAACAGGGCCTGCTGCATGACCAGAACCATCGTAGAATCCCGCACGAAGACCGCGATCATCGGCTTCGACCAGCCGTTCTGCGTGATCGGAGAGCGGATCAACCCGACCGGCCGCAGGAAACTGGCGGCCGAGCTTGAGGCGGGAGACTTCTCGACCGTCGAGGCCGACGCGCTGGCGCAGGTCGCCGCCGGCGCGACGATGCTCGATGTGAACGCCGGCGTGGTCTACAACTCGAACCCCAACCCGAACGAGACCGAGCCGCCGCTGATGCGCCGGATGATCGAGCTGGTGCAGGGCCTGGTGGACGTGCCGCTGAGCATCGATTCCAGCGTGCCCGCGGCGCTGCAGGCCGGGCTCGAGGCCGCCGCCGGCCGGCCGCTGGTGAATTCGGTCACCGGCGAGGAGGAGCGGCTGGAGCTGGTGCTGCCGCTGGTGAAGAAATACGACGTGCCGGTGGTGGCGATCTCGAACGACGACACCGGCATCTCCGAGGATCCGGACGTGCGCTTCGCGGTGGCGAAGAAGATCGTCGAGCGCGCCGCCGATTTCGGCATTCCGGCGCACGACATCGTGGTCGACCCGCTGGTGATGCCGATCGGCGCGATGGCGACCGCGGGCCTGCAGGTGTTCGCGCTGGTCCGGCGCCTGCGCGAGGAGTTGGGGGTGAACACCACCTGCGGCGCCTCGAACGTCAGCTTCGGGCTGCCGAACCGGCACGCGATCAACGCCGCCTTCCTGCCGATGGCGATCGCCTCGGGCATGACCAGCGCGATCATGAACCCGACCCGCCCGGCCGAGATGGACGCGATCCGCGCCGCCAACCTGCTGATGAACAACGACGCCCACGGCGCCGCCTGGATCCGCGCCAACAAGCCGGTGCTGGCCGAGGGCGAGATCGCGCCGGGCGCGCGCGCGAACCGCGAGGGGCGGCGGCGGCGGCGCACCGCCTGAGCCGTCAGCCGGGCCGTCAGTCGCCGTAGGCGTCGTGCAGGCGCAGCCACGACATGGTGTAGTCCAGCCGGTCCTCGTCGCGGCCCTTCGGCACGATGTCCAGCCAGTGGTAGGCGGTGATGAACATGTCCAGCCCGCGGGAATAGACCGAATAGGTGTGGTAGATCTGCCCGTCCGCCGGGTCGCGGCAGAACACGCTCGCGCCCGGCGCCTCGGTGCCGGAAAAGCCGCCGGGGCGATAGTTGTAGACCGCCGCGCCGCGGTCCAGCTGGTCGCGGGTGAAGGTCACGTTGTAGTCCCGGTTGAAGCTGCTGCCGTGCGATGACAGCCACTTGAAGCGCCAGCCCATGCGGCGCTGGAACGGCTCGAACTCGGCCCGCGGTGCGTGGCTGACCGCGACCATGCTGACGTCGCGCTGGTTCAGGTGCACGATCGCCGGGTCGAAATGGTCGGCGAGGAACGAGCAGCTCTTGCAGCCCTCGTCCCATCCCGGCCCGTACATGAAGTGATAGACGATCAGCTGGCTGCGGCCGTCGAACAGGTCGGCCAGCGTCTCCGGCCCGTCGGGGCCGTCGAACCGGTAGTCCTGCGTCACCCGCTCCCACGGCAGCGCCCGGCGCTCGCGGGTCAGCGCATCGCGCAGGCGGGTGAACTCCTTCTCCTTGCGCAGCAGCGCCTTGCGGGCCGCCACCCAGTCGTCATGGTCGAGTACCCGGTGATCGGTCATGGCTCATCCTTCGCGATGCGCCCGTACCGCCTGCCCCGTGCAGGCCGCGCGGCCGGCGCCGCGCGGCATGTCTTTCCGCGTCAGTTGGTGCCCTTCACCGCGTCGCCGCCGCCCAGGGTCCAGCCGACCATGCTTTCGGGATAAAGCTTCACGCCCTCGATCCCGGCCAGTTCCGAGGCCGCGAACCAGTTCGTCGCCGCCCAGTGCCCGGTGTTGCAGAAGCTGACCAGCGGCGAGTCGCCGCTGTCCTCGGCCAACGCCTTCACCCGGTCGATCATCTCCTGCGGCGGGTCGATCCGCGGATCGTCGTTGCCGAACCAGACGGTGTTCACCAGGCTCAGCGCGCCGGCCAGCGTGCCGGCCGCCTTGGCGGCGGCGTGCTTCTTCTCGCCGGTGAAGAACTCGTACGGGCGGGCGTCGATCAGCACCGCGTCCGACTGGCCGTTCACCACCGCCGCGACGCCGTCGCGGTCGATGGTCCAGGTGTCGTCCCAGCTGATCTCGATCTGGCTGGGCTCGACGCTGGCGGTCTCGGTCGCGGGCGCGTTGCCGGCCTCGACCCAGTCCTCGTAGCCGCCGTTCAGCACCGCAAGCGAGGTCAGGCCGGCGGACTTCAGCGTCCAGTATACCCGCGCGGCGGCCCCGAAATCGGTGGTGCTGTCGCCCTGGTGAACGATCAGGATGTCCTGGCCTTCGGCAACCCCGGCGTCGCGCAGGATCTGCTGCAGCGTGGCGGCGTCGATCAGCTCGCCCGGGTTCTCGGCCGGGCCGCGGTAGCTGCCGTAGGGCGTGTTGACCGCGCCGGGCAGATGACCCTCGGCAAAGGCCTCGGGGCTGCGGATATCGAGGATCCGCTCGGCCTCGCCGATCTCGGCCGGCTCGGCCAGCGGCCCCCATGCCAGCGCCGCGGTGGCACCGGCGAGATAGGTGGCAAGTGTCAGAAGTATGCGCATCGTTCCCTCCATTGGACAGCTCTTCCAACAGATATAGCGCGCCTGCGGCACCGATTGAATGGGGCCGGTGACGCGAATGGACCCTGCGGCGGCGGAAACGGAGGCGGCAGCCGTCCCGCAACGGCCCATACCGGACTGAAGGTAGCGACGGACGGCAGGCGCATGACGGATCCCCTGGTCATCTTCACCCCCTCGGGCAAGCGCGGGCGGTTCCCGGCGGGCACGCCGGTGCTGACCGCGGCGCGGCAGCTGGGCGTGGATCTGGACAGCGTCTGCGGCGGGCGCGGCATCTGCTCGCGCTGCCAGGTGCGCCCGGCCTACGGCAACTTTCCCAAGCACGGGGTGACGGTGGACGAGGGCGCGCTGTCGCCCTGGAACGCCGTCGAGGAGCGCTACCGCGAAAAGCGCGGCCTGGCCGAGGGGCGGCGGCTGGGCTGCCAGGCGGCGATCCGCGCCGACGTGGTGATCGACGTACCGCCGGAAAGCCAGGTGCACCGGCAGGTGGTGCGCAAGCGGGCCGAGGCACGCGACATCGTGCTGGACCCGTGCACGCGGCTGTATTTCGTCGAGGTGCAGCCACCGGACATGCAAAACCCCTCGGGCGACCTGGAGCGGCTGGAGCGGGCGCTGGCCGAACAGTGGGGCCTGGCGCATGTCGTCGGCGATCTGCGCACAATGCAGATGCTGCAGCCCGCGCTGCGCGCCGGCGCGTGGAAGGTCACCTGCGCGGTCTACCACGGCCGCGGCCTGGGCGACGCGCGGATCATGCAGGTCTGGCCCGGCTTCTACGACGGCGGCATCTACGGCGTCGCGGTCGACGTCGGCTCGACCACCGTCGCCGGGCACCTGTGCGACCTGCAGAGCGGCGAGGTGATCGCCTCGGACGGGCTGATGAACCCGCAGATCCGCTTCGGCGAGGACCTGATGAGCCGGGTCAGCTATGCGATGATGAACCCCGGCGGCGCCGAGGAGATGACCCGCGCGGTGCGCGACGCGATCAACGCGCTGGTGCAGCAGCTGGCGGTGCAGGCGATGATCGACCCCGAGCTGATCTTCGAGGCGGTGTTCGTCGGCAACCCGATCATGCACCACCTGCTGCTCGGCATCGACCCGACCGAGCTGGGCCAGGCGCCGTTCGCGCTGTCGACCGCCACCTCGCTGACGCTGTGGGCGAACGAGATCGACCTGGTGCTGCACCCGGACGCGCGGATCTACGTGCTGCCGTGCATCGCCGGCCATGTCGGCGCCGACGCCGCCGCGGTCGCCCTGTCCGAGGCGCCGAACCGGTCCGGGGACCTGGTGCTGATCGTCGACGTCGGCACCAACGCCGAGATCCTGCTGGGCAATTCCGACCGGGTGCTGGCCTGTTCCTCGCCGACCGGGCCGGCGTTCGAGGGGGCGCAGATCTCGTGCGGGCAGCGCGCCGCGCCCGGCGCGATCGAGCGGGTGCGGATCGATCCGCAGACCGGGCAGCCGCGGTTCCGGGTGATCGGCTGCGATCTGTGGTCGGACGATCCGGGCTTCGCCGCGGCGACGGCATCGACCGGCGTCACCGGCATCTGCGGGTCGGGCATCATCGAGGCGGTGGCCGAGATGCGGATGGTGGGCCTGCTCGACGCCTCGGGGCTGATCGGCAGCGCCGACCGGGCCGGCAGCGACCGGCTGCTGGCCGAGGGCCGGACCCACGCCTGGCTGCTGCACGACGGCGCCGACCGGGGCGGGCCGCGCATCGTCGTCACCCAGAACGACGTGCGCGCGATCCAGCTGGCGAAGTCGGCGCTTTATGCCGGGGCGCGGCTGCTGATGGACCGGTTCGGGGTCGATGACGTCGACCGGATCGTGCTGGCCGGCGCCTTCGGCGCGCACATCAGCCCGCTGCACGCGATGGTGCTGGGCATGATCCCCGACTGCGATCTGGACAAGGTACAGTCCGCCGGCAACGCCGCCGGTACCGGCGCGCGGATCGCGCTGCTGAACGGCGCCGCGCGGCGCGAGATCGAGGCCGTGGTCACCCGCATCGAGAAGGTCGAGACCGCGGTCGAGCCGCGTTTCCAGGAACATTTCGTCGCCGCCAGCCAGCTGCCGCACGCAACGGCGCCCTATGCGCGGCTGCGCGCGCGGGTGGCGCTGCCCGAGGTGCGGTTCGGCGGCTCGACGTCCGGCGAACGGGGCGGCCGCAGGCGGCGCGCAGCCCGCTGAGGCGAGATCTGAAGAAACAGGTGCAAGGCAATGAAAACGCCCGGGCCTCTGGCGGCCCGGGCGGTCGGGAAAGCGGTCGCGATCAGTTCGGGCAGTCGGCGACGTACTCGCGGCCATAGCTGTCGCGGTAGATGCAATCGCCGGGCTGGTTCGCCTCGGACACCAGGGTGCCGGCCGCGGCGCCGATCGCACCGCCGATCACGGCGCCCTTGAGGTCGTCATCGGCGATCGTCGCGCCGATGGCGGCGCCGGTCAGCCCCCCGGCCGCGGCCGACTGTTCGGTGGTTTCACACGCGGCCAGGAATGCGGCGGAGGACAGCGAAGCTGCAAGAACGGCGGATTTGATCATGATACGACTTCCTTTCTTCCACGGGCACCGATGGCGGGCCCATCACGATCTGAACGACCCGCCGCCGCATATGGTTCCGCTGCGGTGGACTATACGCGGGATTCCGCCCGCTTGACGGCCGCGAAGGCACGCGATACTGAATTTTCCGGTGCGGGCGTAGTTCAGTGGTAGAACGTCAGCTTCCCAAGCTGAATGTCGTCGGTTCGATCCCGATCGCCCGCTCCAACCTCCCCCGCATTCCTCCCCGCATTTCTATGAACACACTCGCACCATCTTTTTGCCACCATCATACCGAACCATCAGCGTGCTGGGGGCGTTAGGGCTCGGTGCGGATCAGATGACGCCGCAGTGGGTGGGCATCTGGAAGAATACGCGGAAGTGGTATGAAATCTGTTCCTTCTCCTCGAAACGACGATGTGGTGACACCCGGGCCACGCAGGATGGACCGCAGGTTCGATTCCGACCTTGCGGTGAACTTTCTCAAGGCGTCGGGCCATCCCGGTCGGCTGACCATTCTGCGCTATCTCTCGACGGGTGAGAAATCCGTCGGGATGCTCGAGACCCTGATGGAAACCCGCCAGGCGGCGGTCAGCCAGCAACTGGCCCGGCTGCGGCAGGAAGGGCTGGTGACCTTCCGCCGCGACGGCAAGACCATCTACTACCGTCTCAGCGACAATCGCGTCGCCCATTTCGTGGACGTGCTTCAGGACGTGTTCCGCGACTGATCCCGCCCCGTCCGCCGGGACAGGGGCTCCAGCCGCAGCCAGGTCCCGTTGCGCGACCGCTGCGTCAGCCAGGCCGCCGGCTGCGGCGCGCGCCCCGGCACCGGGTGCAGCCTGTACCTTCCCAGAACCGCCGCCAGCACCAGCAAGCTTTCCTGCGTCGCGAACGCCGCCCCCGAACAGACCCGCGGCCCGGTGTTGAACGGCACATACGCCTCGCGCATCGACGCGCGCCCGGCCTCGGTCTGGAACCGGTCCGGATCGAACAGGTCCGGATGCGACCAGTTCCGCGGGCTGCGATGCACGAACCACGGCGTCACCGAGACCAGATCCCCGGCCCGCACGTCCCGCTTCGCCAGCCGCGCGGTGCCCAGCGCATCGCGGATATAGGCGGTCACCGGCGGGTACAGGCGCAGGGCCTCGCGGAACACGTCGCGGGTGAAACGCAGCCGGCGCAGCCCCGAGAAATCCGCCTGTGCGGGACCCAGTTCGCGCAGCACCTCAGCGCGCGCGCGCTCCTGCGCCTGCGGGTCGTTGGCCAGCAGGTACAGCGACCAGGACAGCGCGCTGGCCGATGTCTCGTGCCCGGCCAGGAAGAAGAACACGACCTCGTCGACCAGCTCGGTCTCGGTGAAGCGGTGGCCGGTCTGCGGGTCCCGCGCCTCGATCAGCCCGGTCAGCAGATCCTCGGGCCGCGCGCCGCTGTCCAGCCGCTGGCGGATCAGCGCCGCCATCCGTCCGCGGATCCGGTTGCCGGCGCGCCGCGCCCGCAGCTGCCGCAGCGGCAGCACCCAGCGCGGCTGGCCGAGCCCCTCAAGCGCCAGGAACGCCGGCACCAGCGCCTGGTAGCGGCGGAAGGTCTCGGCCAGCTCGTCCACCATCCCCGGCTGCACCTGCTCCGAGAACACGCAGCGGCACAGGATGTCGGCGGCGACGCGCATCGTCTCCTGGTCGAGGTCCATCTCGCCGCCCTGCCCCATGCGCGCGACCATGTCGTCGACCGCGCCCTGCATCAGCGGCAGAAAGGCCTTGAGCCGCGACAGCTCCAGCGTCGGGTCGATCATCCGGCGCTGGCGACGCCAGACGTCGCCGTTTGTGACGAACATGCTGTTGCCGATCAGCGGCCCGAGGATGCGCTGCATCACCCGGCTCTTGGGATAGTTGTCGTGCTCCGAGACCAGCACCTCGCGCACCTGCGCGGGACCGCTGGGCATCAGCAGCGTGCGGCCGCGCACCGGGATGCGGTAGACCCGCGTGGTGTAGGCCGCCGCCGGAAAATGCGAGAAATCCGAGCGCAGCAGCCCCCGGACCAGCGCCGGCCACGAGACCGCGCCCTGCGTCGGCACCGGCGCCGCCGGACGGAACAGCACCCGTTCGATGCGCGCCTCGTCGCCCCGAGGCTCGGTGCTGTCGTCCATCGTCGATCTCCCGTACGGCGCGCCGCCTGGCCGTCTGTGCTGCTATAGCATGCCCGTCGCCGGCGGCCAGCGGCGGCGGCGCACCGGGCTACGGATCCGCGCAGATCCGCGCGATGTCCGGCGCCGCGAAACCCTTGCCCGCGAAACGCTCGGCGCATTCCGCCCGGCTCCAGTCGCCGAACGCGTCCCAGCCGGGAATGCTGTACGGCAGCGCCAGCGTCAGCGAGCCCGCCGACAGCGCCAGCGTCAGGACCGCCGTCCGGCGGAACCGGTGCAGCGCCGCCGCGTCGGTCAGGCTGCACATCAGCCGCGGCAGCGCCAGCAGCGCCAGGGCCGCGATCGGCGGCCACATCTCGACCCGGTAGCGCAGCGCCACCATCGAGAACGACAGCAGAAAGACCGGGCCGACGCTGCAGGCGAGCAGCGGAACCCACCCCATCCGCAGCCCGAGCGGGCGCGCGCGCAGACCGGCGAAGATAACGAACGCCCAGGGCGCGGCGCTGAACAGCAGCCCCAGCCGGGGCGTCTCGATCGCGACGAAGCCGAACGGCCGGGTCATCCAGCGATGCAGCCAGCCGAGCGCCTCTCCGCCCAGACCCCGCGGCAGATCCACCAGATAGAGCAGCAGGTTGCCCGGGATCCGGCCCGGCTGCCATCCGGTCTTGCCGTCCTGAAGCGCGACGCGCGGCGTTTCGGCGGTGTATTCGCCGAAGTGGAGAAAGCCCCATGCCAGCGACCCCAGCCCCGTCATGCTGCCGCTGCGCAGGTGGTTCACCGCCAGATAGAGCGCGCCGAAGCCGAACAGCACCAGCAGGCTTGCGGCGGCGGCGGGCACGGCCCTGCCCCGCCGGTCCAGAAGATCGCGGGCCAGGAACGCCAGCGTTCCGGCATAGAGCCCGAGCGCGACATGCGGGCGGGCGTGGACCATCAGCCCGGCGAACAGCGCCAGGACCAGGACGACACGCGCCGCCGGTGCGCCGAACACCACGACCTGCGCCGCGCCGGCCAGCCAGGCGGCGCCGAAGAAGAACGCGAGCGCGTACTGCTCGTGATAGAACGAGTTGTTGCTTGCCAGGATCACCGCCGGCGTCGACAGCCAGGCCGCCAGCCCGACCAGCAGCAGCGCGGTGCGACGCGCTTGCGCCTCGGCCGGGCCGAAGCGCAGCACGATGCGCGCGAAGGTCAGGTGGTAGAGCGCCGAGCCGAGCGCGGTGAAACCCAGGATCGACGCCGCCGCAACCGAGGTCTGGCGCAGATCGACGAACGGCCAGGCCAGCGCCCGCGCCAGCAGCGGCGCCAGCCCGTGGACCGTGTACGCGCGCCCGTCGGCGGCGTAGAGCCCCTCCATGCCGATGATCCGGGCGGGCAGGTCCAGCCGCCCGTCGAGCACCGACAGGAAATAGTGATTGTAGACGAAGGTTCCGAAATCGCGCTCGGGACCGGCCGAGAAGCCGTTGGTCATCAGCGCCGCGTAAAGCAGCACACCGAACGCTGCGGGTGCGGCAAGGGCGAGGCGGTCGGTCGCCGGCCGGGCCGACGCTGGCTCGGCGCCGATCATTCCGTCCGCTCCGCCGCGCCGGGTGCGATACTGCCTGCCGCCGCCGGTTCGGGACCGGGCGCGGTTCGCGCAGCGGCGATGCGCGTGTGCGGTTTGCCAGGATCATCGGTGCCCCGCAGCAGGACGCGCGGGCGGACAGCGGGCGGGGCAGAAAATTCTTCTTTCATTCAGCGCGCTTGCAGCCTTTCATGGATGCGGGGAGTAACAGCCGAGATCTGGTTCTGGGGCGCGATTCACCTGACAGGTATCTTTCATTTGCGGCAGCAACGCGACAACCGGAATGCGGGCGGCTGATGAAGCCTGTCCGGCCTCGCCGCACCGGTAGTCAGCCGGCCGCCGGCCGCCGGGCGGGCGAAGCGGTCAGTGCTGGTCCGGATCGTCGATCTCGGTGAGGGTGACGTCATAGCCCCACAGGCGCCGGCAGTGGGCCAGCGTGCGCTCGCGGTCCCTCTTCTCGAGCGGCACGCCGTCGACCCGGCGATGCTGCAGCTTCAGCACCCGGTCGCCGAGCAGGTCGACGTCCGTCACCTGGATGTTCGGGTCGGTCAGCGACGGGTTGCCGGTGTGCGCCAGCGTGTTGCGCACGGTCTGGTAGCCGGGCTCGTTGTGAATGCCCGAGACGGTGTAGAAGCTGTCGCCTTCCTCGTCGGTCAGCGCGAACATGCGGAAATCGCGCATCACCTTGGGGCTGAGGAACTGCTGGATGAAGCTTTCGTCGCGGTAGTTCGTCCAGGCGTCCTTCAGCACCTCGCGCCAGGCGCCGGTGCCGGCGATCTCGGGGAACCATTCGCGGTCCTCGTCGGTCGGCTCGGTGCAGATCCGCTGGATGTCGCGCATCATCGCGAAGCCGATGGCATAGGGGTTGAAGCCGGTGCAGCGCGGGTCGTCGAAATCCGGCTGCGTCAGCACGTTGGTGTGGTTGTGCAGGATCTCGAGCATCGCGCCGTCGCTGATCCGGCCGGTCGCATGCAGCCGGTTGACGATGTGGTAGTGGACGAAACAGGCGCAGCCCTCGTTCATCACCTGGGTCTGCCGCTGCGGATAGAAATACTGCGCGATGTTGCGCACGATGTGCAGGGTCTCGCGCTCCCACGGCTTCAGCGAGGGGCTGTAGCTTTCGATGAAGTAGAGCAGGTTCTCCTCGGGCAGGTGCATGTTCCGCTTGCGCTCGCGCATCTTGTCGCCGGTGTCGGCGGCGCTGCCGGTGCGGTCCAGCCCGGACCACAGGTAGTGCACCGCGCGCTCCGCCTCTTCCTGGCGCTTGCGCGAGCGCTCGCGCTCGGCGCGCATCGTCGGCTGCGGCGGGCGGCGGTGGCGGAACACGCTGGCCGGCATCAGCGCGTGCGCGGCGTCGAGCACCTGCTCGACCTCGGACGGGCCGTGTTCCTCCTCGCATTTCTGGATGAAGCCGCGGGCGTAGTCGAGGTAGTCGAGGATGCCTTCGGCATCGGTCCACTGCCGGAACAGGTGGTTGTTCTTGAAGAAATGGTTGTGGCCACAGGCGGCGTGCGCCATCACCAGCGTCTGCAGCGGCATGGTGTTCTCTTCCAGGCAGTAGCTGACGCAGGGGCTGGAGTTGATGATGATCTCGTAGGCCAGCCCGCGCATGCCCTTGCTGTACTGCCGCTCGTGCTGGATGAAGTGCTTGCCGAACGACCAGTGCCGGTAGGTCAGCGGCATCCCGGCCGAGGAATAGGCGTCGAGCATCTGCTCGGAGGAGATGATCTCGATCTGGTTCGGATAGAGGTCGAGACCCAGATCCTCGAGCGCGATCCGCTCGATCGCGTCGTAGGTCCGCCGCAGGTCGTCGAAATTCCAGTCGCTTCCCTCGAACAGCAGGCCCCCGCTCTGCTCCCGCTCAGCCATCTGCGCCCTCCGTCCCCGCCGCGAACAGCTCGCGGAACACCGGGTAGATGTCGCCGCGCCTGGCGATCCGTTTCAGCGCGAAGTTCGGCCAGTCCTCGGCGGCGTGCAGATAGGCGCGCCACAGCTCGGTGCCGTTGCTGCGGTCGTTCAGAATCTCGCCCTCGTTCTCGCGCAGGATCTCGACATAGGCGAAGTACTGGCACAGCTTCATCAGCCCGCCGTTCAGGATCGCCAGGCAGCGTGCCGAGTCGCCCGAGTAGTTGTCGCCGTCCGAGGCCTGGGCGGCGTAGATGTTCCAGTCCGACGGGGCGTAGCGCGCGTCGATGATCCGCTTCATCTCGGTCAGCGCGGTGCTGACCACGGTGCCGCCGCTTTCGCGCGAATAGAAGAACGTCTCCTCGTCGACCTCGCGCGCCTCGTGGGTGTGGCGAATGAAAACCAGTTCGACCTTGTCGTAGCGGCGCATCAGGAACAGGTGCAGCAGCGCGAAGAACCGCTTGGCCAGGTCCTTCTCGCGCTCGCCCATCGAGGCCGAGACGTCCATCAGGCAGAACATCACCGCGTTGGCGCGCGGCTCCGGCTGCATCTCGAAATGCGTGTAGCGCACGTCCAGCGGGTCCAGGAACGGCACCCGCCTCTGGCGCAGGCGCAGCGCCTCGAGCCGCGTGCGCAGCCGCTCGAGCAGGTCGCGCCCGGCCTCGTCCTCGGGGCCGGGGGCGGCCTCCAGCGCCTCGATCTCGCGTTGCAGCGCGTCGAGCTTGCGCCGCCCCGGCCGCCGCATGGCGATGCGGCGGCCGATGGCGTTGCGCATCGTGCGCTCGACGCTCAGGTTGGCGGGCGCACCGGTCACCGAGATGCCGGCGCGCCGGGGGCGCGTGGTCTCGATCTTCTTCAGGCTGCGCTTGACCAGGTCGGGCAGTTCCAGATCCTCGAAGAACAGGTCCAGGAACTCGTCGCGCGACAGGGCGAACAGGAAATTGTCCTCGGCGTCGCCGTCCGGCGCGCCCTGGCGGCCGGCGCCGCCGCCGCTGCCCGACGGCGGCTTGTCGATGCGGTCGCCGGCGCGGAAATCCTTGTTTCCCGGCAGCACCCGCTCGCGGTGGCCGCCGCTCGGGGCATGGTGGAACGTCGGCTCGGTGATGTCGCCGGCGGGGATCGCGACACTTTCGCCGCGGTCGATGTCGGCCACGCCCCGGGACCGCACCGCATCGTCCACCGCCTTCTTCACCGCGCCGCGCACGCGCCGGATGAACCGGCGGCGGTTGCCCAGGCTGCGGTCCTTGGGGTTGAGCCTCCGGTCGATGAACTGTGTCATGGCCCTGTGCCGCCTACCCCGCCTTGCTGACCCGCATGTACCATTCGACCAGCCGGCGCACCTGGCGCTGGGTATAGCCGCGATCGGTCATGCGCTCGACGAATTCGGTGTGCTTGGCGTCGGTGTCGCGGTCGCGCTTGGCGCCGAAGCTGATCACCGGCAGCAGGTCCTCGACCTTGCTGAACATGCGCCTCTCGATCACCCGCCGCAGCTTGGCGTACTTGCGCCAGTCCGGGTTGCGGCCGTCGTTCTCGGCGCGCGCGCGCAACACGAACTTCACCACCTCGTTGCGGAAGTCCTTGGGGTTGGCGATGCCGGCGGGCTTCTCGATCTTCTCCAGCTCCTGCTCCAGCACCTCGCGGTCGAACATCTGCCCGGTGTCCTGATCCTTGAAGTCCTGGTCCTCGATCCAGGCGTCGGCATAGGCGATGTAGCGGTCGAACAGGTTCTGGCCGTAGTCGGAATAGGACTCGAGATAGGCCTTCTGGATCTCCTCGCCGATGAACTCGGCGTAGCGCGGTGCCAATTCGGCCTTGACGAACTCCAGATAGCGGCCCTGGACCTCGTCGGGGAACTGCTCGCGCAGGATGGTCTGCTCCAGCACGTACATCAGGTGCACCGGGTCGGCGGCGATCTCCTCGGTGTCGTGGTTGAAGGTCTCGGACAGCACCTTGAAGGCGAAGCGGGTCGAGATGCCGGTCATGCCCTCGTCGACGCCGGCGCGGTCGCGGTATTCCTGGATCGTCTTGGCCTTCGGATCGGTGTCCTTCAGGTTCTCGCCGTCATAGACCCGCAGCTTGGAATACAGCGTCGAGTTCTCGTGCTCGCGCAGCCGCGTCAGCACCGAGAACCGCGCCAGGATCGGCAGCGTCTCGGGGGCGCAGGGCGCGGCGGACAGGGTGCTGTTGGCGACCAGCTTGTCGTAGACCTGCGCCTCTTCGGTGGCGCGCAGGCAATAGGGTACCTTGATCACGGTGATCCGGTCCAGGAACGCCTCGTTGTTGCGGTTGGTCTTGAACTGCTGCCACTCGGATTCGTTGGAGTGCGCCAGCACGATGCCCTGGAACGGCAGCGCGCCGATGTTCTCGGTGCCCATGTAGCTGCCTTCCTGGGTGGCGGTCAGCAGCGGGTGCAACACCTTGATCGGCGCCTTGAACATCTCGACGAATTCCAGCAGGCCCTGGGTGGTGCGGTTGAGACCGCCGGAATAGTCGTAGGCGTCGGGATCGTTCTGGCTGAACACCTCGAGCTGGCGGATGTCCAGCTTGCCGGTCAGCGTCGAGACGTCCTGGTTGTTCTCGTCGCCCGGCTCGGTCTTGGCGACGCCGATCTGGCGCAGGATCGACGGGCGCACGCGGGCGACGGAGAACTGCGAGATGTCGCCGTCGAACTGCTCCAGCCGCTTGGCTGCCCAGGGCGAGAGCGGATAGCGCAGCAGCGTGCGGGGGATGTTGTACTTGTCCTGCAGCAGGTCGCCGAAGCGCTCGGCGTCGAACAGCCCCAGCGGGCTCTCGAACAGCGGGCTGAGCCGGTCGCCGGCCGCCAGCACATAGATCGGCTCGTGCTCCATCAGCCGTTTCAGGATCTCGGCGATGGTGGATTTGCCGCCGCCGACCGGGCCCATCAGGTAGAGGATCTGCTTCTGCTCCTCCAGGCCCTGGCTGGCGTGCTGGAAGAAGCCGACGATGCGCTCGATCGTGTCCTCGACGCCGTACATGTTGGCGAAGGCCGGGTAGCGCTTGATCGTGCGGTTGAGAAAGATCCGCCCGAGCCGCTGGTCCTGGCTGGTGTCGACCAGCGTCGGCTTGCCGATCGCGGTGATCATCCGTTCTGCCGCCGTCGCGCGCATCGACGGGTCCTCGCGGCAACCCAGCAGATAGTCCTGCAGGGACATCTCGTCGACCCGTAGCCGGTCGTAAGCCTCCGAAAATCTGGTAAAAACCTCCATCACCCTCACCCATTCAACCAAGAGGTGCACTGGCGATGCGCCGATCCGGGCATCGCCCCAGCATATCTGTTAAATTGGTATCCGCGTTCGGACATTTCCAGCACGATGTCGCATTCACATGGTGGTTTGATGCGCCGTTACCCGCCCGATGCGGCGCCAGTCGCCCGTCACGGGCAGGCTGGCAGGACCGACTCGCCCCCTTGCGGGATTCGGCTTGCGGCCATGGCGCGCAGCGGTTCGCGACGCCTCTGCCAAAAGCGTGCCACAGCTTTGTGTCCGGAAGTCGGCGGATCGGCGGAGGAGTGCGCGCCAGACCGGCGCCTTCCTTGCGGATCTTTTCGGCGAGAGCCGGCTGGCGGTGCCGGACTGACGTGTTCCGGGCGG
>NZ_WIND01000020.1 GCF_009697225.1 Halovulum marinum
ATGCGCCGGATCCTGCGCAAGGTCGCCGAGAACGACCTCGGCGCCCTCGGCGACACCTCGACCCTCGCCGACCCCTCGGTCGTCGACGAGCTGATCGCGAACCGCCCCGCCTGACCGGCAACGACCGAGGGACGCGCGATGACCGCGACACGGGACGAAAGCGGCGTGACAAGGGGGGCGGCGGGCACCGGGCCCGCCGCCCCCGGGACTCCGACCAAGAAACCCAAACCAAGATAGGGGAGTAAAATGTCCGAAGAGCAAAGCAACGACTACTGGAAGGCCAACCTGCGCCTGATCCAGTGGAGTCTGGTGATCTGGGCCCTCGTGTCCTTCGGGTTCGGCATCCTGCTGCGCCCGCTGCTGTCCGGCATCAAGGTCGGCGGCACCGACCTCGGCTTCTGGTTCGCGCAGCAGGGCTCGATCCTGGTCTTCCTGGCGCTGATCTTCTTCTACGCCTGGCGGATGAACAAGCTCGACCGCCAGCACGGCGTCGACGAGCAATAAGGGACGGGAATGATGGATCAGTTCACGATCAACCTGCTGTTCGTGGGCGCGAGCTTCGCGCTCTACATCGGCATCGCAATCTGGGCCCGCGCCGGGACCACCTCGGAGTTCTACGCCGCCGGGCGCGGCATACACCCGGTCACCAACGGCATGGCGACCGCGGCCGACTGGATGTCGGCGGCCTCGTTCATCTCGATGGCGGGGCTGATCGCCTTCGTCGGCTATGACAACTCCACCTACCTGATGGGCTGGACCGGCGGCTACGTGCTGCTGGCGCTGCTGCTGGCGCCCTACCTGCGCAAGTTCGGCAAGTACACCGTGTCCGAGTTCATCGGCGACCGGTTCTACAGCCCGACCGCCCGTCTGGTGGCGGTGATCTGCCTGATCGTTGCCTCGGTGACCTATGTGATCGGCCAGATGACCGGCGTCGGCGTGGCCTTCGGCCGCTTCCTCGAGGTCTCCAACACCACCGGCCTGCTGATCGGCGCCGCGGTGGTGTTCGCCTATGCGGTGTTCGGCGGCATGAAGGGCGTGACCTATACCCAGGTGGCGCAGTACGTGGTGCTGATCCTGGCCTACACGATCCCGGCGGTGTTCATCTCGCTGCAGCTGACCGGCAACCCGATCCCGGGCCTGGGCCTGTTCGGCGACCACACCGCCAGCGGCGAGCCGCTGCTGGCCAAGCTGGACCAGATCGTCCGCGACCTGGGCTTCGCCGAATACACCGTGCACCACGGCGACACCTTCAACATGGTGCTGTTCACGCTGTCGCTGATGATCGGCACCGCCGGTCTGCCGCACGTGATCATGCGGTTCTTCACCGTGCCCAAGGTGTCCGACGCGCGCTGGTCCGCGGGCTGGGCGCTGGTGTTCATCGCGCTGCTCTACCTGACGGCCCCGGCCGTGGGCGCGATGGCGCGGCTGAACATCACCGACCTGATGTGGCCGAACGGCACCGACGGCCAGGCGGTCTCGCTCGAGCAGATCGAGAACGAGCCGCAGTACGACTGGATGGCGACCTGGCAGAAGACCGGTCTGCTCGGCTGGGAGGACAAGAACGGCGACGGCCGCATCCAGTACTACAACGACGCCAGCCCCGCGATGGAGGAGAAGGCGGCGGCCAACGGCTGGGCCGGGAACGAGCTGACCAACTTCAACCGCGACATCCTGGTGCTGGCCAACCCCGAGATCGCCAACCTGCCGGGCTGGGTCGTCGGCCTGGTGGCGGCGGGCGGCCTGGCCGCGGCGCTGTCGACGGCGGCGGGCCTGCTGCTGGCGATCTCGTCGGCGGTGTCCCACGACCTGATCAAGGGGGCGATCAACCCCAGCATCAGCGAACGGGGCGAGCTGCTGTCGGCGCGCATCGCGATGGCGGTGGCGATCGCGGTGGCGACCTACCTGGGCCTGAACCCGCCGGGGTTCGCGGCGCAGACCGTGGCGCTGGCCTTCGGCCTGGCCGCGGCCTCGATCTTCCCGGCGCTGATGATGGGGATCTTCTCGACCAAGATCAACAATCACGGCGCCGTGGCGGGCATGGTCGCGGGCCTGCTGGTGACGGTGGTCTACATCTTCCTGCACAAGGGGTGGTTCTTCATCCCCGGCACCGCCAGCTTCGACGACGCCGATCCGCTGCTGTTCACGGTCAAGTCGACCTCGTTCGGCGCGATCGGGGCGGCGATCAACTTCGCCGTGGCCTACCTGGTGGCGGGCATGACCAAGGAGACCCCGCAGGAGATCAAGGAACTGGTCCGCAGCGTCCGCATCCCGCGCGGCGCGGCGGCGGCCCAGAGCCACTGACGCGAACGCGGAGGGGGCCGTGCGGCCCCCTCCCACCCCCGGCCGGAGATTTTGCCGGCGACCGGGCCTGCCTTTTAGGATGATTGCGCCATGCACCCCGCCAGTGGAGCCGCCGACGTGCCCAGGGCTACAAGCGACGCCGAAGGACTGATGCGCCACGCGCCGTTCGACCTGCTGCCCGCCGAGGCCCGGGCCGAGGTCGCCGCCACCGCGCGGGTCGTCCGCCACGCCGCCGGCGACGTGCTGTTCGAGCGCGGCGATAAGCTGCCGGGGCTCTATGTGATCGAGACCGGCGCGGTGCAGTCCGAGGCGCCGGGCGGGGTCGTGGTCTCGCGCCGCAACGCCGGCGACCTGCTGGGCGAGCGCGGGCTGATGCGCGACGGGCGCGCGCAGCTGACCTCGCGCGTGGTCGAGGCGGCGCGCCTGTACCTGGTTCCCGCCGCCACCTTCGCGCGCCTCGCCGACAGCGTGCCGGCGTTCCGCGACTGGTTCGCCCGCACCGTCCCGGCCGAGCCCGACGACGGCGGCCCCTACGCCACCGGCCTGACCGCGCTGCGGGTCGAGGACCTGATGGCCGACCAGCCGGTGACCTGCGCCCCCGACGCCAGCATCACCGAGGTGGCGCGGCTGATGCGCGACCGCAACATCAACTCGGTGATCGTGATGGACGGCGCGCGGCTGGTCGGCATCGTCACCGCGCGCGACCTGACCGGCAAGGTGCTGGCCGAGGGGCTGGGCGGCGACGTGCGCGTCGACCGGATCATGACCCCCGGCCCGATCACCATCGCGCCGGACGCGCTGGGCATCGACGCGCTGGTGACGCTGGCCGACCACGGCATCAGCCACCTGCCGGTGCAGCGCGACGGGCGCATCGTCGGGATGATCGGCAAGACCGACCTGTTCCGCCGCCAGGCCGCCACCGCCAGCCACATGATCGCCGAGATCGTCGAGGCCGACAGCGTCGAGACCATGGCCGCGGTGGTCGCGCGCACCCCTTCGCTGCTGGCGCAGCTGGTCGCCGCCGGGGTCGGCCACCAGGCGATCAGCCGCCGGATCACCGACATCACCGATGCCGTCACCCGCCGCCTGCTGACGCTGGCGCAGGCAAGGCTGGGCCCGCCGCCGGTGCCGTACCTGTGGCTGGCCTGCGGCAGCCAGGGCCGGCGCGAGCAGACCGGCGTCTCGGACCAGGACAACTGCCTGATCCTGGACGACGCGGCGACGCCCGCCGACGACGCCTATTTCGCGGCGCTGGCGGGGTTCGTCTCGGACGGGCTGAACACCTGCGGCTTCGTCTACTGCCCGGGCGAGATGATGGCCAGCAACCCGCGCTGGCGGCAGCCGCGCCGGGTCTGGCGCGAGTATTTCGCCGGCTGGATCGCGCAGCCCGACACGCAGGCGCAGATGCTGGCCTCGGTGATGTTCGACCTGCGCCCGATCGCCGGCACGGCGGCGCTGTACGGCGCGCTGCACGCCGAGACGCTGCAGATGGCGCGGCGCAACTCGATCTTCGTGGCGCACATGATCTCGAACGCGCTCAAGCACACGCCGCCGCTCAGCCTGTTCCGCGGCTTCGCGCTGATCCGCTCGGGCGAGCACAAGAACACCGTCGATCTGAAGCACTCCGGCGTGGTTCCGGTGGTCGACCTGGGCCGGGTCTACGCGCTGCAGGGCTCCATCACCGAGGTCGGCACGCGCGAGCGGATCGCCGCCGCCGGGGCGGCGGGGCTGATCTCGTCCGCCGGCGCGGCCGACCTGCTCGACGCGTACGACCTGATCGCCGAGACCCGGCTGCGGCACCAGGCGGCGCAGGTCCGGCGGCACCGGGCACCGGACAATTTCATGTCGCCCGCCGATCTGTCAGACTTGGAACGCAACCATCTGCGCGACGCCTTCATGGTGATCAGGACGATGCAGTCCGCCCTGGGTCAGGGCCGGCACATGTTGGGATAGGGCGATGTTTCTGGAGCTGATAGCCACCTTCGTCGCCGGCATCGCCGCCGCCGGGCTGGTGATGGCGCTGCGTCGGCTGACCGGCAACCGGCTGGCGCGCTGGCTGCCGCCGGTCGCCGCCGGCGCGGCGATGATCGCGTTCTCGATCTGGTCGGAATACAGCTGGGCCGGGCGCACCGCCGGCGGCCTGCCCGACGGCGTCGCGGTGGTCGACCGGGTGTCCGAGACGATCGCCTGGAAGCCGTGGACCTTTCTGGCGCCGCAGACCACGCGCCTGGTCGCGCTGGACCGCGCCGGCGCGCAGCGCAACCCGGACGCGCCCGGCGTCGCGCTGTTCGACGTCTACCTGTTCGAGCGCTGGCGGCCGACCGCGCGCCGGCCGCAGCTGATCGACTGCGCCGGCGCCGCGCGCGCCGACGTGACCGAGGCGGCGCTGGCCGACCCGGTGGCCGCCGACTGGCGGGTGCTGGGCGCCGGCGATCCGCTGATCCGCGCGGCCTGCGACTCCTGATGGGCGAGGACGAGGGGCGATGACACTGGCGATGACGGGGGCGAGGCGATGACCGCGAAGAACATCCTGCTGGTCGAGGACGAGGACAACATCGCCTTCGCGCTGGAATTCCTGATCGGCCGCATGGGGCACAACCTGCGGCGGGTCGAGGACGGCGAGGCGGCGCTGCGGGCGCTCGACGAGCAGCCGGTGGACATGGTCCTGCTGGACGTGATGCTGCCCAAGCGTTCCGGGTTCGAGGTGTGCCAGTACATCCGGGGCAATGCCGCGCTGAAGAACGTCAAGGTGCTGATGATGACCGCGGGCGGCGGCGCGATGGAGCGCCGCAAGGGTCTGGCGCTGGGCGCCAACGCGTTCCTGACCAAGCCGTTCGCGAACTCCGAGCTGACCGAGAAGATCACCGAGCTGCTGGGCGAAGGGGAAGATGCATGACCGTCTCGGCCTGAGGCAGCGCGTCGCGCTGTTCTTCGTCGCGCTGGCGCTGGGCGGCTGCGCCGCGCTGGCGCTCGGCCTGTGGCTGGGCGCGCGGCAGGCCGGCGGGCCGGCGCAGGGCTATGTGATCGCCGGCGTGGTCGGCGGCCTCGGCATCGCCGGGCTGGCGGCCTGGATCGGCCTGCTGTTCGACGAGCACGTCGCCCGCCCGATCCTGGCGCTGAGCGGCGATCTGGCGACGCGGGCGCGGCTCGACGTGCGCGAGGCCGGCATCGACCAGCGCCCGGCGCGCCATCTCGGCGCGCTGGCCGCCGCCGCCGGCGCGATCAGCGCCGCGCTGGTCGAGGCGCGCGTCGCCCGCGAACAGGCGGTGGCCGACCAGACCCGCCGGCTGCAGCGCGAGAAGGTGATGTTCGAGGCGCTGGTCCGCGACCTGGCCGAAGGCGTGATCGTGGCCACGACCGAGCACCGGGTGATGCTCTACAACCGCGCCGCGCAGGACCTGCTGGGCGGGCTCGGCCTCGACCGCCCGCTCGACCGGGTGCTGCGCCCCGAGCCGATCCGCCACGCGCTCGAGCGGCTGGCGGCGCGGCACGCGCGCGGCGGCGCCGGGGCCGAGCCGTTCCTCGCCACCAGCTGCGCCGGCGAGCGCATGCTGCTGGGCCAGGTCAGCCGCATCGACATGGCCCCCGCCGGCTATGTCCTGATCCTGCGCGACACCACCGAGGAGCTCGCCGTCCGCCGCGAGCGCGACCACCTGTTCCACGCGCTGATGGAGGGCGTGCGCCGCCCGGTCTCGGCGGTCGGCGCGATCCTCGATGCGCACGCCGCCGCGCCGGACATGGACCCGGCGACGCGGGCCCGGTTCACCGCCGCCCAGCAGCAGGAGCTGGGCAAGCTCTTTGCCTGCCTGCGCGATCTCGAGACGCGCTATGCCGCGCTGGCCCGGCGCCGCTGGCCGATGTCGAAGGTGGCGGTGCGCGACATCCTCGACGGGCTCGGCGGGCGCGGCCTCGCCGCCGCTGTCGTTACCGCCGCGGACCCGGACGAGGCGTTCGTGCGCTGCGACGCCTTCGCCGTCATCGAGATGCTGTCGAACGTGCTGCACGGGATGGCCGGCGCGCCGGGCCGCAGCGGCGTCACCGCCGGCACCGAGGCGCGCGGCGCCGAGATCTGGCTGACCCTGGGTTGGCAGGGCCCGGGGGTCGCCGACGGCGAGCTGCAGAACTGGCTGGCGCGGCCGCTGTCGCCCGGCTACGGCGCCTACACCGGGCGCGACACCCTGGCCGCCCACGGCACCGAGATCTGGGCCGAGCCGGACGGGCAGGGCGGCCACCGCCTGGTGCTGCCGCTCGAGGCCGCCGCCGCGCCCGAGGCGCACCCGTCCGAGGCGCGCCCCGAGTTCTACGACTTCGACCTGCCCACCGCCGCGGACGCCGGCGCGATGGCCGACCGGCCGCTGGCCGAACTGCCGTTCGTGGTGTTCGACACCGAGACCACCGGGCTGGAGCCGGCCAGCGGCGACCGCATCGTGCAGATCGCCGGCGTGCGCATCGTCAACGGCCGGCTGCTGCGCGGCGAGCGTTTCGACGCGCTGGTCGATCCGGGCCGGCCGATCCCGCCGGCCTCGACGCTGGTGCACCGGATCACCGACGACATGGTCGCCGGCGCGCCCGACATCGCCGCCGCCGGGCGCGCGTTCCACGAGTTCTGCGCCGGCGCGGTGCTGGTGGCGCACAACGCGCCGTTCGACATGGCGTTCCTGAAGGCCGAGCAGCGCCGCATCGGCCGCGCCTTCGACAACCCGGTGCTGTGCACCGTGCTGCTGTCCTCGGTGCTGTTCGGCGAGGCCGCCGCGCACAGCCTCGATGCGCTGGCGGCGCGCTTCGGGATCGAGATCCCGCCCGAGCGGCGGCACACCGCGCTCGGCGACGCCCTCGCCACCGGGCAGGTGTTCTGCCATCTCGTCGCGCTGCTGCGCGCCGAGGGCATCGAGACGCTGCAACAGGCGATCGACGCCAGCCAGCGCCAGACCCGGATCCGCCGGCGGCAGGCCTATTGAGAAACCGGGCGGGGCCGGGCCGGAAACCCGGCCCCGCCCGCCCGGCCCCGCCCAATCAGCCCCAGTCGCGGCAGAGGTACTTCACCTCGGTGAACGCCTCCAGCCCAAGCCGCGAGCCCTCGCGGCCCAGCCCCGACTGCTTCATGCCGCCGAACGGGACCGGCGCGCCGGTGACCTTGGTGCGGTTGACCGCGACCATGCCGAAGCGCAGCGCCCGGCTGACGCGGAAGATCCGGCGCGGGTCGCGGCTGTGCAGATAGGCCATCAGCCCGTACTCGGTGTCGTTGGCGCGGCGCACCGCCTCGGCCTCGTCGTCGAAGGCGGCAATGGCGGCGACCGGGCCGAAGGTCTCCTCGTGCATGATCCGCGCGTCCGGCGGCACGTCGGCCAGCACCGTCGGCTGGAAGAACAGCGGCCCCGCCGGGTGCCGCGCGCCGCCGCACAGCAGCCGCGCGCCGCGCGCCAGCGCGTCGCGCACATGGTCCTGCTGCTTGGCGATCGCCTTCGCGTTCATCAGCGGGCCGATGTCCGGATCGTCGATGCCGGGCCCGACGCTCAGCGCCCGCGTCGCCGCGGCGAACCGCGCGCAGAACGCGTCGTAGACGCCGCGCGCCACCAGGAACCGGTTCGCGCCCAGGCAGTCCTGCCCCGAGGTGGCGAACTTCGCCTTGACGCCCTCGGCCACCGCGCGGTCCAGATCGGCGTCGTCGAACACCAGGAACGGCGCGTGGCCGCCCAGCTCCAGCACCAGCCGCTTGACCGTGTCCGCGGCCTGCGCATACAGCTGCCGGCCGATCCCGGTCGAGCCGGTGAACGACACCGCACGCACGCGCGGATCGCGCATCCAGACGCCGACGATCTCGGCCGCCGATCCGGGGATCACGTTGAACACCCCGGCGGGCAACCCGGCCTGCTCGCCCAGCTCGGCCAGCGCCAGCGCCGAGAACGGCGTCTCGCCCGACGGGTGCGCCACCGCGGTGCAGCCCGCCGCCAGCGCCGCGCCGGCCTTGCGGGTCAGCATCGCCGAGGGGAAGTTCCACGGCGTTACCAGCGCCGCGACGCCCACCGGCTCGCGCCAGACCTCGACCTCGGCGCCGGGCAGGTGCGAGGTGACGCCCTCGATGTTCGGCCGCCGCGCCTCCTCGGCGTAGAACTCCAGGAACGAGGCGGCGTAGTCGATCTCGCCGCGCGCCTCCGAGATCGGCTTGCCCTGCTCGGCGGTCATGATCCGGGCCAGGTCCTCGCGGTTCTCCTGCATCAGCTCGGACCAGCGCCGCAACACCGCCGCCCGCTGCTGCGGCAGCAGCGCCGCCCACGCCGGCCAGGCGGCGTGCGCCGCATCGACAGCGCGGCGGGCGGCGTCGGTGCCCAGCCGGGCCACCTCGCCGACGACGGCGCCGGTGGCGGGATCGGTCACCGCCAGGCTGTCGGCGCCGGGGTCGGCGACCCACTCGCCGCCCAGATAGCCGAAGTGCCGCGCCAGCCGCGGCCGGGAAAGAACGGGGAAGCCGCCGCTCGGCGGTCTCTGCATCTCGGTCATCGCGCTTGCCCTTTCCGCTGTGGTTGCCGTCGCGGATCAGCATACCGCCGGGGGCGCCGGAAATTTCGCGGCAGGGGCCGGACCGGGCCGCGGATCCGCCGGTCGCGGCCGGCCCGCGCCGGGCATCCGCCGGCGGCGGCCGCGCTCAGCCGGAAGCGTCGGGAATCAGCAGATCCAGCGGCGGCGGCGCGGACTTCACCGGCTTGGTGACGATGTAGCTGAAATAGCGCGCCAGCCCGGCGTTCTGCTCCAGCAGCGCGTCCATCAGCCGCTGATAGGCGTCGATGTCCGCCGTCACCACCTGCAGCAGGTAGTCATAGCCGCCGCCCAGCGCCCAGCAGCCGGTGATCTCGTCATGGCGCGCGACCACCGCCTCGAAGCGCTGGAACGACTCGGCCCGGTGCGCGCCCAGCTCGGCCAGCACGAACACGGTGACGTGCGGCGCCAGCCGGCGCAGCGCCACCTCGGCGCGATAGCCGTCGATCGCGCCGGCCTTCTCCAGCCGGCCCAGCCGCTCGGCGCAGGCCGAGGCGCCCAGGTTCACCCGCTCGGCCAGCGCGGTCTTGGCGATGCGGCCCTCGCGGGCGAGCACTTGCAGGATCGCCAGGTCCCGGCTATCGAGTTTGATAAACGCCATGGCAAAGTCATGCGCAGGGGGTCCGGGCTTGTCAAATGTCATGACAGGCGCAATGTTCCTTTCATGACAATCTGGCCTCCCCGACCCGGCAGCCTGCAGCGGCCGGCCTATCGCTCGCTGGTGCAGCTGATCGAGGCCGCGATCGATTCCGGCGAGCTGAAGCCGGGGCAGAAGCTGCCGACGCACCGGCAGCTGGCGTTCGATCTCGGGCTCAGCGTGCAGACCGTCAGCCGCGCCTACGACAAGCTGGTCGAGGCCGGCAAGGTGCAGGGCGAGGTCGGCCGCGGCACCTTCGTGCGCGCGCTGTCCGACGATCTGCGGGTGCCGTTCGTCAGCCACCGCACCGCCGGCCGGCTGATCGACATGTCGATCCTGAAGCCGGTGGTCGACCACACCCACAAGGAGGCGTTCCAGAAGGCGCTGCGCGACATCGCCCGCTCGGTGCCCGACGCGGTGCTGGGGGCGTTCCGCGCCGGCACGCTGCTGGACCGCGACCACGGCGCGGTGGCGCGCTGGCTGGCGCTGTGCGGCCTGACGGCGCCGCCGTCCGCGGTGGTGCCGACCAACGGCGGCACCGCGGCGATGACCGTGGCGCTGATGACCGCGGCGCATTCCGGCGATCTGGTGGTGGCCGAGGAGATCGGCCACCACACGCTGCGGCCGCTGACCCGCTATCTCGGGCTGCGGCTGCGCGGGCTGGAGACCGACAAGGGCGGAATCCGCCCCGAGGCGTTCGCGGCCGCGTGCCGCGCAGAGCCGGTCAAGGTGCTGCACCTGATGCCCACCGGGCTGAACCCGCTGGGCTTCACCATGAGCAGCCGGCGCCGCGAGGCGCTGGTCGAGATCGCCCGGCGCCACGACGTGCTGATCGTCGAGAACCACTCCAGCGGGCCGCTGCACGAGGCCGCGCCGCCGCCGCTGGCGGTGCTGGCGCCGGAACGGGTGCTGTTCTTCACCAGCCTGACCAAATGCGTGCTGCCGGGGCTGCGGATCGGCTTTCTGGTGGTGCCGAACCATCTCGGCGCGGCGGCGGCGAACCGGCACCTGGTGACCAGCTGGATGGCGACCTCGCTGGCGATGGAGATCGCCCTGCGCTGGATCGAGACCGGCACCGCCGAGCGGCTGCTGCAGCGTCAGCGCGTGGCGCTGGGCGACCGCGCGGATTTCGCCGCGTCGGTGCTGAGCCCGGTGGCGCACCGGATCAGCCCCAGCGGCCTGCACGCCTGGCTGCCGTGCGCCGACGTCGCGCAGGAGGACGCGCTGGCCGCGGCGGCGCGCGACGCCGGCGTGGCGGTGGCGCGCGCCGGCAGTTTCGCCATCGGCGCGCACGACCGCCACCCCGGCCTGCGGCTGGCGCTGGGCGGGCAGAGCTTCCCGGATTTCGCCCGCGGGCTGCGCATCGTCGCGCGGCTGGCCTCGGAGCACCCCGAGGCGGTGGTGCCGCAGATCTAGCCGCGCGCCACTTGTACTGATCCAATATCGACATTGACATGATCGGTCCGGGTCCTACTGTCCCGACAATCAGGACAATCGATCCGCCGCGGGCGGATCGTGCGGCAGCGCATGGACGCAAAGCAGCGCATGGACGCAAAGCAGCGCATGGACGCAAAGCAGCGCATGGACGCAAAGCAGCGCATGGACGCAAAGCAGCGCATGGACGCAAAGCAGCGCATGGACGCAAAGCAGCGCATGGACGCAAAGCAGCGCATGGACGCAAAGCAGCGCATGGACGCGAAGCAGCGCATGGACAGGAAATCGACAGGAAAGGAAGTTTCATGACCAAGACCCACAGGACGCTGATGTCCGGTCTGGCGGTCGGGGCCGTCGCCGCCGTCGCCGCCACCGTCGCCGCGCCCGCCGACGCCGAGACCTGGCGCTACGCCTTCGAGGAGGCGCTGGACGAGGTCCAGGGCAAGTACGCGCAGAAGTTCAAGGAAGAGGTCGAGGCCAACTCCGAGCACGAGATCCAGCTGTTCCCCTACGGCACGCTCGGCGAGTCCGCCGACATCATGGAGCAGGCCCAGGCCGGCATCCTGCAGTTCGTCGACCAGTCGCCCGGCTTCACCGGCGCGCTGATCCCCGAGGCGCAGGTGTTCTTCGTGCCCTACCTGCTGCCGCAGGAGGACGAGGAGCTGTTCGAGTTCTTCCGCACCTCGAAGGCGATCAACGAGATGTTCCCCGAGCTCTACGCCCAGCAGGGGCTGGAACTGCTCAGCATGTTCCCCGAGGGCGACGTCTGCCTGACCACGCAGGAGCCGGTGCGCAGCCCTGAGGACCTGAACGAGGTCAAGTTCCGGGTGATGACCAACCCGCTGCTGGTGGAAAGCTACCGCGCGTTCGGCGCCACCCCGACGCCGCTGCCCTGGGGCGAGGTCTACGGCGCGCTGCAGACCGGCATCATCCAGGGCCAGGAGAACCCCGGCTTCTTCCTCGAGTCGACGAAGATGTACGAGGTCACCGACGTCATCACCTGTATCGGCCACAACAACTTCACCACCGCGGTGATGGCCAACAAGGATTTCTTCGACGGGCTGTCCGAAGAGGACCAGCAGGTGATCCGGAACGCCACCGACGTCGCGTTCGAGTACATCCTCGAATACCAGTCCGGGCTGCAGGAGGAATCGCTCGAGAAGATCAAGCAGGCCAAGCCCGAGATGGAGATCAACATCCTCTCCGAGGAAGAGCGCCAGCCGTTCATGGACACCGCCGGCGAGGTCGAGGAGGCGTTCATCGAGATGACCGGCGACAGCGGCAGGAAGATCCTCGAGCAGATGAAACAGGATCTGGCCGCGGTCGGGGGCTGACCGCCTTGCCGGACCGCGCCTGCGCGCCCTACGCCCCCCGCGGATCTGCCGCGGGGGGCGCGTCATGCCAGCAGCGAACGGGGTAGCCCGGTGTCAGAAGACAAGTCCAACTCGCAGCTCAGGTCGCAGACCGACACCACCGGCACCGACGATCCGCCGCTCGAATCCTACCGCTCCAGCCTGCCCGGCCCGCTGGGCGCGATCGACAACGCGATCAGCCGCGTCGAATCGGTGATGCTGGCGACCGGGGTGCTGCTGATGGCGGCGAACACCATCGCCAATGTCGTCGGCCGCTTCGTGTTCCAGAACTCGATCTTCTTCTCCGAGGAACTGAACCGGATCCTGATCATCCTGATCACCTTCGCCGGCATCTCCTACGCCGCGCGGCAGGGGCGGCACATCCGCATGTCGGCGATCTTCGACGCGCTGCCGTTCCGGCTGCGCAAGCCGCTGATGATCCTGATCGCGCTGGTCACGGCGGTATTCATGCTGGGGCTGGCCTGGTACTCGTTCCAGTACATCCTGACGCAGGCCGGCCGCGGCCGGGTGCTGCCGTCGCTGCAGATCCCGGTGTGGGTCATCCTGGTCTGGGTGCCGATCGGCTTCTTCATGACCGGGCTGCAGTACATCCTGACCGCGATCAAGAACATGATCGAGCGCGACATCTACCTGTCGACCAACGTGATCGAGGGCTACGACGACGAAGAGCTGGAGGTCTGAGCCATGGCGGTCACCATCTTCTCGATCATGATCGTGCTGCTGCTGCTGGGCTTTCCGATGATGATCCCGCTGATCGTCGGCGCCTTCGTCGGCTTCTATTCCATGTTCGGCGGCCTGGCGCAGATGGAGACCATGGTCCAGCAGATGATGGCCGGGATCCGGCCGGCATCGCTGATCGCGGTGCCGATGTTCATCTTCGCCGCCGACATCATGACCCGCGGCCAGTCGGCGGGCCGGCTGATCGACCTGGTGATGAGCTTCGTCGGCCATCTCAAGGGCGGGCTGGCGGTGTCGACCGCGGCGGCCTGCACCATGTTCGGCGCGGTCTCGGGCTCGACCCAGGCGACGGTGGTGGCGATCGGCTCGCCGCTGCGGCCGCGGATGCTGAAGGCGGGCTACAACGACAGCTTCGTGCTGGCGCTGATCGTCAACGCCTCGGACATCGCCTTCCTGATCCCGCCGTCGATCGGCATGATCATCTACGGCGTGGTCTCGAACACCTCGATCGCCGAGCTGTTCATCGCCGGCATCGGGCCGGGCCTGCTGATCCTGGTGCTGTTCTCGATCTACTCGTACATCTACGCGGTCCGCAACAACGTGCCGACCGAGGACAAGACCAGCTGGGGCGATCGGCTGCGCGCCACCCGCGCGGCGCTGTGGCCGCTGGGCTTCCCGGCGATCATCATCGGCGGCATCTACGGCGGCATCTTCTCGCCGACCGAGGCGGCGGCGGCCTGCGTGCTGTACGCGCTGGTGCTCGAGACCATCGTGTTCCGCGAGCTGGACCTGAAGGGCGTCTACGCCACCGCCAAGTCCACCGGGCTGATCACCGCGGTGGTGTTCATCCTGGTCGCGGCGGGGGCGGCGTTCTCGTGGGTGATCTCGTTCGCGCAGATCCCGCAGGCGGTGCTGGGCTCGATCGGCATCGACCAGATGGGGCCGATCGGGGTGCTGTTCGTGATCTCGATCGCGTTCTTCATCGGCTGCATGTTCGTCGACCCGATCGTGGTGATCCTGGTGTTCGTGCCGATCTTCGCGCCGGTGGTCGAGTCGGTCGGGCTGGACCCGGTGCTGGTCGGCACGGTGATCACCCTGCAGGTCGCCATCGGCTCGGCCACGCCGCCGTTCGGCTGCGACATCTTCACCGCCATCGCGGTGTTCAAGCGGCCCTACTTCGAGGTGATCCGCGGCACGCCGCCGTTCATCCTGATGCTGCTGTCGGTGTCGGTCGCGCTGATCTTCTTTCCGCAGATCGCCCTGTTCCTGCGCGATCTCGCCTTCGCCAGGTGACCCGCCGCCCCCCACCCGAGAGAGCGCCATGTTCAAGCACATCCTGACGCCCTACGACGGCTCGAAGAACGCCGACCGCGCGCTGGCCAAGGCCGGCGAGCTGGCCGCGCTGGTGGCCGCGCCGGTGACGATCCTGACCATCTACCGGCACCACTCGATGCTCGAGGCGTCGCTGTCGATGGTGCGTCCGCAGGAGCCGGGCAACATCGACGAGGCGATGCGCGCGCACGCCACCCAGACCGCGCAGCACGGCAAGGAGGTGCTGAAGCGGGCCGGGGCGCAGAACGTGCGCGCCTTCGTGCGCTCGGGGCGGCCGGCGCGGACCATCGTCGACTTCGCCCTGAAGCACGAGATCGACCTGATCGTGCTGGGCAGCCGCGGCCTCGGCGCGTCGGGCGACAGCTACATGCTGGGCAGCGTCTCGCACAAGGTCACCGGGCTGGCGAACATCCCCGTGCTGGTGGTGTGACCGCGCGCCGCGCCGCCGCCCGCCAGGCGAAGCCGGGGCCGTTGACGAGGTTTTCATGAACAGTCTCCCTTCAGGATCAAGGGCTTGAGGGGGTTTCACGCCGGTCAGGTGAGCTCCGCGGCGACGCTCAGGCCGCCTCGCCGCGCCGCGCCCGCTGCGCCCCGCGCCGGCCGGCGAAGCGCGCCGACAGCCGCTGCGGACCGGCGATGGTGGCGATCCAGTCCCAGGCGCCGGGGCGCTCGTTGGCGTGCATGTAGATGAAGTGGGTGTCGAAGATGCGCAGCCGCAGCCGGCGCAGCGTCGCCCGGGTGAAGATCCGGTCCAGCCGCGCCGACACCACCAGCGGGTTGCGCCGGTCCGCGGGCGCCGGCACGTCGGGCATCGCCGTCATGTCGAGCAGCGACAGGCACAGCGCGTCGCGCGGGCTGGAGACGTCGACCCAGTCGACCCGCTCCGAGGCCGCCAGCGCCGACAGCATCCGGCGGATCTCGCCGGCCTCGGGCAGGAAGCTTTTCAGCCCGATCGACTGGCCCAGCGTCAACAGCGACACCGGCGGGCCCTCGGGGTGGTCGGCGATCATCCGGCCCAGCACCTCGACCGCCTGGTAGGCGCCCGAGGAATGGCCGATCACCAGCACCTCGTCATAGGCGCCGGAGCGGGCCGCGGTCTCGACGATCTCGGCGAACCGGTCGAGCCGCTCGGTCATCTGCGGCGCACGGCCGACCGCCTCGTCGATGGCGAAGCCGAAGTCGTGGCTCAGGTACTGGATGTACATCGGCCCCTCCATCCAGCGCGCCAGCCGCAGCACCGGCCAGACGGCAAGCGCCGCGACCGGCAGGCCCAGCAGCGCCGGCAGCCCCTGGCCCGCGGCGAGCCACGCGGCGGCGAGCCCGGCCAGAACCGGCAGCGCGGCCAGCACCAGCATCCAGAAATAGGGATAGAGCGTCATCGCCCCCGCGGCCGGGTCCAGCCGCAGCCCGCGCAGGAACCAGCCGCAGCGCAGCAGCCGGGCAGCGTCGCGCATCGCCGCGGTGAAGGTCTGCAGCCGGGTGCGGTGCATGCGCCGGATCACGATGTCGTCCCAGCGCAGGTAGGTGTAGTCGGTCTCGACCGGGCCGCCCGGACCGCCCCAGCGCAGCGTCCAGGCCGCCTCCAGCTTGCTGACGCGGCGCCGCGGGGTGACCTCGAGCGGGACGTCGAACCGCCCGGCATATGCCGCCGCCTGCTCGGCGATCATGCGGTGGTACACGCCGGCGCCGCGCGGATCGAAGCCGTGGACGTAGAACGCCTTGCGCCGCCGGACCGGGGGCGCTGCGGGGCGTGCGTCTGCGGAAGCGGAAGCGGAAGCGGGCGTCATCCGGCGACTATGGGCAAGCCGCCGGGACTTTCCAAGCGGCCATGCGCGCGCGCCCGATCACGGCACCACCGCGACGTCGACGCTTTGCGCCGTGGACCGGCCGCCGGCGCCGCGGACGATGCCGCGCACGATGCCGCGCACCGGGGCGACGTCGTCATAGTCGCGCCCGTGGCCGATGGTGACGTAGTCGGCGCCGGCGGGCTGGTCGTTGGTCGGGTCGTACTCGATCCAGCCCATCTCGGCCCCGGCCCAGGCGCGCACCCAGGCGTGCATCGCGTCGGCCCCCGCCAGCCGGGGCCGGCCGGGCGGCGGGTAGGTGCGCAGGAACCCCGAGACATAGCCCGCCGGGATGCCGACGCCGCGCAGGCACCCGATCATGATGTGCGAGAAATCCTGGCACACCCCGTGCCGGGCGGCGAAGGCGTCCTGCGCCGGGGTGTCCACGTCGGTCGCCCCGGCGGCGAACTGCATCTCGGCGTGCAGCGCGCCGCCGATCGCCTGCACCGCCTCGAGCACGGTCATCCCCGGGCGCAGCCGGGCGCGGGCGAAGTCGGTGAACTCGGGCAGCACCGGGCCGCGCCGCGACGCCGCGGTGAAATGGTGCGGCGCGGCGGGCGACAGATCGCGCGCCGCCGCGATCTCGGACGGCAGTGCGCGCAGCGGCGGCGACAGGTCGAACTGCCCCGGCGGCGGCTGCCGCTCGGCCCGCAGCGCCAGCGACAGCGAGAACGACTGGATCGGCTGGTGCCAGGCGACGCAGCTCGTCGTGTTGTCGAAGAAGTCGGGAAAGTCGCGGCGCTCGGAGGGCAGCGGATCGACGGTCAGCTGGCGCGACAGGACGGTCTGCTCGCCGGCGATGTCGTTCGGCAGCAGCCGCAGCAGGTTGCGCGCGTGCATCACCGGCGCGGCGTAGCTGTAGTCGATGCGCAGCGAGATGTCGTAGAGCATCAGCTCACCCCAGGTAGGCGGCGCTCAGCCGGTCCGAGATGGTGCCGAGCGCGCCGCGGATCCCGGCCAGCGCATCGACGGTGACGTCCTGCGGCCCGGCGATCTCGAGCCGGGTGCGCAGCGGCAGGATGGCGCGCAGCAGCTCGGCGGGGCGACCGCCGCGGCGCGCGTGCGGCAGCGCCTCGACCAGCCGCGCCAGGTGGGCGATCTGGAAATGCACCGAGCGCGGGTTGTCGGCGTCCAGCGCCAGCAGGTCGACCACGGTGTCGAACCCTGTTTCGAGCGCGAAACGTGCCCGGTGCGTGGTGACCGCGTCGGCCACCTCGAGCGCGATCTCGAACGAGCCCTCCGGCGCGTCGGGCACCGCGAAGGCCGACAGCAGCGCGCACAGCCCGTCCGCCCGCTCCAGCGCGCGGCCGATCGACAGGAAGCGCCAGCCGTGGGTGCGGTACATGTTCTCGTGCACAATGCCGGAAAAGCCCGCGGTCTTGCGCAGCAGCACCCCCATCGCCGCGGCGGCGTCGTCGCCGGGCTGCACCGTCTCGCGCATGCCGCGCACGGTGCGCATCAGATCGCCCAGCGCCAGCCAGCCGTCGGTCGAGAACCGGTCGCGGACCTTCGCGGCGCTGTCGCGCGCGCC
This sequence comes from Halovulum marinum, assembly GCF_009697225.1. Lineage (GTDB taxonomy): Bacteria > Pseudomonadota > Alphaproteobacteria > Rhodobacterales > Rhodobacteraceae > Halovulum > Halovulum marinum. Next base: position 17,665 of record NZ_WIND01000020.1, read on the forward strand.
GGTCAGCCGCTCGGCCAGCGCCTCGGGGACCGGCTGGCCGAGGTCGAATTCCAGCGCGCCCAGGTATTGCGTCAGCAGCCACAGGCGCGGATCGTCGGGATTGCCGGTGGCGGCCAGCCGCAGGTGGTGCGCGCGGATCAGGCGCACCGCGCCCTCGAACCGCTCGACGTAGCGGCCCAGCCAGAACAGGTTGTCGGCGGCGCGCGCGGGCAGCGCGCTTTGCCCGGCGGGGGAGCGCGGCCCCAGCACCGGCGGCGACGGCGGCGTCGCGTGCGCCGCCGCGTCCGACATGATCCACACGTCCGCGACCTTGCCGCCGCGCTGCATCGCCAGCGCCGTGGCGTCGCCCTCGGGGCCGATCCGGGCATAGCCGCCCTGCATGAAGGTCCAGCCCTGCGGCGTGCGCGCGGCGAACACCCGCACCACCATCGGGCAGGGCCGCAGCCGGCCGCCGTCCGGCCCGTCGACCCAGCTGGGCGTGGTCGACAGGGTCACCGCCTCCTGCCCGACCAGGCGCGGGCCCTGGTCCTCGACCCAGTCCGCGACCGAAGCCGGCCCGCCGCCGCGGAAGCTGCCGCCGAGCACGGTCCCGGCGTCCAGCTCGAACGGCAGTTCGGTGGCCAGTGCCGGGCCGATCATCATCCGGCCGGCGTTCTCGCGCACGTGCGCGCGCTCGGCGGCGCCGCCGCACCACCAGGTGGCGATGTTGGGCAGCGACAGCTCCTGCCCGGTCAGCTGCTCGCAGATCCGCGGCAGGAAGGCCATCAGCGCGCGGGTTTCCAGGATCCCCGAGCCCAGCGCGTTGACCATCGCCACGCCGCCGGTGCGCACCGCGTCGACCAGCCCCGGCGTGCCGATGATCGAGCCCGGGTCCAGCTCCAGCGGGTCGGCGAAGCCGGCGTCGATCCGCCGCCACAGCACCCCCAGCGGCAGCGGCCCGTCGATGGTGCGCACCAGCACCTCGCCGTTCTCGACCAGCATGTCCTCGCCCTCGAGCAGCAGCATGCCGAGGAAGCGGGCGATGTAGGTGTGCTCGTAATAGGCGTCGTTGGCCGGCCCCGGCGTCAGGATGCCGAACCGGCGCGCCGTGCCCTCGGCGCGTCCGGCCAGCCCCTGCAGCGCGCCGCGGAACGCCTCGAAGAAGCCGGTCAGCCGGTGCGTGAAGTCGCGCGGGTAGGGCTCGGGAAAGATCCGCCGGCTGGCGATCCGGTTCTCCAGCGCGAAACCCGCCCCCGAGGGCGCCTGCGCGCGGTCGCCCAGCACCAGCCAGCTGCCGTCCGGAGAGCGGCCGATCTCGAACGCGAGGAAGTGCAGGAAATGCCCGCCACGCGGCTGCACGCCCACCAGCGGGCGCAGCCACTGCGGGTTGCCGGCGATCAGCCCGGCCGGAAGATGCCCGTCGGCGACCAGCCGGTTGCGGCCGTAGATGTCGGCCATCACCCGCTCCAGCAGGTCGGCGCGCTGCGACAGGCCGCGGCAGATGGTCTGCCATTCGTCCTCGTGCAGCACCACCGGGATGTGGCTGAGCGGCCAGTCGCGTTCCTGCAGCGGATCGCTGGTGTAGTGCCGGAAGTAGACGCCGGCGTCGCGCAGGTAGCGGTCGCCGCGGTCGAACCGGCCGCGGAGCTGTTCGGGCGGCATCGATCCGAGCCAGTCGAGGAACGGCCGCCAGACCGGCCGCATCCGGCCGCCGGGACCGAGCATCTCGTCCGCCACCCCCGGCGCCGGCCGGTAGTCGGTCAGCATCGGATGATCGCCGGCCGGGCGCGCCTGCTGTCCCATCGCGGTCCCCGGCCCGGCTCAGCCCGGCCCGGCGGGCCGGCGCAGGTCCAGAGTCGTCGGGAACTCGGGGTGCGGGGTTTCGGGGACCGGACGGTACGGGCCGGGGGTGTGGCCGTGCGGCTCGAACCGGGTCAGGCGGCGGGCCTCGGCCTCGTAGCCGTTGACCGGGAAGGTGTCGTAGCTGCGCCCGCCGGGGTGCGCCACGTGATAGGTGCAGCCGCCGATCGCCAGCCCGCTCCAGTCGTCGTGGATGTCGAACACCAGCGGCGCGTTCACCGGCAGCGCCGGGTGCAGCGCCTCGTGCGGCTGCCAGGCCTTGAACCGGACCCCGCCCACCGCCACGCCCGAGGTCTGCGTGCGCGCCAGCGGCACCGGCCGGCGGTTGCACATCACCCGGTAGCGGTCCTGGTGCAGCGTGCTCAGCCGCACCTGCAGCCGCTCGACCGAGCTGTCGGTGTAGCGCACCGTGCCGCCGATGGCGCCGGTCTCGCCCAGCACATGCCACGGCTCCAGCGCCTGGCGGATCTCCAGGTGGACGTCACCGGCCTCGACCTGGCCGCAGAACGGAAACCGGAACTCGGCCTGCGCCTCGAACCACGCCGGGTCGAAGTCGTAGCCGTGCCGGCGCAGGTCGGCCAGCAGGTCCAGCAGGTCCTGCCACAGGAAGTGCGGCAGCATGAACCGGTCGTGCAGCACCGTGCCCCAGCGCACCGGCCGGCCCTCGACCGGGGTTTTCCAGCAGCGGGCGATGATCGCGCGCAGCAGCAGTTGCTGGGCCAGCGACATGCGCGGGTGCGGCGGCATCTCGAAGCCGCGGAACTCGACCAGGCCCAGCCGGCCGGTCGGCCCGTCGGGCGAGAACAGCTTGTCGATGCAGATCTCGGCGCGGTGGGTGTTGCCGGTCACGTCGGTCAGCATGTTGCGCAGCAGCCGGTCCACCAGCCACGGCGGCGGCGGCGCCCCGTCGCCGGGCGGGGTGATCTGCGCCAGCGCGATCTCCAGCTCGTACAGCGTGTCGTGCCGCGCCTCGTCGATGCGCGGGGCCTGGCTGGTCGGGCCGATGAACAGCCCGGCGAACAGGTAGCTGAGCGCCGGGTGCCGCTGCCAGATCAGGATCAGCGACTTCAGCAGGTCGGGCCGCCGCAGGAACGGCGAGTCCGCCGGCGTCGCGCCGCCGACGACGACGTGGTTGCCGCCGCCGGTGCCGGTGTGGCGGCCGTCGATCATGAACTTGTCGGCGCCCAGCCGCGACTGCCGCGCCTCGTCGTACACCGCCTCGGTGGTGGCGACGCAGTCGTCCCAGTCGTGGGCCGGGTGGATGTTGACCTCGATCACGCCGGGGTCGGGGGCGACGCGGATCACGTTCAGCCGCGGGTCCTCGGGCGGGGCATAGCCCTCGACATGGATCGGCAGCCCCAGTTCCGCGGCGGTATCCTCGGCCGCGGCGATGATCTCGAGATAGTCCTCGAGCGCGTCGCAGGGCGGCATGAACAGGCACAGCCGGCCGTCGCGCGGCTCGATCGCCAGCGCGGTGCGGACCACGGTTTCGTCGCGGTCCTCGCCGCTGCCGGCAGGCTCCTGCGGGACATAGGCCTGCCGCCGGGTCGCCTGCTGGCCAAGCTGCACCGGCTGGGTATGGCCCGGCGTGGTCTCGGGGACGTGCGCGGTCTCGCGCGCGCGGCGCTCGGCGATCGCGGCGTGGAATTCGGGCAGCGGGCCGCGCTCGACGCCCGGATCGGCGGGGAAGGAGTAGGGATATTTCGCGGGCGGCACATGGGGCAGCGCCTCCAGCGGCAGACGGAAGCCGACCGGGCTGTCGCCGGGGACCAGGTACAGCCGGCCGCGGCGCGGACGCCACATCTCGGACCGCCACTTCGGGGTGTCGGCCTTCGCCTGCCAGCGCTGGATCGGCAGGGCATAGCCCGCCGGCTCGGTCAGGCCGCGGTCGAACACGCGGGCATAGCGCGCGCGGTCCTCGGGGTTCTTCAGCTTCGGGTTGTCGGGCGTCACGTTCGGCGGCAGGTTCGCCTCCTTCAGGATCCACTCGGCCGGATCCTCGTAGGTGGGCTGGGCGAAGTCCGGGTCCAGCCCCAGCGCCTGCGCCATGCCGCGCATGAACGCCCCGGCCTCGTCCGCGCCGGCGGGGGCGGGCTGGTCCTCCTGCGCGATCAGGTCGGGGTTCTTCCACACCGGCTGGCCGTCGCGCCGCCAGTACAGCGAGAAGGTCCAGCGCGGCAGGCTTTCGCCCGGATACCACTTGCCCTGGCCGTAGTGCAGGAAGCCGCCGGGCGCGAAGCGCGTCTGCAGCCGCCGGATCAGCGTGTCGGCCAGCGCCCGCTTCTGCGGCCCGACCGCCGAGCTGTTCCATTCGTCGCTCTCGAAATCGTCGACCGAGACGAACGTCGGCTCGCCGCCCATGGTCAGCCGCACGTCGCCGGTCTCCAGGTCGTCGTCGACCGTGCGACCGAGCGCGTTCAGCCGGTCCCACGCCTCGTCCGAGAACGGCCGGGTGATCCGCGGATGTTCGGCCACGCGGGTCACGCGCATGTCGAAGTCGAACGAGATCCCGGTGTCGGCCGCGCCCGAGAAGCCGCCGGCGATCGGCGCGGCATTGCGGTAGTGCGGGGTGGCGGCCAGCGGGATGTGGCTTTCGCCGGTCAGCAGCCCCGAGGTCGGGTCCAGCCCGACCCAGCCGGCGCCGGGCAGGAACACCTCGCACCAGGCGTGCAGGTCGGTGAAGTCCGTGTCGGTGCCCGAGGGTCCGTCGAGCGCGGCGATGTCCGGCTTCAGCTGGATCAGGTAGCCCGAGACGAAGCGCGCGGCGAAGCCCAGGTGCCGCAGCGTCTGCACCAGCAGCCAGCTGGAATCGCGGCACGAGCCCGAGCCGGCGCGCAGCGTCTCGTCCGGGGTCTGCACGCCCGGCTCCATCCGGATCAGATAGTCGACCCGGTCCGCGACATGGCGGTTCAGCGCCACCAGGAAATCGACGGTGCCGGTTTCGGCGAAGTCGATCCCGCCGACGAACTTCGCCAGCAGCGGCCCTTCCGGCTCGGGGGTGCGGTAGATCGACAGATCGTCGCGCAGGTCTTCGGGGTAGTCGAACGGCCAGTGCTCGGCGCTTTCCTCGACGAAGAAGTCGAACGGGTTGTAGACGGTCATGTCGGCGACCAGGTCGACCTCGATCTTCAGTTCCTTCACCGGTTCGGCAAAGACGAAGCGCGCCAGCCAGTTGCCGTAGGGATCCTGCTGGTGGTTCACGAAGTGCCCGCCCGGCGAGACCTTGAGCGAATGCGAGATCACCCGGGTCCGCGAATGCGGCGCCGGCCGCAGCCGGATCACGTGCGGGCCCAGCGCAACCGGCCGGTCGTAGGTGTATCTGGTCAGGTGATAGATGCTGGAATGGATCGCCATCGACGCCGTCCTTCACGCCCGCCCATGATCGCCGGAGCGCCAGGCCGATTGCACCGCAGGTGGTTCATCGAGCGTTGCACGGCGGTCGACCGCTTCGCAAGCGCGGCATGGCGCCGGCGCGGGGCGGTCCGGCGCGTTCCGGGGCTGGGCGGGGGCCGGCTGCGGGCCGTGCGGGCCGCAGCAGATCGCGTTTGACGTCTGTGATATATAATATACAGTCCGCCCCTCAGGGAGAAATGGGACCATGTCGACCGCATGACGAGCGAACCGGACACGCGCCGCGGCATGCCGCAGAAACTTTCAGATCGGGCGCGCGAGCAGATCCGCGCGCGGATCATCGCCGGCGATCTGCCGCTGGGCTCGGTGCTGCGCGAGACCGAGCTGGCGGACGCGCTGGGGATGAGCAAGATCCCGGTCCGCGAGGCGCTGGTGCAGCTGGAGCGTGAGGGAATGATCTCGATGTCGCCGAACCGCAGCGCGCGGGTCTTCGACATGAGCCCCGACGACATCCGCAGCCTGGGCGAGATGCGCGAGTTGCTGGAGGCCGAGGCGCTGCGGCTGGTGCTCGACCGCGACGGCCGCACCCTGGCCGCGGACCTGACCGCGATTGTCGAGCGGATGCGCACGGCGCTGAAATCGGGCGATGCGCGGGTCTACAAGGAACTGGACAACGCCTTTCACCACGCGATCTTCGCGCACTGCGGCAACGCCTATCTGGAGAAGACGTTCCAGATGCTGGCGTTCCGGGTGCAGGCGTTGCGCAACCGGCTGTCGCTGGACATGAAGCTGAACGACCGGTCCTTCGCCGAGCACGAGGCGCTGGTCCGCCATGTGGCGACGCAGGACGCCGAGGCGGCGCTGAAACTGTTGCGCGACCACATCCGCGACACCACGCAGAACTACCTGGCGCAGGCCGGGGCGCGGCCCGCCGCGCGGCCGCCGAGCCGGGTCCGGATCGAGCAGATGGAGCGCTTCGCGCTGGCGGCACTGGCGGCGGCCGGCGCCGATGCCGACACCGCGGCGGCGGTGGTCAAGGCGCTGAGCCACGCCTCGGTGCACGGCGTCGACACCCACGGCTACCGCCTGCTGCCGCACTACCTCGAGGGGCTGCGGCGCGGGCGGCTGAACCCGCGGCCCGAGATCCGGCTGCTGCGCGAAAGCAGCGGCGCCGCGCTGCTGGACGGCGACGACGGCCACGGCGCCCGCGCCACCTATGCCGCGGCGGCGCACGCGATCCGCCTGGCGCAGGCCGGCGGCGCCGGCGCGGTGGCAATCCGCGGCTCGTCGCATTTCGGTGCCGCCGGCGCCTATGCGGTCGAGATCGCGCGGGCCGGCATGGTCGGGTTCTGCTTCTGCAACTCGGACGCCTTCGTGCGCCTGCACGGCGGCGCGCAGCCGTTCCACGGCACCAACCCGATCGCGATGGCGGGCCCGGCCGGCGCCGACGAGGAGCCCTGGCTGTTCGACATGGCGACCAGCGCGATCCCGTTCAACAAGGTGCAGCTCAGCCGCGCGCTGGGGATCGTGCTGCCGCTGGACACGGCGTCGAACGCCTCGGGCGTGAACGTCACCGACCCGGATGAGGCGCGGATGCTGGCGCCGCTGGGCGGCGGGTTCGGCTACAAGGGCGCCGGGCTGGCCGGCATCTCCGAGATCCTGTCGGCGGCGCTGCCCGGCGCGCCGCTCAGCCACGAGCTGCCGCCGATGATCTCGGACGACATGGAAACGCCGCGCCGCCTGGGCGCCTTCGTGCTGGCGCTGGACCCGGCGGCGTTCGCCGGGCTCGACATCTTTACCGAGACGTTGCGGCGCTATCGCGATACCATCCGCGCCTCGGCCACCGCGCCCGGGGCGACGGTGATGGCCGCCGGCGACCGCGAATGGGAAGAGGCGCGGCGCCGCCGCGCGTCCGGCATCCTGCTGGACATGACCGCAGTCGAGGCGCTGGCGCGCTTCGGCGAGGAAACCGGGATCCCGCCGCTCGAGCTGGCGGAAACCTGAACGCAATCACGGAGGGAGGAAAACATGATCCGGATGACCAGAAACATTGCCCGCGTCACCACCGCGCTCGCGGCGCTGAGCGTTGCCGCACCGGCAATGGCGCAGGACGCCGAGCGGGTGCTGAAATGGGCGCATGTCTACGAGGCCAGCGAGCCCTACCACACCTGCGCCGTCGCCGCGAACGACGCGCTGATGGCCGCCACCGAAAACCGGCTGGGCATCGAGGTGTTCCCGGCCTCGACCCTGGGCAAGGAGACCGACATCAACGAGGGCCTCGGGCTGGGAACGGTCGACATCATCTACACCGGGCAGCTGTTCGCCGGCCGCGCCTACGGGCCGATCGCCATCGGCGGCGCGCCGTTCATGTTCCGCGACTACGAGCACTGGGACCAGTTCCGCAACTCGGACCTGTTCGCCGAACTGGCGCAGGGCTACAAGGACGCCACCGGCAACCACATCGAATCGATGACCTACTACGGCGAGCGGCACGTGACGTCGAACAAGCCGATCACGCAGCCCGCGGACATGGACGGGCTGAAGATCCGCGTGCCGAACGCGCCGCTCTACATGATGTTCCCGCGCGCGGTCGGCGCCAACCCGACCCCGATCGCCTTCGCCGAGGTCTACCTGGCGCTGCAGCAGGGCACCGTCGACGCGCAGGAAAACCCGCTGCCGACGATCCAGGCGAAGAAGTTCTACGAGGTGCAGTCGGACATCAACCTGACCGGCCACATCACCGACGCACTGCTGACCATCGTCGGCGGTCCGGCCTGGGGCAGCCTCGACGAGGCCGACCAGCAGGCGCTGTCGCAGGTCCTGGACGATGCCGCGGTCTGCGCCACCGACCAGATCATCGCCGCCGAGAACGAGCTGAAGGAATGGTTCCGGGGCGAGGGCGTCAACGTCAACGAGGTCGACCGCGGCCCCTTCATCGAGGCGGTGAAGGAGATGCACAACGGCGAAATGGCCAGCTGGGACCAGGAGACCTACGACCGTCTCCAGGCCATCGGCCAGTAAGGGTGCGACCGTCCGGGGCGGGGGCGCAGGCCCTTGCCCCGGCGCTGACAGGATGCGCGCATGAGTGACGACCCGCAGGATCGCAAGGATCTGTCCATCCACATCGAGGAGCAGGACGAGGAGCATATCGACCTGTCCGACCTGCGTTGGCCCGACGCGATCGTGCTGGTGCTGTTCTGGGTCCTGGCGGCGGTGGTGTTCCTGCAGTTCTTCACCCGCTACGTGCTGAACGACTCGCTCGGCTGGACCGAGGAGATCGCCCGCTACCTGCTGATCGGCGTGACATTCGCCGGCTCGGCGATGGCGGTGCGCAAGAACAACCACATCGCCGTCGAGGTGATCTATCGCTGGGTGCCGCGCCCGGTGCGGCGGCTGATGCAGACCGCCATCGACCTGCTGTCGGTCGCCTTCTTCGCCGGGCTGTCGTATCTGTCGGCGCAGCTGGCGGGCCGGACGATGCAGATGATGGTCTCGATCGACGTGCCCAAGTCCTGGGTCTACTGGTTCGTCGCCGCCTGCTTTGCCGGCATGACCCTTTATGCGCTGCGCAACACCTGGATCCATCTGCGGACCGGAACCAGCCGGCTGATCGACCCCGCCGCCCACGAGGGCGAGACGCGGGCGATCGACTAGGAGACCCTCGCCGATGACGATCCTGACCCTGTTCCTGCTGCTGTTCGCGCTGATCGTGCTGGGCGTGCCGGTGGCGATCGCGCTGGCCGGCGCCTCGGCGGCGTTCATCCTGTCGGGCACGGTGCCGCCGATGGTGGTGGCGCACCGCATGGTGAACGGCGTCGACAGCTTTCCGCTGCTGGCGGTGCCGTTCTTCATCCTTGCCGGCAATCTGATGAACACCGCCGGCATCACCGAGCGGATCTTCAACTTCGCGCTGGCGCTGGTCGGCTGGATGCGCGGCGGGCTGGGGCATGTGAACGTCGGCGCCTCGGTGATCTTCGCCGGCATGTCCGGCGCGGCGGTGGCCGATGCCGGCGGTCTGGGCGCGATCGAGATCAAGGCGATGCGCGATGCGAAATACGACACCGGCTTCGCCGTCGGCATCACCGCCGCCTCGTCGACCATCGGCCCGATCATCCCGCCGTCGCTGCCGATGGTGATCTACGGCGTCGTCGCCGGCGCCTCGATCGGGCAGCTGTTCGCCGCCGGGTTCATTCCGGGTCTGGTGATGGCGCTGTCGCTGATGCTGATGGTCGCCTGGTTCGCCCGCCGCCGCGGCTTTCCGCGCGACCAGGAGTTCTTCTGGGGCGTGCTGTTCCACAGCTTTCTGCGCGCCTTCCTGTCGCTGCTGACCCCGGTGATCATCGTCGGCGGCATCCTCAGCGGCGCGTTCACCCCGACCGAGGCCGCGGTGGCGGCCTGCGCCTATGCGATGTTCCTGGGCGCGGTGGTGTACCGCACGCTGACGCTGCGGCGGTTCGTGCGGGTCAGCTTCGACACCATCGAGACCACCGCCGTGGTGCTGCTGGTGGTCGGCGCGGCGTCGATCTTCGCCTGGATCCTGACCTCGAACCGGGTGCCCGAGATGGCGGCGAGCCTGCTGCTGGGCGCGTCGGATCGGCCGTGGGTGATCCTGCTGCTGATCAACATCATCCTGCTGCTGGTCGGCTGCTTCATGGAGACGGTCGCCGCGATCACCATCCTGGTGCCGGTGCTGCTGCCGGTCGCGGTGCAGCTGGGCATCGACCCGGTGCATTTCGGCGTGATCGTGGTGCTGAACCTGATGCTGGGCCTGCTGACGCCGCCGGTGGGGATGGTGCTGTACGTGCTGTCGCGGGTGGCGAACATCCCGTTCGAGCGGGCGATGACCGGCACCGCGCCGTTCCTGATCCCGCTGGTTCTGGTGCTGATCCTGATCACCTACGTCCCGGCGATCACCATGTGGCTGCCGACGCTGATCTACCGCTGAGCCGGCGTGCGGCGTTGGCGCGCGCCGCGCCGACGCCGCCCCGGGGTCATTCCCACAACTCGCGCAGCGGCTTGCGCATCGAATGCGCGACCTGGTCGATCTCGCCGGCCGACACCTTGCGGCGCAGCAGGTCGAACACCGCGACGACCGCCTCCTCGACGTTGTCGAGCGGCACCTTGCTGAAGTTCGCGGCGACCCGGTCGAGGAAGTCCTGCTTGCTGCGCGGGTGGACCGGCGTCCTGGCCGGGGTCCAGCCCTCGAAGTAGAACCCCCGCACCAGCACCGGCAGCTGGCTGGACAGGTTCACCGCCTCTTCGACGGTTAGAAAGTCGCGCACCGCGTGCAGCGTCGAGCGCAGCAGCAGATAGGCGCGCCCCTTGTCCGCCGCCCAGTCCATGTCCCGGCACAACTCGTTCAGCCACTCGGCCACCACCTGCGGCGCGTGGTCCAGCGTGCTCACACCGGTCGTATGCATGTCGTCCCCCATCGTTTCCAAGGTCCCGGGGCGTCCGCGCCGGCGGCTGCCAAAGGGTCCGCGCCCGGCACTTCCGGCGTGACGCTCCCGCGGGCAGTGTACGTTGTCGCCGGCGTGCGGGCCACATGGCCGTGATCCGCAGCGCCGCCGAACGGCGACCGCCCGCGGCGCCCGGCCTTGATGCAGGTCATGTCGGCGCCCGCGCGCCTGCGGCAGGATCGGCGCAGCAGCCACCAGACGAGAGCGCCATGCCCCGACCGGTATCCTTCGACAGGACCGCCGCGCGCGGACTCGGCCCCGACCAGCTGCGGCGGGTGTGCGATCCGGCGGCGCTGGGCTTCCGGACCACCGAGGATCTGCCGCCGCCCGAGGAGCCGGTCGGCCAGCAACGGGCGATGGACGCGGTGCGGCTGGCGACCGCGATGCGGCGGTCCGGGTTCAACCTGTTCGTTCTGGGGCCGCCCGGCACCGGGCGTCACCGGGCGGTGGACCGGCTGCTCGGTTCGGCGGCGGCACGTCGCCCGGTGCCGGACGACTGGGCCTATGTCCACAATTTCGAGGCCCCCGACCGGCCGCAGGCGCTGCGCCTGCCGCCGGGCCGGGCGGCGGATCTGGGCGCCGCCATGCGCGCTCTGGTGGACGATCTGGCGATCGACATTCCGGCGATGTTCGATTCCGAGGAATACCAGGCCGAGAAACGCAGCATCGAACAGGCGTTCGCGCAGGGCAACGAGGAGGCTTTCGCCGAGTTCGTCGACCGCGCCCGGAAGGACGGGGTCGAGGTGTTCCGCACCCCGACCGGCTTCACCCTGGCCGCGGTCGTCGACGGCGAGGTGTTGAAGCCGGACACCTACGAGCGGCTGGACGCGGAACAGCGCGCGGCGGTCGACGCCCGCGTCGAGGCGATGCAGCAGGAACTGGCGCAGGTGCTGAAAGCAGTGCCGGGACGGGAGCGCGAGCATCGCAAGCGGCCGGAGCGACTGCACGCGATGATGGCGCAGTCCGCCGTCGCCGACCGCATCGCCGAGGTGACGCGCGCCTTCGCCGACCAGCCGGACGTGAGCGCCTATCTGGAGCAGGTGCACGCGGACATGGTCGCCAGCGCGGAACTGTTCCTGAAGGCGCGGGCCGGCGAGGGCGCGGGGCCGTTCCCCGAGGCGGTCCGCAAGTTCCACCACCTGCCGATGTTCCGGCGCTACGCGGTCAACGTCATCGTGTCGCGCGGCGGCGGCGGCGGTGCGCCGGTGGTAACCGAGGATCTGCCGACGCTGGCGAACCTGACGGGCCGGATCGACCATGCCTCGCACATGGGCGCGCTGGTCACCGACTTCACGCTGATAAAGCCCGGCGCGCTGCACCGCGCCAACGGCGGTTTCCTGGTGCTCGAGGCGCGGCGCCTGCTGGGCGAGCCCTATGCCTGGGATGCGCTGAAGCGCAGCCTCGACGCCGGGCGCGTGCAGATCACCACGCTGGCCGAGCGGATGAGCCTGTTCACCACCACATCGCTGGAGCCCGACCCGATCCCGCTGGACCTGCGGGTGGTGCTGATCGCCGACCGGCAGCTGTACCGGCTGCTGGTGTACATGGATCCCGACGTCACCAGGCTGTTCAAGCTGCAGGCAGATTTCGAGGAGACCGCCCCGCGTACCGCGGCCACGGTGGCGCTGTTCGCGCGACAGCTGGCCGAGGCCGCCCGACGCGACGGGCTGATGCCGCTGACCGCCGCCGCGGTCGCCGGGCTGGTGGACCACGCCTCGCGTCTGGCCTCGGATACCGAGCGCATGTCGCTGCAGGTAGGACGGCTGAGCGACGTGATGCGCGAGGCCGACCACCTGGCGGCCACCGACGGGCACGCGGCGACCGACAGCGCGGACGTCGCGCACGCGCTGGAACAGGCCGAGCATCGGGCGGCGCGGGTGCGCGATCTTTCGCAGCAGATGATCGCGCGCCGCACCGTGTTGATCGACACCGCCGGCGGCACCGTCGGCCAGATCAACGGCCTGTCGGTGGTCGACACCGGCACCCACCGCTTCGGCCGACCGTCGCGGATCACCGCACGGGTGCGCCAGGGTAGCGGCCGCGTCGTCGACATCGAGCGCGAGGTCGAACTGGGCGGGCCGCTGCATTCCAAGGGCGTTCTGGTGCTGTCGGGCTACCTGACCGCGCATTATGCGCTGGACGTACCGATGTCGTTGCAGGCCAGCCTGGTGTTCGAGCAGAGCTATGGCGGCGTCGACGGCGACAGCGCCTCGACGGCCGAGCTTTGTGCGCTGCTGTCGGCGCTGTCGGATCTGCCGATCCGCCAGGGCCTCGCCGTCACCGGCTCGGTCAACCAACTGGGCGAGGTGCAGGCGATCGGCGGCGTCACCGAGAAGATCGAGGGATTTTTCAGGGTCTGCAAGGCGCGCCGGCTGACCGGTCAGCAGGGGGTGCTGATTCCGCAGGCGAACGTCAAGCACCTGATGCTGCGCGACGAGGTGGTCGAGGCGGTGCGCCGGGGCGCGTTCCACGTCTTTCCCGTCGCCACCATCGACGCGGCGATCGAGCTGCTGACCGGTCACCCCGCCGGCCGGCGGCAGCGCGGCGGCGGCTTTCCGGGCGGCAGCGTGAACGCGCGCGTCGAGGCCCGTCTCCGGCGGTTCGCCGAGCTGCGCCGGGGCTTTGCCCCGGCGGTCCGGACGGAGCGCTGAGCGGATGCGCGCTCGCCGGATCCTGATTGGCGCCAGCCGGTTCGACGACGCCGACGGGGCGTTGCGGCTGGCGATGCTGCTGGCGGCCCGCACCGAAAGCGAGGTGCGCGGCATCTTCGTCGAGGAACAGGAATACCTGGACCTCGCAGCGGCGCCCGCGACCCGCGCCGTCACCCCGGGCGGGCGGCCGCTGGCGCCGCCGACGGTGCCCGAGGTGCGGGCCCGGCTGGCGGCCGATGCGCGGGCGTTCGAGGCCGCCCTGGCGCAGGCCGCCGGCCAGGCGCTGCGGCGCTGGAGCTTCGAGCGGGCGCAGGGACGGCTGCTGTCGATCCTGCGCCGCGCCGCCTTGCCCGGGGACCTGCTGCTGATCGGGCATGCCCGGCGGCCGGCGCCGGGCGCGGTGGTGCTGGTCGCCGGCGCGGCCGGGCCGGGGCGTTTCGCGCGCGATACGGCACGGGCCGTCGCCGCGGCGCTGGACGCGCCGGTGCTGGTGGCCCTGGTGGGCGCCGGAAGCGCCGCCGGTCACCTGCCGGGCAACATCGAGACCTTTTCCGGGCCGGAGGCGCTGTTGCGGCGTCTCGACCGGCTCAGCGTCGCCGCGGTGGTGCTGGACCGGTCCGGCGCGCCGTTCGCTGCCGACCGGGAACTACGGCGGCTGATCGGCGCGGCGCGCTGCCCGGCGGTCCTGGTCGGCGGCGACGACACATCGGAACCGGACGCGGGCCATGCCGGCGCGCGGGATGCGGAGGCGGAATGAGCGTGCAGGGATCGGACGTGACCATCAAGCATCCGGCGCCGACGCTCCGGCGGGCGATATCGCTGCCGCTGCTGGTGCTCTACGGACTCGGGGTGACGATCGGCGCCGGGATCTATGTGCTGATCGGCGTCGCGGTGGAGCAGGCGGGGATGTTCGCGCCGTCGGCCTTCCTGCTGGCGGCGGTGGTGATGGCCTTCAGCGCCTGCAGCTTCGCCGAGCTGTCGGGCCGGTTGCCGCAGGCGGCCGGCGAGGCGGTCTATGTCGAGGCTGCGTTCGGGTTGCGCTGGCTGACGCTGGCGACGGGGTTCTGCATCGTCCTGTCGGCGATCGTCGCCGCGGCGGCGATCACCCTGGGCGGTACCGGCTACATCCTGACGCTGATCGCACTGCCGCAGCCGGTGGTGGTCGCCGCGGTGATCGTGTTGATGGGCACCGTCGCCGCCTGGGGGGTACTGGAGTCGGTCACCTTCGCCGGCATCTTCACCGTGCTCGAGATCCTGGGCCTGCTGGTGATCGTGGCGGCGGGGGTCCGGGCACAGCCCGAGATCCTGCTGCGCCTGCCCGAGGTGGTTCCGGCGCCGGGCGACGGCGCCGCGCTGGCGGCGGTGTTCGGCGCCAGCCTGATCGCCTTCTTCGCCTTCATCGGCTTCGACGACGTGGTGAACCTGGTCGAGGAGACCCGCGATCCGGCGCGGGTCATGCCGCTGGGCATCGGACTGACGCTGGTGCTGGCGACGCTGCTCTACGTCATGGTCGCGACGGTCGCGGTGATGTCGGTGCCGCACGCCGAGCTTGCCGGCACCGGCGCACCGATCGCGCTGCTGTTCCAGCGCCTGACCGGGCTGTCGCCGGTGGCGATCTCGCTGATCGCCATCGTCGCCACGCTCAACGGCATCGTCATCCAGATCATCATGGCGGCGCGGGTGCTGTACGGGCTGGGCGCGGCCGGGCGGCTGCCGCGGCGGTTCGCGGCGGTCAATCCGCGCACGCGCACGCCGCTGTTCTCGACCGCGCTGGTGTCGGCGGCGGTGTTGTGCCTGGCGCTGTTCCTGCCGATCGGGCGGCTGGCCGAGGTGACGACTCAGGTGATCCTGGTGGTCTTCGCGCTGGTCAACCTGTCGCTGTTCGTGCTGAAACGCCGCCGGGTGCCGGCGCCGGCGGGCGTGTTCACCGTGCCCGCCTGGGTGCCGGCGGTCGGCGTCGTCACCTGTCTGGGTCTGCTGCTGGGGCCACTGCTGATCTGAGCCGCGCCCCCCAGCCGCTGCCGGCCCGCCCCGCCTCCGGCGCGACCGTGGCCGCGGGCCGGGGCGCAGCGGCGGGAGGTCGCCGGGGGTGGATCGTCTGGCGTTCCGGCAGCATGTGGGTGCCCCGTTCGAGATCGCCGCGGCGGGCCGAGAGCAGCGATGTCACGCGCTCGTGGGCGGTGTCGAGCAGGTTGCGAACGGCGTGGATCAGGCGGACGGTCAGCCAGAAGGCAACTCCGGGCACGACGCTGCCGGGGATGCTGCCGGGGATGAAGAACACCGCCTCGATACCGAAGCCGTGCACCCCGCCGATGACGATGAACGGCACCAGGAGTCCGGTGATCGCTGCCGTGCCCCGGCCGAGCATGTCGTACCGGCGTGCGAGAATCGCGAACGGGACCGAGACCGGAATGCCCTGCCAGCACACCATGAAGGATCTGGCCAGCGTCCCGATCCGGGTTTCGGCAAGTTGCAGCGCCGGGCCGGCTGCAGTTTTCGTGATGCCGGTGTCGTTGACGAGAGCGAGGGCGAGGCTGTGCATGGCCTCCGCTGGCGCGGGCACGCCGACAAGGATCCCCAGACAACCCAGACAACCCCGACAACCCGCGAGGCAGGACCGTCACCTGACCGCGCGCGCTGCCCCCGCGGGTGTTGGGAACGGGGGCAGGCCGCGCATGTTCAGCCGGCCTGGCTGCCGCCCACGGTCAGCCCGCCGATCATCAGCGTCGGCAGGCCGACGCCGACCGGCACCCACTGGCCGTTCTTGCCGCAGTTGCCGATGCCCGGATCCAGCGCCAGGTCGTTGCCGATGGCGCGGATCTTCTGCATCGAGGTGGCGCCGTCGCCGATCAGCGTCGCGCCCTTGATCGGCGCGCCGAGCTTGCCGTTCTTCACCCGGTAGGCCTCGGTGCAACTGAACACGTACTTGCCGTTGGTGATGTCGACCTGCCCGCCGCCGAAGCCGACGGCGTAGATGCCGTCCTTCAGGTCGGCCAGGATCGCCGCCGGATCGGCGTCGCCGCCCAGCATGTAGGTGTTGGTCATCCGCGGCATCGGGATGTGGGCATGGCTTTGCCGCCGGCCGTTGCCGGTGGGCTTCACCCCCATCAGCCGGGCGTTCTGCCGGTCCTGCATGTAGCCGGTCAGGATCCCGTCCTCGATCAGCACGTTCCTGCCCGAGGGCGTGCCCTCGTCGTCGAAGGTCAGCGAGCCGCGGCGGTCGGGGATGGTGCCGTCGTCCAGCACGGTCACGCCCGGGGCCGCGACGCGCTGGCCCAGCAGCCCGGCGAAGGCCGAGGATTTCTTGCGGTTGAAGTCGCCCTCCAGCCCGTGGCCGACGGCCTCGTGCAGCAGGATGCCGGGCCAGCCGGGGCCGAGCACGACGTCCATGACCCCGGCAGGGGCGGGTTCGGCGGCAAGGTTGACGGCGGCGATGCGCAGCGCCTCGCGGACCTGGGCCTGCCAGTGGTCCTGCACCATCAGCCGCTCGATGCCGTGGCGGCCGCCGCCGCCCGAGGTGCCCGATTCGCGGCGGCCGTCCTGTTCGACGGTGACCGAGACGTTCAGCCGCGCCATCGGCCGCAGGTCGGCCAGCCGCTGGCCGTCGGGGCGCAGGATCTCGACCTCCTGCACGGACGCGGCCAGCGCGGCCGAGACCTGCACCACGCGCGGATCCAGCGCGCGGGCATAGGCGTCGAGATCCTTCAGCAGGTCGACCTTGCCCAGGAAGGGCACCGAGGTGACCGGGTCGACCGCGTCGTAGAGGTGCCGGTTGGTGCCCGGCGGCGCGTCGGCCAGGGTGCCGCCGCCGGCGCCGACGGCCAGGCGCGCGGTCTCGGCGGCGCGTTTCAGCGCCGCTTCGGACAGGTCGGTGGAGTGGCCGTAGCCGGCGGTCTCGCCGCGCACGGCGCGCAGGCCGAACCCCTCGGAGGCGTCGTAGCTGGCGTTCTTGAGCCGGCCGTCGTCGAACACCAGGCTTTCCGAGCGGCGGCGCTCGAGGAACAGCTCGCCGTCGTCGGCGCCGTCGGTGGCGCCGCGCAGGATGCGCAGCGCGGCGGTTTCGTCGAGGTCGGTGTCGAAGGGGCGGAATGAATCGGTCATGGTCATCCTTGCGTCGCGGCCCGCGGGGCCCTGTGCGTCTGTCCTGAACATGGGCACTTGCCGGCCGCATGACCAGTGCCATCCGGCCGCCGCGGCGCGCTGCCTGCGGCGACAGGGCGCGCGTCCGCACCCTCGGGGATGCTTGTTCTTCGCGGCCGGCTGTGCAAGTTTCACGCCCAAGTCAGCCCGGAGCGGTGCGTGGCGCGGAAGCGTGCAGCGCGGCCGATGCCGGCGCTTTCCAAACCGGCAGGAATAGCGGGAAGACAAGCGCATGAAGATTCATTCGGTTTTCGCGGCGGTCGGCGCCCTGGCCTCGGGCCTGGCCCCGGCTGCCTGGGCCCAGGAAGCTCCGGACCTTTCGGACCTGCCGGTGATCGGCAAGCCGGTCCCGGGAGGCGTGGGGTTCCAGCCCGCCGCAACCTCGCTGGCACGGGACGTCCAGTGGCTGGACGGCTTCCTGCTGGTGATCATCACCCTGATCGTGCTGTTCGTGACCGCGCTGCTGGCCTGGGTCGCGATCCGCTACAACCGCAAGCGGCAGCAGGATCCGGCGAGCTTCACCCACAACTCGACGATCGAGGTGGCCTGGACGCTTGTCCCGATCCTGATCCTGATCGTGATCGGCAGCTTCAGCCTGCCGGTGCTGTTCAACCAGCTCGAGATCCCCGAGGCCGACGTGACCGTGAAGGCCACCGGCAACCAGTGGTTCTGGAGCTATGAGTACCCGGACAACGACATCTCGTTCGACAGCTACATGCTGGGTGCGGGCAAGGCGAACATGGACGAAGAGGTCCGCGCCGAGCTGGCCGAGTACGGTTACTCGGAAGACGAATGGCTGCTGGCCACCGACACCGCCGTGGTGGTGCCGGTGAACAAGGTCGTGCGCATGCAGATCACCGGCGGCGACGTGATCCACGCGTGGGCCATGCCGGCCTTCGGCGTGAAGATCGACGCCGTCCCCGGCCGCCTGAACGAGACCTGGTTCCGCGCCGAGCAGGAGGGCGTCTACTTCGGCCAGTGCTCGGAGCTGTGCGGGATGTACCACGCCTACATGCCGATCACCGTCAAGGTCGTCAGCGAGGCGCAGTACGCGCAGTGGGTCGAAAGCCAGGGCGGCGCCGTCGCCGGGCGGCGAGCGGACCACCTGAAGCTCGCCGAGGCCGAATGAGCCGATGACGGATGCCGCAGTGACCCAGACCAGCCCAGGCGAGGCGCAGTTCGGCGACTATGTCGCGCTGCTCAAGCCCCGCGTGATGCGGCTGGTGACGTTCACCGCCGCTGTCGGTCTGATCGCGGCGCCGGGCTTCGTGCATCCGGTGATCGCGGTGGCGGCGATCCTGTGCATCGCCGTGGGCGCGGGCGCGTCCGGGGCGCTGAACATGTGGTGGGACGCGGACATCGACCGGCTGATGGCGCGCACCGCCGGCCGGCCGATCCCCTCGGGGCGGGTGACGGGCGAGGACGCGCTGGCGGTCGGGCTGACGCTGTCGGCGCTGTCGGTGATGTTCCTGTTCCTGTTCGGCAACGCCGCCGCCGCCGGGCTGCTGGCGTTCACCATCTTCTTCTATGCGGTGGTCTACACCATGTGGCTGAAGCGGGCGACGCCGCAGAACATCGTCATCGGCGGCGCCGCCGGCGCGTTCCCGCCGATGATCGGCTGGGCCGTCGCCACCGGCGGCGTCAGCCTGGAATCGCTGCTGATGTTCGCGCTGATCTTCCTGTGGACGCCGCCGCACTTCTGGGCGCTGGCGCTGTTCCGCAACGACGACTACGCCGCCGCCGGCGTGCCGATGCTGCCGGTGGTCGCGGGCACGCGGGCGACGCGCCGGCAGATCCTGGTCTATGCGCTGATCCTGGCGCCGGCGGCGATCCTGCCGGCGTTCACCGGCATCGGCGGTCCGCTGTACCTGGCCGTCGCGCTGATGCTGAACGCGAAGTTCGTCGCCGGGGCCTGGGCGATCCGCAACCGCGACGACGCCGCCGCCGAGGCCGACGGCTATCGCGTCGAGAAGCGGTTCTTCGGCTTCTCGATCGCCTATCTATTCCTGCATTTCGCCGTGATCCTGCTGGAGGCGACGCTGCGCGCGCTGGGTCTCGGGCTTGGCGCGTGGCCGATGATTTGATACGCCGGAGGATCCGATGCGCGGGGGGATGATCAGCATGAGCAAGGGCATCGACAACGGGCTGCTGCCCGACAGCCACGAGATCTACGGCCGCCGCCGGGGCCGCAACCTGGCGCTGGGCGCCTGCCTGGCCGGCGTGGTGCTGATGATCTTCGCGGTGACCGTCGTCAAGCTGGCCGAGGGGGTCGACATGCGCGGTTACGACCACACCTTCGAGACGGTGCCGTCGGCGCCCGCCGCCGGCGCGGAGACGTCCCGGTGACCCGCAACACGCGGACGCTGGCGGCGCTGGCGGGCGTGGTCGTGGTGATGGTCGGCGCCTCGTTCGCGGCGGTGCCGTTCTACAACTGGTTCTGCCGCGTCACCGGCTACGGCGGCGAGACCGGGGTGGCGTCGCAAGGCTCGGACCGCGTGCTCGAGGACACGATCAAGGTCCGCTTCGACGCATCGCGCGAACGCGGCATGCCGTGGGAGTTCAAGCCCGAGGCGACCGAGGTCGAACTGAAGATCGGCGAGACCGGGCTGGCGTTCTACGAGGCGTACAACCCGACCGACCGCGTGGTCGCGGGCACGGCCAGCTACAACGTCACGCCCTATTCCGCGGGCGCCTATTTCATCAAGATCGACTGCTTCTGCTTCGAGCTGCAGGTGTTGCAGCCGGGCGAGCGGGTGCGGATGCCGGTGACCTATTACGTCGATCCCGGGATCGTCGACGACCGCGAGGCGAAATACGCCCACACGATCACGCTGAGCTACACGTTCTATGAAACCGAGCTTCCCGAAGCGGACGTCTCGGCCTATGAGACCAACCAGGAGACCCAGGTCAACTGAACCTGGACGAAGACGAGGGACCCTGCGTCATGGCGCACGAGAAGAACCACGACTACCACATCCTGGCCCCGAGCATCTGGCCCATGCTGGGCGGCGTCGGCGCCTTCGTCATGCTGCTGGGGGCGGTGCTACTGTTCCACGGCTACGGCCCCTGGGTGGCGCTGATCGGCCTGGCACTGGTGCTGTACACCATGTACGCGTGGTGGGCCGAGGTGATCGCCGAGAGCCGCGCCGGCGACCACACGCCGGTGGTGCAGATCGGCCTGCGCATGGGCGTGATCATGTTCATCATCTCGGAGGTGATGTTCTTCTCGGCCTGGTTCTGGTCGTTCTTCAAGCACGCGCTGTACCCGATGGACGCGATCGACAATACCTGGCCGCCGCCGGGCATCGAGACCTTCGACCCCTGGCACCTGCCGCTGATCAACACGCTGATCCTGCTGTGCTCGGGCTGCGCGGCGACCTGGGCGCACCATTCCATCGCCCATGACAACGACCGCAAGGGCCTGGTCTGGGGTCTTGCGCTGGCGATCGCGCTGGGCGTGATCTTTACCGTGTTCCAGGCCTTCGAGTACAGCGAGGCCGCCTTCGGCTTCGCCGGCAACATCTACGGCGCCAACTTCTTCATGGCCACCGGCTTCCACGGCGTGCACGTGATCATCGGCACGATCTTCCTGGGCGTGTGCCTGCTGCGCGCGCTGCGCGGCCACTTCACCCCGGAGAAGCACATCGGCTTCGAGGCGGCGGTCTGGTACTGGCACTTCGTCGATGTGGTCTGGCTGTTCCTGTTCTTCGCGGTCTACATCTGGGGCGGCTGACGGCCGGCGATCCGGCGGCGGCGCGTTCCGCGCCACGCCCTTTCTCCCCGCTCCGCCTGCGGCGGACCGGGGCCCCGCCGCGGGGCCTGCCGCGGCACCCCGGTTCGGGCCACGGGGCGCGCCGCATCGCCGGGGCGCCCCATCGCCAAGAAGGACCGTGCTCATGCGGCGTCTGATCTTTCCCCTGTTCCTCGGCCTCGGCGGCGCCGCCGTGCTGGTCGCGCTGTGCGTCTGGCAGGTGCAGCGGCTGCAATGGAAGCAGGCGATGCTGGCCGAGATCGCGGCGCGGCTGGAGCAGCCGGCGGGCGCGCTGCCGGCGGCGCCCTCGGCCGAGGCCGACCGTCATGCGCCGGTCGCCGTCGCCGGCCGGTTCGGCACCGGCGCGGCGCATGTGCTGACCAGCCAGCGCCGTGGCGGGCCCGGGTATCTGGTGGTGCAGGCGTTCGAGACCGAAGCCGGCCGGCGCATCCTGGTGGACCGCGGCTACGTGCCCGAGGCCGACAAGGCCGCCGGTTTCGACCAGGGGCCGGTCACCGTCACCGGGCACCTGGCCTGGCCGCGCGAGACCGACATGTTCACGCCCGAGCCGAACCTGGCGCGGAACATCTGGTTCGCCCGCGACGTCGACGCGATGGCGGCGGCGCTGGACACCGAGCCGGTGCTGGTCGTCGCCGCCGTCCCGACCGGCGACCCCGCGCCGCGGCCGGTGCCGGTGGGCATCGACGTGCCCAACAACCATCTTACCTACGCGATCACCTGGGGCACGCTGGCGGTGTTCTGGCTGGCGATGACCGGCGTGCTGGTGTACCGCATCACCCGCACCGAAGTTGCGAGGGGCTGAACCGAATGCGCTACATCTCGACCCGCGGCCAGGCGCCGGCGCTGAGCTTCGAAGAGGCGATGCTGA
This sequence comes from Halovulum marinum, assembly GCF_009697225.1. Classification (GTDB taxonomy): domain Bacteria; phylum Pseudomonadota; class Alphaproteobacteria; order Rhodobacterales; family Rhodobacteraceae; genus Halovulum; species Halovulum marinum. The sequence continues at coordinate 39,745 of NZ_WIND01000020.1, forward strand.
GCGGGCTGGCCCGCGACGGCGGCCTGTATGTGCCGGAGAGCTGGCCGCAGATGTGCGCGGACGAGATCGCCGCGCTGGCCGGGCTGTCCTACGAGGACGCCGCGTTCCGGGTGATGCGGCCGTTCATCGGCGACGCCTTCACCGACGCCGGGTTCCGGGACATCATCGCCCGCGCCTATGCCGGTTTCGGCCACGCCGCGCGTTGCCCGGTCAAGCAGCTGGACTCGAACCATTTCCTGCTGGAGCTGTTCCACGGCCCGACGCTGGCGTTCAAGGACGTCGCCATGCAGCTGATCGGGCAGATGTTCGAGCTTTCGCTGAAGCGCTCGGGCAAGCGGGTGACGATCGTCGGCGCCACCAGCGGCGACACCGGCTCGGCCGCGATCGAGGCGTTCGCGGGGCTGGACGCGGTCGACGTGTTCATCCTGTACCCGCACGGCCGCGTGTCCGAGGTGCAGCGCCGGCAGATGACCACGCCGCCGCAGGAAAACGTGCACGCCATCGCCGTGGACGGGGATTTCGACGACTGCCAGGCGCGGCTGAAGGACATGTTCAACGACCACGCGTTCCGCGACGAGGTCGCGCTGGCGGGCGTGAACTCGATCAACTGGGCGCGGGTGCTGGCGCAGGTGGTGTATTTCTTCACCTCGGCGGTGGCGTTGGGGGCGCCGCACCGCAAGGTCAGCTTCACCGTGCCGACGGGCAATTTCGGCGACATCTTCGCCGGCTACGTCGCCAAGCGCATGGGGCTGCCGGTCGAGCGGCTGGTGATCGCCACCAACCAGAACGACATCCTGCACCGCACGCTGGCGACCGGCGCGCACCGCAAGCAGGGGGTGACGCCGTCGATCTCGCCGTCGATGGACATCCAGGTCAGCTCCAACTTCGAGCGGCTGCTGTTCGACATCTACGACCGCGAGGGCGCGGCGGTGGAACAGCTGATGACCGCGCTGAGGGACGATGGCGGCTTCGCGCTGGACCAGGGCGCGCGGGACCGGCTGGGCCGCGAGTTCGACAGCGGCCGCGCCTCGGAGGCGGAGACCTCGGCGGCGATCCGGCGCACGCTGGCGCGCTCGGCCGAGCTGATCTGCCCGCACACCGCCTGCGGCGTCAAGGTGGCCGAGGAGCAGCCCGCAAGCGCGGTGCCGATGATCACCCTGGCGACCGCGCATCCGGCGAAGTTCCCCGACGCGGTCGAGGCCGCGACCGGTATCCGCCCCGGCCTGCCCGAGCGCATGGCGGATCTTTTCCAGCGGCCCGAGCGGATCGAGCGGCTGCCGAATGACCTTGCGGCACTCAAGAGTTTCGTGGCAAATCAGCGCGCATGACCGTCAGGATGCACCGGCTCGGCAACGGGCTGAGGATCGTTACCGAGGAAATGCCGGGGTTGTCCAGCGCCGCCGTGGGCGTCTGGGTGACCGCCGGGTGCCGGCATGAGACCGAGGCCGAGAACGGCATCGCGCATTTCCTCGAGCACATGGCGTTCAAGGGCACGGCCGGACGCTCGGCGCTGCAGATCGCCGAGACGATCGAGGACGTCGGCGGCTACATCAACGCCTACACCAGCCGCGAGATGACCGCCTATTACGCCCGCGTGCTGGGCGAGGACGTGCCGCTGGCGCTGGACGTGCTGGCCGACATCCTGCTGAACCCGGCGTTCGCGCCCGACGAGATCGAGACCGAGCGCGGGGTGATCCTGCAGGAGATCGGCCAGGCGCACGACACCCCGGACGACATCATCTTCGACTGGCTGCAGGAGGTGTCGTTCCCGGCGCAGAGCATGGGCCGGCCGATCCTGGGCCCGCCGGAGCGGGTCTCGGCGTTCCAGCGCGCGGACCTGACGCGTTTCGTCGAGGGGCACTACGGGCCCGAGCGGCTGATCGTCTCGGCCGCCGGGCAGGTGGACCACGAGCGCATCGTCGCCGAGGCCGAGCGCCTGTTCGGGCACCTGGAGCGGCGCAGCACCGGCCGGCTCGAGGCGGCGCGCTTCGCCGGCGGCGAGCGCCGGGTGGTGCGCGGGCTGGAGCAGGCGCATTTCGCGCTGTCGCTGGAAAGCCCCGGTTACCTGGACGACCGGATCTACGCCGCGCAGCTGCACGCCGGAATTCTCGGCGGCAGCATGTCCTCGCGGCTGTTCCAGGAGGCGCGCGAGAAGCGCGGCCTGTGTTATTCGATCTTCGCGCAGACGGCGAGCTATGCCGACAGCGGCGCGCTCATGATCTATGCCGGCACCGCCGAGGACAGCGTGGCGGAACTGGTGCAGGTGGTGATCGACGAGATGCGCCGCCTGCCCGGCGACGTCAGCGATGCCGAGCTGGAGCGGGCGCGGGCACAGATGAAGGCGGGGATGCTGATGGGGCTGGAAAGCGCCTCGGGGCGGTGCGAGCGGCTGGCGCGGATGACCGCGATCTGGGACCGGGTGCCGAGCGTCGAGGAAACCGTCGCCAAGATCAACGGCGTCAGCCGCAGCGCGCTGGCGGCCTTTGCCGAAGACGTCTGCACCGCGGCGAACCCGGCGCTGGCGCTTTACGGACCCGTGGCGGCGGCGCCGGATCACGAGGGGATCCGGGCGCGTCTGGCGGCCTGACGGCGCTGCCGATGTTCCTGCGGCGCGCGCGACTGTCGATCGCAACCGAGCGCATGGAGCTGCGGCTGCCGCGGCCGGAGGACCACGCCGACTGGGTGGCGCTGCGCGCCGAATCCGAAGCCTTCCTGAAGCCGTGGGAGCCGGCGCGCGGCGGCGACCAGACCTCGCGCCGGGCGTTCCGCGACCGTGTCGTCTGGGCCGCCAGGGCGCTGGAGCAGGAGCGGGCGCTGCCGCTGTTCCTGATCCGCCGCAGCGACGGCGCGCTGCTGGGCGGCATCACCCTGGACAACATCCGCAAGGGTCCGGCGCAGTCCGCCACCGTGGGCTACTGGATCGGCATGCCGCACGCCCGCCAGGGCTACATGCGCGAGGCGCTGCTGGCGGTGGTGCACTACGCCTTCCGCGACCTCGGGCTGAGCCGGATCGAGGCCGCGACGCTGCCCGAGAACACCCCGTCGCGCGCGCTGCTGGAGGGCACGGGCTTCAAGTACGAGGGCGTGGCGCAAAGCTATCTGCAGATCGCCGGGCGCTGGCGGACGCACGTGCTCTATGCCAACCTGCGCACCGACCGGCGCGGCCGGGTCGCGGGCGTCGCCGGCGTGGTCGCGCCGCCGCGCGCGTCCTAGCGTCGGCCGCCCGGCCGGCGGGTTTCCCCGCGCTTCGGGCGTGACTGCTGCAGCAGCGGTCCGGCGCATGTATGATGCCGGTGCGGGCCCGGGAACGCGCGCGGCCGGGCGCAGGCTTCGGCGGCGGCCGGGCCGGATGCGCCGGAAAACAGGGCGCGGCAGCGGCGGATCCGCATCGGCGCGGCAGGGGCAGGCATGCAGGCGGCTGGCAACAGGAGGGTTTGCCCATGCCCGCATTCATCCGATTCGTCCTGGCGATTCTATTGACCACCGCCGGCACCGGCTCGGCGCAGACGCTGCAAAGCCACTGCATCGCGCTGGCGCAGGACGGGTTCGCCGACATCCGCTTCGCCGCCTTCGGCGACGGGCTGAGCGCCGAGGCGGTGCGGATCCGCTATGTCGACCATTCCATGTTCCTGATCGAGACCCCCGGCGGGCGCGGCATCGTCACCGACTTCAACGGCTATGTCGGCGTCGACGTGGTGCCCGACGTGGTGACGATGAACCGCGCCCACTCGTCGCACTGGACGCCGCAGCCCGATCCGCGGATCCCGCACGTGCTGCGCGGATGGGGCGACGGCACCGGCCCGGCCGAGCACCGGCTGGTGCTGGACGACGAGATCCTGATCCGCAACGTGACGACCGACATCCGCTCGGGGTTCGGCGGCGCCGAGAAGGACGGCAACTCGATCTTCATCTTCGAGATCGCCGGGCTGTGCATCGGCCATCTCGGCCACCTGCACCACGAGCCGACCGAGCAGCAGTACGCGGCGATCGGGCGGCTGGACATCGTCATGGCGCCGGTCGACGGCGGCATGACGCTGGACCTGCCGACGATGATCCGGGTGCTGAAGCGGCTGAAGTCGCGGCTGGTGCTGCCGATGCACTGGTTCGGCCGCGGCACGCTGAACGCCTTCGCCGCCGGCATGGCCGACGAGTTCACGCTGGACGCGACCGAGGCCAACAGCCTGACGGTCAGCTTGCGCACCCTGCCGCGCACGCCTACGGTGCGCGTCCTGCTGCCCCAATTCTACGACCTGGACGACTGACGCATGCCGCTGACCGCCGCCACCCCCGAGATCGTCGAGGCGCTGAGTGCCGTGCTGCCCGAGGGCCGCGTCGGCGCCGTGCCCCCCGCCTATGCCGAGGATCCGCGCGGCCGGGCGCTGGGCACCGCGATCGCGCTGGTGCGGCCGGTCAGCACCCGGGAGGTCGCCGAGGTGGTGCGCTTCGCCGCCCGAAACCGCGTCGGGCTGGTGCCGATCGGCGGCGGCACCGGGCTGGTGCGCGGCCAGATCCCGGACGGGCCGGCGCCGCTGCTGCTGTCGCTGGAGCGGATGAATTCGGTGCCCGCCGCCGACCCGGTGGACAACGTGCTGGTCGCCGAGGCCGGCGCGATCCTGGCCGAGGTGCAGGCCGCCGCCGAGGCGGTCGGGCGGCTGTTCCCGCTGTCGCTGGCCTCGGAGGGCTCGGCCCGGATCGGCGGGCTGCTGTCGACCAACGCGGGCGGCGTCAACGTGCTGCGCTACGGCAACGCGCGCGAGCTGGTGCTGGGGATCGAGGCGGTGCTGCCGGACGGTTCGATCCTCGACGGGCCGAAGCGGCTGCGCAAGGACAACACCGGCTACGATCTGCGCAACCTGCTGATCGGCGCGGAGGGCACGCTGGGGGTGATCACCGCCGCCAGCCTGCGGCTGTTCCCGCGCCCCGCCGAGGAGGCGACCGCGCTGCTGGCGGTGCGCGACCCGGCCGCCGCGCTGGAGCTGCTGGGCCGGCTGCGCGACACGATGGGCGAGGCGGTCAACGCGTTCGAGCTGATCGCGCGCACCAGCTTCGATTTCCTGGCCGAGGTCCTGCCCGAGGTGCCGCAGCCGTTCGCCGCGCGCCCGGACTGGGCGGTGCTGGTCGAGGCCGGCGGCGCGCGCGGCACCCAGGTCGCCGAGCGGCTGGAGGCGGCGCTGGCCGACGCCTTCGAGCGGGAGCTGATCCACGATGCGCTGATCGCGCAGAACCGGCAGCAGGCGGCGGACTTCTGGGGCGTGCGCGAGCATATCCCCGAGGCCAACAAGCGCATCGGCGCGGTCGCCTCGCACGACATCGCGCTGCCGGTGGCGCAGGTGCCGGCGTTCATCGCCGAAGCCGGCGCGGCGCTGCACGGCATCGATGCGAGGTTCCGGATCAACTGCTTCGGCCACCTGGGCGACGGCAACCTGCACTACAACGTGTTCCCGGCGCAGGCCGGCGGGCGCGACGCGCACGAGCACCAGCGCGCGGCGGTCACCGACTGCGTGCACGAGCTGGTGCACCGCTATCACGGCTCGTTCAGCGCCGAGCATGGCGTCGGGCGGCTGAAGGTCGCCGAGCTGGAGCGCTATGGCGGCGCGGCGAAGCTGGCGGCGATGCGGGCGATCAAGACGGCGCTGGACCCGCACGGGATCATGAACCCGGGCGCGGTGCTGCGCGCGGAATAGGCGCGGCTCAGCCGCCGCCGGACAGCACCAGCACGCCCCAGCCGATCAGGACCAGCCCGCCGACGCGGCCGGCGCGCGCGCCCAGCGGCGTCAGCTTCTCCAGCGCGACGAAGGCGGCGAGGCCGACGATCCAGTACAGGTTCATGACGCCGCCGACGAACAGCAGCGCCATCAGCACCCAGCAGCAGCCCAGGCAGAAGACGCCGTGCGCCAGCCCCATGCGCAGGCTGCCCGCCGCGCCGGGGCGCCAGTGCCGCGCCAGGAACGCGGCCGGTGCCCGGCACTGCGTCAGGCAGGCGCCCTTCAGCGGCGTGAACTGGTAGACGCCGGCGGCGATCAGCAGCAGCGCGCCGGGCACGCCGGCGGTCAGCGCCATGCCGCCGGCGGTGACCGCGCCGCCCGCCTCCAGCGCCCGGTGCGCCGCCGTCGCCGCCGCCGAAAACCCGGCCCAGGCCGCCAGGTAGCCGCCGAGAAAGGCGGCGGTCAGCGCCGGCGCGCGGTCCGCCTGCGCGCCGCGGCTCAGCAGTGCGGCGTGAAGCAGCACGGTGGGCGCGACCGCGGGCAGCATCATCGCGATCATCATCACCCACCACATCAGGAACACCAGCAGCGCCTGCGCCGCGCTCCAGCCGCCCTGCGCCGCGGCCATCGCCGGGCCGCGCGTCATCTCGAGCGCCGACATCGGCATGCCGACGCCCAGCAGCGTGTACAGGCCGGCCAGCAGGAACAGCAGGCCGAGCATGGCGAGCGCGAACGCCCGGCCGTGCCCCAGCAGCCGAGCGGTCAGTCCGGCAGCCGTCATCGCCCGGCGCCCGCCTCAGGCGCTGCCGACGATGCCGGCATTCGACAGGTGGATCTCGACCAGGTGCGTGTGGCTGTCGCGGTTGTTGGCCAGTTCGATCTCGCCGCTGGTGGTGGTGGTCGCGCGGGCCACCTCGCCGATGCGGAACTCGAAGCCGTTCGGCAGGTCGATCCGCGCGCGGTGTTCGGCGCCGGTGACCGGGTTGGTGATCGGCTGGGCCTCGGTGCGGAACACGCCGGGCACGTCGGCGCGGGCGCGGCGCGCGTCGAGGTCCATCTCGATCTCGATCGGCTTGTAGAGCGTCCGCAGCTTGTTCGGCGACATCGCCGAGAACACCCACCACATCGTCGCCATGTCCTCGGTGTCCTGGCCGGTCATGATCCGCTCCAGCGCGGTGCGCTGTTCGGGCGAGGCGCGCTCGTCGATGATGATCTGCATGGTGCCGTTGCCCTCGTGGATCGGTCCGGGCCATTTCACCACCATCGCGGTGCGCAGCCCGCCCAGGTCGACGTCGCCGTGGTGACCGCGGTCGAAGTCGAACGCCGCCGCCGCCTCGCAGCTGCCGTGCGTGGGCAGCGACATGAACTGGCACGGGCAGCCCGGCGCGCAGTTGCAGTTGCCGATTTCCCGACCGTGAATTTCCCAAGGTGTCATCGTTCCGTCCCCCAATGTCCTGGTCCAGCAGGATTCCGCCATCATATCACGTTATCGAGATGTTTTCACCGCCGCCCGTCACGCGGCCGTGATCGTCCGCACGGTTCCGGTGTATGATGGCGCGGTTCGAGCGAGGCACGGCGATGAGAGCGACGACCGGATCCCGCAGACCACCGATCGGCGCGCTGCTGTTCGGCGGCGGCACGCTGCGCCGGGCGGTGCAGACGGCGGTCGTCGTCGGCTCGGTGCTGGTGGCGATCAACCATGGCGACACGATCGCGGCAGGACAGGCGCCGCCGTGGTGGAAGCTGCTGCTGACCTATTGCGTGCCGTTCTGCGTCACCGTCTGGGGCGCGCTGACGGTCAAGCTGTCGGCGGGCCAGAAGCGCCGCGACCGCGACGCCGGCCCGTCCTGAGCGGTCCCCGAACCAGACGCACCCCCCGGAGGTACAGCCGGGGGGCGCGGTTCTGGGCGTCCGGTCTGCCTTGGCCCTGGATCGGGGACATCGGACTGTTCGCAAGCAACGCCGGTCATGGGGGAACCGGCACGCCCGGTGTACGCCGCCGGAAGTTACCAACTGGTAAACGGCGTGTGGAAAGCGAGGAAAATTCTCGCTTAAATTGTATCAGGCGCCTTCGAAGGCGCACAGCGCGTGCACGTCCAGCCCCAGCTTCTCCAGCCGGGCGCGGCCGCCCAGTTCGGGAAGGTCGATGATGAACGCCAGCGAGACGACCACGCCGCCCAGTTTCTCGATCAGCCGGACGCCGGCCTCGGCGGTGCCGCCGGTAGCCAGCAGGTCGTCGACGATCAGCACCCGCTCGCCGGGCTGCACCGCGTCGTCGTGAATCTCGATCGTCGCGGTGCCGTACTCCAGCGTGTAGTCCTGCGCGATCGTGCGCCCCGGCAGCTTGCCCTGCTTGCGCACCGGGATGAAGCCGACCGACAGCTGGTGCGCCACCGCGCCGCCCAGGATGAAGCCGCGCGCCTCGAGCCCCGCGACCTTGTCGATGCGGATCCCGGCATAGGGGTGCAGCAGCTGGTCGACCGCGACGCGGAAGCCGCGCGGGTCCGAGAACAGCGTGGTCACGTCGCGGAACCGGATCCCGGCGTGCGGGAAGTCGGGGATCGTGCGGATGTAGCTTTTGACGTCCCGGGTGTCTGGCATCGGCTGGGTCCTCGGCTGGATCGCGCGGACCCTAGCCGCAGCCAGCGGGCCGGGCAAGCGCGGCGCCCGGTGGGCCGGGCCGTCTCAGCGATGCGTCAGGTGGCGATGCGCGGTGAAATAGCGGCGGTACAGCGCCCGCGGCAGCCAGGGAAGGTGCGGCCGGTTCTGATCGCGGTGGTCGCGCAGCAGCATGAAGCGCGCGTCGTTCAGGGTCATCGTTCCGTTCTCCTGCCCGGTGGCGGTGGTGCCGCCTGTTATCGTATATGCAATGTATATACATCTGCTGTGCAGAATGCAATATTTGCCGCAGGTGGATAATGGCAGGGAAGGTCATCGCGGCATGTCGAAGCCCGGAACGGACAGGAAGGCCGGCAGGAAGGCCAGTCAGCTGGTGATCCGGGTGGACCGCGACGAGCGCGACGCCTTCGTGGCGCTGTGCGACCGGCTGGACACCTCGGCCGCGCGCGAGATCCGCCATTTCATGCGCCGGTTCGTCGCGCAGCACGCGCCGCCGGGCCGGACGACTGAGGGGGCCGGCGACTGACGGTGGTGCGATGACGGGCGCGGGCGGCGGCTCAGCCCAGCACGCGGCCGGCGACGGCCTGCAGCCGGGCGACCAGCGCCGGATCGCGCGCCTCCGGCCGGGTCAGGATCGCATGCTCCAGCGCCCGGTCGCAGCCGTGCGGGCAGGGCGCGCGCGCGGCGCCCAGAAGCCGCGGCAGGCCCGCCGCCATGCCGCGCGCCTTGTCGGCGTTGCCCAGCAGGGTGCGGATGATGTCGCCGATGTCGACCTCGCCGTGGTCGGGGTGCCAGCTGTCGTAGTCGGTGATCATCGCCACCGAGGCGTAGCAGAGCTCGGCCTCGCGGGCGAGCTTGGCCTCGGGCATGCCGGTCATGCCGACCACGTCGCAGCCCCAGACCTCGCGGTAGAGGCGGCTTTCGGCCAGGGTCGAGAACTGCGGCCCCTCCATCGCCAGGTAGGTGCCGCCGTCGTGCACCGTCACTCCGTTCGCGCGCGCCGCCTGCGCGCAGGCGGCGGACAGGCGCGGGCAGGTCGGGTGCGCGACCGACACATGCGCCACGCAGCCGGGGCCGAAGAACGACTTCTCGCGCCCGAAGGTGCGGTCGATGTACTGGTCGACGATGACGAAATCGCCCGGCGCCATCTGCTCGCGGAACGAGCCGCAGGCCGAGACCGAGATCACGTCGCTCGCCCCCAGCCGCTTCAGCGCGTCGATGTTGGCGCGGTAGTTGACCGACGACGGGCTTTGCACATGGCCGCGGCCGTGGCGCGGCAGGAAACACATGCGCACGCCGTCCAGCCGGCCGGTAAGCACCTGGTCCGAAGGCGCGCCCCAGGGGGTGTCGACGGCGGTCCACCCGGCGTCCTCGAGCCCCTCGATCTGGTAGACGCCGCTGCCGCCGATGATGCCCAGAACCGTGTCCATGCCTGCCCCCTTCGTCGCGATCCGGCGCGCTTACCCTAGCGGTGCCGGGCGGTGGCGCAAGACGGCTCAGCGCTGGCCGGGGCGGTTCAGGGCGAAGATCTCGGTCACGGCGCTGTAGTCGCGGTAGCCCAGCCGCGCCAGCGGCCGCACCTTGGCCAGATCGAAGATGCCGTCGGTCAGGCAGGCTTCGTCGATGTGGATGCCGACCACCTCGCCGATGACCATGACGTTGGCGCGGCCGGGCAGTTCGATGATCTTCCACAGCTTGCACTCGAACGCGCCCGGCGCGCCCCTGACCCGCGGCGGCGCGATCAGCTCGCACGGGGCCTTCTCCAGCCCGGCGAGCGCGAACTCGTCGACGCCGGCCTCGTAGGCGCCCGAGCTGGCGTTCATCGCGTCGCGTTGCGCCAGGCCGACGACGTTGGTGGCGAACTCGCCGGTCTCGCGGATGTTGGCGACGCTGTCCTTGACGCCGTCCCGGTCCGGCTTGGCGCCGGTGTTCGAGAACATCACCATCGGCGGGTCGTCGGCCAGCGCGTTGAAGAAGCTGTAGGGCGCCAGGTTCACCCGGCCGTCCGCGCCGCGGGTCGAGATCCAGCCGATCGGGCGCGGCGCGACCATGGCCTTGAACGGGTTGTGCGGCAGGCCGTGCGGGTCCAGGCCCGGTCGGTAGAACATGCGGCTTCCTTCTTTTCCGGTTTGAGACCCATCTAGGGGCGTGCTACCGGGGTGTCTAGCCGAGGAGGACCGGGTGCGCCCGCACGAACAGGACACGATGCGATGAGCGCGCGACGACGGGAATGCCTGCCCGACGCCGCCCGTCCCCGTTCCGCCGCCACGCTGCCTGCCCATGTTCCGACTCTATCCAGAACGTCCCGCCGACACCGCTGAGGTCGAGCTGCTGTTCGACCTGGCCTTCGCGCCGGGCCGCACCGCGCTGAGCTCGTACCGGTTGCGCGACGGCGTGCCGATGCTGGGCGCGCTGTCGCTGGTGGCGCGCGACGACTATGACGTGGTCGCCGGGGCGATCCGCTACTGGCCGGTGGTGGTGGGCCAGGCGGCCGCCGCGCCGGCGCTGCTGCTGGGGCCGATCGCGGTGCACCCGACGCGGCAGGGCGAGGGGCTGGGCGCGCTGCTGATGTCGGAAAGCCTGTCGCGCGCCCGCGCGCTGGGCTGGCGCCGGGTGCTGCTGGTCGGCGACCGGCCGTACTACGCGCGCTTCGGGTTCGACCATGTGCCGGTGGAGTTTCCCGCCCCCACCAACCAGGACCGGGTGCTGGGCCTGGCGCTGACCGAGGGCGCGCTGGACGGGTTCGGCGGCGCGGTCGCGCCCTGGCCGGCCGCGCGGGCGGCAATGCCGGGCTGAGCCGGTCCGGATCGGGAGGGCGTCAGGCGGCTGGCCGGGGTCAGATCCCGGGCGCGCCGATCTCGCGCAGCCAGGCCATCAGCGCCGGGCGCACCGACTGGTCGCCCGAGGCGCGGGCGGCGTTGATCACGCGCCGCGTCTCGGACAGATCGACGCTGCGCAGCATGCGCTTGACCGGGCCGATCGAGGCCGGGCGCATCGACAGGTTGCGCATCCCCATGGTGACCAGCGCCAGCGCCTCGACCGGGCGGCCGGCATCCTCGCCGCAGAAGCTGACCGGGGTGCCCAGCCGGTCGCAGCGCGCGGCGATCTGCTCGATGAAGCTGAGGAAGCTGACGTTCAGCGTGTCGTAGCGGCGGCGCACCAGCTCGTTCTCGCGGTCGGCGGCGAAGAAGAACTGCTTCAGATCGTTGCCGCCGATCGAGATGAAGTCGGCCATGCGGAAGAACTGGTCCGGCGCGAACGCCAGGCTGGGCGTTTCCAGCATCGCGCCGATCGACAGCCGCGCCGGCACCTTGTGGCCCAGGCGCTGTTCGTGCTCGATCTCGCGGAACACCATGTCGCGGGCGGCGCGGAACTCGTCGAACTGGGCGACGAAGGGGAACATGATGTTCATTGGCCGCCCCTCGGCGGCGCGCAGCAGCGCCTGCAGCTGCATCCGCATCACCCCCGGGCGGTCCAGCCCGACGCGGATCGCCCGCCAGCCCAGCGCCGGGTTCGGCTCGTCCGGGCGCTTCATGTAGGGCAGCACCTTGTCCGAGCCGATGTCGAGGGTGCGGAAGGTCACCGGCTTGCCGCCGGCGGCGTCCAGGATCCGCTTGTAGAGCGCCATCAGCTCGCCGCGCTTGGGTACGGTGCGGCGCACCAGGAACGCCAGTTCGGTGCGGTACAGCCCGACGCCCTCGGCGCCCGAGGGGGTCAGGCTGGGCAGGTCGGCCATCAGCCCGGCGTTCATCTGCAGCCCGACGCGCACGCCGTCGCGCGTCACCGCCGGCTTGTCGCGCAGCTCGGAATAGGCTTCCTGCGCCTCGTGGACCATCTCGATCTTGGCGCGGAACGCCTCGCGCACGCTGTCCTCGGGGCGCAGGTGCACCGCGCCCTGGTCGCCGTCGACCAGCAGCGGATCGCCGTTGTGCGCCTCGCGGGTGATGCCGCTGGCCTGGATCACCAGCGGGATCGCCAGCGCCCGGGCGACGATCGCGGCATGGCTGCCGACCGAGCCTTCCTCGAGCACCACGCCCTTCAGCTTGCGGCCGTAGTCCAGCAGCTCGCCCGGGCCGATGTTGCGCGCGACCAGGATCGCGTCGGGCGGCACCTCGCCGTCGTTCACGCCGTCGCCGCCGGTCAGCAGCCGCAGCAGGCGGTTCGACAGATCGTCCAGATCGTGCAGCCGGTCGCGCAGGTACGGGTCCTTGACCCGGCTCATGCGGGCGCGGGTGGCGGACTGTTCGCGGTCGACCGCGACCTCGGCGGCAAGACCGGCGTCGATGCTTTCCATCATCCGCCGCACCCAGCCCTTGTCGTGAGCGAACATGCGCCAGGCGTTCAGCACGTCGCGGTGTTCGCCGTCCATGTCCAGATGCTCGGCCGCCAGCATCTCGTCGACCTCGGCGCGCAGCCGCTGCAGCGCGTCGGTCAGCCGCGCGCGTTCGGCCGCGGGATCGTCCGCGACCGGGTTCGAGATGGTGATCTTCGGATCGTGCATCAGCGCCGTGCCCTCGGCCACGCCTTCCTGGCCGATCAGGCCGCGGACGTGGAACGGGCCGCGGTGCGGCGCCGGCGGGTCGGTCGGCGCGGTGCCGGTGAAGGCGCCCAGCTCTGCCATCTCGGCGATCACCATGGCGACGATCTCGAGGCCGTGGATCTCGTCGTCGCTGTAGTCGCGGGCCTGCTGGTTCTGCACCACCAGAACGCCCAGCACCTCGCCCAGGCGCTGGATCGGCACGCCCATGAAGCTGGCGTAGATCTCCTCGCCGGTTTCGGGGAAGTACTGGAAGCCGCGGGTGTGCGGCGCGTCCGAGGTCGCCACCGGCTCGGCGGTGTCGGCGATGCGGCCGACCAGCCCCTCGCGCACCCGCATCCGGGTGCGGTGCACCGCGTCGGGGTTCAGGCCGGTGGTCGCGCACAGCTCCAGCGTCTCGTCCGGCAGCCGCAGGTAGATCGAGCACACTTCCGAGGCCAGCGACCGCGACACCAGGTCGGTGATCCGGTTCAGCCGTTCCTGGCCCTCGCCGGCCTCGGCCAGGGTGTCGCGCAGGCGCTTGAGAAGGACGCGGCTTTCGACCGCCTGCGAACCGGACGACATCGGCGTCAGCCGGCCTTGTCCAGCTCGAAGGCGTCGTGCAGCGCCTGCACCGCCAGTTCCAGATACTTGCGGTCGATCAGGACCGAGGTCTTGATCTCGGAGGTGGTGATCACCTTGATGTTGACCCCCTCGTCGGCCAGCGCCCGGAACATCTTCTGCGCGACGCCGGCGTGGCTGCGCATGCCGATGCCGACGATCGAGACCTTGGCGACGTCGGTGTCGGCGTCGAGTCCGTGATAGTTGATGTGCCCCTCGGCCATCGCCGTCTCGAGCGCGGCGCGGGCGCGCGGCACCTCGGCCACCGGGCACGAGAAGGTCATGTCGGTGCGGCCGTCCTCGGAGATGTTCTGGACGATCATGTCGACGTTCACCCCGGCGTCGGCCAGCGGGCCGAAGATCGCCGCGGCGATGCCGGGGCGGTCGGCCACCGAGATCAGCGTCATCTTTGCCTCGTCGCGCTGGAAGGCGACCCCCGAGACGACTTTGCTTTCCATGATCTCCTCCTCGTCGCACACGAGTGTACCCGGCTTGTCCTCGAAGGACGAGAGCACCTGCAGCCGGACCTTGTACCGCATCGCCAGTTCGACCGAGCGGGTCTGCAGCACCTTGGCGCCCAGCGAGGCCAGTTCCAGCATTTCCTCGTAGGCGATGCGGTCCAGCTTGCGGGCGCGGTCCTCGATCCGCGGGTCGGTGGTGTAGATGCCGTCGACATCGGTGTAGATGTCGCAGCGTTCGGCGTCGAACGCCGCGGCGAAGGCGACGGCGGTGGTGTCCGAGCCGCCGCGGCCCAGCGTGGTCACGCGGTTCTCGGCGCTGATCCCCTGGAAGCCGGCGACCACGGCCACCCGCACGCCCTGGGCGAAGCGGGCGGCGATCGCCTCGGTGCCGATCTCCTCGATCCGCGCCGCGCCGTGCGCCGAGGTGGTGCGCACCGGCACCTGCCAGCCCTGCCAGCTGCGGGCGTCGACGCCCATCTGCTGCAGCCGCAGCGCCATCAGCCCGGCGGTGACGACCTCGCCCGAGGCGACCACGGCGTCGTATTCGCGCGCGTCGTAGAGGACCGATGTGTCGCGGACCCAGCCGACCAGCTCGTTGGTCTTGCCGGCCATGGCCGAGACCACGACGATCACGTCATGGCCGGCCTCGACCTCGCGCCGGACGCGCGCGGCGGCGGCTTCGATCCGGGACAGGTCGGCGACGGAGGTTCCGCCGAATTTCATCACCAGGCGGGGCATGGGCGATCCGCTGCATACTACAAGACCCCCGGTTCCTAGCGGCGGCGGCGAAAAGCCGCAAGCGCACATTGCCCGTGAGGCACCCGTGCGGCGCCCGTGCGGCCGTCGAAACCGGCCGCGGGCGCCGGGTCAGCTGTCGGTGCGGGTCCGCCAGGGCAGGGGCGAGACCGGGATGCCGTCCTCGACCAGCGCGCGCGCCTCGTCGCCGCGCGCCTCGCCGTAGATCGCGCGCCGCGGCGACTCGCCCTCGTGGATGGCGCGGGCCTCGCGGGCGAAGTCGCGGCCGACGTTCTCGGCCTCGGTCTCGATCTTGCGGCGCAGCGCGCGCAGCGCCTGCTCGGCCGGCGAGGCCGGGCCGCGCAGCGGCGTGGCGGGCGGCTGCGGCGCGGGCGTCGGCGCCTCGGTCGGTGCGCTGTCCGGTGCGGCGACGCGCGGCGCCATCAGCGCCTTGCTGACCGCGGCCGAGCCGCACACGCCGCAGGCCAGCAGGCCCGCCGCCTCGAGCCGGTCGTAGTCCGCACTGGAGGAGAACCAGCTCTCGAACCGGTGGCCGTGATCACACTGAAGCTGATATCTGATCATCTGTCGTCCGCTTTCTACGCCTTCAGATAAAAGACATTTTCGTGAAAGCAATATTGCTTACGCGCGCATTGCAGGAATGTTACGGCTGTTGCGCCCCGCACCACAGCACGAGGTTCCCGTGTCCGACGGACGCCTGCTTCCCCTGTTCGCGCTGGGCGCGGCCTGTCTGCTGGCGATCGCCGGCACGGCCGCGCTGGGCCTTGGCGTCGCGGTCCAGACCGCGGCGGTCGCGGTGCTGTTCGCGGCTTATGCCGTGGCGGCGCGGCTGACCGGCCGCGGCGCCGGCCCCGCCGCGCGCCCCGACGCGGATGCGGTGCGGCCGCTGCCGATGGGGCCGGGCCGGACGCTGCTGCACCGGATGCCGGCACCGCTGCTGGTGATCTCGGAGCAGGAGCGGGTGACCTACGCCAACCCGGCCGCCGCCGCGATCCTGCCCGGCGCCCGGCCCGGCGTGCACTTCTCGGCGGCGATTCGCGCGCCCGCCTTCGTCGAGGCGATCGCGACCATCCTGCAGAACCACGCCGACGTCAGCTTCACCTTCAGCCAGGTCCGCGGCCGCGAGCGTTTCTTCGAGGCGCGCGCCAGCTACCTGCCGGCCAGCGCGGCGGGGGATTTCGGCGCCGGCGCGCAGGTCATCGTGCAGATCGAGGACCGCACCCGCGACAAGGCGCTGCTGCAGACCCGGTCGGATTTCGTCGCCAACGCCAGCCACGAGCTGCGCACGCCGCTGGCCTCGATCCTGGGTTACATCGAGACGCTACAGGGCCATGCCAGGGACGATCCCGAGGCGCGCGAGCTGTTCCTGGGGATCATGATGACCCAGGCCAGCCGGATGAAGCGGCTGGTGGACGACCTGATGTCGCTGAGCCGGATCGAGATGAACGCCCATGTCCGTCCCGAGGCGCGCATCGACCTCTATGCCACCGCATCCGATTCGGCGGCGGCGCTGTACCCGCTGGCCAGCCGGAACGACGTGCTGCTGCAGATCGAACTGCCGCAGGACGGCGCCGGCGCCGAGGTGTTCGGCGACCACGACCAGCTGGCGCAGGTCATGGTCAACCTGATCGACAACGCCATCAAGTACGGCGGGAGCGGCAAGAAGGTGCGGGTGGCGGCGGCCGAGCCGGACACGCGCTATCCCGGCTGCCTGGGCGTGTCGGTGATCGACGAGGGACCGGGGATCGCGCGCGAGCACATTCCGCGGCTGACCGAGCGGTTCTTCCGGGTCAACCCGTCGCAAAGCAAGGACATGGGCGGCACCGGGCTGGGGCTGGCGATCACCAAGCACATCCTGGCGCGGCACCAGGGCGCCGTCGACATCCGTTCCCGGGTCGGCGAGGGCAGCCGCTTCACGCTGTGGATCCCGCGCGCGCCGGAAGCTGCGGATGATGCTGCGGACGGCGAAGAACCGCATGATGTTCAATGACTTGTCCTGTCATCCAGCCGTCACCGAATCGTTATAAAACCTGCATCGCCTAGACCTATGTTCCCGGCCAGCAGGGGCGACCCTGTATCGAAGGCAGGGCGAACCTGCCGGACCGAAACGCATGGTATTCGGAGACAACCCGTGAAACTCACCAACCTTCTTGCTCTTGCTGCTGTGGGCACCCTCGTCGCGGGTGCCGCCGCCGCCCAGGGCCGCGACCAGATCCGCATCGTCGGCTCGTCGACCGTGTTCCCGTTCTCGACCGCGGTGGCCGAGCAGTTCGGCAAGACCACCGATAACCCGACCCCGGTCGTCGAGTCGACCGGTTCGGGCGGCGGCCTGAAGCTGTTCTGCGCCGGCGTCGGTGTCGAGCACCCCGACATCACCAACGCCTCGCGCCGGATGAAGCCGTCGGAGTTCGACCTGTGCCAGGAAAACGGCGTCACCGAGATCACCGAGTCGGTCGTCGGCTTTGACGGCATCGTCATCGCCAACGCCAAGGGCGGCCCGTCGTTCTCGCTGACCCGCGAGCAGATCGTCACCGCGCTGGCCGAGCAGGGCCCGAAGCCGTCGACCTGGGACGAGGTCGACCCCTCGCTGCCCGCGATCGCCATCGAGGTGCTGGGCCCGCCGCCGTCGTCGGGCACCCGTGACGCCTTCGAAGAGCTGGTGATGCACGAGGGCTGCGAAGGCGCCGGCATCGCGTGCGAAGGCATCTCGATCCGCGAGGACGGCGCCTTCGTCGAGGCCGGCGAGAACGACAACCTGATCGTCTCGAAGCTGGAAGCGAACCCCAACGCGCTGGGCGTGTTCGGCTTCTCGTTCCTCGACCAGAACGCCGACGCCCTGCAGGGCGCGCCGGTCGATGGTGTCGAGCCGACCTTCGACAACATCGCTTCGGGCGACTATCCGGTGTCGCGTTCGCTGTACTTCTACATCAAGAACGCGCACGTCGGCGTCGTGCCCGGGATCGAGGAGTACGCGGCCGAGTTCATCTCGGACGCCGCTTCCGGCGAAGACGGCTACCTGGTCGACAAGGGTCTGATCCCGCTGCCCGAGGACGAGTTCTCGGCCAACGCGGACGCCGTCGCCAACCTGAAGCCGCTCGAGAAGTCCGAGCTGGAGTAAGCCGCTCCATCCGAGATCGTGCAGGGGCGGCCGCGTGCCGCCCCTGCCGACGCGTTCCGCGGCCCGACGGGCCGCGAAAGGGCAGGGACCACCCCGATGACCAGTGCCGTCTTCCTTCTCGTCATCCTTCTGGCGTTCGCCTTTCTGTTCCTCGCCCGCCGGCGGTCCTCGGCCGTTGCCGCCGGAAACCTGGCCAGCCTGCATTCGCGGCCGAACTACCACGGCCTCCACGCCTTTCTGCTGACCGCCCTCGGCGGGCTGCTGACGCTGATCGTGCTGTCGACGCTGGCCCGGCTGTACATCGACGGTGCGCTGAGCGGCGCCATCGCCGACGCGCTGCCGGACGCGCCGCGGATCGAGCGGCAGCTGGTGCTGTCCGACGCCAAGTCGATCGCGCGCGGCGGCGTCGCCTCGGCCGAGGACGAACTGCGCCGCGACATCGCCGCGCGCTTCGGCTCGCTGCAGACGCTGCGGGTCTGGGGCATCGCGGTGCTGAGCCTGGCGGCGGCGCTGCTGGGCGGCCTGCTGGCGCTGCGTTCGGTCAGCACCGCGTTCCGCGCCCGCAACCGCACCGAGACGATCATCCGCACGATCCTGGCGATCTGCGCCGGCATCGCGATCCTGACCACCGTCGGCATCGTGCTGTCGCTGATCTTCGAGACGCTGAACTTCTTCAGCAACATCGGCTGGCGGGTCGACAAGTTCCTGTTCGGCACCCGCTGGTCGCCGCTGTCCGGCGTCAGCGCCGGCGAGATGGACCCGGACAAGGTCGGCGCGGTGCCGCTGTTCGCCGGCACGCTGCTGATCACCGCCATCGCCATGCTGGTCGCGGTGCCGGTCGGGCTGTTCGCCGCGATCTACCTGTCGGACTTCGCCTCGACGCGGGTGCGCGCCATCGCCAAGCCGATGCTGGAGATCCTGGCCGGCGTGCCGACCGTGGTCTACGGCTTTTTCGCCGCGATCACCGTGGCGCCGTTCATCCGCCGCACCGGCGAATCGCTGGGCCTGAACGTGGCTTCGGAATCGGCGCTGGCCGCCGGGCTGGTGATGGGGATCATGATCATCCCGTTCATCTCGTCGCTGTCCGACGACGTGATCAACGCGGTGCCGCAGAGCCTGCGCGACGGCTCCTACGGGCTGGGTGCGACCCGGGCCGAGACGATCCGCCAGGTGGTGCTGCCGGCGGCGCTGCCGGGCATCGTCTCGGCGGTGCTGCTGGGCATCTCGCGCGCGGTGGGCGAGACGATGATCGTGGTGATGGCCGCCGGGCAGGGCGCGAACCTGACGCTGAACCCGCTGGAGGCGGTGACCACGGTGACGGTGCAGATCGTCATGCTGATCACCGGCGACACCGAGGCCAAGGTCGCCGCCGGCCCCGCCTTCACCCTGGGCTTCACGCTGTTCTGCGTGACGCTACTGCTGAACATCGTGGCGCTGCGCGTGGTGCGCAGGTACCGCGAACTGTACGACTGAGGGGGGCCGCGAAATGGTCGCGATCGCAGATCTTTCCGCCCACCACGGCTCCGAGGCCTCGGCCCGCCGGCTGCGGCGCCGCCGCTTCGCGCAGCGGCGCCTGCAGGCTTATGGCATCCTGGCGATCGGCTTCGCCGCGCTGGCGCTGGTGGCGCTGCTGTCGACCGTGGTCGGCAACGCCTGGCAGGCGATGAGCGAAAGCTACATCACCCTCGACGTGCCGCTGGACGACCCCGAACTGGTCTCGGGCGACACGGTGTCGGTGTCCCGGTTCAACTACGACGGGCTGGTCAAGGACGTGCTGAAGGCCGAGTTTCCCTCGGCCAGCGGCCGCACCCAGCGGCGCGAGCTGTACGATCTTGTCAGCGGCGGCGCGCAGTTCGAGCTGCGCGAGGCACTGCTGCGCGACCGGTCGCTTGCCGGGCAGACGGTGCCGGTCCGGCTGCTGGCGTCGGACGTCACCGACCTGTACCTCAAGGGCGTCTACGGCAAGCTGGACTCGCGGCCGCGCGAGGGCGCGCTGACGATCCAGCCGATCGAGGACGGCGACACCGTGCGCGTGAGCTCGACGGCGGACGATTTCTCGGCGGCGCTGGTGCAGGCCAAGGCCGCCCTGCTGGACCGGGCCGCCTTCGAGCGCAACCAGGCGCGGCTGCAGAACCGCGGCGTCGAGGTGTTCGGCCGCCAGGCGCATGAGACCTCCGATCCGGACGAGCGCACCCGGCTGCAGACCCAGATCGACACCCGCGCGGCCGAGCGCGACCGCCTGCTGGCGGTGGCCGAGGACCTGGAGGCGCGCGCGCGCCGGGGCGGCGGCGCCGAGGCGCTGGACGAGACCGCGCCGTCGGTGCTGCTGCGCGTCGGCGACGGCTGGCTGAAGATGGTCGAGGTCGGCGACAGCGGCGGCATCGCCGAGCCGATCGTCCCGGTCGCGCCGGTCGAGGCGCTGCCCGCCGACGCCTGGGGCTTCTACATCCACGACCAGCCCGAGGCGGCGCGCAAGGTCTCGGACCGGCAAATCGTCTGGATCGAGACGCTGAAGGACCGCGGCCGGGTCGAGACCGTGTTCAACACCCGCTTCTTCACCGCCGGCGACAGCCGCGAGCCCGAGCTGGCGGGGATCTGGGGCGCGGCCGTGGGCTCGTTCTGGACCATGCTGGTGACCTTCGTGCTGGCGTTCCCGATCGGCGTGCTGGCGGCGATCTACCTGGAGGAGTTCGCGCCGAAGAACCGGCTGACCGATTTCGTCGAGGTCAACATCAACAACCTCGCCGCGGTGCCGTCGATCGTGTTCGGCCTGCTGGGCCTGGCGGTGTTCCTGGGCTTCTTCGGCGTGCCGCGGTCGTCGCCGCTGGCGGGCGGCATCGTGCTGGCGCTGATGACGCTGCCGACGATCATCATCGCCAGCCGCGCCTCGATCCGGGCGGTGCCGCCGTCGATCCGCGACGCGGCGCTGGCGCTGGGCGCGTCCCGGCTGCAGACCAGTTTCCACCACGTCTTCCCGCTGGCGATGCCGGGGATCCTGACCGGCACGATCATCGGCATGGCGCAGGCGCTGGGCGAGACCGCGCCGCTGATCATGATCGGCATGGTCGCGTTCATCGTCGACGTGCCCACCGGGATCACCGACAGCGCCACCGTGCTGCCGGTGCAGGTGTTCCGCTGGTCCGACTTCCCCGAGCGCGCCTTCGAGGCGCGGACCGCCGCGGCGATCTGCGTGCTGCTGCTGTTCCTGGTGCTGATGAACGCGCTGGCGGTTTTCCTTCGTAAACGTTTCGAACGCCGCTGGTAAGGCGGACAGGAGAGAACCAATGGCCCATGCCGAAATGACCGATCTTGAGGCGACCCAGCCGGCGCCGGATACCGTGCAGACCAAGATCCAGGCCCGCGACGTGCGCGTGTTCTACGGCCCGACCGAGGCGATCAAGGGCGTCGACGTCGACATCCTCGACAAAACCGTGACCGCCTTCATCGGCCCCTCGGGCTGCGGCAAGTCGACCTTCCTGCGCTGTCTGAACCGGATGAACGACACCATCGAGAGCGCCCGCGTCACCGGCGAGATCCTGCTGGACGGCGGCGACATCTACGACCGCCGGGTCGATCCGGTGCAGCTGCGGGCCCGCGTCGGCATGGTGTTCCAGAAACCGAACCCGTTCCCGAAGTCGATCTATGACAACGTCGCCTACGGCCCGCGGATCCACGGCCTGGTGGCGAACAGGGCCGAACTGGATTCGGTGGTCGAGCAGTCGCTGCGCCGTGCCGCGCTGTGGACCGAGGTCAAGGACCGGCTGGACGAGCCCGGCACCGGCCTGTCCGGCGGCCAGCAGCAGCGCCTGTGCATCGCCCGCGCGGTGGCCACCGCGCCCGAGGTGCTGCTGATGGACGAGCCGTGCTCGGCGCTGGACCCGATCGCCACCGCGCAGGTCGAGGAGCTGATCGACGAGCTGAAGCAGAGCTTCTCGGTGGTGATCGTGACGCACTCGATGCAGCAGGCGGCGCGGGTCAGCCAGAAGACCGCGTTCTTCCACCTCGGCCACATCGTCGAGTACGACGACACGCCGAAGATCTTCACCAACCCGGTGGACCAGCGCACGCAGGACTACATCACCGGGCGCTTCGGCTAGTATTGCGCGCAGCGGATACAGGAAAGGATTTCCCATGGGAGAGCACATCGTCTCTGCCTTCGACCACGATCTCGAGAAGATCGAGGCCCGGATCTCGGAAATGGGCGGTCTGGCCGAGGAGCTGCTGGCCGGCGCGCTGACGTCGATCGAGACCCGCGACACCAGCCTGGCCGAGCAGGTCACCGCCCGCGACAAGAAGCTCGACCAGATGGAAATGGAGATCGAGGAGTTCGCGACCAAGGTCATCGCCCTGCGCGCCCCGATGGCGCAGGACCTGCGGCTGGTGATCGCGGCGCTGAAGATCTGCACCACGCTGGAGCGGATCGGCGATCTGTCGAAGAACATCGCCAAGCGCGCGGCGTCGATCTCGAAGCTGGGGCCGCTGCCGACCACGCCGTCGATCATCCGCATGGGCCGCGCCACCCAGGCGCAGCTGTCCGAGGTGCTGAGCGCCTATTCCGGCCACGACACCAAGGCCGCCGTGGCGGTCTGGCGCAAGGACGTGGACATCGACGAGATGTACAACGCCATGTTCCGCGAGGTCGTCACCTACATGATGGAGGACAACCGGATGATCGGCGCCGGCAGCCAGCTGCTGTTCATCGCCAAGAACCTGGAGCGGATCGGCGACCACACCACCCACATCGCCGAGATGGCCTATTACATCCAGGAGGGCGCGCCGCTGGGCGACGACCGCCCGAAGGGCGAGCCGGTCAGCCCGGCGATCGACTAGGAGGGCGCGGCCGATGTGCGCGAAGATCCTGGTGGTCGAGGACGAGGAGGCGCTGAGCCGCCTGCTGAGCTACAACCTGGGCAAGGAGGGCTTCGCGGTCGGCGTCTGCGCCGACGGCGACGACGCGCTGATCGCCGTCGACGAGGAAAGGCCGGACCTGATCCTGCTGGACTGGATGCTGCCCAACGTCTCGGGCGTCGAGATCTGCCGCCAGCTCCGGGCCGGCAGCCAGACCCGCGAGATTCCGGTGATCATGCTGACCGCCCGCGGCGAGGAGGACGACCGGATCCGCGGTCTGGAGCTGGGTGCCGACGACTATGTGACCAAGCCGTTCTCGATGTCCGAGCTGGTCGCCCGGATCCGCGCCGTGCTGCGCCGCACCCGGCCGACGATCGCCGGCGACGTCGCGACCTTCGCCGATATCGTGCTGGACCGCGAGACCTGCCGCGTGCGCCGCGCCGGGCGGGACGTTCACCTTGGGCCGACCGAGTTCCGGCTGCTGGACACGCTGATGCAGCGGCCGGGCCGGGTGTTCAGCCGCGAGCAGCTGCTGGACCGGGTCTGGGGCACCGATGTCTACGTCGAGATCCGCACCGTCGACGTGCATGTCGGCCGGCTGCGCAAGGCGCTGAACCGGCGCGGCGAGGCCGACCCGATCCGCACCGTGCGCGCCAGCGGCTATGCGCTCGACGAGACCTACCAGGGCGGACCGGCGGTGCCGCGCAAGGCCGGCTGAGGGTGTGAAATCGGCGATTCCACCGTGAAAACCCCCTCAACCCCTTGATCTTTCAGGGATGTTGAATCCTGAAACTTCGTGAATCCTTCCCGGCGGCCGCGCCCGGGGCCGGCGCCGGATGCCTCCGGCGGGGATATTTGCCGGACGTGGAAGGCGGGCGCCCGGGCCGGCGGGCGCCGCGCGGGAGCGGTCAGTCCAGCCGACCGGGCAGGCCGAGATCGCCCGAGGCGATGTCGAACACGTCGGTCACGCAGAGCAGCGGCGCGTGGACGTTCGCGTTCACCTGCAACGCCGCGGTCACGCCGTCGTAGCGTGCGCCCGAGAGGATTTCGGGGTCGGCGAAGCCGACCGTGACCGAGATCTCGGCGCCGTCGAACAGCGGCGTGTAACCGGGGCTGTCGATGAACAGCGGCAGGCCGGGCCAGGTGGCGGGCAGGCGCGGCGCGGCGCCGTCGGGGATGTCGCGGACCGCGAGCGCGCCGTCGCCGCAGGGTTCGGTCGGGGTCAGCACCACCCAGTGGCTGTGCCAGCCGGCGCCGTCGTTGCCGAGATCGCCGTCGCCGTTCTCGTCGTTCAGCGGCGTGTCGTCGAAGTCCGGGTGCCTGGTGGCGGCCAGCGCCAGGATGCCGGTGCGGCCCTCGAACCCCACGGCGGCGGGGTCGAGCGAGGTCGGCCAGACGTAGCCGAGCACCGGCGCGCCGCCGAGCGCGCCGGCGGGCTGCGGGGTCTCGGCCCCGGCCCGGCCGCCGGTGGTCATGTGGAAGGTGACCGTGCGCCCGTCGCGGTGCGCATGGGCGGCGCGGATGTCGAACGCGGCCGCGATCCCGGGCGTCTCGGGCGCGGCGATGGCGTCTGGCATGTCCGCCGCGGCGGGATGCGCGATGTCGGCGAGGGCAGGGGTGGCGAGCGCGGGGGTGGCGAGCAGCAGGGCGGGAAGAAGGGCGCGCAGGGTCATAGTCGGTCTCCGGTGCTGGAATGCCGGCAGGATGATAGCGAATCGAAACTATTGCAAGCGTGGTGTCGACTCGCTATTGCATTGCCATGAGCACCGAGGACCCCGGGCGCGCCCGCGCCCTGATCGAGCGCCTGGCGCGGCTGTCCGCCGCCGGGGCGTGGGAGGACGGGCTGAACCCGACGCAGGCTGCCGCGCTGGCCTATCTGGCGCGCGCGAACCGGTTCTCGCGCGCGCCGAGCCATGTCGCGGCGTATCTGGGGGCGACGCGGGGCACCACCTCGCAGACGCTGCGGGCGCTGGAGCGCAAGGGCCTGGTCAGCGAGCGCCGCTCGGACCGCGACCGGCGCAGCATCAGCTATGCGCCGACCGCGCGCGGCGCCGGGATCGCGGCGCGGCGCGGCGCGCTGGACGCGGCGCTGGAGGCGCTGCCGGCGCCGGCGCTGGCGGCGCTGACGGACGGGCTGGACGCGACGCTGCGGGCGATGCTGGCGGCGCGCGGCGGCCGCGCCTTCGGCGTGTGCCGGACCTGCCGGCACCACGCGCCGCGCGGCGCCGGCGGCTACTGTCGCCTGCTGCAGGTCGCGCTGCTGCCCGAGGAGACCGGGCAGATCTGCCATGAGCAGCGGCCGCGCGACGCGGCCTGAAGTTTCGGGCTGGGCCTCAGGTGCCGCAGAAGGTCTGCCGCACCTCTTCGCCCTGCGCCGGGGCGGCGCGGAACGGGCTGTCGGCGGGCGCGTCGAACGGCTGTTCCAGCGCCTGCGTCAGCGCGTGGAACGGGCCGAAGTCGCCGCCCAGCGCGGCCTGGATCGCCTGCTCGACGCGGTGGTTGCGCGGGATGATCGCCGGGTTCGCCCGCGCCATGCCGCGCTGGCGGTCGGCGGGCGTCGCGGCCTCGGCCGCGAGCCGCGCGACCCAGCGCCGGCGCCAGTCCTCGAGCGGCGCGGTGTCGCTGGCGATGTGCTCGGGCAGCGGCGCATCGGCGGCGGTCTCGGCCAGCGCGCGGAAGGTGCCGGTGAAATCGGCCCGCGTCGCCGCCATCGCGTCGAGCAGCGCGGTGGCGAGGCCGGTGTCGCCGTCCTGCGGCTCGGCCAGGCCCAGCTTGGCGCGGAACACCTCGGCCCAGGCCTGCTGGTACTGATCCTGGAACGCGTCCACCGCCGCCTGCGCCTCGGGCACCGCAGCCTCGGGATCGTCGGCCATGATCGGCAGCAGGCTCGAGGCGAACTGCGCCAGGTTCCACTGCGCCGCCGCCGGCTGGTTGCGATAGGCGTAGCGGCCCATCTGGTCGATCGAGCTGAACACCGTGTCTGGGTGATAGGCGTCGAGAAAGGCGCAGGGGCCGTAGTCGATGGTCTCGCCCGCCACCGACATGTTGTCGGTGTTCATCACCCCGTGGATGAAGCCCACCCCCATCCAGCGCGCCACCAGCCGCGCCTGCGCGCCGACCACCGCGCGCAGCAGCCCGGCGTGATCGCCCGGCGCCAGCGCCGGGTAGTGCCGGGCGATGACGTGGTCGGACAGGCGCCGCAGCGCGTCCAGGTCCTGGCGCGCGGCGAAGTACTGGAAGGTGCCGACGCGGATGTGGCTGGCGGCGACCCGGGCCAGCACCGCGCCGGGAAAGGCGGCCTCGCGCTGGACGCGCTCGCCGGTGCTGACGGCGGCCAGGGCGCGGGTGGTGGGGATGGCCAGCGCCGCCATCGCCTCGGAGACGAGGTATTCGCGCAGCACCGGCCCCAGCCAGGCGCGGCCGTCGCCCATGCGGCTGAACGGGGTGCGCCCGGCCCCCTTGAGCTGGATGTCGCGGCGCACGCCGGCGCTGTCGACCACCTCGCCCAGCAGGATCGCGCGGCCGTCGCCCAGCTGCGGCACCCAGCCGCCGAACTGGTGCCCGGCATAGGCCATGGCCAGCGGCTCGGCGCCGTCGGGCACGCCGTTGCCGGCCAGCATGGCGACGCCGGCGGGCGTCTCCAGCGCCGCCGGGTCGAGGCCGAGCTGCCGGGCCAGCGCGTGGTTGACGCGGATCAGCCCCGGTTCGGCCACCGGCGTCGGGTCGAGCCGGGCGTAGAACCGGCCCGGCAGCCGCGCGTAGCTGTTGTCGAAGGGAATACGGGTGTGCAGGTTCATCGGAACGCCCCTTTCACCCCGACACATAGGGCGCCGGGGGCCGGGATGAAACCGGGGGCGGGCCGGCCGCCGGATGCGCCCGGCGGTGCCGCTGGTCCGGACGGCGGGACGCCCCGCGCCCGGCGCCGAAATCAGCGCGAGGACGAGCGGCGGTCGCGGCGGCTGCTCATCGGCTGCAGCGCGACCGAGACGTGGGTCTCGCAGTACGGCTTGCCGGGCTGGGTCGGGTGGCCGCAGAACCAGAAATCGTCGGTCGCCGGATCGCCGATCGGCCATTTGCAGGTGCGCTCGGTCAGCTGCAGCAGCGTCAGCTTGCGGGCGCGTTTCTCCAGCGCCGCCAGGTTGGCGCGGGTCTCCTCGGAGATCTCGGACTGGCTGGGCTGCGGCGGCAGCGGCTGGCCGGGCACCGGGCGGCGCGGCGCCGGCGGCTGCGCCACAGGCTGCGCGGCGCCGTTCGTCGCGCCGCTCGCGGCCGGAGCGGACTGCGCCGCGGCGGCGGCGGGGCGGGTCGGCTCGGCCGGAGCCGGGTCGGGCCGGGCGGCGGGCTCGGCGCGCGCGGCGGCGGCGGCGGACGGGCGCGCGGGATCCTCGGCCGGCTTCGCGGCGGGCGCTTCCTCGCCGGGCTTGCCGGCGGGGGTGCGGTTCGACAGGCCCAGCCGGTGCACCTTGCCGATCACCGCGTTGCGCGTCACGCCGCCGAGTTCCTTGGCGATCTGCGAAGCCGACTTGCCCTCGGCCCACATCTTCTTCAGCGTCTCGACGCGTTCATCGGTCCATGACATGGGATACATCTCCGCCAGTGGGGTGTACGACAGCAAATGGCCAGGAGGGTCGCCCCGCCTGGCCCGGTTGCCCCTATTGTAACCACTGCGCCAGCCGTTACAAGGCAGGCTGCCCGACCCCGCCGCGATGGAGGCCCCAGATGAGCGACGCGCAGCCGACCCGGCCGATGGCCGAGCGCCAGTTCGGCCGTTACAACCTGCTGGGTCTGTGGACCCTGATCCGCCGCGAGGTGGCGCGCTTCACCAGCGTCTGGACCCAGACCCTGGCGGCGCCGGTGGTCACCGCCGGGATCTTCATGGCGGTGTTCTCGCTGGCGTTCGCAGCGCGCCGCGCCGGCGCCGAGGGGGCCGAGGCGTTCACCCATTTCATCGCCCCCGGCATCCTGATGATGCAGGTGATCCAGAACGCCTTCGCCAACACCTCGTCGTCGCTGATGGTGGCCAAGGTGCAGGGCAACATCGTCGACACGCTGATGCCGCCGCTCAGCGCGGCCGAGCTGACCGTCGGCTATGCCGCCGGCGGCGTGGTGCGCGGGCTGATCGTGGCGGCGGCGATCTCGGCGACGGTGTTCCCGGTGATCGGGCTGGGCATCGCGCACCCGCTGTGGGCGCTGGCGTTCGTGCTGCTGGGCGCCACGCTGATGGCGCTGCTGGGCACGCTGGCGGCGATCGTGGCGCAGAAGTTCGACCACATCGCCGCGATCACCAACTTCATCGTGATGCCGCTGAGCTTCCTGTCGGGAACGTTCTACTCGATCAGCATCCTGCCCGGCTGGATGCAGGCGATCAGCCACGTCAACCCGTTCTTCTACATGATCGACGGCATCCGCTTCGGCGTGCTCGGCGTGTCCGACACCGGGCCCTGGGCCGGGGTCGCGGTGCTGCTGCTGGTCGACGCGGCGCTGGGCGTGCTGACCTGGTGGTGGTTCCGGACCGGCTATCGGCTGAAGGCCTGAGCGCCGGTCCGGAACGCGAGGGCCGGCGATCAGCCGTCGCAGACCACGCTGTATTCGATGGTGTCGTCCTGGCCGCCGACGAAGCTGATCGTCACGCTGTAGTCCAGCCGGTTGCCGTCGAGCGTGGCGGTGTCGTCGTCGAAGCCGAACGAGATCCCGCCGGCCATCAGCGTCATGGTGATCTGGCCGTCGGGCTGCGCCGCCACGTCGACGATCACGCCGTCGCCGTTGCCGTCCTCGCCCGGCGTGTCCGGATCGCTTTTCGCGGTGACCGGGCCGGCCGGGAAGCCGGTGCAAAGCACCGGGACATCGAAGGTCACGCCCGACACGGTGCCCGCGGCGGTGCCGTTGAACTGCGGCGCGGCCTGCTGCGCCGGGGCGGCGGTCTGCGCGCCGGCCTCGGGCGCGTCCTCGGCGGGCTGGTCCTCGGCAGGCTCGTCCGCGGCGGCCGGGTCCCCGGTCTGGTCCTGCGCCCAGAGCGGGGCCGCGGCGAGCGCCGCAAGGGTGATGGCGAGAGTGGGGAGACGCACCGGATGCTCCTGTAATTGTCCGTGTTTCGGCTCATGCATAGCGCAGCTTTCCGGGCGCGCCTACAACCTTGGCGCGGTGGCGGCCCGGCGCCGCGATTCGCGCCGGCGCGGCCGTCGGGGCCCGGCCCGGCCCCGCGCACGCGCCGGCCGAATTGACAGCGCGGCGGCTTTGCGCCATCACGCCCCTTGCGCCCCGGCCGCGCGGAAGCGGGCCGGGGCGTTGCCGTTCGCCTGCGAGAAGAGGAGACAAGTCGTGATTTCGCCCGTCCTGCCGACCTACGCACGGGCACCGCTTTCCTTCGTGGAGGGCGCGGGCCCCTGGCTGACAACCGAGACCGGTGAGCGCTATCTGGACCTGGGGGGCGGCATCGCCGTGACCGCCCTGGGCCATGCGAACCCGCGGCTCGTGGCGGCGCTGGAGCGGCAGGCGCGACGTCTGTGGCACACCTCGAACCTGTACCGGATCCCGAACCAGGAGAAGCTGGCGCAGCTGCTGGTCGACAACAGTTTCGCCGACACCGCGTTCTTCACCAACTCGGGCACCGAGGCGATGGAATGCGCGGTCAAGATGGCGCGCAAGTACCACCACGCCAGGGGCAACCCCGAGCGCAACCGGGTGGTGACCATCGAGGGCTCGTTCCACGGCCGGACCATGGGCATGATCGCCGCCGCCGGCGGCGACAAGCTGACCAGGGGTTTCGCGCCGCTGCTCGAGGGTTTCGACCGGGTGCCGTTCGGCGACATCGGTGCGCTGCGCGCCGCCATCGGCCCGGCCACCGCCGCGATCGCGGTCGAGCCGATCCTCGGCGAGGGCGGGATCAAGGCATTCGGCCCCGAGGCGCTGCGCGAGATGCGGGCGCTCTGCGACGAGGCCGGCATCCTGCTGATCTTCGACGAGATCCAGTGCGGCATGGGCCGCACCGGCCGGCTGTGGGCGCATGAATGGGCCGGGATCGCCCCCGACATCATGGCCGTGGCCAAGGGCATCGGCGGCGGCTTTCCGCTGGGCGCGTGCCTGGCCACTGAGGACGCCGCCAGCGGCATGACCGCGGGCACCCACGGCTCGACCTACGGCGGCAACCCGCTGGGCTGCGCGGTCGGCGCCGAGGTGCTGACGGTGATGCTGGAGGACGGTTTCCTGGACAATGTCCGCCGCACCGCCGGGCGTCTGCGGCAGGGGCTGGAGGGGCTGGTCGCCAGCCACCCGCAGGTCTTCGAGTCGATCCGCGGCGAGGGGCTGATGCTGGGTCTGGTGTGCAGGCCGGCCAACGGCGACGTGGTGCAGGCGGGCTACGGCCAGCACCTGCTGCTGGTGCCGGCGGCCGAGAACGTGGTGCGCATCCTGCCGCCCCTGAACCTGACCGACGCCGAGATCGACGAGGGCCTGGCCCGGCTGGAGCGGACCGCGCTTGCGGTCGAGGCGGCGCCGGCATGAGGCATTTTCTCGACCTGCACACCACCGACGCCGCCGAGCTGCGCGCGATCATCGACCAGGCGCGGGCGATGAAGGCGCGCCGCGCCGGGCTGCCCCGCGGCGCGCCGGACGCCGACCAGCCGCTGGCAGGCCGCGTCGTGGCGCTGATCTTCGAGAAGCCCTCGACCCGGACCCGCGTCAGCTTCGACGTCGGCATCCGGCAGATGGGCGGCCAGCCGCTGGTGCTGTCCGGCGCCGAGATGCAGCTGGGCCACGGCGAGACCATCGCCGACACCGCCCGCGTGCTGTCGCGCTATGTCGACCTGATCATGATCCGCACCTTCGACGAGACCACGCTGCACGAGCTGGCCGAGCATGCGGACGTGCCGGTGATCAACGGGCTGACCGACGCCAGCCACCCCTGCCAGATCATGGCCGACGTGCTGACCTACGAGGAGCACCGCGGCGCCATCGCCGGGCGCAAGGTGGTCTGGGCCGGGGACGGCAACAACGTCTGCGCCAGCTTCCTGCACGCCGCCGGGCAGTTCGGCTTCGATCTGACCTTCACCGGCCCCGAGACGCTGGACCCGCCCCGCGCCGCGGTCGCGTTCGCGCGCGGCCGCGGCCGCACCGTCGAGATCGAGCGCGACCCGGCGCGCGCCGTCGCCGGCGCCGACCTGGTGGTCACCGACACCTGGCTGTCGATGCACGACGCGCAGAGCGCGCGCGAGCGCCGCCACAACCAGCTGCGCCCCTACCAGGTCAACGCCGCGCTGATGGCGCAGGCGCGCCCCGACGCGCTGTTCATGCACTGCCTGCCCGCGCACCGCGGCGAGGAGGTCTCGAGCGAGGTGATGGACGGCCCCGCCTCGGTGATCTTCGACGAGGCCGAGAACCGGCTGCACGCGCAGAAGGCGATCCTGCGCTGGTGCCTGGGCGGCTGAGCCGGCGCGCGCCGGATTTCGTCGCCGGGTTTTACCACTTCTCAAGACCTGCGTCCTAGTCCTGAGCCTCGGATCGAGGCGAGGGAAAACACATCATGTTCAGCAGCACCCGACCGGCCGCGCCGGCCCGCCAGCAGGCCGTGTCCGCGGATGGCGCGGACATCGCCGAGCGGGCGATCGGCTTTGCGCGCCAGTACAGGACGCCGGTCACGCCGATCGTCTACGAAGTCTGGTACACCTACGCGGCGCGGCGCGATCCGGGGCTGAACGTGGCGCTGGATACGGCGATGAACACCGGCCAGACCATCGACGAGACGTTTCTGGGCGGGCTTTACGACGCGCATCTGTCGCCGGCGACCGGTGCCGAAGCGGTGGACCGCATCGGCACCGACCTGCACGGCACGCTGGCGCGGGTCAGCGCCGCGATGGACGAGAACCTGAAGGAGCATTCGCTGTTCTCGGGCACGCTGCGCAGCGCGCGGGCGTCGCTGGTGCAGGGCAGCTCGAAATCCGATCTGTCGAATGTGATCCGCGACCTGCACCGCGCCAACCAGCAGCACCTGGCCGCGGCCCAGAAGCTGAGCCTGCAGCTGGAGAAGAGCCGCGCCCAGGTCTCGAAGCTGAAGGGCGAGCTGGTCGAGGTGAAGCGCAGCTCGGCGACCGACTACCTGACCGGCCTGCCGAATCGCCGCGCCCTGGACGAGGCGCTCGACGGCGCGGTGTTCGAGGCCCGGCAGCGGACGCAGCCGCTGACGCTGCTGATGTGCGCGATCGACAACCTCGAGCTGGTCACCCGCACCCACGGGCTGACCGCCGGCGACGACACCCTGCGCGCGTTCGGCGAGGTCGCCCGCAAGGCACTGCGGCCGGGGCAGCTGGCGGCGCGCTTCGCCGGGGCGAAGTTCGCCCTGCTGCTGCCCGGGGTGCGCCCCGAAGACGCGTTCGGCGTGGCCGAGGCGCTGCGCCAGGGATTCAAGGCGCTGGACAGCGGGCACGGACCGCTCGGCCAGTTGTCGGTGTCCGCCGGGGCCGCCGGGCTGGGCGACGGCGACGACCGCGACAGCCTGATCAACCGTTCCGACCGGCACCTGGCCGGGGCGCAGGATGCCGGGCGGGACCGCACCGTCTGCGACTGAGGGCGGCGCGCCGGCAACGCGGCACACGCGCCGAGCGGCGCGCCCGGCTCCGGTGCCGTGGCACCCGTCCGCACACCGTCGCGGCGCCGCGGAATGCCGGTCGCCGGTTCCAAGCGGCCGGCGGAGGCGTGCGGCTGCAGCGGGCGCTGCCGGCTTCCTGCGCGGCGCGCTGATCTTGCGAGGAACGCAGGGATGTGCGGATGACCCTTCCCGCTTGGATCGCCGTCTCCGCGTGGATGCGCGTTCCAGTGCGGCGCTGCGCGGCATCGCCTTTCGTGGTCCGGCGTTCCCGCGCCGGCTGCATCGCCGCGCCGCGCTGTGGTCCCGCGTTCCCGCGCCGGCTGCATCGCCGCGCCGCGCTGTGGTCCCGCGTTCCCGCGCCGGCTGCATCCCGCGCCGCGCTGTGGTCCCGCGCCGCGCCGTCCTCCCATGCCGCGCCGCGTCGCTGAACGGCGCTGCGCCCATACGCGACGCCAGGTGCGGCGCTGCGTCCCTGCGCGGGCTGCGCCCCTGTACGCTGTTGCGCCGCCATGCGGCGCCGCGTTGCTCGGCGGTGGTGCCTGCCTGCGCGGCGGTGCAATCCCGAGCGGCGGTGCGCGACGCGGCATCCCCTTGCGGTGGGTCGTCTCTGGCTCCCTGAGCGGTGGCGGTCCCCGATGCGACGCCGCAACCCGGCGCGGCACTGTATCCCCGAGCGGCACCTTGCCCCGTCCTTTCCCGACAATGCCCGCCCGTTCGCCCGGCGCGCCGGTGGAGACGGGTGTGGCGCGTGGACCGAGCCGGGGCCTGGAGCCAGCCGCATCCGGCCGGCGTCGTCCGACGGTGGCCCGCGCACTCGGGCGGCCCGAGGCGCCTGCCACCGGTCGACGGGCCGGGTGCGCGGGCGGCGCTGCGCCTCAGCCCATGCGCCGGCGCAAGTCGCCCGGCGCGGCACTCTGCCCGCCGCGGTCGTGCCGGGGCGGGGCCGCAACGCGCGTTCCCGGGGGCCGCGCGCGCGCCGGCAGGTGGCTGCGGCGCGGGCACCGAGCCGGGGCGCGGAGCCGGCAGTATCCGACCGGCGGCCTGTACCGGAGGCCCGCGCGCTCGGGCGGCCTGAGGCGCCTGCCGCCGGTTGGCGGGTCGGGTGCGCGGGCGGCGCTGCGCCTCAGCCGATGCCCGTGTGCCGGCGAGAGTCGGCCGGCGCGGCACTCTGCTCGCCGCGGTCGCGCGGTCGTCTCGGGGCCGGTCGGCCTGCGCTGGGCCCTTTCCGCGCCCCGACCGGGCCATCTGCGCGGGCCTGTTGGCGAGGGCGGCGGGCATTGGTCCGGATTGCGGTCTAACTGGCGGCGCTGGCCGCGTTCCTCGCAATCGACGCGGTATGGCTGTCGACGGCGATGCACCCGCTGTCTAAGCGCCATGTCGGCGCGCTGCTGCGCGACGACATCCTGCTGTCGCCGCGGCGGGATTCTATCTGGCTTATGTCGCCGGCGTGCCGTGGGTCTGCGTGGCGCCGGGGCTGCGCGAGGGGTCGGTGGTGCTGGCGCCGGGGCACGGGCTGGTGCTGAGGTTCCTGGCCTATGGAACCTGCGAGTTCACCAACATGACCACGCCGAAGGGCTGGAGCTGGAGCATGGTCGCGGTCGATACCGCCTGGGGCATGGCCCCGACCGGCACGCCCGCGGCGGTCGGAGTGCTCGCCGGCCGGGCGCTGGGCCTGGGGCCGGGCTGAGGCCCGGCTCAGATCGGATCGGCGGAGCCGTCGTCGACGATCAATTGCCGCTCGCGCAAGAACGGGTGTACCCGGACCGCGTCGCGCAGCGCCCGCTGCGCCGGCCCGGCGCGCCCCTGGCGCATCAGGTTCAGCGCCCGCCCCGACAGCGCGCCGAAATGATAGGGGTCGGCGTCCAGCACCACCTCCAGATCCGCGAGCGAGCCGGCGTGGTCGCCGCGCAGGTAGCGGGTGAAGGCGCGCTGGTTGAAGCCCTCGGCGTAGGCGGGACAATAGCCGATCAGCGCGTCCAGCGTGGCCTCGCTTTCGGCCAGCGCCTGCCGCTCGCGCGCGGCGATGCCGAGATCCAGCAGGCCCTGCGCGCGGGCGTCGGGCGCGTCGAGCCAGATTCGCCACAGCTCGCCGGCGATGCGGTCCGCCTCGGCCTCGGTGCGCGCCGACAGCAGCCTTGTGTGCAGCGCCGCGCGCTCGTCCGAGCGGTCCTCGGGCGGCGGGCAGGCGAGCGCGGCCTGGGCGAGCGCGATCAGCGCAAGGGAGATCAGCAGGCGCATGGACCGACCCTTGCATCCGGAAGATAGTTGTCAAGCAAACAAACCGTGTCCGGGACGTGCCGGAACGCACATCCGGCGAAGGGCGCGCGCGCTAGACTGGACGGGTTCATTCGGATTCGGGGGGAATCGTCATGAATATCATCATGAATACCGTCAGCACTACGGCCAGGGCCATTGCCTGCTTTACTCTCGCGGGGCTGATCTCGATCGCCGCGGGGGGCGGCGCGATGGCGCAGACCAGTTGCCCCGACGGCTATTACAGCTGCGGCACCGACCTGTGTTGCTCGACCTGAGGAGGCAGTCATGAAACCGGTGAAAACGGGTCTAACGGTCCTCGGGACCGCGCTGGCGCTGGCGCTGGTGGTGGCGCAGATCGCGTCGCTGTCGCTGGGCGACACCATCCAGGCGCGGGAGTATGTCGCGCGCGACCGGGTGGCACTGCCGCGCCCCGGCCAGATGTACGAGCTGGTCGGCACCCGGATCGTGCGCAGCCCGCTGTGCGAGCTGCAGATCGCCGACGCCTGGCGCACCGCGCCCGGCGAGCGGCAGATCTTCGTGAACCAGCTGGGCGAGATCCTGCCGGCGGTGGTCGGCATCGTCGCCGGGGTGATCCCGACCGGCGCCGACGGCGGCCGGGAGTTCCGCGATTTCCAGCGCAGCCTCTACGAGGTGGTCTGGGAATACGACGAGCTGTCGATGCCCAGTTCGGCCCGGCCGCCGGCCAGCGCGCGCTGCGTGCAGGAAATGCGTGCGGCGGCACAGCGCGGCAGCTGCATCCTGGCGATCGACACGGTGCTGAAGCGCAGCGACGGCGAGGTGCGGGCGAATGCCGACGGCTCGATCGCGATCGGCGGCGTGTTCGCCGTCAGCTTCAAGCCGCGCTGCGCGCTGGTCTGCACCGAAGGCGCAACATGCGAGCCGCGCGCCGTGCCCGATGCGATCACCGAGGCGCGCTGGGTGACGCGGCTGAAGCTGGGGCTGGGCGTCGTCCAGCAGCGCTCCTGAGGCCGGGCGTCAGCGGCCGCCGGCGAAGCGGGCGGCCCAGGCCTCGCGCTGCTCGTCGGTGATCTTGGCGAACAGCACGTCCGGGGTGGCGAAGCCGTGGCCGGCGGGCAGTGCCGATAGCGCGGCCTCGACGTCCTCGGGCCAGTCGGCCGCGTCCAGACCCAGTGCCTGCAGCATCTGCGCCGCGGCGTGCGGGATGAACGGCGCCGACAGCACCGCGTAGAAGCGGATCAGGTTCAGCGCGAAACGCACCACCGCGGCGGCGCGCCCGGGGTCGGTCTTGAACGCGGCCCAGGGCGCGGCGGCCTGCAAATACTCGTTGCCCTCGACCCAGATCGCACGCAGCTCGGCGGCGGCCTTGCGCATCTCCATCGCGTCCAGCGCCGCCTGATAGGCGGCGAGGCGGGTGGTCAGCCCGGCCACCACCATGCGCTCGGCCTCGGTCCAGTCGCCGCCCTCGGGCACCTGCTCGCCGAAGCGCGAGCGGCAGAACTTGGTGACGCGCGAGACGAAGTTGCCCAGCACGTCGGCCAGGTCCTTGTTCACCCCGGCCT
Source organism: Halovulum marinum (assembly GCF_009697225.1). GTDB lineage: Bacteria > Pseudomonadota > Alphaproteobacteria > Rhodobacterales > Rhodobacteraceae > Halovulum > Halovulum marinum. Next base: position 75,766 of record NZ_WIND01000020.1, read on the forward strand.
GGAAATTCTCCCAGGTGAATTCGCTGTCCGAGCTTTCCGGCACGTTCGACATCAGCCACCAGCGCCAGTAGTCCGCCGGCAGGATCTCGAGCGCCTGGTCCTGGAACACGCCGCGGCCCTTGGAGGTCGAGAACTGGCCGCCCTGGTAGTTCAGGTAGTTGAACGACTTGATGTAGTCGACCAGCTTCCACGGTTCTCCCGAGCCGATGATCGTGGCGGGGAAGCTGAGCGTGTGGAACGGCACGTTGTCCTTGCCCATGAACTGCACGTAGCGCACGTCGCCCGCGCCCTTGTCGGTGCGCCACCAGCGTTCCCAGGCGCCGTCGTCCTGCCCGGTGGCGTCGGCCCATTCGGCGGTGGCGGCGATGTATTCGATCGGCGCGTCGAACCAGACATAGAACACCTTGCCCTCCATCCCCGGCCAGGGCGCGTCGCCCTTCTGCACGGGAATCCCCCAGTCGAGGTCGCGGGTGATGCCGCGGTCCTGCAGCCCGTCGCCGTCGCGCAGCCACTTCTTCGCGATCGAGGTGGTCAGGAGCGGCCAGTCGGTCTTGCTGTCGATCCACGCCTCCAGCTGCCCGGCCAGCACCGACTGGCACAGGAACAGGTGCTTGGTCTCGCGCACCTCGAGGTCGGTCGAGCCGGAGATCGCCGAGCGCGGGTCGATCAGGTCGGTCGGATCCAGCTGCTTGGTGCAGTTCTCGCACTGGTCGCCGCGGGCGCTGTCGTAGCCGCAGTTCGGGCAGGTGCCCTCGACGTAGCGGTCGGGCAGGAAGCGGCCGTCGGCGTTCGAGTAGATCATCTTCTCGGACACTTCGCGGATCAGCCCGGCCGCGTCGAGGCGGGCGGCGAAGTGCTGCGTCAGGCGGTGGTTGCGCCGCGAGGACGAGCGGCCGAAATGGTCGAAGGACAGGCCGAAGCCGTCGGCGATGGCCTTCTGGGTCTGCCACATCTCGGCGCAGTACTCGGCCACCGGCTTGCCGGCCTTGGCGGCGGCGATCTCGGCCGGGGTGCCGTGCTCGTCGGTGGCGCAGATGTACATCACCTCGTGGCCGCGGGCGCGCATGTAGCGGGCGTAGACATCCGACGGCAGCTGCGAGCCCACCAGGTTGCCCAGGTGCTTGATGCCGTTGATGTAGGGCAGGGCCGAGGTGATCAGGATGCGGGACATGGACGGCGCGGCTCCTTCGGTCGAATGCGCCTGTCGTGTACGCAATCGCCGGGGACGGGGCAAGCGCGCGCACGATCCGGGACGGCGGCAGAAACCGGTTGTGTTTTCAGTGGCGCGCGATTATCTCGCCCGCATCGAAATGCGGCCCCGGCGCGCGGGGCACGGACTCTGCAAGGATGAATGCGCAATGGCAAAGGCAAAGTTTGAGCGTACGAAGCCGCACGTGAACATCGGGACGATCGGTCACGTCGATCACGGCAAGACGACGCTGACGGCTGCGATCACGAAGTACTTCGGCGACTTCAAGGCCTACGACCAGATCGACGGCGCGCCGGAGGAGAAGGCGCGCGGGATCACGATCTCGACGGCGCACGTGGAGTACGAGACCGAGGCGCGGCACTACGCGCACGTCGACTGCCCGGGGCATGCGGATTACGTGAAGAACATGATCACCGGGGCGGCGCAGATGGACGGCGCGATCCTGGTGGTGAACGCCGCCGACGGGCCGATGCCGCAGACCCGCGAGCACATCCTGCTGGCCAAGCAGGTCGGCGTGCCGGCGATGGTGGTCTACATGAACAAGGTGGACCAGGTCGACGACGAGGAGCTGCTGGAGCTGGTCGAGATGGAGGTGCGCGAGCTGCTGGCCTCCTACGACTTCCCGGGCGACGACATCCCGATCGTGAAGGGCTCGGCGCTGGCGGCGATGGAAGGCCGCGACCCCGAGATCGGCGAGACCTCGATCCGCGAGCTGATGGCGGCGGTCGACGAGTACATCCCGACCCCCGAGCG
>NZ_WIND01000021.1 GCF_009697225.1 Halovulum marinum
ACAGATAGCGGTTTTTCTGAGCCATAAGAGCACCTTAACATGCTCTCAGACCTACTCAGCTGGAATAGACCCTCCGCGGAATATCAGCGAAATATGCTTCTCCCGCTCCACCTCCTTAAGCGGGTTCGGATCGCATCCACTCCGCATTTCGCACAAATCCGCGTTCATCTCGGCGCATACCGTTTCCCAAAGCAATTGGTTTTGCCAGCGTGCCCGGTTCGGGTCCGTAGGACTTGGGTCGGTGTAGCGAACCACTTCACCGGAGTGACGGCATAGATCGCCGAAACGCTCGTAAAGCTGCGTCCAGGTGCGGATGTTCCAGCCGTCTTTCAGCAGGTCTTTTCCCGCCCGGAACTCCGCGCGCCAAACGCGATTGCGCGGGTTTTTGGGATCGAGCGGCGGAATGCCCTGCCTTTCGAGGGTATCGTTCCAGACGCGCCACCAGTGATCCTTGCCGCGCTTCGTGATCTCCGCGCGTTTGTCATAGACAATGACCTGCCGGTTTCGCGGGCTTCCGATGGTAACTGAGGTAATTCGCCCGGATTTTCCGTGAACGGTCTTCTCCGGTGCGGTCACGAAATCCCGGCGGTTTGCACTGGAATGCATGACGAAGTTCTCAGGAATTAGCGCGAAATCAGGCGCGAGCACGTCGATGCAGAAATCGACCCGCGAAATGCTCACATCGTCTTCGCCGTGCCGGATGCCGAACTTCGCGAGCACGCCGTCCAGGTGGAGCCGGGCGGCGGCCAGGCCGAGGTTCGCCATGAAGGTCGAGCCGAAGGAAACCCGGATTCCCCAGGGATCGCGGGAATTCGGCTTCTTGAAGAACCAGTTCGCGCCGAACGGCCCGCCGCTGGCGACGAACCTGTAGCCGTTGCCGCCGTGCGCTTTCAGGTGAAGCTGAACGCCATTGTATTCGATCAGAACGTCCTGGCGCTCCTTGTCGGCGCGTTCCTTCTCGGTCTCCAGGTACTCGAAAAGTTCCGAGGGGATATTGGCGCGGATCGCGATGGCGAGCGTATCAAACCCCTTGTGGAGAACGCGCATTTCCCGGTCGTCCGGCTCCGATGTATTTCCAGAGGGGGGTGCTACAATCAGCCCCCTTTGCCCGGTAGGGGTGAGCGGTTCGTGGGTATCGGTAGGGTTCGGCATGTGACTTGCGCCTCCGGCGGGGCGGTTTTTGTTTTGGGGCCGGGCTGTGGCCCGGCACTGTTCGAATTCAGCGGTCATTGATCTGCCTCCCGATCCACGATTCCGCGCGTTCGGCGCATCGTGCGAGATTGAGGAGGTCCGAGTGGTGAAAGCTGGTCGTGTTCCGCCATTCGCCGGTATCGGTCTTGTAGGAGCGGGACAGATCGATCGAGTAGAAGCCATCGTTGTTCCAGATGGTCGCGGTGATCAGGCCGAGCCTGAATTTCTTTGCTGGCTGATTTGCCATGTTCGAGTTCCTTTCGATTGCAGAAGCGTGCTGTGCTGACGGCAAGGGAAGGGCGCGAGGTGGCGACACCCCGCGCCCCTTTTCAGGCCATCCGGCCCCAAAATCCCGCGCGGTACCGCCAAGCCCGCGCGGGCAAAACTGAATGTCAGGTTGGCTGTGACGTGTGCGAGACGAGCCGTTCCTCGACCCAGGCGGCGAGGTCCGTGCGGCGGTAGCGCACCGACCGCGACGAGACCTTCACGAAACGCGGGCCTCCGCCGCGATGCCGCCAGTTCTGCAAGGCGCGCACCGAATAGCAGAGGATCGATGCAGCCTCTCTCTCGTCTACCAGCGCATTCGGATCGTATTCTGTGTTCGTGCTCATCCCGGCCATCTCTTTTGCCTCAACAACTTTGATGAGTTGAAGTTAGTTCGGAGCCGGTAAGCGTAATAGTCTGCACGAAAAGGATTAATCAGAACACTAGGGTGTTTCGATTTAAGTATTTGAAATTCATGTATTAATTATGGTGAGTGCGCCGGGCGGGCGCTTTCGATACGCCCGGCGTTTCGATTAATCGGCGGCCTTGCGTCCCGACCGCTTCCAAGCATCCGGCACGGTCTGATCCCAAATCGCATTGAACCGACGCGTAGAGACAGTCGGAAATTCCTTCAGGCATTCGTCGCGCAATGCGACTTTCCCCGGGCTGGCGGCGGTGCCCCGGACCTTGGCGGCAAGCCATTCCGCCGCACGCTCATCTACACCGGCCTCCTGCGCATCCAGTTCGAATGGTTTTGCCCAGGCGTCGAATTCCGATTGGAAGACGAATGCCGCGTGCTTGCGGATGCGCGAGATTGATCGCGGCGATGAGCATCGAAAACGCGTAGTCGATCCGAAAGTCCGGCTCCGACCGCCACTGATCCCATTTGACGAGGTTGTTGTTTGCCGTCACCATCCGGAGCTTTCCGGCGGCAAAGAGGTCCGCGAGCCTTTCTTCCAAAGCTTCACGCCGCTCGAAGGCTTCGGGATTGACTTCCCGATCCTGATAGGATGGTTGCAGCCGGTCTTTTGCATCCTTCAATTGGTTAATCTGCTCGCTCAGCTCAAACTGCCGCGCAGCCAGCCTTGTCTGGCCGCCTTCGGGCAGTGAAAACCCGTCAAAGTGGATCAGCCGCTCAAGATCCACTTGCCGAGACGCAATCTCGTCATCCAGGCGCACGCGTTCCGCCTTTACCTCGGCGGGCTCGGACGCCGGGGCCGCGAAGGCTTCCCGCCCGGTCCATGTGTCGGGATAGGTAAATCGACCGACACGGTCGAAGGCTTGAAGCAGGGAATAGACTTTTGTCAGGTCGAATTGCAGGGGCAGGGTGTTCTGCACGCGGCGGGCCTCCGGTTGAATACGCCGGGACCTTCCTGCATCGGGGGGATAGGTTCAACGCCAAGCGGTGCTGAACCAGGTTCTCTCAACCGCCAATGTGCAGTTGTCGGGGCTCTGTCTTGCGCGCCCTGATCGCCGTGGCAAGACGGGCCGCGACGGACCCGGCGGCGCGCTGGACCGCATCGTCGGCCAGGTGCGCATAGCGCAGCGTCGTTTGCAGGTTCTTGTGGCCCATGATTTCCTTGAGCGTGAACGGATCGATCCCGTCCTTCATCGCAACGGACGCATAGGTGTGCCGCAGATCGTGGATGCGCACGTCGTCCAGCCCGGCGCGCGTGCGGATGCGGTTCCAGGGCTTTTGCAGGTTCACCAGCGGGCCGTCCTCGGACTCGCCCAGGATCACGTACGGGTTGCCGGGCAGGCGCGGCAGGCTCATCAGGATGTCATGGGCTTCGCGCGGCAGGGGAATGCGGCGGCGTCCGGTCTTGCTGTCGGGCAGTTCCAGGTGATGCGTCGTCACATAGTCCCACCGCAGCGTCAGAATCTCCTTGTGGCGGCAGCCGGTGTAGATCAGCAGCATGATTGCCGAAACCGCGTGAACGGTCTCGGTGCCCTCTTCCAGCGCCTCTGCCAGAACCTGACCCAGCCTGATCTGCTCTGCATCGGACAGGTAACGCTTCTTTTCCTCTTCGCGGAACTTCTTGATCCGCCGCGCCGGGTTCGATCCGGCCTGACGCAGCCCCCAGTCTTCGGCCAGATTGAACAGTTTCGAGAGCATCGCGGCGGCACGGTTGGCCTGATAGGGCGTATCGCGCAGCGTGTGGTGGAAGGCGACCACATCGGCGCGCGTAACCTCGGCAATGTGCAGCGGGCCGAGCTTGGGACGGATCAGCCGGGTGATGATGCTGCGATAGTCCCGCGCCGTGGTCGGCTTGCAGTGCTGATCGACATACTCTTCCAGGAACCTATCGCAGAGACCCGCGACGGTCGGCGCGCGCCGCCGGGCCTGCCGTTCGCCGGACGGATCGCCGCCATGCGCCACCTCGCCCAGGGTTTGCCGCGCGAGCTTGCGCGCCTCTTCCGCCGTCAGCACGCCATGCTGGCCCAGGGTGATCCGCCGGGTGCGCCGCCCGGCGCGGTACTGGACCAGGTACGTTCTCTTGCCGGACGGATAGACCCGCAGCCCGAAGCCGCGCATGTCCCGGTCCCAGATCAGGTAGTCGGTTGCGCGGCTTTCGACCGCTTCCACCGTGCGCTTGGTCAGCTTGAACATTGCCAGAACATTCCTTCCCTGCGATGTGCTGCCGGAAGCTATACGGAAGCAACTGGCGGCGAATTCTGGCGTTATCCATGCGCGGTGGGCGCGCGACGCGTCAACGTAACTAACTGATCGCGTTGCATTTTTGAGCGGTCAGCGGAAGTCGGCGAAATCCGGCGAAATGCGTTTGAGTTATCTTTTAATCAGTGGGTCGCAGGTTCGAATCCTGCACGGCTCACCACGTTTACCTTTGATATCAAGGACTTGAAGGCTGCCGGCCTTGTCGGCCGCGCGCTTGGCGGTTCGAGGACTGCAACACCCGCATCCCTGTCGGAAACGCCGCGTGATCCCATCCATCCCGAGGCACCACTCCAGGGTGGCGGGCGAAATCGCATGCCGATTGACGCCAGGAACGCCTGCGCCGACTGTCCGTCTCAAGTCGGCGTCGCACCGGCCTAGAGAACGCTCATCAGGTGATCCAGCTCGTCGGAAAATGGCTTGGGGCGTTGCTTGGTGACGGTCGCGAACAGTGCGCCGGGGGCTTCCAGGCGCCGGATCCAGCCGGCGGGCCGGGCGAGGCTGCGGATCGGCAGGCCGCGCTCGGCGCACCAGCGGGCCAGGCGGATGTCCACGAACCCGGCGCTGCCGTCCATGAACCCGAACGGCGGCAGGATCTCGGGGCGCAGCATGCTGACCCCCGAGCCGGGCAGGTTCACCAGCCGGTCGCGGGCCTGCCGCTCCCAGAACCGGTCCTTGCTGCGGAACCTGTGCGGATCGTCGAAGCCCTTCCGCAGGCGGCGAATCGTGCGTTTCAGCTGCAGCGGGTTCAGCGCGTGCGGCGCCGGCCGGAGGATCGCGCCGTGATAGGTGTAGAGCGTGTCCCGCGCGGTCATGCGGGCCAGGGTGCTGGCCACGTAGTCGGGCGGGTACAGGATGTCGTCGTCCAGCAGAAACACCGCCTCGGCGCCGCCGGTGTCGGCGAAGAACTTGCCGGTGTCCTTCAGGTCCCGCGGCGGGATCAGCGGCGCGACGTTCGGGTGCGCGCGAAGAAATGTTGGCACCTCCTTGAACTCGTTCAGCACGAGGTTCAGCCGCCCCACTTGCGGTGCAACCGCGTCCAGAACCGCGTTCAACAGGTCCAACCGGGCGGGGAAGGTCGTCATGTTGGCAATGATCCCGGCGGTATCGGAGTGCATGGAGATTTCGTTACTCTGTGCCTAGTTTTCAGCGCCGCGCACTCTTCGCTCTCTGCGCGATCACGTCAAGGGATGGACTACGAGCTTAGCGCGACGAGGCGAGGGAAAAGCCGTAGACCGGTTCTTCGCCAATCGAACCCAGTTTCGTGCGCTGGATGTCGAGGCCAGACAGGGAAGCCTGTATCTGAGCCAAATGTGCAGCATCACGTCCCACGATCATTCGCCCATCTGCAATGGCCTCACGGACGAAGGCTTCGTCCATCGATCCGTCGCCGAGCCCGGTGAGCGCAAGTAGGGTATCGCCGCGTTCGATCAGGCCAGCAAAAGCGGGAACGAAATTATCGTATACAACAGCGCCCTTCGGGACCATTGCCGCGTATGCATTGCTAACCAGCTGCGCGCGCGCCCGAAGTGATAGTGCCTGCGTTACATCGTTCACATACGCTGTATATCCGCTCCAGACCAAGGCGACGATACTTAAGATCCAAAGCATAGACGCGAAGCGCCGAGTAAGAAGCCATAGGAGCGATGCCGCAGCAAGCAGCAGGACGAGCAGGGGCGGAAGCCGGTGTTCGATCAGATATCCGGACCAGAAGGGCGTAACCACTGAAAGCAGCGACAAGCCCAGCAGAGTGAGAAGTGCTGCGCGCAGAGCCAGGCTTGTGGACGGCGCCGCGCTCTTCTGAAGGGCCACCAAGCTCAGTGCAGCAAGATACGCCAGAAACGGTAAAGTATAGATGAAGTACCTCATGTTCGCGGCCAGGCCTCCGTGCCAAGCCTTTGCCGAAAATGGCAGAATTACGATTATGATTACGAGAGAGGCCAACACAATTCCCTTTCGATGTCTATCCTCTGTGAGCGCCAGAAGTGGCAATAGACCGATCCAGGGCAGGCTTTGCGCGAGAGCTTTTTTATGCAGCGTCCAGAAAGTGACGCGTCCGTATTCATCCCTCGCTAGTTCCGGATAGCGACCAACGTCGGGATGTTGGCTGAGGTCGACAATCAGCACGTAGAGGCCCTTTAACAGCCGTGCATAAAATTCTTGTACCAAAGGGAAAAGCGCCGAACTTAGAACGACTAAAGCCAATGCGCCAAAGGTTAGTAGTCTTCTATGGCGGGGAAAGTGGCGATAGAGGAGCGTGGCGGCACAGGCAACTAGTACGATTGCGAGAACCGAAACGTGCCCGGAAAGCGATACTCCGCCATCGCCCTTCGATCCGTAGGTGAAAGGGTTGAATATGCCGAACTTGGCGGAGTTAACCAATGCCGCACCAAGTAGCACGGGAAGAAGTCCCGCGGCGGCACAAATCAGGTGGATGTAAGGACGCGGTGCGAACAGAACAAGCCATGCCGTAATTGCGGGTAGGACGAGGGCAACATCTGTTCTGATCAATATCCCGAGACCGAGGATTAAGCCGCCGGACCCGGCGAGAATCGGACGAAACGAATTGCTCTCGGCTACTTTGGCTGCGAACAGGGTCGCCGACATCACGAACGCCAAGGCCAACGCGTGTGGCCACACGGCGACAGCATAGTTGGACAGAAAGGTCCCGAGCAGAAGGATCAGCGCCGCGGGAATGGCGACGCGCCTGCCGCTAAGAATGTTTACCAGTTTCCATGTCGCCCAGATTGCGACCGCTGCCGCCAAAAGATTCAATATGAACAGGCCGCGAATGCCTAGAGCAGCCTGAAACGGGGCCGCGATGATGGTGAAGCCAAACGGGTACTGTGCGACCAAACCGGTTGGCCCCGGTCTGAGAAACAACAGTGTTAGGTCGTCGCTTTCATATATTTCGTAGCCGTTCCCGATAGCCAAGCTGCCGTGTTCCGCGAAGGCTACTACAGATAAGTATTGAACAACTTCATCGACAGTATAAAAACCAGTCGGCGCGACCAGCAGCAGCGGCAGCCACAGCACGACTGCCAGGATGGCGATGCGGCGTCCGCTCCAGGTGCCCATTCAGCGCACGGTCCTGAGGATCTTCTCTTCCAGCGCGCGCGAGCGCAGCTCCTGCAGGAGCACGCGGTTCGCGGCCACCAGATCCGCGAGGACGCCGCCGATCAGCAGCACCACGCCGGCCGCGAACAGGCCGGTGCCCAGGATCAGCGACTGCAGGTGCCCGGCGCCGTCGCCCTGCGCGTACTGCACCAGGAACCGCAGGATCGCCAGCAGGCCGGGCAGCGCGACGACGATCGACGACCAGAAGAAGAAGCGCAGCGGATAGTATACGAAGCCGATCCGCAGGATCGTCATCGTCGAGCGGGCGATATAGCCCCACATCGAGCGCATCAGCCGCGACGGCCGCGTCGGCGGGTTCACCTTGATCGGCACCGAGGCGACGGCGATGTTCATCCGTCCGGCCTGGATCAGCGTCTCGAGCGTGTAGGAATAGCTGCTGAAGGTATAAAGCCGGATCGCCGCCCGCTTGCTGACGGCGCGAAAGCCGCTGGTGGCGTCGGTCACGTCCAGCCCGCCGCTGGCCTGCCGCACGACCCAGGTGCCGACATGCTGAAGCGTGCGCTTGACCGGCGAGAAGTGCTCGATCTCGGACATCGGGCGGGCGCCGACGACCAGGTCGGCGCGGCCGTGCAGGATCGGCGCGATCAGATCGGGCAGGAACGTCGCCGGGTACTGGTTGTCGGCGTCGAAGTTCACGATCACGTCCGCGCCCAGAAGCAGCGCGTGCTCCAGCCCTATGATGTAGCTTTTCGCCAGGCCGAGGTTGTTGGGATTGCGCAGCACATGGTCCGCCCCGGCGGCCCGCGCCACCTCGGCGGTGGCGTCGGTCGAGCCGTCGTCGATGACCAGCGTCTCGATGACGTCGACGCCCGGCAGCTGCGCCGGCAGCGTCGCCATCGTGTCCGCCAGCTGGTCGGCCTCGTTCAGGCAGGGGATCATGATGATCAGCTTCATGCGTCGCCCCGGCCCGGCCGCGCGGGCCCGTGGATGTCGTTCGTCAAGGGCCTGCCCGTCCGCCTGTTGCCTGCTGGGCGGACGGTACAGGGCAAACCGATGCGGTTTCAACGGCCAAGCGGGCGCGCCGGCCGCGCGCGCCCGCACCTGTTGCAAAGCCGCCGGCTAGCGCGTGTACGGGTTCTTGGGGCCGCGATCGTCGGACAGCGAGCCGCGCCGGCCCAACTCCAGCGCCTCGATGGCGTCGGCCAGGTGCTTTTCCTGGATGTTGTAGTCGCCGGCGGCGACCCGGCGCTTGTGCGCCTCGAGCAGCACGTCGCCGTGGGTGAAGCCGCGCGGCGGCTCGAACCGGTAGGACGCCAGTTCGATCAGCAGGCCCATCGGGTCGCGGAAGTAGAAGCTGTCCATGAAGCCGCGGTCCTTGTGACCCGAATGGCTGATGCCACGCTCGTCCAGCCGCTCCTGGATCTGGCGCGAGGTCGCCTGGCTGACGTTGAAGGCGATGTGGTGCACGGCGCCGATGCCCTGCGGCACGGCCTCGGCCTGGGGCGCGCGATCCTCGTTGCAGAACACCGTGATCAGCCGGCCGTCGCCGGGATCGAAATACAGGTGGCTCTCCGCGGGCGCGTCCAGGTTCGGCTGGTCGAAGATGAAGGGCATGCCCAGCAGGCCTTCCCAGAAATCGATGCTGGTCTGGCGGTCGGCGCCCACCAGGGTGATGTGGTGGACGCCCTGGGTCTGGATCTTGCGCATGGTGCTGTCTCCTTGGCTGCCAATGGCCAAGAATAGCGTGTGTCCGCACCCAGCATAGCCGGTATTGATCCGTAGTGGTCCAGCGCCACCATTGCCGGGCGCCATACAAGTTAACCTGCTGATCCGGTGCGCCATTTTCGCGCCGATTTTCGGATTTTGCCGCGGGATGAGCGAAATTTCGTCGCATTCGCCCGCATAGTGTGCGGTCGGGCGGGCACCGGAAACGGCGGCTCGCGGCCTGCGGGCCGAACGGAACGCCTCCGGCGCGTATTGCCGGCGGAACGCGGGATTGGCCGCGCCAGGACTGGAGTAAAGATGACACGCGTACCGGCCGACACAAGTTCCTGGGTTCTGGATCCGGACAGCGCGGTCCGGCGGCGCGCGCCGCGCGACCCGGCGCTCCGACACCGCGATTTCGACAGCCGCTACGACGACCGCAGCGTGTTCTTCGACCTGTTCCGGACCGAGGACCCGCAGCGTCTGGTCGCGCTGGGCCCGCCGCTGCTGAACCTTGCCGAGGATCTTGCGCTGACGTTCCGCGCCGAGCCGTCGGGGCAGATGTGTTCTTTCGTGCACCGCCGGCTGGTCAACGTCGACCGGATCGAGATCGCCGTACCCGCCGGAACCGAGCGGCTGACGGTCCGCTGGGCCGCGGGCGAGACCGTGCTGACGCCGTCGCCATCGCTGGTGCCGGACTTCGCCGGGCAGCGGGCCGTGTTCACCATGTCGCGGGACAACGACCTGCAATGGATCCGCGACTGGGCGCAGTACTACGTCCGGGTGCACGGCGCGACCGCGGCGGTGATCTACGACAACGGCTCGGCGCGCTACGCGCCGGAGGACGTCGCGCGCGCGCTGGCGGGGGTCGAGGGGCTCGACCGCCACGCCGTGCTCGCCTTTCCCTTTCCCTATGGCCCGTGCGACCATCGCCGCCCGGCGACGCTTTGGCTGACCGAGGCCGACTACTGCCAGCGGGTCAGCCTGGAACACGCGATGCAGCGCCTGTTCGCGCGCGCCGCCTCGGTGGTCAACGCCGATGTGGACGAGCTGATCTACGCGGCCAGCGGGCGCAGCGTGTTCGAGGCCGCCGAGACCTGCGACACCGGCTACATCGAGGCGCGCGGCGTGTGGATCGAGGCCGCCCACGACGGCCGCGTCGCCGATGTCCGCCATGCGGCGTTCTCGCGTCGCGTCGATGCACAGCCCTGGCACAGCTGCGAGCCGAAATGGGCCGCCGCGCCGGCGAAGCTGCCGGCCGAGGCGCGGTTCTCGGTGCACAGCGTCTTCGGCGCGGCGCCGGCGCCGGCCAGCCTGGAGTTCTGCTTCGGACACTTCCGCGGCATCAACACCAACTGGGATCTGCACCTGAGCAACAACACCCGGGAAGCGCGCACCGCGACCGACGGCACCGCACCGCTGGCCGAGGTGCCGGAACTGCGCGCCGCGCTGGACCGCGCCTTCCCCGATCGTTCGGAAAATCCGATACCGACCCCGCGCCCGGTCGAGCGGACCGACGTGATCGCCGATTTCGCCCTGCAGTCGGCCGAACTGGCCGAGGAAAAGCTGCGACCGGACGCGCCGGCGCCGGTACACCTGCACCACTCGTCGACCTGGCGCGTGTACCCGTCGCGCCGCGCCGCGGCGATCGACGCCGGATTGCGGGCGCTGGAGCTGAAGCCGCGGTCGCTGCCCTGCCTCGAGGCCGTGGTGCCGCTGCTGCTGCGCGCGGGGCTTGCCGACCGCGCCGTGTCGCTGGTCGATCTGGCCGCCGAGCCCAGCGATCCCGCGCGCCCGGCGCGCTGGCGCGCGCTGCGGGCGCGCTGCCTGATGGAGATCGACCCCGCGGCCGCCCTGGCCCAGATCGACGCCGCCATCCTGCAGGCCCCGGACCGGCCCGGCTATCACCTGCTCAAGGCGCGGCTGTTGCTGGACGCGGGCGACAACGAGGCGGCGCTTGCCGCAGCCCGCCGCGGCGAGACGCTGCTGGACCGGCCGGACCGCCTGCTGCGCGAGGCCGCGATCGAGGCCGAGCGCGGCACCGAGACCGGGCTGTTCACGCTCCACGACCCGCTGAACCTGGAACTGGTGCACCCGCGCGAGCTGTGGCGCGTCAAGCTGGTCGCGCTGCGTCGTCTGGAACGGTTCGCCGAAGCGGTCGAGGCCGCCCGGCGGCTGGTCGCCAGCGATCCGCTGCAGGCGCACCACCATGCCGAGCTGGCCCGGGTTCTGGCGGCCGCCGGTCAGGACGCCGCCGCCGCCGAGGCGCGGGCCGCGCAGCTGGCGGTCGCGCACCGGACCTGGCAGGCCGGCGAGCTGGTGCCGACCAGCACCGAGCCGCGGCAGATCGCGCTGGGCGGCCACGCTGCCGCCTATGCGCAGGCGCTGATCGTGAACGGCAGGATCCGCGATGCGATCGAGACGATCGCGCCGCTGTTCGAGCACGAGCCGCTGCCGGTCGGCCCGATCGCCGAGCTGGCCGAACTGCTGGCGCAGCAGGGCCGGCCGCAACGCGCGAGGGACCTGCTGGACCGTGCCGAGCGCCTGGCGCCCGACGCGGCCGAACTGGTCGGTGCGCGCGCCGCGACCCTGGCCGCCGCGGAGCGGTGGAAGCCGGCGCTGCGGGCCGCGCTGCGGCTGCCGGACACCGCCGTCGACACCGCCTTGCGGGTCCTTCCCGGGATCGCCGCCGCGCTGTTCGAGCGCGGCGAGCACGACCTTGCGGCGCAGGGCTTCGAGCGGGCGGCGGCACTGAAGCCCGGAGCGTTCTTCTTCCGGGTGCGCGCCTACCGGGCGCGCGAGGCGCTGCAGGACCGGCCTGCCGCGCGGCGGATGGCCGAGTGCATGGCCCGCGACTTCCCGGACGAGGCGCGCGCCCACGTGTTTCTCGGCAAGGAACTGCTGGCCGACAACGAGATCGCCGCCGCCACCCGCGAGGCCCGGATCGCGCTGGCGCTGGCACCCGAGCTGCGGGCCGCGCGGGTGCTGGGCCGCAAGCTGGGCGTGGACGGGCCGAAGGAGCGGGCGACGCGCTAGACGCTGACGTTGCGCAGCAGCGTGTCGCGGTCGATCCGCGCCCGGTCGCCCTCCAGGATCACCGCGCCGCGCCGCAGCACATGGAAGTGGTCGGCCAGATCGTAGGCGAAGTCGAAATACTGCTCGACCAGCACGATCGCCATGCTGCCCTGATCCTTCAGATAGCGGATCACCCGGCCGATCTGCTGGATGATGTTCGGCTGGATGCCCTCGGTCGGCTCGTCCAGCAGCAGCAGCTTGGGTTTCGTCACCAGCGCCCGGCCGATGGCCAGCTGCTGCTGCTGGCCGCCGGACAGATCGCCGCCGCGACGGTTCTCCATCTCGCGCAGCACGGGGAACAGCTCGAAGATTTCGTCCGCAACCATGCGCTCGGTGCGCGGCAGGCAGGCGAAGCCGGTTTCCAGGTTCTCGCGCACGGTCATCAGCGGAAAGATCTCGCGCCCCTGCGGGACCGAGGCGACGCCTTTCTTCGCCAGCACATGCGCCGGGCGGTTGGTGACCTCCTCGCCGTCCAGCCGGTAGTGCCCGCCGGATGCGCCGTGGCGGCCGGCGATGACCTTCAGCAGGCTGGTCTTGCCGACGCCGTTGGTGCCCATGACGCAGGTGATCCTGCCGGTCTCGGCGCTCAGGTCGATGCCGTGAAGGATCTGGCTGGCGCCGTAGTGCAGGGTGATGTCTTTCAGATCCAGCATGTCAGCGCCCCAGATAGACGTCGATGACGTCCTGATTTTTCGTCACATGGTCCAGCGAGCCTTCGGCCAGCACAGAGCCCTCGTGCAGCACCGTCACCTTGCAGCCCAGCTTGCGGACGAAGTCCATGTCGTGCTCGACCACGATGACGGCGCGGGTTTCGGCGGCGCGGCGCAGCAGGTCCACGGTGCGGTCGCGCTCGGCCTTGGTCATGCCGGCGGCGGGCTCGTCGACCAGCAGCAGGCGCGGCTCCTGCGCCAGCAGCATGCCGATCTCCAGCCACTGCTTCTGTCCGTGCGACAGGATCCCGGCCCGGGTGTTCAGCTGATCCGCCAGCCCGATCTCGGTGGCCAGTTCCCGCACCCGGCCCAGGTCGCCGTCGCTGCGCCGGTAGCGCAGGACCGAGAACGGCCCGCGGTCGTTGCGCAGCGCCATCACCAGGTTGTCGAGCACGCTCTGATCCTCGAACACCGTCGGGCGCTGGAACTTTCGGCCGATCCCCTCGCGCGCGATGCGGCTTTCGGACATGCGCAGCAGCGAGACGTTGCGCTCGCCCCAGGTGACGTGGCCGCTGTCGGGCCGGGTCTTGCCGGTGACGATGTCCATGAACGTGGTCTTGCCGGCGCCGTTCGGCCCGATGATCGCCCGAAGTTCCGCCGGGCCGATCGAGAAGCTGAGGTTGTTGATCGCCTTGAACCCGTCGAAGGCGACCGAGATGCCGGAAACTTCCAGTAGCTGGCTCATTGCTGCTCCGCCTCCCTGAACGAGCCCTTGTCGGGGCCGAGGTCCGCGCCGTGGCGGTCGGGGACCACCTTGTGCCGGATCACGTCCACCAGCCCGCCGATGCCCTTGGGCGCGAACAGCGTGACCAGGATGAAACTGAAGCCCAGCAGCACCAGCCACCAGTCGGTCCAGCGGATCACATAGAAGCCCAGGTCGATGTCCGGGGCCTGCCCGCCGGTGAACCAGCTGGAGACGAGCGACACGAAGGCCGCGCCGATCACTGCGCCGTAAAGCCGCCCGCGCCCGCCGATGGCGACCCAGACCGCCAGGTAGATCGAGGCGATGGGCGCGATCTCCGCCGGCGAGATGATCCCGGCCTGCGGGTAATAAAGCGCCCCGGCGATGGCCGCGATGATCGCGGTCAGGGTGAAGATCACCAGCTTGTAGCCCTCGACGTTGTAGCCCAGGAAGCGCACCCGCGCCTCGTCGTCGCGGATGCCCCGGATCACCGAGCCGAACTTGCCCGCCACGACCCAGGCCGCCAGCACATAACCGATGGCCAGCGCCGCCGCCGAGGCCCAGAAGAAGCGGATCGAGACCTCGGACTGCGGCAGGTGGGTCATGCCGGGGATGTTCTGCAGCCCGGACAGCCCGTTGTTGCCGCGCAGCCCGCTTTCGTTCTGGAACAGGTACAGCGCCAGCGCCAGCGTCATCGCCTGCGTCAGGATCGACAGGTACACGCCCGTGACCCGGCTGCGGAACGCCAGCCAGCCGAACACCAGCGCCAGCAGGCCGGGGACCAGCACGACCAGCGCCAGTTGCGCCGGAAGGCTGGAGGCGAAAGCCCAGATCGCCGGGATCTCGGAGCCGCCGACGACGCCGAAGATCTGCTGTCCGACGGCGGCGCGCAACTCGTCCGGGGTGGGGGGCAGGGCTTGCGCGGCGGTGGCGGACAGGACGATGCCTTCGGTCCGCTCCCACATCAGCCACATGCCGATCATGTAGCCGCCCAGGCCGAAGAAGGCGAAATGCCCGAGGCTCAGGATCCCGCAGTAGCCCCAGACCAGGTCCATCGCGATGGCGACAAGGCACAGGCAAAGCGTCATGCCCAGCGTCTTGACGAAGCTGGTCGACAGCGCGCCGGTGCCGGTGGCCTCGGCGCCGAGCGTCACCGCCAGCGTGAACAGCGCCAGGATGCCGAGGAAGATCAGCACCGAGGGGTTGCGCATCACGAAGCTGCGGTGGGCCTTCGGTGCGCCAAGTACTGGCGCGACACCGGGGGCGAAGCTGGAACGGATCATGGTCATGCCTCTGCCGCCCGTCCTTTGAGTGCGATGATCCCGCGCGGGCGGAACTGGATGAAGATGATGATCAGGACGATCATGAAGGTCTGCGCCGCCAGCGTGTTCGACGGGTTGAACCACTCGATCCCCTTCTGGAAAAAGCCGATCAGTGCGGCGCCGGCCAGCGTGCCCCAGATGTTGCCGACACCGCCGACCACGACGGTCATGAAGCTTTGCACGATGTAGTCCTGGCCAAGTTCCGACGTGACCTTGGCGAACAGGCCGATGGCGACGCCGGCGATCCCGGCGATGCCGGAACCGAGGCCGAAGGTCAGCATGTTGATCTTGTCGGGGTTGATGCCCATCGACGCCGCCATGCGCGGGTTCTGGGTCACGGCGCGAACCTCCAGCCCCAGACGGGTGCGGTTCAGCGTGAACAGCAGCAGCACCAGGAAGATCAGGCCGAGCGCGAAGATCGCGATGCGGATGTAGCTGATCGAGATCACGTCGTTGAACACCAGCGCCCCGTCCAGCCAGCCCGGCGCGGTCAGCGGACGCGCCTGGGTGCCGAAGATGTTCTTGGCCAGCTGCTGCAGCGCGATCGAGATGCCGAAGGTCGCCAGCAGCGTTTCCAGCGGCCGGTTGTAGAGCCAGCGGATCACCAGCCGCTCCATCGCCACGCCGGCGGCGAAGGTGACGGCGAAGGCCAGCGGCAGGGCGACGACCAGCGAAAGCGTGTAGTTCGGCACGAACTGCTGCACGACGTAGCCGGTGTAGGCGCCCATCATGATGAACTCGCCATGCGCCATGTTGATCACCCGCATCACCCCGAAGGTGATCGCCAGGCCGATCGCGGCGAGGAAATACAGCGAGGCGAGCGACAGCGCATCGAGCGTGATGTCGATGCCCCGGCTGACCATCACCCCGGTCTCGATGCTGGCCAGGCTGCGGCGCGCGGCGTCGGTGATCGCGGCCGAGGGTTCGGCATAGGCGAGGTAGTAGCTGTGCGCCCCGACCGCCTCCTGCTGCGCTTCAACCGGCACATCGGCCGGCACGACGCCGCGTGCGGCCAGCTCGTCATAGGCACGGTTGCGTTCGGTCCAGGTATCGAGGTCGGTCGTGGCAAAGCCCGCCACCAGCCCGTTCTCGGCATTCGCCTCCAGCGCGACGCGCTTGGCGGTACGGTCAACGGCGGGCGGCGCGAGGTCCTTGCTCACCAGCAGCTCGTAGGCGTCGTCGAAGGTCAGTTCCTCGCCGCCGGGGCGCAGCTTGCGGGCGACGTTCAGCGCCTCGGGCGCGTCGCCCTCGACGACCACGGTGCGGGTCGCCAGCAACGGGTTCAGCGCCGCGCGCACGTCGAGGCCGAGATCGCCGTCGAAGCTGCGGATCGCCGCGACACGGGCCTGATCTGTATCGCCGTAGGGGATGGTCAGAAGACGCTCCATCCGCTCTTTCGCGGCGCGAATTTCGGCGTCCTGCTCGGTCTCGATCGCGCCGCGCAGCGCCTCGAGATGACTGGCCTCGGGGTCGCGGGCGATGGCGTCGAGCGCCGCGCGGCGGCTGGCCGGGTTCGGGTCCTGCAACTGGAACTGCACCAGCGCCGCGCCGATCAGGCCGCGGATGCCGCTGTTGGGTTTCAGCTGCTTCAGCTCGGACTTGTCCGCGGTGCCGGCGGGCTCGCCCGTGGCGATGTCCAGCAGCGTGTAGGTATCGCCGTCCTTCTCGACGAAGAAGAAGGCGCCGTCAGCCTCGCGGATCCAGAGGTCCTTCTCCTGCCAGCGCTCCATCACGGTCTGCGCTGCGGGCAGACCGCTTTCGCGCAGCGCGTCGATGGCCGGCTGGATCGTCTTGCGGGAGCTTTTGGCGATCACCTCGCCATGTTCCTGCAACAGGTCCTGAATGGGCGAGGCCTGCCCCAGCGCCTGGATCGGCACCAGCAGGCAGGCGGCGAGCGCGATGGCTCGGATGAGTCTCATGAATGTCCCCCGGAACGGATGGACGGCACGAGGCGCAAGGCCCCGTGCCGCCGGGATCGGGCCCGCAGGCTCAGTAGTTCGACTTCTGCTGCACGCAGGTCGCGGTTTCGGTGTTGTACATGCCGCAGCCGAGATCCTTCCAATCCGACTTCAGGATCGCCGACTCGGGCAGGAAGTCGGTCCAGGCGTCGCCCGGCACCGGGTCGGTCTGGCTGAGGATGTCGAACTGGCCGTCCTCGGTGATCTCGCCGATCAGCACCGGCTTGGTCAGGTGGTGGTTCGGCAGCATCTCGGCCACGCCGCCGGTCAGGTTCGGGAAGGTCTGGCCGTACATCGCCGCGCGCACCGCGTCGACGTCGGTGGTGCCGGCCTGCTCGACCGCCTGCACCCACATGTTGAAGCCGATGACATGGGCTTCCATCGGGTCATTGGTCACGCGGTCTTCGCCCATCTTCGCTTTCCACGCGGCGACCCATTCGTCGTTCTCGGCGCTCTCGGCGGACTGGAAGTAGTTCCACGCGGCGAGGTGGCCGACGAGGTTGGTGGTGTCGAGGCCCGAAAGTTCCTCCTCGCCGACCGAAAAGGCGACGACGGGGATGTCGTCGGCGGACACGCCGGCGGCGGCCAGTTCCTTGTAGAAGCCGACGTTGGCGTCGCCGTTGATCGTCGAGATGACGCCGACCTTCTTGCCGTCCGCGCCCAGCGCGACCACGTCCGAGACGATCGTGGACCAGTCGGAATGGCCGAACGGCGTGTAGTTGACGAAGATGTCCTCCGCGGCGATGCCCTTGTCCTTCAGATAGGCCTCGAGAATGCGGTTCGTGGTGCGCGGATAGACGTAATCGGTGCCCAGCAGCGCGAACTTCTCGACGCCCAGTTCTTCCAGGAAGTAATCCGTCGCCGGGATCGCCTGCTGGTTCGGCGCGGCGCCGGTGTAGAACACGTTCTTCGAGCTTTCCTCGCCCTCGTACTGGACCGGGTAGAACAGCAGCCCGTTCAGCTCCTCGATCACCGGCAGCACCGACTTGCGGCTGACCGAGGTCCAGTTGCCGAAGATCACGTCGACCTCCTGCACGCTCAGCAGTTCGCGCGCCTTCTCGGCGAACAGCGGCCAGTCCGAGGCCGGGTCGACGACCACCGGCACGATCTCTTCGCCCAGCAACCCGCCCTTGGCGTTCTGCTGCTCGATCAGCAGCAGCATGGTGTCCTTCAGCGTCGTCTCCGAGATCGCCATCGTGCCCGACAGGCTGTGCAGGATGCCGACCTTGATCTCGGCCGAGGCGGTGCCCGCCATGGCCATGATCAGCCCCGTCGTCGCAAGCAGTTTCGCTTTCATCTGGCGTGTCCCTTCGTGTTGTTGACCGACGCCGGAGACGCACATCCGCCCCCGCTGCCTCGGTCCTAGGAGGCCGGAGCGTTGCTGTCTGCTGCTATATTTGCGCTGGGGCGTTCGAAAAAATGCAGCGGTCGGCGGGCGGGCGCGCGCGGGCGCACCGCCGACGCGGGGCCGACGCGGGGCCGACGCGGGCCCGACGCGGGGCCAGCCTTGGGCGCGCAGGGGCTTTCGGCCGGCGCTGCGCGGTCCCGGCAGGCCTAGTGGGTTGCGGCGGTCGAGCGGCTGACGGTCTTGCGCAGCCAGAACTCGCCCATCATGCCCACCACAAGGCCGATGATGACGAACATCAGCGGGTAATCGATCGAGGTCTTGTTGGGGTAGTAGTTGACGAAGGCGGCGCCGCGCGCCTGGTCGATCGAATGGAACAGCGGGTTCCAGGCGAAATAGGGCAGCATCGCGTTGGGCAGCAGGTTGGCGACGAAGAACTTGCCGCTGGTGATCAGGTTGGCGCGCTGGTAGATCGTCGAGACCATCCGCATCGCGGTGGGCGCGAACGGCTTGATCAGCAGGAACAGCAGACCGATCACCACGCCGCTGGCCCAGGCCAGGAAGAACGGCAGGATCAGCGCCGCCGGATCGTGCAGTTCCAGCTCTCCTTTGGCGATGTAGAGCCCGGTCAGGATCACCCCCATCGCCAGCACGTGCAGGTACAGCCCCGCCAGCGCCGAGGACACGATCATCAGCGTCGGCGTCATCGGTGCGTGCTGCATCATCGGCGAGACCACCGAGCCGGCGGTCACCGTGCGCTGGACGGCGTTGTTGTGCATGAAGAACAGCAGCACGCCGGTCACCAGGAACAGGATCGTGTCGCCGCGGATGATCGAGCCGCGCAGGCCGATCACCTCGTACATGACATAGAAGATCGCGACCATCATCAGCACGCGGGCGATGGCGCCGATGATGCCCAGCGCGGCGTTGCCGCTCTCGCTGCGAATCTCCCGCACGATGGTGAAGAACGTCAGCTCGATGAAGAAGAAGGCCTCCATCAGCAGCGACGTGCGATTCTCGGGCGAGGTGCTCATGCGCCTTCCTGCAGGCAAAATTGTCAACGGGACGCTACCGCATCCGGTTTGGGGCTGCAAACCGTCCGGCGAGTGGCTAGTAATCCAGCGACTCGTCTAGCAGGGGATTGATCGATGGACATGGAACGGCTGACGCCGGTGCTGCGGCGGCTCGCGCTCGAGGCCGGGGCGAAGATCATGGAGATCTACGACGCCGACGACTTCGACGTGCGCGCGAAATCCGACGACAGCCCGGTCACCGCCGCCGACGAGGCCGCCGACGCGCTGATCGCCGCCGGCCTGCGCGAGGCCTTTCCCGACACCGCCGTGATCACCGAGGAGCAGGCCGAAAGCCACAAGCTGGACGCCGCCAGCTTCCTGATCGTCGACCCGCTGGACGGCACCAAGGAGTTCGTCAAGCGCCGCGGCGACTTCACCGTGAACATCGCCTATGTGGCCGACGGGCAGCCGGTGCGCGGCGTCGTCTACGCGCCGGCGAAGAACCGCCTGTTCTACACCCGGCCCGACGGCGCCACCGTCGAGGAGACCGGCCCGTTCGGCCTTGATGCGCCGGGCGAGACGCGGCCGCTGAAGGTGCGCACCCCCGACGAAAGCGCGCTGATCGTTGTGGCGTCGAAATCGCACCGCGATGCCGCCACCGACGACTACATCAACCGCTACAGCGTCGCCGACTCGGCCGCCGCCGGCTCGTCGCTGAAGTTCTGTCTGGTCGCCGCTGGCGAGGCCGACCTCTATCCGCGCCTGGGCCGCACCATGGAATGGGACACCGCCGCCGGGCACGCGGTGCTGAACGGCGCCGGCGGCAGGGTGGTCCGGTTCGACGACCACTCGCCGCTGACCTACGGCAAGCCGGGCTACGAGAACCCGTTCTTCATCGCCTACGCCCCCGGCGTCACCCTGAGGCCCGCCAGGTGACCGCGACCATCGTCATCCCGGCGCGCTACGCCTCCAGCCGCTATCCCGGCAAGCCGCTGGTCGAGCTGACCGGCGCCACCGGGCAGGCGCGCAGCCTGCTGCGCCGCAGTTGGGACGCGGCGGTGCAGGTCCCCGGCGTGCGCCGCGTCGTGGTGGCGACAGACGATGACCGCATCGCCCGCCACGCCAGCGGTTTCGGCGCCGAGGTGGTGATGACGCCGGACAGCTGCCGCAACGGCACCGAGCGCTGCGCCGCCGCGCTGCAGGAACTATCGCCCAGCGCCGGCGAGGTGATCGTCAACCTGCAGGGCGACGCGCCGCTGACGCCGCCCTGGTTCGTCTCGGCGCTGGTCGAGGCGATGGCGGTGCCCGCGACGCAGGTCGCGACGCCCGTGCTGCGGCTGGAGGCCGAGGCGCTGTCGAGTTTCCTCGACGACCGCGGCGCCGGGCTGGTCGGCGGCACCACCGCGGTGTTCGACAACGCCGGGCGCGCGCTGTACTTCTCCAAGGAAGTGATCCCCTACACCGGCCGCCGGTTCGCCAGGGGCGAGCGGACGCCGGCGTTCCACCATGTCGGCGTCTATGCCTACCGGCCCACCGCGCTGAAAGCCTATGCCGGCTGGCCCGAGGGCCGGCTGGAGCGCTGGGAGGGGCTGGAGCAGCTGCGCTTCATGGAAAACGGCGTGCCGGTGACCTGCGTCGAGGTCGAGGCCCGCGGCCGCGCGTTCTGGGAGCTGAACAACCCGGCCGACGTCGCGCGCATCGAGGCGATCCTGAGGGACCTCGGGCAGGCATGACCGACCGCATGGCGGTCAGCGTCGTCGTCGTCAGCCGCGGCCGGCCCGCGTCGCTGGCGGTCACGCTGAAGGGGCTGGAGTACCAGCGTCACGACCGGTTCGAGCTGATCGTGGTGTCGGACCTGGCCCCGGCCGACCGCCCGCCGACCCGGCTGGCGCCGCGCTGGATCCGCTTCGACGAGGCCAACCTCTCGCGCGCGCGCAACCTCGGCATCGCCGCCGCGCGCGGCGAGATCGTGGCGTTCTGCGACGACGACGCGGTGCCGGAGTACGGCTGGCTGGACGCGCTGAGCGCGCCGTTCGCCGACCCGGCGATCGGCGCGGCGGGCGGCTTCGTGCGCGGGCGCAACGGCGTCAGCTTCCAGTGGCGCTGCAGCGTCTTCGACCGCTGCGGCCGGGACTTCGCACAGGCCGTCGACCCGGCAGCGCCGACCGTGTTCGCCCCCGACGCGGCGCGGTTCCTGAAGACCGTGGGCACCAACTGCGCCTTCCGCCGGACCGCGCTGACCGGGATCGGCGGCTTCGACGAGGCGTTTCGCTTCTTCCTCGACGAGGCCGACGTCAACCTGCGCCTGTCGCAGGCCGGCTGGTCGGCGGCGATCGTGCCGCTGGCCGAGGTGCACCACGGCTTCGCCGCCGGGCCGCTGCGCACCCGCCGCCGGGTGCCGACCTCGCTGTTCGAGATCGGCGCCAGCCTGGCGCATTTCCTGAACCGGCACGCCGCGCCCGCGGACATCGCTCCCCGGCTGGACGAGTTCCGCGCCGAGCAGCGCCGTCGGCTGCGCCAGCATCACCTGATCGGCCAGCTTGACGGGCCGGCCATGCGGCGTCTGCTGCAGGGCCTCGAGGACGGGTTCGCCGATGGCGCCTGCCGGACGGCGGGCCCGGCCCGTTTCGCGGACTGCGCCGAAGGCGGTTTCGTGCCGGCGCCGCGGATCGCCTCGGGACGGCGCGTGTGCCTGGTGGGCGGGCCGGTGCGCCGCGGCGCGGCCGTCGCCCGCGCCCGCGAGGCCGCGGCGCGGGGCGACGAGGTCACGCTGATCCTGGTCGAGCCGACGCCCCGGCCGCTGGCGGTGCGGTTCGGCGGCGACGGCGTCTTCCGCCACCGCATCGGCCTGCTCGGCAAGTCCGAGCGCACGCGGCGGCGCCGCATCGCGACCCCGGCGGCGCGGGTGCGCGCCGAACGCGCGCGGATCGCTGCTCAGCGCGGCTGAACCGGCTCCCGCGCCGAAAGATCGCCGCAATGAGGGACTATCGAGATCCCGGCATGAACCGGGGTCGGCGTCTACCTGCCGTTTACCACTTCCGCCCTATGTGGTGTGGTAAATGTGGTGTACGCGGCATGGGAAATGTCGCACAACGGGACTGGCTGCGACGTGCGGCCTTTGGGGAAATTCAGGAGGCGTACGGCATGGCGCGCAAGGTTCGCAAGGCAGTCTTTCCGGTGGCGGGCTTGGGGACCCGCTTCCTGCCGGCTACGAAGTCGATTCCCAAGGAAATTCTGACCCTGGTCGACCGCCCGCTGATCCAGTACGCCATCGACGAGGCCCGCGAGGCCGGCATCACCGAATTCATCTTCGTCACCTCGCGCGGCAAGTCCGCACTGGAAGACTATTTCGACCGCGCGCCCGAGCTGGAGGCGTCGCTGCGCGAGCGGAAGAAGAAGGCGCTGCTGGACAAGCTCAAGATGACAAACATGGGCAGCGGCGCCATCGCCTATGTCCGCCAGCACGAGGCGCTGGGCCTGGGCCACGCGGTCTGGTGCGCCCGCCGGCTGATCGCCAACGAACCCTTCGCCGTGCTGCTGCCCGACGACGTGATCCAGGCCGACCGCTCGTGCCTGGCGCAGATGGTCGAGGCCTATGACGAGATCGGCGGCGGCAACATGGTCGCCGCGATGGAGGTCCCGCAGGAGATGACCTCGGCCTACGGCGTGCTCGACGTGCGCGAGGATCGGGGCCGCGTGGTCAGCGTCGGCGGCATGGTCGAGAAGCCGGAGCCGGCCGACGCGCCGTCGAACCTGGCGGTGATCGGCCGCTACATCCTGACCCCGCAGGTGCTGCGCAATCTCAACAAGATGACCCGCGGCGCCGGCGGCGAGATCCAGCTGACCGACGCCATCGCCGCCGAGATCGAAAGCTCGGACAACGTCACCGGCTTCCGCTTTTCCGGCCGGCGTTACGACTGCGGCTCGAAGGCCGGGTTCCTGCAGGCCACGGTCGCCTTCGGCCTGCAGCATCCCGAGCTGGGCGAGGAATTCCGCGGCTACCTCGACGGCCTGTCGGTCACCGCGCAGGCCGCGGAATGACGATCCGGGCCGCCGACCCCAGCGCCGGCGGCCCCGAGCACCACCGACTGCGATAAGAAACGAAAGAGGCACAACATGCAGAGCGTTCTCGTGACCGGCGGCGCCGGTTATATCGGAAGCCATGCCTGCAAGCGCCTGGCCGAGGCGGGCTATGATCCGGTCACCTACGACAACCTGTCCACCGGGTGGGCCCAGGCGGTGAAGTTCGGCCCGTTCGAACAGGGCGACCTGCTGGACCGCGCGCGCCTCGACGCGGTGCTGGCGGCGCATCGCCCGGTGGCGGTGATGCACTTCGCGGCGCTGTCCGACGTCGGCCAGTCGATGCGCGACCCGGCGCTCTACTGGCGCAACAACGTCTGCGGCTCGATGACGCTGCTGGATGCGGTCACCGCCGCCGGCATCGACGCCTTCGTGTTCTCGTCCACCTGCGCCACCTACGGCGAGCAGGACGGGGTGATGCTGGACGAAGGCTGCGCGCAGCAGCCGATCAACGCCTACGGCGGCTCCAAGCGCGCGGTCGAGGACATGCTGCGCGACTACGGCCGGCAATCCGGCCTGCGCCACGTCGCGTTCCGCTACTTCAACGTCGCCGGCGCCGACCCCGACCGGCAGGTCGGCGAGTGCCACCGCCCCGAGACGCACCTGATCCCGCTGGCGCTGGACGCGGTGCGCGGCCGGCGCGAGCATCTGACGATTTTCGGCACCGACTACCGGACCCCGGACGGCACCTGCATCCGCGACTACGTCCATGTGCTGGATCTGGTCGACGCCCATGTCCGCGGGCTGGAACATCTGCTGGCGGGCGGCGACGGCGGCGTGTTCAACCTCGGCACCGGGCGCGGCTTCTCGGTGCGCGAGGTGATCGACGCCGTGGGCGACGTCACCGACGCGCCGGTGCCGGTGGTCGAGGGCGCGCGCCGCCCCGGCGACTGCACCGCGCTGGTCTCGGGCAGCCGGCTGGCCGAGGCGGTGCTGGGCTGGCGGCCGCAGCGGTCCGACCTGCGCACCATGATCTCGGACGCGTGGGGCTGGCACCAGATGCCCGGCTACAGCGCCTGACGGTGCTGATGCGGCCCGACAGCCCGGAGCCCGGCAGCCCGGAGCCCGGCAGCCCGGACCCCGGCCGCCCGGACATCGTGCTGGATGTCAGCCGCACCGTCTCGCGCTTCGGCGCGGGCGGGGATACCGGCGTCGACCGGGTCGAGCGCGCCTATGTGCGCCACCTGCTGGCCCGCGGCGGGCGCGTGTTCTTCCTGACCCGGGTGCTGGGCGGCATGGCGCTGCTGGACGCGCGCGGCATGACCGCGCTGCTGGCCCATACCGACGCCCCGGGCACCCTGCCCGCGCCCGACGCGCTGGGGCTGGCGGCGCGGCGGCAGAGCCCGGCGCGGCGGCGCGCGGAAAGCGCGGTGCGCCGGCTGGCGCTGGGCTGGGCGCGGCACGGGCGGGCGGCGGCGATGCTGGGCGGGCACCTGCGGTCCGGCTTCACCTGCGTCAACGTCGGTCACCTGCACCTGGAGCCGCGGGTGCTGTCCTGCCTGCGCAGCGCCGGCTGCGCGACGCTGGCGGTTATGATCCACGACGTGATCCCGCTGGATTTCCCCGAGTTCGCCCGCCCCGGCGTGCCGGAGCGGTTCCGGGCGATGCTGGAGCAGGTCGCCGCCGAGGCCGATCTGCTGATCTTCAACTCCGACGACACCGCGCGGCGCACCCTGCGCCGCCTGCCCGGCCGGGTGCCGGACACGGTCACGGCGCTGCTGGGGGTCGATCCGCTGGCGCCCGACCGCATGCCGCCGCGCGCCGACGGCACGCACCCCTCGTTCGTGGTGCTGGGCACGATCGAGCCGCGCAAGAACCACCTGCTGCTGCTGTCGGTCTGGCGCCAGCTGGCCGAGGAACTGCCGGAGGCGCAGGTGCCGCACCTGCACGTGATCGGCCGCCGCGGCTGGGAGAACCAGAACATCACCGCGATCCTGGACCGGGCGCCGTTCATGAACCGCTTCGTGTTCGAGCACGGCTTCCTGCCCGACGACGCGCTGGCGGCGCGGCTGGGCGCGGCGCGGGCGCTGCTGTTCCCCTCGTTCGCCGAGGGCTACGGCTTTCCGCTGGCCGAGGCGCTGCAGATGGGCGTGCCGGCGATCTGCGCCGACCTGCCGGTCTACCGCGAGCTTGCCGGCGGAATTCCGACCTACCTGGACCCGCTGGATGGACCCGGCTGGAAACATGCGGTACTTTCTGCGACGCAAAAAGGCGAGCGTCACGAACCCGGGCAGGTCTCCGTTCCGAAATGGGAAACGCATTTCGCGTCAGTGTTCGACCGAATGGCGGCGATCAGGCGCGAGAGGGGGCAGGTCGGCTGAACCGATGGGACTGGTAAGGCAATACAACCGTGCCATGCTCCGCTGGGAGCGGACGCAGCTGCTGCTTCGGGGCCTGCGCAGCCAGGTGGCGCTGCGCCGCCGCGCCGACCGCAGCGCGCAGATCCGGCCGCGCGACATCCTGCTGTTCGCCACCGTCCGCAACGAGCGGGTGCGCCTGCCGTACTTCCTCGACTATTACCGCAGGCTCGGGGTCGACCATTTCCTGATCGTCGACAACGACAGCACCGACGGCAGCGGCGCCTTCCTTGCCGCGCAAGCCGACGTCAGCGTCTGGCACACCGGCGCCAGCTACAAGCGGGCGCGCTACGGCGTCGACTGGATCAACGGGCTGCTCAGCCGCCACGGCCACGGTCACTGGGTGCTGACCGTCGATGTCGACGAGTTCCTGGTCTACCCCTACCACGACACCCGGCCGCTGCCGGCGCTGACCGACTGGCTGGACAGTTGCAGGCACACCAGCTTCGGCACGCTGCTGCTGGACATGTACTCCGACGGGCCGATCGCCGAGACCGCCTATGCCGAGGGCGACGATCCGTTCCGCACCCTGGAATGGTTCGACGCGGCGAACTATTCCTTTGACCGCAACGGCAAGTACCGCGACCTGTGGATCCAGGGCGGCCCGCGCCAGCGCGTGTTCTTCGCCGGGGCGCCCGAGCTGGGGCCGGCGCTGAACAAGGTGCCGCTGGTGCGCTGGCGGCGGGGCATGGTCTATCGCTCGTCCACCCACACGCTGATGCCGCGCGGCCTGAACCAGGTCTATTGCGAGCGCGGCGGCGAGCGTGCCTGCGGGGTCCTGCTGCACGCCAAGTTCCTGGAGCTGTTCGGCCACAAGGCGCGCGAGGAGATCGACCGCGGCCAGCACTACGCCGCCAGCCGCGAGTACCGCGTCTACGACGACAAGATGTCCGAGGGGCTGGCGATGTGGACGCCGCGCTCGACCCGCTACGAGGGCTGGCGCCAGCTCGAGGATCTTGGTCTCATCTCGCCGGGAAGCTGGGCATGATCGGGGTCGTCCTGCTGGCGCACGAACAGGTGCGGCGCACCGCCCAGCTTGCGCTGCACATGGCGCGGCACGGCTGCCGGGTGGCGCTGCACCTCGACGCCCGGGTTCAGCGCGGCGACATGCAGATCCTCAACGGGCTGCTGCTGGAGCACCCCAACGTGGTGTTCGTGCCGCGCCGGCGCTGCCACTGGGGCACCTTCAGCCTGGTCGATGCCAGCCTCGACGCGGTGCGCCTGCTGCTCGACCGCTGGCCCGGGATCACCCATGTCTGCCAGCTGTCCGGTTCGTGCCTGCCGATCAAGCCGGTCGAGGCGCTGGCCGAGCATCTGAACCGGCACCAGGGGGTCGATTTCATCGAATCCGTGCCGGTGGCCGAGGACGCCTGGGTGGTCGACGGTCTCTCGCACGAGCGTTTCAGCCTGTACCACCCGCTGCCCTGGCGGCGCTACCGCTGGCTGTTCGACCGCAATGTCGAACTGCAGCGCCTGCTGCGGGTGAAACGGCCGATGCCGCGGGGGCTGGAGCCGCGGATCGGCTCGCAATGGTGGTGCCTGAGCCGGCAGACCCTGCAGGCGATCATGACCGACCCGCACCTGCCGGAGTACTGCCGCTTCTTCCGCAGGACCTGGATTCCCGACGAAAGCTTCTTCCAGTCGCTCGCCGGCCGGCATTCGCACCGGATCACCAGCGCGCCGCTGACCTTCGTGCGCTTCGATCCGCAGGGCAAGCCCTATGTGTTCTACGACGACCACCTCGAGTTGCTGCTGCAGGCCGAGGGCTTTTTTGCGCGCAAGGTCTGGCGCGGCGCGAACCGGCTGTACCAGACGTTCCTCAATCCCGGGCTGCACGAGCTGCTGCCGGGCGTGCCGGACAACAGCCGGCTGCTGCGGCGGTTCGAGCGGGCGCGGCGGCTGCATGTCCACGGCCGGCCCGGGCTGGTCGGCCACGGCCGGCATTCCGGCCGGCGGCAGGCGGGGCAGTACGAGACCGCGCGCCCCTATGTCGTGATCGACGGGATCGAGCGGGCATTCCTGCATCTGCGCGACGAGCTGAACGCCCTGCCCGGCGTCGTCGCCCACGGCCGCCTGTTCGGCCCCGGCCCGGCGGAATTCGCCGACGGCGCCGAGGTGTTCACCGGAAACCTGTCCGCCAACCCGCGGATCCGCGACCACAAGCCGGCGCATTTCCTGTCCAAGCTGGTCTGGGCCGAGCGGCCGCGGACGCAGGTGATGCTGCACGACTTCGCCGCCAACTCGGTGATGAACGGCTTCTTCCTGCGCGATCCGCACGCGAACATCCTGCGCCTGTCGGATGGCTGGCTGCTCAGATTGTGCGATCTGTGGCGCGCGGATCGCGCCGCGCTGGCTCGGGAATTGCCCGGCTGCCTGACGCGGGAGCGCCGCGTGACGCAGGAGTTCGGCGCGGTGGCGCAGCCCGACCGGGTGGTGAGCGTGTCGCTGTGCGAGGTGCTGCGCGGCGGGGTCGCGCTGTCGGACCGCCTGACCCGGCACATGCCCGAGCCGCTGCGCCGCGCGCCGGTGTTCTCGGGCGCGCGCCTGCCGGCGGATTTCGGTCCGTTTCTGGCCGATCTGGCCGATGCGCCGGGCTGCCCCGGCGCGGTGGCGGAACTGGCGGCCGAAGTCACCCGCTATGACCGCCTGACCCGGGCACTGCAGCGCAAGACCTGACCGGCGCGTGGCGCCATCGCCGCGCGCCGCCCCTGCATGGGGCCGCGATCCGTCTTGTCAGAAGTTCCCGCGCCGCGGCTATGTGCGGCCGGCCCGGCGCGTGGCCCCGGACGGCCGCGGATAGTGCGGCCTCTCAGGCAGCCTGAGAGGCCTCGTCAGCGGTCATGATCGCAAAGATCGCCTGCGCATCCGGTGTGGAGCGGATCTTGGCGCAGGTCTGGTCGTCGCGCAGCAGGCGCGATACCCGCGCCAGCGCCTTGAGGTGCTCGGCGCCGGAATCCAGCGGCGCCAGCAGCACGAACACCAGATCGACCGGCTTGCGGTCGACCGAGTCGAAGGGGATCGGCGTGTCCAGCTTGAAGAACAGCCCGGTCACGCGGCTGATGCCCTCGACCCGCCCGTGCGGGATCGCGACCCCGCGGCCGACACCGGTCGGGCCCAGGCTCTCGCGCTCCAGCAGGGTGGTCAGCACCGTGTTCTCGTCCAGTGACAGTCGAGCCGCCGCTGCCTGTGCGATGTCCTGAAACAGCCGTTTCTTGCTCTGCACACGCAGCGGCGAGATCACCGCCTCCGGATCGAGGATATCGGTAATATCCATGTCCTGGATTGCTCCTGTTCTGACGTCAGGCCGAGGCCGCGTTGCGCGGATCGACCCAGCCGATGTTGCCATCGTCGCGCCGGTACACGACGTTCACGCCGCCATGCGAGTCGTTGCGGAAGACAAGCAGCGGCGCACCGGCGAGTTCCATCTGCATCACGGCCTCTCCCACGGAAAGGGACTGAACCCTGGTCTCCATTTCGGCCACGATGACCGGCTGCAGGGATTCGGGCTCGTCCTCTTCCTCGAATTCCTCGGCGCCGGGTTGGAGGATATACGACGAGGCCTCCATGAACTCAATGGGGTTCTGTCGTTTCTGGTGATGATCCTTCAGCCGGCGCTTGTAGCGGCGCAGCTGCTTGTCCATGCGCTCCAGCGCGCCGTCGAAACAGTCGTAGATGTCGTTCGCCCGCGAGCGTGCCTGCGCCGTCATCCCGGTGGACAGGTGCACCGAGGCGTCGCAGCAGAACTCGTGCGCGATCTTCGAGAAGGTCACAGCCGCCTCGACGGGACGGCCGGCATATTTGCCGACCACTTCGCTGAGCCGATCGTTGACATGGGTGGTCAGGGCATCCCCCACGTCCAGCTGCTTGCCGTTGACCTGTATCTGCATGGCGACTCCCTTTGATCCGTCGACTTGGCGTCCGATTCGGTGTTCTGCGGTCTTTTTGGGCCGGTTGGCCGGGCCTTTCGGATCCGGAAACCGCGCCCGCGATGCGCGGTGGTCCCGGCTCCTGACGCCAGCGGAATGTGATGAAGATATGGTTCGTGCAGAGACCATGCCCGCAGGGTAAGCGGCGGTCGGGCGGCACGCAACGGTTTTGCGACGTCAGATCCGGAAGCCGTCCCCCAGATATACACGGCGAACATTGTCGTCCTGCACAACCTGTTGTGGCGTGCCGCTCATCATCACGCTTCCGTCATGCAAGATATAGGCGCGATCGACGATTTCCAGTGTCTCGCGCACGTTATGGTCCGTGATCAGCACCCCCAGCCCGCGGGTCTTCAGCTGCGCCACCAGCGCGCGGATCTCGCCCACCGCGATCGGGTCGACCCCGGCGAACGGCTCGTCGAGCAGCACGAAGCTGGGCCTGCTGGCCAGGCAGCGGGCGATCTCGACCCGGCGCCGCTCGCCGCCCGACAGCGCGATCGCGGGGGCCCGGCGCAGGTGGGTGATCGAGAACTCGCCCAGCAGCTCGTCCAGCTGCCGGCGCTGCTTCGAGCGAACCGGCTCGTGCAGCTCCAGCACCGCACGGATGTTCTGCTCGACGGTCAGGCCGCGGAAGATCGACGCCTCCTGCGGCAGATAGCCGATGCCCTTGCGGGCGCGCCGGAACATCGGCAGCGCGGTGACGTCCTCGCCGTCCAGCAGCACGATGCCGCGGTCCGGCGCGACCAGCCCGCCGATGGCGTAGAAGCAGGTGGTCTTGCCGGCGCCGTTCGGACCCAGCAGCGCCACCACCTCGCCGCGGTGGACCTTCAGCGACACGTCGCGCAGCACCGGACGTTTGCGGTAGCTCTTGCCGAGGTGATGGACTTCCAGCCCGCCGCCGCCGTCGCGCAGTTCCAGCGGCGCGCTCACTGCCGCGTCTCGGGCTGCAGGATGGTCTGCACCCGCCCCTTCATCCGCGCGGTGCCGGTGTCCAGGTCGATTTCCAGCTCCTGGCCGGAAAGCGCGTTCTCGCCTTGGGTCAGCAGCACGTCGCCGGTCATGGTGATCAGCGCGCCGGCGACGTCGTAGGCGGCGGCCTGCGCCTCGGCGGCCTCGGCGCCGTTGGTCAGGGTGACGCTGCCCTCTGCCTCCATCCGGGTGACGTCGCCGGAGCGGCCGCTGCCGGAATAGAACACGGTGATGCGGTCGGCGGACATGCGCATCGTGCCCTGGCCGACCAGCACCTCGCCCTCGAACACCACCGAGCCCGCGCTCTGGTCCACGGTCAGGCTCTCGGCGCTGATCTCGACCTGCTGCGAGGAATCGTGCGCGAAGCCGCCGAACGGCACCGTCGCCTGCGCGCCGGCCACCGCGGCCGAGCCGATCCAGGCCGCCACGGCGAGGGGCAGGAAGCGCGTGTTCATTCCGGTCGGTCCTCCGGCTGCGGGATGTAGGTCACCTTGACGCCTCCGGTAAAGCGCATCAACACCTCGTTGTCGAACCCGGCGCCGCCGGCGTTCGCGGCCGGCATCATGCTCAGCGCGGCGGCCTCGATCCGCCCCGGCGGGCCGGACGCCACGATCGGCCCGGTGGCCTCCAGCGTGCTGGTGGCGATGTCGATCTCGACCAGCTCGGCCTGCGCCGCGTAGCCGTCCGAGGTGCGGATGTCGATGCCGGTCTCCAGCACCACGCGGCGCTCGGGGATGTCCAGCCGGGCGCGCTCCGAGCGCAGCTCGATCACCGCGCCGTCGCGATAGGTGACCCGGCCCGCCAGCTGCTCGACGTCGGCGATGGTCATCTCCAGATCGCGCGGCTCGACCGTCTGGGCGCGGAAGTCGTAGACGTCGCCCTCGAGGCTGGTGCCCGAGAACTGCGGCCGCGTGATCCGCAGCCCGGTGCGCAGCGCGTCCAGATCGGCGTCGTCGAATACCAGCCCGACGCCGGCGTTGCGGTCGGTATCCCACAGCAGGACCAGCCCCAGAAGCACCAGCGCCGCCGCCGGCAGCGCGACCTTCAGCAGCGCCACGACCCGCGACCGGGCCGAGCGGCGGGCGCGCGGAGGCGGCGTCTCAGCCAAGTCCCGCCCGCAGGCAGTCGTGGATGTGCAGGATGCCCTGCGGCACGCGGTCGCCCGCGTCGACCACGAACAGCGTGGTGATCTTGTCGCGGTTCATCCGCGCCAGCGCCTCGCTGGCCAGCAGGTCGGGGCGCACCGTCTTCGGGCCGGGCGTCATCACCTGCGCCGCCGAGCGGGTCATCAGGTCGGCCATGTTGCGCCGCAGGTCGCCGTCGGTGATCACGCCGATCAGCGCGCCGCCGCCGTCGACCACCCCGGCGACACCGAACCCGCGCGAGGAGATTTCCAGCAGCGCCTCGGACATCGGCGCGTCCGGGCCGACCAGCGGCAGCTCGTCGCGGCCGTGCATCAGGTCGGCGACGCTGGACACCAGCGCGCCCAGCTTGCCGCCGGGGTGGAACTCGCGGAAATTCTCGGGGGTGAAGCTGCGCTGCTCCATCATCGCCACCGCCAGCGCATCGCCCAGCGCCAGCGTCAGCGTGGTCGAGGTGGTCGGCGCCAGGCCGTTCGGGCAGGCCTCGGCGGCGGCGGGCAGGACGATGCCGTGGTCGGCCTTGCGGATCAGCGTGCTGCCCGCGTTCGAGGCGATGCCGATCATCGGGATGCCGATGCGCCGGGTATAGGCGATCAGGTCGGCCAGCTCGGGCGTCTCGCCCGAGTTCGACAGCAGCAGCACAAGGTCGTGCCGGGTGATCATGCCCATGTCGCCGTGGCTGGCTTCGGCCGGATGCACGAACAGCGCCGGCGTCCCGGTCGAGGCGAAGGTCGCCGCCATCTTGCGCGCGATATGCCCTGACTTGCCCATGCCGCTGACGATGATCCGGCCGTCGATCGACAGCATCATGGTGACGGCGCGGGCAAAGCTGCCGTCCAGCGTCTCGGCCATCAGCGCGACCGCGGAGGCCTCGAGCTGCAGCACCCGGCGGCCGCTGGCGATGAAGGCGGTCTCTGCGTCGGCGCTGCGATCCACGGCGACCCCCATCAGTGCGCGAAGATGTCGGCGTCGGCCCAGCCGGCCAGGTCCAGCGCGGCACGGTGCGGCAGGAAGTCGAAACAGGCGCGGGCGATCGCGGTGCGGCCCTCGCGCGTCAGCCGCGCCTCAAGCGCCTCGCGCACCCGGTGCAGGTACAGCACGTCCGAGGCGGCGTATTCGATCTGCGCCTCGGTCAGCTCGCGCGCGCCCCAGTCCGAAGACTGCTGCTGCTTCGACAGATCGACCCCCGCCAGTTCCTGCACCAGGTTCTTCAGGCCGTGCCGGTCGGTATAGGTGCGCACCAGCTTCGAGGCGATCTTGGTGCAGTAGACCGGCGCCGTCACCACGCCGAACCGGTGCAGCAGCACGGCGATGTCGAAGCGGCCGAAATGGAACAGCTTCAGCACTCGCGGATCGGTCAGCATCCGCGTCAGGTTCGGCGCCTCGGTCTGGTCCTGGTGGATCTGTACCACATGCGCGTCGCCGTTCCCGTCGGACAGCTGCACCACGCACAGCCGGTCGCGGTGCGGGTTCAGGCCCATCGTCTCGGTGTCGATCGCGACGATCGGTCCCAGATCCAGCCCGTCCGGCAGGTCGCGTTGGTGCAGGTGGTTGGCCATCGGGATCCCGTCGCTGTTGCTGTTCCCGGCGCGCGGCGTGCGGAACGTGCCGCGCGGGGAGTCGCCGGGGGACGTGGCGCCCGGCAAGGCTGGCACGTCCCGCGACCTGATTTTGCAGATCTGGGCATCTACTCACTTTCGGTGCGGAAATCAACGCTGCCGATTTCCGCACCGCCTGGCGGCGGCCGCCGGGCCCCGTGGCGGCCGGGCGCGGGGCGGGTCCGGCTCCGAAATTCGTGAACCGCTGTGACGCCGGCGATAGCGGTTCCTCGGTTAGACTGCGTCCGCAGGCGGATCGCACGTCCGCCGCGGATTGCCCAGAGAATGCTCAAGCGGTGAAGGACACCATGGCCGAGCAAGGCAGCACCGTACCCCGCGCCGGACCGGTCGGCGGCGATGTCGTGCGCCGTCATCACGCCGCGACGCGGCTGTGGCACTGGATCAACTTCGCCGCCCTGCTGATCCTGCTCGCCAGCGGGCTGGCGATCTTCAACGCGCATCCGATGCTGTACTGGGGCACCGACGGCGCCTACCCCGAGGACGCGTGGCTGCTGGTCGGGTCGGTCGGCGACGCCGGTTATCTGCAGATCGGCGAGCGCACCGTCGAGACCACCGGCGTTCTCGGCTACTGGGCCAACGAAAAGGGCGAGATGCGCCGCTGGGCGTTCCCCGAATGGTCGATCCTGCCGTCGAACTCGAACCTCGCGATCGCCCGGCGCTGGCACCTGACCTTCGGCTGGCTGTTCGCGCTCGGGCTCGGCGCGTTCCTTGTCGCCAGCCTGGTCAACGGCCACCTGCGCGCGCTGCTGCCCGGCCGGCGCGAGATGGCGCCCCGGCACCTGCTCGGGTGCTGCCGCGATCACGCCATGCTCCGGTTCCCCCGCGGCGCCGAGGCGATCCGCTACAACGTGCTGCAGAAGCTGTCGTACCTTGCCGTGATCGTGGTGCTGATCCCGGTGATGATCCTGACCGGGCTGGCGATGTCGCCCGGCATCGTCGCCGCGTGGCCGTGGCTGCTCGACCTGTTCGGCGGGCGCCAGTCGGCGCGGTCGGTGCACTTCATCGTCGCCGTCCTCCTGGTCCTGTTCTTCCTGGTGCACATCCTCATGATCCTGCTGTCCGGCCCGCTGAACCATCTTCGCTCGATGATCACCGGCGGCTACCGGCTGCCGAAGGAGCGGGGCCGGTGAGCCGCCGGCTGCTGACCCGCCGCCGGCTGCTGGCCGGCGCGGCGGCGGCGGCGCCGGCCACGCTGGCGGGCTGCGACCGTCTCGGCGCGAGCGCGGCGTTCCAGGACAACTTCCTGTCGCTGGGCGAATGGCTGAACTACCGGGTGCACCGGCTGCTGATCGGCGACGCGCTGGCCCGCGAGTACCGGCCCGAGGACGTCTCGCCGGTGTTCCGGACCAACGGCAACACCGAGCCGACCGACAAGACCTATGTCGCGCACGAGAAGTCCGGCTTCGCCGCCTGGCGGCTGACGGTGGACGGGCTGGTGGCCCGGCCGTCGGCGTTCACGCTGGACGAGCTTCGGGCCATGCCCGCACGCAGCCAGATCACCCGCCACGACTGCGTCGAGGGCTGGAGCTGCGTCGGGCAGTGGACCGGAGTGCCGCTGGGGCAGGTGCTGGACCGGGCCGGGCTTCTGCCGCAGGCCCGGTTCATCGTGTTTCACTGCGCCGACAGCGTGTTCGGCACCGACTACTACGAAAGCATCGACCTGGCGGACGCCTTCCATCCGCAGACGATCCTGGCCTACGGCATGAACGGCGCCCCGCTGCCCAGGGCGCACGGCGCGCCGGTGCGGCTGCGGGTGGAGCGGCAACTGGGCTACAAGCACGCCAAGTTCGTCATGCGGGTCGAGGCGGTGGCGACGCTGTCCGGCATCGGCCGGGGGCGCGGCGGCTTCTGGGAGGACCTGAGCCGCTACGAGTGGTACGCCGGCATCTGACGCGCCCCGCGAGTCCGCCCCGCCGCCGCCGGTTCAGGCGCCCATCACCAGGTCGGCGCAGCGGTCGCCCAGCATCATCGCGGCCGAGTTGGTGTTGCCGGCGACGATGTCGGGCACGGCCGCCATGTCGCAGACCCGCAGGTTGTCGACGCCGCGGACCCGCAGCCGCGAATCCAGCACCGCCATCGCATCGCCCTCCGCGCCCATGCGCGCGGTGCCCGCCGGGTGGTAGTTCGTCTTCGCGAACCGCTTGCAGTGGGCGCGCAGCGCCTCGTCGCTGTCGTCGCCGTCCTGCGGCAGCACCACGCGCGCGACGCGCCGCGCCAGCGGACCGGCGGCGAAGGCGCGCAGGAAGAAGCGCTGCCCGGCGATCATCGTCGCCATGTCGTCGGGATGCTTCAGCAGGTTGGGCGAGACCAGCGGCATGGCCGCCGGATCGGCCGAGGCCAGCCGCACCTCGCCGCGCGACTTCGGCTTGACGACGACGGTGGTGATCGTCAGCCCGTAGTCGTCGCGCAGCGCGTCCAGCGCGTCCCGGTCGAGATAGACGATCGGCACGCAGAACGCCTGGATGCTGGGCGGCGCCGCCGGATCCTCGGGGTTGACGAAGGCGCCCGCCTCGACCCCGGCCGAGGTCACCGGCCCGGCGCCGAACAGCTTGAAATGCAGCCCGTTGCGCAGCATGCGCCAGCCGACGCCCTGCCGGTAATAGCCGAAGCGGCCGGTCGCGTATGCGGTGATCGGCACCTCGGGGTGGTCGATCAGGTTCTGCCCGACGCCGGGCAGGTCCGCCGCGACGGCGATGTCGTGCGCGCGCAGCTGCGCCGCCGGGCCGAGCCCGGACAGCATCAGCAGCTTCGGCGTGACCAGCGCGCCCGCGGCGAGGATCACCTCGCCTTCGGCCCGCACCTCGTGCACCCCGTGCCGGTCGCGGTAGACCACTCCGGCGGCGCGGCCGTTCTCGATGATGATGCGCGCGACCTCGGCGCCCAGGCGGACCGTCAGGTTCGGGTTGCGGGCCTGCGGCTCGACATAGGCATAGGCGGCGGAGCAGCGTTTGCCGCGCCGGTTGGTGAACTGGTAGAAGCCGACGCCGCGCTGCGTCGGGCCGTTGAAATCGGGGTTGAACGGCTCGCCCAGCGTCTGCACCGCCTGCACGAACCAGCGCGACAGATCGTCCACATGCCCCGGATCGGACACCAGCACCGGCCCGTCGGTGCCGTGCAGATCGTTCGCCAGCCGGTCGTTGCCCTCCATCCGGCGGAAGTGCGGCAGCACGTCGTCCCAGCCCCAGCCGAGCGGATCGTTGCTGCCGTGCAGGGCCGCGTTCCAGGCGTCGTAGTCCGCGGGCCGGCCGCGCATGTAGACCTGCGCGTTGACCGAGCTGCCGCCGCCCAGCACATGCCCCTGGGGGATGTCGTGCACCCGCCCGTCAAGGTGCGCCTGCGGCGTGGTGCGGTGATAGCGCATGAACTTCGAGCCGTTGATCATCTTGAAGATCCCCGGCGGCATGTCGAGCAGCGGGTGGCGGTGGGAATGCCCGGCCTCCAGCAGCAGCACCCGCGCGCCGCTGTCGGCGGCCAGCCGGCCGGCGGCGACGCAGCCGGCGGACCCGCCGCCGACGACGATGTGGTCGAACGAGCCGGTCATCGGCGGCCCGCCGCGGCGATCGGTCCGGCGCTGATCGAATCGCGGCGCGGGCGGGCGGGGGAATGCGGCGTCATGCAGGTGTCCTCACTGGTTTTGCGCAAGTTTGATATGACCAAAATGCCAACGGGATTGCAAGTTTGTCGTCTCCGGCGCAGCACTTTTGCCCGAAACTCGTAAAAACATTTGCGCTAGTGTCATTCTATGAGTAAAACACCAAAAAGTTTGGTCAGGCCAAAAAAGGGGGGATGATGCTCGATCTGTTGCTGCAGCAGGGTGCCACAACTGCCGCGTCGATGTATGTCGGCGGTGACTGGGTGGCGTCAGATTCGCGGGCGCTGATCGAGGTCGAGAACCCCGCCACCGAAGAGATCATCGCCTCCGTTCCCGACGGCACGGCCGAGGACGCCCGCATGGCGCTGGAGGCGGCGCACCGCGCACAGCCGGCGTGGGCGGCGCTGCCGGCGATCGCGCGCGGCCGGCTGGTGGCGAAGCTGGCCGGCGCGGTCTCGGCGCAGGCCGAAGACCTTGCGCGGATCGTGACGCTGGAACAGGGCAAGCCGCTGGCGCAGGCGCGGGGCGAGATCGGCGCCGTCGTCACCTTCCTGACCTATGCCGCCGAAAGCGCGCGCCGGATCGAGGGCGACATCGTCGCCGCGGACAACCCGGACGAGGAGATCCAGATCCGGCGCCACCCCTACGGCGTGGTGGTCGGGCTGACCGCCTGGAACTATCCCGCGGCGCTGGCCGCCCGCAAGCTGGGGCCGGCGCTGGTCGCGGGCAACTCCTTCGTGCTGCTGGCGCACGAGATCACGCCGCTGTCCGGCCTGGCGCTGGCACGGCTGGCGCACCAGGTCGGGCTTCCGGCCGGCGTGTTCAACGTCGTCACCGGGCGCGGCCCGGTGGTCGGACAGGCGATGGTCGAAAGCCCGCTCAGCGGGCTGGTCACGATGACCGGCAGCACCCGTGCCGGGCGCGAGATCTACCGCGCCGGGGCGGAGGGGCTGAAGGTGATCCGGCTCGAACTGGGCGGCAAGGCGCCGTTCATCGTGATGCAGGACGCCGACATCGACGCCGCCGTCGCCGCCGCGGTCACCGCGCGGTTCACCAATTGCGGCCAGATCTGCACCTGCAACGAGCGGATGTACCTGCACCGCGACATCGCCGATGCGTTCCTGGAGAAATTCGTGGCCGCGGCCCGCGCGCTGACGATCGGCGATCCGCTGGGCGCGGTCGACCTGGGGCCGAAGGTCAGCGGCGCCGAGCGCGACAAGGTCGCCCGGATCGTCGCCCGCGCCAGGGCGGCCGGCGCCGAGGTGCTGCTCGAGGGCGGCCCGCTGACCGACGGCCGCCATGCCCGGGGCCACTGGTACGCGCCCACGGTGCTTGAGGTGTCGGACAACGCCTCGCCGGTGCTGCGCGAGGAGGTCTTCGGCCCGGCGGTCGCGGCGCTGCGCGTCGACAGCTTCGAGGCGGCGGTGGCGCATGCGAACGACACCTCCTACGGGCTGTCGGCCTACCTGTTCACGCGCAACGCCCGCGACCTCGCCCGCGCGCCGCGGCTGCTGAAATTCGGCGAACTCTACCTCAACCGCAGCAACGGCGAGGCGGTGCAGGGCTTCCACACCGGCTGGGGCCACTCCGGCCTCGGCGGCGAGGACGGCAAGTACGGGTTCGACGGCTACCTGCGCAAGCAGACCACGTATCTGAACTGGGGATGAACCCGACAATCGGCGCCGGCACCCAGCGCGGCGCACCAACCTGGAGGAATAAAATGCACCGCAGACACCTGATGACCGGCGCCACGGCGCTTGCGATCTGCCTCGGGACCTTGGCCGCCGCGCAGAGCCTGCCGCCGCTGGAGCAGAAGGAGCGCTACAAGGTCGGCTTCGCGCAGATGGAATCGAACAACCCCTGGCGCATCGCCGAGACCAAGTCGTTCCAGGACACCGCCGCGTCCTGCGGCTGGGACCTGATCGCCACCGACGCCGCCGGCTCCGCCGCCAAGCAGGTCGCCGACGTCGACAGCATGATCGCCCAGGGCATCGATGTGCTGTTCCTGCCGCCGCGCGAGGAAAAGCCGCTGATCCCGGCGGTGAAGAAGGCCAGGGCCGCCGGTATCCCGACCTTCCTGGTCGACCGCTCGGTCGATCCCGACGCCGCCAAGCCCGGCGAGGACTATGTGGCCTTCCTGGGCTCCGACTTCATCGACCAGGGCCGCCGCGTGGCCGAATGGGTGATCGAGAACTTCGACGGCGACAAGGGCATCATCGTCGAGCTCGAGGGCACCACCGGCTCGTCGCCGGCGAACGACCGCAAGCAGGGCTTCGACGAGCGCATCGTGCAGGACGACCGGTTCGAGATCGTCGCCAGCCAGACCGGCGACTTCGCCCGCGACCTCGGCCGGCAGGTGATGGAGACGCTGCTGCAGGCGCATCCGGACGTGAACATCGTCTACGCGCACAACGACGAGATGGCGATCGGCGCCATCCAGGCGCTGGAACTGGCCGGCCGCAGCCCCGGCGAGGACGTGCTGGTGGTGTCGATCGACGGCACCCGCGACGCGCTGCAGGCGATCATCGACGGCAAGATGGGCGTCACCGTCGAAAGTTCGCCGTTCTTCGGGCCGCTCGGCTGCGAGGTGATGAAACGCTACGCCGCCGGCGAGGAGATCGAGCCCTGGGTCCAGGTCAAGGACCGGATCTTCACCGCCGAGAACGCCGCCGATCACATCGACGAGGCGTACTGAGGCAGCCCGCCGGGAGAGCCCGCGCTCTCCCGGCACCTGCACGTTTCCCGGAAAGGCCGCGATGCAACCGCTTCTGTCCATGACCGGCGTCGAGAAGGCGTTCAACGGCGCCACCGCGCTGGCCGGCGCCTCGCTCGAGATCCTGCCCGGCGAGGTGCACGCCCTGATCGGACAGAACGGCGCCGGCAAGTCGACCCTGATCAAGATCCTGACCGGGGTCTACCGCCGCGACGCCGGTCAGGTGCTGTTCCGCGGCGCGCCGGCCAGGATCGCCGGCCCGCGCGAGGCGCAGGAGGCCGGCATCGCCACGATCTACCAGGAGCTCAACCTGGTGCCGCTGCGGTCGGTGACCGAGAACATGATCATGGGCTACGAGCCCAAGCGGCTGGGCGTGTTCATCGACTGGCGCGAGGCGCACCGGCGGGCGCGCGAGATCCTGATGCGGTTCGGCATCGACATCGACGTGCGGGCGCCGCTGGGCAGCTACTCGACCGCGATCCAGCAGCTGGTCGCGATTGCCCGCGCGGTGTCGCTGGACGCCCGGCTGGTGATCATGGACGAGCCGACCTCGTCGCTCGACGCCTCCGAGATCGAGGTGCTGTTCGGCGTCGTGCGCGGGCTGCGCGCGGCGGGCGTGTCGGTGCTGTACGTCTCGCACTTCCTCGACGAGCTGTTCGCGATCTGCGACCGCGTGACCACCATGCGCGACGGCCGCACGGTCGATTGCCGGCCTATCGCCGGCGCCACCAAGCTGGACCTGATCGGCGCGATGCTGGGCCGCGACACCGCCGAGATCGCCGCAGACGGGATGACCGAGTTCGGCGGCGGCGCCGCCCGGCAAGGAGAGATCCTGCTGCGCGCCGAGGGCGTGGCGACCGGACCGCGCCTGTCGCGGCTGGATCTGACCCTGCACCGCGGCGAGATCGTCGGCCTCGGCGGGCTGCTCGGCTCGGGCCGCACCGAGGCTGCCCGGGCGCTGTTCGGCGAGGATCCGGTGACCGCGGGCGCGATCCGGCTGAAGGACGCGCCATCGGCGCCGGCGACACCGGCGCAGGCGATCGCGCGCGGCATCGGGTTCCTGAGCGAGGACCGCAAGGCCGAAGGCATCGTGCCCGGCATGTCGGTGCGCGAGAACCTGACGCTGGCGCTGCTGCCCCGGCTAGCGCGGAACGGGCAGGTCGACCGCGCCCGCGAACGCGCGCTGGTGCAGCGGTTCATCGACGCGCTCGGGATCAAGACCGCCGACATGGAGCAGCCGATCCGCGAGCTGTCGGGCGGCAACCAGCAGAAGGTGCTGCTGGCGCGCTGGCTGGCGATCGAGCCCGAGGTCCTGATCCTCGACGAGCCGACCCGCGGCGTCGACGTCGGCGCCAAGCGCGAGATCCAGGCGATCATCCGCGATTTCGTCGGCCAGGGTCACGGCGTGGTGCTGATCAGCTCGGAATTCGAGGAACTGGTCGAAGGCGCGGACCGGATCGTCGTGCTGAACGAGGGCCGCACCGTGACCGAACTTGCCAACCCGGGCATCACCGAAGACAGGCTTGTCCGCGCCTTGGCGCACGACCGCCGGGTGACGGCATGATGGTGCAGGACCTGCCCGCCGCCCGCCCGCCGCGCCGGGCGCAGTGGCGAAAGCTGGCGCGCGGCAACGGCGGCGTCGCGGCGCTGATCGCGCTGCTGGTGTTCAACGCGCTGGTCACGCCGAACTTCCTGCAGCTGCAGACCCTGTTCGTGAACATCTCCCAGGTCGCCACCATCGCCATCGTGGCGATGGGCATGACGCTGGTGATCGCGACCGGCGGCATCGATCTGTCGGTGGGCGCGGTGATGGCGCTGGCCGGCGCGCTGGCGCCGCTGATCTTCCAGTCGGCGCTGGGCACCGCCTATCCGGGGCTGGGGGTGGCGGCGGCGATCGTGCTGCCGCTGCTGGCGGCGGTCGCCTGCGGGCTGTTCAACGGCGTGATGGTGGCGGTGCTGCGGGTGCAGCCGATCATCGCCACGCTGATCCTGTTCATCTCGGGGCGCGGCATCGCGCAGGTGCTGACCAACGGCAACCTGCAGACCTTCAAGAATCCCGCCTTCAGCTATCTGGGCACCGGCAAGATCCTCGGGCTGCCGTTCCAGGGTTGGCTGGCGCTGGCGATCGCCGTGGCGCTGTTCTGGGTCGTCACCCGGACCCTGTTCGGGCGCTATGTGCTGGCGATCGGCGGCAACGAACGCGCGGCGCACCTGGCAGGCGGGCCGGTGCGGCGCGTCAAGATCGGCGTCTATGTGATCTGCGCCGCGCTCGCCGGGCTGGCGGGGCTGATCGTGGTGGCGATCAACTCGGCCTCGGACGCGGCGCGCAACGGCAACCTGATGGAGCTGGACGCCATCGCCGCGGCGGTGGTCGGCGGCGCGCTGCTGCAGGGCGGGCGGGCGCCGGTCTTCGGCGCCATCCTCGGCGCGCTGATCATCCAGCTGGTGAAGTACACCCTGCTGGCCAACGGCGTCGAGGACGAGGTCGCGCTGATCGCCAAGGCCGCCATCATCCTCGCCGCCGTCTATGTGCAGCAGACCCGGAAGGAGTGAGCGCGCCATGAACGCCGATGCCCTCGATCTGCGCAGATACGTCGCGCACAGCCCGCAATCGGCCGCGGTGTGGCTGGCGCTGGCCGCGCTGGTCGGCTTCGGGCTGCTGCGCTACGAGAATTTCGGCAGCGCCTACAACCTGACCTCGTTCCTGAACTACAACTCCATGTTCATCGTCATCTCGGTGGGCATGTGCTTCGTGATCCTGACCGGCGGCATCGACCTGTCGGTCGGCTCGGTCGCCGCCTTCACCTCGGTGGTTGCCGCCTACCTGTCGCCCTACGGGATCCAGGTCGCGCTGCCCGGCGCGGTGCTGACCGGGGTCGGCTTCGGGGCGCTGAACGCGTTCAGCATCATCGTGCTGCGGATCCCGCCGTTCATCGCCACGCTGGCGGCGATGCTGGCGGCGAAGGGCGGCGCGCTGGTGATCTCGGGGGCGCAGACGATCTCGGTGGACTGGACGTCGAATTTCACCCGCATGGGGATGGAGTCGGCGTGGAACCTGCTGCCGTGGTCCATCGTCATCGTCGCCGCCGTGGTGCTGGTGCTGTGGATCGTGATCGAGCGGACTTCG
Organism: Halovulum marinum; assembly: GCF_009697225.1. Taxonomy (GTDB): domain Bacteria; phylum Pseudomonadota; class Alphaproteobacteria; order Rhodobacterales; family Rhodobacteraceae; genus Halovulum; species Halovulum marinum. Next base: position 42,542 of record NZ_WIND01000021.1, read on the forward strand.
CTCGGGCGGACGGTGCTGGCGATCGGCGGCAGCGAGGACGCCTCGGTGCTGATGGGCCTCAAGGTCGCGCGGGCCAAGGCGTTCGTCTACATGCTGTCGGGCGGCTGCGCCGGCATCGCTGGGGTGATCCTGGCGTCGGGATTCGGCGCCGGGCAGCCGCTGGAAGGCATCGGCTGGGAGCTTTCGGCCATCGCCTCGGTGGTGGTCGGCGGCACGCTGCTGACCGGCGGGCTCGGCTCGGTGCCGGCGACGGTCGCCGGGGCGCTGCTGCTCGGCCTGGTGTTCAACATCCTCAATTTCGAGAACGGCCGCGGCACGATCAGCATCAGCGCCTACTGGCAGATGGTGATCCGCGGCGGCTTCCTGTTCGCCGTGATCCTGTTCCAGGCCCGGGTGACGGCGCGGCGCCCGGGAGCGGGCCGGCCGGGGTGAGCCGGGCCGAACCGGGTCGAGCCGGGTTGAGCCGGCGCCGGCGATGCGGCACATCCTCCGGTATGCCGCCACGAACTTCGCCGCCCCCCGGCCGGACCGGGCCGCGGCGCATCCGCCAGAGGACCGAACCGATGACCACACAAGCTGCCGTCTACCGCGGCGACCGCACCTTCACCCTCGAATCCGTGCAGGTTCCGCCCCCCGGCCGCGGCGAGGTGCAGATCGACGTCGCCTACTGCGGGATCTGCGGTACCGACCTGCACGTCTACCTCGGCCACATGGACGCGCGCGTCGGCCCCGCCCGCACCATAGGCCACGAGATGTCGGGCGTGATCGCGGCGCTGGGCGACGGGGTCGAGGGGCTGCGGCCGGGCCAGCACGTCGTCGTGCGGCCGCTGGACCACTGCGGCGACTGCCCCGCCTGCCGCGCCGGCCACCAGCACGTCTGCCACAACCTGAAGTTCCTCGGCATCGACAGCGACGGCGCGTTCCAGCAGAAGTGGACCGTCCCGGCGCACACCGTCCACCCGGTTCCCGACGGGCTGGACCTGAAGCACGCCGCGCTGATCGAGCCGCTGGCGGTGGCCTGCCACGATGTCGCCCGCGGCCGGGTTGCGCCCGGCGAGGACGTGCTGGTGATCGGCGGCGGGCCGATCGGGATGCTGGTGGCGATGGTCGCGCGCGAGGCGGGCGCGCGCGTCACCGTCTGCGAGATCAACGCCCACCGGCTGGCGTTCGCCCGTCGCGCCGGCTTCGACGTGCTCGACCCGCGCGACGGCGACGCCGCCGCCGCGGTCCGCGCGGCCACCGGCGGCAAGGGCGCGGACGTGGTGTTCGAGGTGTCGGGCACCCAGCCCGGCGTCGATCTGATGACCGCCGCCGCCGCCACCCGCGGACGGATCGTGATGGTCGCGATCCATGCCAGCAAGCCGCAGGTCGACCTGTTCCAGTTCTTCTGGCGCGAGCTCGACCTGCTCGGCGCCCGCGTCTACCGCCCCGAGGATTACGACGCGGCGATGCGCCTGCTGGCCGCGGGGGTGGTCGATTGCGACGCCTTCATCACCGACATCCGCGGGCTGGAGGAGATCCAGGCCGCGTTCCAGGCGCTGACCGAAAGCCCGGACACGATGAAGGCGATGATCCGCATCGCGGAGGACGCGTGATGGCCGGACGTGACATGTTCGATCTTTCGGGACGCACCGCGCTGGTCACCGGCGCCAGGCGCGGCCTCGGCCGCGCCATGGCCGAGGCGCTGGCCGGAGCCGGCGCCGACATCGTCGGCGTCAGCGCCACGCTCGACCCTGCCGGCTCGGCGGTCGGCGACGCCGTCGCCGCGCTGGGCCGGCGCTTCACCGGCCATGCCTGCGACTTCTCGCGCCGCGAGGCGGTCCGCGCCTTCGCCGCGCAGGTGCTGCGCGACCACCCGCGGATCGACATCCTGGTCAACAACGCCGGCACCATCCGCCGCGCGCCCGCGGCGGACCATGCCGACGAGCTGTGGGACGAGGTGATCGAGGTGAACCTGAGCGCCCAGTTCGTGCTGACGCGCGAGATCGGCCGCACCATGGTCGACCGCGGCGCCGGCAAGATCATCTTCACCGCCTCGCTGCTGACCTTCCAGGGCGGCATCACCGTGCCCGGATATGCCGCCTCCAAGGGCGGGATCGGCCAGCTGGCCAAGGCGTTCGCCAACGAATGGGCGGGGAAGGGCGTCAACGTCAACGCCATCGCCCCCGGCTATGTCGACACCGACAACACCGAGGCGCTGCGCGGCGATCCCGAGCGGTCGAAGGCGATCCTCGCGCGGATCCCGGCGGGACGCTGGGGCCGCGCCGAGGATTTCGGCGGGCCGGTGGTGTTCCTGGCGTCGCCGGCGGCGGATTATGTCCACGGCACGATCCTGACCGTCGACGGCGGCTGGATGGGCAGGTAGCGGCCGCCGCCGGCTTCGGGTCCGCGGGTCGGGAACCGTTGGCGCGCGCGGCTGTTCCCTCTCCGACGCCATTCGAGCCGGACGAGGAGGCCCACGCCGTGACCCGCGCCGAGACCCGTGCCGAGACCCGTGCCGAACCGATCCCCGCGCTGCCGGGGATCGACAGCACCGCCGCCTTCCTGCGCGAAGGCTACGGCTTTGTCTCGGGCCGCTGCCGCCGGCTGGGCTCCGACCGGTTCCGCACCCGGATGATGCTGCGCCCGGTGACCTGCCTGTGCGGCGCCGAGGCGGCGCGCGAGTTCTACCGCCCCGGCCGGATGACCCGGCGCGGCGCGATGCCGGCGACGGTGGTGGCGCTGCTGCAGGACAAGGGCAGCGTGCAGGCGTTGGACGGCGCCGCGCACCGCGTGCGCAAGGCGATGTTCCTGGATCTGATGACCGCCCGCCGGCTGGACGCGGCGCGCCGCATCTTCGCCGGGGAATGGACCGCCGCCGCCGACGGCTGGCAGGGCCGCACCGTCGCGCTGCGCGACGCGGTGGACGACATCATGACCCGCACCGCGTTGCGCTGGTGCGGCATCGCCGCCCCGGACCGGGAGGTGGCGGCGCGGCGCGCCGAACTGTCGGCGATGGTCGGCGCCGCGGGCAGCATCGGCCCGGCGCACCTGCGGGCGCGCCTGCTGCGCGAACGCTCGGAACGCTGGGCGCGGGGCGTCATCCGCCACGCGCGGCAGGCCGGCGCGGTGGGCGCGACGGCGGACGCCGGTGTCGTCGCCCGGCTCGCCCTGCACGTCGACGCCGATGGCAGCCGGATGACCGAGGCGGCGGCGGCGGTCGAGCTGTTGAACATCCTGCGCCCGATCCTGGCGGCCGGCCGCTATGTCGTGTTCGCGGCCCACGCGCTGCATGTCCACCGCGAGACGATCCCCTTCGCCGCGCCGGACGCGGAGGCGATGCACCGCGCCTTCGCGCAGGAGGTGCGCAGGCTCTACCCGTTCTTCCCGGTCATCGGCGGCCGCGTGCTGCAGCCGTTCGACTGGCGCGGGGCGCATTTCGACGCCGGCGACTGGCTGCTGCTGGATCTATACGGCACCAACCGCGATCCGGCGACCTGGCCCGCGCCCGAGACTTTCCGGCCCGAACGGCACCTCGGCGCGGACGCCGCCCCCGAGGCGCTGGTGCCGCAGGGCGGTGGCGATCCCGTCGACGGTCACCGCTGCCCCGGCGAGGATCTGACCGTCGCGCTGACGACCGAGGCGATCGCCCGCCTGCGCACGATGACATGGCAGGTGCCGGAACAGGATCTGAGCCTGCCCCGCAACCGTTTTCCGCCGTGGCCGCGCGACGGGATGCGGATCTCGGTCGCCGCCGCGGGCGGGGCTTGACGGCGTCCCGGCCCCGGCTGACCGCCGGGCGGCCGGCGAAGACGGGCTTTCCCCGCCGCGGACGGGAACAGCGCACCGCACCAGATCGTTTCCCCCTACCAGGAAAGGGAGAGCAGCCGCATGGACCAGCCACTGGAAATAGCCTTCCACAACATGGACAGCTCCGCCTCGCTGGAAGCGCGGATCCGCGAGCGGGTCGACCGGATGCACCGGTACTTCAAGCACATCAACTCGTGCCACGTGGTGGTCGAGCTTGATCACAAGAGCCAGGGCGCGCCGAAGAACTACCATGTCCGGATCGAGACCCGGGTGCCCGGCAAGGAGCTGGTGGTCAGCCAGGACCCGGGCAAGGGCGACCATTTCGACCCGCTTCAGACGGTGAACAACGCGTTCGACGCCATGGACCGGCAGCTGGAGCAGTTCTCGCAGACCGTGCGCGGCGACGTGAAGACGCACGAGGGCCCGCCGACCGGACGCGTTCGCCAGCTGTTCTCGGAGTACGGCTTCGTCGCGACCACGGACGGGCGCGACATCTGGTTCCACCGCAACGCGGTGGCGAACGACGGCTTCGACGACCTGCAGGAGGGGCAGCCGGTCGAGCTGACGATCTCGCAGGAGGGCAACGAGGGCATGGGGCCGCAGGCCAGCTCGGTCCGGCCGACCTCGAAGATGCGCCTCGACGGCGAGGCGTGGACCGATACCTGACGGTCCGCGGCGCAGCGGCCGCGTCCGGACCAGGGTCTAGCCGTAGAACCGCGAATACTCGGCCTCGGGCACGCCATAGATCTGCTCCGCTTCCGCCTCCAGGCCTTCGCGGTCGAGGATCTGGATGCGCCCGCGGGTGGCGCGGATCATGCCCTTGCCCTCGAGGATGTGGATGCCGATCGTCACCCCGGCGCGGCGCACCCCCAGCATGATCGACAGGAACTCGTGGGTCTGCGCCAGACTGTTGCCGTCGATGCGGTCGTGGCACATCAGGATCCAGCGCGCCAGCCGGTCCTCGAGCTTCGCATGCACGTTGGACAGCGCGGTGTGCGCGGTCTGGATCATCAGCGCCTGGACATACCTGGTCAGGTGACGCCGCAGCGCCGGGTTCTGCTCCATCAGGTCATTGAGGCGGTCCACCGGGATCGACTGGCCGTGCCCCGGAACCTGCATCAGCGTGTCGTTGGGGCTGCGGTCCGCACCGATCAGGACCGAGGTGCCGGACATGCCGTCGCGGCCGAACAGACCCGACTCGACCCGCCGCCCGTTGGTGCCGAGCGCGATGATCGAGCCGATGCCGGACACCGGGAAATACACGGACTCGATCGACCGGTTGGCAGACTCCAGAACCATCCCCTTGTCCAGCGTGACCGGCGTCAGGGCCGATTCGATCAGCGCCCGGTCGCGGTCCGGCAGGGTGGAGATCAGATTGTTCCGACCGGACGGAAAAGCATGGGGTTTCAACGGCTCGTACTCTCGCTTGGGGCAAGAGCACGACGTTCGGCTGTCTCTCAACCGGTCACGCCCTGACAGTTTGTGACCCGCCGGAAAACGATTAGCAGAAAGTCAAAAAAAAGTCAATGTATACAAATATTTGCAGCCCGTCGCACGCTCGGATGGAAGTTGCGGCCGTGACCGGCGCACCCCTGGCGCCGGTCACGGCTTCCACCCGCAGGTGGCGCCGGAACGCGGCCGGTCAGCCCCGCGGCGGCCGGCCGGTCCCGACGATGCGGCGGGCCGGGCCGCACGGCGCCGCATGGATGTTCGCGCCGGACCGGCCCGGCGGGACGGGACCCTGCGCCAGGAATTTCACGAATCCGTTGATGCACTCGGCAACGATCTTGGTGTTCTGCGGCTTCGACAGGCGCGGAACGTCGCGGAATTCCGACAGGATCTCGGCGTCGTCGAAACTGGTCCAGAAGACGAACGGAATGCCAAGCGCGACCAGCCGCCTGGCGGCCGGATAGCTCAGCTCGTCCTGAAGCTGGACGTTCAGGACCGCCAGGTCGGGCGCCGTGCCGGCGATCCGGTTCATGGCCGCCGACAGCGAGTGCACGACCTCCACCCGCGCCGCCCCGTGCTGCGCGATCTCGCAGGCCAGATCGTTGGCGACGACGATGTCCTTCTCGGCCAGCAGGATCCTCGTCCGGTCCTGACGCCCCGGATCGATCCGCCGGGCCGCGAACTGCACCGGCCGCGGCCGGATCTCGGCGGGCCTTGGCGGGCACCGCGCGCCCTCGCGGCGGGTCAGGCCCTGCCTGATCGCATTCAGCGGAAAGCCGGACAGCCGACTCATCTCGTGCGGCGTGAGACCGAGATCGAGGAAAACCGTCAGGCAGTCCTGCAGGAATTTCTCGTTGGCCGGGCCGTTCCGCGACGGTTCCAGCGCGTGCCGGACCGAAATCGCGTCGGACTCCGAGCGTGCAGCAAACTTGCTGTCAAATCTCATCATCTTGAAGCATCCCCCAATGGACGACTCAATTCATAGCAAATCATCTCCCGCGGGTGGACGCATGGTACGCATCCGCACCCAGTCTTCGGCAGCGCCTCGCCGTGCGCGCCGCGCGTGCACCGGCGGGATCCGGACGGGTAAGACTGTCGGGCGGCCGGAAACGAAAAAACCCCCGGAAGCCGAGGCTGCCAAGGGGTTCTGCGTGTCGGTGGTGCCCAGGAGAAGACTCGAACTTCCACGACCGTTAGGCCACTGGCACCTGAAGCCAGCGCGTCTACCAATTCCGCCACCTGGGCAGGTGCCGTCCGTGGGGTGGGGATGTATCGCCGCCGCAAACCGGTGTCAACGCCAGTTTCGCATTCCCGTGGGGGAAAATCCGCCGGTCCGGCGATGCTGTCCGCGGAAGGTTTGACGCCCCCCGACGACGCGGGCATGTTCGCCGCGAAAACAGGTCGCGAACATGTGCGGCCATCATGGTAACAAGGTTTCGACTTCCTCCTGACCGATGACCGGTGCAACATGGTCACAGGCCTTGCGGCGGGTGCTTTCGCGCATCTTTCCGCGTTGGGGGCCGTGTCCTATATGCGTCGTGACTCGGCCGCACCATGCGTGACCGGAAGGTGACGACGGATGCGGGCGGCCACGCCCCGACGCGTGGCTGAAGAAGCCGGCGAGTTTGTAGAGAGAGAGCTTCACGCATGATCCCGCAAAGTCCGATTGTCACGATATTTGGTGGTTCCGGCTTCATCGGACGCTACATCGCGCGTCGCATGGCGCGGGCAGGCTGGCGGGTGCGGGTCGCGGTGCGGCGTCCGAACGACGCGCTGTTCGTGCGCACCTTTGGCGTTGTCGGCCAGGTCGAGCCGGTGCAGGTCAACGTCCGCGACGATGCCTCGGTGGCGGCGGCGCTCAGCGGCGCGGATGCCGTGGTCTACGCCGTCGGGGTGCTGACCCCGACCGGCAAGCAGACCTTCGATTCGCTGCACGTCGACGGCGCGGCGCGGGTCGCGCGGCTGGCGGCCGAGGCCGGGATCAACCGCCTGGTCCATCTCTCGGCGATCGGCGCGGACGCGAACAGCGACAGCGCCTATGCCCGGACCAAGGCCGCCGGAGAGGCGGAGGTGCTGCGGTATCAGCCCGAAGCCATTATCCTGCGTCCGTCGGTGGTGTTCGGCGCCGAGGACAAGTTCTTCAACCGCTTCGCGGGCATGGCCCGGATCAGCCCGGCGCTGCCGGTGATCGGCCCCGAGACGCGGTTCCAGCCGGTCTATGTCGACGACGTCGCCGCGGCGGCCGAGAAGGCGCTGACCAATGGCGTGCACGCCGGCATCTACGAGCTGGGCGGCCCCGAGGTCGATACCTTCGCCGGGCTGATGGACCGGATGCTGAACGTGATCCGCCGCCGTCGGCTGGTGCTGTCGGTGCCGATGCCGCTGGCGCGGGCGATGGGCAAGAGCTTCGGCTTCCTGCACCGGATCAGCGGCGGCCTGCTGTCGGCGCCGGTGACCCACGACCAGGTGCTGCAGTTGGGCCGGGACAACGTCGTCTCGGAGGACGCGATGGGGTTCGCCGATCTCGGCATCCAGCCGACGCCGATGGCGGCCGAGCTCGAGGATTACCTGACGCCCTACATGCCCTACGGCCAGTACGCGCGGCTGACCAGCTCGGCCAAGGATCTGCGCTACTGATCCCGGCCGGCGACGGACGGCGTCGGCGGTGGTGCGATCGCACGGGAAAGAGGGCGCGCTCGCGCCCTTTTTCATGCGCAGGCCATTTCAGGAACAGGCCATTCCAGGAATAGGCGATCTCAGGAATAGGCGATGCCCAGCAGCAGCAGGCCCAGCAGCACGCGGTACACGACATAGGGCGTGAAGCTGACGCTGCGCAGCAGGCGCAGCATCAGCGCCAGCGCCGCCAGCCCGGCGCCGAACGCCAGCGCGGCGGCCAGCGCCAGTTCGGCGCCCAGCTCGACGTTTCCGGTGGCGACCAGTTTACCGACCAGCAGCACGCCCGAGGCGGCGATCGTCGGGATCGACATCAGCATCGCCAGCCGCGCACCGTCGCTGCGCTCGTAGCCCTGCGCCAGTGCGCCGGTGATCGCCGCGCCCGAGCGCGAGGTGCCCGGGATCAGCGCCAGCGCCTGCCACAGGCCCATGATCCAGGCGTCGCGCAGGGTCCAGTCCGCGGCTCGGCGGCCGCGCGCGCCGCGGCGGTCGAACCACCACAGCAGCAGCCCGAACAGGATCATCGCCCAGCCGATCACCGCCAGCGACCGCAGCGCCTCGGTCAGCCCGGTCAGCGCCAGCGCGCCGCCGGCCAGCACCACCGGCACGGTGGCGACGACCAGGCGTATCGCCAGCTGCGCCTCGGGGCGGTCGCGCTCGCCGCGCAGCAACTGCAGCACGCCGGCAAGGGCGCTGCCGACCTCGGCCCGGAAATACAGGGTCGCGGCCGCCAGCGTGCCCACGTGCACCGCGATGTCGAGGCTCAGATCGTCCGGCGTCTGCCCGACCCACTGGTGCCACAGCTCCAGGTGCGCCGAGGACGATACCGGCAGGAACTCGGTGATTCCCTGGATCAGGGCGAGCATGAGCAGTGAAAGCAGGGGCATCGCCATGACCTGTCGAACCGGGGCGGATTTCGTGGTAGCAAACCTGGGTCCGGGGGGCAATGCGGGCCGAATAGGTCACATATGTTTACGAATTTTCCGGCGCCGCAGCCGAATTTCTGCCGCCCGGACGCGAAAATGGGCGAAAAGGTCAGCATAGCTGACTTTATTAGCCGCGCGGAAAGATGTATCCAGCGGCTCCGGCGCATTGTGGTCGGCCATTCGGAATCCGGAAGGGAGGCGGACATGCCGCAGAGCGACATGCTGAAATTCGTGACCGTCGGGCGCGCGATGCCCGAGAAGCGGACCGCCGACGACCGGCGCGACGATTTCGGCGAGATCTACCGCGAATACGCCGCCGAAAAGGCCGCCGAGCAGTCCTCGCGCTGCTCGCAGTGCGGCGTGCCCTACTGCCAGACGCACTGCCCGCTGCACAACAACATCCCCGACTGGCTGCGCCTGACCGCCGAGGGCCGGCTGGAAGAGGCCTACGAGATCAGCCAGGCCACCAACACCTTCCCCGAGATCTGCGGCCGCATCTGCCCCCAGGACCGCCTGTGCGAGGGCAACTGCGTGATCGAGCAGTCCGGCCACGGCACCGTCACCATCGGCGCGGTCGAGAAATACATCACCGACACCGCGTGGGAGAACGGCTGGGTCAAGCCGGTCGTCCCGGCGCGGGAACGCCCGGAAAGCGTCGGCGTGATCGGCGCCGGACCCGGCGGGCTGGCGGCGGCGGACATGCTGCGCCGCGCCGGCTGCAAGGTCACCGTCTACGACCGCCACGACCGGGCCGGCGGCCTGCTGACCTACGGCATCCCCGGCTTCAAGCTGGAGAAGGACGTGGTCATGCGCCGCAACGACCAGCTGGTCGACGGCGGCGTCGAGCTGCGGCTGAACTGCAACGTCGGCGAGGACATCACTTTCCAGCAGATCCGCGAGACGCACGACGCCGTGCTGATCGCCACCGGCGTCTACAAGTCCCGCGACCTGGGCGGGCCCGGCGCGGGGCTGTCCGGCATCGTGCGCGCGATCGACTACCTGACCGCGTCGAACCGGATCGGCTTCGGCGACAGCGTGGCCGAATACGACAGCGGCGAGCTGAACGCCGCCGGCAAGCGCGTCGTGGTGATCGGCGGCGGCGATACCGCGATGGACTGCGTGCGCACCGCGATCCGCCAGGGCGCGACCAGCGTGAAGTGCCTCTACCGCCGCGACCGGGCAAACATGCCCGGCTCGCAGCGCGAGGTCGAGAACGCCGAGGAAGAGGGCGTCGAGTTCGTCTGGCTCGCCGCGCCCAAGGGCTTCACCGGCGACGACGGCGTTGCCGGCGTGCGCGTCGCGCGGATGCGGCTGGGCGCGCCCGACGCCAGCGGCCGCCAGGTCCCCGAGGAGATCGACGGCGCCGACTACACCGAGGACGCCGAGCTGGTGATCAAGGCGCTGGGCTTCGAGCCCGAGGAGCTGCCCGCGCTGTGGAACGAGCCGGCGCTGGAGGTCACCCGCTGGGGCACGATCCGCGCCGACTTCCGCACAAAGCAGACCTCGATCCCGGGCGTCTACGCGGTCGGCGACATCGTCCGCGGCGCCTCGCTGGTGGTCTGGGCGATCCGCGACGGGCGCGACGCGGCCGAGCAGATCCTGGACCGGTTCGACGCCGCCTCGGCGGCCGTCGCGGCGGAATAGCAGCGCGCCGGACACCGGCGCTTCGAAACAGGTGGAATGCGGGATGCAAGCGGCGATGAAGCGGCTGCCGAACACGACGGACGGTGCTGGGGACGGCGCAGACATGCGCCGGGCCCGCGCCGGGCGCGTATCGGCGTGCATCCGCCGCCTGCACGTCGGCGGATGCATCTTTTTCCGCGCGTCGCGCGTTGGGACGGGAACGCAACCCGAACCCGGACGCCATGACCCGACTGACCCGCATATCGCCCGCCGCGCCCCTGGCGCTTCTTGCCACGCTGCTGCTGTCGGTGCCTGCGCCGGCGTCGGCACAGGCGCAGGATCCCGAAGGCTGCGGCCAGGTCAGCCCGCGGCTGCTGCAGCAGCGGCTCAGCCGCAGCGCCGGGCAGGGGCAGTGTCTGGCCTCCGAGATCGCCGCGCGCCTGCAACTGTCGGCAGAGCGGGTGTGCTATCAGACCGGTCTTCCCGAGACGCAGCGGGTCGAGGCGCGGCCGGCGCCGCGCACCCGCACGATCCGCGTGCGCCGCGGCACCGAGGTGCAGGAGGTCAAGCTGGTCTCGAAGCAGCCGCTGGAGGACATCGTCGACATCCGCGACTCGCTGGACACGGTGTTCCTCGACGTCGACGCGACTCTGTGCATGTCGCCCGACCAGGTGCGCGTGACCTCGGGCAACTGGGAGATCCGCGGCTACGACGCCGGCACCTCGTTCTCGGCCAGCGGCTACTTCCCGACCTCGCGCCTGGGCGTGCGCTACCTGCCGCAATCCGACGGGCTGGCGATCGATTTCGACTTGCCGGCCGTGCAGCTGGAACAGGATCCCGAACCGCGCCGCATCGCCGGTTCGGTCGCCATGCCGCTTCGCTGAATTCCCGCACCGGCAACCGCCGGCGCGCCATCCTGCAATCGACCGCCGTCCGCACCCCGCGTGCGGGCGGCGTCGTCCTGTGCGCTACAGAAAGGCCAGCCCCATGACTCGATTCGATGACCGTTGGGCCCAGCAGCACGCCGACGCCCGTGCCCGCCTCGCCGCCACCGGCATGTACAGCGAAGAGGACGAGAAGGCCGCCTGCGGCGTCGGCCTGGTCGTCGCCGTCGACGGTCAGCGCCGCCGCGATGTGGTGACGTCGGGCATCGCCGCGCTGAAGGCGGTGTGGCACCGCGGCGCGGTCGACGCCGACGGCAAGACCGGCGACGGCGCCGGCATCCACGTGCAGATCCCGGTGCCGTTCTTCCACGACCAGGTCCGCAGCACCGGTCACGAGCCGGGCGACGAGCTGCTGGCCGTCGGCCAGGTGTTCCTGCCGCGCACCGACTTCGGCGCGCAGGAGCGCTGCCGCACCATCGTCGAGACCGAGGTGCTGCGCATGGGCTACGGCATCTACGGCTGGCGCCATGTGCCGGTGAACACCTCGGCGCTGGGCGAGAAGGCCAACGCCACCCGCCCCGAGATCGAGCAGATCCTGATCTCGAACACCAAGGGCGCGGACGAGGAAACCTACGAGCGCGAGCTCTACGTGATCCGCCGCCGGATCGAGAAGGCCGCCGCCGCGGCGCAGGTCGGCCAGCTCTACATCTGTTCGCTGTCGTGCCGGTCGATCATCTACAAGGGGATGATGCTGGCCCAGGACGTGGCCGAGTTCTACCCGGATCTGCAGGACGCGCGGTTCGAGAGCGCCTTCGCGATCTACCACCAGCGCTATTCCACCAACACCTTCCCGCAGTGGTGGCTGGCGCAGCCGTTCCGGATGCTGGCCCACAACGGCGAGATCAACACCCTCAAGGGCAACGTCAACTGGATGCGCAGCCACGAGATCCGCATGGCCTCGGACGCGTTCGGCGAGTATCAGGACGACATCAAGCCGATCATCGCCAGCGGCTCGTCCGACTCGGCGGCGCTGGATTCGGTGTTCGAGGTGATGGTCCGCGCCGGGCGCTCGGCGCCGATGGCCAAGACCATGCTGGTGCCCGAGGCGTGGTCCAAGACCGCGACCAAGATGCCCGAGGCGTGGCTGGACATGTACAACTACTCCAACGCGGTGATGGAGCCGTGGGACGGCCCCGCCGCGCTGGCGATGACCGACGGCCGCTGGGTCTGCGCCGGGCTCGACCGCAACGGCCTGCGGCCGATGCGCTATGTCGTCACCGGCGACGGGCTGGTGATCGCCGGCTCCGAGGCCGGCATGGTCCCGGTCGACGAGATGAACGTGCGCGAGAAGGGCGCGCTGGGTCCGGGCCAGATGCTGGCCGTGGACATGCGCGAGCAGCGCCTGTGGCACGACGTCGAGCTGAAGGACAAGCTGGCCAACTCCAAGCCGTTCGGCGAATGGGTCGGCAAGATCACCGACCTGGACGAGACCCTGGCCGGCGCGCCCGAGCAGCCGCTGTACGAGGGCGAGACGCTCCGCCGCCGCCAGGCCGCCGCCGGCTACTCGGTCGAGGATCTGGAGACGATCCTGGCGCCGATGGCCGAGGACGCCAAGGAGGCGATCGGCTCGATGGGCGACGACACGCCGTCCGCCGTGCTGTCCGAGAAGTACCGACCCCTCAGCCACTATTTCCGGCAGAACTTCAGCCAGGTGACGAACCCGCCGATCGACAGCCTGCGCGAGCACCGGGTGATGAGCCTGAAGACCCGGTTCGGCAACCTGAAGAACGTGCTGGACGAGGACAGCAACCAGACCGAGATCCTGACGCTGGAAAGCCCGTTCGTCTCGAACGGCCAGTTCGCGGCGATGCGCAGGTATTTCGGCGACGGCGCGGTCGAGATCGACTGCACCTACGCGGTCGACGGCGGCGAGCAGGCGCTGAGCGCGGCGCTGGACGACATCCGCAACCGCGCCGAGGAAGCCGTGCGCGCCGGCGGCCAGCACATCATCATGAGCGACGAGGGGCAGGGCCCCGACCGGGCGCCGGTGCCGATGATCCTGGCCACCAGCGCGGTGCACTCCTGGCTGACCCGCAAGGGGCTGCGCACCTTCTGCTCGCTGAACATCCGCGCGTCCGAGTGCATCGATCCGCACTATTTCGCGGTGCTGATCGGCATGGGCGCGACTACCGTCAACGCCTACCTGGCGCAGGACAGCCTGGCCGACCGCATCCGCCGCGGCCTGCTGGACATGGACCTGGCCACCGCCGTCGGCCGCTACCGCGAGGCGGTGAACCAGGGCCTGCTGAAGATCATGTCGAAGATGGGGATCAGCGTGATCTCGTCCTACCGCGGCGGCATGAACTTCGAGGCGGTCGGCCTGTCGCGCGCGATGTGCGCCGAGTACTTCCCCGGCCTCGTCAGCCGCATCTCGGGCATCGGCATCAGCGGCATCAAGCGCCAGGTCGAGAAGGTGCATGCCCGCGGCTGGCGCCAGGGCGTCGACGTGCTGCCGATCGGCGGCTTCTACAAGCTGCGCCGTACCGGCGAGACCCACGCCTGGGGCGCGCAGGCGATGCACATCCTGCAATCGGCCTGCGACCGGGCCAGCTACGATCTGTGGAAGCAGTATTCCAAGCTGATGCAGTCGCAGCCGCCGATCCACCTGCGCGACCTGCTGGACTTCAAGCCGGGCGCCCGGCCGGTGCCGATCAACGAGGTCGAGAGCATCACCTCGATCCGCAAGCGGTTCGTCACCCCCGGCATGAGCCTCGGCGCGCTGTCGCCCGAGGCGCACAAGACGCTGAACATCGCCATGAACCGGATCGGCGCGAAGTCCGACTCGGGCGAGGGCGGCGAGGACCCGGCGCATTTCCATCCCGAGCCCAACGGCGACAACCCGTCGGCGAAGATCAAGCAGGTCGCCTCGGGCCGCTTCGGCGTCACCGCCGAGTACCTGAACCAGTGCGAAGAGCTTGAGATCAAGGTCGCGCAGGGCGCCAAGCCGGGCGAGGGCGGGCAGCTGCCCGGCCTGAAGGTCACCGAGCTGATCGCGCGCCTGCGCCATTCCACGCCGGGGGTGACGCTGATCAGCCCGCCGCCGCACCACGACATCTACTCGATCGAGGACCTGGCGCAGCTGATCTACGATCTCAAGCAGATCAACCCGCGCGCCAAGGTCTGCGTCAAGCTGGTCGCCCAGTCCGGCGTCGGCACCATCGCCGCGGGCGTCGCCAAGGCCAAGGCCGACGTGATCCTGATCTCGGGGCACAACGGCGGCACCGGCGCCTCGCCGCAGACCTCGATCAAGTACGCCGGCCTGCCATGGGAGATGGGCCTGTCCGAGGCGCACCAGGTGCTGGCGCTGAACAATCTGCGCGACCGGGTCACGCTGCGCACCGACGGCGGCCTGCGCACCGGGCGCGACGTCGTCATCGCGGCGATGATGGGCGCCGAGGAATACGGCATCGGCACCGCCGCGCTGATCTCCATGGGCTGCATCATGGTCCGCCAGTGCCAGTCGAACACCTGCCCGGTGGGCGTGTGCACCCAGCGCGAGGACCTGCGCGAGAAGTTCACCGGTTCCGCCGACAAGGTGGTCAACCTGATCAGCTTCTACGCCCAGGAGGTGCGCGAGGTGCTGGCCTCGATCGGCGCGCGCTCGCTCGACGAGGTGATCGGCCGCGCCGACCTGCTGGCGCAGGTGTCCCGCGGCTCGGCGCATCTGGACGATCTGGACCTGAACCCGCTGCTGGTCTCGGTCGACGGCGAGCAGGCCCGGGTCTACGACCGGCTCAAGCCGCGTCAGGCGGTGGACGACACGCTGGACGCGCAGATCGTCGACGACGCCTCGCCGTTCTTCAAGGACGGCGAGAAGATGCAGCTCAGCTACTCGGTGCAGAACACGCACCGGACCGTGGGCACCCGCGTCTCCAGCCACATCGTGCAGCGCTTCGGCATGCGTAACGCGCTGCAGCCCGACCACCTGACGGTGAAGCTGCAGGGCTCGGCCGGCCAGTCGCTGGGCGCCTTCGCCGCGCCGGGGCTGAAGATCGAGGTGTCGGGCGACGCCAACGACTATGTCGGCAAGGGCCTGTCGGGCGGCACCGTCGTGGTCAAGCCGCAGCTGGGCAGCCCGCTGGACGCGGCGCAGAACACGATCATCGGCAACACCGTGCTCTACGGCGCCACCGACGGCTACCTGTTCGCCAACGGCCGCGCCGGCGAGCGGTTCTGCGTGCGCAACTCCGGCGCCAAGGTGGTGGTCGAGGGCTGCGGCTCGAACGGGTGCGAGTACATGACCGGCGGCGTCGCGGTGATCCTGGGCTCGATCGGCGACAATTTCGGCGCCGGGATGACCGGCGGCATGGCCTATCTCTACGACCCCGAAGCCGCCGCCGAGGAGCGCCTGAACGACGACACCATCGTCGCCGGGCCGATCCGGTCTGCCCACTGGGAGGCCGAGCTGCGCTCGCTGGTCGCCGCCCACGCCGAGGAGACCGGCTCCAAGCGCGCCGCCGAGATCCTGCGCAACTGGTCCGAGGAACTGCCGAAGTTCCTGCAGATCTGCCCGAAGGAGATGGTCGGCCGGCTGGCCTACCCGCTGGCCGAGGACGAGCAGGCGATCCCGGCGCAGTAGCCGGGCGTGGGCCTGCCCAGACTGCTGTTGTTGCTGCCGCGGCGCCGGCGGACCGGCCGGCGCCGCGGTCTTTTGCGCCGGGCGCTGCGCTGGGGCGCGCTGGGCGCGGCCGGACTGCTGGCGCTGGCGGTGCTGGCGGTGCTGCTGCTGCGCTTCGTGGCGCCGCCGACCAACCTTTACCAGATCGCCGAGGCGCGCCGGCTGGGCGGCATCCAGCGGCAATGGGTGCCGCTGTCCGAACTGCCGGCGCAGGTGCCGCTGGCCGCCGCCGCGGCCGAGGATGCCGGGTTCTGCGGCCACTGGGGGTTCGAGCCGGCCGCGATCCGCGACGCCTGGGCCGGCGGCGCGCGGCGCGGCGGCTCGACGATCTCGCAGCAGACGGCGAAGAACGTGTTCCTGTGGCAGGGCCGGTCCTGGCTGCGCAAGGGGCTCGAGGCCGGCTTTACCGTGCTGATCGAGGCGCTCTGGCCGAAGCGGCGGATCATGGAGGTCTACCTCAACGTGGCCGAGTTCGACACCGGCGTGTTCGGCATCGAGGCCGCCGCCCGGCACCATTTCGGCGTGCCGGCGGCGCAGCTGTCGCCGGCGCAGGCGGCGCGGCTGATGGCGGTGCTGCCCGACCCCAAGGGGCGCTCGGCGGTGCGCCCGTCGGGCTTCACCCGGCAGCGGACGCAGTCCATCGCGGCGGGGGCGCAGACCCTCGCCGCCGACGGGCGCGGCGCCTGCCTGAGCCGCTGACCCTGGCCGGCGCGACGGGCGGCAATCCGCGCGCGACGACCGCAATCCGTTGCAAGTTCCCGCGAGACAGGGCAGAAATCGGCCATGCGCCGCTTGTATCACCAACCGCTTTCGCCGTTCTGCCGCAAGATCCGCCTGGTTCTTGCCGAGAAGAAGATCGAGGTCGAGCTGGTCGAGGAGAAGACCTGGGACCGGCGCATCGACTTCCTGCGGCTGAACCCGGCCGGCAAGGTGCCGGTGCTGCGCGTGGACGAGCTGGTGCTGGCCGAAAGCTCGGCGATCTTCGAGTACCTCGAAGAGGTCTATCCCGACCCGCCGCTGCTGCCCCGGACCGCCGCCGAACGCGCCGAGGCGCGCCGGCTCGAGGGCTGGTTCGACGACAAGTTCCACCACGAGGTGACCGCCAACCTGCTCTACGAGCGGGTCAACAGGCGGCTGGCCCGGTCCGGCTATCCCGAAAGCGCCCGCATCAAGGAGGGCGCGAAGAACATCAAGTACCACCTCGACTACATCGGCTGGCTGATGGAGGGCCGGCGCTGGCTGGCGGGCGACCAGATGTCGATCGCCGACTTCGCCGCCGCGGCGCAGCTGTCCTGCCTCGACTACATCGGCGACGTCGACTGGAACCGCTCCGAGCCGCTGAAGGAATGGTACGCCAAGGTCAAGTCGCGGCCCGCGTTCCGCTCGCTGCTGGCCGACCTGCTGCCGGGCTTCACGCCGCCGGAACACTACGCCGACCTGGACTTCTAGCGCCATGGATGCCGCCGCCCTCCGCGCCGCGCTCGAGACCCGCGCCCGCGACGAGGGCTTCGCCGCGCTCGGCATCTGCCGGCCGGACGCGATCCCGAACGCGCCGGCGCGGCTGCAGCGCTTCCTGCGCCGCGGCCGCCACGGCCAGATGGCCTGGATGGAGGCGCGGTCCGACCAGCGCGCCGACCCGCGCACGCTCTGGCCCGAGGTGCGCGCGATCATCATGCTGGCCGAGGCCTACACGCCGCCGGACGACGCGCTGGCGGGGCTGGCGCACCGCGACCGCGGCAACATCTCGGTCTATGCCCGCGGCCGCGACTACCACGACGTGGTGAAGAAGCGCCTCAAGCGCCTCGGCCGCTGGCTGGCCGAGGACAGCGGCGCACAACTCAAGGTGTTCGTCGACACCGCGCCGGTGATGGAAAAGCCGCTGGCGGCGGCGGCGGGCCTCGGCTGGCAGGGCAAGCACACCAACCTGCTGGGCCGCGCGCTGGGCAACTGGATCTTCCTCGGCGCGATCTACACCACCGCCGAGCTGCCGGTGGACCCGCCGGCGGCGGAGCGCTGCGGCTCCTGCCGCCGCTGCCTCGACGTCTGCCCGACCGACGCCTTCCCGGCGCCGTTCCAGCTCGACGCGCGGCGCTGCATCTCGTACCTGACGATCGAGCACCGCGGCCCGGTCCCCGAGGACCTGCGCGCCGCCCTTGGCAACCGCATCTACGGCTGCGACGACTGCCTGGCGGTGTGCCCGTGGAACAAGTTCGCGGTGCAGGCGCAGGCGCAGGACTACTGGGCGCGCGCGGAACTGCAGGCGCCGCGGCTGGCCGACCTCGCCGCGCTCGACGACGCCGGCTTCCTGCAGGTGTTCCGCGGCTCGCCGATCAAGCGCATCGGCCGCGACCGCATGGTGCGCAACGTGCTCTATGCGATCGGCAACTCGGGCGATCCGGCCCTCGCCCCCGCGGCCCGCGCCAACCTCGACGATCCGGACCCGGCGGTGGCCGACGCCGCGCGCTGGGCGCTCGACCGGCTGGGCTGAGGCGCCCGCCATCCGCTTTCCGCAAGGGTCTATTCCAGCTGAGTAGGTCTGAGAGCATGTTAAGGTGCTCTTATGGCTCAGAAAAACCGCTATCTGTTTCG
>NZ_WIND01000022.1 GCF_009697225.1 Halovulum marinum
GCGGGGGTCGGTCTTGCGGAAGGCCTGGTCGCCCCGTTCGCTCATCGTCGTTCTCCTTCCAGTCTCGCGCCGCGCCGGCCGCAGGCGCCGGGCGGGGGTGGCGGGGCGGGCGGGTGGGCGCCACCCCCGCCCGGCGCCGTCAGTTGCGCCGGCGCATCGCCAGCCCGGCCAGCGCCACGCCCAGCGCCACCACCACCAGGATGATCGTCGCCAGCGCGTTGATGTCCGGGCTTACCCCCAGCCGCACCTTCGAGAAGATCACGATCGGCAGCGTCGAGGCGCCCGGGCCGGTGGCGAAGCTCGCCACCACCAGATCGTCCAGCGACAGGGTGAAGGCCAGCAGCCAGCCGGCGATCAGCGCCGGGGCGATCAGCGGCAGGGTGACGTCGAAGAACACCCGCACCGGCCCCGCGCCCAGATCGCGCGCGGCCTCCTCCAGGCTGTCGTCCATGTCGGCCAGCCGCGACTGCACCACCACCGCGACATAGGCCAGGCAGAACGTGGTGTGCGCGATCACGATGGTGACGATGCCGCGGCCCTGCGGCCAGCCCACCACCCGCTCCATGGTCACGAACAGCAGCAGCAGCGACAGCCCCAGCAGCACCTCGGGCATCACCAGCGGCGCCGCGGCCATGCCGCGCAGGATCGGCTTGCCCCAGAACCGGCCGAAGCGCACCAGCACCAGCGCCGCCAGCGTGCCCAGCGCCACCGCCAGGCTGGCGCTGGCCAGCGCCACCCGCAGGCTGACCCAGACCGCGTCGATGACCTGCTGGTCGCGCAGCAACTCGCCATACCAGCGGGTCGAGAACCCGGCCCAGACCGTCACCAGCTTCGAGGCGTTGAAGCTGTAGACCACCAGGCTGACGATCGGCACCCACAGGAACACGAAGCCGGCGCCGGCGCTCAGCCACAGGAACCAGGGGGTGCGCTTCACCGGGCCGGCTCCATCATCTTCTGCAGCCACAGGATCGGCAGCACGATCAGCAGCAGCATCGCCACCGCCACCGCGCTCGCCACCGTCCAGTCGCGGGCCGAGAAGAACTCGTTCCACAGCACCTGGCCGATCATCAGCGTGTCCGGGCCGCCCAGCAGCGCCGGGATCACGAACTCGCCGATCGAGGGGATGAACACCAGCATCGCGCCGGCGACGACGCCGGGCAGCGACAGCGGCAGCGTCACCGTCAGGAAGGTAACCGCCGGATGCGCGCCCAGGTCGGCCGAGGCCTCCAGCAGCGCGTCGTCAAGCTTCGACAGCACCGCGTAGAGCGGCAGGATCATGAACGGCAGATAGGTGTAGACGATGCCGACGTAGACCGCGAAATCGGTCTGCCGCATCACCAGCGGCTCGCCGATCAGCCCCAGCCACAGCAGCAGCTGGTTGATCGGCCCGGTCGGATTCATCAGCCCCACAAGCGCATAGACCCGCAGCAGGAACGAGGTCCAGAACGGCAGGATCACCAGGAACAGCAGCACCGTGCGCCACGGCTCGCGCGCCCGGGCGATGGCGTAGGCCATGGGATAGCCGATCAGCAGCGCCAGCACCGTCGAGACGAAGGCGAAGCGGATCGAGCTGAGATAGGCGTTGACGTAAAGGCTGTCCGACAGCAGGAACAGGAAGTTCTCCAGATCGCCGGTGAAGCGCCCGTCCGCCCAGATCGCGGTGTAGGGCGGCCGCGCCAGCGCCGGATCCGCCAGCGAGATCCGCGCCACCTCGATGAACGGCAGCAGGAAGAACACCCCCAGCCACAGCATCGGGATCGCCACCACCAGCCAGCGGCGCCAGCTCATGCGCGGGCTGCCGGCGACGTGGCTCATGCGGTCAGCACCACGCCGGCGGCGGTCGAGAAGCCGACGTGCACCGGCTCGTCCCAGCTGATCGGCCGCGCCTCCAGCCCGTGGTTGGCCTTGCTCACCTTCAGCGTCCGCCCGCCCGGCAGGGCCAGCTTGTAGATCGTCACGTCGCCCATGTAGGCATAGTCGACCACCGTCGCCTGCAGCTGGTTGTCGGCGCCGGTCGGCTCGCGGGTCAGGCTCATCTTCTCGGGGCGCACGGCGACGGCGACGGACTGGTTGTGGCGCAGCCCCTTGAGCGGGCGGACCAGTACCGGCCCCTCCGGGGTGCGCACCCGCATCGCGTCCGGCGCGGCGGCGTCGACGGTGCCCTCGAAGATGTTCACCGTGCCGATGAAATCGGCGACGAAGCGGTTCGCCGGGCGCTCGTAGACCACCCGCGGCTCGTCGATCTGTCGGATCCGGCCGGCGTCCATCACCCCGATCCGCGTCGCCAGCGTCATCGCCTCTTCCTGGTCGTGGGTCACGACGATGAAGGTGATGCCCATCCGGTCCTGGATGTTCATCAGCTCGAACTGGGTCTCCTCGCGCAGCTTGCGGTCGAGCGCGCCCAGCGGCTCGTCCAGCAGCAGCAGCTTCGGCCGCTTGACCAGCGAGCGGGCCAGCGCCACCCGCTGGCGCTGGCCGCCCGACAGCTGGTGCGGCCGGCGCTTCTCCAGCCCGGACAGCTGCACCAGGCGCAGCATGTCGGCGGTGCGGTCCATCGCCTCGGCCCGGCGCATGCCCTCGCGGCGCAGGCCGTAGGCGACGTTGGCCTCGACGGTCATGTGCGGGAACAGCGCATAGGACTGGAACATCATGTTCGTCGGCCGCACCTCGGGGGGCACGTTCGACAGGTCCTGGCCGTCGATCTCGATCCGGCCCGAGGTCGGCGCCTCGAACCCCGCCAGCATCCGCAGCAGCGTGGACTTGCCGCAGCCCGAGCCGCCCAGCAGGCAGAAGATCTCGCCCTTCCAGATGTCGAGCGAGACATCGTCCACCGCCGGTATCTCGGCGAACCGCTTCGAGAGATCGCGAATGCGCACGAACGGCGCCTCGCTGGCGCCGCGCCAGGGCTTGCGTTCGCCGGCGGTGTTGTTCGGAAGGATCTGGGTCATGGCCTTCGGCATCCTTGGGGCGCGGCCGGTCCGCGGACCGGCCGCAAGGGGATCACTGCCCGGTGGCGACGCGGGTCCACAGCCGGGTGACCACGCGGTCGGTGCGCGAGTCGTAGACCGGCGCCGTCCACAGCTTCTCGCGCACCTCGGCGGTCGGGAAGATGCCGGGGTCCGAGGTGATCTCCTCGTCGACCAGCTCCATCGACGCGGCGTTGGCGTTCGCATACCAGACGTAGTTGGTGATGTCGGCGGTGATCTGCGGGTCCATCACGAAGTTGATGAACCTGTGCGCCGCGTCGGGGTTCGGCGCGTCCACCGGGATCGCCATCATGTCGAACCAGACCAGCGCGCCCTCGGACGGGATGGTGTAGGCGATGTCGACGCCGTTCTCGGCCTCGACGGCGCGGGCCTGGGCCTGGAACACGTCGCCGGACCAGCCGACCGAGACGCAGACGTCGCCGTTCGCCAGGTCGGTGATGTACTGCGACGAGTGGAAATAGCGGATGTACTCGCGCACGCCCTCGACCACCTCGGCGCCCTTTTCCAGGTCGGCCGGGTCGGTCGACGTCGGGTCCAGCCCGGCATAGGCCATCGCCGCCGGGATCACCTCGGTCGGCGCGTTCAGGACGGTGATGCCGCAGTCGGACAGCCTGGCGGCCACCTCGGGGTCGAACACCAGCGCCCAGCTGTCGGTCGGCGCGTCGGCGCCCAGCCGCTCCTCGACCATGCCGGCGTTGTAGCCGATGCCGGTGGTGCCCCACATGTAGATCACCGCGTGCTCGTTGCCGGCATCGTAGGCGGCGGCGCGCTCCATCAACTGCGGGTCCATGTTCTCCAGGTTCGGCAGCTTCGACTTGTCCAGCGGCTGGTAGGCGCCGGCCGCGATCTGCCGCTGCAGGAAGTCCGAGGTCGGCACCACCACGTCATAGCCCGAGTTGCCGGCCAGCATCTTGGCCTCGAGCACCTCGTTCGAATCGTAGACGTCGTAGTTCACCTGGATGCCGGTCTCGGCCTCGAACTTCTCGATCGTGTCCTCGGCGATGTAGTCCGACCAGTTGTAGACGTTCAGCACCTCCTGCGCGGCCAGCGGGCCGGCGGCCAGTAGGGTGGACAAGGTCAGCGCGATGCGCATCTTCATGGGCGGTCTCCCGTTCTCCCTGTTGCGGTCATATCCCCAGCCGGTCGCGCAGGCCGTACCACCAGCTGCCCGCGACCGAATAGGGAACTCGAAGCGCCTGCCCGCCCGGAAACGGGCTCCACGGCAGGTTCGCGAAGGTGTCGAAACGCGACAGATCGCCGGTGATCGCCTCGGCCAGGATGCGGCCGAACAGGTGGCTGCCGGTGACGCCGTGGCCCGAATAGCCGTGCGCGAAATAGCTGGCCGGGCCCAGCCGCCCGAGCTGCGGCACCCGGCTGAAGGTCAGCGCGAAGTTGCCCGACCAGGCATGGGTCAGCCGCACGCCCTTCAGCTGCGGAAAGACCTTTTCCAGGTTCGGCCGCAGCTTGCGCTCGATGTCGCGGGGGGTAGAGCCGCCGTAGACCGTGCCGCCGCCGAACAGCAGCGCGCCGTCGGCCGCCAGCCGGAAATAGTCCAGGATGTAGCGCAGGTCCTCGACGCACAGGTCGGTGGGCAGGATCTGCTTCGCCCGCGCGCCCAGCGGCTCGGTCGCGACGATCTGGGTCGAGGCCGCCAGCACCCGCGTCGCCAGCGCCGGCACCGTGCGGCCCAGGTAGGCGTTGCCGCACAGCACGAGCGTGCGCGCGGTGATCCGGCCGTGATCGGTCGTCACCACCGGCCGCGCGGCGGCGGTGTCCACCGCGCGCACCGGGCTGCGCTCGTGGATCACGCCGCCCAGACGCTCGATCGCCGCCGCCTCGCCCAGCGCCAGGTTCAGCGGGTGCAGATGGCCGCCCGACCGGTCGATCATGCCGCCGACATAGGCGTCGGTGCCGACATGGGCGCGGATCGCCTCGCGGTCCAGCAGCTCGTGGTCGTCCATGCCGTACTTGGACCACAGGTGCCGCTTGTCCTCAAGCGCGCGCATCTGCCGGTCGGTGCAGGCGGCGAACAGGTTGCCAGGCTTCAGGTCGCAGGCGATGCCGTAGCGCGCGACGCGCTCGCGGATGATCTGCCCGCCCTCGGTCACCAGCCCGCCGACGAAGGCCTGCACCCGCGGCCCGTAGAGCCGCCCGATCCTGTCGAGCGGCGCGTTGATCCCGTTCACCATCTGCCCGCCGTTGCGCCCCGAGGCGCCCCAGCCGACCCGCGCCGCCTCGACCAGGGTGACCTTGTGGCCGCGCTCGGCCAGCTCCAGCGCGCAGGACAGTCCGGTGTAGCCGGCGCCGACGACGCAGACATCGGCCTCGGCCTCGCCCTCGAGCCGGGGACGCTCGGGCGCAGGCGTGGCGGTCGCGGCGTAATAGGAGGCGGGATAGGCGCCGTCGGCCGGAAAGCTCATTCAGACGACCTCGAGATAGCTGTCGATCTCCAGCCGGGTCATCTGCGCCCGGAACCGGGCCAGCTCCTGCGCCTTGCAGTCGGCGAAGATGTCGACCAGCGGCTGCGGGAAGGCCCGCGCCGGCACGTCCGACTCGCGGAAGGCGGCAATCGCCTCGGCCCAGCTGGTCTCAAGCGACGGCCCGTCGCTGCCGGGGGCCGGCGGCTCCAGCTTGCGCTCGATGCCGTCCAGCGCCGCGGCCAGGATCGCCGCGATCACCAGGTAGGGGTTGGCGTCGGCGCCGGCCAGCCGGTGCTCGATGCGCCGCGCCACGCCCGGCCCGCCGGGCACGCGCAGCGACACGAACCGGTTCTCGTAGTCCCATTCCGCCCGGCACGGCGCGTGCGCCTCGGGGGTGATCCGGCGATAGGAGTTCAGGTGCGGCGCGAACACCAGCAGCATCGGCGCCATCGCGTCCAGGCAGCCGGCGACGGCGTGGCGCAGCAGCGCGCTGCCCTGGTCGGTGCCGTCGTCGAACACGTTGCGCCCGGCCTCGTCCACCAGGCTGATGTGCACGTGAAAGCCGTTGCCCGACGCCTCGGGATAGGGCTTGGCCATGAACGTCGCCGCCAGCCCGTGCTTGCGCGCGGTGCCGCGGATCAGGTGCTTCAGCAGCGCCGCGTCGTCGGCGGCGGCCAGCACGTCGTCGTGATGGTTCAGCGCGATCTCGAACTGTCCCGGGCTGGCCTCGGCGATGGCCGAGGCCAGGCTGATCCCGGCGGCCTCGGCGGCGCGGAAGATGTCCTCCAGCACCTGCTCGAAATTGTCGATGTCGGCGATCGCGTTGATCCCCTCGGCCATCACCCGGCGCCCGGTCCCGGGCGAGGCGGGGGGCGCCGGCCGGGCCTCCTCGGGATCAACGAAATGGAACTCGACCTCGGTGCCGACCACGGCGCGCAGGCCCATCCGCTCCGCCCGCGCGGCCACGGCGGCCAGCGCGTGGCGCACGTCCAGCGGGTTCGGCTCGCCGGTGTCGGTGAACGACCACAGCGGCAGCAGCGCCGCCGGGTGCGCCAGCCAGTCCACCATCAGCGGCATCCGGCCGGTGGGGCGGCACAGCCCGTCGCTGTCGCCGGCCATCAGGAACGGGCTGCCCTCGACGTCGCGGCCCCAGATGTCCAGCGCGGCGACGGTCAGCGGCATCCGCATCTGCCCGCGCCCGGCCTTGCCGGCGTCGGCCACCGGGATGCGCTTGCCGCGGAAGCAGCCGTTGATGTCGCACAGCACGACCTGCAGGCTCGCCAGTTCGGGGCGGGCGGCGATCCACTCGTTCAGGTTCAGGGTCCAGGGGTCGGTCATCGTTTCGGACGCTAGCAGCAAGTTTGCGCCGCACAAGCGGAATTGCGATGCCCGCGCACGGCAAGCGGATTGCACTGCGCCCCGGTTTCGGGCCAGTGTCGCGCCAGACCGAAACGACCGGGGAACAGCGCGGCATGCAAGCCAGCCTCTTCAAGGAATTGACCTGTGCACTGGGCGAAGGCCCGCTGTGGGACGAGGACCGGCTCTGGTTCTTCGACATCACCGGGCACGGCGTCGGCGGCCCGCGTCTCTACTGCCTGTCCGAGGGCGGCAGCGTGACCGAGCACTGGGACGGCGAGCGCATGGCCTCGGCCGCCGCGCGCACCGCGAAGGGCGGGCTGCTGGTCGCGACCGAGACCGACCTGATGCATTTCGACCCCGCCGCCGGCATCGCCGAAAGCCTGTGCCCGCTCGAGGCCGACAACCCGATCACCCGCTCGAACGACGGCCGCGCCGACCCGCAGGGCGGGTTCTGGATCGGCACCATGGGCCGCAACGCCGAGGCCGGGGCCGGCGCGATCTACCGCTGGCACCGGGGCGAGCTGCGCGCGCTGCGCAAGGGCGTGACGATCCCCAACGCGATCTGCTTCGCCCCCGACGGCCGCGAGGCATATTTCGCCGACACCCGGCTGAAGACGATCTGGCGCTGGCGGCTGGACGCCGACGGCTGGCCGGTCGGCGCGCCGGCCGAGTTCCACGTGATGCAGGGCGAGGACAGCCCCGACGGCGCGGTGATCGACGAGACCGGCTCGATGTGGCTGGCGGTCTGGGGCGGCTGGCGCGTGCAGCGGATCAGCCCCGACGGCATCGCCCGCGAGCGGATCGAACTGCCGGTGTCGAACGTCACCTGCCCGGCGCTGACCCCGGACGGGCGGCTCTATGTGACCACCGCGCGCCAGGGGCTGCAGCCGTCCGAGCTGGACAAGCAGCCGCTGGCAGGCTCGGTGTTCCTGGCCGAGATCGGCCAGCGCGGCATTCCCGAACCGAGGGTGATGCTGTGATGGACGAGAACACGCTGCTGCGCGCGCTGTTCGCCGCCGCCGTCGACGCCGCCCTGCCGAAGCGGATCGTGCCGCCCTTCGTGCCCGACCGGGTGCCCGGCAGGCTGGTCGTGGTCGGCGCCGGCAAGGCCTCCGCGGCGATGGCCGCGGCGGTCGAGGCGCGCTACGACGGCCCGATGACGGGGCTCGTCGTCACCCGCTACGACCACGCCGTGCCCTGCAGGCACGTCGAGATCGTCGAGGCCGCGCACCCGGTGCCCGACGCCGCCGGGGCCGAGGGCGCGCGGCGGATGCTGGACCTGCTGCACGGGCTTGGCGAGGACGACGTGGTGCTGGCGCTGATCTCGGGTGGCGGCTCGGCGCTGCTGACGCTGATGGCCGAGGGCATGGACCTGGACGACGCGGTGACGCTGAACAAGGCGCTGCTGGCCTCGGGCGCGGGGATCGACGCGATGAACTGCATCCGCCGGCACCTGTCGCAGACCGCCGGCGGGCGGCTGGCGGCGGCGGCGCACCCGGCGCGGTTGATCGCCCTGGCGATTTCCGACGTGCCGGGGGACGATCTGCTGAACATCGCCTCGGGCCCGACGGTGGGCGATCCGACCACGCTGGCCGACGCCCGCGCGCTGGTCGCGCGCCACGCGCTGGACCTGCCGCCGCACATGCTGGCGGCGCTGGACGATGCCGCCAACGAAAGCGTCAAGCCGGGCGATCCGCGGCTGGCCCGGGCCGAGGCGCACCTGATCGCCGCCCCGCTCGCCTCGCTCGAGGCGGCGGCCGCGGTGGCGCGCAGATCCGGCCTGCGCGCCGAGATCCAGGGCGACGCGCTGGAGGGCGAGGCGCGCGAGCTGGGCGCCGCCTTCGCCGAGCTGGCGCTGCAGCGGCAGAAGGCGATGACGCCGGGGGACGCGCCGCTGGTGCTGATCTCGGGCGGCGAGACCACGGTGACGCTGCCCCGCGACGGCCGCGACCTGGGCGACGGCGGGCGCAACGTCGACTTCCTGATGGGGCTGGCGCAGCGGCTGGACGGCGCGCCGGGGATATGGGCGCTGGCCGGCGACACCGACGGCGTCGACGGGCTGGCCGAGGTCGCGGGCGCGATCGTCACCCCCGACACCGTGGCGCGCAGCGGCAGGGAGGCGCTGGAAACCGCGCTGCGCCGGTTCGACGGCCACGGCTACTTCAGGGCGCTGGGCGACCAGGTGATCACCGGCCCGACGCTGACCAACGTCAACGACTTCCGCGCGATCCTCGTTCTGCCCGGCTAGCAAGGCTTGTCAGGTCTGATCCGCCCGGTGGTGGCAGTCGCAAATGATATGGCGACGCTACCAGAAGCCCTCGTGGGCTTTCACGATCTCTTCTTCGAGTTCAGGGAACGGGCCGCGGACCTCGACATCCCGACGTCCTACGGCGAATATGTCGCGGCAGCTGATGTCGAGGGTCAGGTTCTTCGGGTTGTCGCCGGTCAACTCACCGAGCCGGCTCTCGCTCAGCCCGAACACAACCGTCCCGATCCCGGCCCAGTACGCAGCCCCGGCGCACATGCAGCAAGGTTCGACCGAGGTCACCAGCATGCACTGCTGCAGAAACTCCGGGTCGAATTTCTTCGCGACTGCGCGGGCCACGTTCGATTCGGCATGACCGACGCCCCGATCCCGGGCGTATGTATTGCCTGACGAGAGCAACACATCGCCCTCCGGTCCGACAAGAAGCGCTCCGAAAGGGTGATTACCGCTCTCGCGGCTCTCACGGGCAAATTCAATTGCAAGACGCAGGTATTCGGCATCGCTCTTCATGACAGCCTCCATTGAGATGCCAGCGCGACCACGCCCGCCTGGGGCACCATTGGATCATACACCAGATCTGAAATCCTGTGGTGCCGAGATCGTTCCGCCTGCGAGTTCTCCGAGGCGTCAGTCGCTCTCGATCTGCCCGACCAAGTCGGGCAGATCCCCCAGCCGGGACAGTTCGCGGAAGCGGGGCGCGCCGGTGGGCGGCTCGGCATGCTCGATGACCCAGGTCAGGTCATGGGGCACGTGCACGCCCCAGGCCCCGGCCTCGATCGCCGGGATCACGTCCGACTTCAGCGAGTTGCCCACCATCATCGCCCGCCGCGCGCCATCGCCATAGGCGGCGAAGATGCGGGTATAAATGTCCGCGCGCTTGTCGCTGACGATCTCGATCCCGGCAAAGCGCGCGCCCAGCCCGGATTGCGCCAGCTTGCGCTCCTGGTCGAACAGGTCGCCCTTGGTGATCAGCACGATGCGGTGGCTCTCGGCCATGCGCGCGACGACATCGGCGGCGTCCGGCAGCATCTCGATCGGGTGCGCGTGCAGTTCGCGCCCGGCCTCGAGGATCTCGGCCAGGATCGACGCCGGCACCCGCCGCTCGGTGATCTCGATCGCCGTCTCCAGCATCGACAGGGTGAAGCCCTTCACCCCGAAGCCGTAGTGCGCCAGGTTGCGCCGCTCGGCCGCCAGCAGCCGCTCGGCCAGGTGCGCCGGGTCGGCGTGATCGGCCAGCAGCGCCTGGAACCGGTCCTGGGTGATGCGGAAGAACTGCTCGTTCTGCCACAGCGTGTCGTCCGCGTCGAAGCCGATGGTGGTGATCCTCATGCCCCGCACCAAGCACAGCCCGCGAGCGCTGTCGAGAGGCCCGCGACCTCGGCGATTGCGCCGACCGGCGGCCTGTGCAATGGCTTGGCACACATGTCTGATACAAGACCCGAGCTGGACCTGTCCCCGCCCGTCGCCGACCGGATCGCGCGCACGACCTGCTACATGTGCGCCTGCCGCTGCGGCATCGACGTGCACCTGCGCGACGGCGAGGTGTCGTATATCGAGGGCAACCGCGACCACCCGGTGAACCGCGGCGTGCTGTGCGCCAAGGGCTCGGCCGGGATCATGCAGCACAAGTCGCCGGCCCGGCTGCGCGCGCCGCTGAAGCGGGTCGGGCCGCGCGGCTCGGGCGAGTTCGAGGAAATCTCCTGGGACGAGGCGCTGGACCTGGCCGCGGAATGGCTGGCCCCGGTGCGCGAAAGCGCGCCGGAGCGGCTGGCGTTCTTCACCGGCCGCGACCAGTCGCAAAGCTTCACCGGCTGGTGGGCGCAGCAGTTCGGCACCCCGAACTACGCCGCGCACGGCGGCTTCTGCTCGGTCAACATGGCCGCCGCCGGGATCTACACGCTGGGCGGCGCGTTCTGGGAATTCGGCGCGCCGGACTGGGAGCGGACCGAGCTGTTCATGATCTTCGGCGTCGCCGAGGACCACGACAGCAACCCGATCAAGATGGGCCTCGGCCGGCTGAAGGCGCGCGGCGCCAAGGTGATCGCCGTAAACCCGGTGCGCACCGGCTACAACGCCATCGCCGACGAATGGGTGGCGATCACGCCGGGCACCGACGGGCTGTTCGTGCTGGCGCTGGTGCACGAGCTGCTGAAGGCCGGCAAGATCGACCTCGATTATCTGTGCCGGACCACCAACGCGCCGGTGTTGCTGGACGCGGACGGGCTGTTCGCCCGCAACGCGGACGGCAAGGAACTGGTCTGGGACCGCGCCACCAACAGGGCGATGCCGTTCGACGCGCCGGACCTGAAGCCCGCCCTGCACGGCAGTTTCGACGGACTGACGCCGGTGTTCCAGCACCTGGCCGAGCGCTACCTCGACCCGGCCCACGCCGCCGAGGCGGTGGCCGATCGCTGCGGCGTGCCCGCCGCCACGATCAGGCGGATCGCGGCGGAACTGGCCCACGCCGCGTTCGACAGGCAGATCACCATCGACCGGCCCTGGACCGACTTCCGCGGCCAGCGGCACCAGACGATGACCGGCCGCCCGGTCAGCTTCCACGCCATGCGCGGGATCTCGGCCCATTCCAACGGCTTCCAGACCGCCCGCGCGCTGCACCTGCTGCAACTGCTGCTCGGCTCGGTCGAGGTGCCCGGCGGTTTCCGCTTCA
The DNA here is from genome assembly GCF_009697225.1 of Halovulum marinum. GTDB lineage: Bacteria > Pseudomonadota > Alphaproteobacteria > Rhodobacterales > Rhodobacteraceae > Halovulum > Halovulum marinum. The sequence continues at coordinate 11,701 of NZ_WIND01000022.1, forward strand.
AGCCGCCCTACCCCAAGCCGGTCTCGGCCCATCCGCGCCCGCACGCCAAGGTCACGCCGGGCAAGCCGCTGGACGGCCCGCACCTGGGCTATCCGCGCGGCCCCGAGGATCTGCTGCTGAACGACGACGGCAGCCCCAAGCGCATCGACAAGGCCTTCACCTGGGAGGCGCCGATGTCCGCCCACGGCATGATGCACATGGTGATCTCGAACGCGCACGCGGGCGATCCGTACCCGATCGACGTGCTGTTCATGTACATGGCCAACATGGCCTGGAACTCGACGATGAACACCGGCGCGGTCATGAAGATGCTGACCGACACCGACGACAGCGGCGGCTACCGGATCCCGAAGATCATCTACTCGGACGCCTATTCCTCGGAAATGGTCGCCTATGCCGACCTGGTCCTGCCCGACACCACCTATCTGGAGCGGCACGACTGCATCAGCCTGCTCGACCGGCCGATCTGCGAGCCCGACGCCGCCGCCGACGCGATCCGCTGGCCGGTGGTCGAACCCGAGCGTCCCGGCCACGAGGGCGTGCGCGGCTTCCAGACCGCGCTGATCCAGCTGGGCCTGCGCCTCGGCCTGCCCGGCATGGTCGATGCCGGCGGCAATGCGGTCTACAAGGACTATGCCGACTACATCGTCAACCACCAGCGCCGCCCCGGCATCGGCCCGCTGGCGGGGTTCCGCGGCGACGGCACCGAAGCCGGGCGCGGCGCGCCCAACCCCGACCAGATCGAGGCCTACAAGCGCAACGGCGGCTTCTGGCTGCAGCACATCCCCGAGGAAGCGCAGTTCTACAAGCCGACCAACGCCGCCTACCAGGACTGGGCGGTGAAGATGGGCTTCTACACCGACGATCTGCCCGCGCCCTACCTGTTCCAGCTTTACTCGGAACCGCTGCGCAAGTTCCAGCGCGCCGCCGAGGGCCACGGCGAGCGGCAGCCGCCCGAACACCTGCGCGAGCGGCTGAAGACGGCAATGGACCCGCTGCCGCGCTGGGATCCGCCGTTCGAGGACACCCGGATCGACACCGGCGACTTCCCGCTGCACGCGATCACCCAGCGCCCGGCGGCGATGTACCACAGCTGGGGCTCGCAGAACGCCTGGCTGCGGCAGATCCACGGCGTGAACCCGCTCTATGTCCCGCGCGACACCTGGGAGGCGCACGGCTTCGCCGACGGCGACTGGGCCACGCTGACCTCGGTGCACGGGTCGATCACCATCCCGGTCGCGCTGATGGAGGCGCTGAACCCGAACACCGTCTGGACCTGGAACGCGATCGGCAAGCGCCGCGGCGCCTGGGCGCTGGACGAGGACGCCCCCGAGGCGACCAGGGGCTTCCTGCTCAACCACCTGATCCACGAGTTGCTGCCGCCGAAGGGCGACGGTCTGCGCTGGTCGAACTCGGACCCGGTGACCGGCCAGGCGGCGTGGTACGACCTGCGCGTGCGGATCGAGAAGGCCCCGGCGCAGGCCGCCAGCCAGCCCGAGATCCCGGCGCAGGTCTCGCCCGTGGGCACCGGCCCGGCGGTGCTGACCTTCGGCAAGGGCCGGGCATGAGGCGCGGCCCGCGCACTGGCTGCGGCACGCGCCCGCCCGCCACCGAAACCGTCGCCTTCGACCGACCCGCCGTGACCGAGGCCCGTCCATGACATCGCTGCCCGACCGCACCGCCACCGACAAGAGCCTCGGCCTGGTGATCGACCTCGACACCTGTGTCGGCTGCCATGCCTGCGTGATCTCGTGCAAGGAATGGAACACCTCGAACTACGGCGCCCCGCTCGCCGATCTCGACCCCTACGGCGCCGAGCCGCTGGGCACGTTCCTGAACCGGATCCACACCTTCGAGACGGCGCAGCCCGGCAAGCCGGCGCAGGTCGTACACTTTCCCAAGTCCTGCCTGCACTGCGAGGACGCGCCCTGCGTCACCGTCTGCCCCACCGGCGCCAGCTACAAGCGCCAGGACGACGGCATCGTGCTGGTCAACGAAAGCGACTGCATCGGCTGCGGCCTGTGCGCCTGGGCCTGCCCCTACGGCGCGCGCGAGATGGACGGCGCCGAGAAGGTGATGAAGAAGTGCACGCTCTGCGTCGACCGGATCTACAACGAGAACATCCCCGAGGTGGACCGGATCCCGTCCTGCGTGCGCACCTGTCCGGCGGGGGCGCGGCATTTCGGCGACCTGTCCGACCCGGACAGCAGCGTGTTCAAGCTGGTCGAGGCGCGCGGCGGCTTCGACCTGATGCCGGAACAGGGCACCAAACCCGTCAACAAGTACCTGCCGCCGCGGCCGAAGACCGACACGTCGGACGGGCCGGACGTTCTGGGCCCGCTGCTGGCGGAGGGCACCGAGGGCGCCGGCGGCTTTCTCGGCTGGCTCGACCGCGCGCTGGACCGGATCTGAGATGCACCCCGCGCCCTCGCTGATCGTGTTCACCACGCTGTCCGGCCTCGGCTTCGGGCTGATGGCGTTCCTCGGCATCGACCCGCCGGCCAAGGGCGGCTGGGTGATGGCGGTGTTCGCCGCGCTGGCGCTGGCGCTGGCCGGCGCCGGGCTGGTCGCCTCGCTGTGGCACCTCGGCCACCCGGAGCGGGCGTGGAAGGCGCTGTCGCAATGGCGCAGCTCGTGGCTCAGCCGCGAGGGGGTGCTGGCGATGGCGACGATGGCGGTGTTCGGGCTCCATGCCGCGCTCATCGTGCTGGCCGGAACCCAGGTCGCGCTTCTGGGCTGGCTCGCCGCGCTGCTGGCGGTGGCCACGGTGGTGGCCACCGGCATGATCTACGCCCAGCTGCGGGCGATCCCGCGCTGGCACAGCCCGCTGACGCCGCTGCTGTTCGTGCTCTACGCGCTGGCCGGCGGCGCGCTGCTGGCCGGGCAGGTCACCGTCGGCGGCTGGCTGCTGCTGGCGCTGGGCGCGGCGCAGCTTGCCGGCTGGCACCTGGGCGATGGCGCGCTGGCGGCATCGGGCACCACCGCGGAAACCGCGACCGGCCTCGGCCACCTGGGCCGGGTGCGGCTGCTGGAATCGCCGCACACCGGGCGCAACTACCTGCTGGATGAAATGGTGTTCCGCGTCGGCCGCAAGCATGCCGCCAAGCTGCGGCTGATCGCCTTCGCGCTGGCCGTGGCGCTGCCCGCCGCCATCGCCCTGCTGACCGAGCCGCACCACCTGCTGGGCGGCGTGCTGGTGCTGTCCCATGTCGCCGGAACCGTGGTCGCGCGCTGGCTGTTCTACGCCCAGGCCGAGCATGTCGTCGGCCTCTACTACGGCGCCCGCGCCCGCGCCTGAGCGCGTCAGGCCGCCGCCCACAGCGCCGCCCGGTCCGCCCGGTCCGCCCGGGCGCCAGGCAGGCCGTCCGCCGGCAGCCCGGCAAGCCTCAAGGGCCGGGCGGCGGCGTCACCATTCGCCGGCGGCGGCGGCGCGCAGGTCGTCCAGCGACGCCATGGTGTTCAGCGTGTCCGCCACGTCCGAGCCCAGCGCCTGGCCGGCGACGGAGTCGGAGCGATAGTGCAGGCCCATGACCTCGCGGTTGCGGCCGATGCGGTCGGCCATGTCCTGCAGCGGATCGCGCACCAGCGCCGGGCGCGGCGCGGTCGGCGAGGCGCCGAAATGACTGGCGGTCAGGTTCGGCATCAGCTGCCGCAGCACCATCGACACCGCCTGCGCCTGGGTGGCGTGGCCGCTGGGAAAGCTGGCGTGCTCGGGCGGGTCGATCGGCGGCATGATCATCGGCGACATCTGGCTGGGCCGCGGCCGCGCGTAGGTCCGCTTGAAATGCATCACCGCCATGGTCGAGCATTCCAGCGCCAGCCCGACCAGCTTCGAGGTGTTCGGGTGCGTCAGCCGGCTGTAGGTCAGGATGCCGCGGAAATCGTCCTCGATATTGTCGATCTGGGCGATGCCCTCGCCCATCATGCCGGCGCGGTACTCGGTCAGCAGCGTCAGCTCGGTCAGCTCGTTCTCGACCTCGGGGCCCAGTACCCAGCCGCCGGCCTGCGCCCAGGCCGGGCGATAGTCCTGGCCCCAGTTCGGGAATGCCTGCGCGAACTCGCCCAGCCAGGACAGCGCGTAGTTCAGCGGCGACCAGTAGCGGGCCGAGAACGCCGGCCCGTCGGTGCGTCCGTAGATGTTCTGGATCCGCACCGGCCCTTCGTTGAGGCCGGGACCGGTGTAGGCCACCGGGTTCGCCTCGGGCCACTGGTTGGCATGCCAGTACCAGTTCTCGACCGACTCGCCCGGGTTCGCCGGCTCGGTGTAGGGCGACATCCCCAGGAACCGGCTGCCGGTACCGATGCCGTTCGCGTTGCTGGCATTGCTGGCGTTGCTGGCATTGCTGGCGTTGCTGGCATTCGACGCATTGCTGGCGTTGGACTTGGTGATGGCCATCGTCTTCCCCTCGAGCCGACTAGTTAAGACCGGCGAGCTTCAGATGGTCGGCAACCATCTCGCGGTCGGCGGTTTCGCGGAACGGGCAGTAGTCGCGCAGATACCCGTCGATCGTGAAGTCCGGCTGCCGCTCGATCATCTTCTTGCCGAAGAAGCGCGCGCGCTCGATCCGGCCGGCGGCGGCGTTGCTCAGCGCCATCTGGCGCCAGTTCGAGGTGTAGTCCGACTTCTCGGCGAACGAACGCTCGCCCCACTTGATCGCGTTGTCGAAATCGCGGCTCAGGTAATGCGCCAGGCAGATGAAGTCGTAGTACTGGAACGCGTCCGGATCGTTCGGCGACAGCCGCAGCCCGTGCATGGCGTGCTCGACCGCCTCGCGGGCGCGGCCGACGTAGCACAGTGTGCCGCTGGACAGGATCCAGGCGACCGACTGGCTGGGCCCCATCTCGCGGGCGCGGTCCAGGAAGATCAGCGCGGTGTCGTAATCCCGCTCCAGGTACGACTTGACGTGCCCGCACGCGGCCAGCGCCAGCGCGTTCTGCCGGTCCAGGTTCACCGCCCGCGAGGCGTACTCGCGCGCGGCCGAGACATAGCGCTCGCGCACGTCGTCCCAGCCCTGGCCGATGTAGACGCAGTGCCAGCGCGCGGCATAGGCGACCGGCATGGCGAACTCCGGGTCCAGCTCCATCGCGGCCTTCAGGTACCTGAACGCTTCGTCGTAGCTGTCCTTCGACAGGTCGGTCATCATGTGAAGCGCCTTCAACGTCAGGTCATATGCCGTGAAGTTGTCAGGAGGTTTCCTCAAAGCCTTTACTCTCTCGGACGCCCGTACGTTCGGGGCGATGAGGGATACGATGTGCTCGACGATCCTGTCCTGCGTTTCGAAAAGGTCGCTGTGGTTAAACTCACTGCGGTCCGAGAATATGACCTCGCCGGTCGAGGTGTCGGCCAGCGACACCGACAGCCTGATCTTGGTCGCCGACCGCCGCAGCGTGCCCATCAGCGCATAGCGCACGTCCAGGATGCGGCCGACCTCGCGCGGGTCGGTGGTGCCGGGCCCGAACGCCAGCGTCGAGGCGCGCGAGATCACCAGCAGCTCCTTCAGCGACGACAGCGAGACGATGATGTCCTCGACCACGCCGTCGGCGAAATACTTGAACTCCTCGTCCACGCCCAGGTTCTGCATCGGCAGCACCGCGATCGACGGCAGCTCCTGCTGGGTGCGCTTCAGCCCGCCCTCGCCGTCGCTGTCCGGGCGCAGCACCTCGTAGGCGCGGATCGGATCGCCGATGTTCTTCAGCGTCAGGAAGCCCAGGTTGCGGACCTCCAGCTTCAGCGACTTGCGGGTGGCGTGGTACAGGTCCTCCGAGATGATGATCCCGTCGGGGGCGATGCTTTCCTGCAGCCGCTTGGTGATGTTGACGCCGTCGCCGTAGATGTCGTCGCCGTCGCGGATCACCTCGCAGATGTGCACCGCGACGCGGATCGACAGCCCCGGAAAGCGCGCGGTCTTGCCGGTCCGGCCCTCGACCACCCGGCGCTGCACGCTCAGGCTCCATTCCACCGCCGCCGAGGCGCTGAGGAAGGACAGCAGGATGCCGTCGCCCAGGGTGCGGACGATGCCGCCGCCGAAGCGCGCAGTCTCGGGCTCGACGACATCGTCGATGAAGCGCCGCAGCAGGTTGTGGGTTCCGGTCTCGTCGCGCGAGGTCAGCGCGGAGTATCCCGCGACATCCGCGAAAACGACGCAAAGAAGCTGACGCGCGTTATGGCTCGCGATCGCGACGTCCATCGTCCCCAATTCCCCTCGGGTTCCCCAGTGACCGAGGCGTATACCATAAGCAGCCCGCGCGCATATGTCAGCAGAAATGCTTTCAAGGCAGATAATGTTAACGTTGTGGTTTTAGGCACACCGCGCCACACTGCCCAAGGGTTAGCTTCGGACCGAACTTCGAGTGGGGACGCAGATGGTCATGGCACGCGCAGTACTGCGGAAGCGGATCCGGGAAGACGCGGAACTCGACAAATACTTCGATCTGCTCAGATCGGCCGCTCCGGAAGAGTCGACCGACTTCTGCCGCGGCATCGCCGTGACCGCGCCGCATTGCGATACCGAAACCATGGACGAGATCGCCGCCTACGCCGCCAGCTGGGGGCATCTGCCGGCAGACGGCGACGCCGAGGCGGTGCGCGGCCGGCTGCTCGCCAAGTCCTGCCTGATGACCGAGGTGATCGGCCCGGACGATCCGCGCGCCGGCGGCACCGCCAAGCAGGCCGCGGGCTATGGCACCCCGGCCCCGGACCCGGGCTACGAACAGCTGCCCGTGCACGTCGGCTACGACGATCTGACCGAGGACGAGAAGGCCTCGGTCGGGGTCGACCAGCAGATCTCGCCGGTGGCCTACATCCGCGCCGAGCAGAACTGGACGGTCGGCAAGAACGGCGCCCCCGGGCTGGGCACCGCGGCGCAGGCGATGCGGCTGATCGGCGCCGACTGGGCGATCTGGCCGCCGTTCGACGCGCCGCCCGACCGCGACGGCCACGACGTGAACGTCGTCATCGTCGACGAGGGCTTCAACCTGGACTACCTGCGCTCGATCCTGCCGGGGGTGGACTACGGCGGCGGCTTCATCGACCGCGACCCGCGCCGGCCGCTGCCCGGCCGGTTCGTCGATCCGTTCCATCCCGCGCCGGGCTGGCACGCCAACATGATCGCCCGTAACATCCTGCGCATCGCGCCGCGGGCGCGGATCTTCGACGCGCCGGTGCTGCCGCACCGGGTCAGCGACATCGACGCATTCACCTACGACGTGCAGGAGCTGTACATCGGCATCCTGAAGGCGCGGCTGACCGGTCCGTGGCGGAACCAGCCGTGGATCCTGGTCAACGCCTGGTCGGTGGCCGACACGATCGAGGAATGGGATACGCCGGTGCCGCCGGCCAAGCACTATTCCAACGGCGACGAGCACCCGCTGAACATCCTCACCCAGGTGCTGGGGAACTTCTTCGACATCGTGTTCGCGGCGGGCAATTTCGGCGAGTTCGAACCGGCGCAGTTCTCGGGGATCTACGACCGCGGCCCGGAACGCTCGATCCGCGGCTCGAACGCGCTCAGCAACGTGCTGACCGTGGGCGCCTGCACCACCACCGGCGACTGGGTCGGCGCATCGTCCCAGGGCGACGGCCCCGAGGCGCTGAAGTACGGCCGGCCGGGCAGCAACAAGCCCGACCTGTGCGCCCCGGCCTGGTTTTCCGAGGACGCCGACCCGGCGACGGTGTCCAGCGGCACCTCGGCCGCCTGCGGCGTCGCCGCCGGCGTGCTGGCCGCGCTGCGGACCACCGACCGGACCAGCACCCCGCAGCAGCTGTTCGACGCGCTGAAGGCCGCCGCCGTGCGCCCGGACGGCACCGGCTGGAACAACCGCACCGGCATGGGCATCCTGCGCGTGCCGACCGCCAGCGCCAGCGCCAGCGTCGCCTGAGCCGCGCGCGCCGGCCTAGCCGTCGGCGCGGTGCGGCAGCCGGACCGAGAAGCTGGTCTCGTCGTTCTCGGACCTTACCGCGATCCGCCCGCCGTGCGCCCGCGCGATCTGCGCGGCGATGTGCAGTCCCAGCCCCAGCCCCCCGGCCGCCACGCTGGCGCCGCGCACATAGGGGTCGAAGATCCCGTCCAGCATCGCTGCCGGGATCGTCGGCCCGCCGTTGATCACGTCGATGCGGACGACATCGGGCTCGGTGACGCCCTTGACCACGATCGGCCTTTCGGCATCGCCGTGCGTCGCCGCGTTCACCAGCAGGTTCGACAGCATTTGGCCCAGCTTGGTGCGGTCGCCCGGAACGCGCTCCGGCAGGTCCAGACCGACCTCGATGCTGCGCCCGGTCGCCAGCGCGACCTCGGCGACCGCGTCCTCGACCAGCGCGCGCAGATCCACCGCCTGGCCGGTGTCGACGCTGATCTCGCCGCCGAGCTGTCCGGTCGCGAAATCCACCAAGTTCTCGACCAGCGCCGACATCCGGTGCACCACCACCTGCAGCTCGTGCAGCATCGGCTCCGGATCGTTCCTGCGCCGCCGCGCGAGGATGTTCAGCCCCGACGCCAGCGCCGCGATCGGGTTGCGCAGGTCGTGCCCGACAACGGCGATGAACTCCTCGCGCAGTTTCGCGATGCCGCGTTCGCTGCCCAGATCCGCCTCGGTCCGGTCCAGCCGCATCGCCGTGTCGATGCTGCTGCCGATCAGGTCGGCGCAGATCCGGAACAACCCGGTGATCTGCGGCGTCGACAATTCGCGCGGCTCGGGGTCGATCGCGCACAGCGTGCCGAAGAAGGTGCCGTCGGGCAGCCGGATCGGCAGCGAGATGTAGCTGCGAAAACCGTACATGGCCGGCGTGGGGTGGTTGCAGTAGATCCCGCTGCGCCGGACGTCGTCGATGACGACCATCTCGCTGCTCGCGCGGATCTCGTTGCAGATCGTGGTCTCGACCTTCAGCTCGTCGCCCGGCCCCAGCCCGAAGCCCAGATCGTCCTTCGACGAGCAGGTGATCCAGCGGTCCTCCGTCACCCGCGCGATGGCGGTGAAGCCCATGCCGGTGGCGCGGCTGCACAGGTCCAGGATCAGCGGCACCTGCGCGATGGCCTGGACGCGCTCGACATCCCTGCGATAGCCGATATCCGTGCGGGAGAATTCCGCAGATCCGCGCTCAGTCAAGAAGATCGCCTTGGCACGGCATCGTCAGCCCCCCGCTTCGTGCGCCCAACAAATGCGGCTTCGCTTGTACAATACAAGGCGCGGACGGCGGAATTTCCGGTATCGCCGTGTCTTTCGGCAGAATCGCGAATTTTGGCAGCGCCGTTTGCAGCAGGCGCGAACGAAGCGGAAACCCCGCACCGTTGCGGGTATTTCTGCCAACTCGGAAGCTCAGGCTTCGAACATCAAGGGGAATTTCCGGGTAGTGGCGGACCGAGGAGGATTCGAACCCCCGACCCCTTGATTCGTAGTCAAGTACTCTATCCAACTGAGCTATCGGTCCGTGGAGCGGGGATTTACGCCGCGCCGCCGGGGTTTGCAACCCCTCGGGCCGAGAATTTTCCGCTCAGCCCGCTTTCGCCAGCGGGCGCGGCAGCCGGATGCAGAACACCGTGCCCTGGGCCGAGGTGCTGCGCAGTTCCAGCGCACCGCCGTGGCCGCGCACCAGCTCGGCCGCGATCGCCAGCCCCAGCCCGGTGCCGCCGCGGCGGGCGCTGCCCTTGAACGGCTGGAACAGGTTCTCCTGCGCGCGCGCGGGCAGGCCCGGGCCGGTGTCCTCGACGACGATCTCGAGGCCGCGGTCGGTCTCGGTCGCCGACACCCGGATCCGCCCCGGCTTGCCGGTGCCGACGATCGCCTGCCGGGCGTTCGAGACCAGGTTGGCCAGCACCCGGAAGAACTGCTCGGCGTCGGCCTCGACGCGCATGTGGCCGGGCACGTCGCAGATCAGCTCGACCTCGCCGGCATCGGCGCCGGTCTGCACGCGGTCGCCCTCCAGCACCTCCTCGACGATCTGCCGCAGCGCGTGCATCTGCAGCTGCGGCGCCGGCTCCTCGGCCTTGCCGAAGGTCAGGGTGCGCTCGCACAGCCCGATCGCCCGGTCGAGCGAGCCGATCAGCTTCGGCGCGCTGCGCTTCACCGTCGGATCGGCGCTGGTCTCGAACCGGTCGGCCAGCAGCTGCGCGGTGGTCAGCATGTTGCGCAGGTCGTGGCTGATGCGGCTGACCGCGCCGCCCAGCGCCGCCAGCCGCTCCTTCTGGCGCAGCGACCTGGTCAGCTGGGTCTGCAGGTCGGACAGCGCCACCTCGGCGGCCATCAGCTCGCGCACGCGCGAGGTCGGACGGATGATGCGGTGGCTGTCTTCGGGGTCCTCGGCGTACAGCACCATGCTGCGCACCACCCGTTTCATCGGCTTCACGATGAACCGGCGCACCGCCAGGAACAGCAGCGTCGCGGTGATCGCCGAGATCACCAGCGACAGCCACAGGATGTTCAGCCCGTACTGCAGCATCGCCGTGCGCAGCGGCTCCTCGTGCAGGGTGACCTCGATCTCCATGCCGCCGCCCTTCACCGGCATGCCGATGACGCGGATGATCCGGTTGCCGTCGCCCATCATCGTCAGCAACGCATCGCGGATCAGCACCGGAGCGGCCGGGTCGCGCAGATCGTAGGTCTGCGCCACCGGCGCCGGCATGTCGCCGGACAGGATCAGCTCGCGCATCTCGTCGCGGCGCAGCACGACGTTCAGCACCTCGGCGTTCTCCAGCAGCTCGCGCTCCAGATCCATCGACACCATCTCGTTCGGCGTCGCCAGCAGCGACAGCGAGGCAAGCTGGCTCAGCTCCAGTCGCTCCTGCAGGTATTCGACGCGGAACCGGGCGACCGACGGCACGAAGATCAGCACCTCGGCCAGCATCAGGAAGATGACCGTCAGCGTCAGGACCCGCCCTGAAAGGGTATTGATGAGTCGGATCATGCCCTGCTTCTTCCGTTTCCAAGGCAGGTATTTCGCCAGATGCGCGGTTACAAGTCCATCACAACCGCTGGACGAAGCGCACATAGCGCCGGATCGCGTCGTTCTCGAACAGCCGGGGCGAGAAGTACTCCCCCGCCGCCCGCTTGCTGATCTCGCCCAGCGTCGGGTAGGGCGCGACCATGCCGGCGATCGCGCTCATCTTCAGCCGGCTGGCGATCGCCAGCGCCCACAGCTGGATCAACTCGCCCGCCTGCGGGCCGACGATCGAGGCGCCGACCGGGCGGCCGCGCACCACCATGACCTTGATCAGCCCGTCGGTCTCGGCCTCGGTGCGGGCGCGGTCGTTGTCGGCGAAACGGGCGCGCACCACCTCCAGCCGGTCGCCGTGGCGCACCCGCGCGGCGCGCTCGGTCAGGCCGACCTGCGCCAGCTCGGGGTCGGTGTAGGTCGCCCAGGGGATGTGCCGGTTGGTGGCCCGCGCCGGCAGCCCGAACAGCGCCCGGCGCACCACCACCCCGGCATGATAGCTGGCGACATGGGTGAAGTTCAGCCCCTGCGCCGCGTCGCCGATGGCATAGACCCGGCGGTTGGTGCTGCGCAGCCCGGCGTTCACCTCGATCCCGGTGCGGTCGAACGCCACGCCGGCGGTCTCCAGCCCCATGTCGGCCAGGTTCGGCGCCCGGCCCACCGCCAGCAGCAGGTGGCTGCCGTCGTGGCGCCTGCCGTCCCGGGTGTGCACGCTCAGCGCCCCGGCGCCGCCGGTGACGCGCTCGGCCATCGCGCCCTCGACGATCTCGACGCCCTCGGCGCGGACCCGCTCCAGCACGACCGCCGCCAGTTCGGGGTCGTCCTGGCCCAGCGCCTCGACTCCCTCCAGCACGGTGACCCTCGCGCCCAGCCGCACATGCGCCTGCGCCATCTCCAGGCCGACCGGGCCGCCGCCGATGACGATCAGGTGCTCGGGGCGCTCGCGCAGATCGAACAGGCTCTCGTTGGTCAGGTAGGGCACGTCGCGCAGCCCCGGGATCGGCGGCACCAGCGGCGCCGAGCCGGTGGCGACGACGATCCGCCGCGCGGTGATGCGGAACGGGCCGGCATCGACGGTGTCGTGGGCGATGAAGCGGCCGTGCTCGCGGATCACCCGCACGCCCAGCCCCTCGAACCGCTCCTGGCTGTCGTGCGGGGCGATGCCGGCGATGGTGCGGCGCACATGTTCCATCGCCGCGGCATAGTCGATCCGCGGCTCGGCCGGGGCGACGCCGAACGGTGCGCCGGTGCGCATCGCGTGGGCGTGCCTGGCCGCCGCGATCAGCGCCTTCGACGGCACGCAGCCGAAGTTCAGGCAGTCGCCGCCCATCCGGCCGGCCTCCAGCAGCACGACGCCGACGCCCAGCTGCGCCGCGCCGGCCGCCGCCGACAGCCCGCCCGAGCCGGCGCCGATCACCAGCAGGTCGGTCTCGATATGCTCGCCCAGATGCCCGTCCCTCGCCCCGTCCCTCGCCATGTCACTCTTCCCCGGTCTTGCGAAACCACTTGCGCGCGATCGGCAGCGCCGACAGCACGCACAGGGCCAGGATCGGCCCCAGGATCTGGAATTCGAACAGGATGCCCAGGTCCGGCGTCTCGCCGCGGGCGAACACCTCGCCCAGCCCGGCGCCGACCCAGGTGTAGACCACGGTGCCGGGGATGATGCCGAAGAACGTGGTCAGCACATAGTTCCGCAGCCGCGCGCCCAGCAGCGCCGGCGCCAGGTTGGCGACGAAGAACGGGATCGCCGGCACCAGCCGCATCAGGAACAGATAGCTGATCTCGTTCTCGCGCAGCCCCTCGCAGATCCGCGTCATCATCCCGTGCGAGGCGTCCATCCGCGCCTGCAGCGCCTCGCCCAGCCCGGCGCGCGCGGCGAGGAAGATCGCCACCGCGCCCAGCGTCGCCGCGCTGACCGTCAGCACCGATCCGGCGACCAGCCCGAACAGGAAGCCGCCGGTCAGCGTCATCATCAGCGCGCCGGGCAGCGACAGCGCCACCACCAGCACATAGGCCAGCACATAGCCGCCCGCCGCCAGCAGGTACGAGCTGTCGCGCCACGCCAGCAGCCGCTCGCGGTTCTCGGCCAGGGTCTGGAAGCTGAACGCGTCGCGGTTGGCGACGCCGATCGCCGCCGCGAGCAGGATCACGGCCAGGGGGATCATGCGCCCGGGCGAGAACCGGGCGCGGGCCGGACGGCCTGAGTCGCTTTGGGTCATTCGGGCTCTTTGCTGTTGCGAACGGCGGAATATACTGGTGATGGGGCAGAATCGGCGGCGGCGACAGGCCCCCTCACGCCGCCTTGATGCGCGGTGTGCGATGTTTCAGCCCGGATGCCGGAATCGCGGCCCGGTCTGACGCCGCCGTGAACATCCGGCCCGCAATGTTACCGTCGCCGCCGCATTGACAGCGCGGGCGCATGCTCCTACAACGCCGGTCTCGAATTTCGACCGGGGGCGGGACCGCCCGCGCGCCCCGACAGGAGAAGACGATGACGAAACGGACCTTCCAGCCCTCGAACCTGGTGCGCAAGCGCCGCCACGGCTTCCGTGCCCGGATGGCGACCAAGAACGGCCGCAAGATCCTGAACCGGCGCCGGGCGCAGGGCCGCAGCCGGCTGTCGGCCTGATCCGGACCGGATCCGGCCTGGCGTGATGCCCGGCCTCGCGACATCGCCGGACAGCGACCGCACCCCCGCGACGCTGCGCCGCCGCGCCGATTTCCTGGCCGCCGCGCGCGGCCTGCGGCAGGCGACCCCCGGCTTCATCCTGCAGGCCCGCCACCGCGGGCCGGACCCGTCCCCGCCCGGACCCGATGCGGTCCGCGTGGGGTTTACCTGTTCCAGAAAGGTGGGCAACGCCGTGGCCCGCAACCGCGCCAAGCGGCGGCTGCGCGCGCTGGCGCGGCTGGTGCTGCCGGCGCACGGCCGGCCGGGCTGGGACTATGTGCTGATCGGCCGCCGCGACGCCACCGCCGGCCGCGAGTTCGCCCGCATGGCGCGCGAGCTCGAATCGGCGCTGGAACGGCTGCACGCGCCGCGCCGGGCGGAGCCGCCGCAATGACCTGGGCGGCGGCGGTGCTGGCGCTGCCGGTGCGCGCCTACCGGCTGATCGGCAGCCCCTGGGTCGGGCGCAGCTGCCGGTTCCAGCCCACCTGCTCGGCCTACGCGCTCGAGGCGCTGCAGCGGCACGGCGCGCTGCGCGGCGGCTGGCTGACGCTGCGCCGGCTGGCGCGCTGCCATCCCTGGGGCGGCTCGGGCGTCGACGACGTGCCGCGCTGAGCCGCGATCGCGGCGCCGGCGGCTACCTGACCGACGATCGCCGATACCGGTGCCGCAGCCCCGCCGGCCTCCGGCGGGCTGCACCTGTCGATCACCCGGCCGGCGACCGGCCCCGACGTCGTCGCGCGCCGATTGCCGCGCGACCGCGCGCAAGCCCCTTGCCCGGAGGCGCGCCGCCCGCTACCACGCCGCCATGCTCGACGACGGCGACGACATCCACCCCCTGTTCCGCGGCGCGCCCGCGACGACCGAGTTCCGCAAGCTGCGGAAGCGGATCGTGCGCCACACCCGCGAGGCGATCGAGGGCTACGGCATGGTCGAGCCCGGCGCCCGCTGGCTGGTGTGCCTGTCGGGCGGCAAGGACAGCTACACCCTGCTGGCGGTGCTGCACGAGTTGCAGTGGCGCGGCCTGCTGCCGGTGGACATCCTCGCCTGCAACCTCGACCAGGGCCAGCCGGGGTTTCCGGCGACGGTGCTGCCGCAGTTCCTGCAGGACCGCGGCGTGCCGCACCGGATCGAGTACCGCGACACCTATTCCGTGGTCGTCGACAAGATCCCCGAGGGCCGCACCTTCTGCGCGCTGTGCTCGCGCCTGCGCCGCGGCCACCTCTACCGCGTCGCGCGCGAGGAGGGCTGCTCGGCGGTGGTGCTGGGCCATCACCGGGACGACATCCTGGAAACCTTCTTCATGAACCTGTTCCACGGCGGCAAGCTGGCGACGATGCCGCCGAAGCTGGTCAACGACGAGGGCGATCTTTTCGTGCTGCGCCCGCTCGCCCATGTCGCCGAGCAGGATTGCGAGCGTTTCGCCCGCGCCATGGCCTACCCGATCATCCCCTGCGATCTGTGCGGCAGCCAGGACGGGCTGCAGCGCAAGCAGATCAAGGCGATGCTCGACGAATGGGAACGCCGCGCCCCCGGCCGGCGGCAGAAGATCTTCCGCGCGCTGACCAACGCCAACCCCAGCCACCTGATGGACCCGCGCTGGTTCGACTTCGCGGGCTTGACGCGGCCGGCGCCGCAGGACAAGGACTAGCCGGCGCAGCGTCCTGCCCGGCGTCGATCCGTCGCCCCGCGATCCGCGCCGGCGGGCCTTGACCTTTGGCCCCCGGGCCTGTTGAACGCACGCAACCCGAATTACCGCTGCGGAGCCCTTGATGGACGACCAGAACAAGAACCTGATCCTGGCGACGGCGCTGAGCTTTCTGGTGATCCTCGTCTGGTTCCTCCTGTTTCCGCCGGAGGAGCGCCTGGAAACCACGGTCCCCGACCAGGAGGTGGTCGAGGGCGCGGTCGCGCCGCCGGTGGCCGGCACCGACGGCACCACCGCCACCGCCCCGGTCGCCCGGACGCCCGATCAGGACCGCGCCGACGCCATCGCGCAGGCCGCGCGGGTGCGGATCGACACGCCCAGCCTGTCCGGCTCGATCTCGCTGACCGGCGGGCGGATCGACGATCTGTCGCTGAACGACTACCGGGTGGCGGTCGACCCCGGCTCGCCGATCGTCACCCTGCTGTCGCCGGCGGGCACGCCGAACGCCTACTACGCCTTCCACGGCTGGGGCGGCGCCGGCGGGCTTTCGCCCGACCAGCTGCCCGGCCCGGCGACCGAATGGCGCGTCGAGGCCGAGAACCCCGACGAAGCGGTGCTGACCGAGGACAGCCCGGTGACCCTGGTCTGGGACAACGGCCAGGGCCTGGTGTTCCGCAAGACCGTCGCGGTCGACGACGACTACCTGTTCACCATCACCCAGAGCGTCGAGAACAGCACCGACGCCGAGGCGCGGCTCTACCCCTACGGCATCATCGCCCGCGAGGGCGAGCCGGACCAGGTCGGCTTCTTCGTGCTGCACGAGGGGCTGATCCAGTCCGCCGACGGCAAGCTGACCGAGGATAGCTACGACGCGATGACCGGCTACGATCCGGTGCCCGCCGAGGGCGGCACCGCGAACGTGGTGCAGGCGCAGGAAAACGGCTGGATCGGCTTCACCGACCACTACTGGATGACCACGCTGATCCCCGAACCCGGCCAGGCGTTCACCGCGGTCGCCAAGCACGTCACCGGCGCCGACGTCTACCAGACCGACATCCGCCTGCCGGTGCAGGCCGTCGCCCCCGGCGCCACGGCCGAGAAGACCAGCTACTTCTTCGCCGGCGCGAAGCAGTGGGAGGCGATCTCGGGCTACCAGAACACGCTCGGCGTCCAGCAGTTCGTCGACTCGATCGACTGGGGCTGGTTCGCCTTCCTGACCAAGCCGATCTTCCGCGCGCTGCACTGGCTGAACCTGCTGATCGGCAACATGGGGCTGGCGATCATCGGCCTGACGCTGGTCATCAAGGCGCTGCTGTTCCCGCTGGCCTACAAGTCCTACGTCTCGATGTCGAAGATGAAGAAGCTTCAGCCCGAGATGGAGAAGATCAAGGAACACGCCGGCGACGACCGCATGAAGCTCCAGCAGGAGATGATGGCGCTGTACAAGAAGGAAAAGGTCAACCCGGCCTCGGGCTGCCTGCCGATCCTGCTGCAGATCCCGATCTTCTTCTCGCTCTACAAGGTGATCTTCGTGACCATCGATCTGCGCCACGCGCCGTTCTTCGGCTGGATCAGGGATCTCAGCGCGCCCGATCCCAGCTCGGTGCTGAACCTGTTCGGCCTGCTGCCGTTCACCCCGCCGGGGCCGGAAAGCATCTTCTTCATCTTCTCGATCGGGGTTCTGCCGATCCTGATGGGCATCACCATGTGGATGCAGCAGAAGCTGAACCCGGCGCCGACCGACAAGACGCAGGCGATGATCTTCGCGTGGATGCCGTGGATCTTCATGTTCATGCTCGGCACCTTCGCCAGCGGCCTGGTGCTGTACTGGACGGCGAACAACATCATCACCTTCAGCCAGCAGTACATCATCATGCGCAGCCAGGGGGTGAAGCCGAACGTGTTCGGCAACATCGTCTCGTCGTTCAGGCGCAAGAAGGAAGCCGACTGACATGCCCCGCCTGGCGCGGATCGATCGTCATCCGATCAAGTCGCTGGGCGTGGAATCCGTCGAACGCGCCCGGCTGAGCCCGGGCGCGACGCTGCCCTGGGACCGGGTCTGGGCCCTCGCCCACGAGGCGGCGAAGCTGACCGGGGGCTGGGTGCCGTGCGCCAACTTCATCCGGGTCACGAAGTCGCCCCGGCTGATGGCGATCACCGCCCGCACCGACGAGGACACGGGCCGCATCACCCTGACCCATCCGGACCGTCCGCAGATCACCGTCGATCCCGACACCGACTCGGACGCGCTGGTCGACTGGGTGCGGCCGCTGACCGACGCCGCGCGCGCCGCGCCGTCGCACATCGTGCGCGCCGGGGTCGGCATGACCGACAGCCCGTACCCGTCGATTTCGGTTCTCAACAGCGCCAGCCTGGCGGCGCTGTCGGGCCGCGCCGGCAAGCCCCTGAACCCGCGCCGGTTCCGCGGCAACCTGCTGCTGGACGGGGCCGCGCCCTGGGCCGAGTTCGACTGGATCGGCCGCACCCTGCGCATCGGCGAGGCCGAACTGGAAGTGCGCGAGCGCATCACCCGCTGCCTGGCCACCCACGTCGATCCCGAAACCGGCGCGCGCGACACCGATGTCCTGGGCACCTTGCGCGGCGGCTGGGACCACGCGGATTTCGGCGTCTATGCCGTCGTCACCCGGGGCGGCGTCATCGCCCGCGGCGACGAGGTCAACCTTTCATGAACGGCCCCTCGCCCGACACGCTGCACCCGATGCAGGGCTACCCGCGGGTGACCTACCTGCGGCCGCTGGCCGAAGGCCGGGCCAACGTCGAGGTCGGCGCCTACAGCTATTACGACGACCCGCACGAGCCGGAAAAGTTCTTCGAGCGCAACGTGCTGCACCATTTCGACTTCGTCGGCGACAAGCTGGTGATCGGCCCGTTCTGCGCCATCGCCACCGGCGTGCAGATCTTCATGAACGGCGGCACGCACGCGATGGACGGGTTCTCGACCTACCCGTTCAACATCTTCGGCGGCGGCTGGGAACGGGGCTTCGATCCGGCCTCCTGGGCCTCCGGCAACAAGGGCGACACGGTGATCGGCGCCGACGTCTGGATCGGCCACCAGGCGGTGCTGATGCCCGGCGTGAGCATCGGCGCCGGGGCGATCGTCGCCGCGCGCAGCGTCGTGGCCGGGGATGTCGCGCCCTATGCCGTCGTCGCCGGCAACCCGGCGCGCGAGGTGCGCCGCCGGTTCGACGCCGCCACCGTCGCCCGGCTGCTCGAATTGGCCTGGTGGGACTGGCCCGCCGACCGGATCACCCGCAACCTCGACGCCATCCGCGGCGCCGACCTCGCCGCGCTGGAGGCCGCCCGATGACCGCCCCGACCTTCCCCGTCGCCGAGCCGCCCGAGCCCGAGGCGGCCGACGCCGGCCGGCTGCTGTTCGCGCAGCGCGCCGAGTTCCTCAAGGGCGTGGTGGCGATGGACGGGCTGCCGCCGGGCGATCGGCTGGAGATCTGCTTCGCCGGCCGCTCCAACGTCGGCAAGTCGACGCTGATCAACGCGCTGACCGGGCGCAAGGCGCTGGCCCGCGCCTCGAACACGCCGGGCCGCACGCAGGAGATCAACTATTTCACCCTCGATCCGATCTACCTGGTCGATCTTCCGGGTTACGGCTTCGCCAAGGCGCCGGTGGCGGTGGTGGCGAAGTGGCAGGCACTGCTGAAGCAGTACCTCGCCGGCCGCGCCAACCTGCGCCGCGCGTTCCTGCTGATCGACGGCCGCCACGGCATCAAGGACGTCGACGAAGAGATCATGGCCCTGCTCGGCACCGCCGCGGTGCCGTTCCAGGT
The DNA here is from genome assembly GCF_009697225.1 of Halovulum marinum. Taxonomy (GTDB): domain Bacteria; phylum Pseudomonadota; class Alphaproteobacteria; order Rhodobacterales; family Rhodobacteraceae; genus Halovulum; species Halovulum marinum. The sequence goes on from NZ_WIND01000022.1 coordinate 30,741, forward strand.
GGTGCTGACCAAGACCGACAAGCCGAAGCCGGCGGACCTGGAGGCGGCGCTCGCCGCCACCCGCCGCAAGCTGGCGAAATACGCCGCCGCCTACCCCGAGCTGATCCTGACATCGTCCGAGACCGGCGCCGGGCTCGACACCCTGCGCGCCACCATCGCCGCTATGGTATCCGACTGAGCGGATAGGCGTCGTCCAGCCCCAGCGCCGCCGCCAGCCGCAGCGCCGCGCCGACCTCGGCCGGCGTGCGCAGCGGCCCGACGAACACCCGCCGCCCCAGCCCCGGCGCGCCCCGCGTCTCGACCCGGTAGCCCAGCGCCGCGACCCGCCCGGCCAGCCGCGCGGCGGCGCCGTCCGCGGCCATCGTCGCCAGGTGCACATAGCGCGCCGCGCCCTGCCCCGGCGGCGGCGCACGGTGCGCCGACAGGTCGGCGCCGGCGGCCAGGTCGCTCTCGAAGCGCACGCAGCGGTACTGCCGCAACCCGGCCGGATCCGGCGCGCGGCGACCGAACAGCAGCGTCTCGTCCAGCTCCAGCATCGCCGGCGGCTGCCGCGCCACCTCGCGGTCGTAGACCTGGAACAGCGCCCGGCACGTCCCGGCGCGCGCCGCCGGATCGGCGGGCGCGGCGGCGCAGCCCGCGGCGAGCAGCGACAGCACGAGCGCGGTGCGCATGGCGGCGGCCCTCTTCTGTTTCGGCTGGATCGTTTTGCCGATATTACCTATGCAGGCCGCATTTGCACGCCCCGGGGAGCCCTTGGAATGGAGAAGTCACAGGCCATGCACCGCGACTGGATCGCCACCGCCCGCACGCTCAGTGAAGCGCTCCCCTACCTGCAGCGCTATGACGGGGCGACCGTGGTCATCAAGATGGGCGGCCACGCGATGGGCGACGACGAGGCGATGACCCGCTTCGCCCGCGACATCGTGCTGATGAAACAGTGCAACGTACACCCGGTGCTGGTGCACGGCGGCGGGCCGATGATCAACCAGATGCTCGACCGGCTGGGCGTGACCTCCAGCTTCGTCGGCGGCAAGCGCGTCACCGACGCCGCCACCGTCGAGGTGGTCGAGATGGTCCTCTCGGGCACCGTCAACAAGCGCATCGTGCAGGCGATCAACGCCCAGGGCGGCCGCGCGGTCGGCCTCAGCGGCAAGGACGCCAACCTGATCGTCTGCGACAGGGCCAGCGGCCCCAGGGGCGAGGACCTGGGCTTCGTGGGCGAGCCGACGCAGGTCAACCCGGCGGTGCTGCGGACCTTCCTCGACAGCGCCTTCATCCCGGTGGTGGCACCGCTGGGCGCGGGCAGGAACGGCGAGACCTTCAACATCAACGGCGACAACGCCGCCGGGGCGATCGCCGCGGCGATGAAGGCCGACCGGCTGCTGCTGCTGACCGACGTCGCCGGGGTCAAGGACGGCGACGGCGACGTGATCACCAACCTGACCTCGCAGCAGGTGCGCCAGCTGACCGAGGACGGGGTGATCGCCGGCGGCATGATCCCGAAGACGCAGACCGCGCTCGACGCGATCGACGGCGGCGTGCGCGCGGTGGTGATCGTCGACGGCCGCGCGCCGCACGCGGTGCTGCTGGAGCTGTTTACCGAACACGGCGCCGGCACGCTGATCCGGGCGCAGCCCCGGCCCTGAGATGCGCACCGCCCGGCTCGACGCGCGCCTCGCCCCGCACGGCCTGTGCGTGCTGGGAAGCTTCGCCCCCGAACCGGGCGACGGCCTGCCCGAGGGCTGCGCCGCGCTGGCGCTGGTCGGCCCCGACGGCGGCGCGATGTGGCCGGTGTTCCGCGCCGCGCCGGAATATTCCGACGGCAGGCCGGACCCGCTCGACCGCTGGTCGGCGCGGGTGCTGACCGCGGTGGCGGCCGGGCTGGACGGCACCGCGCTGTTCCCGTTCGGCGGCCCGCCCTGGCACCCGTTCATCGCCTGGGCGCTGCGCACCGGCCGGATCTTCGCCTCGCCGGTGACGCTGCTGGTGCACGACACCCAGGGGCTGACGGTGTCGTTCCGCGGCGCCCTCGCCCTGCCGGTCGCGATCGACGATCCGGCGGTTTCGGCGCGGCCCTGCGCGCGCTGCGCGGACCAGCCCTGCCGCACCGCCTGCCCGCCCGCGGCGCTGACCCCGGCGGGCTACGACGTGCCCGCCTGCCGCGCGCACCTGGCCTCAAGGCGCGGCGCCGACTGCCGCCTCGGCTGCCGCGTGCGCCGCGCCTGCCCGGTCGGCCGGGGGTTGCGCCCCGAAGGGCAATCGGCCTTTCATATGAGCGCCTTTACCCGGAGCCGTTCATGAAGACCCTGATTCTGATGCGCCACGCCAAGGCCTCGCGGCCCGAGGGCGTCGGTGATTTCGACCGACCGCTCAGCGATCGCGGGGCCGAGGCCGCCCGCGCGGTCGGCGCGTGGCTGCGCGAGAACGGCCACCTGCCGCAGAAGGCGCTGGTCTCGAACGCGGCCCGCACCCGCGAGACCTGGGAGGCGCTGGGGCTGGAGGACGACTGCCCGCTGCGGCTGGCCAAGGAGCTGTACGACGCCGCTTCGGGGCAGGTGCTGGGCACCATCTCCCGGCAGGAGGCGAACGTGCTGCTGGTGATCGGCCACAACCCCTCGATCGAAAGCCTGGCAACCTATCTGCTGCGCGAGGAAACGGTGCCCCGCGAGCTGGCGAAATGGAAGCCGGGCACCTGCGCGGTGATCGAGTTCGACATCGCCGACTGGAAATCCGTCGCCGCGACACCGGGGAGGCTGGTGGACTACGCCACGCCCAGGGGCCTGGGGGTCGCCGCCGGGGCCGAATGACCGGCACCGGGCCGGCGCGCGCCGCGCCCGCCGGTCAGGCGCCGGATTCGGACTTCCGCGTGAACGGGGCGACGATCTTGGTCATCACCGCCAGGATCACCGCGCCCAGCGCCAGCCCGAGGATGCCGTCCAGCACCGCCGTCACCGTCCATTCCACCGCGCCGGCCCACTCGCCCGCGCCCTGCCCGATCGACGTCGCGACGCCCTCGATCCAGTGCTCGGGCCCGGCCCAGCCCATCTGCGTCAGCCCGTGCACGATGATCGAGCCGCCGACCCACAGCATCGCCGCGGTGCCGACCGTCATCAGCAGCTTCATGAACGCCGGCATGCCGCGCACGATCAGCTCGCCGGTCCTGCGCGTCACCGACAGCCGCCCGGCGCGCGCCAGGAACAGGCCGAAATCGTCGGCCTTCACGATCAGCGCGACGCTGCCGTAGACCATCGCGGTGATGCCCACGGCGATCACCGCCAGCGCCGCAAGCTCCATCCAGAAACCCAGCTCGGGCAGCGCCGACAGGGCGATGGTCATGATCTCGGCCGACAGGATGAAATCGGTCTTGATCGCGCCCTTGACCTTCTTCTCCTCGAGGTGCGCGTCCGACAGCTTTTCCTTGAACAGGTCCTTTTCCCGGTGGTCGGCGGGGTTGACGACTTGCCAGACCTTCTCGGCGCCCTCGAAGCACAGATAGGCGCCGCCCAGCATCAGCAGCGGCGGGATCGCCCAGGGCGCGAACGCCGACAGCAGCAGCGCCGCGGGCAGCAGGATCACCAGCTTGTTGAACAGCGAGCCGCGGGCGATACGCCAGACGATCGGCAACTCGCGCTCGGCCGAGAAGCCGTGCACGTACTTCGGCGTCACCGCGGCGTCGTCGATCACCGCCCCCGCCGCCTTGGCCCCGGCCTTCGAGGCGTGCGTGATCACGTCGTCGACCGAGGCCGCCGCCACCTTGGCAATGGCCGCGACATCGTCCAGCAGCGCCAGAAGTCCACTCATCTTTCCCGCAGTCCCCGCGTCTGTCCCGCCGCATCTGACCCGCCGCATCGGCCGGCTGTTCACCTAGGGCGAAGCTTTCCCCTGTCACCCGGCAGGCCGAAGATGAAAAGCGGCCCCCGCGGGGGCCGTTTTCGGGCGTTCACGAAGTTTTCATGAACGGTTCCGCGTTCAAATGAAGCACTTGAGGGGGTTTTCACGGTGAAATCCCCGCTTTTCACGGTGCCCGCCCGGCGCCGGTCAGTGCCCCAGGATCTGGCTCAGGAACAGCTTGGTCCGGTCGCTCTGCGGGTTGTTGAAGAACTCGCGCGGCTCGTTCTGCTCGACGATCTGGCCCTGGTCCATGAAGATCACCCGGTTCGCCACCGCCTGCGCGAAGCCCATCTCGTGGGTCACCACCAGCATGGTCATGCCCTCCTCGGCCAGTTCGATCATGGTGTCGAGCACCTCCTTGATCATCTCCGGATCGAGGGCCGACGTCGGCTCGTCGAACAGCATGATCCGCGGCATCATGCACAGGCTGCGGGCGATCGCCACGCGCTGCTGCTGCCCGCCCGACAGCTGGCCGGGGTACTTGTCGGCCTGCTCGGGGATCTTGACCTTGGTCAGGAAGTGCATGGCCCGCTCCTCGGCCTCCTTCCTGGGCGTCTTGCGCACCCAGATCGGCGCCAGCGTGCAGTTCTCCAGGATCGTCAGGTGCGGGAACAGGTTGAAGTGCTGGAACACCATCCCGACCTCGGACCGGATCTTGTCGATGTTCTTCAGATCGTTCGACAGCTCGATGCCGTCGACGACGATCTGCCCCTTCTGGTGTTCCTCCAGCCGGTTGATGCAGCGGATCAGCGTCGACTTGCCCGACCCCGACGGACCGCAGATCACGATCCGCTCGCCCTGGTAGACGGTCAGGTTGATGTCGCGCAGCACGTGGAAATCCCCGTACCACTTGTTCATGTCGGTGATCTGGATCGCCACCTCGTCGGACACCTTCATCGCCGCGGCGCCGGTGCCGGTCTCCATCGCCGTGTCAGCCATGGGTCCCTCCTTAACTGTGATCCGTGCGGAGCCTGCGCTCCAGATGTTGCGAATAGCGGGACATGCTGAAGCAGCAGATGAAGAACAGCAGTCCGATGAAGACGAAAAGCTCCCAGTTGATGCCCTGCCACGAGGTGTCGGCGCGGATCGCGTTCGACATGCCGATCGGGTCCAGCAGGCCGATGAACACCACCAGCGTGGTGTCCTTGAACAGCCCGATGAACGTGTTGACGATGCCCGGGATCGAGATCTTCAGCGCCTGCGGCATGATGATCAGCCGCTGCGCCTTCCAGTAGTCCAGCCCCAGCGCGTCCGCCGCCTCGTACTGGCCGCGCGGCAGCGCCGCCAGACCGCCGCGGACGACCTCGGCCAGATAGGCGGCGGCGAACAGCGTCACCAGGATGATCACCCGCAGCATCAGGTCGAAGTTCGAGCCCGGCGGCAGGAAGTAGTTCAGCAGCAGCGAGGCGGTCAGCAGCCAGACGATCAGCGGCACGCCGCGGAACACCTCGATGAAGGCGATCGAGCACTTGTTGATGATGAACAGGTTCGACTGCCGCCCCAGCGCCAGCAGGATGCCCAGCGGCAACGACAGGATGATGCCGGCGACGCCGATGATGAACGACAGCATGAAGCCGCCGAAATCCTTCGACGGCACGAACTGAAGCTCGATCGGGATCACCGCCCCGATCAGCCCTGCGACCGGCCCGGTCAGCAGCAGCCAGTACAGCAGCGGCACCACGATCGCGCCGATCGTGGCGGCCAGCGCGCCCGAGAACCGGCTGCCCAGCACGAACGCGCCCCATGCGGCGGCGAAGCCCAGCGCCACCGCCAGCGGCCCGCCGATCGAGCCGCCCCACAGCAGCCAGTACATCAGGAACGGCGCCGCGGCCGTGAACCAGACCAGCCGGCGCGGCACCGAGGCGAACAGCACCGGCCCCAGCGCCGCCAGGAACACGATCAGCGCCGCGACCGGGCGCCAGTACAGGTCCTGCGGGTAGAAGCCGAACAGCAGCTGGTTCCAGCGCTCGGTGATCACCGCCATGCAGGCCGAGGACACTTCCTCGCCGGTGCCGTGCAGCGCGTCGCGGATCTCGCGGCACTCGGACAGCGAGTCCGCGACCCAGACCGAGTTCCAGAACCACGGCAGGATGCCGGCCAGCAGGCTCCACAGGACCGCCAGGCCGAGGATGGTCAGGAGCACGTTGAACCAGCTCGAGAACAGGTTCGCGCGCATCCACCTGATCACGCCCCGCTCCGCCGCCGGCGGGACCTCGGGCGGCAGCATCGTGTCGCGGACATAGGCGACGGTATGTGCGTGCGTGTCGCTCATCTCACCGCTCCTTCAGCTTGATCGAGGCGTTGTAGATGTTCATCACGCCCGATATCAGCAGGCTCAGCACCAGGTAGAACAGGCCCAGCAGGAACATCCCCTCCAGCTCGCGGCCGGTCTGGTTGATGGTGATGCCGCCCAGCGTCGCGCGCGCGTCCATATAGCCCACGGCGATCGCCAGCGAGGAGTTCTTGGTCAGGTTCAGATACTGCGAGATCAGCGGCGGGATGATCACCCGCAGCGCCTGCGGCAGGACCACCAGGCTCATCGTCCGGCGCGGCCGCAGGCCCAGCGCGAACGCCGCCTCGGACTGGCCCTTCGAGATCGCCAGGATGCCGCCGCGCACGATCTCGGCGATGAACGCGCCGGTATAGAGCGACAGCGCCAGCCACAGCGCGATCAGCGAGTTGCGCAGGTGCAGCCCGCCGCCGAAGTTGAAGCCCTTCAGCTCGGGGTAGCTCAGGCTGACCGGGCCGCCGAGGATGAAGTAGAAGACGATCGCCGGCAGGAAGAACAGCGCCAGCGAGACGCCGAGCACCGGCAGGATCTCGCCCGTCGCTTCCTGCCGCTTGTGGGCATAGCGGCGGAACGCCCAGATCGCGGCGAGCGAGGCCGCGAACACCGCCAGCAGCACCCCGGAGCCCGGACCCCAGACCGGCATCGGCAGATAGATGCCCCGGTTGGTGATCGCGACGCTGTCCAGGACCATCGACGCGTCGCCGCCCTCGCGGAAGTCGCGCGGCTGCGGCATGCCCTCGGCCATCAGCGCGAAGATCGCGATGATCCACAGCAGCAGCGGCACGTTGCGGAAGCCCTCGACGTAGACCGTCATCATCCGCGCGACCAGCCAGTTGTTGGACAGCCGCAGCACCCCGGCGATCACGCCCAGGATGGTCGCCAGCACACAGCCCAGGAACGCGACCAGCAGCGTGTTCAGGATGCCGACCAGCGCCGCGCGGGCATGGCTGGAATTGGAATTGTAGTCGATCAGCTGCTGGTTGATGTCATAGCCGGCCCGCTGCCCGAGGAACCCGAAACTGAAATCCTTGCCCTGCGCCGCAAGGTTCTGGACCACGTTCCAGAGCAGCCACGACATCCCCAGTGCAATGAGAATGGCCGCGACGACCTGGATCGTCAGCGACCTGTAGCGGGTGTCGTACAGCAGCATGCTTGGACGAAACGACTGCCGCCCATCGTCGACCACGGTGGACATGAGCACACCTACTTTCCCTGTTGGCCGGTCGCGCCCCGATTCCGGCGGCCCGGTTCATCCGGCCCTGCCTCGGCGTGATCGCGGCGCATGATACACCAGGGGCGCCGCATTCCTGCGGCGCCCCCGATCGGTTCATGTCAGCGGAACGGCGGCGAGTACATCAGGCCGCCCTGGGTCCACTGCGCGTTCAGGCCGCGCGCCAGACCGATCGGCGTGCCCTCGCCGATGTTCGAGGCGAAGATCTCGCCGTAGTTGCCGGCGACGGCGATGGCGCGCCGCGCGAACTCGGCGTCGAGGCCAAGCATCTCGCCCAGGTTGCCCTCGTTGCCCAGCAGGCGGTTGATCTCGGGGTTGTCGGTGCCTTCGGCCATCTTTTCCAGGTTGGCCGAGGTGACGCCGTACTCTTCCGCCGCGATCAGCGCGTTCAGCGTCCAGCGGACGATGTCCGCCCACTGGTCGTCGCCGTGGCGCACGACCGGGCCCAGCGGCTCTTTCGAGATGATCTCGGGCAGGATCATGTGCGCCTCGGCGTCCTCGAAGGTGGCGCGGGTCGCCGCCAGCCCCGAGGCGTCGGTGGTGTACACGTCACACGCGCCGGCCTGGTACTGCTGGATCGCCTCGTTGTTGGTCTCGATCGGGACCGGGTCGTAATCCATGTTGTTGACGCGGAAGTAGTCCGACAGGTTCAGCTCGGTCGTGGTGCCGGTCTGGATACACACGGTGGCGCCGTCCAGTTCGGTCGCCGAGCCGACACCCATGTCCTTTCGGATCATGAAGCCCTGGCCGTCGTAGTAGTTCACGCCGACGAAGGTCTGCTTCAGGTCGACGTCGCGGGTGAAGGTCCAGGTCGTGTTGCGCGACAGCAGGTCGATCTCGCCCGACCCCAGCGCGGTGAAGCGGGTCTGGGTGGTCAGCGGAACGAACTCGATCTTGTTCGAATCGCCCAGCACGGCAGCGGCGACAGCGCGGCACACCGCGACGTCGAAGCCCTGCCAGACACCGTTCGCATCGGGCGCCGAGAAGCCGGCCAGGCCGGTCGAGATGCCGCACTTTAGGACATCGTTCGCCTTCACGTCGTCCAGCGTTGCTGCCCCGGCGACGCCCGCTGCCAGGCCTGCAGCCGCGAACGTACCGAGAAAGACTGATTTTATCATGGTTACCTCTTCCTGATGATCCGGCTCATGTCTTCGAGCCCTGGGCGTCTGAGGGGTGACGCCGCGTTTTATGGTTTCGGGTCCGGTATCGGACCAGCGGACACAGCATGTAAGTCTGGCGGCAAACGTCAACCCCGGATTATCGGCAAATAATTCATCCACTCAATGCCCTTATTCGCGAATCATCAACGAATTCAGCATCATCCGCCGGCACCGTTTCGGACTCGCGCCCGCCGGCGCGGAAGCTGCCGCAACGTCAAGACCCGCAGCCCGACCCGCCGCCCGCGCCGCTGCCGGCCCCGGCGGCGCCAAGCATTTCGGTTCCGCGCAGCAGCGAAAGCAGCTGTCCCGCCACCAGCACCGCGCCGCGGCGCTCCTCGGCCAGCGCATGGGCCTCGGCGTCGCGGCCCCAGAGTTCCTCCTGCCAGGTCTCGTCGACCCGGCTGGCGGTCCAGGCCGCGTCCGCGCTCAGCGCGCCGCGGCTGACCGCAAGCCCCAGCACCAGCGAGCCGGTGAGCGTCACCAGGTCGTGCAGCGCGGTCATCTCGAACGCGTCGTGCCCGGCCACGGCATCCGCCAGCCGGCGCAGGCTGGGTTCGGGCTGCGGCGCGTGCATCACCCCGGCGATGCGCAGCAGCGGCGCGGACATCTCGGCCTCGGCCCAGTTCAGCCAGGGATCCCAGGCGGCGATCTGGCGCTCGACCAGCCCCTCGGGGGCCTCGGCGCGGTAGCACAGCAGGTCGGTGGCGCCATAGGCAGAAAGCATTTCGGCGACGGCGGCCCGGTTGACCGAGACCTTGTCGATCGCGGCGTTGGCGGCGCGGGTCAGCGGCATGTCCTGCGGCCGGATCTCGGCGCCCTGGGCGTCCCATTCCTGCGCGACCGCCTCGGCCAGCGGGCGGCAGGGCAGCACCAGCGCGGCCTTCGCCGGGGTGCGCAGCGGGCGCTGGTCCAGCGTCACCTCGAACCCCGGTGCGGCCGCGCGCACGGCGACGGTGTTCCAGAACCGGCGTTTGTGCGGCGGCGTCATTCCAGCTCCTCGAACGGATCGTCGGGCACCTCCGCGACATCCCAGCCGAAGGTGTCCCAGGTCCTTTCCATGTGCGGCGGCAGCGGCGCGGTCAGCGACAGCCGGCCGCCGGTCACCGGATGGGTCAGGCGCAGGTGCCGGGCGTGCAGGTGCATCTTGCGGCTGATGTCGCCGCCAAGCTGCGCCCCCCAGCCGTCGCCCAGGTTCTCCTGCGCGTTGGTGCCGTACTTGCCGTCTCCGACGATCGGGTGGCCGATCTCGGCCATGTGTGCGCGCAGCTGGTGGGTGCGCCCGGTGATCGGCGCCAGCGCCACCCAGGCGCAGCGGCGCGCGGCGGCCGAGATCACCAGGTAGTCGGTCGTCGCCCGTTTCGCGCCGGGCGTGTCGTCGATCCGGTTCGGGTGCACGCAGATCATCTTCTCGCCGGCGCCGTGCGGGCCGTGGCCCGGCGCCTTCACCAGCCCGTAGCGGATCGTGCCCATCGGCGGCTTCGGCCCGCCGGCGACGGCGGCCCAATAGATCTTGCGGGTGTCGCGGGCCTGGAAGGCGCGGGTCAGCGCCGCCGCCATGCGCCCGGTGCGTGCCAGCAGCAGCACGCCGGAGGTGTCCTTGTCCAGCCGGTGCACCAGCCGCGGCTTGTCGTCCATGCCGAAGCGCAGCGCCTCGGCCAGCCCATCGACGTGCCGCGTCTGGTTCGAGCCGCCCTGCACCGGCAGGCCCGGCGGCTTGTTCAGCGCGATGATGTGCTCGTCGCGGAAGATCACCGCGTCGCGGATCATCCGCGCGTCGGCCTCGCTGACCGGCTTTAGCGCGCGCGCGGCCTCGGGCGGCGGGCCCTCGGGCAGCGGCGGCAGGCGCAGCGACTGCCCCGCCTCCAGCCGGGTCGAGGCCTTGACCCGGCCGCCGTCCACGCGGATCTCGCCCTTGCGGCACATCTTCTCGATCCGGCCCTGAGGCAGGTGCGGGAACTGCCGGCGCAGCCAGCGGTCCAGCCGCTGGCCCGCGGCCTCGGCATCCAGGGTCAGGGTCTGCACGCCGCTCATGGCCACACCGCCCGGCCCAGCACCAGCCCCGCGGCGCAGCCGCCGATCGCGCCGGCCAGGGTCGCGGCCACATAGCCCAGCGCCTGCAGCGGCGCGGCGCGCTCGACCAGTGCCAGCGTGTCCAGCGAGAACGCGGAATAGGTGGTGAAGCCGCCCAGCACGCCGGTCATCAGCAGCGGCGTCATCCCGGCGCGCGGTCCCAGCGCCGCCGCCAGCACCCCCATCGCGAACGAGCCGGCCACGTTGACGGTCAGCGTGCCCCAGGGGAACGCCGGGCCCATCCAGCGGCCCATCTGCACCACCACCAGATAGCGCAGCGCCGCGCCCAGGGCGCCGCCCAGGGCGACTTGTAGTACATTCGGCATGTCCGCCATCCGGTGCTGTCCGCGCCTGCTGTCCGCGTCGCCCCCACATCCCGGAGCCACCGGCCGATGTCAACCTGCGCAGGCGTCTCAGCGCCCGCGTTCGGCCCGCAGCCGGTCGAAATACTCGACCCGCTTCTTCAGGTCGCGCTCGAATCCCCGGTCCACCGGGTCGTAGAACCGCGCCCGCGCCATGTCCTCGGGGAAATAGTCCTGCCCCGAGAACGCGGCGTCGGCGTCGTGGTCGTACTGGTACTCGGCGCCGTAGCCCTGCTCCTTCATCAGCTTGGTCGGCGCGTTCAGGATGTGCTTGGGCGGCATCAGCGATCCGGTCTGCTTCGCGGCCGAGCGCGCCGCCTTGTAGGCGACATAGGCGGCGTTCGATTTCGGCGCCAGCGCCAGGTAGGCGACGGCATTGGCCAGCGCCAGTTCGCCCTCGGGGCTGCCCAGCCGCTCGAAGGTCTGCCAGGCCGACAGGCAGTGCGCCTGCGCCTGCGGATCGGCCAGGCCGATGTCCTCGACCGCCATCCGGGTCAGCCGCCGCGCCAGGTAGCGCGGGTCCTCGCCGCCGTCCAGCATCCGCGCGAACCAGTACAGCGCCGCGTCCGGGTCCGAGCCGCGGATCGACTTGTGCAGCGCCGAGATCAGGTTGTAGTGCGCGTCGCCCGACTTGTCGTATTTCGGCGCCGCGCGGTTTAGCCGCTGCGCCAGCGCCCCGTTGTCGAACGGCCCGCCGTCCCAGGCGAACACCTGCTCGGCCAGGTTCAGCAGCGCGCGGCCGTCGCCGTCAGCCATGTCGACCAGCCGGTCGCGCGCCGCGGCGGTCAGCGGCAGCGCCCGGTCCAGCCGCGCCTCGGTGCGCGACAGCATCGCCTCGAGGTGCTTCTGTTCCAGCCGGTTCAGCACCAGCACCTGGGAGCGGGACAGCAGCGCCGCGTTCAGCTCGAACGAGGGGTTCTCGGTCGTCGCGCCGACCAGCACGATCACCCCGGCCTCCATGTGCGGCAGGAAACCGTCCTGCTGCGCCTTGTTGAAGCGGTGGATCTCGTCGACGAACAGCAGCGTGCCGCGGCCGTTGGCGTGGCGCAGCTTGGCGGCCTCGAACACCTTGCGCAGGTCCTGCACGCCGGTGAAGATCGCGCTGATCTGCTCGAACGCCAGGTCGGTGGCCTGCGCCAGCAGCCGGGCGATGGTGGTCTTGCCGACGCCGGGCGGGCCCCAGAACACCAGCGACGGCAGGCTGCCGGCGTCGATCATCGCCCGCAGGCTGCCGTCCGTTCCCAGCAGATGGTCCTGGCCGATCACCTCGTCGATCGTCGCCGGGCGCATCCGGTCGGCCAGCGGCCGCGGGCCGTCGGGTTTCGCGGTGGCGGGGCGCGCAGACTGCGCCGGGGTGTCGAACAGATCGGCCATGCGGCAAATCTATGCCGCCCCGGCGCGGATAAAAAGCCTCAGCGGAAGCGGATCGCGTGGCGGCGGCCATCACGGGTCAGGCGCATGTCGATGCCGCGCTCGACCGTCCGCGCGGCGGCGCGCAGATCCTCGGTGTCCTCGATCCGCCGGCCGTTGATCTGCTCGATCACGTCGGCCGCGCGCAGCCCCAGCAGGCGGCCCGCCTGCCCCGGATCGCGCACCACCACCCCGGTGGCGTTCAGCGGCAGATCCAGTTCCGCGATCACCGCCGGGTTCACATTCTCGACCATCATCCCCGACAGAACGTGCCGCGAGCCGCCCAGCCGCAGGCTGTCGCGCGGCGGCGTTTCGGGGGCCGCGGCCACGGTCAGCGCCGCCGTCCGCGCCTTGCCGCCGCGCAGGTACCGGACCTGCACGCTGGCGCCCAGCGGCCGGGTGCGGATCCGGTACGCCAGCTCTCCCGGGGTCGCCACGGCCAGCCCGTCGATGTCCAGCACCACGTCGCCGGGGGCCAGGCCGGCGGCGGTTAATGCGCTGGCCGGGTGCACTTCGGACAGCAGCACCCCGCGCGGCCGGTCCATGCCCAGCGCCTGCGCCAGTTCGGCGTCCACCGCCTGGGCGGACACGCCGGTCCAGGGCCAGGGGCTGGGGTCCTCGCCGGCGCGCTCGACATAGGCGCGCACCAGGTTCGAAGGAATCGCGAAGCCGATGCCGTTCGAGCCGCCCGAGCGGGTCAGGATCGAGGTGTTCAGCCCCAGCAGCCGCCCGGCCATGTCGACCAGCGCCCCGCCCGAGTTGCCGGGGTTGATCGCCGCGTCGGTCTGGATGAAGTAGGCCTCGGTGCCGTCGCCGGGCCGGGCCGAGCGCGCCAGCCCCGAGACGATGCCGCCGGTCACCGTCTGGCCAACGCCGAACGGATTGCCGATCGCCAGCACCAGATCGCCGACCTGCGCGCGGTCGCTGTCGGCCAGCTCCAGCGCCGGCAGCGGCGCGTCGGCGTCCACCTTCAGCACGGCGATGTCGCGCGCCTCGTCGGACAGCAGCACCTCGGCGTCGTACTCGCGGCGGTCCGACAGCACCACGCGGATCTCGGTGGCGCTGCCGACGACGTGGTGGTTCGACACCACGATCCCCGAGGGATCGACGATCACCCCCGAACCCAGCGAGTTCTGCAGCCGCGGCGCGGCGCGGGGCTGGAAGAAACGCTCGAAGAACGGATCGCCGGCAAACGGGCTGGCCCGCTGCTGCACGACGCGGGTGGCGTAGATGTTCACCACCGCCGGGATCGCCTGCTTGGCAACGGGCGAGAAACTGAGCGCGATCTCGGCGCGGCTTTGCGGCACCTCCTGCGCGGGCAGTGCCCCGGCAACCAGCGTCAGGACAAGGACGAGCGGGCGGAATATGGATGCAGTCATGGCCGGGATTTGAGCATTGTCCGCCACGCGGTCAAGTCGCCGCTGCGCCGCACCCCGAAAAAGCGAAGGGCCGCCGCGATCTCGCGCGGCGGCCCCGATCGCCCGAAGGGGCAGGAATTCCTATTCCGCGGCGGCTTCCTCGGCCGCGACGCGGGCGCGGTCGGCGGCACCCTTGGCTTCGGGGTCGCGGTCGACCAGTTCGATGATCGCCATCGGCGCCATGTCGCCGTAGCGGAAACCGGCCTTCAGCACCCGGACGTAACCGCCCTGACGTTCCTGGTAGCGCGGGCCGAGGATGTCGAACAGCTTCTTGACCGCCTCGTCCTGCTTCAGCTGGCTGTGGGCCAGCCGGCGGGCGTGCAGGTCGCCGCGCTTGCCCAGCGTGATCAGCTTGTCGGCGATGCGCTTGAGCTCTTTCGCCTTGGGCAGGGTGGTCTTGATCTGCTCGTGCACCAGCAGGCTGGAGGCCATGTTCGCGAACATCGCCTTGCGGTGCTCGTGGGTGCGGTTGAGCTTGCGGTATCCGTTACCGTGACGCATGTGATCGATCCTTCTTTATGCTTTGTCCGGCGGCCCTGCGTGCGGGTCCGCTCTCCTTGGGGCGGGAGTGCCCTTGGTGATTGCCGTCGATGTCAGGGCGGACCGGCGGCCCGCCCCGGCAGATCAGAACTGGTCCTCGAACTTCTTGGCCAGTTCCTCGATGTTCTCGGGCGGCCAGTCGACGATGTCCATGCCCAGGTGCAGGCCCATGCCGGTCAGCACCTCCTTGATCTCGTTCAGCGACTTGCGGCCGAAGTTCGGGGTGCGCAGCATCTCGGCCTCGGTCTTCTGGATCAGGTCGCCGATGTAGACGATGTTGTCGTTCTTCAGGCAGTTCGCCGACCGGACCGACAGTTCCAGCTCGTCCACCTTCTTCAGCAGAAGCGGGTTGAACTCCAGATCCTCGTCGTCTTCCTGGCGGGTGCCGGCCTCGGGCTCGTCGAAGTTGACGAACACGCCCAGCTGGTCCTGCAGGATGCGGGCGGCGTAGGCGATCGCGTCCTCGGGGCCGACCGAGCCGTCGGTCTCGACGTTCAGCGTCAGCTTGTCGTAGTCCAGCACCTGGCCCTCGCGGGTCGGCTCGACCTTGTAGCTGACCTTCTTGACCGGCGAGAACAGCGCGTCGACCGAGATCAGGCCGATCGGCGCGTCCTCGGGGCGGTTCTTGTCGGCGGCGACATAGCCCTTGCCCTGCTCGACCGTCAGCTCCATGTACAGGCTCGCGCCCTCGTCCAGGTGGCAGATGACATGGTCGCGGTTCAGGATCTCGATGCCGGCGGTCTCGGCGATGTCGCCGGCAACGACCAGGCCGGGGCCCTGCTTGTTGATCGAGACGCGCTTCGGCCCCTCGACCTCCATCTTCAGGCTGACGCCCTTGAGGTTCAGGACGATATCGGTCACATCCTCGCGGACGCCGTCGACGCTGGAAAACTCGTGCAGCACGTTGTCGATCTGCACGCTGGTGATCGCCGCGCCCTGCAGCGAGGACAGCAGCACGCGGCGCAGCGCATTGCCCAGCGTCAGGCCGAAGCCCCGCTCAAGCGGTTCGGCGACGGCGGTGGCCTGGCGCATCGCGTCGGCGCCGGGCCTGATGTCCAGCCCCGTGGGCCGAATGAGTTCTTGCCAGTTCTTGTGGATCATGCGTGGGCCTCCATGCTCGCGGTCCGCTCCGATCCCGGGTGAGCGGTCGCCCTCGAGGGTCTTTTCAAACAGGAACGGCCAGCGGCGGCGCAATGCCTCCGCTGACCCCCAGTATCAGGACGGCTCAGACGCGCCGGCGCTTCGGCGGGCGGCAGCCGTTGTGGGCGATCGGGGTCACGTCCCGGATCGCGGTAATGGTGAACCCGACGGCGGACAGGGCGCGCAGGGCGCTCTCGCGGCCGGAACCCGGACCCTGCACCTCGACCTCGAGGGTGCGCATGCCATGTTCCTGTGCCTTGCGGCCGGCGTCTTCGGCGGCCATCTGCGCGGCATAGGGGGTGGACTTGCGCGACCCCTTGAAGCCCATCGTGCCGGCGGACGACCACGCGATGGCGTTGCCCTGCACGTCGGCGATCAGGATCTTGGTGTTGTTGAAGCTTGCGTTAACGTGGGCGACACCGGCCGAGATGTTCTTCTTGACCTTCTTCTTGCCGCGCAGCTTGGTATCACGTGCCATCGACCTGCCCCCTATTTCTTCTTGCCGGCGATCGGCTTCGCCGGGCCCTTGCGGGTCCGCGCATTGGTGTGGGTCCGCTGACCCCGCACCGGCAGGCTGCGACGGTGGCGCAGGCCGCGGTAGCAGCCCAGGTCCATCAGACGCTTGATGTTCATCGAACGCTCGCGGCGCAGATCGCCCTCGACCATGTAGTTCTGGTCGATGTGCTCGCGCATCTGCAGCACCTCGGCGTCGGACAGTTCGTTGACACGGCGGCTGGTGTCGATGCCCACGGCGTCGCAGATGCTGCGGGCGGCGCTTTCGCCGATGCCGTGGATGTAGGTGAGTGCGACGTGCACCCGCTTGTTGGTGGGGATGTTCACCCCGGCGATACGGGCCAAATACTTTCTCCGTCTCGTTGCGGTTCCGTAGCCCCAGAACCTTTTTTCACAACAGCAGCCCACCCGCGGATGCCGGTGGGCCGTTGATTTCTCACGAAAGGGTCATGCGACTCGCTCTGGTGGAGAAGCTGGCAAAATATGGATGCACCGGGCCGTGTCAACCCCTGATCCGCGCGCCGGCTGGAAGCGGCGTCAGCCCCTGCCGTCCAGCGCGCCCTTGACCCGCGCCGCGACCTCGTCGATGTCGCCCAGCCCGTCGATCGAGACCAGCTTGCCGCCGGCATAGTAATAGCCGATCAGCGGCGAGGTTTCCTTGTAGTACGCCAGCAGGCGCGTGCGCATCGTCTCGGCGTTGTCGTCGGCGCGGCGCTTGAACTCGGTGCCGCCGCACTTGTCGCACACGCCGTCCCTGGCGGGGCGCTTGCTCTGGTCGTGGTAGACCTCGCCGCAGTTGGCGCAGGTGAACCGGCCGGAGACGCGGGCGACCAGTTCCTCGTCGTCGGCGATCTGCATCTCGACCACGGCGTCCAGCGCCTTGTCCTTCTTCGCCAGCAGTTCGGCCAGCGCGTCGGCCTGCTTCAGCGTCCGCGGGAAGCCGTCGAAGATGATGCCGTTCGCGCCGACGCCCTGGTCCAGCTGTTCCTCGATCAGGCCGACGACGACCTCGTCGGTGACGAGGCTGCCGCCGTCCATGATCTCGGCGACCCTGTTGCCCAGGTCGGTGCCCGAGGACCGCGCCGCACGCAGCATGTCGCCGGTGGACAGCTGCACCATGCCGCGTTCCGCGACCAGCCGGTGCGCCTGCGTTCCCTTTCCCGCCCCCGGAGGGCCAAGCAGAATGATGTTCATTTCCGCGCCTTCGTCTTTTTCCGTCCCTTGCTCCGCAGCCGCGACTTCTCGATCAGCCCCTCGTACTGGTGCGCGAGCATGTGGCTCTGCACCTGGGTGATCGTGTCCATGGTCACCGACACCACGATCAGCAGCGAGGTGCCGCCGAAGTAGAACGGAATGGCCAGCTGCGAGATCAGAAGCTCGGGCAGCAGCGCCACGGCGGCCAGATAGGCCGAACCGACGACCAGGATGCGGCTGACGACATAGTCGAGGTAGTCCACCGTCCGCTGGCCCGGCCGGATGCCGGGAACGAAACCGCCCTGCTTTTTCAGGTTGTCGGCCACGTCCTCGGATTTGAACGACACGTTGGCGGTGTAGAAATAGGCGAAGAACACGATCAGCGCGACGAACACCAGGTAGTACAGCGGCTGGCCGCGGCCCAGATAGGCCTGGACGTAGCTCAGCGGCCCGGTGCCGGGGGTCGAGAAGGTCGCGACCGTGGTCGGCAGCAGCAGCAGCGACGAGGCGAAGATCATCGGGATCACGCCGGCCGGGTTCAGCTTGATCGGCAGGTTCGAGGATTCGCCGCCGTACATCTTCTGCCCGACCTGGCGGCGCGGGTACTGGATGTGGATCTTGCGCAGCGCGCGCTCGACGAAGACGATGAAGGTGATCACGCCCACCGCCATCACCAGCACGCCGACGATCACCGCCGGGCTCAGCTGCCCCGAGCGGCCGCTGGCGAAGAACTGCGCCAGCGCGGCGGGAAGCTCGGCGATGATGCCGACGAAGATGATCAGCGAGACGCCGTTGCCGATGCCGCGCTGGGTGATCTGCTCGCCCAGCCACAGCAGGAACATGGTGCCGCCGACCAGGGTGATCACGGTCGAAGCGCGGAAGTACCAGCCCGGGTCCAGCGCAAGGCCCTGGCTCTCGAGTCCGACGGCGATGCCGTAGGCCTGGAACGTGGCCAGCAGCACGGTGCCGTAGCGGGTGTACTGGTTCAGCTTCTTGCGGCCCTGCTCGCCCTCTTTCTTCAGCTGCTCCAGCTGCGGGACCATCGCCGCCATCAGCTGCACGATGATCGAGGCCGAGATGTAGGGCATGATCCCCAGCGCGAAGATCGCCATCCGGCTGATCGCGCCGCCGGTGAACATGTTCAGCATGCCGCCGATGCCCTGGCTGGCCTGGTCGAAGAAGCGGCTCAGCTCGATGGTGTCGATGCCGGGCACCGGGATGAAGGTGCCGACGCGATAGACGATCAGCAGGCCGAGGGCGAAGAGAATCCGCTGCTGAAGTTCCTTGGCCTTGCCGAACGCGCCCCAGTTGAGGTTGGCGGCCATCTGCTCCGCGGCTGATGCCATGTGGCGTCTCTCCCAAAACTGCGCCGCGGAACGCGGAGGCGTTCAGCGGCGCGAACTGTCTCGATGGATGTAAGCTGTGGGCGCGAAGCCCACAACCTCTTATTCCGCCGCAGCCTCGGCCGGAGCCTGGACCGTGACCGAACCGCCGGCCTTTTCGACCGCCTCGACGGCCGCCTTC
This sequence comes from Halovulum marinum, assembly GCF_009697225.1. Taxonomy (GTDB): domain Bacteria; phylum Pseudomonadota; class Alphaproteobacteria; order Rhodobacterales; family Rhodobacteraceae; genus Halovulum; species Halovulum marinum. The sequence goes on from NZ_WIND01000022.1 coordinate 49,484, forward strand.
GACGCGCCGGTGACGGTCAGGTTCAGCTTGGCGGTCAGCTCGCCCTTGGCCAGCAGCCGCACGCCGTCCCGCTTGCGGCGCACCAGGCCGCTCGCGACCAGCGCGTCCTCGTCGACCGCCGCGCCAGCCTCGATCTTGCCGGCGTCGACGAACTTCTGCAGCACGCCCAGGTTGATCACCGCGAACCGCTTGGCGTTCGGCCTGTTGAAGCCGCGCTTCGGCAGGCGCTGGTACAGCGGCATCTGGCCGCCCTCGTAGGCGTTGATCGCCACGCCGGACCGGGACTTCTGCCCCTTGATGCCGCGGCCGGCGGTCTTGCCCTTGCCCGAGCCGGGGCCGCGGGCGACCCGCTTCTTCGTCCGCGTCGCGCCCGGGTTGTCGCGAAGTTCGTTGAGTTTCATGACGCTTCTCCTGTGGGCCGGACGCGCGCCCCCGGCGTCATCGGGGCGCGGCCACGGCATGCGGCGGGCGCTGCCGCCCGCCATTCCTGTCGCGCAGGCGGGAAACCCGCCTTACGATTTCTCTTCGACGATCTGCACCAGGTGCGGGATCTTGGCGACCATGCCGCGGATCGCGGGGGTGTCTTCCAGTTCCCGGGTCTTGTGCATCTTGTTCAGCCCCAGGCCGATCAGCGTTTCGCGCTGGACCTTCGGGCGGCGGATGGGCGAGCCCACCTGCTTGACGACGATGGTAGCCATGCTCAGGCCTCCGCGGTTTCGGCCGGCGCGTCGGCGGCGGGCGCCGCGTCGGTCTTGGGCAGGATGTCGGCCACCTTCTTGCCGCGACGCGACGCGACCATCCGGGGGCTGGATTCCAGCTTCAGACCGTCCAGCGTGGCACGGATCATGTTGTAGGGGTTCTGGGTGCCGGTCGACTTGGCGACCACGTCCTGAACGCCCAGCATCTCGAACACGGCGCGCATCGGGCCACCGGCGATGATGCCGGTACCGGCGGGCGCCGAGCGCATCACCACCTTGCCGGCGCCGTGACGGCCCTGCATGTCGTGGTGCAGCGTGCGACCCTCGCGCAGCGGCACGCGGATCATGCCGCGCTTGGCTGCCTCGGTCGCCTTGCGGATCGCCTCGGGGACCTCCTTGGCCTTGCCCTTGCCGAAGCCCACGCGGCCCTTCTGGTCGCCGACCACCACCAGCGCCGCAAACCCGAAGCGCTTGCCGCCCTTCACGGTTTTCGACACCCGGTTGATCGCCACCAGCCGGTCCTGGAACTCGGGGTTCTCGTCGCGGTCGCGACGGTCGCGGCGGTTAACGTCTCTTGCCATCTCGTCGCTCCCTTAAAACTTAAGTCCGCCTTCGCGGGCAGCATCCGCGAGGGCCTTGACCTTGCCGTGGAACAGGAAGCCGCCGCGGTCGAAGAACACCGCCTCGACCCCCGCCTGCTTCGCACGCTCCGCGATCGCGGCGCCGACCTTGGCGGCCGCCTCGACGTTGTTCCTGCCCACGACGCCCAGATCCTTCTCGAGGGTCGACGCCGCGGCCAGGGTCCGGCCCTGGACGTCGTCGATCACCTGGACCGAGATGTTCTTGGACGAGCGGTGAACGCTCAACCGCGGACGGCCATCGGCCAGTTTCCGCAGCTTGCTCCGGACGCGCATGCGGCGCTTGCGGAACAGATCTCGTTTGCTGTTTGCCATTGCCTTGCGCCCTTACTTCTTCTTGCCTTCCTTGCGGAAGATGAACTCGTCCTTGTAGCGGATGCCCTTGCCCTTGTAGGGCTCGGGCGCGCGCCAGGCACGAATGTTCGCCGCAACCTGTCCGACGACCTGCTGGTCGATGCCCTCGATCACCACTTCCGTGGGCTTGGGGGCCTGGATGGTCACGTCCTCCGGGATCTCGAAGTCGACGTCGTGGCTGTAGCCGAGGCTCAGCTTCAGGACCTTGCCCTGGACCGCGGCGCGGTAGCCGACGCCGGTGATCTCCAGCTCCTTCTTGAAGCCGTCGGTCACGCCCTGGACGCAGTTCGCGACCTGGGTGCGGCTCATGCCCCACTGCTGCCGGGCGCGCTTCGACGAGCCGCGCGGCGTGACGGTGACGGCGTTGTCCTCGACCGCCAGGGTGACGTCGTCGGTCGCGGTGAAGCTGCGGACGCCTTTCGGGCCCTTCACTTCCACCGACTGACCCGACACCGTCGCGCTGACGCCGCTGGGCAGGGGAACGGGCTTCTTGCCGATACGGGACATCGAACCCTCCTCAGAATACCGTGCAGAGCACTTCGCCACCAACGTTGGTAGCGCGCGCCTGCGCGTCGGACATGACCCCGCGCGGGGTCGAGACGATGGCCACGCCCAGGCCCTGACGGACCTGCGGCAGCTCCCGGACGCCGGTGTAGACGCGGCGGCCCGGGGTGGACACGCGCTTCAGCTCGCGGATCACCGGCTCGCCGTCGTAGTACTTCAGGCTGATCTCCAGCTCGGGATGGCCGGCCTTGCTCTCGACCTTCTCGTAGCCGCGGATGTAGCCTTCGGCCTGCAGCACGTCGAGAACCCACGCCCGGACCTTCGAGGCCGGGGTGCGGACGGTGGACTTGTGGCGCATCTGCGCGTTGCGGATGCGGGTGAGCATATCGCCCAGAGGATCATTCATCGACATATCTGATCCCCCTTACCAGCTGGACTTGACCATGCCGGGGATTTCCCCCCGGCTCGCCAGATCGCGCAGCGCGATACGGCTCATCCTGAGCTTCCGGTAGTACGCCCGCGGGCGGCCCGAGACCAGGCACCGGTTGTTCAGTCGGGTGGGCGAGGAGTTGCGCGGCAGCTCGGCCAGCTTCAGGCGCGCCTTGAAGCGCTCTTCCATCGGCAGGTCGTCGTTGCGGGCAATTTCCTTGAGCGCCGCGCGCTTGGCGGCGTATTTCGCCACCAGCTTCTCGCGCTTCTTCTGACGCTCGATCATGCTGACTTTCGCCATAAACTTCTCTCCTCCGCTCAGGCCGTGAAGGGCATGTTGAATTGCTTCAACAGCGCCTTCGCTTCCGCGTCGGTCTTCGCGGACGTACAGATTACGATGTCCATGCCCCAGACCTCGTCGACCTGATCGTAGTTGATCTCGGGGAACACGATGTGCTCTTTCAGGCCCAGCGCGTAGTTGCCGCGGCCGTCGAAGCTCTTGCTGGACACGCCGCGGAAGTCGCGGACGCGGGGCATCGCGATGGTCACCAGGCGATCCAGGAATTCGTACATCCGGTCGCCGCGCAGGGTCACCTTGACGCCCAGCGGCATCTCTTCGCGGACCTTGAAGCCGGCGATCGACTTCTTGGCCTTGGTGATGACCGGCTTCTGGCCGGCGATCGCCATCAGATCGTCATGGGCGGACTTGATCTTCTTCGAGTCCGCGACGGCCTCGCCGATGCCCATGTTCAGCACGATCTTGTCGAGCCGCGGGATCATCATGTCGTTCTTGTAGCCGAACTCTTCCTTCAGAGCGGCCTTGATCGTCGTGTTGAACTGCTCGCGCAGGCGCGGCGTGTAGGTTGCGGCGTCAAGCATCGATCACTTCCCCCGATTTCTTGGCAAAGCGGACCTTCTTGTCGCCTTCCATGCGGAAGCCGACGCGGGTCGGGCCGCCGTCTTTCGGATCGACCAGCGCCAGGTTCGACAGCTGGATCGGCATCGGCGTCGGGATCCGTCCGCCCTGGCCGGCCTGCGACTGCTTCTGGTGGCGGATGGCGACGTTGACGCCCTCGACCACGGCCTTGCCGTCCTTGGGCATCACCCGGACGATGGTGCCCTCGCGGCCCTTGTCCTTGCCGGCGAGCACGACGACCTTGTCGCCTTTGCGGAGTTTCGCGGCCATCACAGCACCTCCGGAGCGAGCGAGATGATCTTCATGAAGTTCTTCGCGCGCAGCTCGCGGACGACCGGGCCGAAGATGCGGGTGCCGACCGGCTCGCCCGCGTTGTTCAGGATCACCGCGGCGTTGCGGTCGAAGCGGATCGTGGTGCCGTCTTCACGGCGCACTTCCTTGGCGGTGCGCACGACGACGGCCTTGCGCACGTCGCCCTTCTTCACGCGGCCGCGCGGGATCGCTTCCTTGACCGAGACCACGATGATGTCGCCGACCGAAGCGTATTTCCGCTTCGAACCGCCGAGGACCTTGATGCACTGCACCCGGCGCGCGCCGGAGTTGTCAGCGACATCCAGATTGGTCTGCATCTGGATCATTGGGTTACTCCCGACCTGTGGAGACCTACGGGAAAATGTTCCCCTGCCCCACGGTTTCGATTAACCGGACTGTCGTGGCCTTACTCGGCGACGACCTCCCAGCGTTTGTTCTTCGAGTGCGGGGCGCACTCGCGGATCCGGACCACGTCGCCGACCTTGAACTGGTCTGCCTCGTCGTGGGCGCGGTATTTCTTCGACTTCCGGATCGTCTTCTTCAGAACCGGGTGCGTGAATCGACGCTCGACCGACACGGTGACGGTCTTGATGTTCTTGTCGGACGTGACGGTGCCCTGAAGGATACGCTTGGGCATTTACGCCTCCGAAGCGGCCTGCGCCGCCATTTCGTTGAGGATGGTCGTCACGCGGGCGGCGTCGCGGCGGACGACGCGCATGCGGGCGGTGTTTTCCAGCTGGCCGGTCGCGGCCTGGAAGCGGAGGTTGAACGCCTCCTTCTTCAGGCTCTCGAGCTGGGTACGGAGCTCGTCCGGCGTCTTGTCGCGCAGATCTGCGGCTTTCATAGCCAATACCTTTTTCAACATCACCGGTAGGCCCCTTGCGGGTCACCCTGATTCCGGTGGAGTTCTGGATGAGCGGTCGCTCTACGCAATGCGGGCCCGAAACGCAAGGCCTTTCCGACACAAGGCAAGCATCTACGCCAACGCGATGATCCGGCTCGGTCCGCCGGTCGCTCCGACCACGGTTGGCGCCCCCACGATGATGGTGGCGCCGGCGGCTGGAACGTCTGTCAGGTTCGCCAAACCTTCAGCCCCCCAGCGCCCCGAGGGCAGCCATCTGCGGTGCGTCGGGAACTCCGTCGAGATCCCGTGATCTAGCGACAGGGTGTCTACGCCCAAACCGGCCACCTGCCGGTCCTCGATCAACATCTGCGCGGCGTCCGGGTGAACACCGGGAAAGTGCATCCGGCCCTGGTCGTCCACGTTCCGATACCCAGCGCCAGTTGCCCGGCTGTCCCAGCCCGAAAGCATTCCGACACAGCAGCCTGGAGGAAGCTGGCCGTGTTCGGCCTCCCACACCTGAATATCCTCTACCGATAGTTCGGCATCCGGATCCGAGGCGGCGCGGCTACGGATATCCACTACCGCAAGCGGCAGCACCAGTGAGACGACCGGGATTGCATCGGACGTCCATCCATCGCGTGAGAAATGTATGGGCGCATCGATATGCGTCCCGAGATGTTCGTGAAGCTTCCAGCGTTTGAAGTTTATCCCGTGAACCTCGAAGGTCATCACGTCCTCGATCTCCAACCAGATCTCCCCGTTGGCACTCGGGAAATCGGTGGGCAAAGGGTGCGTCAGATCGATCACCCTTGAAAACGAGCGCGAACCGGCCTGCCGAGGCAGCGGCACTCCGCTACCGCCAGACAGCCGGTCGGATGGTCCAAGAGTGGCAGCGACCTGGCGGATGAGATCAGGCGAACACATGGCGGCCTCCCCAGACGCGAAGGTTCGATATCCCATGCTAACACATGACGTCGGGCAGCCCGTAGTACCGGCCTACAAAGGCAAAGGCCCCCGCCGGTGCTACCGGCGGGGGCCTTGAATCTTACCGTCTAGACGGTGTTACCAGTCCTCGCGGGCGACGAAGCGGCACTTGACCGGCAGCTTCATCGCGGCCAGGCGCAGCGCCTCCTTGGCGATGTCCTCGGGCACGCCGTCGATCTCGAACATCACCCGGCCCGGCTTGACCTTGGCCGCCCAGTATTCGACCGAACCCTTGCCCTTGCCCATGCGGACCTCGGTGGGCTTCTTCGACACCGGCACATCCGGGAAGATGCGGATCCACACCCGGCCCTGACGCTTCATGTGGCGCGTCATGGCGCGGCGGGCGGCCTCGATCTGGCGCGCGGTGATGCGCTCCGGTTCGGTCGCCTTCAGCCCGTAGTGACCGAAGTTCAGGTCGAACCCGCCCTTCGCCTCACCGTGGATGCGGCCCTTGTGCTGCTTGCGGAATTTCGTGCGTTTCGGTGAAAGCATCTCTCAACTCCTCAGCGGCGCGCGGGGCGGCCGCCGCCTTCCTGCAGTTCCGACTGGCGCCGGTCGCGGGCCTGCGGATCGTGCTCCAGGATCTCGCCCTTGAAGATCCAGACCTTGATCCCGATGATCCCGTAGGCCGTGGTCGCCTCGTAGTGCGCATAGTCGATGTCGGCGCGCAGCGTGTGCAGCGGCACCCGGCCCTCGCGGTACCACTCGGTCCGGGCGATCTCGGCGCCGCCCAGGCGGCCGGCGACGTTGACCCGGATGCCCAGAGCGCCCATGCGCATGGCGTTCTGCACCGCACGCTTCATCGCGCGGCGGAAGCTGACCCGGCGCTCGAGCTGCTGGCCGATGTTCTCGGCGACCAGCTGGGCGTCGATCTCGGGCTTGCGCACCTCGACGATGTTCAGGTGCAGCTCCGACTTGGTGAACTGGCCGAGCTTCTTGCGCAGCTGCTCGATGTCGGCGCCCTTCTTGCCGATGATCACGCCCGGACGCGCGGCGTGGATGGTCACGCGGCACTTCTTGTGCGGACGCTCGATCACCACGCGGCTGATGCCGGCCTGGCCGACGTTCTTCTTGATGAACTCGCGGATCTTCAGATCCTCGTGCAGCAGCTCGCCATACTCGTCCTTGTCGGCGAACCAGCGGCTGTCCCAGGTCCGGTTGACCTGAAGGCGCAGCCCGATCGGATTGACTTTATGACCCATTAGGCTTGCTCCTCTTCGGTCACCTGGCGCACCTTGATCGTGACCTGGCTGAACGGCTTCAGGATCTTGCCGAAGCGGCCGCGCGCCCGCGGGCGGCCGCGCTTCATGACCAGGTTCTTGCCGACCCAGGCCTCGGCCACGACCAGCTCGTCCACGTCGAGGCCGTGGTTGTTCTCGGCGTTGGCGATCGCGGACTGCAGCGTCTTCTTGACGTCATCGGCGATCCGCTTCTTGCTGAAGGTCAGATCGTTCAGCGCCTTGTCGACCGGCTTGTTGCGGATCATCTGCGCGACCAGATTCAGCTTCTGCGGCGAGGTGCGCAGCATGCGGCTGACGGCCATCGCCTCGTTCTCCGCCACGCGGCGGGGGTTCTTTTCCTTGCCCATGGCTTACTTCCGCTTCGCTTTCTTGTCCGCCGCGTGCCCGTAGTAGGTACGGGTGGGGGAATACTCGCCGAACTTCTGGCCGATCATGTCCTCGGTCACGTTGACCGGGATGTGCTTCTGGCCGTTGTAGACGCCGAACGTCAGGCCCACGAACTGGGGCAGGATCGTCGAGCGGCGCGACCAGATCTTGATCACCTCGTTGCGGCCCGATTCACGCACTTTCTCGGCCTTTTTCAGGACGTGTGCGTCGACGAAGGGACCCTTCCAAACTGAACGTGTCATAGATTACCGCCCCTTCTTGCGAGCGTGCCGCGACCGGACAATGAACTTGTCGGTCGATTTGTTGGTGCGCGTACGGGCGCCTTTGGTCGGCTTGCCCCAGGGGGTGACCGGGTGACGGCCGCCCGAGGTGCGGCCCTCGCCGCCGCCGTGCGGGTGGTCGATCGGGTTCATCACGACACCGCGGACCGACGGGCGCTTGCCCAGGTGCCGGTTGCGGCCGGCCTTGCCGATGTTGGTGTTCGAGTGGTCCGGGTTCGACACGGCGCCGACGGTGGCCATGCACTCCTGCCGCACCATGCGCAGCTCGCCCGAGCCGAGGCGGATCTGGGCGTAGCCGCCGTCGCGGCCGACGAACTGGGCGTAGGTGCCCGCGGCGCGCGCGATCTGGCCGCCCTTGCCGGGCTTGAGCTCGATGTTGTGCACGATGGTGCCGATCGGCAGGCCCAGGAACGGCATCGCGTTGCCCGGCTTCACGTCGGCCTTGTCCGCGGCGACGATGCTGTCGCCCACGGCCAGGCGCTGCGGCGCCAGGATGTAGGCCTGCTCGCCGTCCTGATAGCGGATCAGCGCCAGGAAGGCGGTCCGGTTCGGATCGTACTCGATCCGCTCGACGGTCGCCGGGACGTCGCGCTTGGTGCGCTTGAAGTCGACGACGCGGTAGAGCCGCTTCGCGCCGCCGCCGCGGCGGCGCATGGTGATCCGTCCGGTGTTGTTCCGGCCCGCCTTCTTGCTCAAGCCCTCGGTGAGGGTCTTGACCGGGCGGCCTTTCCAAAGCTCCGAACGGTCGATCAGAACCAGCCCGCGCTGGCCAGGCGATGTCGGTTTGTACGACTTGAGTGCCATGCTCTCTGTCTTCCGTTTGCTTTCGACGAAGGGTGGGCCTTAGACCCACCCGGCAAAAAAGTAAAGGTGGGCTGAGCGCCCACCCTGGTCCCGTGCCTCAGAGGCCGGTGGTGACGTCGATGGTGTTACCCTCTTCGAGCGTCACATAGGCCTTCTTGACGGTGTTGCGCGTGCCCAGACGGCCCCGGAAACGCTTGTGCTTGCCCTTTGTGACGGTGGTGTTGACCGCCTTCACCTTGACCCCGAACAGGGTTTCCACCGCTTCCTTGATCAGCGGCTTGTTGGCGTCGATCGCGACCTCGAAGACGACGGCGCCGTGCTCGGACGCCATGGTCGCCTTCTCGGTGATGATCGGCTTGCGGATCACCTCGTAGAGTGCTGCCTTGTCGGTCATTTCAGACGCGCCTCCAGCGCTTCGACGGCGGCCTTGGTCAGCACCAGCGTGTCACGGCGCAGGATGTCGTAGACATTCGCGCCCTGGCTCGGCAGCACGTCCAGGCCTTCGATGTTGCGGGCCGCGCGGGCGAAGTTCTCGTTCACCTCGGGACCGTCGATGACCAGCGCGCGCTTCCAGCCCAGGGCCTTCATCGCGGTCGCCAGCGCCTTGGTCTTGCCCTCGGCGACCTCGGCGTTCTCGATCACGATCAGCTCGCCGGCCGTCGCCTTCGCGCTCAGCGCGTGACGCAGGCCCAGCTTGCGGAACTTCTTCGGCAGGTCGTGCGCGTGGCTGCGCGGGGTCGGCCCCTTGTAGACGCCGCCCTTGCGGAAGATCGGCGCGTTGCGGTCACCGTGGCGTGCGCCGCCGGTGCCCTTCTGGCGATAGATCTTCTTGGTCGAGTAGCTGGTCTCGGAGCGGGTCTTGACCTTGTGCGTGCCCTGCTGGCGCTTGGCCAGCTGGTAGCGCACGACGCGGTGCAGGATGTCCGCGCGCGGCTCCAGCCCGAAGATCGCGTCGTCCAGGTCGATCGACCCGGCCTTGTCCGCGTCCAGTTTGATGACGTCGGTCTTCATTTGTCCTCGCCTCCTTCCGGAGCCTCGGGGGCGCCACCCTCGGACTTCTCTGCCTCGACCTCGGCCTCGGCCTGCTCCAGCGCCGCGGCCTGCTCGGCGGCGGCGGCTTCCTCGGCCGCCTTGCGCGCGGCCTCCTCTTCGGCCGCGGCCTGGGCGGCGGCCTCGTCGGCGGCGCGGCGCGCCTCCTCGGCGGCAGACTTCAGCGCCGCGGGCAGGATCGCGCTTTCGGGGAACGGCTTCTTCACCGCATCCTTGATCGTCACCCAGCCGCCCTTGGCGCCGGGTACGGCGCCCTTGACCATGATCAGGCCGCGCTCGCTGTCGGTCTTGATCACCTGCAGGTTCTGCGTGGTGACCCGGACCGAACCCATGTGCCCGGCCATCTTCTTGCCCTTGAACACGCGGCCGGGATCCTGGCACTGCCCGGTCGAGCCGTGCGAGCGGTGGCTGATCGACACGCCGTGCGAGGCGCGCAGGCCGCCGAAGTTGTGCCGCTTCATGGCACCGGCGAAACCCTTGCCGATGGTCGTGCCGGCGATGTCGACGAACTGACCCTCGAAGTAGTGGTCGGCGGTGATCTCCTCGCCGACGCCGATCAGATTGTCGGCGCTGACGCGGAACTCGGCCAGCTTGCGCTTCGGCTCGACCTTGGCGGCGGCGAAATGGCCGCGCATCGGCTTGCTGGTGTTTTTCGCCCGCACGCTGCCCGCGCCAAGCTGAACGGCGTTGTAGCCGTCCTTGTCGCCGGTGCGCTGCGAGACGACCTGGCAACCCTCCATGGCGAGAACGGTCACCGGGATCTGCCGGCCGTCTTCCATGAAGAGCCGGGTCATGCCCAGCTTCTTTGCAATAACTCCAGAACGCATCTCTAACGCCCCCTCAGAGTTTGATCTCGACGTCCACACCAGCGGCGAGGTCGAGCTTCATCAGCGCGTCCACCGTCTGGGGGGTCGGATCCACGATATCCAGCAGACGCTTGTGCGTCCGGATCTCGAACTGCTCACGGCTCTTCTTGTCCACGTGCGGGCCGCGAAGAACGGTGAATTTCTCGATCTTGTTCGGCAGCGGGATCGGGCCGCGCACGCGCGCGCCGGTCCGCTTGGCCGTCGACACGATTTCCGCGGTGCTGGCATCCAGCACGCGGTAATCGAAGGCCTTCAGCCGTATTCTTATGTTCTGGCTCTGCATGTCCGTCGCTTTCGTGCTTTCCGGGGGGCGGGCGCGCCCGCCACCCCGGGCGTTGCCTTTACTCGTGGATCTTCGAGACGACGCCGGCGCCGACGGTGCGGCCGCCCTCGCGGATGGCGAAGCGCAGGCGCTCTTCC
>NZ_WIND01000023.1 GCF_009697225.1 Halovulum marinum
AAGAAGTTCGCATTCGATCACACCCCAAAAAGGTCAGAACACTCTTGCATCACGGGCGGCAACCAAAGAAGTTCGCCTCGGACAGCCTGGTCATGCCGTGCGCGCGCAGCTTGGCGCGCACCTCGGCCTCGGTCACGCGCTCGGCGCGCAGCGCCTCGCGCAGGTAGCGCCCGTCTTCGGCCAGGATCCGCGGGTGCGGCTTGACCAGACCGGCGAAGCGCGGGCTGCGCAGCGCCAGCCAGGTGGTCGCCGACTGCAGCGCCGCCAGCAGCACCATCGCCAGCGCGGCGTCGGCGATCGAGACGTTCTTGAGCAGGATGCCGCTGGACGCCAGGCTGCCGATCGCGACGGTGATGATCCAGTCGAAATTGTTCATCTGCCCGGTGGTGCGCTTGCCCGACAGGCGCATCAGCGCGACGATGAACACGAAGAAGAACACCGAGCCGACGGCGATGCTCTGCAGCCGGGCCCAGCTGTTGAACCAGATGTCCACGTCCGCCATCGCCGCCCCCTTCCCGCCCGGTGCTGCGGAACAACGATAGGATGCCCGGCCGCGGTTTAAAGCCGCGGCCGGCGCGGGCGCGGGACGCGGCCACCGGCCCGGCGGGCTATTCGGCGGGCTATTCGGCGGGCTGGGTCTCGGGCTCCAGCTCGATCCCGGACAGCTGCTCGCCGCGGATCTGCGCCTCGAACGCGGCCAGGCGCTTGTAGATCGACATCAGCTCGACGATCGTCGACCAGTTGTGCACCAGGAACTGGAAGCTGTCCTCGACCCGGCCGAAGGCGCGGATGATCTGCTGCATCACGCCCAGGGTGAAGCCGGCGGTGATCACCGTCGGGCCCAGCGCGATGTAGGGCACCATCACCCCGGCCTGCAGGTAGGTGAAGCGGGCGATGTCGAAGTAGAGGTAGTTCAGGTACAGCCGGAAGTAGTTCTTGCGCACGTTGGCGTACAACTCGCGCACGGTCGGCGGCTCGGCGCGCTCGGCGTGGTCCTCGCCCAGCACCAGTTCCTTGCGGTAGGCGGCCTCGACGCGCTGGTTGCGAAACTCCAGCCCCGGCAGCCGGATCCCGGCCAGCGCCAGCAGCCCGGTGCCCATCGCCGACCAGATCAGCGCGGTGAACACCAGCGCCTGCGGCACCTCGCCGATCAGCGGCAACTCCTTCACGAAGCTCGACAGCCCCCACAGGATCGGGGTGAAGGCGATCAGCGTCATGATGCTGTCGATGAAGCGGGTGCCCAGGGTCTCCATGATCCGGGCGAAGCGCATGGTGTCTTCCTGCACGCGCTGGCTGGCGCCCTCGATGTGGCGGATCCGGTCCCACATGCCCATGTAGCGGTTGTTCATCGCCGTGCGCCAGCGGAACACGTAGTGGCTGGTGAAGAAGTTGTTGATCACCGCGACGGTGATGTAGACCAGCGCGATCTTCAGGAAGGTGGCGAGGGTGGCGTAGTACTGCGCGCCGGTGACGGTCTCCTGCCCGCCCAGCGAGACCTGGATCAGGTCGTAGAACTCGCCGAACCATGCGTTGATCATCACGTCGAGCTGCACCAGGAACCAGGCGACGAACACGATCAGCGCCGAGCCCATCACCGACCAGCGCGCCCAGGGATGCGGCGCGCGCACCAGCCAGAAGGCGGTGAAGGCGGCGAAGCAGACGATCAGGTATTCCCAGAACCAGAAGCCCTGCGCCGAGGCGCGCGCGGCGTCGTAGACCGCCTGCGCCTCCTCGCCGGCGTCGGGCGGCAGCACCTCGGGGTAGCCCCAGCCGCCGAACACGCCCAGGCTCAGCGCCTGGCCCCAGTCGCTGGCGGTGACGTACCACAGGATCACGCAGAAGATGGCCCAGGCCAGCGCCGAGCCGAAGAACTGTCCGGGCCTGGGAAAGAAGGATGAGAACACTTTGCATCGCCTCGTGTCGCATGGGCGCGGCCGCGCCGTTCCTTCCGGTCTAGGGTGCGGCGCGCGGACGTTCCAGTTAATTTCATGTCATGGGCGCGCACCGGCCGGGCCATCGCGGCTTTGACAGCTCCCGCGCGACCACATACATCCGGTGCATGGCCAGGACACCCGCATCCAATTCGCGCACGATCGCCGAGAACCGCAAGGCGCGGTACAACTACGCGATCGAGGACGACATCGAGGTCGGGATCATGCTGCAAGGGTCCGAGGTCAAGTCGCTGCGCGCCGGCAACGCCCAGATCGCCGAAAGCTACGCCGAGGTGAAGGACGGCGAGCTGTGGCTGGTGAACGCCTACATCGAGGGCTACGACAAGGCCAAGACCTTCGGCCATGACGAGCGCCGCCGCCGCAAGCTGCTGGCCAGCAGGCGCGAGATCGCGAGGATGCACCAGAACGTCGGCCGCGAGGGGATGACGCTGGTGCCGCTGTCGCTGTACTTCAACGGCCGCGGCATCGCCAAGCTGAAGCTGGGGCTGGCCAAGGGCAAGAAGGTCGCCGACAAGCGCGAGACCGAGAAGAAGCGCGACTGGAACCGGCAGAAGCAGCGCCTGCTGAAGGCGCACGGCTAGGCCCGTGGCACGCAAGCGGCGCGGCAGCGGCAATCCCACGATCATGGACGTCGCGCGCGCGGCCGGGGTCAGCGCGATCACCGTCAGCCGCGCGATCCGCACCCCCGGCCGGGTGTCGACCGAGGCCCGCGCCCGCGTCGCCGCGGCGATCCGCGATCTGGGCTACACCCCGGACCCGGCGGCCAAGGCGCTGGCGTCCAGCCGGTCCGACATCGTCGGCGTGCTGGTGCCCTCGGTCACCAACTCGGTGTTCCTGGACACGATGCGCGGCCTCTACGAGGTCTGCGAGACCACCGACTACCGGGTGCAGATCGCCAACACCCGCTATTCCGCCGCCGAGGAGGAGCGGCTGCTGCGCATGTTCCTGACGCAGCGCCCCGCCGGGCTGATCGTCACCGGGATCGACCAGTCGGCGGCCACCGCCGGGCTGCTGCGCAGCGCGCCCTGCCCGGTGGTGCAGATCACCGAGATCGGCCCGGCGCCGTTCGACATGATGGTCGGATTCTCGCATTCCGACGCGGCGCGCGTCGCCGCCGAGCACCTGGTCGACTCGGGCTACCGCCGCATCGCCTTCCTGGGCGCGCGGCGCGACGCGCGCTCGACCCGGCGGCTGTCGGGGTTCCGCGCCGGGCTGGAGGGCAAGGGGCTGTACAACCCGGCGCGGGTGCTGTTCGCTGACCGGCCCAGCTCGGTGCCGCTGGGCGCCGAGCAACTGGTCGAACTGCTGACCCGCGATCCGGACGCCGACGCGGTGCTGTGCAACAACGACGATCTGGCGCTGGGCGTGCTGTTCGAGTGCCAGCGCCGCGGGCTGGCGATCCCCGACCGGTTCGGCATCTGCGGCTTCAACGACATCTCGGCGATGGCGACCGCCTGCCCGGCGGTGACCTCGGTGCAGACGCCGCGGCGCGAGGTCGGCCGGCAGGCGATGACCATGCTGCTGGCGCGGCTGGCGGACGAGGATCCGGGCCGGCCGGTGCGCGATCTGGGCTTCCGGCTGGTGCGGCGCGACAGCACCCGGCGCGGGCAGGGCGCGGTGGCGCCCGGCCCCGGCCGGGTGCGGCCGATCGCCTGACCGCCGGTGCGCACCGGCCGCCGCGCGGCGATCACTGGGTGACGGTGCCGGCCATCATGTCGCCGCCCAGTTGCACCAGCTTGCCGGTCTCGGCCATGTACTGGTCCAGCGCGTCGCGCACGAAATCGGCCTGGACCCGGCGCAGCTCGTCCATGTCGTTGCAGTGCATCAACTGGTGTTGAAGCCGGAAGTCCTGCTGCACCCGGTCCGACAGGAACTGCGCCACCTCGGTGGTAAAGCCGCTGATGTTGTACATCCAGTTGGTGCCCAGCAGCGACAGCGTGCGCAGGCTGGAATCGCGCAGCCCCTCCATCGCAGCGAACGCGGTCAGCGGATCCGGGATCGCCGGAGTCTCGGGCGCGGCTTTGCGTGTCATGTCCCATCCTCCCCAGGAAAGGGCCGACGACGCGCTGGGATTGCGGGCGTCCAGCGTCCGGCGCCGGCCTTACATTCCAATGTTACGATACATCCGGGTCCGGTCAAAGCCCGCGATCGCGCCGCACGCGGATCGGCGGGGATCCCCCCTCAAGCCGCGCGCCGGCCTAGGGCACCGCCTTGAAACTGTCGCGCAGCGCCGACGACCAGGCCTCTGACATCGCCAGGAAATCCGCATCGCCTGCCTCGATCCGGGTCTGCTCGGCGATGGCGCAGGCGTCGCGGTGGACCACCAGCAGATCCAGCGGCATGCCCACCGACAGGTTCGAGCGCAGCGTCGAATCCATCGACAGCAGCGCGACCTTGCGCGCGTCCTCGAGGCTGGTGTCGGGCGTGACCACCCGGTCGAGGATCGGCTTGCCGTACTTGTGCTCGCCGATCTGCAGATAGGGGGTGTCCTCGGTCGCCTCGATGAAATTGCCCTCGGGGTAGAGCATGAACAGCCGCTGCGCGCCGCCGCGGCGCTGGCCGCCGACGATCATCGACGCGCTGGCGGCCTGCGTCATCCGGCTGACTTTGGCCGAGATGTCGGCCGACACGTCGGACAGCGTCTGGCCGACCATCTCGGCCACGCGCAGCATGGTGGGCGCCTGCAGGATCGAGCTGTCGGGCCCGGACTCGGGGTCCTCGATCGCCTCGGTCAGCTTGGCGATCACCGTCTGCGTGACCGACAGCGAGCCGGCGGTCTGGATCACGATGATCCGCTCGCCCGGCTCGCAGAACACGAACTGCTTGCGGTAGGTGGCGATGTTGTCGATGCCCGCGTTGGTGCGGGTGTCGGCAAGAAAGACCATGCCTGCGTTCAGCAGCAGGCCCACGCAATACGTCATCGGATTTATGTTCCTGCCCGGGCGGCCGCCTACTGCTGGGCGGCCACGCTGACCTGAATATCCATGCTTTCCTCGCCCGCGCCAAGCGAAATCCCCCGGATCGGCGCTGCGTCGAGCGCATCCAGCCCCGAGCTGACGCGGATGTAGCGCGCGTCCGGGCAGCAGCGGTTCGCCGGATCGAAACCGACCCAGCCCAGGTCGGGCAGGTAAAGCTCGGCCCAGGCGTGGCTGGCCTCGTCGCCGACGGTCTCGTCGCCGGCCAGCAGGTAGCCGGTGACGTAGCGCGCCGGGGTGCCGCGGATCCGGGCGATGGCGATCAGCACCTGCGTCTGGTCCTGGCAGACGCCCTGGCCCAGCTCGACCACGTCGGCGGCGGTCATGTCGGCCTCGGTCACCCCCGGCGTGTAGGCGATGGTGTCGGCGACCAGCGCGCACATCTCGTGCGCCGCGTCCAGCGTGCCCAGCGGCGCGGACACCTGCGCGCCCAGCTCGTGCAGGCCGATGCCGGCGGCGGTGGCCCAGGTCTCGCGCAGGTAGACCGGCGGCGCGACGGTCTCGCGGTGGCCGCGCAGCACGCCGGCGGTGTCGGCGGTCTCGACCTCGCCGCGCACCAGAACGGCGACGCCGTCGACCGGGCCCGGCACGGTCATGGTGCTGACCCGATTGCCGGCGCCGTCGACGAACGCCGCGCCGAAGCTGGCGCCATCGGCGGCGACCGACCAGGCGCGGATCGTCTGCGCGGCGCTGTCGGACGGGGTCAGGCGGTGGCTCTGCACCACCCGCTTGCGCGGCGCCTCGAAGCTGTAGCTGGTGCTGTGCTCGACGATCAGCCGCATGGCTCAGACCTTTCCGAAAAGATAGCTGTCGGCGATCTTCTGCCCCAGGTCGGCATTCCGGGCGACGAACCGGCCGAGGAACTCGTGCAGCCCGTCGTGGACGATGTCGCCGATCTCGGCGTCGGCCAGCTCGGCCAGCAGCGCGGCGGCGGCGTCGTTGGCCTCGGTGCGCTGGCCGGTGACGCGGCTGAGCTCGGTCAGGTGGTCCTCGGCGGCGTTGACGCAATGCACCAGCGACCGCGGGCAGGCGCGGTTGAGGATCAGGAAATGCGCGATCCGGCTGGGCGCGTAGTCGCCGCCATAGGCCCAGTGATAGGCGCGGTGCGCCGACAGCGCCCGCAGCAGAGTGGTCCACTGGTAGTTGTCGATGCCGCCGCCGACCATGTCGCTGGTCGGCAGCAGCACATAGTACTTCACGTCCAGCAGCCGCGCGGTGTTGTCGCCGCGCTCGACCGCGTGGCCCATGTTGAAGAACCGGTAGCCCTCGTTCTCGAGCTGGGTGTTCTCGTGCGCACCGCGCACCTCGGCGGCGTGGCGCTTGGTCCAGTCGCAGATCTGCGGCAGCGACAGTTCCGAGCGCGGCGTGCGCTCCAGCTCCTGAAACTCGAGGTAAGCGCGGTTCAGCGCCTCCCAGACCTCGGTGGTCAGCGCGGTGCGCACCGCGCGCGCGTTGTTCCGCGCCGACGCCAGGCAGCACTTGATGCTGGACGGATTCGCCGCGTCGAACACCAGGAAGCTGACGACGTTGCGCTCGACCGCGTCGCCGTAGCGCTCGGCGAAATCGCCGCGGGCGCCGGCGGCGGTCAGGACCGACTCCCATTCGCTGGCGAAGCCGCCGTCGGCGGTCGGGATCAGCTGCATCCGGTAGCCCATCTCCAGCAGACGGGCGGTGCAGTCGGCGCGCTCGACGTAGCGCGCGGTCCAGTAGAGGTTCTCTGCGGTCCTGCTCAGCATTGCCCCTACTCCGCCAGTACCCAGGTGTCCTTGACCCCGCCGCCCTGCGACGAGTTCACCACCAGCGAGCCCTCGCGCATCGCCACGCGGGTCAGCCCGCCCGGGGTCAGGTGCACCGTCTCGCCCACCAGGCAGTAGGGGCGCAGGTCGACATGGCGCGGCGCAAGGCCCTGATCCACGAAGGTCGGCGAGGTGGACAGCGCCAGCGTCGGCTGGGCGATGAAGTCGCCGGGATCGTGGCGGATGCGCGCGGCATAGGCGTCGATCTCCTCCTTCGTCGAGGCGGGGCCGACCAGCATGCCGTAGCCGCCCGAGCCGTGCACCTCCTTCACCACCAGCTCGCCCAGATGCTCCAGCACGTACTTCAGCTCGTCCGGCTCGGAGCAGCGCCAGGTCGGCACGTTGTTCAGGATCGGCTCCTCGCCCAGGTAGAAGCGGATCATCTCGGGGACGTAGGTGTAGATCGCCTTGTCGTCGGCGACGCCGGCGCCGGGGGCCGAGCAGATCTGCACCCCGCCCGAGCGGTAGACGTTCATCAGCCCCGGCACCCCCAGCAGGCTGTCGGGGCGGAAGCACAGCGGGTCGATGAACGGATCGTCGATCCGGCGGTAGATCACGTCGACCCGCTGCGGGCCGCGGGTGGTGCGCATGTAGACGAAATCGCCGTCGACGAACAGGTCGGGGCCCTCGACCAGCTCGACGCCCATCTGGTCGGCGAGGAAGGAATGCTCGTAGTAGGCCGAGTTGAACGAACCCGGCGTCAGCACCGCGATCGTCGGCTCGCCGGCGCATTTCTCGGGCGCGACCGAGGCGAAGGTGCGGCGCAGCGCCTGCGGGTAGTCGTCCACCGGCAGGATCCGCGACGAGCGGAACAGGTCCGGGAACAGCCGCATCATGATCTCGCGGTTCTCCAGCATGTAGGACACGCCGGACGGGGTGCGGCAGTTGTCCTCGAGCACGAAGAACTCGTCGAGGCCGGTGCGCACCAGGTCGACGCCGACGACGTGGGAATAGACCCCGCGCGCCGGCGAGGTGCCGACCACCGCCGGCTCGAACGCCTCGTTGCGCCAGATCAGGTCTCCGGGGATGCGGCCGGCGCGGACGATCTCGCGCCGGTGGTAGATGTCCCACAGGAACGCGTTCAGCGCGCGGGCGCGCTGCTTGACGCCGCGCTCCAGCTTGCGCCACTCGGTTTCGGTGAACACCCGCGGCATCATGTCGAACGGGATCAGCCGCTCGGAGGTTTCCTCGCTGCCGTAGACCGCGAAGGTGATGCCGATGCGGCGGAAGATGGTCTCGGCCTCCTTCCGCTTCAGCTCGAAATGCTCGGGCGGGTGGCCGTCGATCCACTGCGTCAGGTTGGCATAGGCGGGACGCACCGTGTCGCCGTCGTACATTTCGTTGAAGAACCTGGACTTCACGCGCGCCCCCTGCCGGATCCTGCGAGCCTTTCAAAGCGCGCGGGCAAATTCAACGCGGCAGTCCTGCCGCGACCGGTTGCGGGCGTCCGCTGCCGCTTTTCCGTGCACCTGCCGCCTGCGTGGTCACTTTCTGGCATAGATGTCATCATAGCGCACGATGTCATCCTCGCCCAGATAGCTGCCGGACTGCACCTCGATCAGCACCAGCTCGACCTTGCCGCGGTTCGCCAGCCGGTGCGTCGCGCCCAGCGGCACGTAGACGGATTCGTTTTCGGCCAGGGTGCGGACGGTGTCGCCGACGGTGACCTCGGCGGTGCCCGAGACCACCACCCAGTGCTCGGCCCGGTGCAGGTGGCTTTGCAGGCTGAGCACGCCGCCGGGCCGGACCGCGATCCGCTTGACCTGGAAGCGCGGCCCGGAGGCCAGCGCCTCGTAGCTGCCCCAGGGCCGCAGCACGCGGCGGTGCTCGGTCGCCTCGGGGTGGCCGGCGGCCTTCAGGTGCCGGACGACCTCGCCCGCGGCGCCGGGCGCGGCGCGGTCGGCGACCAGCACCGCGTCGGCGGTCGCCACCACCACCAGGTCGCGCACGCCGGTGACCGCGACCAGCGGGCCGTCGCTGTGGACATAGCTTCGCTTCGTGTCCAGCAGCGCGACGTTGCCGCGGGTGGCGTTGCCGTCGGCGCCCTCGCGGGCGATCTCCCACATCGCCGCCCAGGAGCCGAGGTCGGACCAGGTGAACTCGGCCGGGACCATCGCCGCCCGGCGGGTGCGCTCCATCACCGCGTAGTCGATCGACAGGTCCGGGCAGGCCACCAGCGGATCGGCGGCGAGGCGCAGGAAATCCAGGTCGCGGCCGGCGCCGTCGAGCGCACCGCGCGCCGCGTCCAGCACCTGCGGCGCGTGCGCGCGCAGCTCGTCCAGCAGCAGCGCCGCCGGGGCGGCGAAGATGCCGGCGTTCCAGAAGTGGTCGCCCGACGCCAGGTAGCCGCGCGCCGTCTCGAGGTCGGGCTTCTCGCGGAACGCCGCCACCCGCGCGCCGCGCTCGCACAGCGCCTCGCCGCGGCGGATGTAGCCATAGCCGGTCTCGGGGCCGTCCGGGGTCACGCCGAAGGTGACGATGTGCCCGCGCGCGGCCAGCGCCGCGGCGTGCGCGGCGGCGGCGCGGAACGCCGCCGCGTCGGGGATGTAGTGATCGGCGGGCGCGATCAGCAGGATCGTCCCCGGCGCCTGCCGCTCGGCGATCAGCGCCGCGACGGCGCAGGGCAGCGCGGTGTTGCGGGCCAGCGGCTCGAGCACGATCCGCGCCCGGTGCCCGGCCTCCTGCACATGCTCGGCGACCTGGAAGCGCGCCTGCTCGGCGCACAGAATCAGCATCTCAAGGCCCAGCGGCGCCAGCCGGTCCAGCGTCTCGCGCAGCATCGTGCGCTCGCCGGTCAGCGGCAGGAACTGCTTCGGCCGCGCCCGGCGCGAGACCGGCCACAGGCGCGAGCCGCTGCCGCCCGACAGGATGACGGGCAGAATGCGTGATTCCATGCGCTGACTGCTCCTTGCCGCGGCTTTTGGCGGATGATGCCCGATGCACGCATGACGTTAAAGCCCCGTCTGGGACTGCCGCCGGCAGGAACGACACGCGAATGGGACAGTTTTGCCACATGGCGATGGAATCTGCCGCCGTCGCGCCGCCCCCGGCATTGTATGCGATTGCACTTGCAGACAAAGAAACCGCCCGGAATAGAAGAGCCACGGGCCTCGGATGGGCCGGCGCGATGCGGGCAACCGGTTTCCCCGCGAACGATTTCCGCCGCAACCATCTGTGGACATTTCTTGTCACGCTCTTAAAGAAGGTGTGGCAGGTCACAGATGAACTAGTCAGGCGATAGATAGATTGATGTTGAGCAGGTTGCATCGCGTGCCGTCCGAGCAGACAGGCCACCGGAACACGGCGCTCTATTCGCTGTCCGACCTGGGGCTGGTGAATACGCCGCCGGACTCCGCCTTCGACCGCATCGCCGCGCTGGCGCAAAAGCTGCTGCGCGCGCCGATCGCCATGCTCAGCGTGATCGAGACCGACAGCGACCGGCAGTTCATGACCTCGCTGCGCGGCGCGCCCGAACCGCTGGCCGGCTCGCGCGAGTTGCCGCTGCGCTACTCGATCTGCAAGCACGTCAGCGCCAGCGCGGCGCCGCTGGTGATTCCCGACGCGCTGCACGACATCCGCACCCACGCCGCGCAGGAGTTCGGCCGCGTCGGCGCCTATCTGGGGGTGCCGGTGCGCGGGCCGATCAACGACGTGATCTGCGTGCTCAGCGTGATCGACCACGCGCCGCGCCACTGGCACGACGAGGATGTCGAGGCGATGGAGCAGCTGGCGGCGCTGGCCGAGCGCGAGATCCTGCTGCGCGCCTCGATGCGCACGCTGGGCCTGCTGCAGCGGCGCCAGCGCGGCGCCGCCTAGGCCCGGCGCCGGCGCGACCCGCCCCGACCGGCGGTACATCAGGCAATAAAAGCTTGCGATTTCCGGGGCCTTGGGCAGACTGGCCCTTGGGCCGGAGGATCGTCGCGCCGCCGCGCGCGCCGCCGTGCCGGCCCCCACCCGGCGCCGACAGCCGGCGGGACACCGACTTTGGGGAGCGAATCATGACCATCACCGAACGGGCGGCGCTGCTGGCGACCGCCGCAGCGCTGGCGTTTTCGGCCGGGACCTCGGCCGTGGCGGACACCTCGGACAAGCGCATCGCGCTGTCGAACAACTATGCCGGCAACAGCTGGCGGCAGGCGATGCTGCGCAGCTGGGAGAAGGTGACGGGACAGGCCGTGGCCGACGGCGCCGTGGCCGCCGCCGACGCCTTCACCACCGCCGAGAACCAGGTGACCGAGCAGGCGGCGCAGATCCAGAACCTGATCCTGCAGGGCTATGACGCGATCGTGCTGAACGCCGCCTCGCCCGAGGGGCTGAACGGCGCGGTCAAGGAGGCCTGCGACGCCGGCGTGACCGTGGTCAGCTTCGACGGCATCGTCACCGAGCCCTGCGCCTGGCGCATCGCCGTCGACTTCCAGCAGATGGGCAAGGACGAGGTGCTGTACCTGGCCGACCGCCTGGACGGCGGCAACCTGCTGGAGATCCGCGGCCTGGCCGGCGTGTTCGTCGACGACGAGATCAGCGCCGGCATCCAGGAGGGCGTGGACGAGACCGGCAAGTTCGAGATCGTCGGCTCGGTCCACGGCAACTGGGCGCAGGACGTGGCGCAGAAGGCGGTCGCGGGCATCCTGCCCTCGCTGCCGGACGTCGCCGCGGTGGTGACGCAGGGCGGCGACGGCTATGGCGCGGCGCAGGCGTTCAAGGCCGCCGGGCGCGACATCCCGATCATCGTCATGGGCAACCGCCATGACGAGCTGACCTGGTGGAAGGAACAGAAGGACGCCAGCGGCTACGAGACGATGTCGGTGAGCATCGCGCCGGGGGTCTCGACGCTGGCGTTCTGGGTGGCGCAGCAGATCCTGGACGGCGCCGAGGTGCCGAAGGACATGACCGTGCCGTTCCTGCGCATCGACCAGGACAATCTTGAAGAAAACCTGGCCAACACCGAGGAAGGCGGCGTCGCCAACGTGGAGTACACGCTGGAGGATGCCAAGGCGGTGATCGCGGAGGCGTCGGGCAGCTGATCCGGGCCTCTCACGGCAGATGACCGCGACCGCTCCCATCGTCCGGCTGGACGGCGTCGAAAAGCGATTCGGCGCCGTCCGCGCGCTTTCGGGGGTGTCGCTGGACCTGGCCGCGGGCGAGTGCCTGGGGCTGGTCGGGCACAACGGCGCGGGGAAATCCACGCTGATGAACGTGCTGTCGGGGGTGCTGACGCCGGACGCGGGTCGTGTCTCGATCGCCGGGCAGGACGTGACCGGCGGCTATTCCACCGCGAACGCGCAGGCGCACGGCGTGCGCTGCGTGTTCCAGGAGCTGTCGCTCTGCCCCAACCTGACCGTGGCCGAGAACGCGCGGATCTCGCATCCGGCGATTCGCGGCTTCGGCTGGCGCGGGCAGGCGCGCAGGCTGATCGGCAACAAGCTGGGCGAGGTGTTTCCGGGGCACGGGATCTCGCCCAACGATCTGGTCGGGGATCTGTCGATCGCGCGGCGGCAGATGGTCGAGATCGCCCGCGCCTTCGCCGTCACCGACCGCCCCGCCCGCGTGGTGATCCTGGACGAGCCGACAAGCTCGCTGGACAGCGTCGCCGCCGGTCTGCTGCTGAAGCATGTGCGGCGGTTCGTCGAGGGCGGCGGCACCTGCGTGCTGATCTCGCACCTGCTGGGCGAGATCCTGGACACCTCCGACCGGATCGCGGTGATGCGCGACGGCGGCGTCGTGGCGCTGGACGCCGCACGCGCCTTCGACCGCCGCTCGCTGGTCGCGGCGATGGGCAGCGTGACCGAGGCGCACGGCCAGGCCGACGCGGCGCCGAAGCGCGGCACCGCGCAGCCGGTGGTGCGGGCGCGGCCGCTCAAGCAGCCCGACGAAAGGGAACTGACCGCCCATGCGGGCGAGGTCGTGGGGCTGGCAGGCCTGTCGGGGCAGGGCCAGACCGAGCTTCTGGTGCGGATCTTCGACCGCGCGCCGGGAACGGATGTCGCCGGGCCGGTGGCGCTGGTCGCGGGCGACCGGCAGTCGGACGGGGTGTTTCCGCTGTGGTCGATCGCCGAGAACATCGCCGTCGGCTCGCTCAGGCGGTTCAAGGGCAAGTGGCTGCTGGACGAGGCCGGGATCACCCACTTCGCCGAGGACTGGCGGCGGAAGATCGGCATCCGCACGCCGGACGTCGGCAACCCGATCCTGTCGCTGTCGGGCGGCAACCAGCAGAAGGCGCTGTTCGCCCGCGCGCTGGGCTCGGACGCGCGGATCGTGGTGATGGACGACCCGATGCGCGGCGTCGATGTCGGCACCAAGCAGGAGGTCTACGGCATGATCCGCGAGCAGGCCGCCAAGGGCCGCTGTTTCCTCTGGTACACGACCGAGACGGACGAGTTGCGCAATTGCGACCACGTCTACGTCTTCCGCGAAGGGATCATCGCCGCCGACCTGCCGCGCGCCGAGATGACCGAGGAAAAGGTCATCCACGCCAGCTTCCGCGAGGACGCGTGATGGCCAGTCAGATCGGAAACCTGATCTCTCCGCGCCTGCTGCGCGCGCTGCTGCCGCCGCTGTCGCTGGCGGCGCTGCTGGTCACGATCTTCTGGCTGCAACCGCGCACGCAAAGCTATTTCGGGCTGAACCTGCTGCTGAACCTGGCGATCCCGATCGCGCTGGCGACGATCGCGCAGATGTTCATCCTGTGCGTGAACGAGCTGGACCTGTCGATCGGGGCGTTCGTCAGCCTGTGCGCCTGCATCACCGCGACCTGGCTGAACGACACGCCGCTGCTGGGCGTGCTGGCGCTGGCCGGGCTGGTCGGGGTCTATGCCTTGCTGGGGGCGCTGATCCACCTGCGGAACCTGCCCAGCATCGTGGTCACGCTGGGCATGTCCTTTGTCTGGCTGGGCCTTGCGGTGCTGGTGCTGCCGACGCCGGGCGGCGCGGCACCGGGCTGGATCCGGTCGCTGATGACGCTGAAGCCGCCGCTGGTGCCGTTCCCGATCATCGCCGCAGTGGCGATCGCCGGGGTGGTGCATGTCGGGCTGATGCGCTCGGCCTTCGGCACGGTGCTGCGCGGGGCGGGCGGCAACCCGGCCTCGCTGGCGCGGGCGGGCTGGTCGATCCTGCGGATCAAGATGACCATGTTCGCGCTGGCGGGCTTCTTCGGCGCGCTGTCGGGGATGGCGCTGGTCGGGCTGACGACCTCGGCCGATGCCAACATCGCGCTGCGCTACACGCTGCTGTCCATCGCCGGGGTGATCCTGGGCGGGGGCGAGTTCGTCGGCGGCCGGGTCTCGCCCATCGGCGCGGTGATCGGCGCGGTGACGCTGGCGCTGGCGGGCTCGTTCCTGTCGTTCCTGCGGCTCAACCCGGACTGGCAGATCGGCGCGCAGGGCGCGATCCTGATCCTGGTGCTGGCGCTGCGCGTGCTGATCAGCCGCGGCGAGGCGCGGCGATGAGCGGGCGTCTGCGGCAGCCCTGGCTCTGGGCCTGGGTCGGGGCGGCGGCGGTCTGGCTGGCGACGGCGGCATTCACCGGCGGCACCGGCTCGGCCCAGGTTCTCAGCGCGGCGCTGACCTTCGGCGCGTTCTACGTGATCGTGGCGCTGGGGCAGATGTTCGTGATCACCCTCGGCCCGGGCAATGTCGACCTGTCGATCCCGGCCTGCATGACGCTGGCCGGCACCGTGTCGATGAAGGTGATGGGCGGCGCGGCGGCGATGCTGCCGGTGGGGCTGGTGCTGGCGCTGCTGATCGGGCTGGGCGTCGGCACGGTCAACTTCGCGCTGATCCGGCTGCTGCGCATCCCGCCGATTATCGCCACGCTGTCGTCCAGCTTCATCTTCCAGTCGGCGGCGATCTGGTACAACCGTGGCCTGCGCGTCAAGCCGCCCGAGCCGCTGGCCGACTTCACCACCGCCCGGATCGCGGGGGTGCCGGTGATCGCGCTGGCCGTCGCCGCGCTGGCGGTGGCGATGCACCTGCTGCTGACGCGTACGCTTTATGGCCGTGCGGTGCTGGCCATCGGGCAGAACCAGCGCGCGGCGCACCTGGCCGGCATCAGGGTCGAGCGGACGCGGGCGCTGACCTACCTGATGTGCGCGACGCTGGCGGGGCTGTGCGGCTTCCTGCTGGCGGGCTTTTCGGGGGGCGCGGCGCTGAACATGGGCGAGGAGTACCTGCTGTCCTCGATCGCGGTGGTGGTGATCGGCGGCACCTCGGTCGCGGGCGGCTATTCCAATGTGCCGGGCCTGTGGGGCGCGGCGCTGTTCCTGTTCCTTCTGGTCACCATGCTCAACACCTTCGGCGCGGGCGCCGGGGTGCGGCTGGTGCTGACCGGGCTGATCATCATCGGCGTCATCGTCGCGGCCAGCGGCGGGCGCAGACGCATCTGAGGAGATTTGTGCATGGCGCTTGTGGGCGACGACATCGAGTATCACGACGACCGGTTCCGGGCGCTGACCGTGCCCACGGCGGCGGTCGAGACGCTGTTCGACGGCTGCCGCTGGTCCGAGGGGCCGGTCTGGTTCGGCGACGGCAATTTCCTGGTCTGGTCGGACATCCCGAACAACCGGATGCTGCGCTGGGTGCCGGATGCGGGCGTCAGCGTGTTCCGCGCCGACAGCAATTTCGCCAACGGCAACACCCGCGACCGGCAGGGCCGTCTGGTCAGCTGCGAGCATGGCGGGCGGCGGGTGACCCGGACCGAGCCCGACGGCACCATCACCGTGATCGCCGACAGCCACCGGGGCAAGCGGCTGAACTCGCCCAACGACGTGGTGGTGAAGTCCGACGGCAGCATCTGGTTCACCGACCCGACCTACGGGATCATGAGCGACTACGAGGGCCACAAGGCCGAGCCGGAGCAGGACGGCTGTTACGTCTACCGGGTGGACACCTCGGGGCAGATCCGCGTGGTGGCGGACGATTTCGTCAAGCCCAACGGGCTGGCGTTCTCGCCCGACGAAAGCCGGCTCTACATCGCCGACAGCGGCTTCAGCCACGACCCGGACGGGCCGCACCACATCCGCCGCTTCGACGTGGGCGACGATGGCACGCTGACCGACAAGGGCGTGTTCGTCGAGGTCTCGCCCGGGGTGCCGGACGGGTTCCGCTTCGACGTGGACGGCAACCTGTGGTCCAGCGCGCAGGACGGGGTGCACTGCTACGCCCCCGACGGCACGCTGCTGGGCAAGATCAGGCTGCCGCAGATGGCCGCCAACCTGTGCTTCGGCGGGCCGAAGCGGAACCGGCTGTTCATCACCTCGACCCATGCGCTGTATTCGGTGTTCGTCGGCACCAACGGCGCGCAGCAGCCGTGAACCCGCCGTGAGGGCTTGACCGCCCGCCCGGCCCTGCCCGACACTTCGCAGAGTCGCCGGGACCGCCGAAGGCCCGACCAAGGCGCCACCGATCCCGACGCCGCCGAGGCAGACCGGCAGGCCGGATCGCATCCGTGCGAGACCACCCATCGCGCAGCGGCCCGTGCATTCGCGCGTGCCCAACGCAGACAGGGAGGAATCCGCGCATGAGGGTATTCACCGTCATCGGCCCGTCGCAATCGGGAAAGACCACGCTGGCGGACGCGCTGGCCGGTCTGGAGGGCCGCGCCAGTATCAACGAGTTCTCGGACGCCGCCACGCTGCGGCGTTTCGACTATCTGGGCGACGCCTGGGGCTGCATCGACATCGCCGGCGGCACCGAGACGCTGGGCCTGGCCGCGCAGGCGGTGCTGGCCAGCGACGCCGCCGTGGTGGTGGTGCCCCCCGACCCCGACGCCGCGGTGCTGTCCGCGCCCTACCTGCGGCTGGTGCAGGAGGCCGACATCCCCGCGGTGCTGTTCGTCAACCGGATCGACGCCCCCGCCGGCCGGGTGCGCGACATCGTGGCGGCGCTGCAGGCGTTCTGCCCGCAGCCGATCATCCTGCGCCAGGTGCCGATGCGCAGCGGCGACAGCGTCACTGGCACCATCGACCTGATCTCGGAACGGGCGTGGCAGTTCAACGAGGGCCAGCGCTCGGACCTGATCGAGATGCCCGACACCGCGAAGGAGCGCGAGCAGGAGGCCCGCACCGAGCTGCTGGAGCACCTGGCCGATTTCGACGACGCGCTGCTGGAGCAGCTGATCGAGGACAAGCGCCCGGCCACCGACGAGGTGTTCGGCCTGGCCGCCAGGGTGCTGGCCAGCCACGAGGCGATGCCGGCGCTGCTGGGCGCGGCCAGCCACGGCAACGGCATGCAGCGGCTGATGAAGACCCTGCGCCACGAGGTGCCCGGCCCGGACGCCGCCCGCACGCGGCTGGGCGGCGCGCCGCTGGCGGTGGCCTTCCTGGCCGATGTCCGCAAGCACCTGGGCAAGATGACCGTGCTGCGGGCGCTGGCCGACGGCGTCGCCGCCGGCGCGCCGCTGGGCGGCGCGGCGCCGGGCAACCTGACCGCGCTCGACGCGCGCACCCCGGTGGACCGGGTGGCGCCGGGCGATTTCGCCATCGCGGTCAAGTCGGACCACCTGGCCGCCGGCACGCTGCTGACCGCCGACGGCGCCGCCCCGGCGCCGGACTGGATGCGCCGCCGCGTGCCCGGCCTGCGCCAGCTGGTCGCGCCGCTGCACGAGCGCGACGACGTGCGGCTGTCCGGTGCGCTGGGCAAGCTGGCCGAGACCGACCCGGCGCTGCTGCTGGAGCAGGATCCGCAGACCGGCAAGCCGATCCTGGCGACCCAGGGGCCGATGCACGCGCGCCGGGTGGCGGCGAAGCTGGCCGAGGACTTCGGCATCGAGATCGACCTGGCGCCGGTGCCGCCGGCCTACCGCGAATCGATCACCAGGGCGGTCGATCAGCACCACCGCCACCGCAAGCAGTCCGGCGGCGCCGGCCAGTTCGCCGACGTGCAGCTGCAGGTCGCGCCGGCCGCGCGCGGCGCCGGCTTCGCCTTCGACGAGGTGGTCAAGGGCGGCGCGGTGCCGCGCAACTACATCCCCGCCGTCGCCGCCGGCGCCGAGGAGGCGCTGGCGCAGGGGCCGCTGGGCTTTCCGGTGGTCGATGTCGCGGTGACGCTGAAGGACGGCAAGCACCATTCGGTCGACAGCTCGGACCACGCCTTCCGCACCGCCGGCAAGGCCGCCGTGCGCGAGGCGCTGAAGCAGGCCGCGCCGGTGCTGCTGCAGCCGATCTTCCGGGTCGACATCCACGTGCCGGCGCCGTTCTCGGGCGGGCTGGTGCCGGTGATGAACGGGCTCAAGGGCCAGGTGCTGGGCTTCGAGGCGCACCCCGCCGCCTATGGCTGGGACGTGTTCAGCGCGCTGCTGCCGGCGGCGGCGCTGGACGAGCTGCAGCGCGCGCTGGGCAGCGCCACCCAGGGCACCGCCTGGGCCGAGGCGCGGTTCGACCACTACACCGAGGTCTACGGCCGCGAGGCCGAGAAGCTGAGCGCGGCGCTGACCGGCGAGCCGGCGTGATTTTCCCGGGCGGCGGATTGAACCGCCGCCCGCAACCTGCTTGAAAGGACGCATTCCTGTTCCCGAGGGGCGTCCGCCCGTGTCCAGCACACCCACCGATGCCGGCGACAGCGCCGACCGGCCAGACAGCAGGGTCGCCGACCGCGCCGCCGGGGCGCTGTCGCTGACGGTGCTGCTGCTGATGATCCTGCGCGACTGGGGCGGGCCGGGCTGGGCCGGCGACGCCGCCGCCGCGCTGGCCGCGGCACTGCTGCTGCTGCTGGCGCCGCAGGTCCGCTGGAGCCGGCGGCTGTTCGTGGTCATCGGCCTGGCGCTGGTGGCGGCGGCGATGGCCACCCGCGCCAGCTGGCTGGCCGACGTCGACCGCGCGCTGCAGAGCGCCGCGTTCATCGCCGCCTTCTTCAGCGCGCTGACCTCGCTGCGGCATGTCGCCGACACCTCGCCGGCGATCCACCGCGCCGGGCGGTTCCTGGCGCAGCAGCCGCCGGGGCGGCGCTATCTGGCGCTGACCGCGGGCGGGCAGGTGTTCGGGCTGCTGCTGAACTACGGCGCGATCGCGCTGCTGGGCAGCATGTCGGTGACCAGCGCCGGCCGCGAGCCCGACCCGCAGATCCGCGCGATCCGCGTCCGGCGGATGCTGATGGCGATCCAGCGCGGCTTCACCTCGACCCTGGCCTGGTCGCCGCTGGGCTTCGCGATGGCGGTCTCGACGACGCTGGTGCCCGGCGCCAGCTGGGCGGCGGCGCTGCCCGCCTGCCTGGTGACGGCGGCGCTGCTGGCGGCGGTGGGCTGGGCGCTGGACACGGTGTTCAAGCCGCGCCTGCCGGGGCCGCGCCCGGCGCCGCCGCGGCCCGAGGGCGGCTGGCGCACGCAGCTGCCGCTGCTGTGGCTGCTGCTGCTGCTGGTGATCGCCGTCGGCGGGCTGCACCTGGCCGCCGGGGTGCGCGCGGTGGGCGTGGTGATCGTGGTGGTGCCGCTGATCGCGCTGGGCTGGACGATGCTGCAGGCCGCGCCCGGCGCGCGGCTGCGCGCCACCGGCCGGCGCGGCCGCGACTACCTGCTGCGCGACCTGCCGGGCTATCGCGGCGAGCTGGTGCTGCTGATGACGGCCGGCTTCATCGGCGCGCTGGGCGCGGCGCTGCTGGTGCCGGTGGTGCGGACCTCGGGGCTGGACCTGTCGGCGGTGCCGGGCTGGGCGGTGTTGCTGGCGCTGGTCTGGCTGATCCCGCTGACCGGGCAATTGGGGATGAACCCGATCCTGACCGCCTCGCTGCTGATCCCGGTGCTGCCGTCGGCGGCGCAGATGGGCGTGACCCCGACCGAGGTGATCGTCGCCGTCACCGGCGGCTGGGCGCTGAGCGGCGCCAGCTCGCCCTACACCGCCTCGACGCTGATGATCGGCACCCTGGCGCGGGTGGAGGCGCGCCGCGTCGGCATGGTCTGGAACGGCGGCTACGTGCTGGCCGGCGGGCTGGCTGTGTCGGCCTGGGTGCTGCTGCTGGCGCTGGTGCCGGGCTAGACGCGGCGGCCCGGCCCCCCGGCCAGGCGTCGTGCGGGTGCAGCGCATCAGCCGCCGGTCGGCGTCAGCGCCCGGGCGCGCAGCCGCCGGTAGTACGGCAGCGCGTCCTCCAGCACCGGGCGCAGGTGCTTCGGCACCGCCGGCAGCGGCCCCTCGGGGCCGGCGAAGCCGGTGGACCGGTGCACCGCGCCGTACCAGTGCGCGGCCCAGACGCCGTCGCCGGGGTGTCCGCCCGCCGGCCAGCGCAGCATCGCCGGATCGAACGCCAGCCCGATCGCGGCGCACAGCGCGCGCAGCATCGGCTCGGGGGCGGCGCGGATGTCGGCGCTGTCGATCACCACCGGGTCGCGCCCCGCCGCGGCCGCGGTGCGCGCAAACAGCGCCGCCTGCCCGGCCGCGCCGATGTCGGCGGGCACCGGGTTCTGCCGCTTGGCGTGGTAGCTGGCAATCACCCGCGCCGGGTGGCGAATCAGGAACACGTTGACCGCGGACCGGGTCCACGACAGGTCGAACCCGGGCAGCATGTGCTGCGCCATGTGCTTCTGGTAGAACACCGCCCGGCCGTCCGGCGCCGGGCCGGCGCAGCGCGCGGCGACCGCCGCCGGGTCGGCCTCGTGCGCGGCAAGGACGCGGTCGGCCATCGGGTGGTCCAGCCCGGTGCGCGCCAGGTAGGCGGCGTAGAACGGCTCGTCCCAGACGGCGCAGTCGGGGCGCGCGCCGAACGCGTACATCAGCGCCGTCGACAGGTTGCGCGGACCCGACCACATCGCGACGTTCATGCCCGCCCTCCGCTGGGTTCCGGCGCGACGGTACACCCTGCCGCCGCCGCCGCAAGCATGCCGCGGCGCGGCACCCGGATTTCCGCAACGTCAGGTTTCGGAGCCGCAGTTGCAAGCCCGGCGGAATGGGTGTCTTATTCGGCACGCGCCGCGCAGAAGACGCGGTCCAACTAGACTAGGGAGATAATCAATGGATTTTGCACGAAGATTGACGGCCGGGCTGCTGTTCGCGGCGCTCGCCGCCGGGTCGGCGTCGGCGCAGACGCTGGTGTATTGCTCGGAGGGCTCGCCCGAGGGGTTCGACCCGGCGCTGTACACCTCCGGCACCACCTTCGACGCGTCCGAGCACACCATCTACGACAAGCTGACGCTGTTCGAGACCGGCACCACCAACGTGATCCCGGGCCTGGCCGAAAGCTGGGAAGTGTCCGAGGACGGGCTGGAGTACACCTTCAAGCTGCGCCAGGGCGTGAAGTTCCATTCGAACGACATGTTCACCCCCAGCCGCGACTTCAACGCCGACGACGTGATCTTCAGCTTCGAGCGCCAGTGGAAGGACGACAACTCCTACCACGAGGTCTCCGGCGGCACCTGGGAATACTTCGACGGCATGTCGATGCCCGACCTGCTTTCCTCGATCGAGAAGGTGGACGACTACACCGTCAAGTTCGTGCTGAACCGCCCCGAGGCGCCGTTCGTCGCCAACCTGGCGATGGGCTTCGCCTCGATCATGTCCAAGGAATACGCCGACGCGATGATCGAGGCCGGCACCCCCGAGATGCTGAACCAGCAGCCGATCGGCACCGGCCCGTTCAGCTTCGTCGCCTACCAGAAGGACGCCGTCATCCGCTACGCGCGCAATGACGAGTACTGGCGCGACCCCGCCGACATCGAGAACCTGGTGTTCGCGATCACGCCCGACGCCTCGGTCCGCTACCAGAAGCTGACCGCCGGCGAGTGCCACATCATGCCCTATCCGAACCCCGCCGACATCGAGGCGATGAAGGCCGACGAGAACATCGTCGTGGCCGAGCAGGAAGGGCTGAACGTCGGCTATCTGGCCTACAACACCACGCAGGAACCGTTCGACGATCCCAAGGTGCGCAAGGCGCTGAACATGGCGATCGACAAGCAGGCGATCATCGATGTCGTGTTCCAGGGCTCGGGGCAGATCGCCAAGAACCCGATCCCGCCGACCATGTGGGGCTATGCCGAGGGCATCGAGGACGATCCCTACGATCCCGAGGCCGCCAAGGCGATGCTGGAAGAGGCCGGCGTCACCGACCTGTCGATGAAGGTCTGGGCGATGCCCGTGCAGCGCCCCTACAATCCCAACGCCCGCCGCATGGCCGAGCTGATCCAGGAGGACTTCAGCCAGGTCGGCGTGGACGTCGAAATCGTGTCCTACGAGTGGGGCGAGTACCTGAGCCGCTCGCGCGAGTTGGACCGCGACGGCGCGATCCTGCTGGGCTGGACCGGCGACAACGGCGATCCGGACAACTTCCTGGCGGTGCTGCTGGGCTGCGACGGGGTCGAGAACTCGAACCGCGCGCAGTGGTGCTACGAGCCGTTCGACGAGCTGATCCAGAAGGCCAAGACCGTCTCGGACCAGGAAGAGCGCGCGAAGCTCTACCAGCAGGCGCAGGAGATCTTCAAGGAGCAGGCGCCCTGGGCCACCATCGCGCACTCGGTGGTCTACATGCCGATGCGTCCCGAGGTGCAGGGCTACAAGGTCCACCCGCTGGGCGGGCACATCTTCTACGGCGTCTCGATCGAGCAGTGATCGTGACGTGACACGCGCGCGGGCCGGGGGTGCGTGCCCCCGGCCCGTTTCCGTTCCGACGCACGGGCCCCTGGCCCGTTCCCGTGTCGCCATGCGACTTTCGCGCAGCCCGAGGACCGGATGGACCGCTACAGCGAATACCGCGCCGTCGCGCGCGCCCTGAACACCGACGCCGTGGCCCTGGTGCCCGGCCCGAACTTCGAGCGGCTGTTCGGCCACGGCTTCCACAGCCACGAGCGCCCGCTGGTGATCGTGATCCCGCCCGAGGGCCCGCCCGCGGCGCTGGTCCCGAACCTGGAGCTGCGCTCGTTCGACCTGCTGGGGTTCGAGGGCGAGGTGTTCGACTGGCGCGACCAGGACGGCTATGACCACGCCTTCGCCGCGCTGGCCGCGCACCTGCCGCTGCAATCGCTGGCGGTCGAGGGCCAGGTGATGCGGGTGTTCGTGCACCACGCGCTGGTCGCGGCCTGTCCCGGCCTGCGCATCGTCGATGCCGAGCGCGAGATCTCGGGCGTGCGGCTGCGCAAGCGCCCGGACGAGATCGCGGCGCTGGAGCGGGCGATCAGGATCTCCGAAACCGCACTGGCCGAGGTGCTGGCGCAGGTCCGCGCCGGCCAGACCGAGAAGCAGGTCGAAAGCCTGCTGACCCAGGCGCTGTTCCGCCACGGCGCCGAGGCGCACGCGTTCGGCCCGATCGTCGCCGCCGGCGACAACTCGGCCCGGCCGCACGCCCATGCCCGCGCCGACTACGCCATTCAACCCGGCGACGCGTTGCTGTTCGACTTCGGCGCGCGCCTGGACGGGTTCTGCGCCGACATCACCCGCACGGTGTTCGTCGGACATGCCGACGACGAGGCGCAGGCGGTCTACGACACCGTGCTGCGCGCGAACCTGCGCGGACTCGCAGTCACCCGGCCGGGGGCGACGGCCCATGATGTGGACGATGCGGTGACGGGCGTGCTAGAGGCCTCGCGCTATTGCGACCGGATTCGCACCAAGACCGGCCACGGGCTGGGCCGCGACGTACACGAGGCACCGTACATCATGCGCGGAAACCGCCAGGTTCTGGAGCCGGGAATGGTCTTCACCGTCGAGCCGGGGCTCTACCGCATCGGCGGCTTCGGCGTGCGGATCGAGGATGACGTGGTCGTCACCGAGGACGGCTGCCGGTCGCTGACCGGGTTCGACAAGACGCTGACCCTGGTGGGCACCTGATGCTGAAATTCCTGCTGAGCCGGCTGCTGACCTTCGTTCCGACCTTCTTCGGGGTCACGCTGATCTCGTTCGCGTTCATCCGCGTGCTGCCCGGCGATCCGATCCTGGTGATGGCGGGCGAGCGCGGCATGACCGAGGAACGCTACCAGGCGCTGCAGGAGCAGTTCGGCTTCGACCGGCCGCTGATCGAGCAGTACATCGAATATCTCGGCGGCGTGCTGCAGGGCAATCTGGGCGAAAGCTTCGTCACCAAGCGCCCGGTGTGGGACGAGTTCTTCTCGCTGTTTCCGGCGACGCTGGAGCTGTCGATCTGCGCGATGGTGTTCGCGCTGGTGCTGGGGCTGCCGGCGGGGGTGATCGCGGCGGTGAACCGCGGCAAGCTGTTCGACCGGGCGCTG
The DNA here is from genome assembly GCF_009697225.1 of Halovulum marinum. Taxonomy (GTDB): domain Bacteria; phylum Pseudomonadota; class Alphaproteobacteria; order Rhodobacterales; family Rhodobacteraceae; genus Halovulum; species Halovulum marinum. The sequence continues at coordinate 23,860 of NZ_WIND01000023.1, forward strand.
ATGTCGACCGCGCTGGTCGGCTATTCGATGCCGATCTTCTGGTGGGCGTTGCTGCTGATCATCGTGTTCTCGGGCAACCTGGGCTGGACCCCGGTTTCGGGGCGGATCTCGCTGCAGTACTTCTTCGACGACGTCACCGGCTTCATGCTGATCGACTCGGCGCTGTCGGGGCAGAAGGGGGCGTTCGGCTCGGCGGTGCAGCACCTGATCCTGCCGGCGATCGTGCTGGGCACGATCCCGCTGGCGGTGATCGCGCGGCAGACCCGCTCGGCGATGCTGGAAGTGCTGGGCGAGGACTACATCCGCACCGCCCGCGCCAAGGGCCTGCCGCCGCAGCGGGTCGTCGGCCTGCACGCGCTGCGCAACGCGATGATCCCGGTGGTCACCGTGATCGGCCTGTCGGTCGGCACGCTGCTGGCCGGCGCGATCCTGACCGAGACGATCTTCTCGTGGCCCGGGATCGGCAAGTGGATGGTCGATTCGATCTTCCGCCGCGACTATCCGGTGGTGCAGGGCGGGCTGCTGCTGATCGCGGTGATGGTGATGATCGTGAACCTGACCGTCGACGTGCTCTACGGCTTCATCAATCCCAAGATCAGGAAGGCGTGATGGCGACCGCAACCGACCCCGACGCGCTGTCGACCGAGGCCGAACGGCCCGGCCGCCTGCGCGAGTTCTGGTACTACTTCCGCGAGAACCGCGGCGCCGTGTTCGGCCTGTGGATCTTCCTGGCGTTCCTGTTCGTCGCGATCTTCGCGCCGCTGATCGCGCCGCACGACCCGACGGCGCAGTACCGCCAGGCGTTCCTGCAGCCCCCGGTCTGGCAGGAGGGCGGCAGCTGGCAGTTCCCGCTGGGCACCGACATGGTGGGGCGCGACATGCTGTCCCGCCTGCTGCACGGCGCGCGGTTCTCGTTCTTCGTCGGCATCGTGGTGGTGGTGATCGCGGCGGGCGGCGGCATCACCGTCGGCCTGCTGGCCGGGTTCTCGCCGCGCTGGCTGGACTCGATCATCATGCGGCTGATGGACGTGATCCTGGCGTTCCCGTCGCTGCTGCTGGCGCTGGTGCTGGTGGCGATCCTGGGCCCGTCGCTGCTGAACGCGATGATCGCCATCGCCATCGTGCTGCAGCCGCACTACGTGCGCCTGACCCGCGCGAGCGTGATGTCGGAGCTGCCGAAGGACTACGTCACCTCGGCCCGCGTCGCCGGCGCCTCGCTGCCGCGGCTGATGTTCGTCACCGTGCTGCCGAACTGCCTGGCGCCGATCATCGTGCAGGCGGCGCTGAGCTTCTCGACCGCGATCCTGGACGCCGCGGCGCTGGGCTTTCTGGGCATGGGCGCGCAGCCGCCGACCCCGGAATGGGGCACGATGCTGTCCGAGGCGCGCGAGTTCATCCTGCGCGCCTGGTGGGTGGTCACCTTCCCCGGCCTCGCCATCCTGGTGACGGTGCTGGCGATCAACCTGATGGGCGACGGCCTGCGCGACGCGCTCGATCCGAAACTGAAGCGGAGCTGAGACATGGCGCTGCTGGAGATCCGCAACCTTAGCGTCGATTTCGAGACCACCTCGGGCCGGTTCCGCGCGGTCGACGGGTTCGACCTGACCATGGAGCCCGGCGGGATCACCGCCGTGGTCGGCGAAAGCGGCTCGGGCAAGTCGGTGTCGTTCCTGGCGCTGATGGGGCTGCTGCCGTGGACCGCCACCGTCACCGCCGACCGGCTGATGTTCGACGGCACCGACCTGCGCCAGGCCAGCCGCGCCCAGCGCCGCCGGATCATCGGCAAGGACATGTCGATGATCTTCCAGGAGCCGATGTCGTCGCTGAACCCCTGCTTCACCGTCGGCTTCCAGATCAAGGAGGCGCTGCGCCAGCATCTCGGGCTGGACCGCAAGGCGCGGCAGGCGCGCGCGGTCGAGCTGTTCGAGCAGGTCGGCATCCCCGCCCCCGAGCAGCGGCTGAAGGCGTTCCCGCACCAGCTGTCGGGCGGCATGAACCAGCGGGTGATGATCGCCATGGCGATCGCCTGCAAGCCCAAGCTGCTGATCGCCGACGAGCCGACCACGGCGCTGGACGTGACCATCCAGGCGCAGATCCTGGAACTGCTGACCTCGCTGCAGGGCGAGACCGGCATGGCGCTGGTGCTGATCACCCACGACATGGGCGTGGTCGCCGAGACCGCCGAGCAGGTCAGCGTGCAGTACGCCGGCCAGAAGGTCGAGCAGCAGGAGGTGCGCGCGCTGTTCGCGACCCCGCACCACCCCTATACCGCGGCGCTGCTGCAGGCGCTGCCCGAGCGGGCGACCTCGAAGCACCTGCCGACGATCCCGGGCGTGGTGCCGGGCCAGTTCGACCGGCCCGCCGGCTGCCTGTTCAGCCCGCGCTGCGCCTACGCCGACGACAGGTGCCGGGCGGTGCCGCCGCCGGTGCTGGGCCCCGATCTGGGCCTGGCCCGCTGCCACTACCCGCTGAACACGCAAGCCGAGGAGCAGGCATGACCCGGCCCGTCGTGATCGCGGACCGCCTGACGCGGCACTACGAGCTGGGCGGCGGGCTGTTCGGCGACAAGCCGGTGGTGCGCGCCCTGTCCGAGGCCAGTTTCCGGCTGGAGCCGGGCAAGACCCTGGCCGTGGTCGGCGAGTCGGGCTGCGGCAAGTCCACGCTGGCACGGGTGGTGACGATGATCGAGCCGCCCAGCGCCGGCACGCTGGTGCTGGACGGGGTCGAGGCCGGGCCCGACACCATGGCCGAGCTGCGCCAGACCGTGCAGATCGTGTTCCAGGACCCTTACGGTTCGCTGAACCCGCGCCAGCGCATCGGCCAGATCCTGGAAGAGCCGCTGAAGATCAACCGCCCGGCGATGTCCGCCGCCGACCGGCAGGAGGCGGCGCGCAGGATGCTGTCCCAGGTCGGCCTGCGCCCCGAGCATTACGACCGCTACCCGCACATGTTCTCGGGCGGGCAGCGCCAGCGCATCGCCGTCGGCCGCGCGCTGATGCTGGAGCCGAAGGTGCTGGTGCTGGACGAGCCGGTGTCGGCGCTGGACCTGTCGATCCAGAGCCAGATCCTGAACCTGCTGGTCGACCTGCAGGAGCGGCTGGGGCTGGCGTATCTGTTCATCAGCCACGATCTGTCGGTGGTGAAGCACATCGCCGACGATATCATCGTGATGTATCTCGGCCGGCCGGTGGAGGTGGGCACCAAGGAGGCGGTGTTCGCCCATCCGCGGCACCCCTACACCAAGGCGCTGCTGTCGGCGACGCCGATGGCCGATCCGTTCGCCCAGAAGGAGCGGATCCGGCTGACCGGCGAGCTGCCCTCGCCGCTGAAGATCCCGCAGGGCTGCCCGTTCTCGCCGCGCTGCTGGAAGGCGCAGGACAAGTGCCGCGCCGAACGCCCCGAACTGGACGACAGCGCCCACCCGGCGGCCTGCTTCTTCCCCGAATGACGCTCGGCCCGCCGGACGCGGCCCGCCGGCGCCTGGCCGGCCGCCGGTGGCGCGGCCGCCTGAGCCGATGCTGCGGACCCGGCGCCGCTCAGGCGCCGGGTCCGCGGGTCACAGGCACGCCTCCAGCAGCGCGCGGGTGTTGTCATGGTCCATGCCGACCGGGTTGCCGCCGACCGACGGGTCGGCCAGCGCCGCGCGGGTCAGCGTCTCGAGGTCGGGGTCCCTGACGCCAAGTCCGGTCAGCGTCTTCGGGATCCCAAGCCGGGCGTTCAGATCGTCGACGAAGGCGCAGAACCCGTCGAAACCGCCCTCGATCCCCAGATAGGCCGCCGCCGGGCCGAAGCGCTCCGCGATGGCGGGGCGGTTGAACCGCAGCACCGCCGGCATGAACACCGCGTTGGTGGTGCCGTGGTGGGTGTGGTGCCATGCCCCGACCGGGTGGCTGAGCGCGTGGATCGCGCCGAGGCCCTTCTGGAACGCCGTCGCGCCCATCGCCGCCGCGCTCATCATCTGCGCCCGCGCCTCGATGTCGGTGCCATCCGCATAGGCGCGCGGCAGGTAGTCCTTGACCAGCCGCATGCCCTCCAGCGCGATGCCCTGGCTCATCGGGTGGTAATGCGGCGAGGAATAGGCCTCGACGCAGTGCGCGAACGCGTCCAGCCCGGTGCCGGCGGTGATCGCCCGGGGCATGCCCACGGTCAGTTCCGGATCGCAGATCACCACCGAGGGCAGCATCCGGGGGTGGAAGATGATCTTCTTCTCGTGGCTGTCGGAATTCGTGATCACGCCCGCGCGGCCCACTTCCGAGCCGGTTCCGGCGGTGGTCGGCACGGCGACGATCGGCAGGATCGCATCGGCGTCGGCGCGGGTCCACCAGTCGGCGATGTCCTCGAAATCCCAGACCGGGCGCGACTGGCCGGCCATGAACGCCAGCACCTTGCCCAGGTCCAGCCCCGAGCCGCCGCCGAAGGCGATCACGCCGTCGAAGCCGCCCTCGCGCAGCACCGCCAGCCCCTCGGCCAGGTTGGTCTCGTTCGGGTTCGGATCGACGTCCGAGAACATCGCCCGGCCCAGCCCCGCGCCTTCGAGCAGGTCGAGCGTGCGGGTCGTGATCTCCATCCCCGCAAGGCCGCGGTCGGTGACCAGCAGCGGCTTGCGGATGCCGGCGGCGATGCACGCCTCGGCGATCTCGGCGATGCGGCCGGCGCCGAAGCGGATCGCGGTCGGGTACGACCAGTTGCCTGTCAGCGTCACGAGTTCAGCCCTTCTTCAGGTGGTAGGATCTGGGACGGGTCAGGGCGTGGAAACCCAGCACCGACAGCCCGGCGCCGCGGCCGGTGTCCTTGCAGCCGGTCCAGCACAGCGCCGGGTCCAGGTAGTCGCAGCGGTTCATGAACACGGTGCCGGTCTGCAGCCGGTCGCCGATCGCCTCGGCGGCGGCGGCGTCGCGGGTGTAGACCGCTGCGGTCAGGCCGAAGCGGCTGTCGTTCATCAGTTCGATCGCCTGTTCGTCATCCCTGACGGGCATGATGCCGACGACGGGGCCGAAGCTTTCGTCGCGCATCACCCGCATGTCGTGGCTGACGTTGGTCAGGACCTGCGGGGTCAGATAGGCGCCGCCGTCGTCCTTCGGGTCGGTGTCGATCCGCGCGGTGGCGCCATCGGCCACGGCCTCGGCGATCTGGGCGCGTACCTCGCGCGCGAAGCGGACGTTGGCCATCGGGCCCATCGTCGTCTCGGGGTCCAGCGGGTTGCCCAGCTTTTGAGCGCGCGCCCACGCCACGGCCTTTTCCACGAAGGCGTCGAAAAGCGTCTCGTGGACATAGATCCGCTCGATCCCGCAGCAGCACTGGCCGGCGTTGAACATCGCGCCGTCCATCAGCCCGTCGACCGCCGCGTCCAGATCGGCATCGGCGCGGACATAGCCGGGGTCCTTGCCGCCAAGTTCCGTGGACACGGGCGTGAAGGTGCCCGCCGCCGCCCGCTCCATCGCCTGGCCGCCGCCGACCGAGCCGGTGAAGTTCACGAAGTCGAACGCCTTCGCGCCGATCAGCGCGCTGGTGGTGTCGTGGGTCAGGAACAGGTTCTGGAACACGTCCTGGGGCACGCCCGCCGCGTGGAACGCCTCGGCCAGCCGCTCGCCGACCTGCAGCGTCTGCGTCGCGTGCTTCAGCACCACCGCATTGCCGGCGATCAGCGCCGGGGCGACGGTGTTGATCGCGGTCATGTAGGGGTAGTTCCAAGGCGCGACGACAAAGACCACGCCGTGCGGCAGGCGCTTGATCTGGCGCGTGAAGGCGTCGCTGTCCTCGATCACGATCGGGGCGAGCGCCTGCTCGGCGATGTCGGCCATGTAGCTGGCACGCTCGTCGAAGCCGCCGAACTCGCCGCCGTAGCGGACCGGGCGGCCCATCTGGTGCGCCAGTTCCACCGCCATCCGGTCGGTATTCTTTCCGACCTCGGCGACGGCGGCGCGGACCAGCGCCACGCGCTCGGCCAGCGGCCGGGCGGCCCAGGCGGGCTGCGCCGCGCGGGCCTTTGCCGCGGCAGCTTGCGCACCCTCCAGCGGCAGCGCCGGGCGTTCCAGGTACACCGATCCATCGATCGGCGAGATGCACTTCAACGTCTCTGTCATGTCGCGTCATCCGCATGGCTGCTGACCTCGACGAGATTTCCGTCGGGATCGTTGAAATAGACCGAGGTGATCGCCCCCCGCGCGCCGGCCTTGCGCACCGGCCCCTCGAGGATCGCCACCCCCTGCTCGGTCACCCGCGCCACCACCTGGTCCGGGGGCAGCGACGTCAGCAGGCAGACGTCGCCCGAGCCGATGCAGGCGTGGTTGCGTGTCTCCTGGCCGATGGTCTGCAGGTTGATCTTCTGGCCGCCCGCCAGCAGCGCGCGGCGGCCGCCGGCGAAGCTGACCGCCTGCATGTCCAGCACGCGGGTGTAGAACGCCACCGCGCGCTCGAGATCGCGCACGGTCAGCACGATATGATCGATGCCGGTGATCATCAGGCGCGCTCGAAGCCGCGCGCGATCTCCCAGTCGGTGACCACGCGGTCGAATTCCTCCTGCTCCCACTCGCCGCAGCGGGTGTAGTGGTCGATCACGTCGTCGCCCATCGCCGCGCGCAGCATCTTCGATGTACGCAGGGTCCGGGTGGCGTCGCGCAGGGTGGTGGGCACTTCGTCGGCATCGGCGTCGCCGTAGACGTCGCCGGTGCTGGGCGGGGCCAGGTCCATCCGCTGCTCGATCCCGGCGATGCCGGCGGCCAGCAATGCGGCCTGCGCAAGGTAGGGGTTCAGGTCCGAGCCGCCGATCCGGCACTCGATCCGCACCCCCCTGGTGCCCTCGCCGCACAGCCGGAAACCGGCGGTGCGGTTGTCCACCGACCAGACCGTCTTGGTGGGCGCGAAAGTGCCGGGCACGAAACGCTTGTAGCTGTTGACATAGGGCGCCAGGAAGAAGGTGATCTCGCGCGCATGGGCGATCTGCCCGGCGACGAACTGCCGCATCAGCGCCGACATGCCGTGCGCGGCGCCCTTGTCGAAGAACGCGGCCTCATCGCCCTGCCACAGCGACAGGTGCACGTGCGACGAGCTGCCGACCTTCCTGTGGTGCCATTTCGGCAGGAAGCTGGCGGCGTGGCCCCTGGCCCAGGCGATCTCCTTGATCGCGTGCTTGGCGATGGTGTGGTGGTCGGCGCAGGCCAGCGCCCCGGCATAGCGGATGTTCAGCTCCTCCTGTCCGGTCTCGGCCTCGCCCTTGGTGCTCTCGACCGGGATGCCGGCGGCGACCAGGTGGTTGCGCACCGGGCGCATCACCGACTCTTCCTTGGTGGTCTGGAGGATGTGGTAATCCTCGTTGTAGCCGCTGATCGGCTGCAGGTTGCGGTAGCCGTCCTTGCGCAGCTGGTCGTAGCTTTGTTCGAACAGGAAGAACTCCAGCTCGGTCGCCATCTTCGCGGTGTAGCCCAGCGACTCCAGCCGCGCGACCTGGCGCTTGAGCACCTGGCGCGGCGCATGCGGCACCGGCTCGTGGGTGTGGTGGTCCAGCACGTCGCACAGCACCATCGCCGTACCCTCGAGCCACGGCACCCGGCGCAGCGTGTCCAGGTCGGGCCGCATCACGTAGTCGCCATAGCCCTTGCGCCAGCTGGTCGCGGCATAGCCGTCGGGGGTGGACATCTCCAGGTCGGTCGCCAGCAGGTAGTTGCAGCAGTGCGTCTCGGCGTGGGAATGCTCGAGGAAGTTCGCGGCATGGAACCGCTTGCCCATCAGCCGGCCCTGCATGTCCACCAGGCAGACCAGCACGGTATCGATCTCGCCGCCGTCATGGGCGGCGCGCAGGGCGTCCAGGGTCAGGGTGCCGGTCATCGGGGGCTCCGTTTTCTCGGGTCAGGCTCGGGTCGGGCTCGGGTCGGTGTCGGGTCGGGCGGGACGGGCCCCGGCACGCGCCGGGGCCCGGTTCTCGGGCGGCTCAGCTGTTGGTGTACGGCGGGCCGGCCTGGTTGATCACGTCATTGTACTCGCGGAAGATCTCGACGATCCTGGCGTGCGTCTCGCCTTCCTGCGCGATCTCGTCCCAGAACACCTTGGCGGCATCCTCGACCTGCGCCCATTCGTCGGCGGGGACGGTCCGCAGTTCCAGCTTGTCGCCCCGCGCGCGCAGCCGCGCCTCGCCGCCCCAGTACCACTGGTTGCGGTAGGTGTGGCCCGCCTCGATCCCGGCCATGACCAGCTGCTTGAGATGCTCGGGCAGGTCCGCCCAGCGCTGCTGGTTGACGAAGAACGAGCCGATCCACGCGCCCGAGATGTTGTTGGTCAGGAAATAGTCGGTCACGTCCGCCCAGCCGACGGTGTAGTCCTCGGTGATGCCGGACCAGGCCATGCCGTCCAGCTCGCCGGTCTGCACCGCGACCTCGGCGTCCTCGTAGGGGATGTTCACCGGCACCACGCCGAACTGCGCCAGGAACCGCCCGGCGGTCGGGAAGGTGTACAGCTTCAGCCCCTCGAGGTCGGCGACCGAGGTGATCTCCTTCTTGGTGTTGAAGTTGCACGGGTCCTGCCCGGCGGCCGACAGCCACTGCACGCCGACCTTGGCGTATTCCTCGCGCCAGATGTCGGCCAGCCCGTACTGGCTGAACAGCGCCGGCACGTCGAGGATGTGCTTGGTGGCGAACGGGAAATAGCCGCCGAACACGCGCAGCGGCGTGGGCGAGGCCATCGAGTCGTCGTCCGAATGCACCGCGTCGATGGTGCCGCGCTGCAGCGCCTGGAATAGCTCGCCCGTCGGGACGATCTGGTCGGCGTAGAACAGCTCGATCTCCATCTCGCCGTTGGCGCCGGCGTTGATGTAGTCGATGATCGGTTTCGTCACCTGCTCGCCCAGCGCGGCGCCGGCATAGGTCTGGAAGCGCCAGCGCACCGGCTCCTGCGCGCGGACGACGGCGGGCGCGGCCAGCGCGGCGGCACCGCCGACTCCGGCCGTGGTCAGAAACTTGCGTCTTGAAGTCATCTTTCTCTCCTGTTGTTGCGGCTCGATTGTCTGGCGCGCTCCGTTGGCGGAGTTCTCGGGGTTATTTTCCATAGACCTGCTCCGGCAGCCACAGCGCGACCTGCGGGAACGTCATCACCGTGGCCAGCGCCACCGCCATCACCATCACGAACGGGATGATCGAGCGGTAGATGTCGCGGATGGTGATCTCGGGCGGGGCCATCGCCCGCATCAGGAACAGGTTGTAGCCGAACGGCGGCGTCATGTAGGCGATCTGGCAGGTGATGGTGTAGAGCACACCGTACCACACCAGGTCGAACCCCAGTTCCCCGACCAGCGGCACATAGAGCGGCGCGACGATCACCAGCATCGCGGTGTCGTCGAGAAACGTGCCCATGACGATGAAGCTGAGCTGCATCAGGATCAGGATCATCCACGGCCCCAGCCCCAGCCGCTCGGTGAACAGATCGTCGATTGCCTTGACCGCGCCCAGCCCGTCGAACACCGCGCCGAAGGCCAGCGCGGCGAGGATGATCCACATGAACATGCAGCTGATCGCCAGCGTCTGCCGCACCGAGGTCTCGAACACCGCGCGGGTCATGCGCCGCTTCAGCACCGCGGCGACGAACGCCGCGATCGCGCCGATCGCCGAGCTTTCCACCAGCGAGGTCCAGCCGTTGACGAAAGGCACCATCATCACCGCGAAGATGACCAGCGGCAGCAGCCCGGCGCGCAGCAGGCGCAGCTTCTCGGCCATCGGGATGTCGCGCTCCTCGGGCGCCAGCACCGGGCCCAGCGACGGGGTGATGCCGCAGCGGATGGCGATGTAGATGATGAACATCGCCGCCATCATCAGCCCCGGCAGCACGCCGGCCAGCCACAGCTGGCCCACCGGCTGGCGCGCGATCATCGCGTACAGCACCAGCACCACCGACGGCGGCACCAGGATTCCCAGCGACGATCCGGCCTGGATCACCCCGGTCACCATGCGCTTGTCGTAGCCGCGTTTCAGCAGTTCCGGCAGCGCGATGGTGGCGCCGATCGCCATGCCGGCGACGCTCAGCCCGTTCATCGCCGAGATCAGCACCATCAGCCCGATGGTGCCGATCGCCAGGCCGCCCGACAGCCCGCCCATCCAGACGTGGAACATCCGGTAGAGGTCGTCGGCGATCTTCGATTCGGACAGCACGTAGCCCATGAAGATGAACATCGGCAGCGTCAGCAGCGGATACCATTTCATCAGCTTGATCGCCGCCGAGAAGCCCAGGTCGTACCCGCCCCGGTCGCCCCACAGCAGCAGCGCCGCGACCACCGCGACGAAGCCGATGGCGCCGAACACGCGCTGGCCGGTGAACAGCATCACCATCATCGTCGAGAACATCAGGATCGCGATCATCTCGTACGGCATCAGATGTCGTGCCCCCTTATGCGAAGGATGTCCTTCAGCAGCTCCGACACCGCCTGCAGCAGCATCAGGACGATACCCACCACCATCACCAGCTTGATCGGCCACAGGTACGGCCGCCAGGCACTGGCGCTGCGCTCCATGTGGCCCAGCTTTTCTGCCGCCGCGGCCGGCCCCTCGGTGAAGAAGGTGGCGATCAGGTCGGCGAAGAAGCGGAACGGCTCGCCCGAGAAATCGCCCAGCGAATAGGCGGTCGAGCTGACCCCGCCCCACAGCAGGATCGCGAGGTAGAAGATCAGGAACAGCACGGTGAAGGCGTCGACCCAGGCCCTGCGCCGGTCGGTCCAGCTGCCGTAGAACAGGTCCATGCGCACGTTCGAGCCCAGCTGGATCGAATAGGGCCCGCCCAGCACATAATAGGCGACCATGGCGAACTGCGCCATCTCCAGCGTCCACAGCGTCGGGGTGAAGAAGGTCTTCGAGATCGACGACCACAGCAGCACGCCCATCATCGCGAAGATGCCGAACATCATGATCCGCCCGACGCGGCGGTTGAAGCCGTCCACCCAGCGGACGTAGCCGAAGGCGGCGCGGCCCCAGCGGCCGGTCTGGCGCGCGGCCTCGCTCACCGCGGCCCCGCCGCGCCGGCGGCCGCGGGCACGCAGGCGGCGATCATGGCGGCCAGCCCGTCGGCGATCCGGCCGATGGCGGCGGCGTCGCCCAGCAGGTCGTTGCGCACCTCGATCATCACCGAAGGCAGGCCGCGCGCGGTGGCATGCTCGCGCAGCGTGTGGGTGACGCCGTCGGCGGCGGAATAGGGCGCGTTCAGCCGGGTCCGCAGCTGCAGGTGAGCGGGCGCCGCGCGCAGCATCGTCTGCGCCAGCGCCGGGTCGTCGTCGTGCAGCAGCCCCAGTTCGACCGCGCGCGGCACGCCGTCGTAGACCGGGGTGAAGCTGTGCACCGTGACCAGCGTGCACGGCCCCTTCGCGTCGAGCGTGCGCGCCAGCAGGTCGCGGAACGGCCGGTACACCGCCCGCACCCGCGCGGCGCGCTGCGCCGGCGTCAGCGCGCGGTTGCCGGGCACGGCGAACGCCTCGCTTTGCGCCGGCATCGCCGCCGGCGCCTCGGGCGGGCGGTTGCAGTCGTAGACCAGGCGCGAGACCCGGCTCAGCACCAGCGGCGCGTCCAGCCGCGCGCTCAGCGCCCGCGCCAGCGCCCGCGCGCCGATGTCCCAGGCGGCGTGCGACGCCCGCGCCGCCGGCGCCAGCCCCAGCCCGTCCAGCGCCGCCGGGATATGGTTCGAGGCATGCTCGCACACCAGCACCACCGGGGCGCCGCCGCCGGGGGTCTCGACCACCGCCGCGGGGCCCTCGCCCGGGCCGATCAGGGATGAAGCATCGCCTTGCATTCCGCAACTTAAGTACGGCGGCGCGAGCGCTGTCAACGATTTCTGTAGACGTTTCTTCAGGCGCAACCTAGCGTATAGAAATCGCTACAAGGGGCTCGCGCATGGCCACCGACGCGCTGGTCGTCAAAGACATGATCCGGGACGGCATGGACGGCTTCACCCCCGCCGAGCGGCGGCTGGCCGACACGCTGCTGCAGGACTATCCGGTGGCCGGGCTGCAATCGATCACCCGGCTGGCGCGGGCCGCCGAGGTCTCCACCCCGACGGTGATCCGCATGGCCCGCAAGCTGGGCTTCGACGGCTTCCCGGCGCTGCAGGAACGGCTGCGCCAGGAGGTCGCCGAACAGATCAAGCAGCCGCTGTCCAAGCGCGACATCTGGCAGGCCAGGGCCGCCGACGAGCATGTGCTGAACCAGTTCGCCAAGGCGATCTCGGCCAACCTGCGGCACACGCTGGACCGGCTGGACGCGGCGATGTTCGACCGCGTCGCGGCGCTGCTGGCCGATACCGCGCGGCCGGTGTACCTGGCCGGCGGGCGCATCACCCGCTCCAATGCCGACTATTTCTTCAACCACCTGCAGATCATCCGCCCCGGCGTCACCCTGCTGTCGCAGTCGCCCAACGTCTGGCCGCAGTACCTGCTGGACATGGACGAGCGGTCGCTGCTGGTGATCTTCGACATCCGCCGCTACGAGACCGACCTGCTGAAGCTGGCCCGGCTGGCGCACGAGCGCGGGGTGACGATCATCCTGTTCACCGACCAGTGGGGCTCGCCGATCGGCAAGCTGACCGGCCTGGGCTTCAACGCGCTGGTCGAGGCGCCGTCGAACTGGGATTCGACGATCTCGATCATGATCGTGGTCGAGGCGCTGATCGCCCAGGTGCAGAGCACCCGCTGGGAAGACAGCCGCGGCCGGATCGACGAGCTGGAGTCGATGTTCAGCGAGACCAGGCTGTTCCGCTCGCCCGACCGGGCGCCGCGATAGCGCGCCGGCGGCGGACCGTGCGCGCATGCAGGTTTGTCTTGGTCTTCGGCGGAAACGGTTGCTAGGGTCGCCCGGCAGCCCGGGGCGACCCGGGGCATGCTTTGACTGACGGGAGGTACTTCATGAACATCATCGCACGGACGGCGGCGGCGGTCGCCGCCCTCGGCATGACCACCGGGCTGAGCGCGCCGCTGGCCCAGGCCGAGGAAGCCAGCTACATCCTCGCCACCGCCTCGACCGGCGGCACCTACTACCCGGTCGGGGTGGCGCTGGCGACGCTGGTGAAGGTCAAGCTGCAGCCCGACGAAGGCATCGCCATGTCGGCGATCAACTCCGCCGGCTCGGGCGAGAACGTCCGCCTGCTGCGCGAGGGCGAGGCGCAGTTCGGCATCCTGCAGGGCCTGTATGGCTACTTCGCCCGCACCGGCACCGGCCCGCTGGAGGAATCCGGCGCGCAGGAGAACCTGCGCTCGGTCACCATGCTGTGGCAGAACGTCGAGCACTTCGTGCTGGACAGCGACCAGGTGCAGTCCGGCACGCTGGCCGACATGGCCGCGCTGAAGGGCCAGGCGATGGCGCTGGGCAGCCAGAACTCGGGCACCATCGGCTCGAACGAGGCGCTGCTCGCCGGGCTGGGCATCGACATCTACCAGGATTACGAGCTGGTCTACGGCGGCTACGGCCCTTCGGCGGCGGCGCTGCAGGACGGCCAGGTGGCCGGCATCAGCACCCCCGCCGGCGTGCCGGTGGGCGCGCTCAGCCAGCTGTTCGCCTCGGCGGGCGACGGCGTGACGCTGCTGAACGTCACCGACGAGGAGCTTGCCCAGGCCGACGGCGGGCGCGAGCTGTGGACCCCGTTCACCATCCCCGCCGGCACCTATCCGGGGCAGGACGAGGACGTGACCACCATCGCGCAGCCGAACTTCCTGGCCACCGACGCCAGCGTCTCGGAAGAGAACGTCTACATGATCACCAAGACGATCTACGAGAACCTGCCGTTCCTGCAGGCGATCCATCCGGCGACCAAGGCGATGGCGATCGAGAAGGCGATCGCCGGCCTGCCGCTGCCGCTGCATCCGGGCGCGCAGCGCTACTACGAAGAGGCCGGGCTGGAGATCCCCGACCGGCTGAAGGCGCAATAGGGAGCCCTGGCCGCCGGCCCCGGCCGGCGGCCGCACCGCGATGACCGCACCCGATATCCCCGAGGATCCCTCGCCCGCGCCGCTGCGCGATATGCCCGACTGGGCGCGCCACGCGCTGACCGGGCTGAGCGTGGCGATCGCGCTGGGGCACCTCTATGTCGCGCTCTACCCGGTGGTGTCCGAGCTGACGCGCAACGCGCTGCACTACGCCGGTTTCGCGTTCCTGGCGGCGGTGGCGACGCCAATGACCCGCCGCACCCGGCGCGACGCGCGCTGGCCGCTGATCGCCGACGCGGTGTTCGGCGCGGCGGTCGCGGTCTCGGCGGTCTGGCTCAGCCAGGCCGAGAACGCGATCTACGCCCGCGGCGTGAAGCTGTCGGCGCCGGACTGGGCGGCGGCGATCGTCAGCATCCTCGGCGCGATCGAGCTGACCCGGCGGCTGACCGGGCTGGTGATCCCGACGCTGATCGTGCTGGCGATCACCTATGTCGCGGTCTGGGGGTCGTGGATCGGCGGCGTGTTCAGCTTTTCCGGGCTCAGCTGGGAGACGGTGATCTTCCGCTCGATCTATGGCGACGACGCGATGTTCGGCACCATCGCCCGGATCTCGTCGACCTATGTGTTCCTGTTCATCATCTTCGGCGCCTTCCTGCTGCAGTCGGGCGCGGGCGAGTTCGTCATCGCGCTGGCCCGCGCCGTCGCCGGAAAGCTGGTCGGCGGCCCCGGCATCGTCGCGGTGATCGCGTCGGGGCTGACCGGCACGATCTCGGGCTCGGCGGTGGCCAACACCGCCTCGACCGGGGTGATCACCATCCCGCTGATGAAGAAGGCCGGGTTCAAGCCCGCCTTCGCCGGCGGGGTCGAGGCCGCGAGTTCCACCGGCGGCCAGCTGATGCCGCCGATCATGGGCGCCGGCGCGTTCGTGATGGCAAGCTTCACCGGCATCAGCTACGAGACCATCGTCGCCGTCGCCGCGCTGCCGGCGCTGCTGTACTTCCTGTCGGTCGCGTTCTTCGTGCGGATCGAGGCCAAGCGGCTGGACCTGGCGCCGATGCCCTCGGACGGCGAGACGCTGGCGTCGGCCTTCGCCAAGGGCGGCGCCAGTTTCGTCGTTCCCATCGCACTGCTGATCGGGCTGCTGGTGTCGGGCTTCACCCCGACCTTCGCCGCGGTCTACGGCATCCTGGCGGTGATCGGCTCCAGCTGGCTGACGAGGACGCCGATGGGGCCGCGCCGGATCTGGGCGGCGCTGGCGCTGGGCACGCGCAACATGGTGATGACCGCGGTGCTGCTGGTCGCCGTCGGGCTGATCGTCAACGTCATCGCCACCGCCGGGATCGGCAACACCTTCAGCCTGATGATCGCCAACTGGTCGGGCGGCAACATCCTGGTGGCGCTGGTGCTGATCGCGCTGGCCAGCCTGATCCTGGGCATGGGCCTGCCGGTGACCGCCGCCTACATCGTGCTGGCGACGCTGTCGGCGCCGGCGCTGGCGGGGATGATCTCGGACCGGGTGGTGATCGCGGCGCTGTCGGCCGGAGAG
This sequence comes from Halovulum marinum, assembly GCF_009697225.1. Taxonomy (GTDB): domain Bacteria; phylum Pseudomonadota; class Alphaproteobacteria; order Rhodobacterales; family Rhodobacteraceae; genus Halovulum; species Halovulum marinum. The sequence continues at coordinate 39,288 of NZ_WIND01000023.1, forward strand.
CTGGGGCCGCAGGCGCAGGCGGTGCTGATGCTGGCCTCGCCCGATCTGATGCCGCGCCTGGCCGGGCCGATCCCCTTCGCCGAGGCGCAGGAGATCGTGCGCGGCCTGCCGCTTGAGGTCGCCAGCCCGCTGCGCGACCAGGTGGTGCCGGCCGAGGCGGCGCTGGCGGCGCTGCTGTCGGCGCACATGATCATCTTCTGGCTCAGCCAGGACAGCAACGTGACGCCGCCGGTGGCGCTGGCGGCATTCACCGCCGCGGCGATCGCCAAGTCGCCGGCGATGGCCACCGGCGTGGCCAGCTGGAAGCTGGCCAAGGGGCTGTACATCGTGCCGGTCCTGTTCGCCTACACGCCGCTGCTGTCGGGCGACCCGCTGGCGGCGCTGACCATCTTCGGCTTCGCGGTGGTCGGCATCTACGCGCTGGCGGCGGGGCTGCAGGGCTGCATGGAGCGCCCGCTCGGTCCGGCCGGCCGGGCGCTGGCGCTGGCGGCGGGGGTGGCGTGCCTGTGGCCCGCGGCGGTGGCGGTACAGCTGGCCGGGGTGGCGGCGACGGCGGCGCTGTTCGCCTGGAACCTGCGCGCGCGGCGGCAGCCGGCCTAGCGGTCGGCGCCGCCCTGCCGCGGCGCGCGCGTGGCGAACCCCAGCGCGCGGCAGGCGTAGTTGACCACGAACACGGTCAGCGTGATCCGGAACAGGTGGTTGGCCGAGACCATCACCGGGTTCACCCCCAGGCTCAGCGCGACCAGCCCCATCTCGGTGACGCCGCCGGGGGCGAAGCTGATGAACAGCGCCTCGAACGACAGCGGCGTCAGCCGGTGCAGCGCGGCGGCGAAACCGGCGCCGATCGACAGCATCACCGCCACCGACAGCAGCCCCAGCGCGAAGGTGCGCAGGATCAGCCGCAGGGTGACGCCGGTGAACATCGTGCCCAGGCCGACACCGACCACCAGCTGCGACAGGTCCAGCAGCCAGCGCGGGCTGACCGTCTCGGTCAGGCCGCCGCCGTGCACCGCCGCGCTCAGCAGCAGCGGCCCCATCATGTGCCCGGCGGGCAGCCGCAGTCGCGGCCCCAGGTACAGCCCGGCCAGCGCCAGCGCCGCGATCAGCGCCAGATCGCCCGCGCCCCAGACACCAGGGCCGAAGCCCTGCCCGGCGGCGCTGCCGACGCTCTCGCCGGTCCAGATCAGGAACAGGAACGGGATCGTCAGCACCACGATGACGATGCGCGCGAAGTGCTGCACGCTGAGGATGCGCACGTCGCCGCCCGCGGCCCCGCCCAGCTCGACCGCCTCGATCAGCCCGCCGGGCATCGCCGCGAACAGCGCCGTGACCGGATCGTAGCCGCCGACGCGGCGGAACAGCGCGTAGCCCAGCGTCTGGGTCAGCGCGACGAACACCAGCATGGCGACGAATACCAGCCACAGCGACGGCAGCACCGACACCATGTCGCGCGAGAAGCTGGCGCCGATCATCACCCCGATGCAGGCGACGAACAGCTTGCGCAACTGCTGGGGGAAGACCACGCGCCGCCCCGCCAGGTTGAACGCCAGCACGGTGAAAACCCCGGTCGCCGTCAGCCCGCCGACCAGGAACGGCATCGGCAGGCCCGGCAGCCGGGCCAGCAGCCCGCCACCCAGGCCAAGCGCCAGCAGCAGGGCGGCGATGGCGCCCCGGGCAATCGGATCGGGTCGGGACTCGGGTTCTGTGGACAATGCCCGCCCGTTCTGGACCTGCGCCGGTGGACTTGCAAGTCCGGTATGCACCGGCATGCCGCGGAATCGCGACGGGTCAGGGCCGGGACCGGGAAGACCGCGCCCCCGGCGTCGGCGAAAGCACGGCGTGGTAACGGTAACTCAACGCAATGTTGGACCGCGGCGGATTTCTCGTCTAACAACAACCTGTGACTGAATTCGGAAGGGGGACCCGATCATTCATGTCGGACAGAATCATCGACGATATGAAGTGGCCGCAGCATTGCCTGGCGGAAATCGACCGGCTGATCGACGACTGCCAGCCGGGTGCGGCGGTCGCGCTGGCGCGCGACGCGCACGGGAAATGGCCTGAAGACATCCGGTTTCCGCTCCGGATCGCCAGCGCCTGCAGGTCGATGCAACGGCTGCGCGAAGCCGGCGCGTGGATCGACAGCGCCCTGGAGTTGCAGCCCGACAACCTGAACGCCCTGCGGCAGCGCGCCAGCGTCGCCAACGTGCTGTCCGACTATCCCACCGCCGACCGGATCGTCGAGCGGATGGCGGCGATCGCGCCGCACGCGCTGCAGACGGACATCGCCGCGGCCGAGACGCAGAAATCCCGCGGCGACGTGCTGCGCGCGATCGATCTCGCCACCGAGGCCGGCCAGAGACACCCCGATTCGCCGCGGCCGCACCTGCTGCTTGGCGAGATCTTCCACTCCATGGGACGTTCCCGCAGCGCGCTGAAGGCGTACCGGACCGCGGCGGTGCGCGATCCGCGGAACACCAACGCACTTCTGGGAGTCGCGCTGAGCGCGATGCATCTCGATGACCAGGAGACCGCCGCCGCGATGGTCAGGCGCGCGCTCGAGGTCGAGCCGCTGGGTCTGAAGTGCCAGCTGGCCATGGTCGGGATCGCCCGGCAGGAAAACGTCTCGCAGGACGACCTCCGGGCCATTGCGATGGAATACGCCGAACAGCTTCGCGCCGCCCCCGGCAAGTCCGAGGCCTGGGTCAACCTGCCGCTCGGCGATCTGAACAACGCCCTCGACATGCCCGACGAGGCGCTCGAATGCTGGTCGGTGCTGGACACCGGCGACGAGCCGAACGCCCAGCGCTGGCTGCAATCCGCGGATTGCCACCTCAAGTGCGGCCGCTCGGACGAGGCGGTAGCGCTGATCGAACGCTACCTCGAGCTGAACCCGGCCGAGCCGCAGGCGCTGATCCGGCTGGCCGGGATCGAGATTTCCATGGGCAACATCGAGCGCGGCATCGCGCTGCGCTACGGCGTCATCGCCTCGGAATACCCCAAGCACGTCAGCGTCGCCGTGCGTCTGGCGGCGGACCTGTTCGTCATGGGCCGGCACGAGGAAGCCAACAGCCTGTTCGAGCACTGGTTCCCGATCGGCCGTATCTGTCCGGAACCCGAGTTCAAGACCGTTTTGCAGCGGCAGGGCCGGGTGCAGGACCTGCTGGACCTCGCCCTGCACTGGACCGACAACGACGATTGTCCCACCTACCTGCGCCGGTTCATCCTGCAGAGCCTCGTCGCCCAGCGCCAGTTCGACCGGGCCCGCGCCTACGCCCAGCACTGGCGCGACATCGGCGCCGAGCACGGCGAGACGTTCCTCGAGTATGTCGAGAACGAGATCGCCGACGACGGCCGCCCCGATTTCACCAGGAATGTCGGCATGCCGGAAGAGCGGCTGATGATGTCCGCCGAGGAACTCGAGGCCAAGATGCGCCCGACGACGCGGCTGGCCACCGGGCGCTGGCCCGCCACCGCGCTGGCCTGGTCGGTCGCGCGGGACAAGTCGATGGGCTGGGCCGAGTGGCGCGACAGGGCGGTGCGCGCCACCGCGCTGTTCCAGGCGCTGTCGCGGCGACCGTTCAAGCTGAAGGACATCCGGAAGTACATCCAGACGCCGGACCTGTCCGGGATCGAGGACCTTCTGGCCGAGGACAAGCCGTTCATCGGCGTCACCACCCATTCGGGCCCCTATTCGCACTTCGCGACGTCGGAGTTCGTGTCCAAGGCCGTCTACATGATGACCGGGCGCCACAGTGGCGTGACCCAGGTGCCCGTGATCTCGTTCCTCGGCGATACCAACGCGGTCGCCATCCAGTGCGTCACCGCGCTGCGCAAGGGCTACCGGCTGTTCATCGCCTCGGACACGGCGGCGTCGCAGATGGCGTTCCGCCCGGTCACGTCGGGTGCCAGCGCCACCCTGTTCGGCGTGCCGATCACGCTGCCGAACACGATACCGAAGCTGGCGCAGGAGCTGAAGGTTCCCACGGTCTTCTTCCAGCCCTACTGGCAAGGCGACAAGATCGCGTTCGACATCCGCCGGCTGCCGGACCCGGTGCCGGGCGAGGACCGCCAGGCCTGGTACGACCGCTGGGCGGCGGCCTATCTGGCGCAGGTCGAGCAGGTGATGTCCTCGGCGCCCGAGAACCAGAACCTCGGCGCCGCGCCCTGGCGCTTCCTGCTGCTGAACGGGCTGCTCAAGCCCGAGACCGCGATGCAGACCGCGCTGGAGCCTGCATGACCGAGCTTCAGGCGCTGACGCGGCAGCGGCTGGAGGAACGCGGCGACCAAGCGCAGTTCACCGTCCTCAAGCGGATCGGGGCCGACCGCCGTTCGGTGCTGACCGGCAGCGCGCTGCTGGCGCGCGCGGCGCGGCTTCATGCCGCCTGGCGCGACCAGCTGGGCCCCGGGCCGCTGCGCCTGGTGCTGGCGCTGCCGCCCGGCGAAAGCTTCCTGGTGGCGCTGGTCGCCAGCCTGCTGCACGGCGTCACCGTGACCCCGGTGGCGCCGCCCCGCGCCGGCGGCCAGGCCGAACGCTTCCGCCACATCGTCCGCGACAGCGGCGCCTGCGCGCTGCTCGGCACGCCGCAGACCGCCGCCGCGCTGGTCCGGCACCTGTCCGCCGACGGCGCCGAGCCGCTGCCCTGCCACGTGCTGGCGATGACCCCCGAGGGCGGCGCCGAGACCGTCGCCGAGGCCGCCGACCGCGCCGGCTGGGCGCGCGACGACGCGCCGCCGGCGGTGGTGCAGTACACCTCGGGCTCGACCCGGTTTCCCAAGGGCGTGCTGATCCACCCCGAGCAGGTGCTGGCGAACAGCGACCTGGTGCGGCGCTGCTGGCGGCTGGGGCCGGGCACGCGCAACGTCAACTGGCTGCCGCACTATCACGACATGGGGCTGATGGGCGGCATCGTCTATCCGCTGCTGATGGGCGTCGACAGCGTGCAGATGAACCCGCTGGACGCGATCCGCGATCCCGGCTTCTGGCTGCGCGCGGTCAGCGACCACCGCGCGACCACCAGCGGCGCGCCGGCATTCGCCTACCGCCAGTGCCTGGACCGGATCGACGACGCCGCGCTGGCAAACCTGGACCTGTCCAGCTGGACCACCGCCTTCTGCGGCGCCGAGCCGATCCCGGCCGGGCTGCTCGATGCGTTCCGCGACCGCTTCGCCGCCTGCGGGCTGGACCCGAACGCGGTCTTCGCCTGCTACGGCATGGCCGAGTTCACGCTGTTCGCCAGCGGCCAGCACGAGGACGGCGCCCGCCCCGAAGGCCGCCACGGCGACACCCACCCCAGCCGCCTGTCGCCGCTGACCGCGCCGGGCGTCGCCGTGGTCTCGCCCGAGACCGGCGCGCCGCTGCCCGAGGGCCGGCAGGGCGAGGTCTGGCTGGCCGGGCCGTCGCGCGGCACCGGCTATGCCAACCTGCCCGCCGAGACCGCCGAGGCGTTCGGCGCCCGCCGCGCCGACGGCGCCGACGGCTGGCTGCGCACCGGCGATCTGGGGGTGATCGCGGACGGCTGGCTCTACGTCACCGGACGGATCAAGGACATGCTGATCAGCAACGGCCGCAACATCGCCGCCAGCGAGATCGAGTGGCTGGCCTGCGCCCAGGCCGAGGGGCTGAACCCGTTCGGCGCGGCGGTGTTCCCGATCCGTCACGGCGCCGACGACCAGGTCGTGCTGCTGGTCGAACTGGCCGGCAAGGACGACACCGTCGCCGACCCCGAGGCGACCTTCGCCGCGATGCGGCGGGCGGTGCTGGGCGAATACGGCATCCGTCTGGCGCATATGGCGATCCTCAGGCGCGGCACACTGGAGCGCACCAGCAGCGGCAAGATCCGCCGGGCGGCGATCGCCCAGGCCTGGCGCGACGGCCGCCCGCCGCCGGCCGACGACATCACCGCCCAGAGCGGCGCGGCGCAGACTGCGGTGTCGGCATGAACACGGTGTCGGCATGAACACGGTGGCGCAGACCGGGTTCGCGCCCGCGATCCCGCCGGCGCTGGGCGACGAGGTGCTGTCGGTGCTGCGCGCGGCGGCGGCGGCGGAGCCGCTGGCGGCGCTGCGCCGCTTCGTCGCCGGGCTGGACCGGCACCGGGCCGAGGGCTTCGCGGCGCAGCCGCTGGCCGAGGCCAGCCGCGCCCGGCTGCAGGCGACGCTGGCCGCGCAGCTTCCGGCCTGCCTCGAACGGCTACGGGCCGCGCCCCGGCCGGATCTGATCGCCGACTTCGTCGACCCGCTGTTCGCCGGCGCGATCGCCGCCGCCGCGGACCTGCCGGCCGGCGCCGCCGACGCGCTGCAGGCGCTTGCCGCGCATCTGCGCCAGCTCGACCCGGCGGTCTGGGACCTGGCCGACGCGCGCGCGCTCGAGCGGCTGCTGCGGGACGTCGGCGCGCCGGGCGGCGGCGCGGCGTTCGCCGGCGCCGCGCCGGCCGCGGTGGCGGCGGATCTTTACGGTGCCGCGCAGGCGCTGGCGGCGGTGGTCTGGGACCTGCTGCTGCGCGACAACCGCGACTGGGCCGCGACGCAGGCGGAGAACTGGGACGGCGCCGCCGCCGAGCGCGCGCTGGCCCGGGCGATCCGCGGGCTGATGGCCGGCGCCGCGCCCGCCGCGCCCGCGCCCGGCGCCACGCTCGAGGCGGTGGCGCGGCTGATGACCGGGCTGGCGGTGCCGGCGCTGGCGTCCCGGTTCCCGCGCATGTACCTGCTGCGCTCGCAGGCCGAGTTCCGCAGCAACGCCGCGTTCCACGCCCCCGCCGCGCTGCCGTGCGACCCCGAGCCGGTCTCGGGCCGTTCGACCGCGAAGCTGTGGGACATCAAGGATTACGCGACCGCGCGCGGCATCGCGACCGACCTCGACGCGTTCACCCCGCCGGACCTGACCGCGTTCCTGGAGCAGTTGCAGCAGATCACCGGGCGCGACCTGGAAAGCGGCATCCGGTTCTCGCGCAACGCGATGTTCTTCATGAGCGGCCCGCGCCACGCGCAGGCGCGCAAGATCGTCGCCGACGTGCTGGGCACCAACCGCCTGCGCGCCTGGCAGCCGGTGATCGACGACGCGGTGCGGCGCGCGGTGGACCGGTTCGCGGCGGCCGACGCGCCCGACCTGGTACACGACTTCGCCATGCCGGTGTTCCGCAACGTGACCAAGCCGGTGCTGGGAGTGCTGCCGCGGGACGCCGCGCGCTTCGACGCGGTGGCGCCGGACCTGCAGGACATCCTCGCGCCGATCCGCCCGCTGCGCGAGCTGGTGCGCCTGAACGGCATCTTCTCCGAGCTGCTGCGCCTGGCCCGCGACGCGCGCGCGCCCGATCCCGCGCACCCGCTGTCGGTCGCCGACGGGCTGCGCCAGGCCGGGCTCGAGAACTTCGACCACGACGACAGCCTGGCGTTCGTGCTGGTGCTCTACGGCGCCAGCTTCAACATCGCGCACACGCTGTCGAACGCCCTGCACTGGACGCTGTCGCTGAACCCCGAGGAACGCCGCGGCATCGAGGATCCGGCGTGGATCAACGGCCGGCTCGAGCAAATCATCGCGCTGTGCGCCTCGCAGAAGTACATCTTCCGCATCGCCGGCGCCGCGCAGTCGGTGGACGGGCTGGCGTTCGGCCGCGGCGACACCGTGCGGATCAACGTCACGGCGGTGAACAACTCGATGCCCTCGGGCTACATGACCTTCGGCCATGGGCTGCGCCGCTGCCTCGGCGCATCGCTGTCGAAGGTGGCGATCAGGACGGCGATCCCGGCGCTGTTCCGGCGCTTCCCCGACCTGCGGGTGGAGCCGCAGGGGCTGCGCTATCTGGAATATCCCACCACGGTCGCGCTGGAGGCCCTGCCGGCGCGCCGTTGACCAGTATCCCCTTAACCATTTGAAAGGACGTCGCTGCATGGACAGTGAAACAAGCAACGCCGTGATGGATTTCCTCAAGACCAGCATTTCGCACTACACCGAGCTTACCGCCGACCAGATCACCCGCGATTCGCAGCTGACCGAGATCGGGTTGCAGTCCGTGGACGCGGTGCTGGTCTGCGGCAACGTCGAGGAGAGGTTCGAGATCGAGATCGACCCGTCCGAGATCTTCGAGCACGAGACCGTCGGCTCGTTCGCCCGGGCGGTGGCGGGCATGGTGGACGCCAAGGCATGACCACCTGGTATCTGGGCCTGGCCACCAGCGGCCACGACCCGGCACTGGCGCTGGTCGATGCCGCCGGGCAGGTCGTCTACGCCGAGGCGACCGAGCGCTATGTCCAGGACAAGCGCGCCTGGGGCATCGCCCCGGACCACGCACCGCACCTGGAACGCGTGTTCAGGGCGGCCGGCGTCGATCCGGCGCGCGACGAGGTCGTCATCGCCGCCAGCTGGAAAAGCCTCAAGAACGAGCGCCCGGCGACGCAGACCAACATGCGCCTGCCCGACGCCGCCTGGCTTGCCGTGCTGCAGTCGCGCGCGATGCAGGACGCCGGCGCGTCGCTGCTGCGGCTGCGCATGACCGACGCGCCGCCGCAGGCGCGCCGCTACGAGCATCACCTGTGCCACGCGGTGAACGCCGCCTACAGCGCGCCGTTCGACGACGCCGCCTGCCTGGTGATCGACGGCGAGGGCGACGTCGGCGCGACCTCGCTCTACCGGATGACCGGGCGGCGGATGAAGCGGGTGTTCCGCTCCTGGGGGCCGGGCAGCCTGGGCATGTACTATGCCTGGCTGACCGAGGCCTGCGGCTTCGACTGGCGGCTGGGCGAGGAGTGGAAGGTCATGGGCATGGCCGCCTTCGGCACCCCCGACCCCGAACTGGTGCGCTGGCTGCGCGGCCTGCTCGACGTGAACCGGGGCCGGATGCGGCTGCCGCCCGGGCTCACGCTGGCCGATGCCGACGCGCGGGTGGCGCCGCACGCCCGCCGCCCGGACGAGCCGATCATGAAGGCCGCGGAGCTGGCCGCCTCGGGGCAGCAGGCCTATGCGCAGATGGTCGACGAGATCCTGACCGAAGGGCTGGACGCGCCCGGCGGCAAGCTGATCCTGTCCGGCGGCTGCGCGCTGAACTCGTCGTACAACGGCACCATCTGCGGCCGGCTGGGCTTCGACGACGTGTTCGTGCCCTCGGCGCCGGCGGACGACGGCAACGCCATCGGCGCGGCGCTGCTGGCATGGATGGAGGATCACCCCGGTTCGCCGATCCCGCGCGGCGACGGCTCGCCGTTCCTGGGCGCGCGGCCGGACCGCCGGGTGATCGACAAGCTGGGGGCCAAGGGCGGCTTCGCCCGCGTCACCGACCTGGCCGGGCGCGCCGCCAAGGTGGTCGCGGACAAGCTGGCCGAGGGCCGTATCGTCGGCGTGATGCGCGGCCGGGCCGAATTCGGCCCGCGCGCGCTGGGGCACCGCTCGATCCTGGCCGATCCGCGGCCGGCAGAGATGAAGGACCGGATCAACGCGCAGGTGAAGGGCCGCGAGGCGTACCGGCCGTTTGCGCCTGTGATCCCCACCGCGCGGGTGCCGGAGTGGTTCGACGGCGCCACCCGGACCTCGCCCTACATGTCGTTCACCCTGCCGTGGAAGCCGCAGGTGCGCGAACGGGTGCCGGCGGTGGTGCACGCCGACGGCACCGGCCGGCTGCAGACCGTGGACGCCGCCACCAACCCGTGGATGACCGACCTGATCGCCGCGTTCGAGGCGCGGACCGGCGTGCCGGTGGTGCTGAACACCAGCTTCAACATCATGGGCAAGCCGATCGTGCATTCGGTCGAGGACGCGGTGGCGGTGCTGATGACCACCGGGCTGGACGCCGTGCTGCTGGAGGATGTGCTGGTCGAGGCCGGATGAGCGCGGCCGCCGCGGTCCTCACCGGCCCGCCGGGCGCACACCGACGCCCCGCGCGACGCCCTCAAGGGGCGCCTGCGGGGCGCTTCGAGCGCTCGCCCGGGGTAAACGCGACGAACGCTCTGCGGGCACGCTGATGTGCCGGGACGGCGCCTAGTAGTCCTGGAACTGCTCGGCCAGCGCCGCGCGGCTCATGCCGGACCCGTCGATCCCCAGAACCCGCGCCATGTGATCGTCGCCCGGTCCCATGCCGACGCTCTGGGTCGAGATCGTCGCGGTCGACTTCTCGCGCAGCAGACTGCGCACCAGCAGGTCTTCGCCGTCGTCGTCGATCGCGGCGCGGATCCGCGCCATCTGGGCGGTGGTGAAGGTGCCGGGCTTGACGCCGACGCTGCGGGCGAACTGGTCGGACGCGGCGCTCGCGCCGATGTTCTGGGTCGACAGCACGGTGGTGTCGCGCTCCTTGGTCAACTGCCGCAGCAGCTGGTAGTCGCCGTCTTCCGATGCGGCGCGGATCTGAAGCAGCTCGGCGACGGTGTAGACACCCGGCTCAACGCCGATGCTGCGCGCCAGCTGGTCGTCGGCGAATGCGCCCGATGCGATCAGCAGTGCGGCGGCAGCAGTGGTAACGAAATATTTCATAACATTCTCCTTTCAATCGAACCTCGTCGGCACAAATGGTCCCCCAATCGGCGCCGCACTTGTTCTGGAACCGAGACTGTCAGAACGCGCCGCCGCTGGCTTGAAGCCGCGTGCCGCAATCTTGAACCACACGCGCCATGGGCGGTGAGCGGGATGCGGCAATAAATCACACTCAGTGAGAAATGGGTATTTTTCTGGCAAAGAATCGTTTATGAACCGCGGAAATCCTACAGGAGGAACCGTTTGACCCGCACGACACCCCTGCCGCGCTCGCTCAAACTCGGCGCCCGCCGAATCGCCGCCATCAGCCTTGCGGCGCTGGCAATCGCGCTTTCAGCCCCTCAAGATCCGGCCCTGGCACACGACGCCCCGGCGACACTGTCGACCATCGCCACCACCACTGGCACCGGCGGCGGCTCGGACCTGGCCCGCAATTACCGGGCGCTGGAATCGCGGCTGGTCTCGTCCGGCCGCCTGCGCGGCAATCCGGCCGCGCCCGGCGTGGCCTGGGACGGCAATACGCTGGCGCGCAACTTCGTGCGCATAGCCATGTTCAGCGAGTACGGCTCGGGCCTGTCCGGCAACGGCCGGCGCAGCGTGCTGCGCCGCTGGGTGCAGCCGGTGCGGATGCAGTTGGTGTTCGGGCAGTCGGTGTCGCAGGCGCAGCGGGCGCAGGATACGGCGCAGATCCGCGACTACGCGGCGCAGCTGTCGCGCGCCACCGGGCACCCGGTCGGGGTCGGCTCGGGCGGCGGCAACGTGTTCGTGCTGGTGGTCTCGGACGGCGAGCGGCGCGGCCTCGGCCCGCTGCTGAACCAGATCGCGCCCGACCTCGGCCAGCCCGCGCGCCGCGCGCTTCTGAACGCCGGCCCGAACATCCTGTGCATGGTGATCGCCCAGCCGCACCGCCGCGCCGAGCAGGGCTACCGCCAGGCGATCGTGCTGGTGCGGGCCGAGCACCCGCCGCGGATGCGCCGCTCGTGCATCCAGGAGGAACTGGCCCAGGTCATGGGCCTGCCGAACGACGCCCGCGAGGCGCGCCCGTCGATCTTCAACGACAACGAGGAATTCGGCGTCCTGACGAACCACGACCGGGCGCTGCTGCGGATGCTGTACGATCCGCAGCTGCGACCCGGGATGACGGTGCCGCAGGTGTCCGCGGCGCTGCCCGAGGTCACCCGCCGGGCGCTTCAGCGCTAGCGGCCCGCCGCAGCCGCCACGCCCGCGGCGGCTGCCCGAAACGCGCCTTGAAAGCCCGCGACAGGTGCGCCTGATCGGCGAAGCCGCAGTCGGCGGCGATCGCCTTCAGGCTGGCGGCGGGATCCTGCATCCGGCTTCGCGCCGCGCGCAGGCGCGCGTGCAGCACGTACTGCCCCGGCGTCACGCCCAGCGCCTCGCGCAGGCCCCGGACCAGCCCCGACAGGCTGGTGCCCGCGGCCCGCGCCATGTCGACCCGATGGATCCGCCCGGACAGGTTCTCGACCACATAACGGTCCAGCCGGCTCAGCTGCGCGCCGCTCAGTCGCGCGGACACCGGCCGCGTTCCGCCCGTCACCAGCCCGTGATTGCGCGTCAGCACCACCATGAACACCATGGACAGCGCGTCCAGTTCCACCCCGGCGCCGAACGCGCCGGCGATCAGCACCTGCGCCATCTGCCGCGCGACGGTGCACAGTTCGGGATCGTCCAGCACCGGCGCGTCGGCCAGCCCACCGCCCGACAGGCTGCCGTACATCCGTCCCTCGACGAAATCGGCCAGCACCCGCGGCTCGATCCGCACCAGCAGCGCCCGGAACGGCGTCGCGGCACGCCAGGTCACGCCCGAACCGGCAGCAGACAGCACCGCCTGCCCCGGGCGCAGCGTCACCAGCCGCACCTTTCCCGCCTGGTACAGGCGCAGCGCCGGCGCGCCCGCGATCGGGATCAGCAGCCCGTGACTGCCGTTGTCCGGCAGCCCCGGCTGCGCCGGCGCCAGGTCCAGCCATTCGCAGCTGAGCGTGGCGCAGTCCACCCGCCGGCCCGGCGTCGCCGAGGGTCGCGCAGGAGGAAGTGCAAGTTCTGCCCCCGCGTTGGGAGCGATGACAGCGCCGGCTGCGAACATGATTGCGCCCGTTCGGTTTCTGACCAAGATCCAGTTACACCCGACAGGCGGGCGGCCATTCCTGTCCGCCTTCTGCGCCGCCTCCGCTGGCGCGTGCGTGCCCGCCGACAATTCGGGGGCGCGGCCGCGGTCCCGCCGTGCGCGGGATGCCGTTCCGGCCCTCGAATTCAACTATCATGATATAACGGGTGAAATTTTCCGGCAATCACAGCCGCGCGACCACTGTGACGAAGCGCAACACCGGCGCGGGCTTTCCGCCACGCCGCCGGTCGGGTCCGGACTTTTCCCGCGCATCCGGCGTATCGCCCCAACGCCAAAGCCCGAACGCCCGGCGCCGCCGCGAACAGCCTGTCGGGGCGCGGGGGCGCGCTGTAACAAGTACACCTGCAGCAACACGAAGACCAACCGAAGGGATACGCTGGAGGCCAGTATCCTCCATGGCCTGCAGCACGCGCTGATGCGCGATGTGTATCTGGATGAGTTCTGTGCCGTCTACACGGTCGAGATAAACCGCCTGCGAGTAGAACGAAGCGGGGATCGCGAGCGTTGCGAGGCGCGATTGTCGAAGATCGACCGCGAGCTGGAGCGGCTTGTCGACGCCATCGTCGCCGGTGCGCCGGCCGAGCGGCTCAAGGACCGCATGGCAGCGCTGGAGGCCGAACAGGCGGAGATCCGGGCCAGGATCGACACCCAACCGACCAAGGCGGCGCCACTTTTGCACCCGTCGCTGGGCGAGCTCTATCGCATCAGGATCACTTCCCTGCGCGAGGTCCTTGACAGCGACCCGAGCGATGCAGCTGAGGCCATCGATCTCCTGCGCGCTCTGATCACCGGGTGGTGATCACGCCCGCAGCAACAGCGGACGCACGGTAGTGTCCAGAATCTTTCGCACATTTTCTCAGGCGACGGCTCCGTGGGTTGAGGTTTGCTCCGCGTAGAGCGGGG
>NZ_WIND01000024.1 GCF_009697225.1 Halovulum marinum
GCGCCGTACTGGTCGATCGCGCGGATCGTCACCTCGCTCGAGAAGTCCTGCGTCAGCGTCAGGTCGCCGTAGTTGCCGCTCTCCAGCAGGATCTCGTCGCCGCCGGAGGCCGAGGCCAGCGCGGCGGCGAGCGTGCCGGGCCCGGCGCGCAGTTCGCGGGCGGCGGCGATGCCGGCGGCCAGCGCGCAGGCCAGCGCCAGGGTGGCGGCGCGCAGGATCCTCCCGGCCTTCATCCCGACCTTCATCCCGGCCCTCCTCCCGGCCTTCATCCCGGCCCTCATCGCGCGCCCCGCCCCGGAACCGGGGCACGCCGGGCATAGGGCAGCCGCCGCCGGCCCCCTGCTTCCGGTGCGTCTTCGGGTGCGTCTTCGGGCGCGTCTTCGGGTGCCTCTGCGGACCCGTCCCGGTCCTGCGGCGGCGGCGCGTCGGGCTCTTGCGGGGCGTCCGCGAACCAGGCGCCGGCGCCGATCATGAAGATCAGCAGCACATAGGTCGAATTCCAGTAGTGCACCGTCCACCCGGCCATGATCATGCCCATCAGCGAGATCAGGTAGGCGGTGCGGTAACTGGCGACCCGCGCGTCCAGCCCCTTGCGGAACGCCGCCGCCAGGAAGATGCCGAGCACCGCGACGGCCAGGAAGATGACGGCCGGGATCCCGTTGCGCATCGCCGGCAGCAGCCAGAACATGTCCACGCTCGGCAGCATCCAGTACGGCCGCACCCAGTCATTCAGGCCGAGGCCGAACAGCGGGTTGTCGATCACGTTGGCCGATCCGTATTCCCAGATCCGGATGCGGTTCATCGCCGTCCAGGTGTTGAACGCGAAATAGGAGATCAGGATCTCGGGGGTGGAGCGGTTCGCCACCGCCTCGATCAGACCGATGCCGCCCGCCGACAGGCCGGCCAGGATCTTCCACCGGGCGGCGACGCTGCGGAACATCCAGTTCCAGCCCATCAGCATGATCTGCACCACCTGCGCCGTCAGCGGTCCGGAGGACAGCGCGAAGAACGCCGTGAACATGACGCTGCCCGTGCGCAGGGCCCGGCGCCCCACCGGTTCTCCGTAGCCCAGCACCATGTGCACCATGGCCAGCATGCTGCCGCTGTAGACGCCGAACAGGATCTGGTGATCGAACGGCCCCTGCACCCGGTACAGGCCCATGCGGGGCTCCATCGCGTTCGCCGTCAGGGTTTCGGAGAACAGGCCGAAGATGGACAGCAGCAGCGCGTGCCCGGTCAGCGTCTCGTAGAGCGCGAAGGGCAGCATGACGATGACGGTCCAGTAGAACACGCGCACCATGGCATGGAAGTCCGCCGCGGTGCGGATGTAGCAGCGCGCCAGGAAGTAGGTGCCCACCGTCTCGAGAAAGAAGATCCCGTTGCGCTCGATCATCGGGCCGACGCCGTGGTGGACGGTGAAGCTGAGCGCGCTCCAGAACCACAGCAGCAGGATCGCGAAATCGGGGATCCGCATCCGCCCGGCCTTGCCGCTGAGCCACATGAACAGGCAGGGCACGGTGACCAGCAGAAGCACCACCCGGTAGACCGACAGCCGCAGCGGGCCCAGCTGGATGATCGACGGGATGATCAGGCCGACCAGGAACAGGACGATCATCAGGGACAGGCCCTGCCGCTGTGCGCCGCGCGCGGCCGGGCCGTGCGCCCGGGGTTCCGCAGCCGCCTGCATGTGACCTGCACCCATTCCGTACCCGACCGTCCTTCGCCCCGTCCCATAGTAGACATAGGGCGCGGCACGCTCCAAGCACATGCGCATTCGCACTTCCGGTGCCGGCGGTGGCGCTGCTAGAGTGCCGCGCGTGCGCAGGAGCGGGGGCAGGAGCGGGGGCAGAGCGTAAAATGCCGTTTTTCAGGGCGGGAACGGGCATCTATTTCTTCGCCCATGTGCCGAAATGCGCCGGCTCCTCGGTCGAGGACTACCTGCGCGACCGGTTCGGGCGCCCGGGCTTCGTCGACAACCGCTTCCTCCGGCGCCCCGAGGCGGAGCGCTGGACCCGGACCTCGCCCCAGCACGCCGACTGGGCGACGGTCGAGCGGCTGTTCGGGCCGGATTTCTTCGACGGCGCCTTCGCGGTGGTGCGCCATCCGCTGAGCCGCGCGGTCAGCGCCTATCATTTCCAGGTCGAGGTCGAGAAGACCGCGCCGGCGGGGATCGGCTTCGGCGACTGGCTGCAGGAGATGCGCGCCCGGCAGGCGCGGGACCCGTTCGCCATCGACAACCACTTCCGGCCGCAGACCGACTTCCTGCCCCCCGGCTGCACGCTGTTCCACCTGGAGCACGGGGTGGACGCCCTCGTGCCCTATCTGGACCGGCTGACCGGCACCACCGGCGGGCCGCGCGCGATCGGCCACACCAACCGCCGCGGCGCCGGCAAGGCGGCGCCGGATCCGGCCGCGGCCGCGCTGGCGGCCGAGATCTACGCCGAGGACTTCCGCCGGCTGGGCTATCGGCCCGACCGCCCCGATCCGGTCGCCGCGCCGCCCGCGCTCGACCCGCGGACCGTGGCCGAGGCCGCCGCCGCCCGCGCCCGCAGCGCCCGGCCGGACCGCCGCCTGGCGGCCCGGGTGCGGCGCAGGCTGCGCCGCTGGGCCGGGGCCTGAGCCCTCACAGGCGCGGCTTGCGGCTGAGCTTCTCGCCCAGGAGCCGGCCCGCCAGCGGCGGATGGTGGCGCAACGCCGCCCGGCAGAAGCGCCAGCCGGTGCGCCGCTTGCCGGCGTTGATCAGCGCGCGGCCCAGCCGCCAGAGGTTGAGCGCGTATTCCCGCGGATAGCGGTCATAGAGCGCCCGGTTGCGGCGCATGATGCGCACCAGCCCGATCGCCTTGGCCCGCTTGTTCTTCGAGATCGAATCCGTGGACGAGAACGCCATCACCACCGGCTCGGGCAGTTCCAGGATCCGGGCGTGCTGGGCCAGCGACGAGGTGAAGGCCCAGTCGGCGTTCGAGCGCACCCGCGCGTCGAACCAGACCGGTTCCGGATAGCAGTTCCGCCGGAACAGCGCGTTCTGCAGGCTGATGCGGTTCTCGACCAGGAATTTCGCCACCTGGTCCTCGTCCTCGCGCAGCCGGCCGTCCGGGGGCGGACGCAGCGACACCTTGTCGATGCCGTAGCTGCCGTCCGGCCCGCCGCCGTACAGCACCTTGGCGTTGGTCACCACGTCGATCTCGGGGCGCTGCTCCAGCACCCGCATCTGCTGTTCCAGCTTGCGCGGCAGCCACAGATCGTCGCTGTCCTGGAAGGCGATGAAGTCGCCGCGGGCCTCGGCCAGGCCGGCGTTGCGCGCCGCCGAGGCGCCGCCGTTCACCTCCAGCCGCACATAGCGCAGCCGGGGGTCGTCGATGCGGCCGATCACCCGGGACAGGTCCTCGGTCGAGGCGTCGTCGACGACGATCAGCTCCAGGTCGGCATAGCTCTGGGCCAGGACGCTGCGGATCGAATCCTCCAGCGCGTGCATCCGGTTGTAGACCGGCAGGATCACGGAAACCGTCGGCGCCCCGGCGGATGCTGTCATGCAGGTCTCCTGCGTGCTGCCCCCTCGCGGCGCCGGATCCGGGCCGCCCCCGGGGACCGTTATGGCAGCCGGCCCGCGCCCGCGCCAAGCGGTTTTGCCCCCGGCCGGGCGATTTTCCGCACGCTCCCGGGGGCCTTGCGCCTTGAAAAGCGCCCGGCGCTCGGCCAAGCAGGACGGACCCCTGCCCTGCGGAGAGCCCAGATGTCCGGTACCGGGTCCGAGATCGGCAACGATCAGTATCTGCTGATCATCGGCGCGATGAAATGCGCCACCACATCGCTGTTCAGCTATCTGGCCGAACACCCGGCGATCTGCCCCGCCGCGGTGAAGGAGCCGGAGTATTTCTCGAACCAGGTCCGGGTGCACGACACCCGCAACCGGATCGCCGCCTACGCCGAGCTGTGGGACTTCGACCCCGACCGCCACGCCTGGGCGATGGAGGCCTCGACCGGCTACACCAAGCACGAGGAGCCGGAGGCGCCCGGCCGGGTGGCGGCGCACGGCCTGCGGCCGCGGCTGGTCTATGCGGTGCGCGATCCGTTCGCGCGGATCGAGTCGCACTACAACTTCATGCGCCGCCATCCCGACTGGCGGTTGCCGATCACCCATCCCGACCTGGTGCAGACCTCGAACTATTTCGCCCATGCCCGGGCCTGGACCGGGCTGTTCGGCCGCGACGCGCTGCTGATCGTGGACTACGACGAGCTGATCCGGACCCCGCTGGTCACCGTCAACCGGGTCTGCGCCTTCCTGGACATCGCGCCGATGCACACGATCGCCGACAGCTCGGCGCGCAACGTCACCCGGCGGCCGAAATCGGCGCCCGAGCGCGCGCTGCGCCGCGCCGCGCCGTTCCTGTCGCGCCTGCCCGCGGGGATGAAGGCGCCGGTGCGCCGGGTGCTCGAGGCGACCCGGCCGCAGCCGGCGCGGCTGACCCCGGCCGAGCGCGCGGCCGTCGCCGAGACCCTGGCCCCCGACATGGCCCGGCTGCACGACGGCTGGGGGGTCGACGTCGCCCGCTGGGGGTTCTGAGCCGCCGCCACGGACCGCCGACACGGACCGCCGGACGGGGCGTTCAGACGGACCGCCCGGACGGACCGCTCAGACGGGGCGGCGCCGCGCCAGGCGGGTCACCTCGGCCAGCAGCGGGTGGCGGACCGCCAGCAGCAGCAGCGCATAGACCCCGGCCATCACCGCCGCCAGCGGGAACACCGACAGCGGGTGATCGCGCCACGGCTCGGGCAGCGCCAGCCGCAGCCCGATCAGCGCCACGGCGAACAGCGCCGCGATCGCCGCCGGCTGGGCGACGGCGGCCCCCAGCGCCCGGTAATCCAGCCCGACATAGCGGCGCAGCGCGGTCATGTGCACCACCACATGCGCCAGCCCGAAGCCGACCCGCAGCCAGGCCACCACCAGCACCGAATACGACAGCCCGACCAGCAGCAGCGCCAGCGCGATGCTCTGCAGGATCACCTCGTTGCGCAGCTTCAGCTTGACGTCGCCGGTGGCGATGTAGACCGCGATCGCCTGGCCCATGACGACCTGCAGAAGCTGCGCCACGCACAGCGCCTGCAGCACCGGCGCGGCCGGGGCCCAGGCCTCGCCGAACAGCAGCTCGATGATCGGCCGCGCCTCGATCGCCATGAACAGCAGCGCCGGCCAGGCGATGATCAGCGTGTAGGCGGTGGCCTTCATCAGCATCGGCCGCATGTCCGCGCCGACGCGGTGCTTGGCGCCCAGCTCGGTGCCGGTGACCCAGTTGACCGAGCTCAGGAACAGCCGCTGCACCATGATCGCCAGCCGGTAGCTGCGCACGTAGTAGCCGACGGCGGCGAAGGCGAAGACCTTGCCCATCAGCACCTGCGGCAGCTGCGAGCCCAGGGTGGAAATCACCGCCTCGAGCGAGGACAGCCCGCCGAAGCCGGCGATCGCGCGCCATTCCTTCAGCGACGGGCGCAGCCGGATGTGGTCGCGCCGGTAGGCCAGCGTCATCACCACCAGCACCGCCGACTGCGCCACCGCCCCCCACGCCAGCGAGATCGGGCCGTGGCCGGCCCAGGCGAACAGGATCGAGACCACGGTATTGGCCAGCGTCGCCGCCAGCACGATCACCGACAGTTCCCGGTAGCGCCGGTCGCGGCGCAGCAGCCCGCCCGCCGGCAGGCCGATGGGCAGGATCAGGAAGCTGACCGCCAGCAGCGCGAAGATCGGCGCCAGCCGCGGCTCGTCGTAGAAGCCGGCGATCGCGTGGCGGCTGAAGAAGATCGCCGCCGCCATCGCCCAGCTGACCAGCAGGGCGATGCCGAACACGGTGCGGATCTTGTCGTCGGTCAGCTCCGGTTCCTTGATCAGGTAGCGCCGGACGCCGAACTCGCGCAGCGATTCCAGGATCGCGATCGCCGCCAGCGCCACCGCGGCCACGCCCAGCTCGGCCGGCGGCAGCAGCCGGGCGATGACGATCGCCGAGAAGAACTGGATGAAGAACTGGCCACCGGTCTGGCCGAAGCTGTAGAGAAGCCCGCGGCGGACGCTCATGGCGATCGATCCCCTGCCCCCGACAGGCCGGTTCCCCAACCGGCCATCCGGCGGGTCATAGCATCCCCCGCCGCGGCGCGCGAGATTTCCTCGCGCCTCGGGCCGCAGTTTCGGCGCGGTTTCGGCGCGGTTTCGTCACTGCCGCCCCGCCCGGGTCCGGCAGAAGGCCACGAAGGCCGCGTCCGGCGCGTGCAGCCGCGGCCGGCCCGAGGCCGCCCACCAGGCGCGCCAGTCGGCCTCGAGCGCGTAGACGTCGAAGCCGGGCGCCGCGGCGCGCGCGCGCTCGTGGGCCTGCGCGCCGAGCGGGGGCAGCTCCGCCGCCCCTGCCCCCGCCGCCCCTGCCCCCGCCGCCGTCATCCGGGCGCGCGCGCACACCCGCACCAGATCGCCCGGCTCCACGCTCAGCGTGTAGTCGGGCAGCAGGTCGGCGGCGGCGATGTCGCGGATCATCTTGCGGAACACCCTGAGCGGCGAGGTCGAGCCGGACTTGGTCAGCAGCGTGGCGAGGCCGATGGTCCATTCGCGCTGCCGGCCGCAATGCTTGCGGGCGATCTCGTAGACCCGGCGCTCCAGCGGCTTGCGCAGGCGGAAATAGTCGCGGCTCAGCGTCAGCACCGATTTCGCCAGCACCGCCCGGTACAGCCATTCCGACAGCACCACCTCGGCCGAGACCATGCGGCCCGCCCTTGTCCGCCGCACGATCTCCCAGCTGTCGATCAGCCCGAAGCCGCGGGTGGTCTCGAGGCCCCCGGTGGCGATGGTGGTCACGATCCGGGTGCCCGACAGCCGCTCCAGCGCCTCGCGCAGCCGGCGATAGCCGTCGCCGCTGGTCTCGCGGTTGGTCGCCACCAGCAGGTCGCGCGCGGTCAGCACCAGGCGGCGGCTGACCGGACGCTCGGCGTTGATCGCGGCCATCAGCTGGCTGACGCAGTAGATCAGCACGTCCTTGTCGTGGATCGTCGCCAGCCCCTTGACCGAGGGCGTGATCTCGATGCTGGCGCCGGCGTGCGCGTAGGACAGCACCCGCCGGTCGGGCCGGGTGGACAGCGAGAACACCGGATGCTCCATCGACGCCAGGTCGTCCTTGGGGATCGCGTCCAGCACGTCGCAGACGAAGAAGTCGCCGGTCGGATGCCGGTCCGGAAGAAGTGCCGGGGCCATGACTGCTCTGCCTCACCCTGTTCGTTCATCGGGCCTGTTCATCGGGCCTGTCTATCGGGCGTTTCTTATCGTGGTTTCGTTTACGCCAGCCTAGGGACGGTCCCCCGCCCCGTCCAGCGGCAAGGCGAACCCGAGACGTGGGTTTGGAATCGCGGCTGCGTGGGTTCGGAGTCGCATCATCGTGGTTCCGGAATCGCCTGCGCCGGCGGGCGCCGGTTTTTTCCCGGCGAAACCAAGGGGGTGGCGCAAGGCCGCGAAACCCGTAACACTATATATAACACCCAATAACACACCGGGGCTTGCAGGCTGTGGCCGCCGCGCCCCACCTGCCCCCGGAATCGCCCCGGGAAACCCCGGATTTCCCTGAGAAAATCGAATCGGATGCCGCTTTTGCTTACATGTGCCGCGTTTTGTGGTACATTGCGCAAAACAGGGCACATGAGGCGTTTTTCGATGCAGGATCCCGAGGCCGGCCAGAGGCCCCCGTACTTCAATATCGACCCCGACCAGGCGTTGCGCGAACTGGGCGCACCGGTCGGCACCGACGGCTTCGCCGACACCGCCAGCCGCTCGCTGTCGGGGCGCGAGGACCTGGTCCGCCGCGGCCAGTCCCCCGAGGGGCGCAAGACGCTGCGGCTGTTCTCGACATGGGAGATCACCCGCTACCTGATCCCGGTCGCGCCCGCGCATTTCCGCCGGGTGCTGCGCGCCAACCCGGACCTGCCCCAGGGCCGGTCCGAGACCGAGGGCGGCGCCAAGTGGTTCACCCTCGACGAGGTGCTGCGCCTGCGCGGCCATTTCGCCGACCTTGGCAGCCGCGCCAAGGAATACCGCCCGTACCGGCCGAAGGGGCTGCCGGCCAAGACCGTCGCGGTCGCCAACTTCAAGGGCGGCGTCGGCAAGACCTCGACCGCGGCGCACCTGGCGATGTCGGCGGCGCTGGACGGCTACCGGGTGCTGGTGATCGACCTGGACAGCCAGGGCTCGATCACCTCGATCTTCGGCGGCCAGGTGGCGGACGAATGGCAGACGGTGTTCCCGCTGCTGGCCCGCGACTACGCGCAAAGCCTGCAGGCCGAGAACCGCCGCCGCGCCGACCGGGGCGAGACCCCCCTGCCCTTCGACGACACGCTGCAGACCGCGCTCGACACCAGCGCCGCCGACCTGATCCAGTCCACGCACTGGCCGAACATCGACCTGATCGGCGCGCAGCTGAACCTGTACTGGGCCGAGTTCCAGATCCCGGTCTGGCGCACCGGCCTGCGCGGCTGGAAACTGTGGGACGCGCTGTCGAACGGGCTCGAGGCCGACGGGCTGCTGGAGCGATACGATCTGATCGTGCTCGATACCCCGCCGGCGCTTGGGTACCTCACGATCAACGGGCTGGCGACGGCGGACATATTGCTGGTGCCGCTGGGCGCGTCGTTCCTGGAGTTCGACTCGACGGGCCGGTTCTTCGACATGCTGCACGCCACCTTCGCCTCGATCGAGGAGGGCGAGAACGCCGCCGCGCGCGCGCTCGGCCGCCCCGGCCTGCGCTTCGAATGGGACGCGGTGCGCGCCGTGGTCACCCGCTTCGACGCAAACCAGCAGGCCGAGATGGCGGGGCTGATGCAGGCCTATCTCGGCCCGGTGCTCAGCCCGGTGCGGCAGGACTTCACCGCGCTGGTGGGCCAGGCCGGGGAACAGGTGAACGGGATCTACGAGGCGGATTACCGGGATTTTAACCGCGATACGTATGCTAGGGGGCGCGCCGCCTTCGACGCCACCTATGCCGCCTTCAAGCGCCTGCTGATCGGCGCCTGGCGCCGGGACGAACTGGCCCGGGACGCGGCGCGCCAGCACGAGCCGCAGCAATTGAAAGAGGAGGCGTCCTGATGGCCCGCCGCCGCCTGACCCCCGTTCAGACTCCCGTCCGGACTCCCGCCGATGCCCCGCCGGGCGCCCAACCCGGCGCCGGGCTGGAAACCAAGGCCTTCGGCCTCGCCACCCAGGTCTCGCGCGCGCCGATCGCGCAGGTCGCGGGCGAGGCCTCGGCCACCGCCGCGCTGGAGGCGCTGACCGACGACATGGCCCGCGCCCGCGCCGAGGGCCGGATGGTGATCGGGATCCCGCTTCGGGACGTGCGGGCCGACCACCTGGACCGCGACCGCCTGCCCCGCGCCGACGACGAGGACATGCAGGCGCTGCGCGAAAGCCTGCGCGCCCACGGCCAGCGCACCCCGATCGAGGTCACGCCGCTGACGGACGGGCGCTACGGGCTGATCTCGGGCTGGCGCCGGCTGACGGCGCTGGCGGCGCTGCACGAGCAGACCGGCGACGACCGTTTCGCATCGGTCCGCGCGCTGGTGCGCACGCCGGAAACCGCGGGCGACGCCTATGTCGCCATGGTCGAGGAGAACGAGATCCGCCTCGGCCTGTCGCATTACGAGCGTGCCCGGATCGTGGCGCTGTCCGCCGACCGCGGCGTGTTCGAAAGCGAGCGCGCCGCGCTCAGGGCGCTGTTCGGGAATGTTTCGCGCGCGAAACGCTCCAAGATCGGCAGTTTCCTCGCGGTCTACCGGGCGCTGGACGCGCAGCTGCGCTTCCCGCACGCGCTGGGAGAGCGGCTGGGCCTGCGCCTCGCGAAAGAGATCTCCGACGACAGGGCCGCCGCCAGGGCGCTGCGAAAGGCGCTGGAACAGGCGGCGGCCGAGACCCCCGAGGCCGAGCAGCGGGCGATCGAACAGGCGCTGACCGCGCCGAAAGCGGCATCGCAGCCCGACCCCGCCCCCGAGACCGCCCCCGAAACCGTCCCCGGCATCACCGTGGGCGCGAAACGCAAGGGCCCCGCCATGCAGGTCACCGTCACCGGCCCGCGCGTGGATGCTGCATTGCACCGGGCGATCCTGGACCTGGTCGAGCGCTGGACGCGCTGACACCCGGCCCGGGGGCGGCCCGGGGGCGGCCCGGGGGCGGCCCGGGCGGTTGAAGCGCCAAACGTTTCGCGCGCGAAACGCGAGTGGCCGTCCCGGCGCGCAAATCGTCACAGATTGCCGGGGGTTCCGGCTGGACTCGCAGCCTGCCTTGAATATGCTGCAATGCGGGGTGGCCGGGCGTTTCGTCCGGGAAATCGTGCCGGCAAAAGGGCATTGGGGACATGCAAGCCAAAGATGATCTGGCGGGGGACGCCCCGCCACGGATCTGCGTCCTGTCTCTGCGCGAGATGGAGGCGCATGTCGCGCGCGCGGGCGGGTACGAGTTCGAGGACGTCATCGCCCGCGACCTGGACGATGCCCGGATCCTGACGCCGCGCCATGCCGGATGGTCGCCGCAGCGGCTGGGCCTGCACCGCTGGCTGTCGCGCCGGACACCGCTGGCGCGGCGGCTGTCGCCGGGGCTGCAGGTGCCGGCGCTGGACCGGGACGTGGAGCTTCTGTTCCTCTCGGCAGCCCAGCTGTCGGACCTGTCGGCGCTGGCGGCGGTGAAGGACTGGCGCCGGCGGTCGCGGGTCGCGATCTGCTGGCTGCAGGAACTCTGGGCCGCCGACATCCCGCGCAACGGCCGGCTGCTCGAGGTGCTGAACGCCTTCGACCATGTGATCTGCCCGTTCCACCACTCCACCGGGCCGCTGCGGCAGCGCCTGGACGTGCCGGTCAGCTATCTGCCCTGGGGGATCGACGCGCTGGGGTTCTGCCCCTGGCCGGAGCCGCCGGCGCGGGTGATCGACGCCTACAACATCGGCGGCATCTCGCGGACCACGCACGCCGCGATGGTGGCCCATGCCGAGGCGACGGGCCGGTTCTACCTGCACGACACCACCAGGGGCCGGCGCACGGTGGACTCGCACGTCGCGCACCGGCGGAACTATGGCGCGACGCTGAAGCGGACGAAGTATTTCTTCGCGCACCAGGCCAAGGTGCTGCGGGCGGACGAGCGCGGCGCGCAGGAGGAGTTCGGCCTGCGCTACCTGGAAGGCACCGCCGCGGGCGCGATCCTGCTGGGCGACCGGGTCGACAACCCGGCCTTCCGCGAACACCTGGGCTGGCCCGACGCGGTGATCCGGATCCCCTACGACTGTCCCGACATCGGCGCCGTCATCGAGGAGCTGGAGCGCCAGCCCGAACGCATCGCCGCGGCGCGCCGCGCGAACGTGGCGAACGCGCTGCGCCGCCACGATCACCTGCACCGCTGGGACCGGGTGCTGGAACTGGCCGGGCTGGAGCCGTCGCCGAAGATGCAGGCGCGCCGCGCCGCGCTGGAGGCGCGCGCCGCCCAAGTCGAGGCCGGGGACGAAGCGGCCGGATCGGGGCAGAACCACAAGGCGGCCACGGCATGAGACCGGAACGGAAGGAGCGAGACATGCGCGCGACGGGAAAGACCGGGGTCCGGACGGGCTTCTGGCGGCCGGGACGCCGCAGCGTCCTGACCGGCGCGGCGGCGCTGGCCCTGCTGGGCGGGCGCGGCCTGTGGGGCCGGGTGGTCCGCCACCGCTCGGGCTGGGTGCTGCACGAGCGGGACCTGTAGATGTTCGTCGCCGCCGAGACCTTCGCCGACGGCCATGTCGAGCGCGCCCGGACCTGCGTGTTCGGCTCGGGCCCGGCGGGGCTGACGCTGGCGTACACCCTGGCCGAGCGCGGCGAGGACGTGCTGCTGGTCGAGGCCGGCGGCGCCGAGTGGGAATTCGAATCGCAGGAGCTGTACCAGGGCCGGGTCGAGGGCGACCGCTATTTCCTGCTCGAGGACTGCCGGCTGCGGGTCTTCGGCGGCACCTCGGGGCACTGGGGCGGCTATTGCCGGCCGCTGGACGCCCATGACCTGGCCGGGATCCCGGGCCATCCCGGCACCCGCTGGCCGATCGGCGTCGAGGCGCTGCAGCCCTATCTGGCGGCGGCCGCCGAGATCCTCGAGATCCCCGGCGAGTTCCCCGAGCGCGAGGCCGGTCCCGACCTGGTGCGCACCATGTACAACTACAGCCCGCCGGTGCGCTTCGGCGACAAGTACCGGGACTACTGCGAAAGCTCGGACCGGCTGCGGGTCTGCCTGAACAGCGCGCTGGTCGGCATGGAGCCCGACGCCGGCGCCGGCGAGACCCGGATCCGCGCCGCCGAAATCGTGACCGAGCGCGGCCCCGGCGGCGCCGAGGGCCGGGTGCGCTGGCGCGTCGAGGCCGAGCGCTTCGTGGTCTGCCTGGGCGGCATCGAGAATTCCCGCCTGCTGCTGTGGATCAACGAGCAGAACGGCCGCGCGCTGCTGCCCGATCACGATCTCATCGGCCGCTACTGGATGGAGCACCCGAACGATTCCGTGGGCGAGACGGTGCTGCTGGCCGACCAGGCCGGGCTGTTCGTCGAGCGGCCGACGCATTTCACCCTGTCGGGCAGCTACCAGCAAGACAACGCGCTGCCGAACGTGGTCTTCGAGATCAACGAGGAATCCTATACCAAGGCCAAGCGCCTGGCCGCCGACATCCTGTGCATCGCGCCGCCGCTGGGCCAGCGGCTGCTGGACGGGATCGACAAGAAGCTGGTCTGCGCCGCCCGGGTCCGCTGCCAGTGGGAGCAGGTGCCGGACCCGGACAACCGGGTGGTGCTGGGCGATACGCCCGACCGGCTGGGGATTCCGCAGGTCGCGCTGCACTGGCGCAACAACCCGTCCGAGCGGCGCACCATCGCCGCATCGACCCTGGCCCTGGCCCGGGCCTTCGCCGAGCAGGACATCGGCCGGGTGAAGCCGTTCGACTGGATCGTCGACGACAGCCTGCCGTTCCCCGACGACGAGGTGATCGCCAGCTACCACCACATGGGCGGCACCCGGATGAGCGCCGACCCGGCCGCGGGCGTGGTCGATCCGGACCTGAAGGTGCACGGGGTCGCCAACCTCTACGTCGGCGGCAGTTCGGTGTTCCCCTCGTCGGGCTACGCCAATCCGACGCTGACCATCGTGCAGCTGGCGCTGCGCCTGGCCGACCACCTGAGGCCGGCGGCATGAGGCCGGCGCGGGAAGGGGGGCGGGCTTGCCCGGCCGGCGGAAAGGCGCACCATGATGCGCAGCGAAATCCGAAGGGGAACGAGCATGGCTGACCTGCTGCCCGGCCCGGGCGCCGTCCGGCTGATCCTGGCGCTGATGATCGTCGCCGAACACATCTCCGGGCTGCGCATCGGCGGGCCGGCGTTCATGGCCGTCTTCGTGCTCAGCGGCTACTGGGTGGCGCGGTCGTGGGATCTGCGCTACCGCCAGCTGCCGCGCCCCGAGGCGACCTTCTGGCTGTCGCGCATCCTGCGGCTGTGGCCGCTCTATGCGGTGGTGTTCCTGGGCACGACCCTGGTGCTGGCGCAGGTCGCGGGGCGCTACGATCCGGCGACCTGGGCCGGGCTGCCGATCCTGGGGCTGGCCAGCCACGGGCTGGACCGGATCGGCATCGCCTGGTCGCTGGACATCCTGCTGCAGTTCTACCTGCTGCTGCCGCTGCTGTGGGCGCTGGCCGGACGCACCGGGCCGGCCGGGGCGGCGCTGTGGGTGCTGGCGGCCGCCGCCGCGGGCTGGGCGCTGATCCTCGCCACCGGCCTGGTGCTGCTGCCGGCGTTCCTGCCGCTGTTCGCCCTGGGCTGGGCGGCGCATGCGCGCGGCTGGCGGGTGCCGCTGTGGGGCGCGCTGGCCGCGGGCGCCGGCTTCGTGCTGGTGGCGGGCGCGGCGCTGGTCCTGCCCGACTGGCGCGGCTTCGTGATCGGCGGCTCGGGCAGTTTCGGCGGCGACAAGCTGTTCGCGCTGGTCTGGGTGCTGCCGCTGGTGCCGGCGCTGCTGTGGAGCGTGCGCCGCCCCTCGGGCGCGGCCGACCGGCTGCTGGGCGAGATCGCCTATCCGGTGTTCCTGCTGCACTACCCGGTGATCGTCACCGGCCGGGCGCTGCTGGGCCGCGACTACAGCGCCCCCGAGAAGCTGGCGCTGGTCGCCGCCGTGCTGGCCGCCGCGCTGGTCCTGCACCTGGTGCTGGGCCGCCCGCTGGAGGCGCTGCGCCAGCGCGTGGTGCGCGGCCGGGCCGCGCGCCCCCTGGCCGGGGAAAGCGCGTGATGCCGGCGCTGCTGGGACCGGGGCTGGTGCGGCTGGGGCTGGCGATGATGGTGCTGGTCGAGCACCTGTCGCGGTTCGAGATCGGCAGCCTCGCGGTGATGGTGTTCTTCACGCTCAGCGGCTACTGGGTGATGCGGATGTTCGACGAGAGCTACCGGCACATGCCGCGGCCTCTGACGACGTTCTACGTCTCGCGCTTCCTGCGGGTCTGGCTGCTCTACGTGACCGTGTTCCTGGCCGCGATGGCGGTGCTGTGGGGGCTCGGGCGCTACGATCCGGCGACCTGGGCGGCGCTGCCGATCCTGGGCGTGGCGACCCATGACCGCGACATCATCGGCATCGCCTGGTCGCTGGACATCGAGCTGCAGTTCTATGCCCTGCTGCCGCTGCTGTGGGCGGTGGCGGCGCGGCTGCGCGACGGCGCCGGCTGGGGGCTTCTGGCGCTGGCGACGCTGCTGCTGTCGGCGTTCAGCTGGGTGCTGCTCTACCGCACCGGGATCACGCTGGTGACGGTGTACCTGCCGCTGTTCGTCGCCGGCGCGGCGATCCACCTGCTGCGCCTGCGGGCCTCGTCGCGGCTGGCGCTGCTGTCGGTGGGGGCGTTCGTCCTGGCCGCGGTGGTGGTGTACCTGACGCCCGAGGCGCGCCAGCTGCTGATCTACGGCACCGACAACCCCAACCACAACAAGCTGTTCGCGCTGCTCTGGGCGATCACGCTGCTGCCGTTCGTGGCCTGGAACGTGCACCAGCCCAGCGGGCCGGTCGACCGGCACATGGGCAACCTGTCCTACGCGATCTACCTGGTGCATTTCCCGATGATCATCGCCGGGCGCGAGCTGGTGGGCCGGGACCTGAGCGATCCGGAAAAGCTGGTGGTGCTGGTCGGCGCCCCGGTGCTGGCGCTGGCGCTCTACCTGCTGGTCGACCGGCGCTACGAACGCCTGCGGCGACGGGTGGTGCGGGCCTTGAAAACCCTTCCCCCGCCGCGGCGCGCGGCCATCATTCCGATAGAATCCGCGCCCATGCGTGAATCCGACAGCGTGCAGTAACGACCGAGGCAGCATTCATGATCTTCACCGAAACCGGGCTGGCCGACGCCCATGTCATCGACCTGCAGGAGATCCGCGACGACCGCGGCTTCTTCGCCCGCGCGTTCTGCGCACGGGAATTCGAGGAACACGGGCTGAAGCCGGCGATCGCGCAGGGCAACCTGTCGTACAATCACAACAAGGGCACGATGCGCGGCATGCACTACCAGCGCCCGCCCGCGGCCGAGACCAAGCTGGTGCGCTGCACCGCCGGGGCGATCTGGGACGTGATCGTCGACATCCGCCCCGACTCGCCGACCTACATGAAGCATTTCGGCGTCGAGCTGAGCGCCGCCAACCGCCGCGCGCTCTATGTCCCCGAGATGTTCGCCCACGGCTACCTGACGCTGACCGACGGGGCCGAGGTGATCTATTCGGTGGGCGAGTTCTACACCCCCGGCGTCGAGGGCGGCTACCGCCATGACGACCCGGCGCTGGGGATCGACTGGCCGGTGCCGGTCGAGGTGATTTCCGAGAAGGACGCGACCTGGCCGCTGATCGGGGAAGGGGCGGCGCGATGATCATCGTCGATACCGCGCTTGCCAAACGCGCCGAGGAGGGCCGCCCGGTCCGCGTCGGCCTGATCGGCGCCGGCTTCATGGGCCGGGGCATCGCCAACCAGATCGTCAACTCGGTGCCCGGCATGGCGCTGGTCGCGATTTCCAACCGCAATGTCGCCGGCGCCCGCCGCGCCTATGACGAGGCCGGGGCGGGGGCCGGGGCCGGGGCAGGCGATCTGGTCGAGGTGACCACCCAGGACGCGCTGGAAGACGCGATCCGCGCCGGGAAGCCTGCGATCACCGGGGATGCGATGCTGCTGGCCCGCGCCGACAATATCGACGTGCTGATCGAGGCCACCGGCGCGATCGGGTTCTCGGCCGAGGTGGTGCTCGAGGCGATCGCCCACGGCAACCACATGGTGCTGATGAACGCCGAGCTTGACGGCACCGTCGGCGCGATCCTCAAGCACAAGGCGGACCGGGCCGGGGTGATCCTGACCGGCTGCGACGGCGACCAGCCCGGGGTGCAGATGAACCTGTGGCGGTTCGTGAAGTCGATCGGCCTGACGCCGCTGGTCTGCGGCAACATCAAGGGCCTGCAGGACCCGTACCGCAACCCCACCACGCAGGAGGCGTTCGCGAAACAGTGGGGCCAGAAGCCGCACATGGTGACCAGCTTCGCCGACGGCTCGAAGATCTCGTTCGAGCAGGCGATCGTCGCCAACGCCACCGGCATGAGCGTCTCGAAACGCGGCATGATCGGGCGCGACCACCGCGGCCATGTGGACGAGCTGACGAAGATCTACGACATCGACGCGTTGAAGGCCGCGGGCGGCATCGTCGACTATGTGGTCGGCAGCCAGCCGGGGCCGGGGATCTATGTGCTGGGCACGCTCGAGGATCCGAAGCAGCGGCACTACCTGAACCTCTACAAGCTGGGCGAGGGGCCGCTCTATTCGTTCTACACGCCCTATCACCTGTGCCATTTCGAGGTGCCGCTGTCGGCGGCCCGCGTGGCGCTGTTCGGCGACGTGGTGATGGCCCCCGCCGGCGCGCCGAGGGTCGAGGTCGTGGCCACCGCCAAGACCGACCTGAAGGCCGGCGACACGCTGGACGGCATCGGCTGGTACATGACCTATGGCGAGGCCGAGAACGCCGACGTCGCCCGCGCCGAGCGGCTGCTGCCGATGGGCGTGGCCGAGGGCTGCCGCCTGCGCCATGACGTGCCCCGCGACAGGACCCTGACCTATGACGACGTCGAGCTGCCCGAGGGCCGGCTGATCGACCGCCTGCGGGCCGAGCAGGACGCGCATTTCCACGCGCGGGGTGGGTGAAGTGAAGCGATTTCCGGTTTATGCTGCGCTGCGGAAAACGGAAGGGTGCGGATGGAAGGCGACGTGAACGACACTCCGGAAACCGGATCGCCCGCGATGCCGGCTGCCGCGGCCGAGGCGGCGGACGCCGCGCCCCGGGGCGCGGCGCTGATCCGGCAGATGGGGCTGCTTGCCGTGCTGCGCGAGGATCTGCGCACCCATCAGGGCGCGCTCTCGCGGCCCGGGCTGCAGACGCTGTGGAACTACCGCATCGGCACCTGGGCCGGCACGCTGCCGCCGGGGCTGCGGCAGCTGGCGGGGCTGGTCTATTTCCTGGGCCACCGCTTCTGCCGCAACGTCTACGGCATCGAGCTGTTTCGCACCGCGCGCATCGGCCGGCGCTTCCTGATCGGCCACCAGCACGGCATCGTCATCCACCAGTACGCCAGCATCGGCGACGACTGTTCGGTGCGCCAGGGCGTGACCTTCGGCATCGGCACCGAATGGGTGCCGGGGCAGGGGCCGGTGATCGGCAACAACGTCTCGTTCGCGCCCGGCGCCATCGTCATCGGCAACGTGCGCATCGGCGACAATGTCAGCGTCGGGCCGAACTGCGTGGTATCCACGGACGTGCCCGCCGACCGCTCGCTGTTCATTCCGCCGCCGCGGGTGATCCCGCGCGAACCCGGCTGAGCCTTTCATTCATGTTCCGAGGAGTATGCCCATGTCCCTGACCTACGAGACCGCCCTGAGCGCGATGGAAAGCGCCGTCGACGAGATGAACCTGTCCCTGCCGCAGGAAAAACGGCTGTCCACGGACCCGGACGCGGTGCTGTTCGGCCCCGGCAGCCAGCTCGATTCGGTGGGGCTGGTGAACCTGGTGATGGCCGCCGAGCAGCATCTGGGCGACGCCACCGGCGCGGACCTCGTGCTGGCCTCGGAGGCGGCGATGTCGCGCAAGCGCAGCCCGTACCGCAGCCTGCGCGCGCTGGCCGAATACGCGGTCGAGGTCGCCGGCGCGGACGGCACCGGAGAGCAGGCCGCCACCGCATGACCGCCACCCCGATGACCGAAGCCCCGATGACCGAGAACCGCGTGATCGCCATCACCGGCACCCGCAAGGGGATCGGGCGCTTCCTGGTGGAGCAGTACCTGGAGCGCGGCTGGACCGTGGTCGGCTGCGCCCGCGGCGCCGCCGACATCGACGACAGCCGCTACACCCATTTCGAGCTGGACGTGGCCGACGAGCGCGCCGTGGCCTCGATGCTGCGCCAGGTGGGCCGTGCGCACGGGCGGCTGGACGCGCTGCTGAACAACGCCGGCATCGCCTCGATGAACCATGCGCTGCTGACGCCGGGCTCGACCATGCAGCGGGTGTTCGCCACCAACGTCTACGGCACGTTCTATTTCTGCCGCGAGGCGGCCAAGCTGATGGGCCGCCGCAAGACCGGGCGCATCGTCAACTTCGCCACCGTGGCCACGCCCCTGAAGCTGGAGGGCGAGGCGGTCTATGCCGCCTCCAAGGCCGCCGTGGTGTCGCTGACCGAGGTGCTGGCGCGCGAGCTGGCGCCGTTCGGCATCACCGTCAACGCCGTCGGCCCGACGCCGGTGCCGACCGACCTGGTGGGCTCGGTCCCGCAGGAGAAGATGGACGCGCTGATCGCCCGCCAGGCGATCCCGCGCTACGGCACCATGCAGGACGTGCTGAACGTGTGCGATTTCTACCTGCGGCCCGGGTCCGATTTCGTCACCGGCCAGACGCTGTACCTGGGCGGGGTCTAGGACCGATGGCGACCGGCTTCCTGCTGGCGCGGTTCGCGGCGGCCGGCGACAAGACCGCCTTCGTCGAGGCCGACGGCAGCCGGGAAAGCTATGCCGGGCTGCTGGCGCGGATCGAGGCCGCCGGCGCGGCGCTGGATGCCGCGGGCGTGCGCCCCGGCGCCGCGGTGCAGCTGCGCGGCGATTTCGGCGCCGCCGCCACGGCGTTCCTGCTGGCGCTCTGGGCGCGGGGCGCGGCGGTGATCCCGGTGGCCCCGGTCAGCTTCGAGAAGGCCGGGGAATTTGCGCAGGTGGGGCAGGCGGAATGGATCGTGGACGCCGCCAGCGGGGCCGCCAGCGGGGCCATCGCCCCGGGGCCGGGCAGTTCGGAGCATCCGCTCTACGACGATCTGCGGCGCCGCGGCGTGCCGGGGCTGGTGATCTTCTCCTCGGGAACCACCGGCGCCTCCAAGGGCGCGGTGCACGACGCCACCCGGCTGCTGTCGAAATTCGAGGGCCCGGGCAAGGATTTCCGCACGCTGGCCTTCCTGCTGTTCGACCATATTGCCGGCGTGGACACGCTGCTGTACTGCCTGTCGAACGCGTCCACCATCGTCTGCCCGGCGGAACGCACGCCCGAGGCGATCTGCCGCCTGATCGCCGCCGAGGCCGTCGAGGTGCTGCCCACGGCGCCCTCGTTCCTGAACCTGATGCTGCTGTCGGGCGCGCAGCAGGCGCATGACCTGTCGAGCCTGAAGATCGTCACCTACGGCGCCGAGATGATGCCGCAGGCGCTGCTGGAGCGGGTGGCGGCGGCGCTTCCGCAGGCGCGGCTGGTGCAGAAATACGGCACCTCGGAGATCGGCGCGCTGCGCTCGAGATCGGAAGGCAGTGCCTCGCGCTGGATCCGGATCGGCGGCCATGAAGACGGACGGGGCGCGGAATGGCGCGTCGTCGACGGGCTGCTGGAGGTCAGGACCGGCACCGCGATGCTGGGCTATCTGAACGCGCCGTCGCCGTTCACCGATGACGGCTGGTACCGCACCGGCGACCGGGTCGAGGTGAAGGGCGACATGGTGCGCTTTCTGGGCCGCGACAGCGACGTGATCAACGTCGGCGGGCAGAAGGTGTTTCCGGCCGAGGTCGAGGCCGAGATCGCCCGCCTGGACGGCGTCGCCGAGGTCGCGGTCAGCGGCAGCGCGCACCCGATCCTGGGCGCGGTGGTGACGGCGCGGGTGCGGATGACCGACCCGGGCGCGGCCCCGGCGGCGGTGCGCACCGCCATCCGCCGGGGCCTGGCCGGACGGCTGGAGCCCTACAAGATCCCGCAGAAGATCGAGGTCACCGACCAGCCGCTGGTGACGGACCGGTTCAAGCAGCGCCGGGGCTGAGCCCCGGACACCTCAGCGGTGCGAGGGCGCGACCAGGCCCATGGGGCGCGACAGCGCATCCTTCAGGGTGCGGCCCAGGACCCGCAGCCGGCCCTTCTGATACCGCTGTGCCAGCGCCTTCAGGTCGCTTGCCTGGATCTGGCCCCGATAGCCCAGCTCTTCCGACAGGGCGATGATCTCGGGGTGGCGGCGAATGGTCCTGAAGTCGATCGCCTGCGCGGTCTTGTGGTGGAACCGGTCGATCTTGCGCTGCGGCGCGGTCTCGATCTCGGGGCGCGGCGGCAGGCCGAGAAAGTCGAGCAGCCCGGTCAACGCCTCGCGTTGCTTCAGCAGGTCCTCGAAACGGGCGCGGTGATAGCCTCCGGGCGGCGACAGGTCCTGCTGCTCCAGACCGAAGCGGTGCACCTCGTACCAGTAGAACAGGTTTTTCTCGAACGGCGACAGGCGGTCCCAGCGGTCGGCGTAGCTGTGCAGCCTGACCCCGGCGTCGCCCGGCGTCGGGGCGATCGCGTCGCGGATGTCCGCGCGCCGGTCGGGCATGTACCAGTGGTGCGTGACCAGCGAGGCCGCGACCCGCGCCGGGTTCCGGGTGACCTGCACAAGCCGCAGCCGGTCGCCGAAACGCTGCCGCAGCAGCGGCGCCATGGCGAAGGCCGGAAAGCCCAGTTCGACATAGCTTTTGCCGCTGGCGAGGACCTGGTCGATATCGCCGAAATGGGCCTGCAGCCGGGGGTTTTCGGCCAGGCGGGCCAGCCGGTCGGGGTTCCGCAGGCAGTGCCGGGGATCGTAGAGATAGCCCATCGGCTCGTGCTCGGCATGAACCAGGTCCGGATAGCAGGAGGCCAGGGTCTGGTGCAGCCACTGCGTGCCGGACCGGGCGGTGGTGATCAGAAAAACAACTTTAGAGTTCAAGGCACACTACCCCATTGTACACTTACACAACACATTGCAACATTCAGATACTAACACGGTATCTGTAAAGCGTCGCCCCTGCTGCGGGACAAATGCCGTTTTCAACCGCAAAGCGTGAGAAACGCCGCGACGCCGGCGACTGCGGCCGTTATGTTGGTGGCGGGGCGCGATCAGGGGAGATCCGGGATCACACGGCATTCAGCCTGGGTGGCGACACGCACAAGCGTGCTCTATCTGCTGGGCGCGGGACTGTTCGTCTTTGCGTATTCGGCGCTGGCGGCGGGGATGACCCTGTTGCCCCTGCCGGAAGAGATCCGGACGAATCTGTCCGAAAGCGGCGCGAACTGGGCCGGTCTTTCGGAAAATCTTCCCTATCAACTTCTCATCCACCTGGCCGCCGGTTTTCTGTTCGGGATTCTGGTCACCGTCTATGCCGTGATTTCGTGGCCGGTGATCGCGTTTTCTGGCGCGACCCGGCGGGTCCTGAGGCGCGCGACCGCCCTCTATGCGGTGGTGGTCGCGGTCAACATGGCGCTGGTCGCGGCGCTGGTTGCGGCCGGCTAGGGCCGGCCGGCCGGCCCCTCAGGCGGGGACGGCGCCCACACGGCGGAAGTTCTCGTCCAGCCGGTTTTCGGCCACCAGTGCCTCCAGTTGTGCCAGGCGCTTGTACTTGCGGCCCTCGAAGTCGTCGACGGTCAGCTTTGCCGCCTTCACCGCCTCGTACAGCTGCCGGGCGCCGCGAATCGCGTCCCATTCGGGACGGAAGCCGGGGATCGCCTTCTCGATCTTGGCCGAGCTGACCCGGTAGGAGCGGTTGTCGGGCCCGGCGTCGGCGGCGTAGTCGATTTCCGAATTAGGCACCGTCTCGGCGACGATCTGCGCCAGCTCGCGGATCTGGTAGTTGTTCTCGGTCCGGCAGACGTTGAACGCCTCGCCCCGGATCGCGTCGGCGTCGGCCTCCAGCGCCGCCAGGAAGGCGCGGGCCATGTCCTCGACGTGGATGATCGGCCGCCAGGGCGTGCCGTCGGACATCATCAGGATCTTTCCGGAGGTGTAGGCGTGCGCGATCAGGTTGTTCAGCACGATGTCGAAGCGCATCCGCGGGCTGACGCCGTAGGCGGTGGCGAAGCGCAGGAACACCGGGCAGAAATCCTGATCCGCCAGCGGCTTCAGGTCGCGCTCGGCCAGCACCTTGGAGCGGCCGTAGTCGGTCTGCGGGTTCAGCGCCCCGGTCTCGTCGATCATGCCGTCGCCGGCCTTGCCGTAGTTCGAGCAGGACGAGGCGAAGACGAAGCGCGGCACGCCGGCGGCCCTGGCGCATTTCGCCACGTGGATCGTGCCCTCGTGGTTGATCTGCTGCGTCAGGCCCGGGCGCAGCTTGCCCAGCGGGTCGTTGGACAGCGCCGCCAGGTGGATCACCCCGTCGAACCCTTCCAGGTCGGCGGGGGTCAGGTCGCGGATGTCCTTGCCGATGTTCGGCACGTCCGGAACCGCCCCGCCGGGGGCGAAGTCGGCGCGGTCAAAGAGATTGATATCGCACCCAGTCACCCGGATGCCCGCCGCGGCCAATACCGGCACCGTCACCGACCCGACGTAGCCCTGATGCCCCGTCACCAGCACGCGTTTCGTCTTCCCAGGTTGCCCACGGTCGGTTGCCATTCTTCCACATCTCCTCGAGTCGGCGCTTGTCCGCCAGATGATCCATGCAATACCAGAAGCCGGGATGGCGGTAGGCCATCAGCTGTCCCATTTCCATCAGCCGGGGCAGCGGGCCGTTCTCCCACATGATCTCGTCGCCGTTGACGTCGGCCACCGCGTCGAACGCCTCCGGCTCGATCACGAAGAAGCCGCCGTTGATCCAGTCCATCGCGGTCTCGGGCTTCTCCTGGAAGCCCTGGACCAGCCCGTCCTCGCGCACCGCCAGGTGCCCGAAGGTGGTCAGCGGGCGCACCATGGTCATGGTCACCAGCTTGCCGTGCGCGCGGTGGAACTCCATCAGCGCCTTCAGATCGACGTTGGACACGCCGTCGCCATAGGTCAGCATGAAGGTCTCGCCGCCCAGATAGGGCCGCAGCCGGGCCAGGCGGCCGCCGGTCATGGTGTCCTCGCCGGTGTCGATCAGGTCGACCACCCAGGGCGGCCGCGGCTCGTTGTCGGCGCCGTTCAGCGCCGGCTGGCCGAACAGCTCGCGCTGGCCGAAGTCGACCCGCAGGTTGCCGGAATACTGGCACAGGTCGGCGATGTACTTCTTGATCAGATCGCCCATGTAGCCGAGCGCCAGCACGAACTCGTGGTGCCCGTGGGCCGAGTAGTGCTGCATGATGTGCCACAGGATCGGCCGGTTGCCGATCTCGACCAGGGGCTTGGGCCGCACCCGTGTTTCCTCGATCAGCCGCGAGCCCTTGCCCCCGGCGAAAATCGCTACCTTCACTGTCGCTCTCCCCCACCAGACGGCGCTGTCCACACACTAGCTTTCCGCGGGCGGCCGCGCCACGCCACCGGACCGAAGATTAGGCCGGATTTGTGACAAAATTCAGGTTTGCCGCCAGCGTCCGGCCAGATCGCCGGCGCTGCCGCGCAGCAGCAGCCCCAGCATCCGCCGTGCACGGTAGAGCCGGATCCGGGCAAGGCAACCGAAAGCCCGGATCCGCGCGGCCGCCCCGGACAGGCGCTCGGTCCGGGCCAGCCGCGGCAGCTCGGCCAGCGGCGAGACCGCCAGCGCCCCGGCCCGCGCGCCCCAGCGCAGCCGGCCGCGCAGCCCGCGCACCGCCGAGAAGTCGTGGCCGATGTGCCGGTCCCACTTGCGCGCCAGCTCGGCAAAGCTGTCGCGGGCGGGGGTGGCGATGCGCATCGCGGGGACATAGGCCATGCCGATCCCGGCGGCGGTGGCGCGCCGGCCCCAGTCCATGTCCTCGGCCACGCCGATGCCGGCGAAGTCGCCCACAGCGTCGAACACCGCCCGGCGCACCGCCATGTTGCAGGTCGCGGTATAGCCGTCGCGCGCGACGTAAAGCTGCATCCGGTAGCCCCAGACGCTCTCGTAGGCCTCGACCGGGGTCAGGCGGCCGGGGTCGGCGGCCGCGATGGCGACGTCGCCGCCGATCACGCCGACCGCCGGATGGGCATCCAGCCAGGCGGCCAGCGTGGCCAGCCAGTCCGGCCCGGCGAGGCAGTCGGCGTCGAGGAAGGCCAGGATGTCGCCGCGCGCCCGCCGCGCGCCGGTGCTGCGCGCCGGGCCGGGGCCGGGCGTGGCCTCGGCCAGCAGCCGGGCGAAGGGGAAGTCCGCCACCACCGCCGCGGGCGGCTCCCGCGAGCCGTTGTCGACCACGATCGCCTCGAACGGCGGCGCACCGCGCTGCGCCGCCAGCGCGTCCAGGCAGCGGCGCAGCGCCGCGGCGTGGTTCAGGTGCGGGATCACCACCGAGACCCGGGGCGCCGCGGCGGCGCCGGAAGAGGGGCCGGAGGAGGGGCCGGAATAGGGGCCTGAGGAGGGGCCTGTCTGGGGGTCTGGGCGGGACATCGGCGGCCTCCGGGTGCGGCGCGGCTTCGACTGCGCGGACATGAAATCGGCGTTTTTGTTGTATTCCGT
This sequence comes from Halovulum marinum, assembly GCF_009697225.1. Taxonomy (GTDB): domain Bacteria; phylum Pseudomonadota; class Alphaproteobacteria; order Rhodobacterales; family Rhodobacteraceae; genus Halovulum; species Halovulum marinum. Next base: position 24,827 of record NZ_WIND01000024.1, read on the forward strand.
CACGCCGGGCGGGCCAATGCGGTTTTGCCCTCGCCGGGGGGCGGGCTAGGATCCGACGGGGGTCCGGACGGGACGCGGGGAAGGAGACATGCCGGCATGACACAGGCCACGGCGGAAGGGGCGCCGGACCTCTCGATCATCATCATCAGCTTCAACACGCGCGAGATGACGCTGGCGTGCCTGCGCTCGGTGATCGGGCAGACGCGCGAGACCAGCCACGAGATCATCGTCGTCGACAACGACTCGCACGACGGCTCGGCCGCGGCGGTCGCGGCGGCGTTTCCCGACATCACCCTGTTCGCGGAACAGACCAACCACGGCTTCGCCGGCGGCAACAACCTGGGCGTGGCGCGGTCGCGGGGCCGCCATGTGCTGCTGCTGAACCCCGATACCGTGGTGCTGGACGGCGCCATCGACAAGCTGATGGCCTTTGCCCGCGCGACGCCGCAGGCCGGGATCTGGGGCGGGCGCACGATCTACGGCGACGGCACGCTGAACCGCACCTGCTGCTACCAGCGCATGAGCCTGTGGAACGTGTTCTGCCGCGCCACCGGCCTGGCCTCGCTGAGCGGCAACCACCGCCTGTTTTCCGAGGCCTATGGCGGCTGGGGCATGGACAGCGTGCGCCCGGTGGACATCGTCACCGGCTGCTTCCTGCTGATCCCGCGCGAACTGTGGGACCGGCTGGGCGGGTTCGACCCGAGCTATTTCATGTACGGCGAGGAGGCCGACCTGTGCATGCGCGCCGCCGACCGGTTCGGCGCCGATCCGCATTTCACGCCCGACGCCGAGATCATCCACTACGGCGGCGCCTCGGAGCCGGTGCGCGCCGACAAGGCGGTGCGGCTGTTCAAGGCCAAGATGACGGTGATCGAGCATCATTTCCGCGGCTGGCGGCGCCCCGTCGGGCTGGCGCTGTTCCGCGCGATCCCGCTGACCCGCTGGCTGGCGCTGTCGGCGCTGGCCGCCGTCACCCGCCGCGAGCGGTTCCGCGACGGCGCCCGCGTCTGGGGCGAGATCTGGACCCGCCGGGACGAATGGTCCCCGCCCGAGGGCCTGCCGGCGCCCGCGCACGGGGCACGGAACGGGGCACGGAACGGGGCTTGAGTTGATATGTACAGAATTCTGTGCATATAAGGGTGGACCCAGGAGGTTGCCATGGACGTCATGACTTACACCGATGCGCGTGCGTCCCTGAAGGACGTGATGGATCGCGTGATTCACGATCGCGTCGAGGTCGTCGTGACGCGCAAGAATCGCGAAGCGGTGGTGATGATCTCGCTCGACGAGTACAACGCGATCCAGGAAACGCTGCACCTGCAGAAAAGCCCCGCGAACGCGCGGCGGCTGCACGCCTCGATCGCGCAACTGAATGCCGGCACGGGCACCGAACGCGACATCGGGCGCGATATCGATCCTTGAAGCTGGTCTTCCCGGACCACGCCTGGGAGGACTATCTCTGGTGGCAGTCGGCGGGCCGGCAGACGGGTCTGGAGCGGGTCAACGCGCTGATCAGGGCCGCCCGGAGGACGCCGTTCAAGGGGCTCGGCAAGCCCGAACCGCTCAAGGGCGACCTGAGCGGGTGGTGGTCCCGGCGGATCACCGACGAGCACCGCTTCGTCTATCGCGTCAGCGGCAAGGGGGATGGGCAAGGCCTGGAGATCGCCCAGCTGCGGTATCATTACTGAGTGGGAAGGTTATTCCTGCTCAAGTGCCTCGTTGTCATTCAGGAAATCCATACCTGATTACCTTTCCCCAAAGGGTTTTCGTTTCATTTCCCGCTTGTTCGCTCAGCTCATCTGCAGTATTCAATGCTTTTTCCCAAAAGTTTTCGACATTAATCCCGGCTTGTTTCATCCATGTACCAATGGAACTGCTTACGGTAGTCATATACTCCGCGGCATCGGAAACACTTGGAGCTGCCGCGTCGATATTCTTGTACGTTTTCTTTGCTGTATCCCATATATCCGCTGGCGCGGCCGCCATTTGCTCAAAAAGTTCTTCTTTTTTGGGAATCTCTATGGCGCATATCTGATCGACATCCTGGGCTCTTTGCAGGTCTGGGTTGAATGCGATCGCAAGGTCGTAGTTGTCTTTCAGTGCTTCGCACAGATCCGCCATCTCCCATGCTGTAGCGGCCAGAACGACAGAAATCCCAAACCAAGGCAGAGCTTCGGCAGGCATCGCTCCGAAGTTACGCTGCGCACTGGCAACCAGTCGCCTTCGCACGGCTGTGGTGTGTTCATTCACCGCATCCGACAATGGCATTTGCTCACCTTTGTAACGAACCATTCTCGCCCGTACTTCAGGGCTAACAGAGCCTAACCGACTGATCTCCCGCTTATTGTCCTCTAGTTCCTCGACGAGAAGGCTGTTTCTCTGATCGTTGGTCAGGTGGGAAATGGGCTTCAATTTATACTCGGAGCGAAGCCCGTTTGCATCGAGGGCCACGGTTTCTGCCAATTGTGACGGCAAGGTTGATGCAAACTCCTCGGGCGACTTTGCGCCCTTTGCCCGGTTGGTTTTTCTGTGGGTAAAGCGTAAGTTTCGTGGGTCGTTTGCGAGTCTCTTCAAGTCGTCGCCGCAAATACCCTGACTATATGCATAGTAAAGAGATATTAGATGATCAACTTCTATGTCTTCACATTTTATCTTTTTTCCGATGGTGTACTGATCTTCAACGAGCTGCCCGACGGCGCAATAACTGCCACGATTCTTGTATGAAGGCCTGGAAAATTCGTGATCGCATTGCTGCGCTTGTTGCTGCGCTTGAATCTTTGTTGGCGAAATTATAGCTGCCAGCACGACAAAATATATAATATGAATACTTTTCATTTTAATTATCCGCTTGAGTAACTTTATCAAAGTAATGTGACCTATTGTATTTCAGCATGATTTTTTAGCTGGGGCTCGGATCCATCTGCGCCGTCGTGATGACACCCCTAGCCACCCCTCACCCCCCAGGCCGTCTTCCCACCGGCAGGATCTCCAGCGGGTTCAGGTGCAGCGCCTCGGCCCGGTCCGGGGCGTCGGCGAACGGGTCGTAGGCGGTGACCCCGAACCCCGCCGCGCGCATCCGCGCCAGGAAATCGTCGCGGCCGTAGATGCGGACGTGGTCCCACTGGCCGAAGCGGCGTTCCTGCTCGGCCGGGTCGTCGATGCCCGGCTCCTCCTCGGTGCCCTCGCCGTCGGTGGCCAGCGGCACCAGCAGCAGCGCCTGGCCGCCGGGCTTGAGGATCCGCAGGATCTCGCGCATCGCCTTGGCGTCGTCGGGGATGTGCTCCAGCACATGGGAGCAGATCACCACGTCGAAGCTTGCGTCCGCGAAGGGCGCGGCGGTCAGGTCGGCCGAATGCATGTTCTCGATGTGGCGGTAGCGTTTCGCGTCGATGTCGCTGCCGGTGTAGTGCACCTGGCTCTGCCGTTTCAGCCACAGGTACAGCCCGTAGTCGGGGGCCACGTGCAGCACCTTCAGCGGCGTCTGCCCGGCGCCGGCATGGCGTTCGAGGTAGAGCATCATCATCCGCGTGCGGTCGCAGCCGTGGCAGACCGGGCAGCGGTCGTCCTCGCGGCGCATGCCGCCGACCACCTGGCGGCGGTCCAGCACCTGGTGCCCGCCGCCGTGCGGCTTCAGCCCCGAGATGCCGTTGCCGCAGAGCGGGCAGGTCAGCGCGCTGCCGCGGAAGGCCAGGCGGCGCAGGCCGAAGCGCACCGGCTGCGGCAGCATGTTGGTGTACTGGCGGATGTGGCCCATGACGAGTTCCCCCTGTCGCCTGCCGGTTTCGATGCCTACTCGAGATACCAGGGGTTCTCGCGCGCCCAGGCGATGGTGCGGGCGATCCCCTCGCGGGCCGAGGTGCGCGGCGTCCAGCCCAGCAGGCGCCCGGCCTTGTCGACGTTCGGCACCCGGCGGATGATGTCCTCGTAGACCTTTCCGTAACGCTCGCCGGTGTCGACGGGCACCGGCTCCATGTCGACGCCGGCCTCCTCGATCACGGTGCGCACGACCTCTTCCATGGTCAGCTCGACCGGGTTGCCGAGGTTGAACACCTCGCCCACGGCTTCCGGCCTGGTGGCGGCGGCGATGATGCCCTCGATCACGTCGTCGATATGGGTCAGGCAGCGGGTCTGCTGGCCGCCGTCGTACAGCTCCGGCGGCTGGCCGTTCAGCACCCGGTGCACCGCCTTGGAGACGACGTAGATCGGGTTCTGCCGCGCGCCGTAGACGTTGAAGAAGCGCACGATCGACATCGGCAGCCCGGTCTTGCGGTGGATGCCGAACAGCATGTGCTCGCACACCGCCTTGGCCGAGGAATAGGACCAGCGGTCGACATGGGTCGCGCCCAGCACCCGGTCGCCGTCCTCGTCCCAGGGCACGTCCGGGTTGCGGCCGTAGACCTCCGAGGTCGAGGTGAACAGGATCCGCACCCTGTGCCGGTCGCACAGTTCCACAAGGTTCCGCGTGCCGATGATCGCGATGTCGATCAGGCTCAGCGGGTCCTCCATGTAGCGGTTCACGCCGACGACCGAGGCCAGGTGATAGAGCGTGCTGGCCTCGGGGCGGAAGAAGTCCCCGATCACCTGCGGGTCGCGGATGTCGCCGCGGACGTAGTGGAAGTCCGGGTGGTCCCGCACCTCGTCCAGGTTGTGGCTGGCCGCCGGGTCGACGATGTCGAGCCCCCAGACCACCGCGCCCCGGCGCAGGAGATCCTCGATCAGGTGGCTGCCGATCAGGCCGGCGGCCCCGGTGACCATCACGGTCCCCATGGCGGTGTCGTTCATGCGTGCTGCCTCTGCGCGGCCTCTGGCAGGGCGGAGCGCCCGACGCCGCGATAGACGAACCCCGCCGCTTCCAGCGCGGCGATGGTGTCGTGGTCGTAATAGATCCGCCCGTCGTAGATCAGTGCGCCCGGCGCCAGCCGGGACTTGAACGCCGCCACGTCGATGGGGCGGAAGGCGTCGTGCCCGGCCATGATCACCACCGCGTCGGCGCCGTCCAGCGCCTCCTGCCAGCCGGTCAGGCTGAGCCCGTGCTGCGCCGCCTCGGTCGCCGAGACCGTGGGATCGCAGACGGCGACGCCCGCGTAGCCCGCCGCCGTCAGCGCCGACAGGAACGGCGCGACCGGGGTGAACCGGCAGTCGCCGGAGTTGGTCTTGAAGGAATAGCCCAGCACCGCGATCCTGGCGTCGGCGGGCGCGGTGCCGCGGGCCTTCAGGAACAGGTCCACCTGGTCGAAGACATAGGCCGGCATCGCGTCGTTCACCGACCGGCCCGCCGCCGACAGCTTCAGCTCCAGCCCGTGGCGCTTGCCGAGCGCGTCGATGAACCACGGGTCCTTGGTCAGGCAATAGCCGCCGACCCCGTTCGAGGGCGTCAGGATGTTGACGTAGTGCTGGCCCTTCTTCAGCGAATTCGCGCCCCGGATCACCTCCAGCACGTCGATCGGCCAGGGCAGGGCGTCGGCCAGCAGTGCGAGTTCATGCGCCAGCGCGATGTTCAGGTCGATCCACTGGTTGTCGGCCAGCTTCACCAGCTCGGCCGCCTCGGGCGAGGTCACCTCGATCACCTCGACGCCCATCACCTCGCGCCAGAAGGCGCCGGCGGCGGCGGTCGACGCGGCGTCGATGCCGCCGACCACGATCGGCAGGCGGTTGAACTCGGCGATGGCGTTGCCCTCGGCCAGCCGCTCGGGCGAGAACGCCATCAGCACCCGCGCCTGCGGGCGCAGGATCTCGTCGGCCATCAGCCGGGTGACGCCGGGCGGCACGGTGGACTTGATGACGATCACCTGCCCGTCGTGGACATGCGGCGCGATGGCGCCGCAGGCGGCGCGGATGTGGCCCAGATCGGCGTCGAAGCTGTCGGACAGCGGCGTGCCGACGGTGATGACGATCATGTCGGCGCCGGCGACGGCGGCCATGTCGGTGGTGGCGCTCAGCCGGCCGGCGGCGACCTGGGTTTCGACCAGCTCGGCAAGCCCCGGCTCGGGCAGCGGGCAGCGCCCCGCGGAAATATCGGCGACCAGCTGTGCGTTCAGATCGACGCCCCTGACCCGGCAGCCGCGCGACGCGAGCACCGCGCCGATCACGCTGCCGATATAGCCGAAGCCGACGACGGCGACGTTCTTCATACCCAGATCACCCCACTGGCCGGGCCCCCTGCCGTCCATGGACGGCAATCGTGACCCCAATTCGGCATACCCCGGTTTTCGTGTAGCACCCTTGCGCCGCTCCGGGCCAGAGTCTTGCGTGTTGCAGTGCGGGATTTTTCACTCGGTCGGGGATGCGACCTCGTTCTCCCTGATCAACTCCTCGACGATCGTTCGCCATTCCCTACCGAGATTAGGCAGTTCGAAGCGCCTGCGCGCACCTTCAGGTGCGCGCCTTTCGTTCGAGGCGGCAAGCTCGTCAATGGCGCGGACGATCGCTTCTGGATCTCCCGGCGGCACCAGGCGAACGCCTGTCATCCCCGGGGCCAGGAGTTCGCGGATCGCCGGCCCGTCACGCGTTATCAATGGCGCGCCGGCTGCAAGGATCTGAAAGACCTTGTTCGGTATTACTCGACCGGCCTTTTCCGTGGTCCCGAACACGCCGAGGCATATGTCGGCGGACCGTATCCGGTCCGCGAGTTCACCATACGGCACCCATGGGATCCATTCGAGGGCTTCGGGAGGGTCGGCCTCGATCAATTTCCGGATCCTGGGTTCCTCCTGACCTTTCCCGATGATCACCCAATCAATGGGCCGGCTCTTGGTTAATTGTGCCGCTCGCACGATTGTCTCGATGCCGTGGAGTGGGATGAACTGGCCGTAGAACAGGATCTTTGTCCGGTCTTTCCTGTCGGTGCGCCGGTACGGCGTCGTGCGAAACATCTCGGGTTCGGCACCGATCATGACAGCACCCGTGCGGCATTCGGGCAGTTGGTAGAAGTCGCGGAAAAGGGCGGCCTGAGCTTCGGTATCGAGGACCACCTTGTCGGCGCAGCGGCAGGCGCGGGCTTCGAGCGCACGTATGAGACGGGCCGCCGGATGGGACGGCGTGATGAGCTTCCGGTCCAGGACGACGGTGTCATAGAGAGACAGGAAGGCGTCCCAGACGATCGGGACCCCCCTTTTCCGTGCGGCCCGGTGGATGACCTGCACATCGAGATGTCCGAGGTAACCGATGATCACTGCATCGTGCTCCGGCGCGCGCCGGTACTGGCGCAGCAGGCGCGGGTAGGCGGAGATCCAGCGAAGCAACCGCTTCATCCGGGGCAGGAGGCCCGTCAACTGGCTCTTGTCTTCCAGATCGCCCCAGACATCGGCATGGATCTCGACAAGTTCGATATTGGCGGCAGCCAACGCCTTCCGGATCAGCCGGACGCGGGGCTTGCCGGTATCATAGGTGCCCCAGAGCACGACGCGGAGCGGCTTGGTCCTGCTTTCCATTTCGGCAAGAGTACAGCGCTCTGGGGGCGCCAATTGCAAGTGGGGGTGACGAAAGGGCCGATGTACCTTTTGGCGGGAACCTTGACCGATGCCATTTCCTCACACAACCTTCAGGCCCGCCATTTCGGCAGTTGGACTTGAGGATAAGCCCGGCATGATAGGTGCACTGAAGTGGCAGATACGCTCCTGGCAACAGGCGGGTCGGCATGAATGGCTTACCCGGGCGGCGACGTTCTCTTGGTTGCAACTCTATAATGTGCGCGATTTCCTGACGATAGGACGCGTTGGCGACAGTTTGCGGGATGGCTCGTTCCCTGATGACGTCAATGCTGCGGTAGACGAAGTTTGCGAGGGCCGTCTGGGAGCGGGTATTCGGCCCATGCAAGCCCCTTTTGAACTTGCCTCCTTGATGCGCGAAGTTTCTGACCGCCGACCTAAAACTGTCCTTGAGATCGGCACGGCGAGAGGCGGTACGTTGTTTCTTCTTTGTCGCTTTTCCGCGCCTGACGCGAAAATAATAAGTGTGGACTTACCTTATGGCCGTAATGGCGGGGGGTATCCGAAGTGGAAAGAGTCGCATTACCGGAGATTTTGTGGAGAACAGCAAGAGTTGAACTTGCTTCGCGCGGATTCTCATTCCAAGGAAACAGTGGATAAGGTCGACCGTATAGTAGGAGGGGATGGGATCGACTTTATCATGATTGATGCTGACCACTCTTATGAGGGGGTAAAGCAGGATTACATGTACTATTTACCGCTTCTCGCTCCCGGAGGGGTCATAGCGTTACATGATGTCTTGCCCACCGATGACCCTTCCATCGATGTAAACCGTTTCTGGGTTGAGTTGGAGAACGACACGAGCGTTCAGACCAAGACGATTGTTGCCGATCCTGAACAGGGCAGGTACGGCATCGGTCTCGTTTACCCTGTGGCTTGATATAATGATTGCCCATCGTCAGATGGTTTGGTCGGAACGACCATAGCATATCGAAGAATGGCCAAAACACCCGGAAGGTGGAGTGAATGGCATCCAGGCTTCGCATTGCGGGCACCTTCGCGGCGCTGCTCTTCATGGGGGTGGCGCTTTGGCGTGGCAGTCGGGAGATGCCACGGATCAATTTGACAGAGCCCCTGGCATGGGGTTGGCTGATAGCTGCACTCGGGTTTTACGTCATGTCGCAACTGGTCGCCGCGGTGGCTTGGCGTGGCGCCCTTTCGGTTTTCGATATGAAGCTGGAGCCTGGCCGCGCCGAAAGCCAGCTCATGGTTTCGGCGATCGGGAAATATATTCCGGGCAATTTTGCACATCTGATCGGTCGGTATGCGCTGGCGCAAGAAGATCGATTGCCAGGTTGGGCGGTAGGCTTTTCCATGGTGGTGGAGGTCGGGCTGCTCCTGGGCGCGGGTGCGTTGATCTTTGCCTTGGCACTGGTCTTTGCGCCGGATTTGGTCCTTGCGCTTTTGCCCGACGAGACCCTGATCTCGCCCAAGGCGCTCGTTTTGGGCCTGGGCTTGGCGTTGATGGTTGGTCTTCTGGGGGGCGGTGCCCTTTTTCGGAGGCGCTTGGATGGACCGAGGCGCGGAATGGCCCACCCCATGCGCGCCATCGCGCCATTTGGATTGCATGCGGTGAATTTCCTGGTGTTGGGCCTTTCGCTTTATTGTGTCGCCAGGGTCGTGGCGCCCGGGTCCACCGTGGGACTCCTGCCGTCCGTGGCAATCTTCGCTGCTGCTTGGTGCATTGGCTTCATCACGCCCGGAGCGCCAGGCGGACTTGGTCTGCGTGAAGGGATTATCGCTCTTGGCCTCGGGTTGTTCCTCGGGGCCGGGCCGGCTCTGGCGGCGGCACTGCTGCATCGGTTGATTTCGGTGATAGGCGATCTGATCACTTTCCCGATCGGCCTTTATCTACGGCGTGGAAAGGGAAACGGTGGCGAGCCTTCAGCGCAGGAAGATCTGGCTCTACATGATTTGCGACCTTGGACATAAACGGTCGTTTTTGACCGGCGCCGCGAACGTCCGCTGCCGCAAGGGTTTGGCTTTGACAAAAACCCCCGGCAAAAGCTTTGCGGTTCTGGCAGGTTTTTGGCAGGGTGGGCGGCATGATCATCGGATATGCCCGCGTCTCGACCGAGGACCAGAGGCTCGACGCCCAGACCGACGCGCTGGCCGCCGCCGGGGCCGGGCGCGTCTTTGCCGACCGGGTCAGCGGTGCGCGCCGCGCGCGGCCGGAGCTGGACCGGATGCTCGACCAGCTGCGCCCCGGCGACGTGGTCGTCGTCACCAAGTACGACCGGCTGGCGCGCTCGCTGAAGGACCTGCTCGAGATCGTCGAGGCGATCGCCGCGCGCGGCGCCGGCTTCCGCTCGCTGGCCGAGGACATCGACACCACCACCCCGGCCGGGCGGCTGGTGTTTCACGTCTTCGCCTCGATCGCCCAGTTCGAGCGCGAGCGGATCTCGGAGCGCACCCGCGAGGGGCTGGCCGCCGCCCGCGCGCGCGGGCGCGTCGGCGGGCGGCCCCCGGCGCTGAGCCCGGCCCAGAAGGCCGAGGTGCGGCGGATGCGCGACGAGGACAGCCGCACCGTCGCCGAGATCGCGCGGCTGTTCCGGGTGAGCGAACGCACGGTGCGGCGCGCCTGAGCGCCCGCAGCGCCATCGCGGCGGCGCGGGGCGCGGGAAACGGTTGATGTTCGGGGGCCGGCGGGTAGGGTCTCGCTTGGGGACGGGCGGGGAACGGGCCGTTTGGCCGGGCCGTTTGGACAGACGGGGGACCGACATGCAGATCGAGACGACCGCGCTGGACGGCGTGGTGATCCTGACGCCGCGCCGCTTCGGCGACGAGCGCGGCTTCTTTTCCGAGACCTGGAACGCGCGCGCGATGGCCGAGGCCGGGCTGGCGCTGGACTTCGTGCAGGACAACCACGCCTGGACCCGCGACGCGGGCACCGTGCGCGGCCTGCATTACCAGGCCCCGCCGTCGGCGCAGGACAAGCTGGTGCGCGTGGTGCGCGGCCGGATCATGGACGTGGCGGTGGACGTGCGCAAAGGCTCGCCCACCTACGGGCAGTGGACCGGCGTCGAGCTGTCGGCCGGGACCGGCAGGCAGCTGCTGGTGCCCAGGGGCTTTCTGCACGGCTATGCCACGCTGACCCCGGACTGCGACGTGGTCTACAAGTGCACCGATTATTACGCGCCGCGGACCGAGGGCGCGGTGCGGTTCGACGATCCGGACCTCGGCATCGACTGGGGCATCGGCCCGGGCGCGGCAATCCTGTCGGACAAGGACGCGGCCGCGGGCCGGTTCGCCGACCTCGACAGCCCCTTCCGCTACGGAGAGACCGCATGAAGCTGGTGGTGTTCGGCCGGACCGGCCAGCTGGCGCAGGCGCTGGCGCGGCGCGCGCCCGATGCACTGTTCCTCGACCGGCAGGCTGCCGACCTCGCAGACCCCGAGGCCTGCGCCGCGGCGCTGCGCCGGGCCGCCGCCGAGGGCGCGCAGGCCGCGATCAACGCCGCCGCCTACATGGCGGTGGACCGCGCCGAGGCGGAAGAACCGCTGGCCACGCGCATCAACGGCGAGGCGCCGGGCGCCATGGCGCAGGCGGCGGCGCAGGCCGGGATCCCGTTCCTGCAGGTCTCCAGCGACTATGTCTTCGACGGCCGCGGCGAGGCGCCCCATGCGCCCGACGAACCGGTGGCGCCGCTGTCGGCCTATGGCCGGTCGAAGGCCGCCGGAGAGGCCGGGGTGCGGGACGCGGGCGGGGCGCATGCGATCCTGCGGACCTCGTGGGTGTTCTCGGCCGATGGCGGCAATTTCGTGAAGACCATGCTGCGGCTGGGGGCGGAACGCGACGCGCTGCGGGTGGTGGACGACCAGATCGGCGGCCCGACCGAGGCCGGCGACATCGCCGCGGCGCTGCTGGTCATCGCCGGCGCGCTGAAGGCAGGCGCGCCGTCCGGCACCTGGCATTTCGCCGGCGCGCCGGATGTCAGCTGGGCCGGGTTCGCCCATGAAATCATGACCCGCGCCGGGCTGGACTGCGCCATCGAGCGCATCCCCTCGTCCGAGTATCCCACCCCGGCGGCGCGGCCGCTGAACTCGCGGCTGGACTGCAGCCGCACCGAAGCGGTGTTCGGCATCGCGCGCCCCGACTGGCGCGACGGCCTGACCCGCGTGCTGGAGGCGCTGACATGAACCGCAAGGGCATCATCCTGGCCGGGGGCTCGGGCACGCGGCTGTATCCGATCACCATGGCGGTGTCGAAGCAGCTGATGCCGCTCTACGACAAGCCGATGATCTACTATCCGCTGACCGTGCTGATGCTGGCCGGGCTGCGCGAGGTCGCGATCATCACCACGCCGCAGGACCGCACGCAGTTCCAGCGCCTGCTGGGCGACGGGTCGCAATGGGGCATGGCGCTCACCTTCATCGAGCAGCCCGCCCCCGAGGGGCTGGCGCAGGCCTATGTGCTGGCCGAGGATTTCCTGGCCGGCGCGCCCTCGGCGATGGTGCTGGGCGACAACATCTTCTACGGCCACGGGCTGCAGGAGGTGATGCTCAAGGCCGCCCGGCACGACGGCGGCGGCACCGTCTTCGGCTATCAGGTCCGCGCGCCCGAGCGCTACGGCGTGCTGGATTTCGACGCCGGCGGCAAGGTCACCCGGCTGGTCGAGAAACCCCAGGTGCCGCCCTCGGATTTCGCGCTGACCGGGCTCTATTTCCTCGACGGCCGCGCGCCCGGGCGGGCGGCGACGCTGACCCCCTCGGCGCGTGGAGAGCTGGAGATCGTCGACCTGCTGCAGGTCTATCTGGAAGAAGGCAGCCTCGAGGTGGCGCTGCTGGGCCGCGGCTATGGCTGGCTCGACACCGGCACCCATGACAGCCTGCTCGAGGCCGGCGCCTTCGTGCAGACGCTGGAGAAACGCCAGGGCCTGAAGATCGGCTGCCCCGAGGAAGTCGCCTATCTCAAGGGCTGGATCGACGCGGACGCGGTGCGCGAACTGGCCAAGCCGTTCCTGAAGACCGAGTACGGCCAGTACCTGGTGCGCATGGTCGACCACAAGCAGCCCTGACATGATCGCCCCCGAAATGGCCCCCGAAATGGCTCCCGAATGACAGACCGACTCGATGCAGTGGTGATCGGCGCGGGCGTGGTCGGCCTGGCCTGCGCCCGCGCGCTGGCGCTGGCCGGGCGCGAGGTGGTGATCCTCGAGGCCGAGACCGCCTTCGGCACCGGCACCAGCGCCCGCAATTCCGAGATCATCCACGCCGGGATCTACTATCCGCACGGCAGCGCCAAGGCGCGGCACTGCGCGCGCGGCAAGGCGATGCTGTACGACTTCTGCGCCGCGCACGGGGTGGCGCACCGCAACAGCGGCAAGATCATCGTGGCCAGCGACGCGGCGCAGCACGCCGACCTGGACCGGATCGCCGCCGCCGCCCGCGGCGCGGGGGTCGGGGACCTGACCCGGATCGGCGCCGCCGGGGCGCGCGCGCTGGAGCCCGAGGTCTCGTGCACCGACGCGATCCTGTCGCCCTCGACGGGATTGGTGGATTCGCACGGGCTGATGCTGGCGCTGCTGGGCGACGCGGAACAGGCCGGCGCGATGCTGGCGCTGTCCAGCCCGGTCGAGGGCGGCGCGGTCACCGATGACGGCATCGTGCTGCATGTCGGCGGCGCCGAGCCGGTGACGGTCTGCGCGGCCACGGTGATCAACGCCGCCGGGCTCGGGGCGCAGCCGGTGGCGCGGTCGATCGCGGGCATTCCGCCCGCCTCCATCCCGCCGCGGCATCTTGCGCGCGGGGTCTATTTCACCCTGACCGGGAAGCAGCCGTTCTCGCGCCCGGTCTACCCGGTGCCCGAGCCGGGGGGGCTGGGCTGCCACTACACCGTGGACCTGGCCGGGCGGGGCAAGTTCGGCCCCGATGTCGAGTGGATCGACCGGATCGACTATACCGTCGATCCGGCGCGCGGGGTCCGCTTCTACGACGCGATCCGCCGCTACTGGCCCGGCCTGCCCGACGGCGCGCTGCAGCCCGCCTATGCCGGGATCCGGCCCAAGACCGGCCCGCAGGGCGGGGCGGCCACGGATTTCCTGATCCAGGGCCGCGCGGCGCACGGCGTGCCGGGCTGGGTCGCGCTCTACGGCATCGAATCGCCCGGGCTGACCAGTTCGCTGTCGATCGCCGAGGAGGTGGCGGCGCTGAGCTGACCGGCGCGCGCGCCGGAGCCGGCCCCCGGCTTCCCTGTCCCCGGAATAAAGACTGCCGCCGGGGCCTCCGGCGGGATATTCACCGGCAAGCGGAAGCCGGGCGCTATTCGGCAGCCGAGGCGGTTCCGGTCGCCGAGGCGGTGCGGGGCTGGTCCATCTTCACCTCGCCCGGGGCGCGGGCGCCGCGGCCGATGCCGTAATGGGTGAAGCCGTGGCCCTGCATCCGCTCGGGGTCGTAGAGGTTGCGGCCGTCGAACAGCACCGGTTCCGACAGCGCCTCGCGGACCGCCTCGAAGTCCGGCGACTGGAACATGCGCCATTCGGTCATCACCACCAGCGCGTCGGCGCCGCTCAGCGCCGCCTCCTTGGTGCCGCACAGGCGCAGGTCGTCGCGGGAGCCGTAGATCCTCTGGGTCTCCTCCATCGCCTGCGGGTCATAGGCCTGCACGGTGGCGCCGGCCTGCCACAGCGCCTCCATCAGCACCCGGGCCGAGGCCTCGCGCATGTCGTCGGTGTTGGGCTTGAACGCCAGCCCCCACAGCGCGATGGTCCTGCCCTTCAGGCCGCGTTCGCCAAATCTGGCCCCGAAATGCGCCTGCATCTTCTCGAAGATCGCGGTCTTGGCGTCGGCGTTGCGGTCCTCGACCGCGCGCAGCACATGCGGCTCGCAGCCGGCGGCGCGGGCGGTGTGGATCAGCGCCTTCACGTCCTTGGGAAAGCACGAGCCGCCATAGCCGGCGCCGGCATAGATGAAGTGATAGCCGATCCGCGGGTCCGAGCCGATGCCCTGGCGCACCGCCTCGATGTCGCAGCCCAGCCGGTCGGCGATGGCGGCGATCTCGTTCATGAAGCTGATCTTGGTCGCCAGCATGCAGTTCGCCGCGTATTTGGTCAGCTCGGCCGAGCGCGGGTCCATGACGATCATCTTCTCGCGGTTGCGGTTGAACGGCGCGAACAGCTCGCGCAGCAGCGCCTCGCTGTCGTCGCGGGTGACGCCGACGACGATCCGGTCGGGGCGCATGCAGTCGGCCACCGCCGAGCCCTCCTTCAGGAACTCGGGGTTCGAGACCACGTCGAAATCCAGCTCGGCCCGGTCCCGGGCCGCCAGCGCCTCGGCGATGCGGGCCCGCACCGCGGCCTCAGTGCCCACCGGCACGGTGGACTTGTTGATCACCAGCCGGGGCGCTTCCATCCGCTCGCCCACGGTCTGCGCCACCGCCAGCACGTGGCTCAGGTCGGCGCCGCCGTCGGCGCCCGGCGGCGTGCCCACGGCGATGAAGATCACCCGTCCGTGCGCGACCCCGTGCGCCGGATCGGTCGAGAAGGTCAGCCGCCCGGCGGCGGCGTTCTCCTGCACCAGCCGGTCGAGGCCGGGCTCGTAGATCGGGATCACGCCCTCCTCCAGCGCCGCGACCTTGGCCGGGTCGACGTCGATGCAGCAGACCTCGTGGCCGACCTCGGCCAGCGCCGCGCCCTGCACCAGGCCGACGTAGCCGGTGCCGAAAACCGTGACCTTCATGAGAACTCTCCTGCGCGGTCGTCCCGAATTTCCAGACCGGTGCGCGCGCGCACACGCGCGCGGCTGGCCGTGGCTTCGGGCATTTCCGCTTTCAATGTGCGTTCGATCCCGGTTCCGCAAGACGTTTTCGCGCCCGTTCCGGTTCCGGGGCGGGGTGTTTTGGGGCGGGGTGTTTTGGGGCGGGGTGTTTTGGGGCGGGATGGTCCGGGGCGGGGGCGGGATGGTCCGGGGCAGGGTGCGGGCCTGCGGGATCGCGCGCTCGGGATCGCCGGCGGCCGGCAGCGCCGCGCCGCGCCCGGCCCGGCGCGCTTTCCGGCGGATCTGCACCCGGCCAGGGCGGCCGGGCCCAGTGTCGTCGCGGTCGGCAACCTCGGTCGTGCTCGGGCCATGCTCGGTGTTCGATCCTGCCTTGGGCCCGCCGCGGGCAGCCTGCCGCCCGGCCTCAGGTTCCGGTCCGGCGCAGCACCACCGAGACGGTGCGCAGCAGCACCCCCAGATCGGTCGGCAGCGAGAGCCGGTGGAAGTACTCGGTATCGTAGGACGAGCGCCCCTCGAACGAGCACTCGTTGCGCTGCGACACCTGCCACAGGCCGCTGATCCCCGGGCGCAGCGCGTAATAGGCCCGGCCCGGATACAGCCGCACCTGCGACGGCATCATCGGCCGCGGACCGATCAGGCTCATGTCGCCCTTCAGCACGTTCCACAGCTGCGGCAACTCGTCCAGCGACGCGGCGCGCAGGAAATGCCCGCAGGGCAGGATCCTGGGATCGTGCGCCAGCTTCTGGCGCGTGTCCCATTCCCGCCGGGCCTCGGGATTCGCGCTCAGATACGCCTCCAGCGCGGCCTCGGCGTCCGGCACCATGGTGCGCAGCTTCCACAGGCGGAAGACGCCCCCGCCCTTGCCGACCCGGTCCTGGACGAAGAACGGAGAATGCCCCTGCAGCCCAATCCAGACCGCCAGCCCCGCAATCAGCGGCAGGACTATGGGCATCGCCAGTAGAACCAGTGTGATGTCGAGCAGCCTCTTGCCGAACTGGGCATACAGTCCCGTGCTCGAATGTCTCTCGCGCCCGCTTTTAAGCGGCGCGAGGCTGTCAGTCGCCCCTACCATTTATCTAGCCCCCAAACACTACAACACGAAGTACTGAGTCACTCTACCCGAATCGCATACATAGCGATTTCTGAATACCAGGCCGGAATTCCCCAATTCCACATGCCTGGCAGCAGTCACTACCCTTCTCCCGCCCCGGATTCTCCGCCAGCCGGGCGATTCATACAACAGGAAATCCGCATTTTCGCCCAATTTGAACCGCATTTTAGCCATCCGGACCCGGGGGGGATGTGCGAAACTTAACATTCGCGGGCCGCGCGACCAGCCTGCAGGGGAGACTCTCCCTTTCCCTCGTGATGTTATGGTCCACATATGTGACTGGGGACGCGGTCGCCGAGGGGGTAGCGGTCGATCGCGACATGCAGGAGTAGTGGGTAGAGTGGGGTTCGAGAAAAGCGGGTCCGGCCAGACCGCGCGCAAGGCGGGGCGGCTGGACATCTACACCGAATATTTCGGCCTGACGCGCAGGCCCTTCACGTTGCAGCCCGACCCGGATTTCCTGTTCTGGTCGGGGCAGCACAAGAAGGCCTATGCGATGCTGGAGTACGGCGTGATGACCAACGCGCCGATCACCGTCATCACCGGCGAGATCGGCGCCGGCAAGACCACGCTGATCCGGCACCTGCTGCGCAACCTCGAGGACGACATCACCGTCGGCCTGATCTCGAACGCGCACGGCGACCGGGGCGAGCTGCTGCAGTGGGTGCTGATGGCGCTCGGCCAGCACGCCCCCGAGGACGCCTCCTACGTCTCGCTGTTCAGCCGCTTCCAGGCGCATCTGATCGAGGAATACAACGCCGGCCGCCGCACCATCCTGATCTTCGACGAGGCGCAGAACCTGGCCGAGAACACGCTGGAGGAGCTGCGCATGTTCTCGAACATCAACGCCGACGAGGACGAGCTGGTGCAGCTGATCCTGGTCGGCCAGCCCGAGCTGCGCGAGAAGCTGGCCAGCCCCAGGCTGGTGCAGTTCGCGCAGCGGGTGTCGTCCGACTTCCACCTGAGCCCGATGTCGAAGCTGGCGGTGCGCGAGTACATCGACTTCCGCATGCTGACCTCGGGCGCCACCCGCAACGTGTTCACCGAGGACGCGGCGGCGGCGATCCACGAGGCCACCGGCGGCGTGCCGCGGCTGATCAACCAGCTGTGCGACTACGCCCTGCTCTACGCCTTCGGCGAGGGCGTCTACCGGGTCGACCGGCCGATGATCGAGCAGGTGGTCGAGGACCGCAACGTCAACGGCTCGTTCGCGCCGCTGAAATCCTCCGGCCGGGCGCCGCGCCAGCGCGGGAGGTTCCGGCCGTGAACATGGGCGACATCAAGTTCTACCTGCAGGTCTTCTGGCGCCGGCTGCCCTATTTCCTGGTGGTGTTCCTGTTCGTCGCCACCGCCGGCCTGTCGCTGGCGGTGATGCTGCCCGCGGTCTACCGCGGCACGGCCATGATCCTGGTCGAGCCCGGGCAGATCTCCCAGGACCTGGCGCAGTCCACGGTCGAGGTCGAATCGATGCAGGTGATCCAGATCCTTCGCGAACGGCTGACCTCGCGCGAGACCCTGCTCGACGTCGCCGAACGCTACGACGTCTTCGCCGGGTCCGAGCCGATGACCGCGACCGAGACCGCGCAGGCGATGCGCGACCGGCTGGAGTTCAAGGCGATGAACCTGGGCGACCGCCGCAACCCGGCGCCGGCGATGGAACTGGCGTTCGAGGCCGCCGACCCGGCGCTGGCCGCCGACGTGACCAACGAGTTCGTCGCCCTGGTGCTGCAGGCGAACCAGCGGCTGCGCACCGACCGCGCCACCGACACGCTGCAGTTCTTCGAGAACGAGGTCGAGCGCCTGGGCAGCGAGCTGGACCGGATCTCGGGCGAGATGCTGGAGTTCAAGAACGAGAACATCGAGGCGCTGCCCGAAAGCCTGGAATTCCGCCGCGCGGAACAGTCCCGGCTGCAGGAACGGCTGGCGCAGCTGGAGCGCGAGACCTCCACCTTGCGCGAATCCCGCACCCGGCTGGTCGAGGTCTACGAATCCACCGGCCGGCTGCTGGAGACGCAGCGCACGCTGAGCCCGGCCGAGCAGGAGCTGCAGCGCCTGCGGGGCGAGCTGGAGCAGCAGCTGGTGGTGTTCTCGGAGAACAACCCGCGGATCGTGCTGCTGAAGAACCGCGTCGCGGCGCTGGAAAAGCAGGTGGCGGCGCAGAGCGGGATCGAGGATGACGCGCCCGAAAGCCCCGCCACCGGCGAGCTCGGGCTGCAGCTGCGCGACTACGACGCGCGGCTGTCCTATCTCGACAGCGAGACCGAACGGCTGCGCGGCGAGCTGTCCGCGCTGAGCGACAGCATCCGCGCCACGCCGGTGAACGAGGTCCAGCTGAGCGCGCTGGAGCGGCGCTACGAGAACATCCAGGGCCAGTACAACACCGCCGTCGCCCGGCTGGCCAGCGCCGCCACCGGCGAGCGGATCGAGGTGCTGTCCAAGGGCGAACGCTTTTCGGTGGTCGAGCAGGCGGTGCCGCCGGCCCAGCCGGACAGACCCAACCGGCTGCTGATCGCCGCCGGCGGGGTGTTCGCCGGGCTTGGCGCCGGGCTGGGGCTGGTGCTGCTGCTGGAGCTGCTCAACGGCGCGATCCGGCGGCCCGAGGACCTGGCGCGCAAGCTGGACATCCAGGCCTTCGGCGCGGTGCCCTACATCCGCACCCGCCGCGAGGTGCTGGTCAAGCGCGCGGTGATCGGCTCGGCGGCGATGACCGCGGTGGTGATCCTGCCTGCGGTCACCTATGCGCTGCACGTCTACTACATGCCGCTGGACCTGCTGCTGATGCAGGTGGCGGAGCGCGCCGGGCTGGCCGGCGTGCTGAGCAAGCTCTGAGGCACGACGGGAATGGACAGGGTTCAGGCAGCGATAGAGAAGGCCCACCTGCTGCGCGAGCGGCGCCAGAAGGAGATGAAGCAGGCCCTGCGCGAACACCCGCCGGGCGGCGACAAGGGATTCCGCTGGAAGGGCGAGCCGGTCGGGAATGCTCCGGCCGCGGACGCCGCGCCGCCGCTGCGGCTTGCCACGGCCGGAGCACGGCCGGAGGCGGCCGCCGGCGCCGAATCGCGCCGGGTGGCGCCGGTCCCGGACCCGGTTCCCGGCGGCAGGGGCGAGTCCGCGCCCGGCCCCGACGCCGAGCGGTCGCGCGCGCGCAGCAGCCACGGCCCGCTGCCGCAGCCGCCGCGCTTCCACCTGAAACCGCCGCCGCCCGGGGCGCAGCCGGCGCCGGCCGACCCCCGGGCATCCGACCCGCAGGCATCCGAGCCGGTCCCGGCCGCCGAGGAAAGCTGGCCGATGGCCTGGGATGCGCTCGGCGCCTACGAGCCCGACGCCAGGCTGCTGCGCGCCAACCGCATCGTCAGCTTCGAGCGCCGCAGCGTCGAGCATGCGCCGATCGACATGATCCGCACCCGGATGCTGCGGATCATGCGCGAGAACGGCTGGCGCACCGTGGTGGTGACCTCGCCCGGGCCGAACTGCGGCAAGTCCACGCTGGCCGCCAACCTGGCGTTCTCGCTGGCGCACCAGCCCGACACCCGCACCGTGCTGATGGACCTGGACCTGCGCCGGCCGTCGCTGGCGAAGCTTCTGGGGGTGCGCGGCGCCGGCTCGATGGCCGAGGTGCTGACCGGCGCCACGCCGATCGAGGACAGCTTCCTGCGCTATGGCGACACGCTGGCGGTCAGCACGCCCGGCCATGCCGCGGGCAACCCCTCGGAAGTGCTCAACAGCCGGACCGCCGCGATCACCATGAAGCGGGTCGAGGCGATCCTCGGCCCCGAGATCATCCTGTGCGACATGCCGCCGCTGATGCGCGCCGACGACGTGATGGCCTTCCTGCCCAACATCGACTGCGTGCTGCTGGTGGCGGCGGCCGAGGAATCGAAGATGACCGAGATCGACCGTTGCGAGCGCGAGCTGGGCGCGCACACCAACGTGCTGGGGGTGGTGGTGAACAAGTGCCGCTACACGCCCGAGGAGTACGGCTACTGATGCGACCTGTAGCATTTTCAATACGCCCCACGGATTCCGCATCAGGTCCGGGGCGCAAAGCCTTGAAGTTTCTGGTAGGTCTTCGCCGATACGGTTCGGCGGTGTCTGCGCCAGGCGGAACCACGTTCGAGGGAGGTTGTCCATGCGGATACTGATCGTTGCGCTGTCTCTGATTCTGGCGGCGCTGCCGGCGCTGGCGCAGAGCCGCTATCTCATCAAGCCGGGCGACACGCTCGACATCTCGGTGCTTGAGGATCCCAGCCTGAACCGGCAGGCGCTGGTGCTGCCCGACGGGCGCATCTCGCTGCCGATGGCCGGGACCGTGCAGGCCGCGGGCCGCACCGTCGAGGACGTGCAAAGCGCGATCACCGAGGGCATCGCCGGCAACTTCGCGGCCCGCCCGAACGTCTTCGTCGGGCTGTCCTCGCTGGCCGAACCGGCGCCGGTGATCACCGGGCCGATCGTGGTTCCCACCATCGACGTCTTCGTGCTGGGCGAGGTGAATTCGCCGGGCCTGGCCGAGATGCCGCCGGGGATCAACATCCTGCAGGCGCTGGCGATGGCCGGCGGACCGTCGCGCTTCGCCGCCACCAGGCGGATCCAGCTGCGCCGCACCGATCCCGGCACCGGCAAGACCTACACCTCGCTGTTCAACTACGACGCGGTGATGAAGGGGGCCGAGCTGCGCAACCTGTTCCCGCTGCAGAGCGGCGACGTGATCCTGGTCCCCGAACGGCGGCTGTTCGAGTGATGCAGAAGACGTGCCTGGTTCGCAGGGCCGGCGCTGTCGGCCTGGTTGTCACTGCTGCGGCGACGGTCCCGGCTTCGGCTCAGGATGAGGGCGGGCGCCGTCTGAGCGGCGTCGTCTCGCAGAGCGTCGAGGCCGGCAGCAACCTGGCCTTCCGCCCGGGCGAGAGCGACCTGGGCGCGCGCTCGGTCACCACGCTGGGGCTGGGCTTCCTGACCGAGACCCGCACCCAGAGCTTCGCGCTGGACGCCACCGTCATCGCGCGCAGCAAGGTGATCGGCGACGAGGACAGCACCGCGGACGACCTGCGCGTGCTGCCCACGGTCGAGCTGACCTACGGCATCGAGGGGCCGCGCACCAGGCTTGGGCTGGAGGGCTATTACCGGCTCGATGCGGTGGACGAAGACACCGAGGCGCAGGAATATCTGGTCGCCGGCACGATCAGCCGCCAGCTGACCCGGGGCCTGTCGGCGAACGCGCGTCTCGGCTACCGCGTCGACGGCGCCGAGAACGACGGCGTGCTGGACGACACCGCAAGCTATTTCTTCACCCTGGGCACCGACTATGCCGGGCAGCTCTGGCAGGTCGGCGCCTCGGCCGGGGTGCGCATCTTCGAGGACGAGGTGCGTCCCACCGGCGAGGTGCATTTCAGCCGCGAGATGCCCCGGGGCGAGATCGGCGGCTTCGTCGGCGTGTCGTCGTCCCGCGACGCCGACCTGGCCGTCGTCGGCGGGCTCGAGGTCGATTACGCGCTGAACAGGACCAACCGGCTGAACGGCAGCCTCGACCAGTCGATCTCGGTCAGCGACGAGGGCGAGGACCAGCTGCGCACCACCGCGCGGCTGGCCTATGTGCGCGACCTGACCAGCCGCAGCAGCGCCCAGCTGGGCGCCAGCGTCTCGCTGCGCAACGGGCTGGGCGATTCCGGCATCGACAACCTGCCCGGCGCCGGTCTGGACCTGGGCTACAGCTACGAGCTGACCGAGCGCGCGGACCTGAACCTGGGCTACGAGTACCGGTTCGAGGAAGAGGCCGCGGGCCCGTCGTCCCAGTCGCACCTGATTTCCGTCGGCATCACGCTGCCCTTCGATCTCTGAGCCCTCGGCCATGCAGGGGAACAGCGCCACCGGCTGCCGGGTTCTGTGCGTGGCCTCGGCCGGCGGGCACTGGGTGCAGCTGCAGCGGCTGCGCCCGGCCTGGGACGGCTGCGCGGTCACCTATGTCACCACCCGGGCCGGCTACGAGGCGCAGGTCGCCGCGGACGCCGCGGCCCGCGGCCAGCCCGCGCCGCGGATCCGCGTGGTGACCGAGGCCAGCCGCTGGCAGAAGCTGAAGCTGCTGCGCCAGCTGGCGGAACTGGCGCTGATCCTGCTGCGCACCCGCCCGCAGGTGGTGGTGACCACCGGCGCCGCGCCGGGCTATTTCGCGCTGCTGCTGGGCCGCCGCCTGGGCGCGCGCACGATCTGGGTGGACAGCATCGCCAACGCCGCCGAGCTGTCGGCCTCGGGGGCGCGGGCGCGGCGCCACGCCGACCTGTGGCTGACGCAATGGGAACACCTGGCGACGCCGGACGGGCCGGCCTATGCGGGGGCGGTGCTGTGATCTTCCTGACGCTGGGCACGCAGCTGCCCTTCGACCGGCTGGTGCGGGCGGTGGACGAGTGGTGCCACGCGCGCGGCCGCGACGACGTCTTCGGCCAGATCGCCGAGCCGGGCGACGCCGGCTACCGCCCGCGGCATTTCGACTGGGTCGCGCACCTGCCGCCCGCGGACTACGGCGCCCGATTCGCCGCCGCCCGGCTGATCGTGGCCCACGCCGGCATGGGCTCGATCATCACCGCGATGGAGCTGGGCAAGCCGATCGTGCTGATGCCGCGCCGCGCCGATCTGGCCGAACACCGCAACGATCACCAGCTGGCGACGGCCCGCCGCTTCGCCGACCGGCCGGGAATCCACGTCGTTCCCGACGCCGCCGCGCTGGCCCGGACGCTGGACCGGCTGTCCGACCGGACCGGTCCCGCCCCGCACGCGGTCTCGCCCTTCGCCGATCCCCGCCTGATCGAGGCGCTGCGCAGCCTGATCCGCCCGCCGCGGGGCTGAGCCGGATTCATCCTTTCGCCGCAAGGGCCTGTGGTCCTGCGGATCGGGCGAGCGCGCGCGCGGCGCGACACGCGTTGGCGGTATTCGGCCAACGCGCTCCGGCCCTCCCGGGGCTGCCTTGATTTCGGCAGAATCGGCGGCTACATATCGGTCAAGACAAATATGAGTAATTCTGGATTCAACCAGATCAAAACAGGCGCGTGTGTCCAAAATACCAAGCCCTACCTGAGTAAAAGGACATGTTCCCGAGGAAGAGTCGCGGCCGTTAGTGATCGTGACTGACCTCTTGACTGGCCCTTCACTTGGACTTGCACGCGGTTCCGCACGGGACCGCGCAGGGCGAGTGTTTGCGCGCCCGGAAGTCTGAAACCCGACCCCCCCACGGGTCCAGAAGCTAGGTGAATCTATGGCTACCTACACCGTATCCTCCAGCGCCGACCTGCAGTCGGCGCTTTCCAAGGCCTCCGGCGGCGACGAGATCCTGCTGGAGAGCGGCAACTACGGCGACCTGCGGCTGACGCAGGATTTCTCGAGCGAGGTGACGATCCGCGCGATCGACCAGTACGGCGCGAATTTCGGCGGCATCGAGATCTCGGGCGCCAGCAACATCGTGCTGGACGGGCTGCGGGTCAACAACGGCTCGGACACCCACATCGAGATCGGCAACGGCAGCAAGCAGATCACGGTGCAGAACTCGGACATCGGCGCCGACTCGGGCTATGGCGCCCTGTTCGGCATCCGCGCCAAGGATTCGTCGAACATCTCCTATATCGACAACTACATCCACAACGTCAGCAACGGCACGGCGATGTTCCAGACCGACGACGTGGTGGTCTCGGGCAACCGCGTCGACTGGGTGTCGCTGGACGCCTACAAGTTCAGCGAGGTCAACGGCGGCCTGGTCGAGAACAACTGGGGCCCGGAGAACGTGGCGGCCACCGACGGCGCGCACAACGACTTCATGCAGTTCCAGGGCAACCCGTCGACGAACTTCGTGATCCGCGGCAACGTGCTGCTGCCGGCCGAGGGCACCGACGCCACCGCGCAGGGCATCTTCGGCAACCTGCACGATTCGCTGATCGAGCAGAACATCATCCTCACCGCGCTGGTGCGCGGCATCTCGGTGAAGTCCGGCAACACGGTGATCGACAACACCATCCTGGACATCCCCGGCCAGGCGGTCGACGAGACCCGCATCTATCACGACGGCGGCACCGTCGAGAACAACATCTACACCGGCTGGGCCGGCGGCACCGACGGCTCGAACATCGTCGTGCAGCACGACGACAAGAACGACGCCAACTACATGTACGACCTGTTCACCAACTTCCACGGCACCGGCACCACGCTCGAGGGGCTGGTCCCCGTCGAGGGCAGCGTCGTCGAGGGCAAGGGCGCCTATGACCGGCTGATGGAGCTGCTGAACGGCGATGCGTGGACGCCGACCGAACCGACCCAGCCGGCGCCGGAAGAGCCGACCGAGCCGGCCCCGACCGAGCCCGCGCCGACCGACCCCGCGCCGACCGACCCCGCGCCGGAAGAGCCGACCGACCCCGCCCCGACCGACCCCGCCCCGGAAGAGCCGACCGACCCCGCCCCGACCGACCCCGCGCCGGAAGAGCCGGTCGAGGAACCCGCCGGATCCTCCGGCGAGGGGCAGGAAATCTACGGCGACGGCGCCGACAACGTCCTGACCGGGACCGAGTACGACGACCTGATCGACGGCGCAGGGCGCAGCGACACGCTGTCGGGCCTGGGCGGCAACGACACCCTGATCGGGGACTCCGGCAACGACATCCTGTCGGGCGGCGACGGCAACGACCTGTTGCGCGGCGGGCGCGGCAAGGATGTGCTGACGGGCGACAACGGCAACGACGAGTTGCGCGGCTTCCGCAGCGACGACGAGATCGATGGCGGCGACGGCGACGACATCCTGATCGGCGACCACGGCAACGACATCCTCGTGGGCGGTGCCGGCAACGACATGCTCCATGGCGGCAACAAGGACGACATCCTGACCGGCGGCGCCGGCGCCGACAAGTTCAGGTTCCGCGAGAACACGGACAACGACACCGTCACCGACTTCGAGGACGGGGTCGACCTGATCGACCTGAGCCTTCTCGACGTCGATGCTTCGGCGCTTCAGAACCTGATCGCCACCGGCGTGAGCGACGCGAACGGCGGTGTCCGGATCGACCTCTCGTCGGTCGGCGCGGCGGGAACGGTCCTGTTCGAAGGCCTGGAGCGTTCGGTCATCGACGAGTCCGACTTCCTGATCTGAAGGCGTTCCGCCGACCCGGACGGGGGCGCTTTCCGCCCCGTCGCGCCGGGCCGGCGAAGCCGAAACACCCCCGCCCGCCCCTGGCACCGACGTGCGCCGGGGGCGGGCAAACCCGCGATCCCGCCTTCCTTGTGCGAAGGCACGCGCGGGCCGCCGTTGGCCGATTACCGCCAACGCCCCTCGCCCCGCCCGAGGCCGCCTTGATTTCGGCAGAATCGCCCGATACACATCAGTCAAGACGAATATGAGTAATTCTGAGAACACTCGGAAAAAAGCAGGCGCGTGTGTCCCAAATACCCATCCCTACCTGAGTAAAAGGGCATTTTCCTGAGCTTGTGTCGCGGCTGTTATTGGCCTCGACCTTCTCTTGACTGACCTTTCGCTCGGGCTGTCGCGCGGTCCCCTCCAGGTCGCGTCGGGCGGGTGTGTGCGCTTGTCCCCTTCCAAACCCGAACCCCCACGGGTCCAGAAACAGGTGAATCCATGGCTACCTACACCGTATCCACGAAATCGGACCTTCTTTCCGCGCTGTCGTCCGCCAGCGGCGGCGACGAGATCCTGCTGAAATCAGGCAACTACGGCGACCTGACGCTGACGCAGGACTTCTCGAGCGAGGTGACGATCCGCGCGATCGACCAGTACGGCGC
>NZ_WIND01000025.1 GCF_009697225.1 Halovulum marinum
ATTCCCAGACGGAAAATCCTGCTTGAACCTGGCCGCGGCCCGCCTGCGCCACATCGCTGGGACGCAGTGGTCCACCCACAAGTACATGAACATCACCCCGCTATTCGCGGATCATACCCAAGGAGCCGTCGTCGCGTGACTAAAAGTGCGAAAGATCTTTGACAGTACCGAACCGCAACGCCCTTGGCGTTCGACTGTACAGAGCACGCGCTGCCCTGCGCGACGCGATCCAACACCATTGCGGAGCCTGCTGCCTGGACGATCCCGATGATTGCCACTGCCCTGTCTAGCGACGAAGCGATCCCGTAAGTCCATCAAACTGCGACACGGAAAGCTATACGACGGGATCAGGCGAACAGCTCAGGGCATTCGCGGGCGCATTTGTTGGTAAGGATGATGTAAACCAGATGCAGCGTTGCGAGCCCCGCCAGCAGGCAGAAAAATGAGATGTAGGCAAACCGCAGGAAGACGATGTCGACGATGATCACCGCCACCAAAGTCAGGGCGAAATGGCGCACGTGTTTGTAGTGCGACAGCGCCGGCGGCAGGGTGATGAGGGCGACGTAAATCGTGTTGGTCAGCCAGCGCGGCATCATGAAATCCAGCCACATGGATTTTTCATAAGCCAGCGACTGATTATTGACCTCGACCACGACCATGTCGCTGTTCAGCCCGTGCGGGATGTAAAGCAACAGTCCGAAAGCCAGCCCGATCAACGCCATGAGCCGGAACAACCGCTTGCGCGGACTGGTGTCCGGTTCAAGCACGTAGACCGAGAAGGGGACCCAGATCGGCCACATGAACCAGGTGAAAAAGATGAACCCCATGGCCCCCCATAAGACCGTCAGGGGATCGTTTCCGTTCATGCCGACCCAGACAAAACCCTCGGTAAACTGCTGAAGGCCGGCGAAAAGCGGCATTAGGGCAAGCGGCAGGTAGCGTTTGTTGCGCCGCCATGCCTCGATTGAAATGGCAGTGCCTCCGCCGACAAGGAATACGCTGGCGGCAAAGCTGACCTGGGCCGATAAGCACATGGAATTCTCTCTCTCATAATTCTTATTGGGAAGGTCCAAGCCCAATTCTAAGGCACGTACCGGGCACTGAAAAGCAGCCGTCTGACCACGGGAGCCCTCCCTCCGTCGCTGGTCAACCCATGGTGATGGCGACGGTCGCAGGCGCAGCTCGGTCGCGATGACCTTCCTGAGCACGCGGCCACTGCGGAAATCTCACACGCCCGGTCGGCAGAGCATACGGATTCTTCAACAGGCCGAGTTGTGGGATCGCAAGTGGCTTTCCTCCAAATCAAAGCCATGCGGAAGGAACTGTAAGGTTTGAAGACCGGCATCGTCTATCCACCAAACGGTCGTTCGCGTCTGTAAGGTTAATCGACAGGAGCAGAAATTGAGAACACTGACCCTTGAGGTCCGCGGGCTGTTCGAGGAACTCGATCACCTCGCGGTCGAACGCCATTTGTCGGCCCTCGACGGGGTGCACCGCGCCGAAGCGAACCCGGCCTCGGCCAGCGTGACGGTGCAGTACGACGAGACGGTCGTGGGCGAGGAAACGCTGCGCAAGACGGTGGAGTCCTGTGGCTTCCACTGCGCGGGCGAGCGGGTTCCGAACCATGTCTGCCGGATGGACCACACGGGCCATGACGGCCATTCGGCGCATGGCGGAAAGGCCCCCGCCGGTCACGACGCGATGGCGCACGAGATGGGCCATGGCGGCGGCATGGACATGGCCGGGATGGTCCGCGACATGCGCAACCGTTTCTGGGTGGCGCTGCTGTTCACCGTCCCGATCTTCATCTATTCGCCGATGGGGGGCATGTTCACGCCGCCCGCGCCGCCTTTCGGTCTGAGGCTGGACCTGTGGCTGTTCTTCCTCGGCAGTGCCGCGATCATCTGGCCAAGCTGGCCGTTCTTCGTCGCCGCCTGGCGGGCCTTGCGCAACGGTATCCTGAACATGGCGGTACTGGTCGTGCTGTCGGTCGGCACGGGCTACGTGTTCAGCGTCGGCTCGACCCTCTTCTTTCCCGGCGTGCAGTTCTACGAGGCCGTGGCGGTGCTGCTGGTCTTCATCCTGCTGGGGCACTGGCTGGAGATGCGGGCGCGGGCAGGGGCCTCGGCTGCGATCCGGGCGCTGCTCGATCTTGCGCCGCCGATGGCGACCGTCATCCGCGATGGCCGGGAGGTCGAGGTGCCCACCTCGGACGTGCTGCAAGGCGAGATCGTGCTGATCCGGCCGGGCAACAAGATCCCCGTCGATGGCGAGGTCATCGAAGGCACGTCGCTGGTCGACGAGTCGATGCTGACGGGCGAGTCCATGCCGGTGAACAAGGCCGTGGGCGATACCGTGATCGGCGCCACCATCAACAAGAGCGGCAGTTTCCGCTACCGCGCCACCAAGGTGGGCGCCGATACCGCGCTGGCGCAGATCGTCAAGCTGGTGCAGGAGGCGCAGAACTCCAAGGCGCCGGCGCAGCTTCTGGCCGACCGCGCGTCGCAATGGCTGGTGCTGATCGCCATCGTGATCGGGCTTGCGACCTTCGCGGTCTGGTTCTGGTGGATCGGCGAGCCGCTTCTGTTCGCGCTGACGCTGACGATCACCGTTTTCGTGATCGCCTGCCCGGACGCTTTGGGTCTCGCGACCCCGATGGCTGTGATGGTCGGCACCGGGCTGGGGGCGCAGCATGGCATCCTGTTCAAGAACGCCGGCGCGCTGGAAGACGCGACCAGGCTGGACGTGATCGTCTTCGACAAGACCGGCACCCTGACCATGGGCCAGCCGCGCGTGGTCGAGGTCGTGGCCGGCGAGGGCGGCAGCGAAGATGACGCGCTGCGGGCCGCCGCTGCCGTAGATCGCGGTTCCGATCACCCGCTGGCGCTGGCCATTGTCGAACGCGCCGCGGATCTCGACGTGCCGCAGATGGCCGGGTTTCTCAACCTCGAAGGCCGCGGCGCCCGCGCCGAGATCGCGGGTGAAACCGTGCTGGTCGGCAACCGGCGGTTGATGGACGAGGAGGGCATCGACATAGGCCCCCTGACCGCCGAGGCCGAGCGCCTGAAGGGCGAGGGCCGCACGGTCGTGCACGTGGCGCAGGCGGGCCGGATGCTGGGCCTGATCGCCATCGCCGACGCACCGCGCCCGAGCGCCATGGCCGCCGTGGCCAAGCTGCGCGAACGGGGCGTCGAGGTGGCGATGCTGACCGGCGACAACGAGGGCACGGCGCGGCGCATCGCGGGCGAGTTGGGCATCGACATGGTGCTGGCCGATGTGCTGCCGGGCCAGAAGGCCGAAAAGGTCAAGGAGTTGCAGGCCCAGGGCAAGAAGGTCGGCATGGTCGGTGACGGAGTCAACGACGCGCCCGCGCTGACCCAGGCCGACGTCGGCTTTGCCATCGGCGCGGGCACGGACGTGGCGATGGAAAGCGCCGACGTCGTGCTTATGAAGAGCGATCCCTACGATGTCGTGGGGGCGATCGAGCTGTCGCGCGCCACCTTGCGCAAGATGCACCAGAACCTGTTCTGGGCGGTGGCCTATAACGTGATCGCCTTCCCGATGGCGGCGGGCGTGTTCTACCCGCTGATCATCAGCCCCGCCGTCGCGGCGATTGCGATGTCGGGCAGTTCGGCCCTGGTCGCGGTCAACGCGCTGCTGCTGAAACGGACCCGGCTGGAAGGCATTGGCGCGGGCAAGGCCGCCGCCAGTGCCGCGCAGACGGGCCAGGACCCGCTGCACGCATCGCATCCGCAGAAATCACATTGAAAGAGGGGGACTCGATATGTCTGATACATCGACCAAAACACCGGACGGGCAGGGCATGGCGCCGCAGTTTCCGACCGCCTACACGATCCTGTTCGGTCTGATCATCGTCGTCGCGGCGCTGACCTGGATCATCCCGGCGGGCCAGTATGACCGCGCCATGAACGAGGAGGTGGGCCGCGAGATCGCCGTGCCCGGCACCTACCAGGAGGTCGATCCCAACCCGCAGGGTTTCATCGATGTGATGCTGGCACCGGTCGCCGGGTTCTACGATCCCGACAGCTATGCCGCCAATGCCATCGACGTGGCGCTGTTCGTGCTGCTGCTGGGCGGTTTTCTGGGCGTGGTGAACGCCACCAAGGCCATCGACACCGGCATCCAGACCGCGATGCTGCGCCTGAAGGGGCACGAGATCTGGATGATCCCGATCCTCATGTCGCTCTTTGCGCTCGGCGGCACCACCTATGGCATGGCCGAGGAAACGCTGGCCTTCTACGCGCTTCTGATCCCGGTGGTGATCGCGGCGGGCTACGATTCCGTGACCGGCGTGGCGATCATCTTGATCGGCGCCGGGATCGGCACGCTGGGCTCGACCATCAACCCCTTCGCCACGGTGATCGCGTCGGACGCGGCGGGCATCCCGTTCACCGACGGTATCGCGCTGCGGCTGGTCCTTCTGCTGGGCGGCCTCGCGATCTGTGTGGCCTATGTCATGCGCTATGCCGCGAAGGTCAAGGCCGACCCGAAACGCTCGGTCGTGGCCGCGCAACGCGACAGCGACCGGCAGTTCTTCCTCAACGAGACGGATGCCGAGCTCACCGAACCCAAACTGACCGGCACCCAGAAACTGGTCCTGGTCCTGTTCTTCGCCACTTTCGCCGTGATGATCTGGGGCGTGTCGAGCCAGGGATGGTGGATGGCTCGGATGGGCGCGCTGTTCTTCGGCATGGCCATCGTGGTCGGGCTGGTCGCGCGAATGGGGGAAAAGACGCTGACCGCGTCCTTCGTGGACGGGGCGAAGGATCTGCTGGGGGTGGCCCTGGTGATCGGGCTGGCGCGCGGCATCGTCGTGATCATGGAGCAGGGCCTGATTGCCGACACGATCCTGAACAGTGCCGCCGACACGCTTGGCGGCCTGCCCCAGATCGCCTTCATCAACCTGATGCTCTGGATCGAGATCGGGATGAGCTTTCTGGTGCCGTCGTCGTCCGGCCTTGCCGTCCTGTCGATGCCGATCCTCGCGCCATTGGGGGATTTCGCGGGGGTCGGGCGTGATCTGGTCGTCACGGCCTATCAATCGGCCAGCGGGCTGGTGAACCTGATCACGCCGACATCGGCGGTGGTGATCGGCGGTCTGGCCATCGGCCGCGTGTCGTTCGACCGCTGGATCGTCTTCATCTGGCCCCTGCTGCTGATCCTCGTCGTCTTCATCTCGGCCGGGATCAGCCTGGCCGCCATTCTCTGATTAGCAAAGGAGGCATCCGAGATGTCTGAACCGAAACTGGGCGTTCATTCGGAAGTGGGCCGATTGCGGCAGGTGATCGTATCGCCCCCGGGCCTGGCGCATCGCCGCCTGACGCCGGACAACCGCGAGGATCTGCTGTTCGACGATGTGTTCTGGGTCAAGCAGGCGATCAAGGATCATGCCGTCTTTGCCGACATCATGCGCGGCGAGGGGATCGAGGTGCTGGACGCGATGGCGCTGCTGGGGGACGTGCTGGAGATGCCCGAGGCGCGCAACTGGGTTCTCGACCACCGCATCACCCGCAATGATGTGGGCGTCGGAATGCGGGACGATCTGCGGGCCTGGATGGAATCCCTGCCCGGAGCCGAGCTTGCGCGGTTTCTGGTCGGCGGGATCACGGTGGACGATCTGCCCTTCACGCCCTCGGGCATGTTCGGCAGCTACCTCGGCCCCAACGGCTTCGTGCTGCCGCCGCTGCCGAATTTCATCTTTACCCGCGACAATTCGGCCTGGGTCTATGGCGGCGTCAGCCTGAACCCGATGCATTTCGCGGCGCGGCGGCCCGAAACCCTGCTGATGGCCGCCGTCTACCGGTTCCACCCGACATTCGCGGGGCAGGCGCGGGTCTGGTTCGGCGATCCGACGCGCGAGTTCGGGACGGCCACGCTGGAAGGCGGCGACATCATGCCCATCGGCCACGGTGTCGTCATGGTCGGTATGGGCGAACGATCGACCCCGCAGGCGGTGGGCCAACTGGCCGAGGCGCTGTTCGAGGGTGGCGATGTGCACCGTCTGATCGCCTGCCAGATGCCCGCCTCGCGCGCGGCGATGCACCTGGATACCGTCTTTACCCATTGCGGCGGCGATGTCGTGACCACCTTCAAGGAGGTGGCGGATGCCATCACCTGCTACGACCTGCGCCCCGGCGCGGGCAAGGCGCCGCTCGATATCCGCCGCGATGCCCGCCACCTGTTCGAGATCACCGCCGAGATTCTGGGCCACAAGACGCTGCATCTGGTCCCCACGGGCGGGTCCGATGCCGCCGAGCAATCGCGCGAGCAGTGGAATGACGGCAACAACGTGCTGGCGCTGCGCCCCGGCGTCGTCATCGGCTACGACCGCAACGACGACACGAACGCCGCCCTCAAGGAAGCCGGGATCGAGGTGCTGGCCATCCCCGGCGCCGAACTGGGCCGGGGCAGGGGCGGCAGCCATTGCATGAGCTGCCCGACGATCCGCGACGCAATCTGAACACCCCGACGACAAGGAAATCCCATGTCCTACAACCTGCGAAACCGCCATTTTCTGACCTTGCGCGACTTCACGCCACAGGAAATCGGCTTTCTGCTGAAGCTTTCCGCCGACCTGAAGGCGGCGAAATACGCGGGCACCGAGGTGCCGCGCCTGACCGGCAAGGAAATCGCGCTGATCTTCGAGAAGGACAGCACCCGCACCCGTGTCGGGTTCGAGGTGGCGGCCCATGATCAGGGCGCGCATGTCACCTATCTTGGCCCCTCCGGGTCGCATCTGGGCAAGAAGGAGACCGTCAAGGACACTGCCCGTGTCCTGGGCCGGGTCTATGACGCCATCGAATATCGCGGTTTCGGCCAGCCCATTGTCGAGACATTGGCGAAATACGCGGGCGTGCCGGTCTATAACGGGCTGACGGACGAGTTTCACCCGACGCAGATCCTCGCCGATTTCCTGACCATGCAGGAACATTCCGACAAGCCGCTGCGCGAGATCGGCTATTGCTTCCTGGGCGACGCGGGCAACAACATGGGCGACAGCCTGCTGATCGGCGGCGCGAAGATGGGCATGGATGTGCGGCTCTGCGCGCCCGAGAGCCTCTGGCCCGATCCCGCGATCCGTGACGAGGCCGATGCCATTGCCGCGGAAACCGGGGCGCGGATCATGCTGACCGGGGATGTTGATGCCGCCGTGGCAGGCGCCGATTTCATCTACACCGATGTCTGGGTTTCGATGGGCGAGCCGAAGGAAAAATGGGCGGAGCGGATCGAGCTGCTGAAGCCCTATCAGGTGAATGCCGACGCGATGGCGAAGACCGGCAATCCGCGGACGAAGTTCATGCACTGCCTGCCCGCCTTCCACAATGCCGAGACAGAGGTCGGCGCCGAGATCGAAGAGACATTCGGCATCACGGCGATGGAAGTCACCGAAGAGGTGTTCGAAAGCCCGGCCTCCATCGTCTTCGACCAAGCCGAGAACCGGCTGCACACCATCAAGGCGGTCCTTGTCGCCACGCTGGGAAACTAGCCCATGCTTGTCGTTGCAGCCCTCGGGGGAAATGCGCTTCTGCGCCGTGGCGAACCTCTGACTGCCAAGGCCCACAGCGCGAACGTCGCCACCGCGGCCGCCGCGCTGGCGCAGATCATCGAGGCCGGCCACCAACTGGTCGTCACTCACGGCAACGGGCCGCAAATCGGCCTCCTCGCGTTGCAGGGCGCCGCCTACAAACCCGATGAGGTGTTCCCGCTGGATGTGCTGGGGGCGGAAACCGACGGCATGATCGGCTACATGATCGAACAGGCGCTTGAAAACGCCCTGGGCCATGACCGACCGGTCGCAACCCTGCTGACCCAGATCGAGGTCAATCCCAAGGACCCGGCCTTCGCCAGACCGACCAAGTTCATCGGCCCGGTCTATGACAAGGCGGAAGCCGAACGGCTGGCCCAGGCGCGGGGGTGGAGCATCGCCGCGGATGGTGCGCGTTGGCGGCGGGTGGTGCCGTCGCCGATGCCGATGGACATCCCGGATTTGCGGGTGCTGGAGCTGCTGCTCGAACGGGACGTCACGCTGATCTGTGCGGGCGGTGGCGGCATTCCGGTTGTCCGGCGGCCGGACGGATCGCTGATCGGGATCGAGGCGGTGATCGACAAGGATCATGCGACGGCGCTTCTGGCCCACAAGTTGAAGGCCGATGCCCTGCTGTTGCTGACGGATGTCGAGGCCGTGTTCCGCGATTTCGGCACCGACGCGCAATCGGCTATTAGGCGATTGTCACCGGAGGACGCAGTGCGCCTAGACCTGCCGGACGGTTCGATGGCACCTAAGGTGGCAGCCGCCGCGACCTTCGTCTCGGGGCGCGACCGTTTCGCCTGCGTGGGCCGGCTGGAGGATGCGCTTGCCATGCTGGAGGGCCGCGCAGGGACGATGGTCGCAAACACCTGAAACAAAGGAGGACAATCCATGAAACGCCTGAAAGATAAGGTCACCCTGATCACCGGGGGCGCGGCGGGTATCGGACTGGAAACCGCGCGGCTCTTCTTGAGTGAGGGGGCCAAGGTCGCGCTTGTGGACCTCGACGATGACGACCTGTCGGATGCTGCGCGGGATCTGGGCAGTCCGGAGGACCTGCTGACCATCGCAGCCGATGTCTCCTCGGTCGAAGACAGCAGAAGATACGTCGCGCAGACCGTCGAGACGTTCGGGCGCATCGACGTGTTCTTCAACAATGCCGGAATCGAAGGCAGGGTCGCGCCGCTGGCCGACCAGAAGATCGAGGATTTCGACCGCGTGATGGCGGTCAATGTGCGCGGCGCGTTCCTTGGGCTGCAGCATGTCCTGCCGGTGATGATGGGGCAGAAAACCGGCAGCGTGATCAACATGTCGTCGATTGCGGGCCTCAAGGGCAGCCCGAATGTCGCGCCCTACATCACGTCGAAACATGCCGTCGTCGGTTTGACGCGCGCCGCCGCGATAGAGGCCGCAGGCCACAATGTGCGCGTCAACTCCGTGCATCCCTCGCCGGTCAACACGCGGATGATGCGGTCGCTGGAGGAAGGGTTCAATCCCGGCCACGGCGACGAGGTGAAGCAACAGCTTGCAGGCACGATCCCGCTGGGTCGATACGGCGAAAGCCTCGATATCGCCAATCTGGTCCTGTTCCTCGCCTCCGACGAGTCCGCCTTCATCACCGGGGCACAATATCCCGTCGATGGCGGCATGGCGGCGGGCTGAGTGTCGGGGAGCGGAAGGCCATGGCAGAGACCGCACAGGCCGAGGCGAGCGATACCGACGATGCGGCGGGCCGCATTATCGCGATTCGCGGCGGCGTGGTGGATGTCGCGTTCGAGGGGCGTAGTCCGCAGATCAACGCGCTGTTGCTGGCCGGAGAGCTGGCCATGGAGGTCGCCGCGATCGTCGGGGACGGCGTCGTGCGCTGCATCGCACTTGGCCCGGTCCGGGGCCTGGGGCTGGGTCAGGCCGTATCGGTCAGAGGTGACGGGATCTACGTGCCAGTGGGCGAGGCAGTGCTGGGCCGGATGCTCGACCTCTTCGGCGCGCCGCTGGACGGTCGGCCGGCCCCCGACGACGGGATCGGGCGCCGCTCGATCCACCGCCCGCCACCCGCGCTGCAGGATCGGGTGCTGCACGCCGAGGTGCTGGAGACCGGGATCAAGGCGCTCGACCTGCTGTCGCCGATCGAGCGCGGCGGCAAGACCGGGCTGTTCGGCGGCGCCGGGGTCGGCAAGACCGTGCTGCTGAGCGAGCTGATCCACAACACGGTCGAGAATCACCACGGCGTGAGCCTGTTCTGTGGCATCGGCGAACGCTCGCGCGAGGCCGAAGAGCTATGGCGCGACATGGGCGAGGCCGGCGTGCGCGACAGGATGGTGATGCTGTTCGGCCAGATGAACGAGGCCCCCGGCGTGCGGTTCCTGATCGGCAAAGCGGCGTTGACGATGGCCGAGTTCTTCCGCGACGATCGGGGGCAGGACGTGCTGCTGCTGATCGACAACATCTTCCGTTTCGTCCAGGCCGGCTCGGAGGTTTCGGGCCTGCTGGGAAGGATGCCGTCGCGGGTGGGCTACCAGCCGACGCTGGCGACCGAGCTTGCCAGCCTGCAAGAGCGGATCTCGTCGACCTCGAGAGGGTCGATTACCTCGATCCAGGCGGTCTATGTTCCGGCGGACGATTTTACCGACCCGGCGGCGGCGCAGATATTTTCGCATCTATCGGCCTCGGTGGTGCTGTCGCGCAAACGGGCCAGCGAAGGGCTGTATCCCGCGGTCGACCCGCTGGCCTCGGCCTCGGTCATGCTGACGCCGGCGGTGGTTGGCCAGCGGCACTACGACATCGCCCGCGCCGTGCGCCGGACCCTGGCCGAATACGAGGATCTGCGCGACATCATCGCCATGCTCGGGATCGAGGAACTCTCGGCCCATGACCGCGCCGTGGTGGCCCGCGCCCGCCGCCTGGAGCGGTTCCTGACGCAGCCGTTCTTCACCGTCGCCGGCGCAGCGGCGACCAAGGGCAGGCTGGTCCCCGTTGCCGACACGCTGGACGGCTGCGAAGCGATCCTGAACCTGACCGCATTCGATTTGCCCGAGAGCGCCTACTACATGATCGGCCCGCTCTCCGACCTGCCGGAGGCGCCATGAGCCTGTCGGACGAAATGCGGGTCAGCCTGCGCCTGCCCGCCCGCATCCTGTTCCAGGGGCCCGCTGCGCGATTGTCGGGATCCGCCGCCCATGGTGGTTTCGGCATCCTTCCCAATCACGTCGATTTCGTGACTGCCCTGGTGCCTTCGGTCCTGCTGGTGACGCAACCGGGCGGGGCGGAGCGGATATTCGGCATCGACGAGGGGCTGCTGGTCAAGAAGGGGCACGACGTCGATATCGCCGTGCGCCGCGGGGTCGAGGGCGGCGACCTGGGAACCCTGCACGCGACGGTCGGAAAGGCCTTCGCCGAAATCGAGGACGAAGAGCGCGCGGCCCGCGCGGCGCTGTCGCGGCTCGAAGCCGACATGGTGCGCCGCTTCACGATCCTGCGAAAGGCAAGCCCATGACCGAAGAACCGGATAAACCGGCCCGTGAGATCGGCGAGCGGGCACGCCGGCTGAAGGCGGCGCGGGACGATCCGGGGCCCAGCCCGTTGCGCGGTGTCGGCACCTTCGGCATGATCGGCTGGTCGATCGCCGTGCCGACGGTCGGCGGCGCCTTTCTGGGGCTGTGGCTGGACCGGGTCGTGCCGCAAGGGTTTTCATGGACGATCGCGCTGATCCTGGGCGGTGTCGTTCTGGGGGCGCTGATCTCGTGGATCTGGATGCGCAAGGAAGGAGGCGGAGAATGAGCGGTTTCGACTGGGGCGGACTTGGCGTCGGGGCGGCAGCCGGCCTGCTGGCGGGTGTGCTGTTCCTTGGCGGTCTGGCGCTGGGCATGCGCCTGGCCCTGCGGTCGGGCCGCCCGATGCCGGTGCTTGTGCTCAGCAGCGCGCTGCGCATCGCGGCACTGCTTGGCGCGGTCTGGCTGATCGCGCAGAACGGCCTTGCGATGCTGGCCGGTTTCGCACTGGTCTTGGTTGCGGTGCGCATCGCGGCGGTGTCGCTTGTCCGCCCGGCGGCGGGATCGGAGCCGCGCGGATGGAACTGACCCCCGACAGCAACATCGTCTTCACGATCGGCGGTTTCGGGATCAACAAGACCGCCTTCAACACCTGGCTGATCATGGCGCTGTTGACCGTTACTTCGATGCTTGTCACCCGCAACCTGCGCCCCGACGTGCCGCCGAACCGCTGGCGCACCGCGCTGGAAGTCATCGTCAAGGGCATCGAGGGCCAGATCGCCGAGATCACACGGCGCCCCGACAGGCGGCTGCTGCATTTCTCCGGCACGCTGTTCCTGTTCATCGTCACCTCGAACCTGCTGCTGGTGGTGCCAGGTTTCGATCCGCCGACGGCATCGCTGTCGACCACTGCGGCGCTGGCGCTGTCGGTGCTTGTGGCGGTGCCGCTGTTCGGCATCGCGAGCCGGGGATTGGGCGGCTACCTGCACAGCTATCTGGAACCTTCGGCGATCATGCTGCCGTTCAACATCGTCAGCGAGGCGTCCCGCGGTATTTCCCTGGCCATCCGGCTATACGGCAACATCATGAGCGGGGCGGTCATCGCGGCAATCCTTCTGGGCGTTGCCCCGTTCTTCTTTCCCGTCGTGATGGACATGCTCGGCCTACTGACCGGCGTGATCCAGGCCTATATCTTCGCCATCCTGGCCACGGTCTATATCTCCAGCGCCACTGCGACCCCGACCGATCGAACCGAAGCAAAAGGAAAGGACCAGACATGACCGATCTTGCCATCATCGCCGCGGTCTCGATTTTCACGGCCGGGCTGACCGTCGCTTTCGGGGCGATCGGGCCCGCTCTCGGCGAGGGCCGTGCGGCGGCGGCCGCGCTCAACGGAATCGCGCAGCAGCCCGATGCCGGCCCGACCCTGTCGCGGACGCTTTTCGTCAGCCTTGCGATGATCGAGTCCACCGCGATCTACTGTTTCGTCGTCGCCATGATCCTGATCTTCGCCAATCCGTTCTGGACCGCGGCCCTCGACGCCGCCGCGCAGGGCGCGGGCGGCTAGGCCATGTCGATCGACTGGATCACGGTCGCGGCGCAGATCGTCAATTTCCTTGTCCTCGTCTGGCTGCTGAGGCGATTTCTCTATCGCCCGATCCTCGACGGGATCGACGCCCGCGAGAAGGAGATCGCCGATCGCATGGCCGAAGCCGCCGGGATCGCGGCCGCGGCAAGGGCCGCGGAGGCCGACCACCTGGCAGAGATCGCGGCGTTGCGGGCCGACAGGGCCGGGACGCTGGAGGAGGCGCGACGCAGCGCGGAGGCCGAACGCGACGCGCTGCTGGACGAGGCCCAGAACCGGCTGTCGAAGGAAGAGACAGAGCGCGAGGCGAGGCGCGCCGAGGAGGCGCATGCCTACAGTGCCGAGCTGCGTCGCGCCGGCGCGAATGCGCTGTTGTCGCTGACCCGCAAGGCGCTGTGGGATCTGGCGGACGAGACCCTCGAACAGCGGATCGCCGCCCATGCCGTCACGCAGCTAGGGGCCGTGGCCAAGGACCTGCACAGCGCCGCCGGTGACAGCCGCCAGGCCGTCGCGCTCAGCCGCGATCCGCTGCCGGACGATGTTCGCGCCTCCCTCGGCGCGGCGCTTGCGGATATCGACCCCGGGGTGACGGTGCGTTTCGTCACCGACCCGTCGCTGGCGCCGGGCCTCACCCTGCGGATGGGGGGCGCGCAGGTCGCCTGGACGGTGGACAGCTATCTCGACGGTCTGGAAAGCCTGCTGGAGCATCATGCCAGACGTACCGTCACGAGAGGATTGACCGATGCAGCCTGAGGGCCGCCGCGACAACGGGCCACTGGACCTGGTGCAGGCGCTGCTGGACAGCCCGCCACCGGCCCCCAAGGTCAGCGAGATCGGCCGGGTGGCCGAGGTCGGTGCCGGCATCGCCATCGTCACCGGGTTGGCCCGCGCTCTCGCCGACGAACTTCTCGAATTCGCCTCGGGCATCCGCGGCATCGTGTTCGACGTGGAACCCGGCAGGCTCGGCGTTGTCCTGCTCGGCCCGTCCGAAGTCGTGGTTCCCGGCGAGGAGGTGTCGCGCACGGGCCGGGTTGTCAGCGTCCCCGTCGGGCCGGCCCTGCTGGGCCGCGTGGTCGATGCTCTCGGGCGGCCTCTCGACGGCAAGGGGCCGGTCGACGCGGTCATCCTTCGGCCGGTCGAGGCCGAGGCGCCGGGCATACTGAGCCGGAGCGCCGTAGAGCGTCCGCTCGCCTCGGGGCTGAAAGTGATCGACGCCGCCGTGCCGGTGGGATTGGGTCAGCGCGAATTGATCGTCGGCGACCGCCAGACCGGCAAGACCTCGATCGCCGTGGACACCATCCTGAACCAGAAGGATACCGGCGTGATCTGCGTCTATTGTGCCATCGGCCAGCGCGGCGATGCGGTTGCCAAGGTGATCGGCGCACTCGGCGCGGGCGGCATGACCGGGCAGACCGTGGTACTCGTGGCGGGCGACGAGGACGCGCCGGGCCTGTCCTATATCGCGCCCTACGCCGCCATGACCGTCGCCGAGGCGTTCGCCGCGAGGGGCGGGGACGTGCTGGTGGTGATGGACGATCTGACCCACCATGCGCATTCCTATCGCGAAGTTTCGCTGCTTCTGCGCCGACCGCCGGGACGCGAGGCGTTTCCGGGCGATATATTCTATGTGCACGCCCGACTGCTGGAGCGCGCCGGCCAGTTCGCTCGCTCCGCCGGTGGTGGGTCGATCACCGCATTGCCCATCGTCGAGACCCAGGCCGAGAACCTGTCGGCCTATATCCCGACGAACCTGATTTCGATTACCGACGGACAAATCTACCTGTCGCCGCGTGTGGTGCGCAAGAACCAGTTTCCGGCAGTCGATCTGGGCGTGTCGGTGTCGCGGGTCGGCGGCAAGGCGCAAAGCCGCGCGTTCCGCGAGGTTGCCGGCAATCTGCGGGTGACGTTGTCGCAGTTCGAGGAGTTGGAGGAATTCGCCCGTTTCGGCACGCGGCTGGACCAGGCGACACGGGCGCGCCTGACGCGGGGCGCGGCGGTCCGCGCCGCCCTGCGCCAGCCGGAGCGTGATCCGATGCCGGCGGTGGCCCAGCTTGCGGTTCTGATCGCCGCGATGGAGGGCGTGCTGGACGGTATGGACGCGGCCGCCGTTGCCGCGGCCGGCGCCGCCATCCGCAAAGCGATGCGGTCGGACGATCAAGGCCTGGCGGCCCGGATCGCCGCAAACGAGCCGCTGTCGGACGAGGACCGTGCCCGGATCGTGGAGACGGCGCGGCGCGCGGCCGGTCCCGGCGGACCGGCGGCGGGCGGCCAGAAGGGCGGGGACGATGGCGCAAACGCTTGAGCTTCTGGCACACCGCACGGGGACGCTGCGCAGCATTCGCGGCATCGTGCGCACGATGAAGACGATCTCGGCGATCAACGCGCTGCCCTATGACCGGGCGGCGCGGTCGATCGAAGCCTATCGCGACACGGTGCTTGCCGGATTTCAGGCATTTCTTCACCGCCACGGCGCGTTGCCCGCGGTGGATGCCGATGGCGCGGTGTCCGTCGTCATCGCCTTCGGTTCCGACCACGGGCTGTGCGGCAACTACAACGAGCTTGTCGCCGCCGAAGTCGCGCGGCAGACCGCCGGGGACCGGGCCGCGCGGGTGATCTGCGTCGGCGCAAGGATGGAGAGGGCGCTGCACGACCTCGGTATCCCGTCGGAGGCGGCCTTGTTCCCGCCCGTGACGACCGATGGGCTGGGGCGCCTTGCCGGCAGTCTGATCGCGCGGCTCGACGACGTACGGCGCGCAGCGCGCTCGGGCACGATCGCGGTGACGCTGGTTTTCATGCAGCGCGCGGGGGGCGGCCAGCAGAGCCCCGTCGCGCAACGCCTGCTTCCGCTCGACCCCGGTCTAATCTCGGAGCTGGCAAGCCGACCGTGGGAGTCGCGCAGCCTGCCGCA
Source organism: Halovulum marinum (assembly GCF_009697225.1). Lineage (GTDB taxonomy): Bacteria > Pseudomonadota > Alphaproteobacteria > Rhodobacterales > Rhodobacteraceae > Halovulum > Halovulum marinum. The sequence goes on from NZ_WIND01000025.1 coordinate 15,531, forward strand.
ATTCCGGCTGCCCGCCGACCGAATGCTGGCGGCGCTGATCCGCAGCTATCTGTTCGCCAGCATGTTCCGCGCCGCCGCCGAAGCCCTGGTGACGGAAAATGCCGCGCGGCTGGCCAGAATGCAGCAGGCGGAACAATCGGTAGACGAACGGCTGGAGAACCTGACCGCAGAATCCCGCGCCGTGCGTCAGGACGAGATCACGACCGAGCTTCTGGATGTCATCATCGGGTTCGAGGCTGCCAGGGACCGCTACGCCGGCAAGTCACGAAAAAGGACGGATCCCGATAGCTGACAAGGGCAGCCAGACCGCGCCAGCCCGAATACATCCAGAATACCGCGATCCATCACTGCGGGATGCCGGACAAGGATCGCCCCGGAAACCGGATCGCGGTGATGGTCTTCGGAATCACGAACCCCTGGCGCTTGCTCTGGCAGAAAATCGGATGCTCATCTTCCGGTCGGCTCATCGACCGCTCGATGAAACCGGATGTGAGCCGGCAATTGCGATTTGTGAAACGGACCCGGCAGGTTGGTGCAATGGCCGGGGCATGGGGCTCCGCACGGAACACCCGGCCTGTTGCGCCGCCGGAAGTCCCTCGTATGGCGCCTGGGTGTAATGGATCGGCTTTGCGCGCGTCTGTGAAGGTATCCTGCGGAGCATCCAGTATGCCGATCTCTGCAGGGGACATGAGATCGACCGATGACCGGTCGGATCAAGTTCAGGGAAAGGACGTTCTCATGCAACTATCAAGATTACTCGCCTCGACGATCACCGTTTTTGTGGCGAGCGCGCCATTCGCCGTCCGCGCCGCGGACGTGGAATCGCTTCCGGCCGCGTCGGCTTCGGAGGGGCAGGTGGCCCGGCAATGCCAAAGCGATCTCAGGGCGTTTGACGACGAACTGCAGCAGACCGGCTTTGGTATCCTGGCACCGGGTGGCGGCTACGGCGTAGGATACTCGACCTACGGCACGGGCTATGGCCTGATCGTCACGCCGCGACAGCAGCTTCAAGCGCTGCGCGACGCCGCCGACGTTTATGCCTCCCAGGGCAATGAGGAGGCTTGTCAGACCGTACTCTCCTCAATGCGACAGATATATGAAGAGCATGACGCCCTGGTGGGTATCGAAACCGACGACCCGCAGATGCGGACGGCCTGGCGGCGCGCCCATCTGGCGAACGCCAAGCCGGTGACAGAGATGGGCCGGCTGATGCGTGCGGATGTGATCATAGGCGCGGATCTCCGCACCACCGACGATGCCTCGCTGGGGGAAATCGAGGATGTCGTACTCGATTCACAACGGCAGTCAGTTGCCTATGTTCTGGTCTCCAGTGGGGGTTTTCTTGGGCTGGGCAGGGAGTTGGTCGCGGTGCGCTGGACCGACCTGCGCGCGACCAACGATCATGAGATCTATGTGCTTGACGTGTCACCCGAAGCCTTCGCGGCGGCACCCAAGGTGCAGCGGCGGCATTTCGAGGCAAGCTATGGGCAGGACTGGCGTAACAGCCTCGATCAGTATTGGGCCGGTGTCATCGACAAGCCATGATGGGCCGATCACTGTCTGCTGATTTCGCTGACAGCAGCCGTCGCGGGGAAATGTTCACGGCGCTCATCCGCGTGGCCCGGACTTTGCCGAACCGCCAAGTTTTCCGGGCCTCGCGATCTGTTCCAAGCTGCGGGGCCGCAATCCTCGGGTCATTGTCGCGGCTTGTCCGCCACGGGCTCTGGCCCTTTGCGCAGTGTGCAGCGCCGGCCGGCTAAACGGGGAAGGAACCGGACGCCCTTCCACCAACGCCGAACTTCTAGCGACATTTTCCTGTAATGGAGCGCCATGGCCTGCGTCTGTTTAAGCAGGAAACGGTCCAGCGCCGCCACGATGCGCCGCACGGACGGGAATGCCCATGACAGCGATCTCGTCTGACAGGTTTCGATCTTGGCTCGGCAGGTGGATGCGGTGCGGGCTTCGTCGACAAGAAAGCAGTACCAATTCCGGGGCGCTGCTGAACGAACCGATCCGGGGAGGATAATCGATGACGGACCACGATCAGTCAAACGGCGCACCGGCACCGGCATCCGGATTCTGCAAGTCGCGCCTGTGGATCGTGTTGATCGTGGTCCTGGCAATGACAGCGATCCTGCTCGGTCACGTATCAAGCAATCCAGATTTCTCCGGCAATGGCCTGATAGCCGTTGTCTTGCTGGGCTCTATGATAGTCTGCCTATTCACGCGAAACAGGCAAACGAGGGCTCCAGCAGTTAATAACCGAGCGCGCTACCAGAGCGTGCAGGTATTGTATCGGAGGGCCTGATGTCTACAAGATCTGCTACTGCGTTCCCACCGCATACTGGTAAATCCAGACCCGACGACGCCAGGCGAACCAAGGCCGCTGGTGTTATTGTCTGCGTCGATGTCGGGCATGATCCCCGTGCCATGATCGGCCACGCGCAGGCGGTCGCAGAGGCCTTCGGAGTCGGCGTGGTTCTTGTCAGCGTGATCGAGACACACGGTACCGGAGCCAAGGCAATTGATCCGCTCGACTGGGAAATCCGGCGGCGCGAAGTCTCGACGCATCTGGCCTACTTGGCCAAGGAATTCAGTTCCGAGGACTGCGAGATCGGTGTTCTGGTTCTGGAGGGTCAGCCGGCCGATCAAATCTGCAACTGCGCCAAGAAGGGGCATCACGACATCCTCGTGATGTCGCGCGGTTCAGGTGAGGAACGCTGGCGGACAAGCAAGGTTGCCCGTGGGGTGATGGCCTCGGGTGTCGGAGCAGTACTCATGGTTCCCGCAGAATCGACCGCGAAAACGTTCAAGGGATACAACCGTGTCTTCGTGCCGCTCGATGGATCTTCGCTGGCTGAAAGCGCGATTCCAAAGGCTATCAGGCTGGCGCGCACGCACCGCTCGGAGCTGGTGCTGTGCCATGTGACCCCGGAACCGGTGCTGACGGAAATCGGACCCGTTGATTCGGAAACGGTTGCACTAAAGGACCGGATTTCGCAGCACAATCGGCGGGTTGGCCAGTGCTATCTGGACCGCGCCAAGCACAGCCTCAAGGATGCCGGTGTGCCGGTATCGGCCCGGCTGGTCACTGGTGGCGACGCCAGACGGATGCTTGTCGAGGCTATCGCCGAGGAGATTGCCGATATCGTGGTCATGGCGTCGCACGGTAAAAGTGCGCACGCCGATGTCGCCGTCGGAGATGTTGCGGGTTTCATTCTGGACAGGTCCGCAGTTCCGGTGCTGATGGTGCGCCAGACTGGCAAGCGCAAGGACAACCACATATTCCGCAACGCAAGGTCCGAGGGCGTTCGCCATCCGGCAGACATGGTGAAATGACTTGCACATCCGAGACCGCGCCGGAAAGCGAAAGCAAGATCACTGCACGGCGCTCGGCTGCATCGCATCGGATTTCCGGCGATCCACCGGACCAGCTGCCGATATTCCGGTCTATGTCGTCGTTATCGGATTGGCTGGAAAGGCTCCTTGACTACTGCAGCGATCCAGCGCCCGGACACAGGCGCGCCGCTGACTGGCTGCTGGACAACGACTATCAGGTTGCACGCGCCATCCGCCGGTTGAAGGAGGATCTGCCACCCCGGTTCTACATGCGGCTCCGGGCCGTGAACGACGAATTCGACGGACGCGTGCCGCGCGCTTTCGCGGTGGCGGCGACCGTTCTCGACGAGACCCAGCCGGCGATCTCATTCCGCAAGCTCGTCGATTTCGTCAACGAATACCAGGCGGTCGTCAGCCTGGACCACGGCGAGCTTTGGGCCCTTCCATCCATGCTCAGACTGGCTTGTCTTGAAAAACTGGGGCACGCATTCGCCCAACTGGACCCCGATCTTGCGCCGCCATTCGATCTCAGCCCGTTTTCCGCCGCGGGCAATCCGGCCGAGGCCGGCGATCCGACGGCTCGCATCGCTTCGGCGATCGGCAATCTGGCCGCTGTTCACGCCATCAAATGGCCCGATCTCGTCGATCGGACCAGCCCGATTGACGCAATTCTGAATCATGATCCCGCCGAGGTCTACGCGACGATGACCTTCGACACGCGTGAGCGTTACCGCAAAGCAGTGGAAAGGCTTGCATTCAGATCCGACCGGTCAGAGCCGGACGTGGCGCGCGCGACGCTTGATATGGCGCAGGGTGCCGCCGGAACAGTCTGTCGCGATCATGTGGGATACTGGCTGATCGACAACGGGCTTGCCGCCCTGGAGGCCTCGCTGGGTTATCGCTCTACGGGCTCCGAGGTCATCCGCCGCCAACTGGCGCGTCGCTCCGGAGGGCTCTATGCGGCCGGCATCGGGCTGGGCGTCGTTGTGGCGCTCCTGCTGCCGGTCATCTATCTTTACGCCAATGACGCCATGCTGGCGCAGTGGATCGCCGGGGTGGCGCTGGCGCTGCTGCCGGCGACGATCCTCAGCGTGTCTTTGGCGCACTGGCTGATCACCCTGTCCGTTCGGCCGCAGACCCTGCCGGAACTGGATTTCGCATCTTCTATCCCCGAGGATTTTGCCACGGCGGTGGTGGTTCCCGTCATCGTCGCGCAGCCGCAAGAAGTGCGGCCGATCCTGGAAAAGCTGGAAATGCGGCGGCTTTCGAATCCCGATCCAGCGCTGCGGTTCGTGCTGCTGTCCGATCTCGGTGACGCGGCGTCCGAATATCTGCCCTCCGACCGCCAGGTCGAAACAGAGCTGGTCGATGGCATCCGACGGCTGAACACGCGGTACCCGGATGCCGATGGCGGACCGTTTTTCCTGCTGCACCGGACCCGAAAGTATAACCCGCGCGAGAATTGCTGGATGGCGTGGGAGCGAAAGCGCGGCAAGCTCGAGGAATTCAACCGGCTGGTGACGGGCGGCGAATCCAGCAGCTTTGCCTTGACCGAGGGCCCGGTCGCAAGGCTGCGTCAGGTCCGGTTTGCGATTACACTTGACGCCGACACCGAATTGCCCCCGGGCGCTGCGGCTCGCCTGGTCGGCTGCCTTGCGCATCCGCTGAATCGGGCGCAGTTCGACCCCGAAAGCGGACGGCCGGTCGCGGGATTTTCGATCTTGCAACCAAGGGTCGAAATGCAGCCCGGTCCCGCCTCTGCCACTCTGTTTTCCCACATCTATGCCGGCGATTCCGCGATCGACATCTATTCACGCGCCGTATCGGACGTCTATCAGGATCTGTTCGGCACCGGAATTTTCGTCGGCAAGGGTATCTATGACATCGCCGCGGTTCAGCGTAGCCTGGCGGGACGGGTGCCGGAGAACAGCATTCTGAGCCACGATCTGTTCGAAGGCATCCACAGCCGTGCCGCTCTGGCCAGCAACATCGTTGTGTACGAGGGTTTTCCAGGCACCTACCTGGAGTTCGCGATGCGCAGTCACCGCTGGCAGCGGGGCGACTGGCAGTTGGTGCCCTGGCTGGGAAGGACCGTGCCGTCGGCGGACGGGACGCGGCTGCCAAATCCCCTGAGCGCGCTCGACCGCTGGAAGATCGTCGACAATCTGCGCCGAAGCCTGATCGCACCGGCGCTGCTGCTGTTCCTGATCGGCGGCTGGACCGTGCTTCCCGGCAGCCCGGCGCTGTGGACGCTTCTGGCGCTGGCGGCGCCCGGCAGTTATCTGATCGGAGAGGTCGTCAATGTGGCGACAGGCGGCATCCGGCGAGGCCGCCTGTCCGCGGCGGTGCACCGGTTTTCAAGCAGCGGCGGACGCTGGCTGTTCTCGATCGTCTTTCTGGTCAGCGACACGCTGATCGCCTTGGATGCCGTGTTCCGGACGCTATGGCGGCTGATGGTTTCGAAACGCGGTCTGATGGGATGGAAATCGGCGGCCCATACCTCGACCGATCTTCCCGGAAACAAGATCCGGCCGGCGGCCTGGAGCCTGATGTGGCCCTCCTCGGCGCTGGCCTTCGTTCTTGGCACGCACCTGGGCATATATGACATGTCCGCGCTGCTCGCTGCTACACCGGTTCTGACGCTTTGGCTGGCGGCGCCGGAGATCGCGATCTGGACGGCACGGCGGCGCCGCTTCCGGCGCGACACGTTGGACGAGGCGCAGCGCGATTTCCTTGTCGGAATCGCGCGGCGGACCTGGCATTTCTTCGAGACCTTCGCGGGGCCGGACGACAACTGGCTGCCGCCGGACAATTTCCAGGATTTTCCGGCCGACAAGATCGCGCACCGGACCTCGCCGACGAACGTCGGGATGTATCTGACGGCGGCATTGGCGGCGCGGGATTTGGGGTTCATTGCAAATTCCGAGTTCCTGATCCGCTGCCAAAACACCGTGACGTCCCTGGACAAGATGAAACGCTACCGCGGGCATGTGCTGAACTGGTACGACACCCGCACGCTGGACCCGCTGGAGCCGCAATACGTCTCGACGGTGGACAGCGGCAATCTGGCAGTCGCGCTGATCGCCCTCAAGCACGGGTGCTTGGAAATCGCCGACGGCCCTGCGGTTCCTGTCGCCTGCCTGGACGGTCTGGAGGTGGTGCTCGACCTGTCGATGAATGCGGCCCGCGGCCTTTCGGCGCTGGATGCCGATGCTTTGACGAAGATCGAAGGCGATATCCGCAAGTGCATCCGGCAGGCCCGGACTTCGCCCGCGTTCTGGCGCGATCCGATTGGCGAATTGTCCGGTCGGCACTGGACAGAGTTCGAACGGATCGTCGGCCGGGCAATCGCGCAGTCTGATGACATTCCGCCCGAAACGCTGACCGAAATTCAGGTTTGGCTGGGCCGGTTCCGCCATAACCTGATCGCCCTGCTCAGGGACAGCGACCGTTATCTGCCGTGGCTGGCGCTGCTCGACCGTGCACCGGCAGCCGAGGCCGCGCTCGTCCGTGATGTCGCAAGGCAGTTGTCACCGCTAACCGAGACCGCCGCGACGCTGAACTACGCCGCGCAGATCGGCGACGAGATCGACCGAAGGCTGGCTGGCGAGGCGCACGATCCGGCAATCGCGGACTGGCTGGCCGAGCTTCGACAATCCATCGCCGAGGGTGCGCAGCAACAGGACGCACTCTGCCGCGCGCTTGTCGAACTGGCCGGGCGCGCCAACGGTTTTGCCTACGGCATGGAATTCGGTTTCCTCTACAACCCAGAGGTCCGGCTGTTCTCGATCGGCTACAACCTTGGGGCCGGTCAGATGGATGCCAACCATTACGACCTTCTGGCCACCGAGGCGCGGCTGGCCAGTATCTTTGCCATCGCAAAGCAGGATGTTCCGGTCGAGCATTGGTTCTCCTTCAGCCGCCCGATCACCCGCCTGAACGGCAAACCGTCGATCCTGTCGTGGAACGGGTCGATGTTCGAATACCTGATGCCGCCGATATTCCTGCCAAGCCGCCGCGATACCCTGCTGGGCGAGAGCGAACTGACGGCTGTGCAATACCAGCAGCGTTATGCGGCCGAGCGGGGCGTGCCCTGGGGCATATCGGAGTCGGCCTTCTCCGCGACAGATTCCGAGGGCAATTATCAATACCGCGCCTTCGGGGTGCCGGGCCTTGGCATCCGGCGCGGGCTGACCCGCGATCTGGTGGTGGCTCCCTATGCGACGGCGCTGGCGCTGTGCGTTCAGCCTGGATCAGCCGTGGAAAATCTTCGCCGGCTGGAGCAATTGGGCGCGGTCACCTGCTACGGGTTCATCGAGGCGCTGGATTTCACCCCCTCGCGCATCTCGGGCGCGCGCGCCCATGTTCCGGTGCAGACCCATATGGCGCACCATCAGGGGATGACCATTGCCGCCATCGTCAACGCGCTTTCGGGCGATGTCCTGGTCCGGCGCGTCGCCCGCGAGAAGTCGCTGAAGGCGATCGACCTGTTGCTGGACGAACAGGTTCCCTGGGACGGTCCGATCGACACTGGCCGCGCCGACGAGGCCTGGGAGCGTCATGTCGACACCCATGCGCCGACAGTCCCGCCGCCCTGGGTGCCCTCGCCGGACGCGTCGTCGCCGCAGATGCACCTTCTGGGCAACGGCCGGTTATCTGTCCTGGTTTCGGCGACCGGCGGCGGCGGGCTATCATGGCAGGGCCACGAGCTTACCCGTTGGCGATCCGACCCGACGCAGAATGATTATGGATCGGCAGTGTATTTCCGCGATACGGACAGCGGCGCGCTGTGGTCCGCCGGGCGCTTCCCGACCGGAATACCGGGCCAGGACGCCCGGATGCTGTTTCATCAGCACATGATCGAGACGTTCCGGCGCGATCACGACATCACCGCCCGGATGGAACTGACGGTGGCCCCGTTCGCCGATGCCGAGGTCCGCCGCTTCACGCTGATCAACGACAGCAACCGGCCCCGCAACATCGAAGTGACAAGTTATGCCGAGATCGTGCTGGCGCCGCCGCTTGACGATGAACGGCATCCGGCGTTCAGCAAGCTCTTTGTCCACAGCAGTTTTCTGAACGATCACAAGGCATTGCTTTTTCAGCGGCGCCCGCGACGACCGGAAGCCGTGGCGCCGGTGCTTCTGCAAAAGTTCCTCACTGAAGAAGGAGTGAATGTCGCCGGCTTCGAGACCGACCGTGGCCGGTTCATCGGGCGCAACGGCAATCTGAAGTCACCGGATGCGCTTGGCCGGGGTCTCGGCGGCACCGAAGGCTGGACGCTGGATCCGGTTGCATCGCTGCAGCTCCGGTTGCGCCTGAAGCCGATGCAGAAGGTCCAGGTCGCGCTGGTGACAATTGCCGGCACCTCGCGCGGCGAAGTGCTCGAGACGGCCAGCCAGTTCACACCGGGCACGCTCGACCGGGTGTTTCGCGAGGCAGCGCTTGAAACCGCACGCGAGGTGCAGAATGCGGGCGTGGACCCCGGGCGTCTGCCGGCGCTCCAGGTGCTCTCGTCTGTGCTGCTGCAGCCCAATCCGGTGCTACGGTTTGTTCGTGAGGGCATTCCCGATGACTGGAATGGGCAGCTCGACCTGTGGCGGTTCGGCATATCCGGCGATCATCCATTGTTGCTGTTCCTGACCGACGACGAACGGCCGCCGGGAAACCTGGACGTTCTGGTCCGGGCTAGGACCCTGTGGCACCGACGCGGACTGATGATGGACCTTGTGGTGTTGCGCCAGGGGGCGTCCAGTTACGACGGGCCGTTGCGCGAGCGTATTCTTTCGGTGCTGCGCGACACCCATTCCGAGGGACTGCTCGGCCGTGATGGCGGCATTCACCTTCTCTCCTCGGATCAGATGAGCGTTGCCGCCCGCCGCGGGCTGGAGACTGCGGCCCATGTCGTTCTGGGCGACGATCCCCTCATGCTGACCGAGCGGCTGGACCGCGTGCTGGAGACGAGGCGTCCGCCGCCCCGGTTCGAACCGGCGTTCCCCGTCACTTTCGAACAGGCGCAAGACCTGCCGCGCCCCGGCGGGCTGGCTTTCGACAATGGCTATGGCGGGTTCGACGCGGAGACCGGCGAATATGTCATCCACCTGACCCCCGGTATGCGCACCCCTGCGCCCTGGTGCAATGTGCTTGCCAATGACGGCTTCGGGACAATCGTCAGCGAGGCCGGGCTGGGCTTCAGCTGGGCGGTCAACAGCGGCGAACACCGGCTGACGCCCTGGTCCAACGATCCGGTCGCCGATGAAGCGAACGAGGTGCTTTATCTGCGCGACGAGGCCTCGGCCGAAGTCTGGACCCCGACGCCCGCGCCCCTGGGCCACGATACCACCTGCCAGGTCCGGCACGGGTTCGGCTATACGCGATGGACCCGGAACAGCCAGGAACTGGAGCAGGAGTGCACGGTCCTGGTTCCGCCGGACGCGCCAGTGAAGCTGGTGCGCCTCCGGCTTGGAAACGTCTCGGATCAGGCCCGGCGCATCACCGCGACCTACTATGCCGAATGGTTGCTGGGTGCGTTGGCGAGCGTCGCAAAGCCGCACGTCGTCTGCAGCTACGATCCGCAAGCCAGGGCGATCCTCGCGCGCAACCCGTGGAACCCCGAATTCGCCGGACGGGTGGCATTCCTGACCGCGTCTTCGGAGCCGCACAGCGTCAGCGGGTCGCGTCGGGATTTTCTGGGGCCGGAGGGCGATCTATCCGCGCCCGACGCGCTGGCACGCTGGGACCTGGGTGGCCGGTTTGTGCCCGGAGGCGACGCCTGTGCGGCCTATCAGGTGCATCTGGAAATCGCTCCGCAGGGCACATCAGAGGTCGTCTTCGTGCTGGGAGAGGCCGAAGATACGGCAGCCGCCACCGATCTGATCCGGGCCTGGCGGAAGGCCGGGGCCTTCGACGCCGCACTCAGCGATGTGCAGGCGGCGTGGCGGACGCGGTCGGCGGCGGTCAGGGTCCGCACACCCGATCCGGCGCTGGATCTGATGGTCAACCACTGGCTGCCCTACCAGAACCTGTCGTGCCGGGTGCTGGCTCGTGCCGGATTCTACCAGGCGGGCGGCGCCTTTGGTTTCCGCGATCAACTCCAGGACATGCTGGCGCTGCTGCACAGCGATCCGGCGCGGGTTCGGGCGCATATTCTTAACGCCGCCCGCCACCAGTTCGAGGCCGGCGACGTCCTGCATTGGTGGCACCCGCCCGAAGGCCGCGGCGTGAAAACGCGATGCTCGGACGATTACTTGTGGCTGGTTTATGTCACTGCCCGATACGCCCGCGCCACCGGCGACCGGACGATCCTGGCCGACGAGGTTCCGTTCCTCGCCGCGCCCGATCTGCGCGACGACGAAGACGACCGCTATGCCCGGTACGATATCGGCGAAACCGCGCCGCTGATCGAACATTGCGCGCGGGCGCTGGACCGGATGATGGCGACCGGGCCGCACGGCCTGCCGCTGATCGGCACCGGCGACTGGAATGACGGCATGGACCGCGTCGGTGCGGGCGGCAAGGGAGAAAGCGTCTGGCTGGCCTGGTTCCAGATCGCGACGGTGCGGCTGTTCGCGCCGCTTGTCGCGGGCGCTCAACTCGCCGACCGCGCCGAGCGCTGGCAGGCGCATGCCGAGGCGCTCGCCGAGGCGGTGGACAAACATGGCTGGGACGGCGCGTGGTATCTCCGCGCATTCGATGACGCGGGGCTGCCGTGGGGATCGCACACCAACGACGAATGCCGGATCGACCTGATCGCCCAGGCCTGGAGTATTCTTTCGGGTGTGCCGACCGGTGACCGTGCGGTCAAATCCCTGGAGGCCGCCCATACGCATCTTCTCGATGCCGACGACAGGCTGATCCGGCTGCTTGATCCGCCGTTTCACGCGACCGAGCGCGACCCGGGCTACATCCGCGCCTATCCTCCGGGGATTCGCGAAAACGGCGGCCAGTATACCCATGCCGCCGCCTGGCTGGGCCACGCTTTCGCGGCGGTCGGCGACGGCGGCCGGGCGTGGGAGGTGTTCGATATCATCAACCCGATCCGGCGCAGCACCACCGCAGAGGAAGCCGACCTCTACAAACGCGAGCCCTATGTCCTGGCCGGAGACGTCTCGGCCACGGGCCAGCATCACCGTCAGGGCGGCTGGTCGTGGTACACCGGCGCCGCGGGCTGGACCTGGCAGCTTGCGGTCACCGGCATCCTGGGCGTCGATCTGCGAGGCGCTGCCGTAGGGCTGAACCCCTGCCTCCCGAAGGCATGGGGTGGCGCCGAGGTCCATCTGGAAAGCCCGCACGGTGCGCTCTCGATCACGATCCGCGATCCCGGACATCGCGGCAGCGGCGCGGTTTCGATCACTGTCAATGGGGAGAAATCCGCGGATGGAACGGTTCGGTTCCCAGGTGCCGGGAAGACGTTGCAGGTCGTGGTGGACCTGGGCGAATAGCCGCGGCTCGGAATGTGCCCGGATCACCGCTGCGGGACAGTCCGGCGGATCGAAGACGCGGGGTCATGCGCTGCCCGCAACTGTCGCGGCGAGTCCATGCCGAAACAGGTCTTGAGTACCGCAGCGGGGCTTGATGCATATCAATGAAAACTGCGGAGAAATTTTTAAGGATGATTTGCAGACAGGAGGGCAGCCGGTGTTCTAGATTCGTTTGCACGGACGCGGAGGGCAGGGTGTCGTGACTGCGGCGGAATTGCTGTCGGTGGCTGCCTTTCATGAGGGCCGACACGCGCAGGCGTTTCCAAGTTTCGGCTCGGAACGCATGGGGGCGCCGGTTGCGTCCTACTGCCGAATTGCCGACGCCGAAATCAGGCTTCGCGAACCGATTGTAGAGCCCGATGCCCTGATTATTCAGGACTCTACACTGCTGCATTCAGTCGACGTTTTTGCCGGTCTTGGACCAGATGGCTTCCTGCTGATCAATTCGACCCGCAGCTTCACCGAACTCGGGGTCGCCGAATTCACCGATCGGTTTCCGCCGGGCCACGCGCGCAGCATTGATGCGACCGACATCGCGCGGCGCCATATCGGACGCCCGGTGCCGAACGCGGCATTGCTCGGCGGCTTTGCCGCCCTGACCCGGAGGCTGGAAATTGGATCCGTGCTGGCGGCGATCCGCGAACGATTTGCGGGCCCGGTCGGCGCGGCCAATGCGGCCGCGGCACAGGAAGCCCACGATACCGTTCTGCGCGCGGAAGGGTGCTTATCATGATGAAGCAGATAGAGGGCTCACAAGGCATCGCCGAAGCGGGGCTGCGGATGCTCGGCAAGACGGATGTGCGCGTGGTGGCCCAGGGCGGCGACGGCGGCACCACGGATATCGGGTTCGGGTGTCTTTCGGGCATGTTCGAGCGCAACGACGACGTGCTTTACATCTGCTACGACAACGCCGCCGGCCGCGCGGACGGCCACGACGCCGGCGCTGGGCGCGGCCCCCGGCAACGTGTTCGGCACCGGCAAGAACCTGCCGCGCATCGCGATGGCCCACGATATCCCCTATGTCGCGACCGCCAGCGTGTCGGACCTGCACGATCTCGAGGCCAAGGTGACGCGCGCCATGGGCATCGGCGGCGCGCGCTATATCCATATCTTCGTGCCCTGCCCGCTGGGCTGGGGCTCGGCCTCGGAAAACACCATCCGGATCGCCCGGCTGGCGGTGGAATGCGGGCTGTTTCCGCTGTTCGAGGCCGAACACGGCGAGGTGGTTTCGGTCGGCAAGATCTGCCGCCGCGTGCCGGTCGACGACTACCTGCGCCTGCAACGGCGCTTTGTGCATCTGTTCAGGAAAGGCGCCGAGGATCGCCCGCGGATCGAGGCGATCCAGCGGATGGCCGATGCCAATATCGCCAGATACGGGCTGGTCGATGCGGAGGACGGGCAATGACCGACAAGGCGCGCCCCTATGCGATCTCGCTCGACCCCGGATCGAGCCTGCAAAACCACACCGGATCGTGGCGTTCGTCGCGGCCGGTCTATGTCGACCGGTTGCCGCCCTGCAACAACGCCTGCCCGGCGGGCGAGAATATCCAGAACTGGCTCTATCATGCCGAAGGCGGCGACTATGCCGCCGCATGGCAAAGCCTGATGCGCGACAATCCGATGCCGGCGGTGATGGGGCGGGTCTGCTATCACGCTTGCGAAACCGCCTGCAACCGGGCGCAGCTGGACGAGGCCGTCAGCATCCACGCGGTCGAGCGGTTTCTGGGCGACTACGCCATCAGGGAAGGGCTGACTCCCGAGGTGGACGCCGAGCCAAGCGGCAGACGGGTTCTGGTGATCGGGGCCGGGCCGAGCGGGTTGTCCGCCGCCTATCACCTGACCCGCCTTGGCCATGCGGTCACGATCCGCGAGGCCGGCCCGATGGCCGGTGGCATGATGCGCTTCGGCATTCCGAAATACCGCCTGCCGCGCGACGTGCTCGATGCCGAGATCGACCGGATCATCGGCATGGGCGTCACGCTGGAACTGAACACCAGGGTCGGGGATATCGACGCGGCCTTCGATGCCGATGGCTTTGACGCGGTGTTCGTCGCAGTCGGCGCCCATCTGGCCAAGCGGACCGAGATTCCGGCCCACGCGGCGGGGCGCATCCTCGATGCGGTGTCGCTGCTGCGCGACGTGGAACTGGGGGCGGCGCCGCCGCAACTCGGCCGGCGGGTGATCGTCTATGGCGGCGGCAATACCGCGATGGATGTCGCGCGCACCGCCAAGCGGCTGGGCGTGGACGAGGCGAAGATCGTCTATCGCCGGTCGCGCAAGGAAATGCCGGCGCATGATTTCGAGGCTCGCGAAGCCGAGGAAGAAGGCGTGCTGATCCACTGGCTGCGCACCATCAGGCAGATCGACGAGAGCAGCTTCACGGTAGAGAAGATGAGCATCGACGCCGACGGGCGGCCGCAGCCGACCGGCGAATTCGAGACGCTGGAGGCCGATACCCTGGTGCTGGCCCTGGGTCAGGATGTGGACACGGCGTTTCTGAAGGCGGTGCCGGGCGTGAAGATCGCCCGCGACGGCGTGGTCGAGGTCGACGGCCAGATGATGACCGGCCGCGCCGGGCTGTTCGCGGGCGGCGACATGGTGCCGTCCGAGCGCACGGTGACGGTCGCCATCGGTCATGGCAAGAAGGCGGCGCGCAACATCGACGCCTGGCTACGCGGCGGCCACTACGAGAAAGCGCCGAAGGCCGAGATCGCAGGCTTCGATCTGCTCAACACCTGGTACTATGATGATGCGCCGAAACGCGTTCAGGAACAGCTTTCCCTGGTGCGGCGGCAGTCGGGTTTCGAGGAGGTCGAGCAGGGCCTGACCGAGGACAACGCGCTGTTCGAGGCACGCCGCTGCCTGTCTTGCGGCAACTGTTTCGAATGCGACAACTGCTATGGCATCTGCCCCGACAACGCGGTGATCAAGCTGGGGCCGGGGAACCGTTTCAGCATTGATCTGGAATACTGCAAGGGCTGCGGCATCTGCGCCACCGAATGCCCCTGCGGGGCGATCAAGATGATCCCGGAAATCGCTTAAATGGCATCGCGGTCCCATATCCCGGAAGTCGGGTCGCGTTTCGTCATCGAGAATCCCGGCGCTCTGGTCACGGCGCTGCGCGACGATGGCTGGCGTGCGGCAGCGCCCGCGGCGCCGCGATCCTGGATCTCGTGGAATTGCGGGCACCGGAAGAGCGCCATTTGCAGGCCGCCGAAGCGGCCACCAAGGCCGCTGCCGAAAGCCAGACCCGGCGCATGGTCGACAACATTCCCGACTTGCTGCGTGAAAATCCGGACCATCCGCATTGGGACGTGGTTGCCGACAGGTGTCTTAGCTGCGCGAACTGCACGCTTGCCTGCCCGACCTGTTTCTGCTCGGACGTCGAGGATGTCAACGACCTGACCGGCGATCACACCGAACGCTGGCGTACCTGGGACAGCTGCTTTACCGCCGATTTCAGCTATGTTCACGGCGGCTCGGTGCGGCGCTCGACAAAATCGCGCTACCGGCAATGGCTGACCCACAAGCTGTCGACCTGGCACGACCAGTTCGGCAGTTCGGGTTGCGTCGGCTGCGGGCGCTGCATCGCCTGGTGCCCGGTCGGCATCGACATCACGGCGGAAGCGGCCGCTTTCGCGGCCGGTCCGCAACAGAGCGGGGGCTGACCACATCCGCATAGATGATATCAAGGAGATACTTTCGCAGCACCCGGTCTTCAGGGCGTTTGACGACGAGACCCTGGAACTGCTCGCGGGATGCGCGCGCAACGAGCACTTTCGCGCCGACGACAGGATCTTCGCCGAAGGCGACCCCGCGGGAAAGGTCTTTCTTCTGCGGCAGGGCGATGTCGCGGTCGAGATTGCCACCTCGGAAAGGTCGCCAATCATCGTCGAGACGTTGCACGCGGGCGACGTGCTGGGCTGGGCCTGGATGGTGCCGCCATACCGGCACATGTCGGATGCCCGCGCGGTCTCGGACGTCAGGGCGGTCAGCCTGGGCGCCACCTGCATGCGCGCCAAATGCGACGCAAACCCGGTCCTGGGGTATCGCATGTTCCAGCATCTGCTGCCGCATATGGCGGCCCGCGTGCAGGTGCTGCGCCTGCAGCTTCTCGACATGTACGGCCCAAAGGAGGGGTAGCGCAGTGCCATCGTTGCAGGACCCGGACCCGATGATGCCGCGTCGCTACCGCGTCAGGCGCGCCTGGCCCGAGATCGCCGGCGTAACTTCGATGGACCTGACCCCGGTCGATGGCGCGGCGGTCGCATTCCGGCCCGGCCAGTTCAACATGCTCTATGCTTTCGGGGGTCGGCGAGATCGCGATCTCGATTTCCGGCAACCCGGCCGAACCCGACCGGCTGACCCACACCACGCGGTCCGTCGGCGCGGTCTCGGCGGCGCTGACGGCCCTGCGCGAGGGCGACATGCTGGGGGTCCGCGGGCCATTCGGTTCGGCCTGGCCGGTTGCGGGGCAGACCGGGCGGCGCATCGTCTTCGTTGCCGGCGGGCTGGGGCTGGCGCCGCTGCGCCCCGCGATCTACCACGTTCTCGAACACCGCGATCAATATGTCGGCATGACGCTGGTCTACGGCGCGCGGTCGCCGGGCGAATTGCTCTACGCCGGCGAGATCAAGGCCTGGAAGTCGCGCTTCGACACCGAGGTGGAAGTGACCGTCGATCATGCCAGACCGTCATGGACCGGGCGGGTCGGCGTCGTCACCACCAGTCTCGATCGCGCGCTTGCAGGGATCGATAGTGCCGGGGTCTCGGCCTTCCTGTGCGGGCCGGAGATCATGATGCGGTTTTCGGTGATGAGCCTGGCCGCCGCCGGTGTCGCGCCCGACCGGGTGTGGGTTTCAATGGAGCGCAACATGAAATGCACCATCGGCTTTTGCGGCCACTGCCAGTTCGGCCCGGATTTCGTCTGCCGCGACGGACCTGTGTTTCGCCACGACACTTCGCGCGGCGTCTGTCGATGAAAGAGGTCTGAGTCATGACACGCCCGAAGCTCGCCGTCTGGAAATTCGCCTCCTGCGACGGCTGCCAGCTGACGCTTCTGGATTGCGAGGACGAGTTGCTGGCGATCGCCGAGGTGCTGGACATCGCTCGGTTCCTCGAGGCCACCAGTTCGATAAAGGATGGCCCCTACGACATCTCGCTGGTCGAGGGGTCGATCACCACGGCGCATGATGCCGAACGGATACGCTCGATCCGCGACCAGTCGCAAACGCTAATCACCATCGGGGCCTGCGCGACGGCGGGTGGCATCCAGGCGCTGCGCAATTTCGCCGGGACGCAGTGGTCCACCCGCAAGTACATGAACATGACCCCGCTATTCGCGGATCAAACCCAAGGAGCCGTCGTCGCGTGACTAAAAGTGCGAAAGATCTTTGACAGTACCTGCCAAAGGCCCGGCCCGGCATGTGACAGAGGGAGCGGCGCTCCGTGTTTGCGTGAACATATCCTGAAGGCCGTGTTTCATCGCATCGGGATGCCGGACGGCGATGGGTTCCGTTTCCAGCTTTCCTGGTATCGCCGCGGTGTCAAATTCGCCTGAGAAGCTGCGTCCGCCGACGGTCATCAGTGCGAAGGGCAGGCCGTCAGTGACAGACAACCGGAACAGGCGGCGGGTCACTACTTGTACAGCGCGTCTGCGAAAGAACCGACCCCAAGTGCTGCGTTCGTGCGCGCAATCGACGCCGAACCGTCGCGCTCGGCTTCGGTCAGGGCGCGGATTGCGTCGATGGTTTCGGGGATCACGATGGCCTGGTTGTCGACCATGTAGGCATAGAACAGCTCGTCGCCCTCGACCTTGAGCATGTCCTCCCACAGGGCCACCTCGTAGAGGCTGTCGTTGGGGCGTCCGAAATCGGCCATCATCTCCTTGACCGCGTTAAGCGCGCCCAGCCCGTCCGACATCCGGATCAACGCAATGCGCGAGGAGGCGCGGAACGCCTCCAGCACCTCGTCCCTTGAGGCCCTGCGCGGCATCCTGACCGACCAGTAGTGCAGATGGGCAAGCGTCTGCGGCACCTTGACGGCCATCGTGATCACGTCGAGATCGGGGTCGACGCTTTGTGCATCCGGGCCCTGATGGCTGGGAATCTCGCGTTCGGGGACAAGCGTGTTCATGATGCCGCCCAGATGGCTTTCCCACGGGTCGGTGGCGCGGCGCAGCAGCGTTCCGCGCGCCGAGCCGAGCAGCTTGGCCCGCTTGAGCGCCCCCAGCGTGCGCACGATCGAGGTCGTGTTGCAGGAGACGACGCGGGTGCTGTCGCGCCCGATGGCGCTGGCATAATTCGCTTCGGCGACAAAGGAATGGCCTGTCACCTCGTGCTTCTCGCCGCCATTAACGATGAACCGGATACCCGTTTCGCGGTAGGTATCGACGTTGCGCGCGGCGACCTTTTTCGGTGTGCAGTCCACAACGATGTCGGCAGAGGCGAGCAGATCGTCGAGCCCTCCGGTCACGTCGAGACCGGCCGCGCGCATGGCCGGGGCGCGATCCGGATCGGCCGCGTAGAGCGCGAAGCCCTTCGAGATCGCCATCCGTGCCCGCCAATCGGCGGTGACATCGGCCACGCCGGCCAGTTCCATGTCATTCTGGGCGGCGACCGCGTCCGTCACGCGTTTGCCGATCACGCCGTAGCCGTTCACGGCGACTCGGATACGTTTTTCGTCTGTCATGATGCTCTCCTCGTGCTTGTAACGGACGATATGTTTTCGTCGATCTGACCTGCCTCGGTCTCACCGATATAATCGCGGGTCAGCGGAACGCTGTCGCGGCGCTTGGCAAGCTGGATCTGGAAGACCATCAGCCGTCCATTCCGGAACGCCATTTCGCAGACGGCCAGATAGAACTCCCACATCCGGCAGAACCGTTCATCATATAGCGTTCGCGCGGTCTCGCGCTCGGCGGCAAAGCGCTCGGACCAGTGCCGCAGGGTCTCGGCGTAATGCAGGCGCAGAACCTCGACATCCGTGACCCACATTCCCGACCGCTCTGCCGCCGCGATGGTTTCGGACAGCGTGGGCAGATAGCCGCCGGGGAAGATGTATTTGCGGATCCATGGATCGCTGCCGCCTTCGGGCGCCATCGTGCCGATCGCATGCACGAGAGCGATCCCATCGGACGTAAGAACCCGTTGCAGGGTGGCGAAAAACGCATCGAAGCCGCTGCGACCTACATGCTCGAACATGCCGACAGACACAACGCGGTCATACCTGCCCCGCTCTTCACGGTAGTCGCGCCGTTCGAAGGCGACCCGATCCGACAAGCCGGATCGCGCTGCGCGGTCCCGGGCGGCGGCGATCTGTTCGGTCGACAGGCTCAGGCCGGTGACGCGGGCCGCGTGCTGCTGCGCAAGCTCCATCGCCAGCCCGCCCCAGCCCGATCCGATGTCGAGAACCTGCATTCCGGGCCGCAGCAGAAGCTTTGCTGCGATGTGCTTTTTCTTGAGCGCCTGGGCCTCGTCCAGTGTTTCGACGCCAGTCGGGAAGTAGGCGCAAGAGTATTGCCGGTCCGCATCGAGAAAAAGGTCGTAGAGTTCGGTCGAGATGTCATAATGATGTGCCACGTTCGCATGGGACCGGCTGATCGGATTGTGATGTAGCCTGCGTGCCATGAACGCGTCCAGCATGCGGATCAACCGCATGCCGGGCAATGCGTAGATGGTATCCATGTCGGACGTGCAAATCGAGAGCAGCCCGCGCAGGCTGCCCGCCTCGATGCGCAGCGTCCCGTCCATATAGGCCTCGCCAAGCGCGAGGCTGGGGTTCGCAAGCAGTCGCGCAGGCAGCCCCTTGTCGGTCAAACGGACAGAAACGGCGGGTTCGCCGCCGGGGCCGAAATGCCACGTCTCGCCGCAGGGATCGTAGATGGTGAGGCGTCCGTTTTGAACGAGGCGGCGAAGCAATTTGGCGAGCAACCACATGGCCGCCCGTCCCGGTGCAAGACGTCCAGGCCGAATTCGGTCGCCGCAACGTTCAAAGCGTTCGCCATGAGAGGTTTCGCTATTGGACATGATCGCTTGCTCCATCTCACTTTTCGTCCGAAGGCGGCGTCAACGGCCGCTTTCAGGTAAAACAGACGGAAGACGACAAGGTTCATTACAGAGCGACGGCTGCCGACCCGGCGCCCGGCGCTGGACAGGCATGTGCAGGCGAAACACTTGGAAGACGGATCGGCGTGTCCTCGCTGATGGATAACAGACTGCGATCCGTGAATTGCGGACACGCGGTGAGAGAAGGCCAGCGCATCTCGGCTCAGTCCGTCGTTTTAGCTCCGGCGTCGTCCTTCAGCGCCTGAAAATGCGCGCGGACCTTTTCCGCCGCGTCGCAATCGCAATCGAGAAAGCCATGTACCGGGCAGGTCAGGCACATCTGTACCAATCGCGTCTTCAACGCATGCCGACCCCGGTGAAGGCGAACCGTGAGGTTGTTCAAGGTAATGCCGAGGTCTTTGGCGACAGCCTCGCGCGGCTGCTCCTGAAGATCGACGCGCCAGATCACTTCGGCGTATTCCGGCTTGAGGGTCGGCAACAGCTTGTATAGGCAATTGCATATCGCCGCGTCGAGTTCTTCGTCAAAACCGTCGTGGACGCCGTCCAGATCGGCTGGGGCCATGACCACCTCCCTCTGACGCTTTCGCGAAACCTTCCGACCGTGGTCCGCGATTGACGACGCCAGGATCTGACTGAGCCAGCCGCGAACGGCGCGCACATCGCGTAGTTGCTCGGAGCGGTCGATGGCCCGCAGCATGAAGGTTTGCAGGACATCCTCGGCGGCTCCTTCATCACCCAGCCGCCGACGCAGGAAATTCAGTATCTGCTGACGACCTTCCACCAGCGCGCGACGGACAGCGATGTCCGTATCCTTGGCGGCTATGTCGGGCTGATCTGCTGTGGAAAAGCGGTGTTTGCGGTCCTCATTCATAATGCACCTCTGCAGAGTAAGACGCCGAAGCACCGGAAACGTTACGACGTCGGGGTGTTTCGCTTGCTCCGATTGTTTGCGGTTCTGTCATGGCTTGCGCCGAGTTTCGAAGGATCGGAGCCACGGCCAGCGCCCTCTGACCTTTCCGGCGTAAGAATTCGGCTGGCGCAACGTCATCTTAATTCGCCCCTGAGTTGGCACATCGGAAGATTTCTGCAATTCCTGCCCTTCCGATCCAAAAGGAATTTCGATGTCGCCAACCGTCATAATCAAGATCGTTCTGGCCATGTTCCTGTGGGCGGCATGCTTTCCGCTGATCACTGCGGGGCTGCAATACGCGCCGCATCTGACCTTTGCGACAATGCGCGCAGTTCTGGCCGGAGCGGCTTTGGTGGGTTTGGCCATGATCCTGCGCAGACCGTTTCCGCGCGGCGCGCGCATATGGGTGACTCTGGCTGTCGTCGGTCTTGGGGCGACCAGTCTGGGGTTTCTGGGCATGTTTCATGCGGCCGAGTTCGTGTCTCCGGGCCTCGCTACCGTCATCGCCAACACGCAGCCCCTGCTTGCGGCGATACTGGGGGTCGCTTGGCTTGGCGAACGGTTGCCGAGGATCGGCTGGATCGGCCTTTCGGTCGGCTTTGCGGGGATCCTCGTGATCGCCCTGCCGCAACTGCTCGCCGGGGGGCAGGAAGGCTCGGCCATCGGGTTCGCCTATATCGTTCTGGCCGCGGTTGGCGTGACCATCAGTAACGTGGCGATCAAGTCCATCGCGGACAAGGTGGACGGGCTTTTCGGAATGGGATTGCAGTTGCTCATCGGCAGCGTGCCGCTCGCCATCGCAGCCTTCGCGCTGGAAGATCTGACCGCCGTTCAGTGGAATTCCGTGTTCACGCTATCCTTGCTGGGGCTGGCCCTTTTCGGCTCGGCGCTCGTGTACTGGGTTTGGTTCTCGGTATTGGAAGAGGTCGAGCTGAACCGGGCGATCGTGTTCAGCTTTCTGGTCCCGATCTTCGGTCTTACGATTGGCGCGTCGTTCTTCGGGGAACGTCTGTCCGGCATTCAGTTATCCGGTATCGCGCTGGTTATTCTGGGGATCGTGTTCGTCAATCTCAAGGGCAGACCACAAGGGTAACCGTACCGCGCCGAAGGGGAACTTTAAGCCAGCAGGATGCAGTGCGACATCCTGGCCATCGCCATCATCGTCGAAAGCCACCTTGTCGCAGGCGGACAGGAAACTCATGCCTTCTGGAGCGGCGCGACGGGCTACAACGCATTTGATCCATGTCAACGCTGGCCCGCGTTGAAACTGCAAGATGCAACAATCAGACCATTGTTGCTTGAAAACGCAAGATACGCGGAAAGGCAGGGACGTCATGGCAGCGCAAGACAGTCGCAAGCCGGAGGTGCGCGACACTTCGCCGGAACGCGCGCTGTTGGACGGGCGCGGTGCGTTCATGGGGTTCCTGGTCAAACGACTCGGCAACCGCGCGGATGCAGAGGATGTGCTGCAGGAATTCTGCATCCGGGTGCTGACGCGCAAGGATCAGCTCCGCGACGCCGAACGGATGAATGCCTGGCTCTACACGATCCTGCGATCCACCCTGAACGATCACTACCGCAAGGGGACCCGGCGCAGCCGACTGGCGGTTGCCGTGGCGCGCGAGCCCGAAGAATGGGTGGCCGATGCGCCGGCGCAGATGGCGCGGCCTTGCACCTGCTCGCGCGATCTGCTCACCGAACTGCGCCCGGCCGATGCGGAGCTGATCCGGCGCATCGATTTCGGCGAAGAGGACCGCGAAAACGTGGCGACTGATCTGGAACTGAGCCGCAATGCGCTGGGTGTCCGGTTGCATCGGGCGCGCACTGGCCTGTGCGAAGCAATTCTGGACCATTGCGGCGGATGCTGCCTGGAAGATCCTGACGACTGTTCCTGTCCGCCCATGGGCTGCGAGAGCGACAAGCACGGGACCGATTGCGAGGAAGCGGGGCAGGTATCGTGATTGCCGCGCGGTCGGATCCGTAATGATTTCCATCTTCCGGCGTCTTCTTCTGTGACCAAGCCCGAAGGCTCAACCACAGGAGTCGTCCAACCATGCCACGCAAGACGATGGATCGGAAATCAGGGGGAACCCGTCACCCATCATCCGACGACGATGATCTTCGCATCTTGTTCTCGCGGATGACCTGTGCCTGTGCCGAGACCTGCGGGCACGCGAACGCCCCGATGGCGCGAGCGTTGTTCAACCGGGTCGAAATGATGAACCAGCCTCCGCCACTCGCGGCGCGCGCATTGGGCATCGAGCCCGGCGATGCGTCCTATCTGCTGACCGGTCTGCGCAAGGATCTGGCGCAGGATCTCGTGCTTGTGATGCTCGCTGGACGATCCTCCATAGAGACTGCCAATCAGAAGGAAACCGATGATGAATAAGAGCTTGCGGCTTGCGACCATGGCGCGGGAGCAACCCCCCACAGCTGCCTCCGATCACGCGAGGACAGGCGTTCACGTTGCCTATGCCCAGGACGCCTTCGAACGCTGGGTGCTGTTCCTCGATACGCTGCGCGAACGCGCCGACAACATGATCGCGCATGAGCAGCAGGGGATGCCGCCGCTTCTGGATTTCGACTACGAGCTTCTGCTCGATGCGCGCACGTTCGAACGACCCGCCAACTACGCGCTGCTCAGGATCACGCGGGTCGGAGACGATTGCTGGGACGATTGCGTCGATGCGGCAAAGCCGCCGGTGATCGTCATCGATCCGCGCGCCGGGCACGGGCCGGGCATCGGCGGGTTCAAGCGTGACAGCGAGGTCGGGATGGCGATGCACGAGGGCCATCCGGTCTATTTCGTGATCTTCTTTCCAGAGCCCGTGCCCGGTCAGACCCTGGCCGACGTGCACTATGCACTGCGCAATTTCGTCTCCGAGGTTGCGCGCCGTCACCCGGATACGGCGCCCGTGCTCTACGGCAATTGTCAGGCCGGTTGGGCGGCCACGCTGCTGGCGGCGGATTGCGACGGTCTGACCGGGCCGATTGTGCTGAACGGCTCGCCACTCAGCTATTGGTCGGGCGAAGCGGCAAGCAGCCCGATGCGGATGATGGGCGCGCTGACGGGCGGGTCATGGGCCGCGCATATGGTATCCGATCTGGGCGATGGTCGGTTCGATGGCGCATGGCTGGCACAGAACTTCGAGAGCCTGCAGCCCGAAAAGGCGATCTGGGACAAATATGCCAATCTCTTTGCCCATGCCGACACCGAGCGTGGGAGGTTCCTGGAATTCGAACGCTGGTGGAATGGCTACTATACGCTCAGCCGCGAGGAAATCCTCGGCATCACGCAAAACCTGTTCATCGGCAACCGGCTGGAACAGGGCGAGATGCAACTGGACAAACATTGCACCATCGACCTCAGGCGGATCGCCAATCCGATCATCGTATTCGCCTCGAAGGGCGACAACATCACGCCGCCCGAACAGGCAATGGGGTGGATCGCAAAGCTTTATCCCGACACCGATGCGCTCAAGGCAGCCGGGCAGCGCATCGTCTACATGACCCATGATCATGTCGGACATCTGGGCATCTTCGTCTCGGGGTCCGTCGCG
>NZ_WIND01000026.1 GCF_009697225.1 Halovulum marinum
ATGCGCCGGATCCTGCGCAAGGTCGCCGAGAACGACCTCGGCGCCCTCGGCGACACCTCGACCCTCGCCGACCCCTCCGTCGTCGACGAGCTGATCGCGAACAGCGTGAACAGGCGCTGAGAGCTTGGCCGCCGCCGTCCTGCTGATGGCGGTGGCCATGACCATGATCCCGCTGGGAGACACCGCGGGCAAGCTGCTGATCCAGCAGCATGGCATGGCCCCGGTGTTCGTCGCCTGGGCGCGGTTCGCGCTGGGTACCGCGCTGGCCGCCGCCATCGTGTTCGGCAGCGGCGCAGGTCTTGCGCCGCTGCGCGACTGGCGCAGCTACCTGCGCGGGGCGTTCATCGTCGGCACCATCGTGTGCATGCTGACCGCCGTCGCCACCGAGCCGATCGCCACCGTGTTCGCCGCCTTCTTCATCGGCCCGCTGCTGAGCTATCTGCTGTCGGTGCTGTTCCTGGGCGAGAGCGTGGGGCCGCGGCGCACGGCGCTTCTGGTGCTGGGCTTCGCCGGCGTCCTGCTGGCGGTGCGACCCGGGTTCGGGATGACGCCGGGGCTGGGCTTCGCCGTGCTGGCGGGGGTATTCTACGGCTGCTACCTGACCGCCAGCCGCTGGCTGTCGGGGCGCGGCAGCCCGCAGACGCTGCTGCTGGCGCAACTGGCGCTGGGCTTCGTCGTGCTGGGCCCGCCCGGGCTTGCCGCCTGGCCCGAGGGCGACTGGGCATGGGGGCCGCTGGCGGTCAGCGGCGGCGCCTCGTTCCTGGGCAACCTGCTGCTGCTCGCGGCGTACCGGCTGATGCCGGCGACGCGGCTGGCGCCGTTCATCTACTTTCAGCTGGTGGCGGCGACGGCGCTGGGCGCGGCGGTGTTCGGCGAGTGGCCGGACGGGCCGACATTGGCGGGGATCGGACTGCTGCTGGCAACCGGCTTCGCCTCGCTTGCGTTGCGCAGGGACAGGTGATTTTCTTCGCCGGAACCGAAGGAGGCATGATGCGCGCAGTTATTATCTCGACCCTTGTCGTCGGCCTGGCGGCCTGCCAGGGTGCCGGAACCGCTGGCGGCGGTGCCGAGTTTTCCGATGTCTGCAACGCCCGCGCCCAGCAGGATCTGGTCGGCGGCCGCATTGCCGACATGGCCTCGCTGGCGGTCGCGGCGCCGAAGGTGCGGTTCATCGATCCGGGCGATTCGGTGACGCAGGACCAGCAGCCGGACCGGCTGAACATCGTGCGCGACGGCAACGGCGTGGTGACCCGCGTCTATTGCGGCTGAGGCGGCCGGTCACTCCTCGGGCACTTCGTCCTCGACCAGCGCGATGCTGCCCACCTTCGCCATTTCCTGGATCACGCGCACCACTTCCTGGTGCGCGCCCTCGCCGTCGCGCTGGGTCGGCTCGGGCACGCCGGCAAGGTCCTCGACCAGGCGCTCGGACAGGCGTTTGGACAGGTTCGACAGCAGGAAGTCCACCGACGGGTTGCCCTGCATCTGCCCCCATTTCAGCGCCACGATCAGCACCGGTTCCTCCAGTTCCTTGATCAGCAGCGGCACGTCGCGGGCCGCCACGCGCTCGCGGATGTCGGCGAAGGTGAACATCGTGCGCAGCACGTCGCGGTGCAGCGTCGGCTTCTCGTCCTCGAGATAGCCGAGGAATTTCTCGCGCGCTTCGGTGCGCAGGTTGTTCATCAGCCCGGCGATCAGTTCGGCCGGGCGCCGCGACCCCTGGGTGCGCTGCAGCGCCGACAGGAAATCGCTGGCGATCACGCTTTCGACCATCGCCGCCACCCGCGGCTCCAGCGCCGGGACCCGGGCCATGCGCAGGACCGTCTGCTGCGCGAATTCGGGGTCGAGACGCTCGACCACCGCGGCGGCCTTGTCCGGGCGCAGTTCGGTCAGGATCACCGCCGCGGTCTGCGGATGCTCGGCGCCGACGAAGCTGGCCAACGCGGTGTTCGAACACTCGTTCAGGCGCTTCCAGGCCGAGCGTGTCGGGCCGCCGGTCACGTCCAGCATGATCCGCTCGATGGTCTTGTCGTCCAGCACCTCGGCCAGCAGCCGGCGCGCGGTGTGGCTGCCGCCCGAGACCTCCTCGTCGGTGCCGATGGACAGCAGGAATTCGGCGATGACCGCGTCGAGCATGTCCTTCGGGACCCGGTCCAGGCGGCTGATCTCGATCGCGGTGCGGGTCAGCGCCCCCTCGTCCATGGTGCGCAGGAACTCGCCCGCGGCCTCGGGGCCGATCGCCGCCAGGATGATCGCCGCCTTGCGGATCGGCGGCAGTTCGGCGGCGCCGGCCTGCGCC
Source organism: Halovulum marinum (assembly GCF_009697225.1). Lineage (GTDB taxonomy): Bacteria > Pseudomonadota > Alphaproteobacteria > Rhodobacterales > Rhodobacteraceae > Halovulum > Halovulum marinum. Next base: position 2,297 of record NZ_WIND01000026.1, read on the forward strand.
TTCTGCCGCAGCGTGTCCCACGGCTCCACCAGCGCCGGCGGCGAGGAAACCGCAGCGGCCCCGGTCATGTGCCGTACCCGCGGACCATCGCGCCGGCCAGCAGCGACCAGCCGTCGGCGAGGACGAAGAACGCCAGTTTGAACGGCAGGGAAACCACGGCGGGCGGCACCATCATCATACCCATCGACATCAGGATCGCAGCGACCACCAAGTCGATAATCAGGAACGGTAAAAAAACCAGAAACCCGACCTCGAAGCCGCGCTGGATCTCGGACAGCATGAATCCGGGGATCAGCACCGACAGGCCGGGCGGACCCTCGACGGTCTTGCCGGCGGCGTCGGCCAGCAGGTCGACGGTGTCGGGGTCGGTGCGCGAGAGCATGAACGCGCGGAACGGCTCCACCCCGCGGGCGAACGCGGTCTCGGCGTCGATCTGACCGTCGATGGCGGGGCGCACGGCTTCGGTCCAGGCGGCCTGGAACACCGGCTCCATCACGAAATAGGTCAGGAACATCGCCAGGCTGACGATCATCATGTTCGGGGGCGCCTGCTGCACGCCGATCGCCTGCCGCAGGATCGACAGCACCGTCACCATGAACGGAAAGCAGGTCACCATGATCGCCAGCCCCGGCGCCAGGCTGAGCACGGTGATCAGCAGGAACAGCTGCACCGTGCGCAGGCTGAGCGAGCCGTCGCCGCCGAGATCGATCATCACCTCCTGCGCCGCGGCGGGACCTGCCAGCAGCAGCCCCGCCAGCAGGAGCGGCAACACGCGTCGCAGGGCCTAGACTCCCTTGGACAGGTCCGCGACCTCGGTCAGGCGCACGCCCAGCCGGCCCGACCCGTCATCCATTTCCTGCAGCTCGCCGCGGGCGATCAGCCGCTCGCCGATGTACATCTCGACCGGATCGTCGATGCGGCTGTTCAGCGTCACCACGCTGTCGCGGCGCAGCTTGACCAGGTCCGAGACCAGCGGCCGCGCCTTGCCGACCGAGATCATCACCTCGATCGGCACGCCCATCAGCGCGCTTTCGCGGCGGCCGTCGCGCCGGTCGGGGGCGTCGACGGGCGTGGGCGGCAGGCTGCCGGCGATCGGCGTCTGCCCGGGGTGGTTGTCGGTGTCATCCTGCATGACGTATCTCCTCGGCGTCCAGAATGGGCGCGGCCGTCGCGGCCAGCGCCCGGTCCAGGCGGGCCACGGCGCCGCCCAGGTCGATCGTCTGGAACCCGTCGTCCCAGTGCACCTGCGCCTCGAGCGGGGTCAGCCGCGCATCGGCGGTCACCGCGCAGTCCGCGCCGAGCGCCGCCAGCGCCTGTTGCAGCCCGGGCAGCGATTCTTCCGCGCAGCGGATCGTCGGCGCCGGGTCGGGCCGCTCGCGCAGCGCGCGCTCGACCTCCTCGGCGACATGGTCGGCCAGGCCGGCGCGGGCCAGGCCCGGCGCCAGCCGCGCGACCAGCGTTCGCACCAGCGGGGCGATGCCCGACAGGATGCGGGCCTGGGATTCGAGCTGACCGTGGCGCTGATCGCGGATCGCCTCGACCAGCGCGGCGCGCAGCTGGTCCTGGGCCTCGGCATGCACCTTGGCGGCGGCCTCGGTACCGTCCTGGACGCCGGCGGCATGGCCGGCGTCCCAGGCCTCGGCCAGCTGCCTTTCGACGTCCGGGCCGGGGCCGTTGGCCGGCTGCGCCGCGGGCGCGGCCGAGGGCGAGAACACCTGCAGGAGAACGGGACGGGTCATCGGCTGTATCCTTCGGGCTGTTCCGGTGCCTCGATCCAGCGTCGCAGGATGTCGGCGCTTTCATCGCGGCGATCGGTCATCAGATCGCGCAGCTTGCCGATCCGGGTGTGTTCCGGGGTCGGCAGCGCGGCGGGGGCGGCGGAGGCGATCGCCTCGGCCGCGGACGCGGCGGCGCCCAGCGCCGGCAGGTCCGCTTCGGCCGGCGCGGGCAGCGCCGCCGGCCGGCTGAGCAGCGGCCGGACCACGAAGATGCCCAGCAGCAGCACGACGATGCCCAGCACCGCGGTCTGCACAAGGCCCAGCACCGATCCGTCGAGCAGGCTGAAGGCCGGCGCGCCTGCGGTCGTGCCGCGGTCCGGCGCGGCCGGGAACTCCAGCGTCTGCAGGCTGATCCGGTCGCCCCGCGCCGGGTCGAAGCCGACCGCGCTCTCGACCAGCTCGCGCAGCGCGGCCATCTCCTCCTCGGGCCGGGGCGCCCAGCTGCGGCCGCCGTCCCCGTCGACGGTGGTGATGCCGTCGACCATCACCGCGACGCTGATGCGCCGGATCTGGCCGGGCTGGATGATTCGCTCGCGCCGGGTTTCGGAGACCTCGAAGTTCTGCCGCTCGCGGGTCTCGCTGCGGTTGCTCTGGGTTCCTGCGCCGTCCTTTGCGGCATCGCCGGCGGGCAGGTTGCTGGCGACGGTCACGGCGCCGCCAGCGTTGCCTTCGGCCGATTCGCTGACCTCCTCCAGGTCGCTGGAGATCGCCACGCGGCTGGTCGGGTCGATCACCCGCTCGGTGATCGTCTGGCTGTCCATGTCGGCGTCGATGTTGACCTCGACCCGCGCCTTGCCCGGGCCGACGCGCGCCGACAGCAGCCGCTCCAGGTTGGCCTTCATCTGCGCCGCGCGGGGGTCGGCGGCGGCGGGATCCGCGCCGCTGTCGGACCCGCCCTCGCCGGCCAGAACGACGCCGTTGACGCTGTCGATCACCGCGACATCCGCACCCGCCAGCCCGGCCACGGCCGAGGAGACCAGATAGCGGATCGCCTGCGCCTGCGCCGTGTCCACCGCGCCGCGGGCCGGGGTCACGGTGACCGAGGCGGTGACCGGCTGCGGCCGCGCGAACGGCTGCTGCGGCGGCGTGGCGAGGTGCACGCGGGCGGCGCGGATGTCGCGGCTGGCCAGGATCGTGCGCGCCAGCTCGCCCTCCTTCGCTCGCCAGTAGGCGGCGTCGAACATCTGCGCGGTGGTGCCGAAGCCGCTCATCGAATCGAGCAGCTCGTAGCCGACGCCGCCCGCGGCCGGCAGGCCCTCGGCGGCCAGCGACAGCCGCGTCGAATCGCGGACCGAGGCATCGACGTAGATCGAGCCGCCGCGCACCTCGAACGCGGTGCCGGACGCCTCGAGCGCGGCGACGACCTCGCCTGCCGTGGCCGGTTCCAGCCCCGCGTACAGAAGCGCCATGTCGTTGCTGGACGCCAGCCGCAGGATGGTGGCGAAGGAAATCACCATGGCCAGTGCGGCCAGGGCGACGATCATCTTGCGCCTGCTATCGAGGGCAGCCCATCCGGACAGGATCTGGTTCACGTCAACCTCACAGCCTTCGCCGGTCCGTCCTGGCCCGGCATCTGCCCCTCTGTCTGGCCCGCCGGACTTAAGAATTGGTTAGCCCGCAAAGGCTAAACCCGCTTCGACGACGCGGGAGACAGGAGGGCCGGAATGGTCGAGGCAACCGGCGAAGGCGAGGCGCGGCCGAAGCGCTCCTCGATGAAGGGAATGATGGTCGCGGCGGCGGGTGCGCTGGTCGCGGGCGCCGCGGGATTCGCGGTGACCTACGGCGGCCTGCTGGACGGCATCGGCGGCGGCCAGAAGGCTTCGGCCGCGCATGACGCGCAGGCCTATGTGTTCGTGGCGCTGGAGCCGCTGACGGTCTCGCTCGGGCCGCGCGCAAAGGCGCAGACCCTGCGCTTCACCGCCGAGCTCGAGGTCGAGCCGGGGGCCGAGCAGACGGTGACCGCGCTGCGCCCGCGAATCATGGACGTGCTCAACGGCTACCTGCGCGCGGTGGAGGAAGCCGAGCTCGAGGATCCGGCCGCGCTGGCGATCCTGCGGGCGCAGATGCTGCGGCGGATCGAGGTCGTCGTCGGCGACGGCAAGGTGCGCGACCTGCTGGTGCTGGAATTCATACTCAACTGACGGGGGCCGAACATGGAGCTGATCGCGGACGGATTGCTGATCGCCGGCGCGCTGACCGCCGCGCTGTACTGCTGGGTGCTGGCGCGGCGCCTGACCGCGCTGAAATCGATGGACAAGGGGCTGGGCGGGGCAATCGCCGGGTTGTCGGCGCGGGTCGAGCAGACGCGCGCCTCGCTGGCCGATACCAAGGCCTCGACCTCGGACATCACGCGCGAACTGTCGGCGCTGACCGCGCGGGCCGAGATCGCCGCCGGGCGGCTGGAGCTGCTGCTCGCGACCCTGCACGAGAACGGCCATGCCGACACCGTGCGCGATGCCGCCAGCCCCGGCGAACCCGCGCCGAAGCCGGAAGCGGCGGCCGACACCGGGGAGCCGCCGTGCGATCCGGGCGACGACGTCGTCACCGCCCTGCGCCGAATCGTCGGCGAGGGGGGCAAGTCATGAGCGGGGTTCCGGGGCGGACCCGCGCGCTGGCGCTTCTGGCCGGGTGTTTCCTGGCGTCGGCGCTGGTCCGCACCGCGCTTGTCGGCCCCGCCGCGGCCGAGGTGCTGTTCCCGCCGCAGGAGGCGCTGGAGTTCGGCGATACCGCCGGCTGCGGCCCCGAATCCGAAGCGCTGCTCGAGGTGCTGCGCGAACGCGGCGCGCAGCTCGATTCGCTCGAGCAGGGCATCGCCGAGCGCGAGGCCGCGCTCGAGATCGCCGAGGCCGAGCTGCAGCGCAAGCACACGGAACTGGTCGAGGCCGAGGAGCGCCTGGCCGCCACCGTCGCCGCCGCGGACGGCGCGGCCGAGCGCGACGTCGCCCAGCTGACCGCGATCTACGAGAACGTGAAGCCGAAACGCGCCGCCGGCATCTTCTCGTCGATGGATACCGAATTCGCCGCCGGCATCCTGTCCCGGATGAGCCCGAGCTCGGCCGCCGACATCCTGACGCTGATGGACGCGGACATGGCCTATGCCGTCAGCGTGGTGCTGGCGGCGCGGAACATGAACGCGGGTGGCGTTCTGCCGGCGACCGGCAATTGAGGGAATGTTAAGCCGCAGGCCGCATAACCGGCCGGGCAGTCAGCGGGAGTGATCGGTCGTCATGTTCGGGATCATCGGCATCGTCATCGTCTTCGCGATGGTTTTCGGAGGCTATGTGGCGGCCGGCGGCAAGTTCGGCATTATCCTGGGCAGCATCGGCTACGAGATGATCATCATTGGCGGCGCCGCCGCCGGGGCCTTCGTGATCGGCAACAGCCTCGCGGCGGTGAAGCAGACCCTCTCCGACGTCGGCAAGGTTTTCAAGGGGCCGCGCTGGACCGGCCAGGACTACCAGGACCTGCTGGTGCTGATGTTCACGCTGATCCGGACCAGCCGCCAGAACCCGCTGGAACTGGAAGGGCACGTCGAGGATCCGCACAATTCGGAGCTGTTCCAGCGCTACCCGCGCATCCTTGCCGACCACGAGGCGGTCGACCTGATCTGCGACACCATGCGGGCGGCCGGCATGAACTACGACGATCCGCACCAGGTCGAGGAAGTGCTAAACAAGCGGATCGAGTCCGCGGCCCAGCACGCCGGCCATTCCGCGCATGCGCTGCAGACCATGGCCGACGGGCTGCCGGCGCTGGGAATCGTCGCCGCCGTGCTCGGGGTGATCAAGACGATGGGTTCGATCGACCAGCCGCCGGAGATCCTCGGCAAGCTGATCGGCGGCGCGCTGGTCGGCACCTTCCTGGGCGTGTTCCTGGCCTACGGCATCATCGGCCCGTTCGCCACCAAGGTGGGCGCGGTGGTCGACGAGGACCAGAACTTCTACGCCCTGATCCGCGAGGTGATGGTGGCGAACCTTCATCGCCATCCCCCGAACATCTGCGTCGAGGTCGGCCGGCAGAACACCCCGCATCACCTGCGTCCGAGTTTCAACGTGCTCGACGACGCGCTGCGCGCCGGCAAGCAGGAGGCCGCCTGATGAAGCTGCAATATCTCCCGGCCGCGCTGCTCGCGGTATTCGTCTGCACGGCGGCCGCCGCCCAGCAGGCGGCGCCGATCCGTGCGGTCGAGCATCCCGAATACTCGCGGCTGGTGCTGCCGCTGCCGGCCGGCGCGGACTGGTCGCTGTCCCAGGACGGCAGCCGCGCGGCCCTCAGATTGACCGGGCCGGTGCCGGATCTCGACGTCTCCTCGGTGTTCCAGCGCATGCCGCGAACCCGAATCCTGTCGGTATCCGCCCGGACCGTCCCCGGCGGCGCAACGCTGGAACTGACCCTCGCCTGCGCCTGCGAGGTGGTGCCCGCGCCGATCGGCACCGGCTTTCTGGCCATAGATGTCCGGCGTCCCGACGGCGCGCCGGCAACCGAGAGGATCGATCCCCGGCCGATGAAGATCGGCGCGGCCGCCGGTGCGGCGCAGCGGCCCGGGCCCCGGGCGGCGCCCGCTTCGCAAGCGGCGGCGCCGGACCTGGCGGCAGCAGGCCCGGGTTCGAATGCCACCGCGCCTCCGACGCTCGGCGGCGGCGGCTCCGATACGACAGACGCGGTTCTGGCCGCGCGGGACCAGCTGATGGCGTCGCTGGAACGTGCTGCAGACGAGGGCCTGCTGACCATCGCTCCGGAAGTCGCGACCAGCATTGCGCCCTTGGCTGCCGATCTCGCAATCGCCGAGGCGGCGCCCGGACGACTTCCCGCCGCGACCGTCACGCCGGCGCCGTCCCGCACCGTCGCCGAGGTCGCGGCGCCGGGGCTTGACGCGCATCTGAGCATCCGCGGCCCGCTGGATCCGGCACGCCGGGCCGACGCCGACACCGAGACCACGCCGCAGGCCTGTCTGAATGACGAGGCACTCCACGTCGCGTCCTGGAATGCGGGCGAGGAATTTGCCGAAGGCCTGGGTCAGCGGCGCCGGCTGATCATCTCGCCGGCCGGCGATCTCGACTTCCCGGCGATCGAGGATCTTGCGCGCTTCTACATCAGCTCGGGGTTCGGCCGCGAGGCGCAGGCATTGCTGGGCGTTACCGGCGGCACCGGCGACGCACGCCGCCTGCTGCAGGATCTCGCCCGCGTCGTCGACGGTCAACCGCCCGACCCGCTCGGGCCGATCGCGTCGGCCGCGGCCTGCGACGGGCGGATCAGCCTGTGGCGCGCTGCCGCCGGCCTCGATACCGGTTCCGGCCGGAAAGCCGCGGACAAGGCGGTGCTCGCCGGTATCGAGGAGCTTCCGGTGCCGTTGCGCCGGGTCGTCGCGGCGGCGGTTGTCCGCAACGCGCTGGCCAACGACCGACCCGACCTTGCGCGGGACATCCTCGGCGTCCTCGACCGGACCCCGGGGGACGGAGGGCGCGGCGAAGTGGCCATGCGCGCGGCGGTGCTGCTGTCGGAAGGTCAGGCCGGCGCGGCGCTGGCCCTCACCGCTCCGGTGCTGGCGACAGCGTCTTCTCCTGATCCCGATCTGTTGCTGGCTCATGCCCAGGCGACGCTGCAAACCGGCAGCAGCGTCGCGCCGGCGCTGACCACGGGTCTCGACGCCGCGATTGCGGCGCTGCCGGATGCGCCCGGAGTCGCTCGCGATCTGCGATTGGTGCGAATCCGGCTCGAGGCCGCCCAGGGCCGGCCGATCGCCGCCCTGCGCGCGCTGCGGGGGCTGGAAGCCGACCCTGGATCCAAGGATCCGGAGTTGCGCGCAGTGGGATTGGACATTCTCGAGGCCATGCCGGCCGAGCAGCGGCGCAGCCTTGCCGGCGCGCACGCGGCGCTGGAAAACAAGGGCATTTTCGCAACCGGTTCACGCGGCGCGGCGCTGCGGACGCTGTTCGCCGGAGATCTCATCCGCGGCGGACTGCCCAACGCCGGCTCTGCACTGCTTGCGGCGGGATCGGAGATCGCCGACAGGGACGCGCGGCTGATGGCGGCGGCGGCGCGGCTGGCCGAGGGAGATCCGCGCGGAGCGTTGACCGCGCTGGACGGTCTGACGGGAGCGGATGCGGCGCGGGTCAGGGCGCGGTCACACATTCGCCTCGGAGACCTGCCAGCCGCGGCCGCGGCCATGTCCGGGCCGGGCACCAACGCGTCCGCAGACACGCGCCGCGACGCCCTTTCCTTACTTGCGGTTGCCAGTGACAGCACTTCGAAGGGTGAGATTTCCAAACTCTATGCGCCCTTGTCCGCCTATCTCAGCAGGCGGACGGAACCGGTGCCGGGCACCCGCGAGACGGGGCCTACCCTGGACCGCGCCCGGGCGGCGCTGCACGACGTGCCGACGCTGCTGGCGGCGGTCAGCGCCATGACGCCCAGGGAAGATGCGAACTGAGGTGGCGCAGCGAAGGCACGTCCGGCCATCGCGGCCGCATTGGATAGCCACGGAGCCGGCGCCCCTGCCATTGTCACGAAAGACGTCGCGGGAAATCCGTCGGGGCAGAACCGCTGCGCTGGGATACCGGTCCCGGGCCGCCGCGGACTGGGAATTATTCCGATCCGCCCGCCCGGGTGAAATGCTATGAATTAGGAAGCGCTCGCATCGCTCGAGGGTGTGCGAACAGCCAATGCACCTTCCGGTGCGATCGTTGCCCCCCCCTGCAGGACGATCCGCGCTGAGCCCGCCTCCATCCTGACTTCCCGGACCGCGGCATAGACCGCGGCGGGTTGTGTGGTCGGCTTTCCGCCGGGACCGGTCACAGTAAACTCTGCAGAATAGGTTCCCGCCGGTGCAAGTTCCCCGGCGCTGGTTCGGCCATCCCAGATGTATTCTCCATTGGCGGCACCTGGCACCAGTTCGGCAACGGCCGTGCCGAAATCGTTTCTGATCGTCAGCGACGCGGACGACCCGGAATCGATGTTCACAGCCTGGAACTCGATCGGCGTCGATCCGTCGAACTGCGCCGGCACCTGCGCCGCGACCTCCTGTCCGATCCAGGAGACATAGCCGGACAGACCCCCGGCCGCATCGAAACCGGCGACGAAATCCGCGAGCAGCTCGTTGGTGCGGGTCTGTTGTTCCACCGTCGAGAAACTCGCCAACTGCGCGATGAAATCGGTTGAATTCACGGGGTTCAGCGGATCCTGGCTGCGCAACTGCGCGGTGAGCAGCGAGAGAAACGTGTCGAAGTCGGCCGAGATGTCCTTGCGCTTCTCGGGGACGGTCTGGGTTCCGATCGTGCTTGCCGTCGAGGCCGCGGGGTGGGTGGTGCCTGCATCCATTTCGATCTGCTCCTACAACCTGATGTCGAGGCGGCCATCGGCCAGAGCGGGCGACGGACGCGCCGCCGCGGCGCCGGCCGCGCCGGTGTCGCGAGTTTCCGCATCGCCGAGGATGTCCGCGGCCGCGATCATGTGTTCCGGCAGCGCGTCTTCGGCGCTGTCGTGTCCGGTCCCGAAGTCGATGTCCACGCCTTCGTAGCCGGCGTCCGACAAGGCCCCGGCCAGATCCTGGGCGTGACGGCGCAGCAACTGTTCGACGTCTGCACGATCGGCGCTGACCACGGCCGTCAGATGGCCGTCCGAGCCGCTGAGCGTGATCCGGACCGATCCCAGTTCCGGCGGGTCGAGCCGCAACTGCAACTCGCGTTCGCCGCCGGCGGTCGACCTGGTCGCGATGCGGGCGATGAGGGATTGGACGTGGTCCTCCTGCGGCGCTGTCGGCACCGCTGACAGTCCCGGGCCCCGCGGTGCGGCCGAAGCTTGCGTCTGCGTCTGCGGCTCGGATGCGGCGGCCGCCGATTCGCCCCCGATCGGCGCGGTCGCATCTGCAACGGCCTGCGAATGCGCGGCACCGGTGGCCGGTGCTGGCTTCGCCACGGCGGGGGCTGACTGATGGTTGCGATTGCCGCGATCCGGCTCCTGATGCGCATCCGGCGACGGAGCCGGCGCACGCGCGGAATTGCGAGCCTCGGGATCGGCTTCGGCAACGGCACCGGCCTCCGCCGGAGCCCCGGTCGCGGCGGGCAAGGCAGGCTGCCAGCGGCGGCCTTCGGCATCCGGCGCGGCCGCGGTCGGCGGCGGCGACGGCCGCGCAGGTGCGGGTACCGCCGGCTCGCCAGGCGCCGCGCCCGGCGGTTTTGCGGCGGCGGTCGCCGGCAGAGAGATGCTATCGGTGGGGGGCATGTTGCCGAACGCGGGGACTGCCTCGCCTTCCGGTGGGCGCACCTGCGCCGGCACGCTTGCGGCGTCGCCGGTGGCCGCGCTCTCCGGCTCGAACAGGCCTTGCACCTGCCGCGGCAGAGGAGCAACCGCGGCAACTTGCGCCGGGCGGCCGGCGGGCGCCAGCGCCGCCGTGGCGACCTCGGGTGCCGCTGCAAGCTCGAATCGCGGCGTCTGCGCGACGTCCTTGTCGGCGATGGCAGCATCTTTCGGGATCTTGCCGGCCCGGGTCGGAACAGTGGCGGCGCGAATCAGCTCTGGACCATGTGTCATGGCCGGAAGATCGCGCTTCGGGGTTACCGAATCTTTACCGCGCGAAGCTCAGGATGCGCCGAAATCATCACGGCAGGAGGCATGATGGCCATTTCGATCTCGACGGCGATTCCGCCCGATCCGGCGGATCTGGGCAATCGGCAGCAGGCGCTGCGGCGGTCCGCCGTAGCGCTCGAAGAAAGCTTTCTGGGTGAAATGCTGCGGCTGAGCGGTGTCGCGCGCCCGCCGGACACCGGCGGTGGCGGCGCCGGCGAAGATGCCTTCGCCGGTTTCCTCGCCGATGCGTACGCCGCCGAACTGGCCGGCGCGGGGGGCGTAGGGCTGGCCGAGCAGATCTACCGCGCGCTGCTGGCCCGCGAATCGTCGGACGGTGCGGCATGAAGGGTCTGTCGCGCCAGCGCGTCGCCGCCCGGCGGATCCTGGCCCTGCTGGACCAGGAGCGGCAGGTGCTGCTGAGCGGGAACTACGCCGCCGCCCGGTCGCTCGAGCATCATCTCTCGCGCGAGACCGGGGTTCTTGCCGCGTCGCTGGCCGCGGACGACCCGGCGATGGCGGCATTGCTGGAGCGGATCGCGGAGCTGGCGCGCCGCAACTGCGCCCTGGCGGAGGCGGCGCAGCGTGGGCTGCAGACCGGCGCCCGCCTGCACGAGGAACTGCGGCGCAAGCGCAGCGAGCTTGCCACCTATACCGGCACCGGGCGGCGGCTGGATCACGGCGTGCGCAGCGGATCCGAGGATCGCCGCGCCTGACCCATCGGCCGGTAACGCGGCGTTCATCTAAAACACCAGCTATCGAGGCCAGGCATCCTCGGCGGCAATTAACCGCCCATTATCGGAATCGGACTGAAATCGTCCTGCGACCCGAGGGGTTGGCGCGGCGACGGCAAAACGCCCATGCCGCAGGCGCCAGAATGGCGGACCGGCCACATCGATGGCCGCCCTTCAACCGGGCGTCGAAAGCGCCCAAGCTGACTGAGGATGAACATGTCCAGCATTCTGACCAACAACGGCGCGATGGTCGCGCTGCAGACCCTGAACTCCATCAACAAGAACATGGCGACGACCCAGAACGAGATCTCGACCGGGATGAGCATCGCCTCGGCGAAGGACAACTCGGCGATCTGGGCGATCTCGACCGTGATGCGCTCCGATGTCGCCGGCTTCGAGGCGATCTCGGAGTCCCTCGCGCTTGGCTCGTCGACGGTGGCCGTGGCGCGGAACGCCGCGGAGCAGGTGACCGAGCTGCTGAACCAGGTGAAAGGCAAGGTCGTCTCGGCGCAGGAGGAGAACGTCGACCGCGAGAAGATCCAGACCGACATCTCGGCGCTGCGCGACCAGATCGTCTCGATCACCGGCGCGGCGCAGTTCAACGGCCTGAACCTGCTGTCGGGCACCGCGAACGTCTCGGTCCTGTCGTCGCTCGACCGCAGCACCGACGGCACGGTGTCGCAGTCCTCGATCACCGTCGCGCGGCAGGATCTGACCACGGCGACGGGCGCCTTCGGCGCCACGTCCGTCGGCAGCGCCGGCGACCTGATCACCGGTGACGGGAACGTCGGCTCGGCCCTGGCGGGCAACGCGGCGGCCAACGCGGTGGTCACGATCACCGATGGCGGCGTGACCGACGGCGCCAGCTACCGGATGACCCTGCAGGGCGCCGCCTCCGCCGATATCGGCACCACAGCGCAGACCTTCGAGTATGTGGCCGTCGAAGGCGACACCGCGGCGGATGTGGTGACGAACCTGGCCGGGCAGATCAGCACGTTCCTGACGGAACAGGGCTCCTCCGAGGTCACGGTCGCTTCCGACACCAGCGCGGGGACCGTAACGGTCTCGTTGGCTGGCGGCGCGGCTGCTGGCGATACCGTGACCGTCGGCATCGCGGAAGCTCTGGACGGCACCCGCGATGGCGGCCTGCTGGCGCTGGGCGCCATGGATGTCACCTCCGACGCGGGCGCGGCACAGGCGCTGACCGATATCGAGGCGCTGATCCAGACCGCGGTGGATGCCGCGGCCCAGTTCGGCTCGGTGCAGGGCCGGATCGAGATCCAGTCCGACTTCATCGGCCAGCTGAGCGACTCGCTGAAATCGGGCATCGGCGCGTTGGTCGATGCGAACATGGAGGAGGCGTCGGCCCGGTTGCAGGCGCTTCAGGTGCAGCAGCAGCTGGGCATCCAGTCTCTGTCGATCGCCAACCAGGCGCCGCAGAACATCCTCTCGCTGTTCCGGTAACGGCATGACGGGGGGCGGTCTCCGCCCCCCGCGCCGCATCTCGAATCGCCGCACCTGGCGGATTCCGACCCGAGTACAAGAAAGGATGCCGCATGTTGAACACCGACGCGCTTGCCCGATCGGCCTATGCCAACGCCACCGCGATTGCGCCGCAGCCCCGGGACAACGAGTACCGCGCCTTCGCCGAGGCGACGCGCAGGATCACCGATCACGCCGGCCGGTCCGACCGTTTTCCGCAGCTCGCCGAAGCGATCTATCGGAACCAGAAGCTGTGGGTCATGATGGCCGCGGGCGTCGCCGACGAAGCCAATGGCCTGCCGCCGGCTCTGCGCGCGCAGATCTTCTATCTCGCCGAATTCGTGCGCACCCATTCCGCGAAGGTGCTGCAGGAGACGGCGACGCCGGACATTCTCGTCGAGATCAACACCATGATGATGCGCGGATTGCGCCCCACGGCGGGAGCGGCGGCGTGACCGGGCTGGTGCTGAAGCTCGGGCCGCGAGAGCGGGTGATGATCAACGGCGTGGTGATGGAGAACGGCGACCGGCGCACGCGTCTGAACGTCATAAGCCGCGACGCCAACGTCCTGCGCCTGCGCGATGCCATCCACCCCGAGGACGTGAAGACGCCGGTGACCCGGGTCTGCTACATCGCGCAGATGGTGCTGGCCGGCGAGGCGGCACCGGACGAGGGCAAGGCGCAGCTGCTGCGCGGCATCGAGCAGCTGCGGTTCGTGTTCAGCGATCCGGAAAGCGCCGAGCAGCTCCGCACGGCCGCCGAGGCGGTGTCGGCGCTGCGCTTCTACCCGGCGCTGAAGGCGCTGCGGACGCTGCTGCAGCGCGAACAGGTCCTGCTGAACCACGCCGCCCAGGGATCGGCCTGATGTACCAGCCGGTGGTCCCGTTGTCGGGTGTCGCCGGTTGGCGTTTCCTGGAGCGGACGGAAGCCGCGCAGCGGCAGGCTTTCGAGGGTAGCGCGCGAATCCAGCGCGACGCCGCGTACTTCCAGGAGCGGATCGCGGACGTGTCGAGCGCCCGCGACTTGGTTGCCGACCGCCGTATGCTGGCCGTCGCCCTCGGCGCCTTCGGCCTGGACGACGACCTCTACAAGACCGCTTTTCTGGAAAGGATGCTTTCCGAAGGTACCGACGATCCGCAAAGCCTTGCCAACAAGTTCGTCGACCCGCGCTACACTGCCTTCTCGAAGGCCTTCGGCTTCGGTGACCTGGGCGGGCCGCACGTGGCGCGGGCCGGGTTCGGCCAGGATATCGTCGCCCGCTACAAGGAACGGCAGTTCGAGATCGCCGTCGGCAACAGCGACGAATCGATGCGGCTGGCGATGACCTTCCGGCGCGAGATCGCCGGACTCGCCGCTGCCGCCTCGGATGGGGCCAACGGCACGCAGTGGTACCGGATCATGGGCAGCAATCCGCTGCGTTCGGTGGTCGAGGCGGCGTTCGGGCTGCCGGCGCGGTTCGCCGGTCTGGACGTCGATCGCCAGCGCGAGATGCTCGAGGACAAGACCAGCCGGATGTTCGGGACGTCCTCGGTCGCCGCCTTCCGCGAACCCGAAGCGGTCGACAAGATAATCTCCCGGTTCCTGGTCCGCCGTCAGGCGGAAGCGGGGCCGACAGCCGGAACGCCCGGCGCCGCCGCGCTGACCCTTCTGCAGTCTGCCGGCAGCACCGGGCTGACGAACCTGATCCTGTCATCTGCGCGGTGAGGCCGCGCAGCGGCGGATACAGCGGGCACTCAGGCGCGGCAAAGGGACCGTGGCGGCGAAGCGTTCCGTGCTGGCCAAGGTTCCATCGTAGATGCCGCTCGGTTTGCAAGGAGATTCTGATCGTCGGGACATGTGATCGAGTACGTTCCTTTGTCAGTCCTGTGTCAGGCCTGTTCATGCGGCTGACATGGCGCCGCTGGCCGAAATGGTGAAGCGCGGACCGGGGCCACATCTCCAACAGCGAGCTCAAAGCCTCTGAGAACGTTTCTGGTTTGCCGGACCCGGTTCTTTTCGATCAGTCTTTCAATTCGGATCATGCCTTGCTTGCAACTCGTTGGCTCGGATGTCTGTGCACCGTATCAGACGCCGATCGGAACCGGGCCGCGATAGTCCTCGTTCCGCGTCAGCATCGCCCAGATGCCGCGCGCGATCCTGTTCGCCAGCGCGACGGCCACGACCGGATCGGCTTGCGCCTCGGCATCCGCGCCAGCCACGACACCTTCGGTGCCCCTCGTCGCCTGGCCCAGCGGATCTCGGCGGTCGCGCCGGACACCAGCCGCCGCATATCCCGTTGCCCATCTGCGAGGTCTTCCCAGGTTTCTGCTTGCCGCCGGTGGAATGTTGCCGGGGGATGAGGCCGAGCCAAGCCGCGGAGTCGTGCCCGCGGCGGAACTGGTCCATCGGCGGTGCAAAGGTCTCGATCGCGAGCGCAGCGATCAGTCCGACGCCCGACACCGTTCGCGGCCGATCAGGCATCTCGGCTTCGTTCGACATCGCCGCGATCCTGGCCTTCAGCGCCTTGGGCCGCCCGTCAGGTGCGCGATCTGCTCGACGAGCTTGTAGCAGATGTCCCAGGCCAGATCGGGTATGTCCGTGTCGGCGTCTACGACGATCATGGCAAGACGCGCAACGAATTCAATGCCCTTGGGCGCGACATGGCCGAACGCGTAGAGATGCGACCGATGCGTATTCACCGCTCCGTTCGCAGCTTCACGGGCTGCTCCCGCGACCAGAATGCGATGGCCCGTGCCTGCTGGCCGGCGGTCCTCGGCTTCACGAACCGCATGCTCGGCCGCAGCGCCGCCTCGACGATGGCGTCCGCGTTGGCAGCGTCTTTGCTCTGCCGCGTGAGAAACGGCTTGACGTGGTGCGCCGCGATCAGCCGGACCTCGTGCCCGTGGCGGATCACTTTCCGCGCCCGGTGATGCGGGCTGGCGCAGGCCTCCATCGCCACCAGGCGCAGCGCCTGCCCCGCCATGAACCGGACGTACCGCGGTTGCGACAGCCGCTTTCGGGACGGACCCGTCTGTTGCGGCGCCAGGCATCTGGCACACGTTCATATTCGAGATCGACGCCGATGAAGGTGGCCTCTCCCGTGGATGCCCTCTCTTTCAGCTTGCGCGTTGACATCGCAAGCTTGGCACATCGCGATGCCGTCACGGCAGAGCGGCATCCACCCCCTCTCGACTGCCGCCTAGCCGTCTGACGGGCCCTGCGACGGCTCAAGGTCCAGCGCCTGGCCCAGCGCCTGAAACGACTCCTCGATCCGCGGCAGTCCGGTGCGGGCGAACAGCGCGTCGAGCTTGGGCCAGATGCGCAGCGCCGCGTCGAGGTCGGGGTCCGCACCCGGAGTGTAGAGACCGGCCTGAACCATCGGCGCCGCGGTCTCGTAGGTGCCGAGCACGCGGCGCGCCAGGGCGATCAGCGTGTTCTCACGCTCGGACGCGGCACCCGGCAGGCTCCGCGAGACCGAGCGCCGGACGTCGATCGCCGGAAAGCGGCCGCGTTCGGCGATCGCGCGGTCGAGCACCACATGCCCGTCGAGCACCCCGCGGGACATGTCCGCGACCGGCTCTTCCATGTCGGAGCCCGCCACCAGTACCGAGAACACCGCGGTGATGTCCCCCTGATCGCCCGCGCCCGGCCCGGCGCGCTCGGCCAGCGCGGCGATCAGCCCGCCGGTCGAGGGCGGGAACGCGCGCAGGCTGGCCGGCTCGCCCGCGGTCAGCGCCACCTCGCGGTGCGCCTCGGCCATCCGGGTGAGCGAATCGACGATCAGCAGAACGTGTTCGCCCTGGTCGCGGAAGTGCTCGGCCACCGCCGTCGCCGACCAGGCGGCGCGGCGCTTGACGAGCGGGGACTGGTCCGACGTGGCCGCCACAACCACCGAGCGCGCCAGGCCCTCGGCGCCCAGCACGCTGTCGGTGAAGTGCCGCAACTCGCGCCCGCGCTCGCCGACGAGGGCGAGCACGACCCGGTCGGCTTCGGCCGCGCGGGCGATGCTGGCCAGCAGCGTGGACTTGCCGACCCCGGACCCGGCGAACACGCCGATACGTTGCCCGCGCACCAGCGGCAGCATCGTGTCCAGAGCCGCGACCCCGGTGCGCATCCGCCGGCCCATGGGCCGCCGCGCCGCCGCCGGCGGTGGCGCGGCGCGGATCGTGCGGGCCGCGTCGCCCTGAGGCAGCGGCCGGCCGTCCAGCGGTTCGCCGAAGGCGTCGACGATGCGGCCCTGCCACGCGGCGCAGGGGCGGAACTCCGGCTCGGGCTCGAGGATCACCTCCTGCCGGGCGCCGATCCCGGTGCAATCGTGATAGGTCATCGCCCGCGCCGTCGTCGAATCCAGCGCGATCACCTCGCCGATCGGGGCGCCGTCTGGAAACGCCAGCCGGTCGCCGACGCGGACTGCGGGGCCGAGGCCGCTCACGTCGATCGAGCCGGGCCGGACGGCCGCGATCCGACCGTGCCGGCGCGACAGCGGTCGGCGGACAAACTCCGCCGAAAGGGAACTGAAGGGGGACGTCATGGCACCTGCAACCTTTTCAACCACAACGCTTTATCAACCCTCGGCCCTTAAGGAGGTCTTGCCACCGGTTAGGGAGAAGCCCGACATGGACCTGAATCTGAGCATCCTGGGATTGGCGCGCGGCCTGTCAGAACACGCCGCGGCCCGCCAGTCCGTGATCGCCCGCAACGTCGCCAACGCCGACACCCCGGGTTACAAGGCCCAGGATATCGTCCCGTTTTCAGAAGCTTACGGTGACAGGGCCGCAGGGACGGCGCTGCGTGCCACGCGCGCGGGCCATTTCGAGGATCCGGGCACCGCTGCCCGCTACCGGGTCGAGGCGGCGACCGCGTTCGGCGCCGAATCGCCCAACGGCAACGACGTCTCGCTCGAGGACCAGATGATGCGCAGCGTCGCGGCGCAGCAGTCGCACGAACTGGCGCTGGGGGTGATGCGTAAATCGCTGGACATCCTCTCGATGACCATCGGCCGGCGATAGGAGGCGACCCGGATGAGTGACCTGATCGGTACCATGGCCTCCTCGGCCAGCGGCATGACGGCGCAAAGCGCGCGGCTGCGAATCGTCTCCGAGAACATCGCCAACGCCGACACGCCCGGCTACCGCCGCAAGCTGGTGCCGTTCGAGCAGCTGGCGCTGCCTCATGGCGCTGACGGCGTGCGGGCCGGGCGCGTGCGGCTGGACCAGACCGAGGTGGAACGGATCCAGGATCCCACCCATCCCCTGGCCGGGCCCGACGGCATGTACGAGGGCTCGAACGTGAAGTTGATGATCGAGCTGGCGGACGCGCGCGAAGCGCAGCGCAGCTATCAGGCGAACCTGCGCATGTTCGACCAGGCGAAGAAGATGACCAGCGCGGTGCTGGACCTGTTGCGCCGCTGAGAAAGGGAGAATCCCGATGACCGATCTGACCGCAACCGCGGCCGCGCGGGCCTATGCCAGCGCCCAGCCCGCCACCCGGCCGGCCGAGGTGCCCCGCGCCGAGGCCGGCGACGACCACTCCTTCGCCGCGCTTGCCGGCGATTTCGTCAAGGCCATGGGCGAGGCCGAGAACACGGTCGCCGCCGGGCTGACCGGGCGCGCCGATCCGCAGGCGGTGGTCGAGGCGCTGGCCGCGACCGAAATTGCCGTGCAGGCCGCCGTCGCGGTGCGCGACAAGGTGGTCGAGGCCTATCAGGAAATCCTGCGGATGCCGGTCTAGGCGATGAGCGAAGCGGAGCTTCTGGACGTGCTGCGGCAGGCGCTGTGGATCACCGTCGTGGTCTCGGCGCCGATCCTGACCGTGGCGCTGGTCGTGGGCCTGGCCATCGGCCTGTTCCAGGCGCTGACCTCGGTACAGGAGTTGACACTGACATTCGTGCCGAAGCTGGCCGCGATCGCGGTCACCTTCTGGCTGACCATGGCCTATTCCGGGCAGATGCTGATCAGCTTCTACACCGACACCGTGATTTCGCGGATCGCCCGCTGACGGAAGGGCTTTCTTAACCCGCGGCCGCCTAGATGGCTCCGGGCGCGGCAGAATGCGAGGCGCAGGGATATGACTACTTCGGTCTATGTGACGCTCTCCCGCCAGTCGGGTCTGGCGAACGAGTTGCAGGCGGTCGCGAACAACGTCGCCAACATGTCGACCACCGGATACCGGCGCGAGGGGCTGGTGTTCGCCGAGATGATCGCCGCGCTGGAGGCGGAGGGCGGCTCGGTCGCGATGACCGACACCCATGCCCGGATCACCTCGATGACGCAGGGCGCGCTGTCGGCGACCGGCGGCCAGTTCGACCTGGCGATCGACGGCCCAGGGTTCTTCACGGTCGAGACGCAGGACGGGCCGCGGCTGACCCGCGCCGGGTCGTTCACCCCCAACGCGGGCGGCGAGCTGGTCAACATGCGCGGCCACCGCCTGCTCGACGCGGGCGGGGCGCCGATCTTCGTGCCCCCCGACGCGCGCCAGGTCGCGATCGGCGGCGATGGCACGCTGACCGCCGACGGCGTGCCGCTGGCCCGCATCGGGCGGGTGGCCGTCGACGATCCCACCGCCCTGACCCGCGAGGACGGCGTTCTGTTCCGCAGCGACGCGCCGGTGCGCCCGGCCGAGGAGGGGGCGATCCGGCAGGGCTTCCTCGAAGGCTCGAACGTCAACGCCGTGGCCGAGATCTCGCGCATGATCGAGGTGCAGCGCGCCTACGAGGCGGGCCAGAAACTGCTGGACCGCGAGGACGAACGCATCCGCCAGGTGATCGACACCCTGGCGGCCCGCTGACAATCAGGAGAACCGAGATGAGAGCGCTGGATATCGCCGCGACCGGTATGGACGCACAGCAGACCCGGGTGGAGGTGATCTCGAACAACCTCGCCAACATGAGCACCACCGCCTACAACGCACGGCGCGCGGATTTCGCCGACCTGCACTACCAGCAGGTCGCCGCCGCCGGCACCATCAACGCCGCCGACGGCACGGCGCTGCCCACCGGCGTGCAGCTGGGCCTGGGGGTGCGCGTCGCCGCGGTGTCGATGGACATTGGCCAGGGCGCGCTGCAGGCCACCGGCGGCGAGCTGGACCTGGCGATCGAGGGCAACGGCTATCTCGAGGTGGCGCTGCCGAACGGCACCTCGGCCTACACCCGCGACGGTGCGCTGAAACGCTCCGGCGACGGTGTCATCGTGACCTCGGACGGTCACGAGACGGTGCCGCCGATCACCATCCCCGAGGACGCGCGCGCCATTTCCATCAACCCCGACGGCGAGGTCTACGCCAGCTTCAACGACGAGGTCGAGCCGCAGCTTCTGGGCACGCTGACGCTGGCCAGCTTCGTCAACCAGAAGGGGCTCGAGGCGATGGGCGGCAACCTTTATCTGGAGACGCCCGCCTCGGGGCAGCCGGTGATCGGCGCCCCCGGCGAGGACGGGCGGGGGACGCTGCGGCAGGGCTATCTCGAGGCGTCCTCGGTCGATGCCGTGCGCGAGATCTCGGACCTGATCTCGGCCCAGCGCGGCTACGAGCTCAACGCCAAGGTGATCACCGCTGCGGACCAGATGCTGGGCGCGACCACGCAGATCCGCTGATGAACCTGCGCGCCGCATTGATGCTGGCCGCGCTGCTGCTGCCCGGGCAACTGCCGGCGCAGGTGCTGGTGGTGAACCGGACGCTGCCGGCGCAGACCGTGATCGGTCCGCAGGACGTCAGCCTGCAGGACGGCGACGTGCCGGGCGCGCACCGCGCGGTCGAGGACGCGGTCGGGCTGGAGACCCGCGTCACCCTGTACCCGGGCCGCCCGGTGCGCCTGGGCGACCTCGGCCCGGCCGCGGTGGTGGAGCGGAACGAGATCGTGACCCTGCGTTTCCGCTCCGGGGCGCTGGTGATCGAGACCGCCGGGCGGGCGCTGGATCGCGCCGCGCTGGACCGCGGCGTCCGGGTGATGAACCTGGGATCGCGCACGACCGTGACCGGGACTGCACGCGGCCCGGGACTTGTGGAGGTAGGACGATGAGAAGCCTGGTCGCGCCGCTGCTGCTGGCGCTGTCGACGCTGACCGCCTGCGAGCGGCTCGAGAACGTGGGCAAGGAGCCGGCGTTCTCGCCGGTGGACAGCCCGGCACAGCCCGTGTCCGTCGGGGTAAGCCCGGCGCGCGCCGCCATTGCCGCGGCGCCGCCGGTCGAGGCCCGCTTCGGCCAGGAGCGTGCGTCGCTCTGGCGCTCGGGGCCGTCGTCGCTGTTCGGCGACCGTCGCGCCAGCCGCGGCGGCGACATCCTCACGGTATTGATCGAGATCGACGACGAGGCGCAGATCCGCAATTCCAGCTCGCGTTCGCGGGCCGGTTCGGACAGCCTGGCGGTGCCGCAGCTGGTCGGCATTCCGCAGACGCTGGACCGGCTGCTGCCCGACGGCGCGACCTCGTCGAACCTGGCCGACCTCAGTTCCGCATCGTCGTCGTCGGGCGAGGGCGCGGTCCAGCGCAACGAGCGCATCGCGCTGCGCGTCGCCGCGACCGTGGTCGAGGTGCTGCCCAACGGGCACATGGTCATCCAGGGCAGCCAGGAGGTCCGGGTGAACTACGAGCTGCGCGACCTGCAGGTCGCCGGCATCGTCCGGCCCGAGGACATCTCGCGCCAGAACACCATCACCTACGACAAGATCGCCGGTGCCCGGATCGCCTATGGCGGCCGCGGCCAGATCAGCGACATGCAGCAGCCGCGCTATGGCCAGCAGGTGCTGGACATCGTGCTGCCCTATTGAGCGAGGCCGCAATGGCGAAACTGCTACCGATCGCGCTGGTCGCCCTTGGCCTTGGCGCAGGCGCCGCCGCGGGGCTGGTGCTCAAACCCGGCAAGCCGGTCTGCGATCCCGAGGCCCCGGAGAAGACGCCGGAGGCCTGCGCCGCGGCCGAGGCGCCCGCCGCAAAGGAAACATACGAAGATGGCAAGACCGAGTTCGCCGAGCTCAAGCGCCAGTTCGTGGTGCCGATCGTGCGCGACGAGAAGGTCGAGGCGCTGGTCGTCGCCTCGCTGTCGGTCGAAATCGCAGAGGGCGGGGCCGAACACGTCTATTCGCGCGAGCCGAAGCTGCGCGATGCATTCCTGAACGTGCTGTTCGTCCATGCCCATTCCGGCGGGTTCGACGGCGCGTTTACCTCGCGCGCGGCGATGGCCGACCTGAAGGCCCGGCTGGTCGAGGTCGCCCGTCCGGTGGTCGGCGAGGGCTTGCGCGACGTGCTGATCACCGAGATCGTCCGCCAGGACCTGTAGGCGCACGCCGCCTGCACCGATCGCGCCACCATTGCGAGGCCGGGATTGCCGGCGTCACGGCCCGGGCCGTGGCCGGGACGCCGGCGGCGCGTCATCGAGGCGCCGCTGCCGCTCCTGCACCCGGCGGCGGTCGAGCTTGTCGGCGATGTCGTCCAGCGCCAGTGCGCGGCCGTGCGCGACCGCGAGGTCCTGGCGGGCGGGGCCCAGCCGCGCCTCGGCCGTCTGCAGCGACCGGGCCAGCACGGCGTGGCGCGCGTGACGCCACTGCTCGCGCGAAGCGACCGCGGTCAACAGACCGGGATCGCATGCACCATGCGCCGGCAGGGTTTCGGCCGGGCGCCGCAGCGCTGCTTCCTCGGCGGCGACGGCATTGCGGCGCGCCAGTGCCGCGGCCAGATCGGCCTCGGCCTTGCGCCGCCGCAACGTCGCCAGGTGCTGCAGGCGCGCGATCGCCTCGGGCGTCATGGCAGTCCTCCGTTCCGTTCCCGCATCTTCCGCCGCATGTCCTCGGCAAAGCGGATGGCGGCGGCGACGGCGCGGTAGAGATCCGGCGGAACCTCCTGACCGATATCGACCGTCGCGTGCAAGGACCGTGCCGTCCGCGGGTCGCGGTGGATCGGCACGCCGGACTCGCCGGCGATGGTCCGGATCCTCGCGGCGATCTCGTCGGTGCCCTTGGCGACGCATTTCGGCGCCGAGCCGCGCTTGCGGCTCCAGGCCAGGGCCACGGCGTAGTGCGTCGGGTTGACCACCACGACGTCCGCGCGCGGCACGTCGGCGAGCATGCGGTTGGTCGCGATCTCGGTGGCCCGGCGGCGGCGCTTGGCCTTGAGCATCGGATCGCCCTCGGATTCCTTGGACTCGTCGCGCAGTTCCTGCAGCGTCATCTTCAGCTTGCGGCGGTGGTCGAACCGCACCCATGCCAGATCGAGCGCGGCGATCGCGACCGACAGCAGCGCCACGCCGACCAGAAGCTTCTGGACCAGCGACAGCATCAGCGCCGCGACCCCCGCCGGCGTGCCGGCGACCGCGCCGATCACCCGGTCCATCTCGGCGGACAGCAGAACCACCACCAGCGCGGACACGGCGGACATCTTCACCAGCCGCTTGGCGAACTCCATCAGCCCGGTGGGGCCGAACTTGTTGCGCATCGAGGCCAGCGGCGACAGCCGCGAAAGCTTCGGCTGCAGTTTCTCCCCGGCGATCACGACCGCCTGCTGGCCGACCAGCGCGGCCAGCGCCCCGAGCGCCGGGAGCAGGAACAGCGGCGCAACCGCCGCGAGGATGGTGCCGAAGATGCCGGCCAGCGCGCCGCGGCCTCCGGGCCCGAGAACGACGCCGGTCAGCTGATCGGCGGTGCCGAGCAAGGCCGCCAGCGCCGCGCCGCCGCCCGACATCAGCGCCGCGCCACCGGCCGCCGCGCCCACCAGAAGGCCCAGATAGACCGCCGCGACCGTGACCTCGTCCGACTTGGCGACGTCGCCGCGGCGGCGCGCGTCCTCCAGCCGCTTGTGCGTCGGCTCGTGGGATTTCTCGCCGCTGTCGCCCTGTCCCTGGCTCACCGCGGCAGCCCCGAGGTGAACGGATTCGCCAGCACCGCGTCGAGCCGCCCGCTCCAGACGCCCAGCATCACCGGGGCGGCGAGCAGGAACAGCGCCAGGGTGCCGCCGGTGATCACCGGCGCGCCGATGAACGCCACCATCAGCTGCGGCATCGCCCGGTTTATCGCGCCTAGCGCCAGGTTGTAGAGCAGCGCCGCGATGACGAAGGGCGCGGCGAGGGTGAAGCCGAGGGCGAAGCCCGCGACGGCGTGGCGCAGCCCCCAGGCGCCGACATCCGCGCCGGGCAGCGCCGCACCGATGCCGAGCACGCCGTAGCTGGCGATGACGCCGGCGGCGATCTTGACGTGCAGCCCCGCCGCCATCGCCAGCGCCAGACCGGCCATGGTCAACCCGTTGCTCATCGCCGGCATCGGGTCGGGCGCCAGCCCGGGCCCCGCCATCTGCGCCAGCGCGGTGGCCTGCCCGGCGATCGAGCCGGCAAGCTGCAGCGCGTGGACCAGCAGCCGCGCGGCCAGGCCGATCAGCAGACCGATCCCGGTCTCGGTCAGCACCAGCGCCGCGAACCGCGGCAGGTCGACCGCCGCCGGCACGCCGCCGGTATCGACGGCGGGGGCGACCACCGCGGTCAGCGCCAGCACGGCGGCAAGCTTGACGCGCATCGGCAGGAAGATCTCGCCGAAGCCCGGCATCAGTCCGACGGCGGCGCCGAGGCGCACGAACACCAGGGCCGTCGCCAGCAGCCGGGTCTCGAACTGGTCCAGAAGCGCCTGCAGCAGGTCGAACATGCTCAGGCGACCCCGACCATCGCCGGTTTCCGGTCGGTGCCGATTTCCTCGAACGACAGCACCGGCGCACGGATGCCCTTGGCCTTCAGCACCGTCTGCACGAAACGGCGCCGCCGGCCCGAGGTGACCACCGCCGGATAGCGGCCGAGACGCGCGGCGTCGCCCAGACGGGTGGCGACGGCTTCGGCCAGGCGGTTGAACTCTCCGGGCGGCAGCGCCACGTCGAGCGCCCCGCCGGGGCCCTCGATCTGGTGCTGGGTGAACAGCTCTTCCCAGGCCGGGGCAAGCTGCACCAGCGGCAGCGCGCCGTCGCCCTCCTGCAATTCGGCGGTGATCTGGAAGCCCAGCCGGCGGCGGACATGCTCGCACAGCGCCTCGGGCTGGGCGGTGGCCTGGTTCAGCTCGCCGATCGCCTCGAGGATCACCGGCAGGTTGCGGATCGAGACCTGCTCGGCCAGCAGCAGGCGCAGCACGGCCTGCAGCTGGTCCACCGGCACCTTGTCGGGAACGTATTCATCCAGGATCCGCCGGTTCGCGGCGGCCCGGTCCGGGTCCGAGGGGGTCACGAACTCGTCCAGCAGCCGCCGCAGCGTGCGGCGGGTGAACAGGCGGGCGAAATTCTGCTTCAGCACCTCGAGCAGGTGGGTGGCGATCACCTCGGTCGGCGTGACCACCGAGAAGCCGGCCAGCGAGGCAGCTTCCTGCTCGCCGGGGGGGATCCAGCGCGCGGGCGCGCCGTACACCGGCTCGGCCACGTCGCGGCCGGCGGGCTCGGACGGGACCGCGTCGGCGGTCAGCATCAGCACGCTGTCGCGGTCGATCTCGCCGCGCGCGGCCTCGACGCCCTGGACGCGGATCGCGTAGGTGCCGGCGGGCAGCGTCGGGTTGTCGGTCAGGCGGATCTCGGGCAGCACGAAGCCGAACTCCTGCGCGACGTGGTGGCGCATGTTGACGATCCGCGCGTCCAGGCCGGTGGCCTGTTCCATCACCGTGCTCACCAGGTCGGCCGAGAATTCCAGGTGGATCTCGTCCAGGTCCAGCATGTCGCCCAGCTTCTTCTGCGGCGGTCCGCTGGGCGCGGGTGCCGGCGCCCTGGCCTTCTCGGCCTCGGCCCGGGCGACGCGCCGCGCCGCCTCGCCGCCGGCGGCCAGGATCGCCGCCCCGGCCAGGAACGGGGTCAGCGGCAGGCCGGGGATCAGCGCGAACAGGGCCATCAGCCCGGCGACGGTGAACAGCGCCGTCGGATAACCGCCGAGCTGGCGCAGCATCGCCCGGTCGGCCGAGCCCGCGGCGCCACCCTTGGACAGCAGGATCGCGGTGGCGATCGAGATGATCACCGCCGGGATCTGGCTGACCAGCCCGTCGCCGACGGTCAGGATCGCATAGGTCTCGAACGCCCGGCCCAGCGGCATGTCGTGCAGGAACACGCCGATCGCCAGCCCCATGACCAGGTTCAGCAGGGTGATCAGCAACCCCGCCACGGCATCGCCCTTGACGAATTTCGACACCCCGTCGAGCGAGCCGAAGAAGGTCGTCTCCTCCTGCTCGCGGGCGCGGCGCTCGCGCGCGTCGTCATGGCTGATCGCGCCCGAGGCGAGGTCGCTGTCGATCGCCAGCTGCTTGCCCGGCATGCCGTCCAGCGCGAAGCGCGCGCCGACCTCGGCCATGCGCCCGGCGCCCTTGGTGATGACGATGAAGTTGACGATCAGCAGCACGCCGAACACCACCAGCCCCAGGAACAGCGAACCGCCCATGACGAACATCGCGAAGCCCTCGATCACGCCACCGGCGGCCGCGGTGCCCTTGTGCCCGCTGCCGATGATCAGCTTGGTCGAACTGATGTTCAGCGACAGCCGCAGCATCAGCGAGGACAGCAGGATCATCGGGAACGCCGAGAAGTCCAGCGGCCGCTCGATGAACAGGGTGACGGTGAAGATCAGGATCGCCAGCCCGAACGACGCCGACAGCCCCATGTCCAGCACGATCGCGGGCATCGGCAGGATCATCATCACGATCACCGCCATCAGCGCGATCGACAGCATCACCGTGGGCTGGAACAGGCGGGCGGCGGACATCGGCGCGGCCCTCAGTACAGCGGCCGGCCGGGCGCCGCGAGGATCGGCGATCCGGCGGGCAGGCCGAGCACCGCGGCAAGGCTGCCGCGCGGCGCGGACTGCGGCAGGCCGACCGTGGCGCCGCGCGGATATTGCTGCGCCGCGGCGATCACCCGCGCCGGCTGGCTCGCCGGCGCCGGAGTAGCGGCGACCGGCGGCGGCGTCTCGCCCGACAGCCGGGCCAGGATGCGTTCGAACCGCGCCTGGTAGCGGGTGGCGTACTGCGGCGTGCGGGAGTGGTAGGCCCCGGCCGATTTCGCCCAGGAGCCGGTTTCGGCATAGAGCCGCTTCAGGAACTGCGCGGCATAGAGCGCGTTGCGGTACGGGTCGAACATCTCCTCGACCGAGGCGAAGGCGTTGCCGTGCCAGCGGTAGTTGATCTGGAAGCAGCCGACGTCATAGCTGCGAGCGCCGCCGGCGTGGTGCGCGCGGACATAGCTGAGCGCGGTGGCGCGGTCATCGAACCAGGTTCCCTTGCCCTCCATGTTCACGGTCCAGGGCCACGGCTGCAACTGCCCGTCGCGCTTGCGCCCGGTCTCGGTGAGCGAGATTGCCCGCAGCACCGCATAGGGCACGCCGGTGTCGCGCGCGGCGCGGGCGCCGGCCTCGTCGCAAAGCTGCGCCGAGGCCGCGGCGGGCGCGCTCCACAGCAGGCAGGCCGTCAGAACGGCGGCAATGGTCCGGAGCACGGGGATTCTCCTCCTGCACGGGGTCTTGATCCCGAGGCGTAGGGCAGGGGCGTTACCAAACCGTAAGCAGGCCCCGGAGGAGGTGTGGAAATCAGCCGCGCAGCGCGCGCAGCATCACGTCGACATTCGCCGGGTCGGCCTCGGGCGTGATGCCGTGGCCGAGGTTGAAGACGAACGGGCCGCCGGACAGCGCGGCGACGGTGCGCCGGACGCCGTCCGCGAGCGCGCTGCCGCCGGTGACCAGCAGCATCGGGTCCAGATTGCCCTGCACGCAGGTCAGCGGCTGCAGCGCGCGCGCCGCCCAGTGCGGATCAACGCTGGTGTCGATGGCGCAGGCCTCGACCCCGGTCGCCTGCACGAACGGCACCACCTTCTCGCCGGCCTGGCGCGGAAAGCCGATCACCGGCACGCCGGGGTGCCGTTCGCGGATCCGCTCGACGATCGTCCGCGCCGGACGGGTGGCGTAGCGCTCGAACATCAGGCCGGGCAGGGCGCCGGCCCAGCTGTCGAACAGCTTGACCGCCTCGGCGCCGGCGTCGATCTGCGCGATCAGGTACTGCGCCGTCGCCTCGGTCAGCAGGTCGATCAGCGCGTCGAACGTCGCCGGGTCCGCGTACATCAGCTGCCGCGCCGGGCCCTGGTCCCTGGTGCCCTGGCCGGCGATCATGTAGGTCGCCACCGTCCACGGCGCGCCGGCAAAGCCGATCAGCGCCGTCTCGCGCGGCAGCGCGCGGGACAGGATGCGCACCGTCTCGTAGACCGGCGCGAGCGTCTCGTGGATCGCCTCGACCGGCTTCAGCGCCCGGAAATCCTCGGCCGAGGTGACGGTGGACAGCCGCGGCCCCTCGCCCTGCACGAACCACAGCTCTGCGCCCAGCGCCTGCGGGATCAGCAGGATGTCGGCGAACAGGATCGCCGCGTCGAAGCCGTAGCGGCGGATCGGTTGCAGCGTCACCTCGGCGGCCAGGTCGGGGTTGTAGCACAGGTCCAGGAAATTGCCGGCCTGCGCCCGCGTGGCGCGGTATTCCGGCAGGTAGCGGCCGGCCTGGCGCATCATCCACACCGGCGGCACCGGCAGGGTCTCGCCGGCGAGCGCGCGCATCAGCGGTTTGGCGGTTGTCAGCATCCGGTCCTCGTGCCTGGTTCGCGGCGGACCATAGCGGCGCGGCCCCGGCAGGGAAAGCCGGTGCGGCGATTGCACCCGCCGGGCGACGCCGCTAGGGTCCGCGCCATGTCGCACCCGCTGCCTTCAACCGACCGCCCGCTGCGCATCGGCACCCGCGGCTCGCCGCTGGCGCTGGCGCAGGCGCACGAGACCCGCGCCCGCCTGATGGCGGCGCACGGCCTGCCCGAGGCGGCGTTCGAGGTGGTCGCGATCAAGACCACCGGCGATCGGGTGCAGGACCGCCCGCTGGGCGAGATCGGCGGCAAGGGCCTGTTCACCCGCGAGATCGAGGACGCGCTGCTGGCGGGCGACATCGACATCGCCGTGCACTCGATGAAGGACATGCCGGTGGCACAGCCCCCGGGGCTGATCCTGGATACCTACCTGCCGCGCGAGGACGTGCGCGACGCATTCGTGACGCTCGACGGCGGGCGGCTGGCGGATCTGCCGCACGGCGCGGTGGTCGGCACCTCGTCGCTGCGGCGCCGGTCGCAGCTGCTGCACCGGCGGCCCGACCTGCAGGTGGTGGAGTTCCGCGGCAACGTGCAGACCCGGCTGCGCAAGCTGGCCGAGGGCGTGGCGCAGGCGACGTTCCTGGCGATGGCCGGGCTGAACCGGCTGCAGATGGGCGCGCGGGTGCCGCACGCCCCGATCGCGCCCGAAGAGATGCTGCCGGCGGTGGCGCAGGGGGCGATCGGCATCGAGCGGCGGCAGGCGGACGACGCCACCGCCGCGCTGCTGGCGCCGATCCACGACGGCGACACCGGTCTGCGCATGGCGGCCGAGCGGGCCTTTCTGGCCGGGCTGGACGGGTCCTGCCAGACACCGATCGGCGGGCTGGCCGAGCTGTCGGGCGGGCGGCTGCGGCTGCGCGGCGAGATCATCCGCCCCGACGGCTCCGAGGCGCTGTCGACCGACGCCGAGGGCCCGGCGGCGGACGGCGCGGCGATGGGCGCGGCGGCGGCGGCCGACCTGCGCGGCCGGGCCGGACCGGGGTTCTTCGACTTCTGAGCGTTTCGCGGTATTATGCCCGGACAGCAACCTGGTACGGGTGTTCCCGGGAAGGGGCGTGCATGGCCCGCGTTCTGGAAGTGGTCGATCGGCATTATGCCGATCTGACCGTCGAAGTCCTGTCCAACCCGGCACTGGCCGACCTGGCGGTATTCCGCGACGATGCGGCGCAGGCACAGGGCTGGTCCGAGCAGGTCTGGGCCTTCGTGCCGGACCGGCACAACGCGCATCTGTCGGTCTATCTGAAGCAGCCGGACCGCATGGGCGCCGACCTGCGCATCGCCTTCGTGGCGCGCCGGGCGCTGGCCGGATGGTCGCGGCCGCACCGGCTGTGCGGGCGGCTGTGCCGGGTCCGGAATTGACCGGGATCAAGGCCGCGGCCTGCGATTGCGGGCAAACAGGGCGCGCCGCGGCGATCAAAACCGCGTCAGGGGGCGCCCCTGCGGCGATGAGACCGGTTGGCAATGGTTGTTGAAAGTGGCGTTTTCTGACAGATATCTACCTCGCAAGGCCGCGCAGACGGTGCAAGTGAAAGGTCCCCGCCGATGGATTTCGATGCTTTGTTCAATGCCCAGCTGGATACCCTGAGGCAGGAAGGCAACTATCGCATCTTCGCCGACCTCGAACGCGAACGCGGAAATTTCCCGCGCGCCCTGAACCACGGCGGCTCGGGCGTGCGCGACGTGACCGTGTGGTGCTCCAACGACTATCTGTGCATGGGCCAGCACCCGAAGGTGCTGCAGGCGATGCACGAGGCCCTGGACAAGTCCGGCGCCGGCGCCGGCGGCACCCGCAACATCTCGGGCACCAATCACCACCATGTGCTGCTGGAGCGCGAGCTTGCCGAATTGCACGGCAAGGAGGCGGCGCTGCTGTTCACCAGCGGATATGTGTCGAACTGGGCGACGCTGGGCACGCTGGGCGCGCGCCTGCCGAACGCGGTGATCCTGTCGGACGCGCTGAACCACTCGTCGATGATCGAGGGCATCCGCCACGCGCGCTGCGACAAGAAGATCTGGAAGCACAACGACGTCGAGGACCTGCGCCGCAAGCTGCAGGAGTGCCCGGCCGGTTCGACCAGGATCATCGCCTTCGAATCGGTCTACTCGATGGACGGGGACATCGCCCCGATCCGCGAGATCTGCGATCTGGCCGACGAGTTCGGCGCGATGACCTACGTCGACGAGGTGCATGCGGTCGGCATGTACGGCCCGCGCGGCGGCGGCGTGGCCGAGCGCGAGGGGCTGATGGACCGCATCACCCTGATCGAGGGCACGCTGGGCAAGGCGTTCGGCGTGATGGGCGGGTACATCACCGGCTCGGCGGCGCTGGTCGACTTCGTCCGCTCGTTCTCCAGCGGGTTCATCTTCACCACCGCCCTGCCGCCGGCGCTGGCCGCCGGGGCGCTGGCCTCGATCCGCCATCTCAAGGAAAGCCGCTGGGAGCGGGCGCGGCAGAAGCAGCAGGTCGCCAAGCTGCGCGCCCGGCTCGACGCGATCGGCATTCCGCACCTGCCGAACCCCAGCCACATCGTGCCGGTGATGGTGAAGGACCCGGTGAAGTGCAAGATGATCTCGGACGTGCTGCTGGACGATCACGGGGTCTACGTCCAGCCGATCAACTACCCCACCGTGCCGAAGGGGACCGAGCGGCTGCGCTTCACCCCCGGCCCCGGACACAGCGACGAGGACATCGACCACCTGGTGGGCGCGCTGCACGCGTTGTGGAAGCATTGCGCCCTGGCCCGCGCGGTGGCCTGAGGGCCCTGTTGCAAGTCTTCATCCCGGCCTGAATCCGGCGCTCGCGTTAAAGTCTCTTTGCCGTGCGGCTGCCTTTGCCCTATTTCGGTAGTCATCGTGATCCCATCCGGAGGAAAGTGATGAAGACCGCATTCGCCATCGCCGCGCTCGTCGCCCTGCCCGTCGCCGCGTCCGCCCAGGAGGGCGACGCCGAGGCCGGCAAGGACCTGTTCAAGCGCTGTTCCTCCTGCCACATGATCGCCAATGGCGACGAGGTGATCGACGGCCGCGGCAAGACCGGGCCGAACCTGTACGGCATCGCCGGACGCCAGGCCGGCACGGTCGAGGATTTCAACTACGGCGAAAGCCTTGTCGCCGCGGGCGAGGCCGGGCTGGAGTGGAACGAAGAGGACTTCGCCGCCTTTGTCGCCGATCCGCGCGCCTTCCTGCAGGAATACCTGGACGACAGCTCGGCCCGCTCGAAGATGACGTTCCGGCTGCGCGACGGCGCCGCGGACGTCTGGGCATACCTGCTCAGCGTCGGCCCCGAGTCCTGACCCCGGACCGCGCCCGCCGGATCTGCTGACGCGTCGGCGGGCGGCGCTTTTGGCCGCCGCTGCGTGCGTGCAGGGACCGCCTGCAGCGCGCGCGGATGCCGCCGGCCGTAGCGCCGCGCGCGCGGGTGCGGCGCGGGCGCTCCCGGTCGCCCGACAGGGCTGTCACAGCCGCGGGCCGAGCGCGATTGATCCGGTCCCCGTGCGGCACTATAGCCGGGGCCGGAGGAGTCCCGATGAGCGTCGCCCACCCCGGCCAAGGCCATGCGAGCCGGCCCGCCCCGTCGCAGGGGTGGGCGCACCACATGCGCGCCACGCTGAAGATCGGCGCGCCGCTGATCGCGGCGCAGCTGACGCAGCAGGCGATTCAGGTCACGGATACGGTCATGCTGGGCTGGCTCAGCGCCGAGGCGCTGGCAGCGGGCGTGTTGGCCACGACGCTGTTCTTCATCGGCTTCATCGCCGGGACCGGGTTCGCCTACGCGGTGATGCCGATGGCCGCCTCGGCGGCGGGTGCGGACGATGTGCGCGGCGTGCGCCGCGTTGTGCGCATGGGCCTCTGGGTCGGCGCTCTGGTGGTCACCGTGCTGATGGTGCCGCTGTGGTTCGCCGGGCCGATCCTGCGCCTGACCGGGCAGGACCCCGAACTGGTCGCGCTGGCGGTGCAGTACCTGAGTGTCGCGCAGTGGGCGCTGTACCCGGCGGTGGCGGTGATGGTGCTGCGCTCCTACCTCTCGGCGCTGGAACGGACGCAGGTGGTGATGTGGGCGACGCTGGCCGGTGCGGGCCTGAACGTCGTGCTGAACTGGATGTTCATCTTCGGCAACTGGGGTGCGCCCGCGCTGGGCATCCGGGGCGCGGCGATCGCGACGCTGGGCTCGCAGACGCTGATCCTGCTGCTGCTGGTGGCCTATTCGCTCAGCCGCCCGGCGCTGAAGAAATACGAGCTGTTCGTGCGTTTCCTGCGGCCCGACTGGGAGGCGTTCCGCGAAGTTCTGCGCCTCGGCGTGCCGATCAGTGCGACCATTCTGGCCGAGGTCGGCATGTTCTCGGTCAGCTCGCTGCTGATGGGGCGGCTGGGGACGATCCCGCTGGCCGCGCACGGCATCGCGCTGCAGGTGACCTCGGTGATCTTCATGATCCCGCTCAGCCTCGCAAGCGCCGGGACCGTCCGGGTCGGCCATGCGCTGGGGCGACACGACGCCCACGGGCTGGACCGGGGCGCACGCACGGTGATGACGATGTCGCTGGCGGTGGCATTGTCCGGCGCGCTGGTGCTGTGGCTGCTGCCCGAGCCGCTGATCCGCGCCTTTCTCGACGACCAAGAGCCGCAGCGCGCCGCGATCGTGGCGACCGGGACCGGGCTTCTGGCCGTCGCGGCGGTGTTCCAGGTGGTGGACACGCTGCAGGTGATCTCGGTCGGGCTGCTGCGGGGCCTGTCGGACACGCGGGTGCCGATGTGGATCGCGGTGGCGAGCTACTGGGGCCTCGGCATCCCGGCGGCCTGGGCGCTGGCCTTCCCGCTCGGCATGGGCGGCATCGGCGTGTGGATCGGCCTGGCGCTGGGCCTGTCCGCGGCGGCGGTGATGCTGACCTGGCGCTTCGCGCAGCGCGACAGGCTGGGCCTAGTGCGCTACCCGGCGCGGACCTGAGCCTGGGCCGCCAGCGCGCCCGTCAGCCGGTTTTCGGCGCTGCCGGTCAGGCGGACCTGCACGATCCGCCCCTCGGGCGCGCCGCCGACGACGTCCACCTCGGCGAAGCCCGGAGTGCGGCCACGGGTCGAGCTCTCCATCAACACCGGCTCGGTGCGGCCGGTCATCGCCGAGAGGTGCCGGGCGACCTGCCGTTCCCCCAGTGCCCGCAGCCGCGCGGCCCGGTCCCTGATCGCCGCGCCGTCCACGGCGGGCATGCGCGCGGCGGGGGTGCCCTTGCGCGCCGAATAGGGAAAGACGTGCAGCCAGGTCAGCCCGCACTCCTCGACCAGCTTCAGCGAGTTCTCGAACATCGCCTCGGTCTCGGTCGGGAACCCGGCGATGATGTCGGCGCCGAACACGATCTCGGGGCGCAGGCGGCGGGCTTCCTCGCAGAAGCGGATGGCGTCGTCGCGCAAGTGGCGGCGCTTCATCCGCTTCAGGATCATGTCGTCGCCCGCCTGCAGGCTCAGGTGCAGATGCGGCATCAGCCGGGGCTGCCCCGCGATCGCCTCCATCAGCGCAGGATCGGCCTCAATCGAGTCGATCGAGCTGATCCTGAGGCGCGGCAGGTCCGGCACCAGCTTCAGGATGCGCTGCACCAGATCGCCCAGGCGCGGCTCTCCCGGCAGGTCGGCGCCCCAGCTGGTCAGGTCGACCCCGGTCAGCACGACCTCCTGGTAGCCGCTGCCGACCAGCCGCGCGATCTGCTCGACCACGACACCGGCGGGAACCGAGCGCGAGTTGCCCCGGCCATAGGGGATGATGCAGAAGGTGCAGCGATGATCGCAGCCGTTCTGCACCTGCACATAGGCGCGCGCGCGGGTGCCGAAGCCGTCGATCAGGTGACCGGCGGTTTCGGTCGCGGACATGATGTCGTTGACCTGCACCTTCTCGGTCCGGCCGATGAAATCCGGGCCCCTGGCGACGCCTTCCCAGGTCTCGGCGCGCATCTTCTCGAGGTTGCCGATCACCAGATCGACCTCGGGCATCGCGGCATAGGTCTCGGGCTCGGTCTGCGCGGCGCAGCCGGTGACGACGATCCTTGCGTCCGGATGCTCGCGGCGCAGCCGGCGGATGCGCTGGCGCGACTGGCGCACGGCCTCGGCGGTGACGGCGCAGGTGTTGACGACGACGGTGTCGCCCAGCCCGGCGGCCGCGCCCAGCTCGCGCATGGCCTCGGTCTCGTAGGCGTTCAGCCGGCAGCCGAAGGTCTCGAAGACGGGGGGCTTCATGTCAGCGGCAGCGCCGGTGACAGCACCCCTTCGAAGACCTCCTGCGTCGGGCCGGTGATCCAGACGCCATCCTCGCGCCAGTCGACATGCAGCGTGCCGCCGTCGACGACCACCGTCGCCGCCCGGTCGGTCAGCCCGCGCCGGGCGGCCGCCACCAGCGCCGCGCAGGCGCAGGAGCCCGAGGCCAGCGTGATCCCCACGCCCCGCTCCCAGATGCGCAGGCGCAGCCGGTCGCGGGCCCGAACCTCGACCATCTCGACATTGGTGCGTTGCGGGTAGAGCGGGTCGGTCTCGAACCGCCGGCCCTGCGCGGCGATGTCGGCGTTCTCGGCATCGTCGGTGAAGAACACGCAATGCGGGTTGCCCATGCTCAGCGCGACGGGGCCGCCGTCCAGCGGCAGCTTCAGCGTGTCCGTCTCGCGCGCCAGCGGCACCTCCCGCCAGTCCAGCGCCGGACGACCCATGTTGACCCGGGTCAGCCGATCGCCCGCGTCCTCGGCCACCAGCACGTCGAAATCGGTGCGCAGGGTGACGCGGGCGGCTCCGGTCTCGTCCATCAAGCGCCGCGCGACGCAGCGGGTGGCGTTGCCGCAGGCCCCCGACAGGCTGCCGTCGGCATTCCAGAAGGTCAGGCGGACGGTCTCCTGCGGATCGTCGTGGATCACCGCCAGCTGGTCGAAGCCCACGCCCCGGTGCCGGTCGCCCAGCGCCCGCGCCAGGGCAGGCGTGACCGGGTCGACGCCGCCCCGGGCGTCGACGACCACGAAGTCATTGCCCAGCCCATGCATCTTGACGAAGCGCAGGACAGGCGCGGTTTCGGCAGCCTGAGTCATGGCGCGTGATATATGCGCATGCAGCCGCCGGCGCCAGACCTCGGGTGCAACACGGAAATCCGCCGATTTGCCCCTTGACCTGCGGCGCCGCTCCGTCTATTTCCGCGGCCTGCGTGGGCCGTTAGCTCAGTTGGTAGAGCAACTGACTTTTAATCAGTGGGTCGCAGGTTCGAATCCTGCACGGCTCACCACGTTTACCTTTGTTATCAATGCCTTGAGGGCTGCCGGTTTTGTCGGCGGCGCGCTTTGCGTTCTGCCGGAAGCAATACGGAAGCACGGCGACAAGAAAGGTAGCGGCAGTCTAAGTGTGGTTAGATCGCAACGGCCTTGTTGGGCGCGATAGCCGAGCTGCCTTGATGGCGACTAGGAGCGTCCCTTTTTCAATTCAGGCATGAACTTTCGCGATAGTGCAGTCTGCTGCCGTTCGCCTCGTTTCACTCGCGCCGTGTGGGGCGGTTTCCGGTCGTACGCTGCGCTGGACACAAACGGCGGTGATGCGCTTAAATCCGACTATTGTCGCCGTACCAAAGTTGGCGACGCATCGTAAGAACCGAGTTTGCGATCAGAACACCCGCGATGGACCTGATCGATACTTTCGACGTAAACTGATCATCCTGACATCGAAAATCGGCCACACCAGATCGTCCCAATGCGGGACCACCAACCCGTGAAACAAGATTCATTTGTTCCAGCCCGACAGAAAACGTCTTACATGGAGAGAACCGAAAAGAGGACGGCACGATAGCACGAAGAGAAAGTCGTAGGTTGAAGCCTTCGTAGAAAGCCTTCTTTGACATGCCTGAAGACTTTTCCAACATCAGAAACTCCGTTCAAAAACTGTCATCACTCGCCGAATGTGAATTTTACCTGAGGAGTCTAAATTTATGGCAAACAACTCATTTGACGAGTTCCATAGGCGTTTAAACTTGGCGCGGGTTGGCGGTGCTATCTTGTTCTGCGGCGCAGGTTTTTCCGCGGATTGCCTGAATTTCAAGCCGGATGACACCCTCGGCACGGGCGCGCAGCTGCTCGACCTCTTCAATGACGAACTTAGTCAGCAGCCACCATACAAGGACCTACGAAATGCCGCCGATGCACTACAGGAAAAGATTGGCGACAACGGCATGATGACACTCCTGAAAGAGCGGTTTACCGTTTCCAACGTAACTGCTGATATGGCCGATCTTTTACGCTACCCATGGCAAGCGGTCTACACGACAAATTACGACGATGCTCTCGAGATTGCGGCAAAGGCCGCGATCAAACCGGTCGAGGCGATCAATAACTCCGACGATCCCGACACGGCCGCGCAAAATCTCCCGATCATCCATCTACACGGCTATGTGCAGAAATGGGACATACACAACTTTCGCGATAGCTGCGTGCTCGGCGCAGAGAGCTACTCGAAGCTTACCAGTGCAAAGAACTGGCTCGACCGCTTTCGGCGCGACATCGACCAGGCTCAGATCGTAGTCTTCGTCGGGTTCAATGCTGGCGATTTCCACTTAAATCAAGCGATCAACGACCTGACAGGTTTGCGTGGAAAGGCCTTTTTTATCAATCGACCGACCGCACAAGCCGACCCTGATGTCACCGCCGCCCAAACGCGACTCGGCACACCATTCTTCATGGGCCGTGCGGGACTTGCCACTACGATCAGAGAACTTCTGGCCAAGGATGCACCGAAAGTGCCGCAACTTGCCAGCTTCGCAAAATACACACCCTCAGAACCCGCGGCTACGGTTCCCACACAAATCCAGATTGAAGACCTGTTTCTATATGGAAAAGTAGAACCGTCGCAGCTCGCGCGGGATTGGTCCAACAATTTATCCGAATATCACATGCAACGCAGCGCCACACAAGAAATTCTGGCCGCTATCGCTGATGACGCCCGAATTCTACTTCTTGAGGGATATCCCTGTGATGGCAAGACCCTGCTCACAGCCGATCTTGCCTATCGCCTCTCGGGGGGGAGACCGGTCTACCAAATGCGCCAAGCTTATGAAAACGTGCTGAACGAGGTCGCAGACATTCTTGAGCTACTCCCCATTCGTTGGACAGTTTCCTACGCGATTTAAGCTACTCTCTGCCCCTGCTGGTCGGTTTCGATC
>NZ_WIND01000027.1 GCF_009697225.1 Halovulum marinum
CGCGACGGACCCCGAGACGAAGATGCCCAGATGTCCGACATGATCATGGGTCATGTAGACGATGCGCTGCCCGGCTGGCAATCGCGTCGGCCTCGTTGTCGTCGGCGGGCGAGAACCCTCGTGCTCGCGCCGCAGCGATCATCGTCTCCTTGGGCGCATTGCCCTTGCCGGTCGCGTGGCGCTTGATCGTCCCGACCGGAACGCCCTCGTAGGGAACGCCGCGCAGTTCGGCCCATGAGGTCAGGGTTGCCATCAGCCCGCCATAGATGTGGGCCGCGTCGGTGCCGGCGTGTCGGCGGACTTCCTCGAACCAGATCGCGGCGATGGGCCCGGACAGCCGGTCGAGTTCGGTCAGCCAGTTGGTGAAACGAAGGTAGCGCATGCCGCCGCCGTCGAAGCGTCCGGGCCGAAAGCTGACCGTGCCGCTGGTGATCAGTCCGTCATGGCTGCGGAGCGCCCAGCCGGTCGTGGTGCCGAGGTCGAGGGCAAGGATGCAGGACCGGTTGATCGCGCCCGGCTCGGGGCGGACGTCCTGCGCGGGGATCGGAGTGTTCATCGTGAAGGCTCACAAGTTGTGGGCCTTCGGCTTCGGTCACCGCCAGATGTAGCATCCGGCGGTCCCCGTCCAAAGCGAAAACGACCAGGGACGGCGCGGCCGGCGAAGATCGACGCGCTGCCCGTCCCGGTCCCAACCTCCGAACGCGTGGTCCCAACCTTCGAGGGGGTTGGGACAGCCCTTTATCGTTTTAATCCAATATCTTGCTCAGATGTGGTCCCAACCTCGGTATCCCTAACGGGGGTCCTTCTCTTTTCGTATAGAAAAACATGTTCCCGACCTTTTCCGTTGCGGCCCCTCGAGGATCAGCATGTGGTCGGCCTTCACGCCGGGGCGGTAGATGCGGGCGACGGCCGAGATCAGCCAGAGCGCGCCGATGGTGTGGTTGAACGCCGTGGGCTCGGCGCCGAGATAGGTGCCGGTCCAGGTCTCGATCCGGGGCGTGCCGTCCCATGTCAGGGTGTCGAGCCAGTCGCGGACGGGATGGATGCGCAGCTCGCGGGCGACGGCGCCGACAGCGCGGCTGACGACGACCGGGGCCACGTTGATGCCGCGGAGTTGCAGCCATTCGGCGGTGCGGATGTCGTCGGCGTCTTCCCAGGGGCGCGGCAGGGAGGCGGTTCCGGCGTCCCACGGCAGCGGCTGACGCACCACGATCTCCTGTCCGAACTCGTCGAAGGCGAGCACGCCTGCGAAGCCCGGATCGGAGGTCAGCGCGACAATGACGTTGGCCTCGTTCCGCTCGGGCGCGCCGGCGAGATCGAGCCGGAGGCGCCTGAACCAGGCGGGCTTCGGGATCGGCGTGTGCGGATCGCCGGTGGCGTTCACGCGGCGGCGGAGCTCGGCCAGCTGCTGTGTCAGGACCGACATGCCGATACCGGTCGCGGACTTGATCCGCGCGACGACCTGCCGTTCGCATCGAAAAAGATCAGCGGATAGCAGGCGTCGAGCGGGCGGGCCTGCCATTCCTTCACCGCGTCCATCACCGTGTCGGTGATCCGGGAAATCAGCGCCGGCGAGGCGTCGACGCCGTAAATGTCCTCCAGATGGCCCTGGATCTCGCGCACCGTCATGCCACGGGCGTACATCGAGACGATCTTCTCGTCGAAGCCGGGAAACCGGCGCTGGTATTTTGCGATCAGTTGCGGATCGAAGGTGCCGGCGCGGTCGCGCGGAATGTCCAGCGGCACCTTCGAGCTTTCCGTTTGCACCGTCTTCGGCGACGTGCCGTTGCGACGGTTCGTCCTGCCCGATCCGTGCTCGTTCTCCAGGTGCTCGTCCAACTCGCTGTTCAGAATCCGCTCCGCCAGAGCCTTCTTCAAGTCGTCAAGCAACCCGTCCTTGCTGAACACGTCGTTCGGGTCGCGGTCGCCCAGCAGTTCGTCCAGAACCTTCTTCGAAATGGCCATGCGATGATCCTCCTTCGTTCATCATCATGGCCCGATGCACAGAATTTGAGACAGTCCCAAAAAAGAGGAAGAATTCTCCATATTTCGGAAACCTTTCGCGTCTGCCTGCATCCAACTGATCGAGACGGCGAAGAAGCCGCTCTCCCAACGGGAACACGAAAGGATCACCCATGACCAAGGCATTCGCCCTCGCCGCCGGCCTTCTGGCCGTCACCGCCCTGCCGACGCTGGCCCATGAAAAGGAGGCGCTGGCCCAGATTCCGCCCGGCGCCCCCTATGTCCGCGTTAGCGAGACGCTACCGCTGCCCGATTACCTTCCCGGCCTCGGCACACTCTTCGTTGACCCCGCTACGCTGCCGGCCGGCCCATTCCTGGGCTACGACCTTGACGGCAACCTGTCGGCCACTATCTACATGACGCCGCTCGAGGAACTGCAGAACGGGACCTCCTACGACAACCTGCACGTCGGCAATCACAACGTGTCCAGCGTCGACATCTACTACAACGCCGGCCATCCGGGCGTCGAGGCACCGCATGCCCATGTCGTGCTGTTCCACGACGCCGAAGCCCGCGAGCGCCTGGCCGAGTGATGCTGACACGTCGCCATATTCTGGCGGCCGGGGGTGGCGGTTTCGCCACCCTCGCGATGCCGTCCCTGCTCCGTGCGCAACAGGTCGAGGTGATCGAGATGCGCGGCACGCCGCGCGGCGAGCGCGTCTGGTATAATCCCATCGGCCTCGCCATCACGCCCGGCACGACCCTGCGCTTCGTCAACCACGACCCTGTGAACAGCCATACCGCCACCGCCTACCATCCCGAGCTTTTCGACCGGGTGGCACATATTCCCGACGGGGCCGCGCCCTGGAACAGCGATTTCCTGCTGCCGGACGAGAGCTTCGAAGTTGCTCTCGAGGTGCCCGGCGTCTACGACTACTACTGCCTTCCGCACGAGATGGCTGCCATGGTCGGTCGGATCGTGGTTGGCCGCCCCACGGACGCGGTCTGGCAGGATCCTGCGGAAGATACGGGCGACCTGCCCGAGGCGGCGCTGCGCGCCTTTCCGGCGGTCGAGGCCATACTGGACCGAGGACGCATCGACCCCGAGGAGACGTGATGGCACCGACCACCCGCAGCAAGACGCCTGCATCGGAGATCGGCCCCAGCACGGCCGAGGCCGATCTGGTCTCCGCTGCCCGCCCCGGACCGGAGGAAGCCCGCCGCGTGGCGGCGGTGCGCGAACTGGTCCGGCGACTCAACCCGCGCCTCTTCCGTGTGGCGCGTGGGATCGTCGAGAGCGATGCCGAGGCGGAAGAGGTCGTGCAGGAGGCCTACCTTGCCGCCTTCGGCAAGATTGACCAGTTCCGCGGCGAGGCGGCGTTTTCTACCTGGATCACCCGCATCGCCATCAATGCAGCGCGGATGCACCAACGCCGCACGCGCCCAGTGGAAAGCTACGACACGGTGACCGAAGATACCGCCGATCCCGCCAACATCCTGTCCTTCCCCGGCGCAGGGCCCGAGCGGCCAGAGGCCGCGCTCGGCCGGGCGCAGATGCGCGCGCTGATGGAACGCGCGGTGGCTGCGCTGCCCTCCGACATGCGTCTGCCCTTCCTGCTTCACGAGGTCGAGGGCGTGCCAGTGCGTCAGATCGCTGCCGATCTCTCGCTCAATCCGATCACGGTGAAGACGCGGCTCTTCCGCGCCCGCCGCCGGTTGCGCGCCGCGCTAGAGGCAGAGCTGCGCGGCGGCTTCGAGACGGTTTTCCCCTTCGACGGCGCCCGCTGCGCCGGCATGGCCGATCGCGTGGTGGCCGCCTTGCGCGGGGGGCGGCAACTGCCTTGAAGTCAGAGACCATATTTGTGGGGCGGGGCATCGTGTTGGAAGTGCCCCGGCCTGAACCCGTTCTTCTATTCTCGTTGCGCTACACGTGGCAGCGACTGTCAGAGTACCTGCGGGCTATCGGGTTTGCCTCACCTCGATCACCGTGAGCGTCCTGCGCTGTCCTCCCACAGTGTCCCAGAAGAACGACGCGTCTTCGGCAAGGCCGAGCAATGCGACCCCGATCGGCGTCATCACCGACACGCGCTGCTGCCCGATATCGGCATCCTCCGGATAGACCAGGGTGATCGAGGTCTCCCGGCCTGTTGTGTTGTCGAGATATCTGACCGTGCTGCCGATACCGACCACGTTCGGCGGCATCTTCTTTGCGGAAACGATCCGGGCACGTCCGATTTCCTCGAGCAGTCGCTCTCCAAGCGGGGCATTGCGCTTCAGTGCGCCTTCGGCGAGCGCCTCGAGACGTTCCAGTTCGTCGGCGTTGATCACGATCCGCGGCTTTTGTGTGGACCGCGCTACAATACTGTTCATTTCAAACACTCCATTGAGGTCTTGGCATCGTCAGCCGCCAGTCTCAGATGCGGACCAGTCCGACGCGCACGGGACGCTTCTGAAGGAACCGTGACAGCCAGCACCCGGACCCGCTCGATGGAGCAATCCGCCAGGATCAACGGCGCGCTCTGGCCGACGCTCATCCCGATCAGCGTTGCGCCAAGCAACGACCGGACCGGCATGACGCCGATCGTTTCAGTTCGCGCCCAGTGGCAAAGCAGGCCGACCCGTTTCGGCCCGCTTCCCACCCGATAGGTCACGATACAATTGCCCGTGACGTTGCATTGATCCAGCGGAGCTGCTGGCCTTTGCGAAGTTGCAAGTTTGTGTTTCATGACATGCGCCAGCACCGGGTGCCGCTGAACCTCTTGGTCCGCCAAGTGTCGGACCATTTCGTCGCGATCCCATTTTGTCAGCACAGGCGTAGCCGCAGTGCCTGCGGACGACTCAATACAAAATGGTCCGGATATATGTCGTGACGTGTCGTGATGTTTCATGCCCGTCCTCCTGCCGCGCGATCGCGGCCAGCTTTACCTTCGGATGAAGAGGAAGCCCCAGGAGGACAGGCGACGTGAGCGCGCCTAGACCGCCCGGGGAAGCGGGCGGCTCAGCAGGAGAAATCTCTTTTGTGCGAGCCTCATGTTCATACCAACAGCGTAGGTGGATGCAGGCCGCCCGTCAATCTCGACCGAGCTCACGCTGGTTGGCGACGAGCGGTTCCGCGCTCATGAGTCTTGTTGGGCGCCTTGGTCAGTTGCAAACCGAAAGGCACTGGCCCATATCAAGTTCATGGCTCGGATCTTGCTTCATACGAGGTTCCTGCGTTTTGCGGGAAATCTGCTGAACCGCCGGTAACCCCGGGGCGGGAGCGGACGTGATGTCCGGTTCATGCCTGCGGGGTATCTCCTGAACAACTCAACACCGATGATCGGCGTCATGATTCTTATGTGACCTGCCGGTGCGCATGAGCGCCCGCTGCCATGCGAGATAACCTGGCGCCGGTTCGGGATCAGCTTCATCGTATGGAGAACGGCATGTTTCCCTTCTACAATCATCAACATCACGCTCGCTATCATCGTTCGGAACTGAATGGACAATCCGGCGCGGGCTTCCTTCCTGCGTGGTGGCGTTCCGCTGTGCGCAACTGGAAACGCCGCCGGATGATCGCGGAACTC
The DNA here is from genome assembly GCF_009697225.1 of Halovulum marinum. Taxonomy (GTDB): domain Bacteria; phylum Pseudomonadota; class Alphaproteobacteria; order Rhodobacterales; family Rhodobacteraceae; genus Halovulum; species Halovulum marinum. The sequence goes on from NZ_WIND01000027.1 coordinate 5,529, forward strand.
AACCGGTTGGACGACTGGATCCTTCAGGACATCGGGATCGTTCGCGGTCAGATCCCGCGTCTGGTGGAGAGTTTTTGCGACCGCGAACTCGACATGGCGCCGATCGCTCGCCCGAAGCAGCCTTCGATGGTCCACGAAGACAATCGTCCAGCCACGAACCGGTATCCGGAAAAGCAGCCCGATGACATCGGCCGGCTTGCAGCCTGAACGGCAAAGAGACAGCAGGCGCGTCACCCCCGCGGGGTGACGCTCAAAGTCGCCATCCGGTTAGACGGAGTGGCGCGGCACACTTAATACGGGGCAAAGCCATGATGATCTGCAAAGCCGACTTCGAAGAACTATTCCCGCACCTGTTCCGAAAGACGGGCAACGACGGTTCTTCCGGTGCCTCATCGTCCTCGACCTTCGAACGTTCCGAAGCACCGACCGACGGTCGCGATGAAAAGCGCAACGTTGGCGTCATGCCAATGCAGCATGGCAGAGAACAAGGATGCGACCACCGTGAGACCCGATCGACGACATGACGTGACCGGATGGCCTCCGATCATGGCATATCTCGCCTCGCCGACCTTGCTCGATCTCAGCTGAGAGCACCAGATTTCGCCCGCGGTGTTTGTCAAAGCAGGCCATGTGGACGCTGTCTGGCTCTCATCTGATCGGTGCCGTAGAAAAAACGTGGAATGACGAGACCTCTAGCATGCCGCGGTCAAAAAGGGGGCGCGCCCATGCGTGTTGTGGAAGTTCGCGTTGGCACTCTCGCCCCGCTCGGCCCCGCGAACATACCAAGCGGGATCCGAAAAGTACCCGTCGCGGGCTCGGTCGCGGCACTAGCGCATGGCCTCGAAGGCGACGAGCAGGGTGACCGCCGCCATCACGGCGGCCGTGACAAGGCGGTTCACGCCTATCCGGTGCAGAACTATCCGCTCTGGACGGCAGATCTTCCGGATCTGGCTGCCGAGATGCGACCGGGTGCCTTCGGCGAGAACCTAGTGGTTGAAGGGGCGGTAGAGGCGGATGTCTGCCTCGGGGACCGCTGGCAGCTCGGGTATGCTCTGCTCGAAGTCAGCCAGTCCCGCCAGCCCTGCTGGAGGTTGAACCTCCGCTTCGGCCGAACGGACATGGCGCGGCGGGTGCAGGACACCGGTCGCACCGGGTGGTACTTCCGCGTTCTCGAAGAGGGCAAGATTTCCGCCGGCGACACCGCGCATCTGGTCGCGCGGCCGCATCCGGACTGGCCCCTCGACCGCGTCTGGCACCTGCTCTACTGCAACACACTTGATCGCGCGGCGCTTGCCGCCTTTGCCGCCCTGCCCGGACTGCCCGAGCGCTGGCGCGCTCTCGCCGAGGTGCGCCTGAGCAGCGGCCGGACCGAGGATTGGTCGCGGCGTATCGAGACTCCGCAATGAGCAGTGCATCGAACGCCGAGGTAACCGGGGGCAATGCCCGTCGTCTGCCCCTTGTCATCTCGATCCAGAGCCAGGTGGCCTTCGGGCATGTTGGCAACTCGGCCGCGGCCCTTCCGATGCGCGCCTGCGGGGTGGATGTGGTCGAAGTTCCGACGACGCTGCTGTCCAATCACCCCCACTATCCCACGATGCGCGGCTGCATCTTGGACGCCGATCTCGTCGCCGACATCCTGACGGGTCTTCTCGAGCGCGACTTGGGCACGCGCGCGGCGGTGATCCTGTCCGGCTTCATGGGCCAGGCAGAGACAGCGTCGGCCGTGGCCGGTTTCGTGCGGCAGGTTCGCGCGGTCAATCCGCGCCTCGTCTATGCCTGCGACCCGGTCATGGGCGACAGCGATCTGGGCCACTTCGCCAATGCGCCCCTACGCGAGGCGTTCCGCGACGAACTGGTGCCGCTAGCCGACGTGATCCTGCCCAACGCCTTCGAACTTCAGACGCTCTCGGGCATTCAGGTCACTGGTCCGGACGCCGTTTCCGAAGCCCGGGCCGTTCTGGATTGCCCGGCGGTGGTCGCGACCTCGGTGCCGGTGCCCTCGCGGCCCACACGGCTGGCCACCGTCACGACGACGGCGCGCGGCTGCGCCTCGGTCGAGGTCGACCGACTGCCGGTGCGTCCTGCCGGCACGGGCGATCTGTTCGCCGGGCTTGTCGCCGCACGGATTGCATTGGGAACGGAGCTGGAGGCGGCGGTGGCCCGCGCAGTGGCTGGCGTAGGGGTGGCGTTGTCGCGCACCGGGACCGAGCCGTGGGCGGAAATGCCGATCACCGCCGCGCTGGACGCCATAGTCGCAGCGGGCGGCGATTGAGGCTGGGCACCCGCGGACCGGCCCCCTACGGCAGAAAGCGCCAGAGCACGCCGACGCCCGCGATCCATGGGTGCAGCAGGACCAGCACGGCGACCGCCACCAGAGCCAGCGCAAGTCGCAGGACGGTGCCGGGCGTGGGCCGCAGCCTCGCGGCGCGCATGTCGGCGACCGTCTTCCGCCAGGCGGTCTCGCCCATCTCGCGCCGGCGCCTTCGGTCGATCATCGCCATGCCGATCAGCGAGAAAGCCGCCATGCTGCCGAACAGCAGCACATGGGCGAGATCGCCGTTGGCGACCAGATGCGCCGCCGACCACAGCAGGAAGGCGGCCAAGACCGGATGGCGGACCCAGCGGAGGAGGCCCGCCTTCTCGGGATCGAAGGCGGCGTTGCGCGCACCGCCAAAGGACAGCGGGTTGGGCCTACCCAGACCGAAGGCGAGGACCGTCGCGGCGAGGATCATCGCCGCCAGAACGATCCTCCCGGCGTGAGGAGGCTCACCCCAGAGCGCGACGCGCGGCGCGTGACGGGCGGCGACAAAGACGGCTCCGAGCAGCGCGATCGAGAGGACCGAATAGGCGATCCCGAACCCGGCCGGGCCAAGCCGGGCGACAAGCCAGGTCCTTACCGGCGGGCGCAGCGGCACCGAGTGCAGGATGAAGAACGCGGCAAGCGCGGCGGCGAAGACAATCCAACCCATGCCGCTAGCGGTCAGGTCGGGCCGCCAGCAGACCGGGCCCATAAACCGCGCAGAAGCTGCCGAAGGCTGCGATCCAGGCCAGTCCAGACAGCGCGTGCAGCGTGCTGGCGTACGCCGGAAGCGCGGCACCGAGCAGCCGGAAGGCCACCGAAAGAATCACGGCCACGTAGATCGCCTGTGTCCCGGGGCTGGCGGTCAGCGTCCTGCCGGTATGGCCCAGCGTCGCCCGCGTTATCACCGCCAGTGTCATCAGCCCGATGGCCCCAGCCATCCACACATGCTGCGCTGCCGCCAGGTCCACCGCATCCGGCCGGAGGATCGCCGCACCCAGCATCAGCGCCCCGAGCGGGACGAAAGCGTAGCCGGCATGCAGGACCAGCACCAGCGGCTCCGTCCATGTCCGCGCGCCCGCCCATCGCGCGAGACGCCAGAAATGCACCCCGGCCGCGGCGATCAACGCCGCGCCGCTTGCCGGGGCGACGGGCAGGACCACCCAGAGCAGCAATGCGCCTACGAGCGCCATCAGCGCGAGCTTGTCGAAGATCTGCATCGGCGGGACAGGCAGCCGGCCGGGTCCGCGCTTGACGAGCCAATTGCGGCTGAAAGACGGTATGATCCGGCCGCCGATCACCGCGATCATCAGGATCGCCGCGGCAAGTCCAAGGCGCAGCCCGTAGCCCCGGGCCGCATCATCCCCGCGCGCGGCCTCCCAATGAAAGATCGCGTTTCCGGCGATAAGCACAGCCAGCATCGCCAGCACGATGAGGTTGCGCCAGTTCCGGCCGCGCACGATCTCGCGGGCGATGACGGCGGCGAGCGTGACGGGAAATGCCAGGTCGGCCAGGGCCACGGCTATCGCCGGCAGCCCCTCCGAGATCAGCACGGCCAGCCGACCCAGCAACCAGAGCGCGAACAGGCCGCCAAGCGGCCATCCCACGATAGGCAGCCTTCCGGTCCAGTTTGGCACGGCGGTGAGCAGGAAGCCCGCGACGATGGCACCGAGATAACCGAACAGGAACTCATGCGCGTGCCAGCCGACCGGGTCCCAGGCCGTCGGGAGGTCTATCCTGCCTGTCAGCATGAACACCCAGAGCGCCATGGCCAATGCGGCCCAGATTGCGCCGCCGAGGAAAAACGGTCGGAAGCCGTAGGTCAGGATTGCGGGTCCGGTCCAGGCGCGCATCTGTTCCGCGGTCGTGCTCATTTCCGCTCTCCCGACACCTGCACGCCCACCTCGGTCAGGATGACGTCGAGCGGGATGTCGTGCGGCTGCGGAAAGATCGTCGCCAGCCGCGATGACTGGAACCCGATCCCGATGGTGGCGGGGCGCGGCGACAGCGCGGCAAGCGTCCGGTCGAAATAGCCGCCTCCATAGCCAAGGCGATAGGCGGCATCGTCCCAGCCCACCAGTGGGGCCAGCATGATATCGGGCTCGACGACGGCGGCGTCGGGCGACGGCACCGGAATGTTCCAGTCGCCGCGCACCATGCGCGCCTCGGGGGTCCAGCGACGGAACACCAGCGGCGCGGCCTTCACTTCCACCAACGGCAGGGCCACGGTCACGCCCTTCTCGTGAAGCTCTGTCATCAGCGGGCGCAGGTCCGGCTCTCCCTTGATCGGCCAGTAGGCCGAGAAGACACGGCCGCGCGCGCCGTCGAAACGCTCTTCCAGCAACCCACGCAGACCGGCGATCAATGCCGCGCCGACGGCTTTGCGGTCAGCCACGCTCAAGGCGTCGCGCTCGGCCCGCAGTCGCGTGCGTTCGCTCCGGCGCCACCGCGCCACGTCGCGGGCCTGCTGCGGATCGACGGCGAGCGGGTCGAAATAATCCGGCGCGACCTCCTGCGCCATGCAGGGCGATGAGGCGTAGCGGCCGGGACTGTCTTTGCGCCTCTCAGTCAAGGAAAGCCCTCCGCGTCGAGCAGAGCGCAAAGGTGATCGCGCAGCACGACGGCCTGGTTGTGCTCTCGGTCTCTGGCGGCGATGAGCAGCGTGACGCGTCCCTTTCGGCACCAGTCAAGGCATCGCCCGACCGCGTCGGAATTGTCCTCCAGCTCCGACAGGTAGCGGCGGCGGAACTCCGGCCACTTTTCCGCGTCGTGATCAAACCACTTGCGAAGCTCGGAGGACGGCGCGACCTCGCGGATCCAGTCGTCGTGCTTCAGGTCTTCCTTGGAGATCCCGCGCGGCCAGATGCGATCGACGAGGATTCGTGCGCCCGACGTCTCGCCGACGTCGTCGTACACCCGCGCGACACTCACCCTGCCACCCGATGCCACGGCGTCAGCCCTCGTCCATCAGCTCGAGCGCCTTGATCGAATGGGCGTAGGCCGCACCGGCACGCATCTCGGCCGCCACCCAGATCGCCTCCATGATCTGTTCGTTCGACGCCCCGTCCCGGCGCGCGGCCTTCACGTGACCGTCGATGCACCTCGGGCACTGCGTGACATGTGCAACCGCGACGGCGATCAGCTGCTTCGTCCGCGCGTCAAGAGCGCCTTCGGCGAAGACGGCCTTCGAGAACGCCCGGAAAGCGTCCTCCGCATCGGGGGCGAGCGCCTTGCGGCGCTCAGCCATTTCACGCGTGGGCTTGGGAAAGCGAAGTTCGGACATCGGCGTGACCCCTCGCTATTCGCGCCAGTAGTCGTTGGCCGCAGCGACCGTCGCAAAGTAGTCCGCGACAACGCCGGACACGTCGATCAGGCTTTGCGGATCGTGTGCATAGTTGGGCCGCAGCGCGTGCAGCGCGTCGATGTCGGTCTGCGTCGTCGTCACCGCCTTCCGTGCCATCGAGACGGCAAGGTCGAACCCTTCGGCCGGCGTTTCGGTCATCAGGCTCGGCAGCCAGGTTTCCTCGGCAGGGTCTTGAGACGCCTCCTGTGCGATCGCTGGCCCGGCTGCGAGCGCGGCCAGGCAGATGATTGTGGCGGATATCTTTCGCATGGTTCTGGCTCCTTTTTTACTAGCGGTCGGACGGTGCCTACCCTGAAAAATTATTTGGACACCCCGTCGAACTGTGGGAACAGCACGTCATTCTCCAGTCGGATGTGCTCTGTCAGATCGTCGACGAGTTCAGCAAGCTCGGCATAGAGCGTTGCCCAGCTGGTGCACGCGCCCCGCGGCGGGTTCATGTCGTGCGTCAGGCTTCGGATCCTGCTGATCTCACGTGCGTGACCGTCGTGATCGGCACGTATTGCCGCAAGCGGATCTTCGATTCCGGGTCCACCACCCCTTCGGATGGCCGGAAAGAGGATCAGTTCCTCCTTCCTCATATGCACCTCCATCTCGCCGACCATTTCGGCAAGAAGGTCGGCCAACCCCTTTGGCACGCCAACGTCGTCGCAATGCAGATCTTCGACCATTTCGGCCAACTTGACCAAGCTGGTCAGTTGCCTGCGGTGACGGGCGTGGTAGCGCGTCTCGATATAGCGGGTCAGCTCGGCAGCGTCGTAGATGGGGGCGGCTTCGGTCATCGGGCACTCCTCGCCTCAGCACAGCTTGGGAACGGCGTCCGGGCCGGCTCTTGCCTGCTCGACCGCGATGTTCAGGGAGCGGGCGATGCGCTCTGCGCGCTCGATCACGTGCTCGGCGCCCGCTGGCGTGCAGGTCTCGCCAGCGGTCTCTCGGAACAGGGCGAGCCACCGCTCGAAATGTGCCCGCTCGACCGGCAGTCGCGCATGAGCCGGCACCGGCTTCCCGTGATAGCCTCCGGTCATCAGTGCGACCGATGACCAGAAAACCACCATGCGGTCGAGATGCGGCGCCCAGTCGGATATCCGGGCCTTGAAGATCGGGCCGAGGACCGCGTCCCGACGCACCTTGTCGTAAAAGCGCTCCACGAGTGCGCGCAGCACCCGCTCGTCGAGACCCGTCTCGGCCATGATAGAAGCGGTCATCTCGGGTCTCGCCGAGGCGATGTGTGGCTTGGCGTTCGGCGACGTCATCGATTGCTCCGGCATTCCGCTCTTGCAAAACAGCCTATATCTGCTAATCGGTATTGTAAATGCCTATTCAGAGCGGAACTCGGCAACCATGCGCCTCACCTCCTTCACCGATTATGGGCTGCGCATGCTGATGCGCATGGCGAGCGAGCCGGAACGCGCCTACTCCTCCGCCGAGCTGGCCGACGAGTTCGGTTTGTCGCGCAACCACCTTGCGAAGATCATGCAGCGGCTCTCCCGCGGCGGGCTGATCGAGACGCGGCGCGGTGGCGGCGGCGGCGCCGTTCTCGCAAAGCCGGCGAGCGAGATCCGCCTCGGCGCAATCGTCCGGTTGCTGGAGGAGGGTCAGCCGCTTGTCGAGTGCTTCGCGGCCGACGGTGGCGATTGTTCGATCGACGGCCAGTGTCGCCTGAAGGCCCGCCTCCGTTCCGCCGAAGCGGCGTTTCTCGCCGATCTCGACCGGTCCACGCTCGCCGACATCGCCCTGAAACCCGCCCGCGCGGCCTGACCCCGAGAGACAGGAGACAGACATGATCGCAACCCTGACGCTCCGGGAAAGACGCATCGGGCTCGGCCTGTCGGTCGCGCTGGCTGTGCTCGGCCTGGCCATGGCAGCGGCGGCCAGGACGGGACCGATGGCCGTCCATGGCGGCATGGCCCTGATCCTGGGCCTGGTGCTCATCTTCGCCATCGGCGGCGCGCTCTACGATCACCCCGAACAGGGCGAGGACCGCCTGACCCGTTACTACGACGCGCCGACGCGCTTCGGGATCGTCATGACACTGATCTGGGCGGTGATCGGCATGGGCGTCGGTGTCTGGCTGGCCGCCTTGATGTACTGGCCCGAGGCAACGCCCCCCTGGCCGGCGACGAGCTTCGGCCGCCTGCGGCCCGTGCACACGTCCGGGGTGATCTTCGGCTTCGGCGGCAACGCGCTGATTGCGACCTCGTTCTGGGTGCTGCAACGGACCTCGCGGGCCCGGCTGGCCGATGCGGTAAGCCCGTGGGTCGTGCTGATCGGGTACAACCTCTTCTGCCTCTGGGCGGCGAGCGGCTACCTGATGGGGTCCACCCAGTCCAAGGAATATGCCGAACCGGAATGGTACGCCGACATCTGGCTGACGATCGTCTGGGTGACCTATTTCGTGCTCTACATCCGCACGCTCGCGCGCCGGGCGGAGCCGCATATCTACGTCGCGAACTGGTACTACATGGCCTTCATCCTGGTGGTGGCGTTGCTGCACATCGTGAACAACCTCGCTCTCCCGGTCAGCTGGACAGGCGCCGAGAGCTTCCCCGTTTGGGCCGGCGTGCAGGATGCGATGATCCAGTGGTGGTATGGCCACAACGCGGTGGCGTTCTTCTTGACGGCCGGGTTCCTGGGCATGCTCTACTATTTCCTGCCGGTGCGCGCGCAGCGGCCGATCTGGTCCTATCGGCTGTCGATCCTGAGCTTCTGGGGCATCGTCTTCTTCTACATGTGGGCGGGCTCGCACCATCTGCACTACACCGCGCTGCCCTACTGGGTGCAGACGCTGGGCATGACCTTCTCGGTCATGCTGCTGGTGCCCTCCTGGGCCTCGGCCGGCAATGCCATCGCCACGCTCAACGGCGCCTGGCACAAGGTCCGCGACGACGCCACGCTCCGTTTCATGTTCGTGGCGGCGGTGTTCTACGGCCTTTCGACGTTCGAAGGTTCCTTTCTCGCCATCCGGCCGGTCAATTCGCTGTCGCACTACACCGACTGGACGGTCGGGCACGTCCATTCCGGAACACTGGGCTGGGTGGCCATGATCGTCTTCGGTGCAATCTACACGCTGGTGCCGCGCCTTTCGGGACGTGACACCATGGCTTGGCCCAAGGCCATCGAATGGCATTTCTGGCTCGCCGTCGCGGGCACGCTGGTCTACGTCGTCGCGCTCTGGAACGCAGGCATCACTCAAGGTTTGATGTGGCGCGCCTACGACGAGAACGGCGCGCTCTCCTACAGCTTCATCCAGTCGGTCGAGGCGATGCTGCCCTACTACGCCGCGCGCACCCTCGGCGGAACGCTGTTCCTCGCCGGCGCCGTGCTCTGCGCGCTCAACTGCCGGGCCACCATGCGGACCGCGGGCGATCGGGTGGACGCCACCGACCGTCCGCTCGCGGCGCAGCCGGCGGAGTGATGCCATGCTGAAGCTGCACTACAATCTCGAGAAAATATCCATGGGTCTCGTCGGCGCCATCATTGCGGTGGCTTCGGTGGGCGGCATCGTGGAAATCGCGCCGCTCTTCACCATCGAGCAGACGGTCGAGATCCCCGACGATCTGCGCCCGCACACGCCGCTGGAGCTTGCCGGGCGCGAGATTTACATCCGCGAGGGCTGTTATGCCTGTCACAGCCAGATGGTGCGCAGCCTCGCCGACGAGATCGACCGGTACGGACCCTATTCGCTGGCGGCGGAAAGCGCGTGGGATCGGCCGATGCTCTGGGGATCGAAGCGCACGGGGCCCGACCTTGCCCGCGTCGGCGAGAAATACTCGGACGCCTGGCACGTCGCGCACCTCATCGATCCGCGCAGCGTGATCCCCGTGTCGATCATGCCCGCTTATCCGTGGCTGACCAGGCCGCTCGAAACCGATCTGATCGAGGGCAACCTCGCGACGCTCGCGCGCCTTGGCGTGCCCTACGACGAGACAATGGTCGAGAATGCCCTTGCCGATGCCCGGGCACAGGCTCGGCCCGACAGCGACGGCGTCGACGGGTTGCTGGAGCGCTACGGCGAGGACATCGCCGTGCGCGCCTTCGACGGGGACCCGTCGAGCCTGACCGAGATGGATGCGCTTGTTGCCTACCTGCAATCGCTCGGCACGCTGACCGACGCCCCCTACGAGATGCTTGCGGAGGAGACGCGATGAGCCACGAGACGCTGGTGCTGTTCGCCAAGATCTTCGGGCCGATCTGGATGGGCGGCTTTTTCCTGATCGTGCTGATCCGCGCCTACAATCCCAAGCGCCGCGCCGAGCAGGAGAGGATCGCGCGGTCGATCCTCGGTTCCGAAACCGCGGAGGGGCGCCGATGACCACCGACCCCAAAGCCCTCCCCGGGGCCGATCCGCATACCGGCAACCGCGACATCGATCCGGTTACCGGCTACGACACGACCGGCCACGACTGGGGCGGGATACGGGAGCTCAACACCCCCTTCCCGAAGGTGGCGCTGATCGCGCTGGTGATCACCGTGGTATACTCGATCATCGCCTGGATTCTGCTGCCTGCCTGGCCACTCGGGCGCGACTACACGCGCGGCTTGCTCGGGCTCGACCAGAACGAGATGGCGATGGAGAGCCTTGGCCGGGTCGAGACCCGCCGCGAGACGTGGCTTGCTGCATTCGACGATCCGGACTTCGACGCCATCGCCGCGGACGAGGCCTTGATGGCGCGCGCGCGCCCCGCTGCCGAGCGGCTCTACCAGGACAACTGCGCCGCCTGCCACGGCACCGAGGGGATGGGCGGCCCGGGCTTTCCGGTATTGTCCGACGATTACTGGCTCTGGGGCGGAGACCCCGAAACGATTGCCACGACGCTTCAGGTCGGCATCAACGCGACACATCCGGATACCCGGTGGGCTCAGATGCCCGCCTTCGACTGGATGGAGCGATCCGACCGCCACGCCTTGGCCGGGTATGTATCGGATCTTTCCGGCGGACGAGCTGACCACGATGGCCCGGCCGCGGTACTCTTTGAGGAAAACTGCGTAGCATGCCACGGCGAGCGCGGCCGCGGCGGGTTGATGAACGGCGCACCGGCACTGACCGACGATGCGGTGATCTACGGGCAGGATGAAGCGAGCGTGATGGACACGCTTCGGAACGGGCGCCAGGGCCTCATGCCATACTGGTCCGATCGGCTGAGCGACGCCGAGATCAATCTTCTCGCCGTCTACGTCGCGGGACTCGGCGATGACACCACGGGAGGCACCCCATGACCGCCACCGCGCAGAAACGGCTGGCCGTGCTCGCTGCCCTGCTCGCCGTGACGGTCGTCGTCGGCGCAAACGCCCATCTTCTGGCGGTCGCCTTCGGCTCGCAACCGCCCTGCGTGGCCGAGGATGGCGCCGCCGCGCCCGCGAAACGCGCCTGCTAGGAGGTCCGCCTATGCTCGAACCGCTTCCGACACTCCGACCACCCCAACGCCCCGGCTCCAGCCTGGCACGCGGACTGCCGGCGAAGGCGGCGCTTGACTGGCTTGCTGCCGGGTGGCGCGATCTGCGTTCGGCCCCCGCGCAGGGCCTCGCCTACGGTGCGCTCCTCGTCGTGATCTCCTATGGCGTGCTGGGCGCGCTCTGGGCCGCGGGGCTGCTCTACCTGGCGCTGCCCGCGATCTCGGGCTTCCTGATCGTGGGGCCGTTCCTGGCCATCGGTCTCTATGAACAGAGCCGTCGGCAGGAAGAGGGCGACCGCGCAACCCTCCGGCAGATGCTGCTGGCACGCCCGGCCGCCGGCGCGCAGCTCGCCTATGCCGGTCTCCTGCTCGGGCTTCTCGTCCTGTTCTGGCTGCGGGCGGCGGACCTGCTCTATGCACTCTTCTTCGGACTCGCGCCCGTTCCGCTCGCCGGAGACGCGCTCGCCAACGTCCTCACGACACCCACCGGCTGGGCGCTCCTCGTCGTCGGCAGCCTGGTCGGCGGGCTCTTCGCCGCGTTCGCGTTCTCGCTCAGCCTGTTTTCGGTGCCGATGCTGATGATCGAGCGCCGAGACGCCCTGACCGCCATGGGCCTGAGCCTGGCGATGACCACGCGCAACCTCGCGCCCTGCATCGCCTGGGGCGGGATCATCACCGTCGGCATGGCGGTGTCGGCCGCCACCGGACTTCTGGCGCTCGTCGTCGTCTTCCCGGTGCTCGGCCACGGGACATGGCATGCCTGGCGCGCGATCGGAGGAGATACGGAATGACGGCCCTGCTGGTTCTCATACCCGTTTCCATCGGCATGGGATTGATCGGGCTCGGAGCATTCATCTGGGCCATGCGCCACCAACAGTTCGACGATCTCGAAGGCAATGCCTGGCGGGTGATCGGCGCGACGGAACCGGCAGATACGCCAGGAGCAGGTCCTGTGCCGCGACGCAGACTCCGCCCAAGGTCATCAGCCATGGAAGTCCGCGTGTCATGGTGACGGCACGCAGGCTGCGTTTGGGGCGGGGTCCGACCGGGCGGCGCGACGGCAGGCGCCGAACCAGAACCATGGCGGTAGAAAACAGCGCGAGTGCCCCGGCCGCAACCGAGACCTGAAGCATCCCGGGCAATTCGTTCAACCCTATCAATAGCGGGCCTGCGGCCTGCCCCAGCGATATGGCGACCATGTAATTCCCCAGAACGACGTCCCGGTGCGCACGGCTGGAACTGCGGGAGGTCGCGATCTGCAAACCTGCCAGCAACAGGGTCTGGCTGATCCCGAGAATGGCGTTGCTTACGAAGAGCACGACAAGTCCGTTGGGGATCACTGCCAGAAGCACAGCCGCGGCCAGCACCCCCGCCGCGCCGGTGGTGACGATCTCGCGTAGCCGGCCATTGTCGTTCTGGCGTCCGATGAAGACGGTGAACAGAACGGGCAGCAGCGCAAAGACCGCTGCGATCTGGCCGATGACCTCGGAGCCGTGCCCCTCGGCCATCGCCCGATAGCTGGTCGCGATGCGCAGGACTGATACGAGGACCTGCACGAGAAACCCGCAGGCCAGCATCGGGAAGATGATCGGGCCGAGGATCTGTTTCTTTGCCATCGGCTCAGGGCCACATCCTAAAATCTACGGAGGTGTGCCGCATTGCCTGCGGCGCACGGAACATCGTCCGGCCCAGTCCGTCTCCGGGCCGAACGATCCTCGTTGGGCATCCCCGAGCGGGATGGGTGGCTCAGGTCAGCTTGCCTTGCGCAACGACATGCCGCAGCCAGGGTCACGCTTCTCCACGCGGGCGAGAAGGCGGTCGATCTCTGCCGCAGCGCGCGGGCTCAGCTTCGGGCCGGGTGCGCGCAAGGCGGGCGTTGCGATCGCCCCCCTACGCGCGAGGATCTGCTTGCGGACTGTCAACCCGATGCCCGACTGGTGCTCGTAGCGCAACAGCGGCAGGTGCGCGTCGAAAATGTCCGCCGCCTTTTCCGGGTCCGCGGCGGACAGGTCGACAACGCGCCGCAGCATTTCGGGAAAGGCGTAGCCCGTCATGGCGCCGTCGGCGCCGCGCCCCATCTCCAGGTCCAGGAACAGTCCTCCGTTGCCGCAGAGGATCGACAGGGGTCGCATGTCGCCCGCCGCCTGCCAGTCGCGGAGCGCGCTGATCTTTTCCAGCCCCGGCCAGTCCTCGTGTTTCAGCATCACGCAGGCGTCGTGCGCCGTGACAACCCGGCGGATCACGCCGGGTGACATCAGTACGCTGGTCACCGTCGGGTGGTCCTGTAGCACCCAGGGCGTGTCCGGGCCGATTGCCTCGACCGCATTGGCGAACCAGCCGCAGATCTGGTCGTCGGTCCGCATCGTGCCCGGAGGTGTCATCATCACGCCCGCCGCGCCCGCGTCCATCGACGCTGCGGCAAGGTCGTGCATCGCCGCCATACCGGGCGCCGAGACGCCGACGATGATCGGCTTGCCCGCGGCGGCGGCGATCACCTCCCGCACCACGGTCAGGCTTTCCTCGGGCCGCAGTTTCTGCGCCTCGCCCATGATGCCCAGGATGGTGATCCCGTCGACCTCGCGGTCGAGGTACCATTCGGTCATCCGACCCAGCGAGGCTACTTCCAGCGACCCGTCCTCGGTGAAGGGCGTGGGCGCGATGGCGAAGACGCCTTTCGTATCCGTGCCGATCATTGGCTATCCTTCCATTTGTCATAGCGGGCGCGGGTGGACTCGTTCATCGGGTAGAGGCCGGGCAGCACTTCTCCGCGGCCCACCTCGTCCACGATCCAGCCTTCCATGCGCTCCTGTTCCGGGGCCTCCTTCAGCACATCGCCTAGGACGGCGGCGGGGATCACCACGGCGCCGTCGCGGTCGGCCACGATGGTGTCGCCGGGGATCACGCACACGCCGCCGCAGCCGACGGTTTCCTCCCAGCCGACGAAGGTCAGCCCGGCGACCGAGGGCGGCGCCGCGGCGCCCCGGCACCAGACCGGCAGGCCGGTGCCCAGCACGCCTTCGAGGTCGCGCACAACGCCGTCGGTGATCATGCCGACCGACTTGCGCTTGACCATGCGGGCACAGAGGATGTCGCCGAAGACGCCGGCATCGGCGATGCCCATGGCGTCGATCACCGCGAAGGCGCCTTCGGGCATTGCCTCGATGGCCGCCCTGGTCGAGATCGGGCTGCCCCAGCTGGCCGGGGTTGCCAGGTCCTCGCGCGCCGGCACGAAACGGAACGTGAAGGCGGGGCCGACCACGCGCTCCTGCCTGTGCCGGAGCGGCATGGCGCCCCGGATCCAGACATTGCGCAGTCCCTTCTTCAGAAGGATGGTCGTCAGGGTGGCGGTGGTCACGCCCTTGAGCGTCTCGATGGCCGCCGCGTCGAGCGGGGCCGCAGATTCGTTCGTCATATCATGTCCTCAGATGCTTGGGATGTAGCCGCCGTCGATGCGGATCTGCGATCCGGTGACGTAGCCCGCTCGGTCCGACGCCAGAAAGGCCACCATGTCGGCATATTCGCGCGGCTCGCCATAGCGGCCCATCGGGATGGCGGCGAGGCTCTCGGCGCGGACGTCCTCGACGCTGCGGCCTTCGCGCTCGGCCTTCTTCTCGTTGAGGAAGGTGATGCGACCGGTGGCGATGCGGCCCGGCATGACCACGTTGCAGGTCACGCCATCGGCGCCGACCTCTGCCGCGACGGTCTTGGACCAGCCGACCAGCGACAGGCGCAGCGCGTTCGAGATCCCGAGATTCGGGATCGGCGCGACCACGCCGGACGAGGTCGAGACGACGATCCGCCCCCATTTCCGCTCCCGCATGCCGGGCAGGACCCGGTCGGCGATCGCCATGACCGAGACGATCATCGAATCGAAGAACTTGCGCCAGGTCTCTGCCGACTGGCCCGATGCCGGTCCCGGTGGCGGGCCGCCGGTGATCGCGACGAGGATGTCGACGGGCCCGAACTCGGCCTCTACCTTGCCGACATGCCCGTCGATCACGTCGAGGTCGGCGACGTCCCATTGCAGGGGCATCGCGGTGCCGCCCGCTGCCTTGATGGCCTCGACCGTCTTGCCCGCGGCGTCGGGGTCGATATCCGCGGCCACCACCCGCGCGCCCTCGGCCGCGAGGCTTGCCGCGATCGCGCTGCCAAGCCCGCCTCCGGCGCCAAGGACCAGCGCGGTTTTCTTTCCAATTCCCAGATCCATCTCATCTTCCTCGAACTTCTTCAGAATGTCTTCGCCGCCGCCCTGTCCGGGCCGCCGGCCGGCCGGGTCAGGCCGACAGTTTCTCCATCGCCTTCTGCACCCATGTCCGGTCCACGGTCCCGGCCATGATCGCCTCCATCTGGGCCGACTCGGCTGCGTGCTTCTTGCCGGCGGCGGCAAGCACTGCCTCGGCCTCAGCCAGCGGCACCGAGACAACGCCGTCCTCGTCGCCGACGATGATGTCGCCCGGGGCGATGGTCATTCCGTCCAGCGCGACGGGCACGTTGATCTCGCCGGGGCCGTTCTTGTAGGGGCCGCGATGGGTGATCCCGGCGGCATAGACGGGGAAGGCGTGGCTGCGGACATAGCCGTAGTCGCGGATCGCGCCGTTCAGGACTACACCGGCAAGGCCCAGCTGTTCGGCATGGGCCAGCATCATCTCGCCCATCAGCGCGTTGCTCAAATCGCCGCCGCCATCCACGACGATCACGTCACCCGGCGAAGCCGTGTCCAGCGCATGGTGGATCAGCAGGTTGTCGCCGGGACGGGTCTTGACCGTGAAGGCCGGTCCGCAGAGCACGCCGCCGGAATGCAGCGGCCGGATACGTGGGCCTGCAGCATCGAGCCGCGCCATCACGTCGCTGATATTGGCCACGGGCAGGTCGGCGAATTTCGCCAGCAGGTCGGAGGACGGCCGCGCGGGCACCTCCAGGATTCGGGATCCCATCATATTGGTCACCTTTTGAGTTGGAGTTTCGTTCAGTCGCGCCGGATCGCGGCTCCTTGGAAGCCGTCGGCCTCGACCCGGAAGGTCTGGCCGCGTGCAATCGGTACGGGCCCGACACGGGCGCCGGTGATCACCACCTGACCCGGTTGCAGCGGCCTGTCGCGACGGGCGGCGTGCCGTGCCAGCCAGAGCACCGCGTCCAGCACCGCCTCCGTCAACGCCATCGGCTTGGCCGGTTCCAGCGTCTCGCCGTCCGAGGTCAAGAAGACCGGGCGCAGGCGGGACAGGTCGAGGCCGGTCAGGTCTGTCTTAAGCGGCCCGATCACCACGCCCGCGTTGCTCTGGAAATCGGCCAGCGCGCTCATAGGGTCGGCGCATTTGCGGTCGGTGAAGCAGGAGTCGAGCACCTCGATGGCGAGACATAGGCCCGCGATCGCGTCCAGCACGTCTTCGCGCGTGCCGTCCAGGGGCACCGGCTTGCTGAGCACGAAGCCCACTTCGCCCTCCACCTCCGGCGCGACCGCGCTTTGCGGCAGGGCACCGCCGTCCGGGATGACGGCCTGAACCGACATCGGCGATCCGCGGTGGCCCTTCGTCGGGCTGGCGGGCGCGACCTTCCATCCGGCGATCTCTTCTGCCGGAAGCAGTATGTCCTGGATCGCATATGCCTGCGCCTCGTCCCGCGGGATCAAGTCCGGCGGCAGGTCGGAGATCCGGCCTGTCTGCCGCGCGGCCCGGATCCGGTTGGCAGCACTCTCTATCAGTGTCTTGTCCATCATGCTGTCCCGTACCTGGCGTGGGCGTCGGGGTCGTGATGCGGGCTCGCCGCGATCAATTCGACCGTGTAGGGGTCCTGCGGGTTCGAGAAGATCTCCTCGGTTGTGCCTTCCTCCACCAGTTTGCCCTTGCACATCACCATCACCCGGTCGGCAAAGTCGCGGACCAGCGGCAGGTCGTGGGCTATGAAAATGAAGGCTAAGCCGTGCTTCTTCTGCAGGTCCTTCAGTAGTGCGATGACCTGCGCCTGCACCGACACGTCGAGCGCCGACACCGCTTCGTCGCAGAGAATGATCTCGGGCCTGAGCGCCAGTGCCCGCGCGATGGCGATGCGCTGCCGCTGCCCGCCCGAGAACTGGTGCGGGTAGCGGTCAGCATGTTCGGCCCTCAGGCCAACCTGGACCAGCAGGTCCTCGACCTCGGCCCGCCATTTCTCGCGCGGCAGTACGCCGGGGTGAATTGCCCATGGTTCCGAAACGATCTCGAAGATGCTCATGCGAGGGTTGAGCGAGGCGGTTGGGTCCTGGAAAACGACCTGCAACTTGCGGCGGAAGTCGCGCAGGTCGCCGCCCTTCAGCGAAAACACGTTCCCGCCCTTGTAGGCGATCTCGCCGCTTGTCGGCTCTGTCAGGCGCAGAAGGGTCCTCGCCAGCGTGGTCTTGCCGGAACCAGACTCGCCCACGATACCCAGCGTCTCGCCCGCGTGCAGCTTGAAGCTGACCTCGTCGAGCGCGCGGGTGACCGTGGCCGCATTGCGCTTGAACGGGTTCGAAGACAGGATGTATTCCTTTACCAGTTTCTTGCCCTCGACCAGCACTTCCCGTTTCTGTTCGACATGGCGGAACGGCTCCTGCCCAGGCACCGCATCGAGTAGTTGGCGGGTGTAGGGGTGTGAGGGGTCCTTGAAGACCTCTGTCACGGGACCGGTCTCGACGATCTTGCCGTCCTTCATGACGACCACCCGGTCGGCTATCTGGGCGACAACCCCAAGGTCGTGGGTGATTAGGACCATGCCCATACCGCTTTCGCGCTGCAGATCCTTCATCAGTTCGAGGATCCGGGCCTGCACCGTCACGTCCAGCGCCGTCGTGGGCTCGTCCGCGATCAGCAGGTCGGGCCGCAGCGCGACGGCCATAGCGATCATGATCCGCTGCCGCTGCCCCCCCGAGAACTGGTGCGGGTAGTCCCGCAGCCTCTCGCGGGCATTCGGCAGCTTCACGTGCTCCAGCAACTCGATGGCCCGGGACCGCGCCTCGGAGGCGCTGGCGCCGTGGATCCGCAGGACTTCCTCGATCTGCCAGCCAATGGGGTAGACCGGGTTCAGATGCGCCAGCGGGTCCTGAAAGATCATCGAGATCGACTTGCCGTTGATGTCGCGGCGCTGCGATCTGGAGAGCTTCAGCAGGTCCCGACCGCGATACATCGCGGTCCCGGAGGTGATGTGCCCCGGAGGGCTGTCGATCAGCCCCATGACGGCGTTCGCGCTGACCGACTTGCCGGAGCCACTTTCGCCGAGGATCGCGAGCGTCTCGCCACGCGCGACGGACCAGCTAACGTTTTGTACGGCTTTCGTGATGCCGCGGCTCGAGCGGAACTCGACACTCAGGTTGCTTACTTCGAGAAGTGTCTCACTCATCGGAGGCTACCTCCTTTTCGAGGCGCCAGCGCTGGACCGGGTCGGTCGCGATGCGGAGCCAGTTGGACAAAAGGTTGAGGGACATCGTGACGAGTGCAATGAAAACACCCGGCCAGAAGGAGAGCCACCAGGCGGTCGCCAGGTAGGCGCGGCCTTCGGCGACCATCACGCCCCAGGTGAATTCAGGCGCCTGCACGCCGAGGCCCAGGAAGCTGAGGCTTGCCTCTGCCAGCATCACGAAGGCGAACTCGATCGTCATCAGCGTCGCGATGGTGGGCGCGACCATCGGCAGGATGTGGCGGAATACCGTGCGAAACACCGATGCGCCCGTCACTTCCGCGGCGATCACGAACATGCGGTTGCGGATTTCCATGACCTCTGCGCGGGTGGTGCGCAGGTAGACCGGCACGCGGGTGATCGCGAGAACGAGGATAACGTTCGAGATCGCCGGGCCGAAGATGTAGAGGACCACCAGCGCCAGAAGCAGCGAGGGGAAGCTCATCACGATGTCGGTGAGGCGCATGATCACGTCGCCGACCAGGCCTCCGCGATAGCCGGCGATCAGGCCGAGCGTCACACCGACGACCATCGACAGGGCGACGGCGGCGGCCGCGATCAGCAGCGTGGTCTGCGCGGCGATCAGGATCCGCGCCAGAATCGGGCGCCCAAGAGAGTCAGAGCCGAGGATGTGCCAGAAGCCGCGTTCGAGCTCGAAAGGCGGCGCGTTGCGCGCCATCAGGTCCATGTCGATCCCGGTTCCGCCCAGAAGCGGGGGCGCGATCAGCGCCGCCAGCAGCGTGATCGACAGGAAGACGGCGGCGATCAGGGCGAACTTGTCCCGGCGCAGGAGCGCCAGAATCGACCAGAGTGCGGGCTTGGGACGCTCGGGATTTGCGGTTTGAGTGGTCATGATTGCAACATCCATTTCATTGGCCCCTGGTGCGCGGGTCGAGCACCGCGTAGACGATGTCGATCGAGAAATTCAGGACGAAGATGGCGACGGCGGTGACCATGACCCCGGCCTGAACCACGGCGAAGTCGCGGAACATGATCGAGTCGATCAGCAGTTTCCCGACACCCGGAAAGCCGAAGATGGTCTCGACGATCACAGCGCCGTTGATGATCCCGGCAGCCTGGTCTCCCGCCACGGTGATCACCGGCAGCATCGCGTTGCGCAGGGCGTGGATGAAGATGATCCGTGCCGGGGCCGCTCCCTTGGCCTGCGCTGTCTTCACGTAGGCCGAGGAAAGGGCGCTGATCATCGAGCTGCGCGCCACCTGGACCAGAAGACCCGCCGGGCGGATCGCCAGAACCAGCACCGGCAGCACCCATTGCGCGGCGGAGCCGGTCCCGGATGTGGGCACCCAGCGCAGGGTCACGGAGAAGATCAGCACGCCGACGATAGCCACCCAGAAATTCGGCAGGCTGGCCCCCAGAAGCGACAGAACCGTCGCGATGCGGTCGAAGATCGAATTCGGCTTCCACGCGGCCAATGCCCCGGTCACGATGGCGACGACCAGCGCGGTGCCGATCGAGTAAAGCGCCAGCAACAACGTGGTGGGCATCGCCTGAAGCACGAGGTCAAGCGCCGGCAGACCCTGGCGGAGCGATTCACCGAAATCGAAGGTGAGAAGCCCGCCGAGAAAGCCGACAAACTGCTGCCAGAGTGGCAGGTCGAAGCCGTGAATGCGCTCAAAATCCGCCCGCAGCGATTCCGGGGCATCGATGGGCAAGTACAGATCCACCGGGGACCCGGTCAGGCGGGCCATGAAGAATACGAAGACGACCAGCCCGAATAGCGACACCGCGCTCCAGATCGTTCGTTTGGTCAGGTAGTAAGCCATGTGGCTTGTCCTCCCACGCGCAATGAAGGGCCCGGCCGTCCTCCTCCGGCCACCGGGCCCCCGGGCGACATCAGTTGAAGGTGACGTCTGCCAGTTCGAGCTGGATCAGGCTAAGGCTGTTCGGCTCGTAGTTGATCTCGGGGCTGACCCGCATGTAGCTGACCATGTGGTACATGTAGACGGAGGGCACGATCTCGTCTGAGATGATGCGGTTTGCCTCCTGCCAAAGCTTGGTGCGCTCGTCGCCGGTCGCCATCTCGGCCTCCTCGATCAGCTTGTCGACCTCGGGGATGCTGAACTCGGACTGGCGCCCGTCGGAGTGGAACCGGAAGCGCATCGTGAACGAAGCGTCGCCATTGTTGTTGTCATGCTGTTCCTGGATCAGCATCGCCTCGCGATCCTCGGGGAACGGCTTGTTAACGAGCTTCAGCCACTCGGCCGATTCCATCATTTCCAGCTTCACGTTCAGCCCGACCTGCGACCACATCTGCTGCATCACCTGCAGCATCTCTTCCTGGTTCGGGAAGAACCCGATGCGGCCGATGAGGCGCAGTTCCTTGTCGACGGGTACGCCATCCGCCTTGGCCTCGGCGATCAGCGCCTTTGCTTGTTCCGGGTCGTAGGCCCAGGGTTCAAGACTCGGATTGTGCCCGTTAATCTTGGGCAAAACGAATTGCGTGGCCAGCTGTGCCTTGTCGCTCAGGATCGTGCCGATCAGGGCCTCACGGTCGAACGCCATGTTGAAAGCTTTGCGCACGCGGAGGTCGTCTAGCGGCGGTTGCAGCACCATTCGCAGGCGCGTGGTTTCGCCGTTGAGGAATGGATAGTCCATGTCGGAGGTCGCGTCCTGCGGGGCGATGTCATGCGCGATGTCAGCCTCGCCGAGTTCGACCATGGCGGCACGCAGAGCGGATTCGGGGCGGAAGATATAGAGCGCATCAGTCGCGGCGGGCTGTTCGCCCCAGTAGTCCGCGTTGCGGGTCACGGCAATGCCTTCGGCATCCCAGCTGTCGAACTTGAACGGACCGGTTCCGACCGGCGCGCGGCTCACTTGGTCGACGGGGGTATTGGGGGAGACCGCGCCGATGAAGCTCAGCAGCGTCGGCATAAGGATCTGCGCGGGTTCTGCATGGATGTCGATGGTATGGTCGTCGACGATCGTCGTTGTCAGCTCGACGCTGGCGATCTTGGTCCGGTCGCGGCAGGCGATAGCGTCGCTGGTGAGCCGGTCGATGGCGAAAGCGACAGCCTCGGCGTTGAACGGCGCACCGTCATGGAAGGTCACGCCCTCCCGAAGAGAGATCCGCCAGGTGCCGTCGCCCAGATCCTCCCATCCGGTCGCGAGTCGCGGCCGCACGGTGCTGTCGTTCGGGTCGAGCGTCGTCAGGGTCTCGACGATGTTCTCCTTGACGATCACGCCGATCCCCGTGACCGTCGTGTTGCACCCGTCGATATCAGCAGGCTCGGACGGCAGAGCGATGGTGAGGGACTTGTCCTCCTGCGCCATGGCCGGCGCGGCGAAAGACATGACGGCAGCGGCCACGGCCATGGCCGTGGTGTTCATGAAACGAGTCAATGTGGGTCCTCCTTTTCCGTGGACCCGGGCCGTCGGGCGATCCGGGTCTCACTTCCCGACACCCAAGATACGCATTTGGTTAACTGCAGCTATTACAGAACATTGATCTGGGTATAAAATCGTTTTATAGCAAAGCATGCTCAGAGACTTCCTCGACGTGCGCCGCCTCAGATACCTTGTTGCTGTGTCCGATTCCGGCACACTGACGGCGGCCGCACGAAGTCTGAACATCGCGCAGCCAGCACTGAGTTATCACATCAAGGAACTGGAACGGATCATCGGTTGCGCTCTGTTCGAGCGCAAGACCAACGGGATGGAGCCAACGGCACTCGGTCTGATCGTGGTTGGCCACGCAGTGCAGATCGTCGACCGCATCCACGAAGCTGAGGGCGACATCCTGCGCCGCGTCAGCGAGGACCTTGGCGGTGAGACCATCCGGCTCGCGCTGATTCCATCTCTGGCATCGACCTTGCCGCCCGCGTTGTTCA
Source organism: Halovulum marinum (assembly GCF_009697225.1). Classification (GTDB taxonomy): domain Bacteria; phylum Pseudomonadota; class Alphaproteobacteria; order Rhodobacterales; family Rhodobacteraceae; genus Halovulum; species Halovulum marinum. The sequence goes on from NZ_WIND01000027.1 coordinate 27,837, forward strand.
AGGACTTCCGTAAGGCCTTCCCAAAGCATTCCCTGCACCTCATCGACGCTCGGAGCAGCTTCGCCCGAGAATTGATACAGAAGGAAAAGGCGGACCTTGCCGTACAGTTGAACGACTCCGGACATCTAGACGAAGACATGCTGACCTCGGAAGATCTTTTCTGCATCACGCTGGCCAGCCAAGGCACTTCTCCGATGACATTTGCCGAGGTCGCCGCGTCAAACCTGATCCTCCCGGCGCAAGGAAACCCGCTCCGCGTCTTCCTCGAGGAAGCTGCACGGGAAAAAGAGTTTTCGTTGTGCGTTGATATGGAGGTCGATGGATTCGAGCCGCGCAAGAGGATGATCCGGGCCGGTCTTGGCACAACCGTATTCGGGGCGTTTTCGATTTCGCCTGAGGTGCTCGATTCTGATCTGGTCGCACGCCGTATCTTGGAACCCGAACTTCGACGACCAATTGTCCTGCTAAGCCGACCGGGCTTTCCGGAGGGTCTGAAATTCAAGGCGAGAACTGTGCTGCGCAAGGTCTTCGCGGACCTCAGTTGCAACCAGAAAGCCGTGACTGCCTCCAGGTAGCCCAAATGAGACATCGTGAAAAGTGAATGCTCATTTGCTTGTGGTCCGATGTCAACGGCGGAGCGAAAACCGGCCATGTGGCGGCGCAAAACCAGGCCAGTGGCGGTGCGCCAAGCGCCATGGCGCGCGCGCTCCCAATATAGCTGGCGCGTGCCATGGCGCATTGGCCGAAAGGGCCAATCCTGTGACAAGTGATCAGCTTGGAACTTCGGCCTTTCTGGCGCGGCTTTGGCCGAGCCGATAACTGTCTTCGTTCATCTCAAGGATGTTGACGTGGTGGGTCAGCCTGGCGAGGAAGGCCCCGGTCAGGCGTTCGGTGCCGAAGGTTTCGGTCCATTCGTCGTCGAATGGCAGGTTGTCTGACGTCAGCGCCTTCCGGAGAGATTTCAGGGTTTGAGCAAGGGAGGAATTCTGGTTCATCGGAGCCATCATGGAGCGAAGTGAACAAGAAATCCGGAACATCGAAGGACGCCGCTGACAAACTGGTCAGGGGGATCGAGCGAAGGACCCGCAAGCACTACTCGGCCGAGGAGAAGATCCGCATCGTTCTGGCGGGCCTCCGTGGCGAGGAAAGCATCGCCGCGTTGTGTCGCCGCGTCAGGATCGCCTCGAACTCGGCGTCCGGCATGCGCACGAAGCCCTCGGATCGGGGTGGTGTCATCTGATCCTCCTTCCGCCGCTCAGCCGATCTTGTTGCGCCGGCGGTGCCGAATACGACGCTGGCGTTGCGGGCCGGGGCGCATATCCCGTGCCGGGTGCATTCGGCCCTGCGCCATGGCCCATGATCTGCGCATAGTCGCGATGATCCGGCATCACCGCGCTCTTGATCTCGTTCTTCTCCTCGCCATTCGTGTCCTTGCCGATATCGATGCGGGCGACGAACTCGATCCCGTCGAGATCGGCAAACCCGCTGATACGCCGCGCCGCCTGCGCCTCGGGGGAGTTGTCCTTGTCGGAAATCCCGCGCGACGAGTTCAGCATGCCGCGCACCAGGCTGCGGCCCATGTTGGCCCAGTCCGGCCCCTTGGGGCTGTAGAGCCCGATCAGCGACCAGACCTTGCGCCTGGCATAGGGTCCCTCGAGCACCGTGTATTCGGCGTCGAGGTAGACCGCGCCCGTGGAGGCCCGCTTGGCATAGCCGCCGGTCCAGCCCTGCGCGGGATCGTCGAACCCGCCCGGGCGGAGGGTCAGGCGCACCCTGGCGAGCGTGCCCTTGGGGATCATGTTGCTGTTGGATTGCGCGTCGTTGAAATCGTTCCAGAGAGACATCGGTCAAGCCTTTCAGTTCGAGGGATCGGAGTTGGGGTTGGCCTGCGCCTTTGGCGGCGCCGGAAGCTGGGGCGCCTGGTAGATCAGCCGGCGGTCTTCGGGGATGAGCGGGCCGCGGATCTTCTCCATCAGCCGACCCAGATGCGGGGCCTCGAGCATGTCGAGCCGCCCGGAGCGGTCCTTCGCCGGATAGCCCCACGGGTTCAGGGTCTGGCAGACGAAGCCGCGCTGCAGGCTGCCGTCCTCGGCCTTGAACTCGGCCATGGTGATGACCTGATCGACGATGCCCGGTAGCTCGAGCCCGGTCTTGCTGCCGTCGATCTGCGGCTGGAACACCCGGCGATTGAAGTCGTCGAGCTTCTCGTCGAGGATGCCGACGAACCACACGTTCCTGGCCCGCGTGTGCTGCAGATGGGTGAGCCAGGCGATCATCTCGCGGCCGTGCAGGCCATAGGCGCCGCGCACATCGGGCTTGCCGGTCTTTTCCGAATGGGCCTCGGGCTGGCCCTTGCACCACCCGAAACACAGCCGCCCGGCCACGGTGATCGAGTCGATGAACACCGTGTCGTATTTCTCCAGCACCGCAGGGTCGCCGAACTTCGCGCAGACCGCGTCGAAATGCGCCTGGCTGTAGGGCTGGTCCGCGCGCAGCGCCGGGTTCGGCCCGCCGATGAAGACCGCGAAATCCCGGCATTCCGTCCAGGTGCGGGGACGGATCGCGTCGACCGCCAACCCTTCGATGGCCAGATCCCCGGCCTCGAGATCGAAGAACAGCGTGGTCGAGGTCATCAGCGTCCAGAGCAGGCTGGTCTTGCCGATCCCCGAGCGGCCGAAGATCACGCCCTTGATGCCGCGGGTTTCCGACAGGCGCTGGTCGGCGGTGACGATGGGAAGCGCGCCGGTCATGCCAACACCTCCGGGCGCGCAGGTGCCCCATCGGGATCGTTGCTGACGGCCGCGAAAAGCGCGTCGAGCCGATCTGCCTCCGCCAGGCATTCGATGCCCTTGCGCCGCATGAAGCGCCGGGCGTCATCGAGCAGATCGGGCTCGGCGATGAGGTCCGGGATCGCGACATATTCCTCGGCGCTCTCGACAAAGTAGGACTTCGAGCGGAGGTCCCGGACGAGCGGCGCGAAGGCCTCGCAGAGATCCGCGAAATCCGCCTGGCCCAGCCCGTCATCCCGGTTGCGCAGGATGCGCTTGACCTCGGAAATGATGCCGGTCCGCAGCATGCGCAGCGCGCCTTCCTGCCGCGCCTGGCTGCAGGTCAGCGGGAAAGCCGCCTCCATCATCTCATCGGCGATTCTGGGGGCGTTGTTGCCCAGACGGGATGCATGATCCCAAACGCGTTCGCCAAAGGCCGCTGATTGGCTATCGAGCATCGAACCACTCCTTGATTGTCGTGAAAGCTGCCGACCCTTCGGCGATGGCCCTGGCGTCGAGCTCGTGAAACGAAGTATCGCGGGCCTCGCGCATGCCCTCGCGGGCAAGGGCCAGGTTCTCGTCAGAGGCCCATTCCGCGAACGCGCGGAAGGTGCCCGTCACATGCCGCCAGGCTGCCTGCTCGGGCGTGGGAGCCACGTAGAGAGGATTGCGGCGATTTGCGCGGCGCGGCGGTCGCAGGCCGCGCATGGCGGCATCCGTGACCATCCTGCGCAGCGCAGTGCGCGTGGGTTCTTCACCGCGTTCAAGCCGCCCGTCGAGCGTGCGGCGCACGATGCCCAGATCATTGGTCTCGGCGTCGCGGAACTGGCGGGCCTCGTGGATCTGATCGCGGCGAAGGCCGAGGTCGGCGGCGGTGGCCGGGGGCATGTCGTCGGCGCCAACATGCCCCACCGAGCCGGGGTGGTGCTGGCGTGTCGCGACCTCGCCACGCGCCTGCGCCGCATCGTATTCATCGGCCAGCCGACGCTTGGCGCGCGCCTCGATCTCGAGCGCATGGGCCTGCGCGCGATGCGCTGCGGCGACGAGATCGTCATGGGCGCTCTTGGCGCGCTGCAGCCGCGCCGCGCGTTTCGCCACATCGTAGGCCAGCCCGGCAACCTCGCGCGCCTCGAGCACCTCGGCGGCGGTCTTGGCGCCAGACAGCATGCTGGCCGCGCGGTCGATCAGGCTGGGCAGATCCTGCGATGGAGCCGAAAGCGGGGCGAGCTGGCTCATTGATCGCCCCCTTGCGGGACGATCTCGATCTTCAGCGTGCCGGGCCGGACGGTGCGCGCAGGCTCGAAGCCGGCGCGGATCGCATCGGGCCAGGCGGCGTATTTGCGCTCGGGCACCTTGATGCTGACGTCGACATACTGGGCGGGATCGTCCCTGGCGGCGCGGATGCGCTCGACCATCTCGACCAGCCGCTCCTGATCCCAATCCACCCGCTTCGGCAGATCGGCAACCACGGTGAAATCGCCGTCGTCAAAGCGAACCGTCCCGGTATCCTTGCCTGCGGTCTGGCGCGCCTCGGCGGCGCGGTCGGCGTAGCGGACAGCCAGTCCGGAATCGAACCGGGCCTTCGCGGCCTTGTCGCGCTTGAGGCGCGCGTCGATCTCGCACTGCAGGATCGCCAGCAGCTCGACCGGCAGGGCGGCAATCTCGGCCGGGCTGAGCGACGGCAGATCGTCCGGCGTGGGGGTGTTCTCGGGGAATGGCATGAAAGGGTCTCCGTGATCGGTGAAGAAGGACTCGAAGCCGGCCATCACGCGGCCTCCTGTTCCGCGAGCAGGAGCGCGGACAGCGAGACGGCGGCGGCCTTCGGCTTGGGGCGGGCGACGGCGATGTAGGCGAACCGGTCGGGGCCCGTGCGCTCCTGCACCAGGTGCACGAGGCCCTGTTCGGCGGCCCAGAAGGCCCGCGATCCAAGCCTGACCAGCTCGGCGCGCGCCGCATCCGACAGCCCTGAAAGCACCGGGAAGGTGTCGAGGACCAGAAAGCCGCAATGGTATTCCAGCCGGTCGCCGGGAACGGCCTGCGCCACCCAGGCGCAGAACTCGATTTCGGTGAGCGGGCGGCTGGCGCGGACCGTGATGATGGGGGTGGTTCGCATGAACATGATCTCCTCCTTTCGCTTCTACTCAGGCCGCCGCGAGATCGTCCCAGGCGGGACCGAGACCGTGGGCGGTGAGGACGTGACGGAGATCGGCGAGGCGGCGGTAGAGCGCGGACCGGCTGCCGAAACCCTCAGCCGCGAGCGCGGTGACGGGGCGATGGGCCAGCGCCGCGCAGAACCGGCGATCCTCGGCCGGGAGCCGCGCGAGCGCGGCCTGCAGGGCATGGTGAAACTCAGTGACAGCGGCGGCGCAGCAGGTCTGGCCGTGCCAGGCGGCGAGTCCGTCGTCCTCGGTCAGCGTGTCGCCGACCGGCTCGCGGGCTCCAGCCAGCGGCACCTCGAGCGAGAGAAGCGGCCCACCCTGCGCCCGGCGCTGGCGATGATGGCGCATCGCGATCCGCGAGGATTTGTTGCGCAGGACGATGTTTGCGAAGGCGCCGATGGTGCCACGCGAGGGATCGTAGGCGGGCAAGCGGCGCAGCAGATCGACCAGGAGGTCCTGGCCCAGATCCTCGCGCTCGCAGAGCGGCAGGCACAGCTTGCGCCGCAGCCGTTGCGCCGCCGCATCGGCTTCGCGGATGATGGTTTCAATGTCGTCGGGGGAGAGTTCGATCTGCATCGCTGTGCGCCTCGGTCATCGTTTCTGATGAGCTCAAGGTGCCGGATGCGGTTGGCGCGCAGGTGGGAACGAGGTGGGAAAAAGGTGGGGGTTTGGTGGGGCAGCGCACCTTCCCAATGACCGTTCAGCCTGAGACGACTTCGACTCAATGCCGCCGGGGGCAGCCGCGATGGATCAATGGCTGTGGTGCAAATAGGATTCCGCGCGCAAGCAGCAGAAGAAGAACGCTCTCCGGCTGTGATGGCATATGGAGGCAGTCATCTGCCGAAGGGCTACTGCCAATCGTCCGGGGCGCGGGCACCGTTCTCGGCTTCCGGCACAAGCTCCATTTGATCGAGAGCTTCGGTGATTAACTCCGGTGCAACCGGCGTCACGCTCCCGGCATCGCGTTGGGGATGGCGCAGATTGGCGTTGGGCACGACCACAGTGACACGACGATTAGTGGCCGGATGATGGGCGGCAAACGCCATCGCTTTTTTCAGAGCCTCCGGCCAGGTGTCGGCACGAAGCGGCTCTTCCGAGCAGGGTTCACCGTGTCGCCAACCGAATGCACTGATGCGCCACTGCGACAACTGCTCTCGGTGATCACCACGGATGACCCATTCTGAGCCGAAGCTAATTTGCATTTCGAGAAAATCTGGATTGCGCCGGCCGATCAGCCTGAGATGAAATGGAGCCTGACCTCGCCCCATAGACGGATCGAAATCCTCGATGAGCCAATGGGTGCTCTCTTGCAAGCGCCAGCGACCGTCTTTGCTTTGCCTCCATGCTTTCAGGCGCTTATTTTCGTCTTGTTCCGCGTTCCAGGCCAAGAGCCGTGCGTCCCGCGTTTCACGCGCTCTGGCCATTTCTGCCGCGCGCTCGGCGAGTCCTTCATCAAGGCGCTTCGCTCCCTCGGGATGAACCGCGAGATAGGCCGTTCGGCAGGCTTCCTGCGCCGCCTGAAGGGAGAGACGAAAGAATTCCTTACCGGCTCGTTTCGACCTGAGATTGCTGTGCACGAGGCCCTCAATCTCCTTGGCTGAGCGCTCGACGGGCATCGTCCATTCGAGCCTGAAAGGGTTAGGCACGCCCGTCACGGCGCTTAGCTCTGCGATCCGGGTTCCGGGGTCGCGCATGGTGTAGCCGATCTTCAGAAGCCCGGGCATATCGGCGTTCGAGGCGATGTAGATCGTGCCCGCGTCGCTTGTTGCGCGAGTTTCCCGCGACGAGTCCCCTGCGACCGCTGGCGCATCAATGACAAGAGTTGCCAGATCGGCAACGTGATATTGACGCTTGTAGCGCCCGCGCAACGTCCGAGTTTGATATGAAAAGCGCACCATGTCGCCGTCGATGAGCGGATGCAGCGGGTCGTCGATAAAAAACGAGTATTTCTTGCCGCGAACCTCGAAGCCATGCGCGTGACTTCCCGACTTAGCGACCCGGCTGCTACACTCGCTGACGATGCCACTGGTCTCGAGGACCTTCTCTCTGCTCATTGATGCTCGATCACTTCTTTTTCTTCGTTATACGGTGCTTCTAGAAATTCCCAATGATCAAGCCGTACTGACATCAACTCAAGAGCCTTACCAGTGCACCGCGACCTTGGCAGACGTGCCTTTCCATTCAGAATGAAAAACACACAGCGGCAGCAACGACAGTGAGTTGATCTGCATTCATCCTTCAACCACGATATCCGCAGAGACGACGCCGAGCCGGTAGCCCCGGTTGCGCACTGTGGCGATCAGGGCCTTGCTCTCAGCATCGGTGAACCCGGCAGCCTTGAACGCGTCGCGAAGCTCGCGGATCAGATCCTTGGCCTCGCGCGCCGTCGTGCCTTCGACATGGGAGCCGGAGGCGACCTGTTCGCGCGACAGCGCCTTTTCCAGCAGGCGCTCGAACACAGGGAAAATCTGACGCGACAGAATGACGGAGCGACCGTCCCACTGAACCTCAGCCGTTGCTCTCCGCACGCGAAGCACCGGCGCCAGTGGCACCGGCGCCAAAGCGGCCTCGTCGATTGAGACGCCGAGGCCATTTGTGGCGGGCGTCAGCACCTCAAGGGTTTCGATGAGATGAAAGCCCGCATCGTGATGTCGCCGCTCCGCCTCCGCTGGCAACTGCGGTGCGAGGATCGTGATGTCCGAACCCTGCGCGGCCTGGCGCAACGTTGCGATGATGCCGTCGCAGGTCAGGGCTGCGGGCTCCAGCGCGAGAAACACCGCCCGACCAGATGACGTGTCGCCGAGCCGCCAGACCTTTTCCGCGGCGAGCTTCGGGGCTGTGCCGAACCCTGCCGCGGTGCCGATCACGGATGCCAGCGCCCCGCCGCCGATTCGGAACACGCGCAAATCGTCTTCGGTGAACTCAATGTCCTGTCGTCGGTCGAGCGGACATTCAGCACGATATCCATCGCCCGCTTTCCGGATCGGCCGACAGGGGAGCCCGCATTCGCAGGCATCGCAGACGTCCCAATCGGCAAGCGGCGCCTGTTCGACGAGGACACGTTTCGCCAGCAGCCGGTCGAAAACCGGACCGAAGAACGGCGCGGCAAGCTCGCCGGACAGGATCGCGTCGTCGCCAGCCTCACTCAGCCGCGTCAACAACCTCAAAATCGTCTCGGTCATTCATCAGCCCGTTCCGTTCGATCAGCTTCATCACCCGCGCCTCGTGCTGGGTGCGGCGGAACTGCACGACGCCCGGGGGCCGCAGCTTGACCGTGACCTGCGGCTGGCGCTTGCCGTCGCCCTTGAACAGGATCCGGAACACGAGCTCGCCCAGCCTCCAGGCGCCGCCGAACGAGACCGGTGTGCTGCCGAAATGCTGGAGCGCATCACCGCCGAGATCCCGCGACCGCAGCGTGCGCACCACGCGGGGATACCCCTTCTTCCCGGGCGCCATCAGGTCGGCCGCCGCCTCGATGATCAGCACCTTGTCGATTAGTGGATCGTAGGCGGCGTCGAAGGCGAAGCCCGGTCCGGCCAGTTCGATCGGGCGCAGGGTATAGAGGTCCTGCGCATCGTCGCCGTCGAAGAAGCCGGGCCTGTCGAGGATGATCGAGGCGAAGAGTTCCGCGATCTCGGGCTGATGCGCCTTCCGGATGCGGGCCAGTCGCAGCATGCCGGTGTTCTCGGAGTATCGCAGCACGGCGTGGGAAATCTGGCGCACGCTGATGACCCGTTCGACCTGGCCCTCGACGACCGGCATGGTCGAAACCATGGAGCCGTGGCTGACCACGAGGTTGATCTCGTCATCGTCGTCGTAGTCGCCCAC
>NZ_WIND01000028.1 GCF_009697225.1 Halovulum marinum
GACCCAGCCGGACTGGCCGGCGATCCATCGCGAGCTCAGGCGCCCGGGCGTGACGCTGTCGCTGCTCTGGGAGGAATCCCCGCAAGGATGCGTCCGCGGTCGAGACCCGGGTCGCTCTGGGCGAGGTATCGAACCACCTGGTTCGGAGCGGCGCCGAGCGGAATGACGAGGCAACCAGGTGGAAGCGAGGCGATCTCGCGCGCCAGGATCTTCTCGACCATGAAGCGGAAGTCGGATCTGCCGAGAAGCCCGGGGCTACTTCCATCGTAGCTCTTGCCGCCCACGAAGACAGGCCACCGCAGGCAGGAGGTGAAGTGCGCCTTGCCGGAAGCGTTCGACCAGAGATCTGAAGTGCTGGCGATGTCGAGATAATGGTGAAGCCCGACTTCATCGAGCATCGCGACAAGCCGCCGTCGCATGTTGCCCGTATAGCTTCCGGCAACGCTGGCCCTTTCGAGGGCGTCGGCGTGGCTCTCGCCAAGCACTCGCGAGCCGCGGTAGGACCGAAGCGCATCGCGCATCTGGATGCGCGATGGCGTGAGACTCACGAGCGCAACCCTGGCGTAACGATTGACGTGGTCGAATGGCGCCCAAACCGTGGTGATCTCACGCACGCCCTTGGTGGACGGAGTGCGGGCAATGACCAGGCGATCTGGCTCGGCGATTTCCCGGTTCAGCTCGTCGGCACTCATCCCTGCGACGAGATCGGCTCGATAGATGTTGTTCAAGGCCGCCTCCCGGCGCTGTGTTCTTCTGGGCCGGGAATATGCGAAAAACAGAAGATTTCCGCAATGGCGCGTTCGCGAAAAATTGTTGCGTCAGGCTTTCGATGCAGGTTGCCGCCCTCGTTCTCCCGTTTCCTTCGCGCCACCGCCCGGCCGACCGGTTCGGACATCGGATGAATAAACATGTATGCGAAAAACTTTACTTCGATTTGATATCCGGCGTATGATGCCGCAACCTGAACGCATCGGAATTCCCAGATGAAACTTGTCACCCTCACGCCGCGCGAGAACTACAGGGAGCTGGCCGAAGCGGTCGGCTTCGGCTTTCACACGATGCACGGCCAGGAGTACTGGGTCGACGGCGAAGCCTATGCCTTCAGCCTGGCGCAGGTCGAGGACCACATCGAAGACCCCTCGACAGAGCTGCACAAGATGGCGATGGACGCCGTGGGCGAAATCATTCGCGACGACGAGATGATGCTGCGGATGGCGATCCCCGAGGAGCATTTCGACCTGATCCGCCGAAGCTGGACCACCGCGGAGCCGCATCTCTACGGCCGGTTCGACCTGTCCTACGATGGTGTCCGCCCTGCGAAAATGCTCGAATACAACGCGGACACGCCGACGTCATTGTTCGAGGCGGGTGTCTTCCAGTGGAGCTGGCTGGAGAACATGATCGAGCTGGGACAGCTTTCCGAAGGATGTGATCAGTTCAACGGAATTTACGAGGCCCTCGCGGCGCGTTGGCCTGCCTGCATGAAGCCGGGCGAGACCCATATCCATTTCGCTGGCGACCCGGAGAATGAAGAGGACCAGGCCACGCTCAAGGTTCTCGCCGAGACCGCGGCGGATGCCGGGGTGGAAGCGGTACCCACGGCCCTGTCCGGGATCGGAGCCGATGCTGATGGTCGCTTCCTTGATGAGGAAGACCGGGTGATCGGCACGCTTTTCAAGCTCTACCCCTGGGAAGACATGTTGCGTGATGACTTTGCCGGACTCATCCGAGGATCGCGCACCCGTTTCATCGAGCCGGCCTGGAAAGCGGTATTATCCAACAAGGCCCTGATGGCCGTGATGTGGCGCATGTTCGAGGGCCACCCGAACCTGCTGCCCTGCCTGATGGAAGACGAGATCGAGCGCGAGACAGCCTTCGTGCGCCGCACGAAACTCCTTCTCGAGCAGACGGGGACCGCGCGCAAGCCGGTGCTGTCCCGGGAGGGGGCGGGCGTCCGGCTGACCGCGCCGGGAGGCAAGATCCTCGAGGCCAGTGGGGCTGACGGCTACGGCCACCACCCTCACGTCATCCAGTCGCTCGCGCCGTTGCCAGATTTTGACGGGCGCCGCCCTGTCATCGGCTCATGGATCGTGGGCGATGCCTGCGTTGGCATGGGTATTCGCGACGATCTCTCCGCGATCACAGGGGACCTGTCGCGCTTCGTCCCGCATTTCATCGAGAACTGAGGATAAATTTCATGAAACGTTCCCGCCGTATGGGCCTTCTGGCCCTTTCCACCGTGTCGGTCCTGGCGCTGACCGCCTGCAAGGAAGACGCCGCGGTGTCGATCGAGCAGCACAATGCTGCCGTCTTCTCGAGCATGGAGGCATGCCTCGCCGACGCGAAAAAGACCGGTGCTTCGACCAACACTCCCGAAGGCGGCTCGGTCAGCCCGATGCAGGAACTGGAACTCGCCTGCGTCGAAGACTGGAAGGCCGCCCAGGCCGAGCATGAGAAAAACGCCCCTCGCTTCTCGTCCCTCGATCAGTGCGAGGCCGAATTCGGCAAGGGCAACTGCGGCTCGCCTGCGGGCGGCACCACCGTGATCCGCGAAACCGACAGCAGCTCGATCTTCCTGCCCCTGATGATGGGATACATGCTGGGTGGAGGCTTCAACTCCTCGCCGAGCTACCCGGTCTATGCAAGCCAGTATGGCAATCTCCGCAGCACGACGCCATCGGCGACAGCAAGGCTGCGCAACTCATCGGCTGCCTTCGTTTCATCGACCGGACTCCGGAGCAAGGCATCTGCTGTGCGGGTGTCCGGCGGAAAGGTAGCCCCCGTCAAGAGCGTGAAGCCGAAGGCCACGATGTCGAGCTCCACGCGCAGCAGGAGCGGCGGGTTCGGCGCATCGCGTTCGTCGACCTCCTCGCGCTCATCCTTCGGGGGCTGAACTCGGATGATGCAGCTTCCCCGGATCCTCAAGACCGCCGTGGAACTGGCGGCGCGGATGAGCTGGCGCACCGCGCTGCTCGCCGCCGCCGCGCACTTCACGACGTCCTGGGCGGGCCTCTCCCTTGCGGGTGAGGCGATCGCCGGCTCGGCAGCCGACATGATCTACTACTACGCCACCACCGGGACCACGGTGGGCTATGGCGACCTGTCTCCCGCGTCGCCCGCCGGACGGTTGTTCGCCGCATTCTGGATCATGCCCGGGGCAATCGCGAGTTTCGCCTGGTTTCTCGGGCAGGGCATCTCCCTCACGACCACTGCAGCACGAAAGGCAGCGACCGGCATGGCCTCTTACGAAGCCCGGAGCGGGCACAACGTCTTCATCGGCTATATCCCCGGCCAGACCGAGACCCTGATCGCGGAAACTGAGCCCGGTCATGGGCGCGGGGTGATCATCACCACGCAGAACCTGGAAGCCCGCGTGCCGGCCAACCTGGACTGGGTGCGCGCCGAGGCGCATTCCGATGTCGATGCACTGCGCCGTGCCGGGATCGCCGGAGCGGCCCGCGCAATCCTGATGATCGGCGACGACGATGCCACCACCTCCGCCTGCCTCTCGCTTGCGGGAAGCTGGCCCGACACCGAAGTCGTGGCGCTCTTCAACGACCGCGGCAAGGCCGAACTCATCGATCGCACCTGCGCGAACGTGCGCACCGTGGTCGCCCCCGCGTCCCGTCTCCTGGCCCGGGCTGCCTGCAGCCAGCATGCCGAGCGCGTCGTTGACCGGCTTCTGTCGCGCCAGGTGGACGATGCCCTGCGCACCGCACCTTACGGCGCCGAGGGGCTCGACGTGACGACCTTCGGCGAGCTTCAGGCGCTCATCATTGCAAATGCCGGGGTTACCCCGATCGGTGTGACCTACGGCGAGAGCGGGGAACGGACCGGCCGCCCTCGAACCAGCCCGTCTGGCGCAGCTCGCGGGTCACGCCGACGCAGAAGATGAAGGTGAGCCCCGCGGCGCAGAGATGCCCATAACCCTCGGGCTGGTCGCGCCGGTTCGGGTTGACGACGGCCACGGCCTCCGGAACCTCTTCCTCGGCCATGTGGTGATCGAGGACAACCACCTCGATCCCGGCTTCTTTCGCAGCCGCCAGGGGCTCGAAGGCGACGATCCCGGCGTCGAGGATGCAGATCAGGTCACACCCCTGGCGCGCCTGCATGTCGAGCAGTCCGGGAGTGTTGGGCCCGTAGCCCTCCGTGAGCCGATCGGGAATGCGCACGACGAAGTCCTCGTGCCCGAGCATGCGCAGGAAGCGGCCCAGAACGGCTGCTGAGGTGGCGCCGTCTGCGTCATAGTCGCTCCAGATGCCGATGCGCTGGCCGTCCCTGATGGCCTGCGCGATGCGCGTCACGGCCTTGTCCATGTCGATGAAGGTGTTCGGATCGGGCATCAGGTTGCGCAGCTGAGGGTTCAGGAAGTCCTCCAGTGTTTCGGGGGTGATGCCCCGGGAAGCCAGGATCCGGGCGTTCACGCGGCTCATGCCGACGGCGACCAGCTTCGTAACCGCATCCTCGGCCGCGGCGACGACGCTCCAGCGGCGCCCCTTGAGCGAAACCGGGGCGACTTCGGCATTCCTGTCGGCCAAGTCCTTCATGCGGTGCGTCCTTCTCTCTTGCAATTCTCGCAACCTGTCCCGAGAGGCGGTCACTTGGAGGTTCCCTGGTACTACAGGGGCTTCCCTCATCCGGAATTGCTTTTCATTTACATTTTTCGCAGATATACTATCGTTATGACGAACGGTGAGCAACCGGGGAGATCGCTGGATGAACAAAATGCTGAATGGGGCGCCCTTCGAGGCGAACGACCCGAAGGGGACGAGCTTCGAGCTCGCGAGCGGCATCATCTTCGATCCGCTGGATCCCGATCCGGACCTGATGACCATCGAGGATATCGCGGCCTCCCTGTCCAATACGTGCCGGTTCAACGGGCACGTGCTCCCGGGTTGTTTTCTATCGACAGCGCAGCACTCGGTCCTGGTGGCGGGCCTTTCGCCCGGGGACATGCGGATCCAGCGCTACGCGCTTCTGCATGATGCCGACGAGGCGTTCGGGATCCCCGACTTCATCACGCCGGTCAAGAAGCGGTTCCCGGCAGTAAAGACGGCTCAGAAGAAGCTCGGTGCGGCAGTCGAAGAGCGTTTTGATCTCGATCCCGCCACGTATGACATCGTCAAGGCGGCGGATCGCCAGGCGCTCTACCTCGAGCGACGAGCTGCGAAAAACCGAAAACATGAGGCGCGCTGGCTCGAGTGGCTCGGCAATGCCGAGGTTCCCGAGGGCATATCCATCGTCCCTCTGCCGCCCGCGGAAGCGCACGCGCTCTTCCTGGAGGCCTACGATCGCGTTTTCGACCGCGACCTGCCGATCACCCGGGAATGGATGGCCGTGCAGGACGGGTTCGAGGTCGAGCTCGCGGAGCCGGTCGCCTCACCCTGATCTTCCGCGTCGCGGCTTCCGCGGCGCACCCCCTTTCAACCGGGACGACAAGGAGCCCGTCATGGCCGAGAATTCCGGCATCGAGTGGACCACCCACACGTTCAATCCATGGATCGGCTGCACGAAGGTGTCGCCGGCCTGCGACCACTGCTACGCCGAGGCCTGGGATGCCAGGTTCGGCGGCGAGCGCTGGGGGCCGCACGCGCCGCGCACGCGGACAAAGTCCTGGCGCGGTCCGGTAAAGTGGAACCGGGAGGCCGAGGGCGCCGTCGAGCGGCCCCGGGTCTTCTGTGCCTCGCTTGCGGATGTCTTCGACAATCACCGGAGCATCGATCCCGTCTGGCGGAGCGATCTCTGGGCGCTGGTCCGGCAGACTCCGAACCTCGACTGGCTCCTGCTGACCAAGCGTCCGCAGAACATCGAGCGTTACCTGCCCGCGGACTGGGGCCAGGGCTATGCGAACGTCTGGCTCGGCACGACGATCGAGAACCAGGAGGAGTTCGACCGCCGGGCGCACCACCTGACGGCGATCCCGGCTGCGGTGCGGTTCCTCAGCATGGAACCTCTCCTTGAGCCGGTGGACCTGCGCGGCGCGGAGGGCCTCGACTGGATCATTGCCGGCGGCGAGAGCGGTTCGTCTTTCCGACCGGCGGATCCGGACTGGTTCCGGAGGCTTCGCGACCAGTGCGCGGCTGCAGGCAGGGCTTTTCTTTTCAAGCAGTGGGGTGGGGCCAACCAGTCCGAGATCAAGGCCCTGGGGCGCGCCCTCGATGGCGTGGTCCACGACGGCTATCCCGTGCCGCGGCGCGTGGAGGCCGTCTGATGCAGGTTCTCGACCAGGGGACGGCGACCGCGCGCAAGGAGCATCAGTGCTACGACTGCTACCGCACGATCGCGAAAGGCACGGTCTACAGCTACTGCAAGACCGTCGACATGGGACGCGCGGCCACCTGCAGATCCCATGTCGACTGCCATGAGGCTGCCATGGCGGAAGTCAGGCGCGGCACGGCCTTCGACGTCTACGACGGCGTGCCGCCGCTCAAGGACATGCTCGGCGACAGCGGCCAGTTCCAGGTCGAGGTCGATCTGCTCAGGGGGCATTTTCCCCATGTCGCCACCCGGCTCGAACTCGGCGAGCAGCTTTCCGAGATCCGCTGGCAGGACAAGCTGAGGGAGCGCAGGTTTGCCTCGTCTCGAAGTACGCAAAAACAAGGAGAAAAAAGCTCATGTCCCACCACTTCTACGAACTGACGCCGGCCGAAGCCGAGCGTCTTGCGATGCTGATCGATGCGGCCTCGGACGTCATCAAGATTGCGGCGAAGACGCTGATGCACGGCTACGAGAGCTATCATCCGACCGATTCCTCGATCACCAACCGCATGTTGCTGAGCCGCGAAGTCACGGATCTCTGCGCGATGGTCGAGCTGATGGATCGGGATTTTGACCCGACCGTTTGCCAGGACACTGCGTCGGTCATCGAGCGCAAGCTGCGCTACACGAACCACCAGTTGGATTGACACCAGGGCGTGGTGTGCGATTCCGTTCGGCGGCAATGCATGGCCGTCGGATGGCCTCGCCCCGACAAGGCCCCATCCGCACCCCAATGGCGCCGCAATCACAGGGGATCCCAGCAGGATTCAGAATATCTTGTATTGGAAGGATTTCTCGGTGAAAACCAGGTACACCAACGCCCGCTCGGTCCTCTATTTCCTCCTGCTCATCGGATGGCTTGGTTTCGTGGGTGGGGCCGTGACGTTCGGCATCGCTTGGGCGGACGCAGGGCCCGTCATGGTATACGAAATGAGCGTCAGTCTTGGAGCGATCGCTTCGGGCTTGACCCTGATCGCGCTGGGGAGCGTCGGTGTCGGGATTCTGGACACGGCGGACGAGACGCGCCGCACGAACCTGCTGCTGAGATCGATCGCGGAGCACCAGGGAGTCGACGTGGTCATGATCGATGAACTGGCCGCAGGCAAGGCCTCGCTTCACGAGTACCTTGGCGAGACGATTGCCAAGCGCGGCAATCGCTACCACTGGGACGGCGAGAGCTACAGGACGCTCGGCAAGGCGAAGGCCGCCGTCAAGAGCGCGCGGCAGGCCGCCTGAACCTTCAGGCGTCGCGTCTCGAGTCGGACACGCGGATCCGCTCCGGTTTCTCCTCCTGGCTCGCCGGCCAGGCCCGGTCGAACTCGCGCTCGAGCGCGCGGTGCGCGGCCTTCAGGATCTCGGCACGCGGGATCCCGACCGCCTCGGCATGAGGTCGGACTTCCTTCGCATAGTGATTGCGCAGCGCGCGGATCGCGAGCTTCCCCCAGTCCATTGCGCTCACCGCGCGGGATCCTCGAACATGAGCGGCACGAGCCAGGCCGGTGCCTGTTCGTCGATGCGCCGGCAGTCACGATCGGCGCGCGCGCAATAGATCTGCTGCGGCCAGGTCACGGTGTAGTAGGCAACGCCGACCGGGGTCGTGGCGGGCACGGCCTGCGCCATCAGGAGGCCTCCGAAGAGACCAGCCCCGATGTAGAGTGCGAGCGCGTGGCTGAAGAGGGATCTGACCATGGGCTTCTCCTCGGCTTTCCTAGCAGAGCACGCCGCGGCGCTGGGTGCGCGGGCGCCGGTTCTTCCTGGCTTTCGCGGCGGCAACGCCGGGCATGGCTTCGAGGCGTGCGAGCGCGGCCGCGGCCGGCCGTCCCTCGTCCTTGCTGTCCGGATGGGTCTCGGCCGAAGCCAGGATGTCCACGGCCTCCTCGATGGAAAGCTCCCAGCGCAGGGTCTTCAGGGGTGGCATCGTTTGGATCTCCAGGCTTCGAGGTAGGCGTCCGCGCTCGTGCCTTCGCGATAGTCGTCCGCGGACACGACGCGCCCACCGGAGGCTTGTGCCTGTCGTTCGGCCTCCACCCTGTCCCGCCATGCAGGGGAGGGCGGTCGGTCCGACATCGCTCCGAACGAGGAACAGCTCGCCGGCTTCGAGCGGCACAAGGATAGCAAACATTTCGGGGGCTCCGCGGAGGGGAATGCGAAGCGCCGGCCCGAGGGCCGGCGCAAGGGCATCACATGCCCAGGGCGTCCTTGTAGAGGTCGAGGATCGATTCCTCTTCCGAGATCTCCTGCGGGTCCTTTTTCCGCAGGGCGATCAGCTTGCGCATGATCTTCGGGTCATAGCCACGGCCCTTGGCCTCGGCCATGACCTCCTTCTGCTGGTCGGCGATGTCTTTCTTCTCGGCCTCGAGGCGCTCGTAACGCTCGATGAACTGGCGCAGCTCCGCCGCGGTGACGCGGTGGACATCGCGCGGGCCGTCGTCCTGGGTGTCGTCGAAGGCGTCGTCTGCCATGGGGTTCTCCTGCTTGGTCCGGCGCTCGGAAAAGGCCGGGGTCTTCTGCTCCAGGAGCGATTTTCGCAGAAGCGAAGGGAGAGTAAAAGATATTTTTTCGCAATCTGCTCCCGCGCCCGGGGGAGGCGGCGCGGGGGCAACGTCGATCACGGCTCGGGGTCGACCTCGGGCTCTGCCATGACGAGGTCATCGAGGCCGCGGTCATCGGGGCCGAACTCAGCGGCCTCCAACGGCAACAGCATCGCTTGGATGTTGTAGTCGTCGAGGTTCTCTATGCCGATCTCCGTGTGGAAGTGCTCGAGAACGACGTCGCGGATATCGCTCCTGGTCCGGCCTTCGCAGCCTTTCACCTCGAAAGCATAGAAGCCGGCCACGGCCGGGCTGCCGTCCCCGTCCAGGTCTTCGCGCTCGAGAGCCTCGATCGGCACGAGCCGACCGACGGCGACGCGGGCCAGCAGGCGATCGCCGATCTCCTCGGCCTCGAAAAAGCTCGAGATCGCGCCGAGGTCACGGCGCGAAGCCTCCTCGCCGGGCTTCGCGGGGCGCGCGAGGACGGAATAGTCGTCCCAGTTCACCGTGATCGATCCGAAATCGCGTGTGAACTCGAGCGCGCGCATCTGGTCCGTCGGGTACTCGGGGCCGATCTGGGTGACGAGATAGGTGCCGTCGACGATGCACTCGCCGGTCGCGGGATCCCGGTCCTCGTGCTCGAGAAGATCGAAGTCGGTGGTGCAGGCCACCTCGATGACGTAGCGGCGGGATTCCATCGGCATCTCCTTCAGAAAGGCTCGGGGGCGCTCATCGCGTCGAGCCGGGTTTCGAAACTGTCGCGGTCCAGGAGCTCCGCTTCCATGGGGATGATCTCCATCTCCTTGAGGTATTCCTCGAGGCCCTCGAGATCCTGGCTGTGGGTCATGTAGCCATCTTCGATCAGGTCGATCGATCCGTCGTCATTCGCGCGGATCTCGAAAACCGTGTTCTCATTCGCATCGCGAACGTCCGCATAGTAGTCGCCGCGTTCGTCCAGGTTCACGAAGTGACCGTAGATCGTGGACATGCGCATTCTCCCTTGCCTCTTTCCCCGGGTATCGTCACACGCGGGAAAAGCGAAAGAATGCGCAGCACAAAAAGCTAGAACTCGCCCGCAAAATATTCTGTGCGGGACGCGGCGGTTGCGCGCCCGCGCGCACGCGGATCGGCTCAGCTTGCGGCGGGAGACGGCAGTTCGGCGCGCCGCGGCGCTCTCGTGACGATCCGCCTGATCACGGCCATGAGGGCAGCCGCATCGACCGACCTCCCCGCGCGCTTCAGCGTCATGACCGCGAGAATGCCCGCGACCATCCCTACCCAGACGGGGCCGGCTACGACGGCGCTCGTGGCGAGAACGACGCCGCTCAGGGCGCCTCCCGAAGCCACGCCGCCTGCCCATTGGCGCAGCCCGTCCGGCTTCTTGCGCTGATGATGGAAGGCACGCGCTGCGCAAACGAGGGAGACCAGGAACAGAAGCGGATTGGCGCTGGCGACCGCGGCGAGCCCGCTCGATCCCACGAAGCGCGCGAAGGCTTCCTTGTCGGGTTCGGACCAGTTGAGCAGCGCGGCCAACGCCGGAATCGTGGTTGCCGCGAGCTCGACAGCGTTGAACGACAGCGCGTCGACCAGGTCGGCCTGGCTGAATCCGAGCGCGCCGACGGCATCCTCCAGCCAGGATAGACTCTCGGCCGAGAGGGTGGTGATCGGCATGCCGACTACAGAGGAGAGGTCGGAAGCGTAGGCGCCAGTCCAGCCTCGCAGTTCGGACCAGAAACTGTCGTCGGCCAGGGCGTTGCGCGCCGCCTCCCAGGATCCCGCGAGCGAATGGCCGCCATCGAGAATCCGGTGCGTGATCGGTGTGCCGATGGCGTTCCGGATGAACTCGGCATCCATTTCCTGGGTGTAGGCGTTCGACAGCGTGTTGAACTGGTCCGCCGACCAGCGCTCGACCTGCCGGGCCCACTCGGTCTCGGCCGTCAGCGTCGACACCCACATGGCGGCCTGGCTGCTGCGGTCGCGAAGCCCGGCCGCCCGATCGCGCAGCTCGACCTGGAGTCGGCCGAGCCCCCGGCCGACCCGGCGCGAGTATCCGGACACGAGGTCCGCCTCGTCCATCTCGTCGATCGCCTCGACGATCTCGACGGGTGCCGGTGCGGGCGCGGGCGCGGGCGAAATTGGCGAGGGACCCGCCGGAGAGGTGGCCAGGTAGCGCCAGTAGGCGATCTCGTGCTGGGTGCGCGGTTCCGCCCGACCCGCCGCCACTTCGATGAACCGCGCCTGCGCCTCGGTGGAGGGCTTTCGCCGCCCCGAGGCGAGTTCCTCGTAGAAATCGAGGTAGCGCGCGATGAGCGAGCGATCCCAGTCCGTGAGGCCAATGCCGGTGGCTGATCGGGACATGCGGAAATCTCCGGAAGAAATTTGCTTTTCGTCCACATTCAGCATGACAACCCGGCGCAGGTCAACGTGGGCACAGACAAGCCAGGGGCCGGGCGTTTCCACCCGGCCCCCCTCCTGGAGTCGCGTTCGCTGGCGACCTTCTCAGAACAGGTTGTCCTGGACCTCTTCGTCCTCCTTGGCGGCCTTCTTCGCTGCGGGCGCCTTGGCCTTCTTGTTGTCGGCCCAGCGGGTATACGCATTCCAGTGGGAGATCAGGGCTTCGATCTGCTCCTTCCTCGTGCGGCCGCGCGATCCCGGCGTGGTCTTCGCCAGTTCGCGGCGCAGCTTGCCGGCAGGGTCCTGGGACTCGGTGATGTTGAGACCGGACTCGATCTTGCTCAGGAACTCGTCGGCGAGGTCGGGCCGCTCCCGCTTCACGCGATAGATGAAGTAGGTCATCACCCCGGCCGAACCCAGTTGCTGCATGCCCACTTTGCGCGAGTGAGCAAAGTTGTCGGCGAGACCGGGATGCTCCTCGAGAACCTTGATGAGCTCACTGGATGTCAGCGTCATCGTGTTGCCGCTCGACAGCGGGATCTGGTTGTCTTCCTTGAACTGGAACCTCGCTGCGGCGATGAGAACCCGGTCGTCGGCCTTCGGTCCGGATCTGCGGACAGTCCTCTTGGCATGCGTGTCGAAGGTGGCGAATGCCTCTTCGGGGATGTTCCCCGCGATGGGAAGTTCAATCGGTATCCCCGCGTCACGAATGGCGAGCAGGCGGTGCTGACCGTTCAGCAGGCGGAGCTCCTCTCCGGCCTCGTGTTCCACGAGCGGATCGCTCGTGAAGCATATCGGCTGGGCGTTCATCATCCAGTTGCCGGCCTTGATGTCCCGCGCAATCGCGTTGACATGGTTCTTCTGCGTCTTGCGGTTCTTGCGGTTGATCTTCGACGAGAGCCAGTGGGTCGCCATGTCGGGAGTGACGGTGACCATGGTCACGAAGGCTTCTCCGGCGCCGCGCTCGGCCCCGGTGTGCACGATGTCCGCGAGCTCGCCCTTGAGGTCATCCGTCGGCTGGGAGGGGTCGAACCGCCCCTCGCGAAGGCCGGGGTATCCATCCATTACCGGCATGCCGAGATTCGCTGGCGCGGCCTTGCGGTCGAAGTCCGCTTCCGTAGCGGGCACTTTCTCGGTCTTCTCCTTGCCATTGAGGGTCCTGGTGATCTCACGACTACCATAGTCCGGAGTCCAGCTGAGCGGCGCGGCAAGCTTTTCACCGCGGCAGTAGGCGTTGAAGTGAAGGATCGCGTGCGCGAGAACGCTATCGACGTTCTGGACATTGCCGGAGCGGCCCATGCGGCGCGCTTCCTTCGAGGCTTCCTGCCACATGCCAAGCTGTATCCCGAACATGCGCGCAGGGCTGTCGAGGCCTTCGGTGTGGTGATAAGTCAGCTGCTGGAGGAAGTTTTCCAGCTCGTCTTCCTTGCCCGCCCGCAGCGCCATGAAGCAGAGCACCGGACGCGGCGTAGAGTGAAGCATGGCCTTGCTGAAGCGGTTCGAGACCTTCACCGCCTCGTGGAGTTCCGGGTTTGCCGCGAGCACGCGATCGAAGCGCGACCAGCTGATGCTCACCGCCTCCTTGCCCAGGACTCCGTTCTCGATGCGGATCAGCTTGGACATCAGGCGCTGGATGGTTCCGGAATCCTCGACACCGCGCGCCTCGAGGACACCCTGGTAGTTCCGTCGACGGTGCTGGTCGATGGTATGAAGGATATCGGAATGAACATTGCGGGCAACGACCGTGGTGAACGGCTTGCGGGAGCGGACGCAGGCATTCAGGCGCTGGACGCCGTCGAGGAGCTTCCCCTCTTCGTCGATGATGATCGGCTGCCCGTTCATCACCCAGCTGTCGGCTTCCATGACCTGCGCATAGGTCTCGATCGCACGCTCATCCTCGTGGGGATTGACCGCGGTTTCGAGGAGCGCTTTCGCGTCTTCCGGCGTGATTGTCTCAATCGAGAAGTCGCGTTCCGCGTCGAACGCCCGACCTGTCTCCGGAGCTTTCTTCCGTGACTTCGAGGCGGTGCCTGGCTTTTTACTCGAGCTCATATCCGTATGTCCTCTGTCGCGACCGGGCAAGGCCGCTTCCTTAGCTGATTGAGGGCGGCAACCCTCTGAAACCCGAAGCAGATGCGTTGCAGCGCATCCGATTGCTCCGGTAAAGCGCGTTCTACCTCCGCGCCATTAAGTTTTTCGCGTTATCATATCCGATCTAAACCCCAGTTTTCCGCAGATGTCCAGCATTTCTTCGCATAGCGCCAAACTTTCCTTTCTCGCACGTCCACGGTGTGCAGTTGGGTCGCCGCGCCAGATGGTCAACGAATATATTTTTGGAAAATTCACAACCCAGGCGGGTGCGCGGAAAGGTGTGGACGCAGCGTGCGGCCTCTTCCGGTTTTCCAACCCCCAGGCCATACTTTCCCGAAAATGCGGGAGTTTTCGCCATGTCCTTCAAGGTAACGATCGGGAAGCGCGATCCGAAAGCGGGGAGCAGGCTCGGCCCGACGCATAACGTCACCGTCAGCGCGCCGCGCCACCTCTTCACCCGCCAGGTCGAGAACTGGCTCTTCCTGCAGGGGCTGAATCGTCTCAGCGGCAGAGACGGACTGGAAGTCTGGAGCACGCGCTACACATCGGCGCCGCCGGCGATCTACGTGGCCGCGTACATGGACTGGAAGCATGGCGCGCACTTCCCCGGCGATACCCGGAGGATGCTCGAGATGGCGCGTGGCCGTCATGAAGGCGACGATGACATCGGTGCGTTTCTCGGCACAGCGCCCGATGCCGGCAACGAGCCACTGAAAATCGCAGCGGGAACGAACGAGTTCATAGCGAACTGCTCGAACGCCAACATTGCGCGGCGCCAGCTGCTCGAGGGCGCCGGGTGGATGCCGTTGCGCAATCCGGGCGAGCGGATCGTGGCCGCGTTCGGCGAGCGCCCGTACATCACGCGGGATCCTCTCATCGCGGCCAACCTCGAGCCGTTCATGATCGATGCGGCGCGCGCCAGGCTCCGCGAACGCATGGCCATTTTCCACGCCAACATCAAGCGGAGCAATTTTCACGAGGCCCCTGCCGACTTTGCGGTTCTCGCGCCGGATGATCTCGACTACCTCCCGTTCCAGAAGACCGGGATCCAGGCCATCCTGGACGAGGCGAAAGGCGGCATCATCGCCGACGACATGGGGCTCGGCAAGACCATGCAGGCGATCGGCATCATCAACGGCCGCCCACAGGCGAAGCGCATCCTCGTGTTCTGCCAGGCGAACATGCGGCTGAAGTGGCCCCGCGAAATCGAAAAATGGATCATGAACAAGGATCTCTCGGTCGGCTACGCAGAAGGAGACGAGTTCCCCGAGACCGATATCGTCGTGATCAACTACGATATCGCCAAGCGCCACGAAGAGAAGCTTCGGGCTGTCCGGTGGGATCTTGTCTTCACGGACGAGGCGCACAACCTGAAGAACGAGCATGCCCAGCGAACCCTGGCGATCCTCGGAACCCTGAAGGGGGATCTCGACGCGGCCGATTTCGTCGCACCGATCCCGCTGGCCAGAGGCGGATTTCTCACCCACCTGACCGGGACCCCGCGTCCGACGAAAACCGAAGATCTGTGGGCCCTTCTCTCGACCTCCCGCCCCGACATCTGGGGCAGGGGCCGGGAGGCTCGCCAGGCATTCATGGATCGATACGCACCTCCGCGGCTCATCGAGAAGAAGGTGCGCAAGGGTAGGCGGGAGTTCACCCAGATCATTCCGCTTGCGGGGGATCCGATCCGGCAGGAGGAGCTGCAGATGCGCATGCGGGGCGACGGATACGGCTACAGCATCATGGAGAAGGCAGTGAAACTTCCTCAGGAACCGGAGAGCGCCGATGGCGCTCAAGTCACCTCCCGATACACCTCCCCCACCAATCCAGTGGGTTGGAAGGGGTCTCAGCGGGAGGGAGTTTGATGAGCACGGACTGGACCGATCCCGAGAACATCGGGCAGGCCTTCTACACGATGAAGGGCCTCGACGATCTCGCTGATACCGTGCCGGAAGCCGCGCGCCCCGCATTGCTTTCGAAGATTGCGGACCTGTTCGACCTGCCGGTCCCGGAGGCAGGGGATCCGCAGTCACTGCGTGATGCGTTTGGCAGTTTGCGACCGAATTTCTTCACGACCGCTACGACCTCGTCGTCGGTCAACTCCGAACCAGCCGGACGCAGTTTCGCCTTCGTATCGATTTCTCCGATCAGCGTGACCAGGACGCCGGCCTCGGGTGCTTTCGCCTTGCGCGCGGCAAGCGCGTCGGCGCGGATCGTCTGCAGAAGGCTCATGGGATTCTCCTTTCAAACTGAGACCGACTTTTCGATATGTGGATGCCCGATGTGGATTCGAACCACAGCTGCCTGAGCCAAAATCAGGTGTCCTACCACTAGACGATCGGGCAATGGAGCGCGGAGGCCGCGCTCGATCGGGTTGGCGCAAACGGCGGGATTCTTGCCTGCGGCATGGTCGATGCCGTGTCGCTCGGACCGGTGGCGCTCCAGGCATCTCCCTGCCGCTTCGAATCTGGCAACTCGATATTTGGCGGAAACGGCGGGATTCGAACCCGCGAGACCCTTGCGGGCCTGGCTCCTTAGCAGGGAGCTGGTTTCGACCACTCACCCACGTTTCCGGAATCGATCTTCGATCTGGGGCCCAGGGCGGGACTCTTGCCGGCGGAATGGTCGGCCCCGCGCTTCGCTTGTGCCTCCGTTCCGCTTCGAACCCCGCTCTGGTCGCCTTGAACGCTCCCCGGAGCGTTCAGGGAGTTTCTTTGAAACTGGTGCCCAGAGCGGGACTCGAACCCGCACGCCTTGCGGCGCCACCCCCTCAAGATGGTGCGTCTACCTGTTCCGCCACCTGGGCTGAGGGCCGACCCGGCTGGATCGGACTTGCGAATAATGAACGCGACTGCTAGTCGGCGCAAGAGGAGACCGCGGCGTCATTGTGGATTTCGCGGCGAAATCAAGGAGAGGACAGATGGAAGCGGCCGGTCGAAAAACATTGTACTCGATCATTGTGGCGATCGTCGTCACTCCCTTGGCTTACCTTCCGGCCTCGATTGCGGTTTTTCTCTACAGCTGGTACATCACCCCGTATTTCGAGGACAGTCTCATCCCCTTTCTCAGTGACGTCGGCGCGGTGATCATGCCGGAGGTCTTCCGGGGCGCGGTGACCGGCTTCAGTGGGATCTACGCCGCCAGCAAGCTGTTCAAGCTTCCGGAACTTATGCCGGTGAGAATTGCAACCTCCGCTTTCTGGAGCGCGATCCTGATGTTCGTCCTCCTGATCGCCGTGGCCGGGCGCGGCGTGGGCCTCCAGGAGGTGGCCGCATTTGGTTTCCTGGTGGGCTTGAACGCCGGAATCTGGCTGGCCGAGACATGATGCAGGAAACCCGGCCACTCATGCGGACGGGGTCTCTGGTGAGTGACCGTTGGCCTTCATCCAGGCAAGGTCGGTCTCCAGGTCGAGATCCGGCAACAGGTCCACGGTATCGTAGATCTCCCCGAGCTTCCTGTTCAGGAGGGCCTGGTCGGCATCGATCGGGCGCTTGCAGAGACCGGCAATGGTCTTGAGGTTGCCGCGGAGCCGCGCCACCTCGGCCTCGAGCCTGGCTTCACGGCTGAAGGCAGCGTATTCGCGTACCTTCGCGAGAAACTTCTCCTTTTCGCGAAGAATGTCGTCGGCTCTCGCGCCGGGGGCGGTGGTTCCGCCGAGATCCTCGGCAAGCGCGCCCGCAAGGCCCTTCAGGGCCGCATCAGGAAGTCCCATCGTTCGACCTTTTCGGTTTTCATCGAGATTGGCGGCCCGTTGGCCGGCGCGGGCTGGACCCCGCGCCATCCGACCCCCGCGCAGTTTGTGCGTACCCCCACGGACGCACGAGCTGAGCGGGACTTGCTATACCGCCACGGGCCAACGGACGGTCTCCGGAACGGCAGGACCGTTCGCAGGAGCTCTGGTAGCGGCTGACGGGTTCGAACCGCCGACATCCTCGGTGTAAACGAGGCGCTCTTCCAGCTGAGCTAAGCCGCCACGTATGTCAGGGTGTGGGCATCTCGGACGCTTCTGCGATCTTCTCGATCCTGGAAGGCTCGATCGAGACCAGCTCGTTACCTCCGGAAGGAGAGGGATCGATGATGGCCTTCCAGTCAGCGGGGAGGGCTTTTCCCAGGACGCCCTCCTGGGTGATGACCTGGAAGCGGTCAAAGATCCGGGTGAGCGCAACGCGCTGTCCCTTATCCAGCTGGTCCTCGGCGTCGATCATCTTGGAAACTTCCTTTTTCTCTGCATGGGCAACTCGATATGCGCCGTTCGGCGCTCAGGGCTATCTTGGCATCGCCGAGTGAAAATCAGGCGATGTTGCCGGTGCCTTGGAGATGTCGAGTGACCCTCCGATCGCGTGGACAGCGGTCTCTCAGATCTCAGCGAGTCGGCGAGGCGCCATGATCTTCTCGAAGTCGCGCCTCGGAATGACGCCGATGAACTTCCGCCCGTCCTTGAACTTGCATATGAAGGTGACGGTATTCTTCTTCCCGCCGATGAGACCTGCGGCGACCGCGCCAAGGGGCCCCGCAACAACTGCGCCGGCAAGACCCCATCCTATGGATCCGCCGGCGGTCCGGATCTGCTCCTCGGAGGTTTCCTCGATCACCTCGATTTCGGACGCGGGGATCTTCTCGCGGAAGAACTTGCCGTCCGATTTCAGGTGGAAGATGCCATTTGCGTACTGGTGGTCGCCGTTGGTAGCGAAATCACCAGCGATCACCTTGAACATGCCGAGCGCCATTTGAATGCCTTTCCTTGGAATCTCTGGCCAATATGCGCGACAATACGGCGAAAGTTCGAAGCGTTTCGGTCATCGAACTGGTGCCCCCGGCCGGGGTCGAACCGGCACGCCTTGCGGCACCGGGGTTTGAGGCCGGCGCGTCTTCCTGTTCCGCCACGGGGGCATTGTTGGTGCCGGCAGGAGGGATCGAACCCCCGGCATCCCGCTTACAAGGCGGGCGCTCTACCATCTGAGCTATGCCGGCTGACGGTCCGGGCGGGTGCCCGGAC
Organism: Halovulum marinum; assembly: GCF_009697225.1. Lineage (GTDB taxonomy): Bacteria > Pseudomonadota > Alphaproteobacteria > Rhodobacterales > Rhodobacteraceae > Halovulum > Halovulum marinum. Next base: position 18,271 of record NZ_WIND01000028.1, read on the forward strand.
CTGGCATGTTGGTGCCGGAAGGGGGAATCGAACCCCCGACCCACGCTTTACGAGAGCGTTGCTCTGCCGCTGAGCTACTCCGGCGAATCCGTCTGGGCGACGGATAGTTAAGCGTTAAACAGGTTCCGGAGCGGCTCCTTCAGGTGCCGCCGGAAACTCGACCTTGAGCCCGATCTCTTCCTCGATGATATCGGCCAGGATTCCGATTTCGCGCTGCAGGCGGTGAGCCTGGGAGCGCTGACCGTCGCGCCAGGTGCGCTCCACGCCCTCTGGATGGCTCGGGATCTCCGGGAACGGACAGGTATCGGTCTCGGCGTTCTCCAGCATTTTCCGCGATGCGGCCATGGCGGCAACGAGAGCGGAGCCGAGGTCCTCGAGCCGGGCCGAGTTACCCGCGATGCGGCTGAAGAACTTGCGTTCCGGGTCATCCGCGGGCCTTAGGGCGATACCCGAGAGCGTGGCGATATCCCGGAAGCGGGCAAGCGTGGCAGTGTCGTCGGCGCCAAACCGAACGGCTGTATAGGTCTCCATGGAGATCCTCCAGTTCATCTTGGTTCATGAGGGAAGGCGGAGGCCCATTTCGCAGCCCGTTTCGGCCGCGCGTTTCCGCTTGCACCAGGCTACGCGCCCGGTGTGGAAAGTGCAAAGTTCGGTTCCGGTCACCGGTCCGGAGACCTCGTATCGCCAGGCCAGGAGATCAGCGCCACCGGATCGAAGGACTTCGGGAGCCTTCACCCCATACTCCGACAACCCCCGGTGGGAGGGAATGTCAGGCGAGTCCGGGGCTCTCAAACCCGGACCGGACCTTATCAGGCGTCTAGCGCCAAGCTCTTTTATTTCGAAAGTCGATGGTCCACGTTTCCCCGGAGCCGACGCAGTGAGCCCTGCCGGAGGCAGTCACGGTGAACTCCCCGCACCCTTTTGCGTTCGCCCTGCCGAGGGCGATCGCAGCTGCACTCCAGCGCGGATCGGAGGTCGGAAGCGACGGGGAGGACTTGAAGAGGCTCCAACCCCAGTTACTTGACGTCGACCCCCCGGACCCTCCGGCTGCCGGTTGCGGTTTGGGCCTCTCGATCCGGGATAGGTCGGATCCCCAGAACACCCGCTTGAGCCCCTCGTCGGCTGATGTCCTGACGGCGAGGTAGCGACCGCCTGCCTTCCTGTTCCATTCGAGCGGCGGCAGGTAGTGGAGTTCCGCGCGAACCTCCACATGATGGGCGCGGTCCTCCTGCGTGAGAAGGCCGGTCCTGACCCTTTGTACTTTCACCTGTTCATAGAGCGTTGCCTGAGCGAACGGGACCGTCTCGCAGTCGAGCCCGAGACGCACCGCATGCAGCGTCACGTACCTGCGATAGGAGATCTCGAACTCCAGATAGGTCCGACCCTCCCTGAGGTCGCACGTCCGAGGGGATGTGTGGGCGTTTCTCCAGGTCGTCTGGTCGAAATTCCAGTGGTCCTGGCAGGCTTCGCTCGCTTTTCCCGCAACGATATCCCCGAGACGACACCGCGGGCCTGAGCGGTTCAGGCCAATGATATGCGGCGAGACACGCTCCAGCTCTTCGCTGCCTTCCTTGAGGCGCTCGCCATCGACATAGACCACATGGATCACGCGGTGAGGGAGTAGCGCCCAGGCCAGGCAGAGTAGGAGTGCGGAAAGGACGACCCAGAGAAATACGCGTACCAACGATAATCCACCTTGGAGAATTCAGTCCGACACTAGCTTCCGCTGCGTCGGCTGTCACGAGGTGAATGAAAAGGCCCGGGATATTTCGCAAATCCTGGATCGCGAGGCGAGACCGGCAACCTTAGTCGGCGCGCAGTCCGGGGATTGGTGCCCTGGCCCACGCCGCCGGTCTACGAGGATTTCCCCCGGCAGTTACCCGACTTGCACAACCGGGTAGGGGCTCTGTGCTTGGCCCGTTCCCCGGCAATGCCGGCCTCGCGCCGCGATCCTGCCCCTGTCGGAGCAATCCTCGGCGGCGGCGCGCCTTTCGGCGAGCCGCCATGGTGATCCGCCGCGCCCCTCGATCCCGAACCGCGAAAACGCGCTTCGGGCGACCGGCGTGTGGCCAGGCCCCGTGGCAGTGCCATGAGGGACGGCGCCAGGCGCCGCGCGGCGGAAACTGGTGCACCCAGAGGGGCTCGAACCCCCGACACCCGGTTCTTCAAACCGGTGCTCTACCAGCTGAGCTACAGGTGCATGACGGCCCGCTCAGAGCGGCCATACTGGTGGACGCGCGCGGGATTCAAACCCGCTCAAGGGACTTTACGATCGATGCGGCATCACCCGCCCATCACCCTGCGAGGCTCCCTCAGCATCATGCCATGCGCGTCCAGAAAGATGGCTCCCCAGGTTGGACTCGAACCAACGACACACCGGTTAACAGCCGGTCGCTCTGCCAACTGAGCTACTGGGAAGCAGACGAGAGAGGACGCGCTTCCCTCGGGTTGTGGGTTCGAGTCCCACTTGGGTTCCACATTTTTGGAGCGGCAAGTGGGACTCGAACCCTCGACCCCCACCTTGGCAAGGTGGTGCTCTACCTCTGAGCTACTGCCGCATGCGCCGGCGCGGGAATGGAACCCGTCTTCCCCTACTTCCGGGCGGCCCTGTCGGATTGTCGAGGTGTCCCGATCGGGACCGGCCATCCCCGGCCTTTCGCACGGGGAATCTTGTGCACCTCCGGTCGTCCGGTGTACGTCAGGGCGCGGGGGCTTCCGTGACCTCCTCGAGGGCATCGGCGAGTTCGCCGGAGAGACCCTTGAGGGAGATGAAGCGCAGCGCGTACATCGTGGTGTTTTTCTCGCCCTCGACGCCCGGCCGGGTGCTGGAGATCTCGGCAAGGGCGCCCTCGAACTCGTCCGAGAGACCCCTCTCGGAGAGAAAGCGCTTCACGAAGTTCGGCAGGGCCTCTGAGGCCGCCGCATCCGTGACCGCAAGTTCTTCAATGCGATGGTCGTCGTCGTCGTGGCCCCAATGCGCGACCGTGAGCTTGTCGATGAGCGACATCGGTTCTCTCCCTGGTATTGGACTGCCCCAGCAGTATGGGAGTGACGGATGAAAACCGGACGCATGATCCTTCAGCGGTTTGCCGCCTGCTGCGGCAGGGTCTTCTCGAGGGCATCGGCGGCCTCCTCGAGAAGATGCGCAAGACGGTCGCGCTTTCCCTCCTGAACGCTCCTGCGTACCGGGATCTGGCGCCGGATCTCCGCGCGCCTGCGGAGCCGAAAGATGAGGTCCTGGGTGTCGTCCAACGTACGGTACTCCGGTGTTCGATGGATGGCGTCCAAATGGTTGCGCGGGGCGGGTTCGAACCGCCGACCTGCTGGTTATGAGCCAGCCGAGCTGACCTCTGCTCCACCGCGCGTGACGAAAGCCTCTCGAGGCTGTCGTCAGACAGGGTGGTGGGATTGTTCGATCCGTGCGGCCGGTCACTGGTGCTCCGATGAATTGGCCGGCCGGACATCGCTTCGCGATCACACGGGATGATTCCGGCGTCGCAATGGACTACGATCCCAGTCGGATGAACATCGAAGTCATTTTCAGGATCGATCTGGACTTGCTTCCAGGCGAACGTCAGGGGGTTAAATGAAACGAATTCTGACTGCTGCAATTGTGGTGCTTCTTTCTTCTTGCGGGAGTTCATCGACCGATCCCAGGATCGCTCGCGCAGAAGCGATTGCCGAAGCTCGGAAGGTGAACCAGAACTGGAGCGCGGACTGCACCCGGGACAAGGTCACAAACGTTCGCAGATGTTTCGCTGGAACCTTCGGCGCGTCACCGCGAACCGCGCCATTTCAGGTATACTTTCTCGGCAAGTCGGGACCGTATATCTCGGCCGGTTTACACACCTACCCGGGTCGCAAGCCGCTTGTCAGGTTCGACAATGACAGCAAGCCATACACGATCTCGGATGATGGCGGAGTATCGTCTCAGCAGCCTCAAATGTCGGTGGTGAACAGAATGCTCACTGCGAGCACTGCGAATGTCAGGTATCACTCCTGGCCGAAAGGCTCGCGGGATATGGTCGTGGATGTGCGCGGCTTCAGGGAGGCATGGGGCCGACTGTTGGAGCTCAGAGATGGCGCAGCCGCGCCGCTGGAGCAGTTCGGGGGGTAGGTGCCAGGCTCATGGCGTCCGAATGGTTGCGCGGGGCGGGTTCGAACCGCCGACCTGCCGGTCATGAGCCAGCCGAGCTGACCTCTGCTCCACCGCGCGTGACGAAAGCCGCTCGAGGCTGCCGTCAGACGGGGTGGTGGGATTGTTCGGTCCGTGCGCCGGGTCACCCGGTGATCTGCAGCTGTCGGCAACCAATTATCGGAAGCCTCCGCCCATCGAGTCGTCGTCTAGCGTGCCTATAAGCTCGCAAAGCTGAAAGAGAGAAACGACCAGCTTGCGTGCGCTTGGCGCAATGAACAAATGACTTGGAGGAAGATGGAGTCCGTCGTCCTCGGACAGCCTGCGGACATTGTACAAATCTTCTTCGCTGATTATGGGATCTTCTCCGACAGACCTGAGTTCCCTGGCGACGCGGCGGTTTCGGCGCTCTGAGGCGCGCCTGCAGAACGCCTCGTCGATCGCGGTGATCGCCCAGAACCCGAGCAACCCCGGGAAGATCAGGGCCAAAAGCGCAGCAATGATCACAAGAAGTATTTCAATGCCTTGATCCACGTACCCTGGATTGGGCCTGAGCCAGTCATTCGCCATCTGCCCCGCTTCTGCGGATATCCAGATCATCAGGAGGCAAGCGCACGCCAGGAAGAAGGTCGAGCGCAACAGACCTACGAGCGCGACATACTCGAAGTCCTTCGCCGCGACCCGAAACATCGCGCGCCGGACGGCGCGCGCCCTTTCGTCTTTCTCGCCCATGCCTCCCTCCGTCAACCCTCTGCTGAAGCCTTGAAACACCGAAGCACAAACGTGGCAGGGCTGTCGAGATTTGGGCGTTCATGGCGGATGGGGCGGGGTTCTTGCCGGCGTCATGGTCGGCGCGCTGCGCTCGAACCAGTGGCGCTTCGCGCGCCTTCCTGACGCTTCGAATCCCGCGGCCTTCGATGGCGGATGGGGCGGGATTCGAACCCGCGGGACGCTTGCGCGCCCGCCGCCTTTCCAAGACGGTGCTTTCGACCACTCAGCCACCCATCCATGTCTAACTCTTGCTTCGAAACTCTCGAGATCGGCGCGGCGTCACTCGAACCGGTGGCGTTCCTTGCGCCTTCGCTGCTGCTTCGAATCCCACGACATCCGTATTGGCGGGTGGCGAGGGATTCGAACCCCCGGGACCCTTACGGGCCCATCAGTTTTCAAGACTGCCGCCTTCGACCGCTCGGCCAGCCACCCGGATAACTCGGGGCGCCCTATGCATCGCAAACGGAGCTCAGCATTGTCTTGACCCGTACCGACGCCCAGCACGGGAGCATCCGGCGAACCTGAGACCGCGACCCCCGCCGGATGGAGAACGCGGAATACCTGGAACCGGCGCCCGGGATGAGCCGGGGAGCAGCTTCCTCCGGGGCGTCCGTGGCCCCGCGCCGGTGAAGTGTTGGTGGACGAAGAAGGGCTCGAACCTCCGGCCTCACGATTATCGGTCGTGCGCTCTACCCAACTGAGCTATTCGTCCATTTTGCGCCGAAGCGGCGGGCAAGTCATACCGACAGCATGTGGTGGGACCGGTCTGGCGGGGTCGGTCAGGAACCCCGCATTCGCCCGCTGACCACGAACCGCGCCTCCGCGGCGCGCCGGCTACCCCAGATGCTGTCGTCGCCCTCGAAAAAAAAGGGCGGGGGATTGGAGCGGACGATCGGGTTCGAACCGACGACATTCTGCTTGGAAGGCAGATGCTCTACCAGCTGAGCTACGTCCGCATGGCCGTCGCACGAACGGGCGACGGCGGGTTGTCCTGGCGAAGTTGACGGGACTTGAACCCGCGGCCTCCGGCGTGACAGGCCGGCGCTCTGACCATCTGAGCTACAACTCCATTCGATGACGATTGACAGCCGCGGCTTCCTGGCGCGCGGGCTGTCGCCGCCCCTCACGGACATGCAAAAGATCTTCAAGGTCTTCACGCATTTCCTTTCCATCGAGGAGCGCGGGATCACGATCGAGGATGAGCTGGCGGAGTTCGGCTACAGGCTCGAGGAGCTGCACGACGCGCTCAACGAAATGGAGAAATGGCTCCGCTTCGATCCCGAGATGCCCTATTTGCCGAGCGAAAGCCTGAGCACCATCGCCATCGTCGCGAGCGAGTTGCTCGGGAAGGGCTTCGGTGAAGAGCTTCGGGTCGAGCGCTTCGCCGACTCTCTTGGCCTGGACCGGAACGCCCTGCACCGCGCGCTGGTGGATTTCGGCTCCCGGGCGGGCATCGATCTGCCCTGGCTTATTGGCGAGGAGGCGCGAGTCGCCATGGCCGAGGTGATTTGCGAGAAACCTGACCTTTCACCGGCTTTCTGAACCTGCGAGGAACACCATGCCCAACAAGACAGAACCGGCCTGCGATTTCGCGATCGCCGCTCCAGCCCCGCCCAAGTCCGAAGCTGAGCGCAGGGAGGAGATTGTCGCCGATTGCGCCCGCAGCGCCGCCTGGACCGAAGGCAACCTCATCTCGCCGGAGGAGATCCGCGATCGGCAGCAAGGAGGCGCACCCGCGCGCTTCAATGTCATCAGCCTTCCGGCATGGATCGAGCTTGCGTCCCGCGCGGGCGTTGAAGCCATCCCACTGCGACAGATCGCGGAAATGCCGACCTCGGAATACGTCCTGACAATGGACCACCTGACCAATGGCAAGCGCATCACCGAGTTCGAGAACCAGGTCCTGGGCGGGCTTCGCCCAGGCGAGATCCTGCGCTTCGAGCAGGTCGCGCCGATGGAAGTGAAGGCCGCGCTGGCGGCCGGCGGAGAGATCTCGGCCGGCCTCATCGACGGCGTCGACGGGAGGCGCTTTCCGGCTATGTACGACGAGCGCTTCTACTCCACGCTCCTCGACCTGGGCGCGCCGAAAATCCGAGCCTATGCCCGGCCCTTCGTCCAGCCGGCGCTCGCCGAGGGAGAACTGAATGGCAGGGATGGCAAGTGGCCCGTCGAGTTCCGGGTGTTCGTGGTCGACGGAGAGATCACCGGCGTTGCGAACTACTATCGCCAGATGCATCTCGACGAGCAGAGAGACCTCGGCGAAGACGGCATCCGGTCGGCGGTGGATGGGAGCCTGGAGGCGGCAAAGGCAATGCTGGCCGAAATGGCGCGGCTCGGCCTCACGGTAGGAAGCCAGAGGCTCGCGCCCGAGCCCGAGCACGGCGGGGACTTCACGCTCGATTTCCTGTTGGCCGAGGACGGCCGCGTCCTGTTCCTCGAGGGCGGCCCCGCGGGGCTCTCCTTCGCGGATCCCTGCGCGTTCCTCACCGACGGCGCCAGGGAGATCTCGCTGGAAGGTGTGGCACTCTCTGCCAGACGGCCACCGGTCCCGTTCGAGGACTGGAACGCGGGCGTGTTTCGGTACGACGGCGAGGCGCCGGTGGCGGCTGCGCCTTAGAAGATGGCCCCCCGCGCCACCTTCAGTCGGAGGAGCGCCGCGCAGCGTTCCGCGCCCGGACCTTCGCTGCGAGCTCCGCCGGGTCGATGCCGTCGCGCGGGCTCGGTCGGCACGACCACCACCGCCTTTTCCGGAAATGTATCTTGATATTCGTCGCGCTCCTGCGGCCGGACCGAGGTTGCGCGACGGCACGGCGGATGCCGAAAAGCTGAAAGATGCGCATCGTTCAGCAGGCGCCAGCTTGCCGCGCACCATATGCCGCCTGGCTCGCGGTGTAGCCATCGCCGTAGCTCGACGAGAGCTGCTCGATCAGGCCGTTGCACGAAAAGCCCATCATCTGCAGGTACTGCTCCGCGGACCTCGCGGCCTGAGCGTTCCAATCAACGGAAAGGCTGTCCACCGCGACGATGGCATCGGCGCGTTCGTAGCCGTCGCCATACGCGGAGGACAATTGCTCGATCAGACCGTCGCGGGAAAAACCCTGGAAGCTGAGGTACGCCTTGGCGGACCGGACGGCGTTTTTTTGAGGTCTAGTGAGGGATTGAGCGTCGGCGATCGATACTGTCAAGATTGCGCAGGAAATAACTATCGCGAAAAATAGTCTCATTTGAAACGTCTCCTAGTGAACTATGGCGCCGTCGCGAACGGGGCGCGGGCAGTAATGCCTAGCACGGCATATTGGTCAACAATGTGGCCTGATCCGCCTATTCAGCAGGCGGCGTTGCGGTCAACTATCGGAACTGTCATCCGACTGAAAGGCTCAGATGACCACTGCGAGTCCATCGTTGCCATCGGCAAAGTAAGCATCACCCGTCAAAGCAGTTGACTTCCTGACCTTCTTTGCGTGACCAAAGGAGCTCAAGCGTTCGGCCTAGCTCACACAAACCTAAGAGATCTCATGAAGCGCTGACTAGAAATGGGGTGAGCCCCCCCGAAGGCCCGCAACAACTAAGTCGGACCACATGATGAGGGGAGGCCAGCTGGGCGTGATAGTAAATGTAAAGGACAACACTTTGGGAAGCGAAGGTTTCAGCCTTTTTTCGAACGCATTTTCGGTTCTGAAGGCTAGCTATGCATCAAACCATACTGAGATTTCAGATTTGGTCGAGGATGCTGAGTTCGATGAGCATCATTCCCAAGAGATCATTCAGCGATCTCAGCAAGCCCTTCTGTCACCGATTGCTCGCTTGGATCAAGAATTAAGCTGGCTCCCAGAGCTCAGTGACGCGCAAGTTAATGAAACTGTGTCCTTGTTGAAAGAAGGAAGGGTAGCTGAACTCCGGAAGGCGATTGCATTTCTCCCCGATTCGCCAAAAGCCAACGTTCTCGCGCACTTGTGTGGCACCAATTTTGCGGATGAAACGCTCCTTCAAGACCTTCTTCGTGCATGGGACGATGTTGACCAAATCAGTCTACTGCAATTTCTAAATACCCGACGCCAAGCGGCCGGCTTCCCACGAGTCGAAAGGAACCAACTTGCGGCATCGATCAATGTTCTCAAAAGCACCCATGCGCGAAGCGCGGCGCTGTCCGTTTGGCGACAGGATGAACCCGGCAAGGTGATGGAAAGTCTGGTTGAGGCGGAGGTGGAGAAGGACCGCGCAAGCAGAATTTTTGCAGAGTTTGTTCGAGAATACGACATCTTGAGCGAACCCTACCTGGCGAGGATCAGCGAAGCTATTGATCAGCAGATCGAACTTGCTCGTCAGCCGTCATATCAGCTTGAGGCCGTGACGAGTGAAATCGCTGAACTCCTGCAGCAGTGGGACGATGTCAACCAGCCGGTTCAAGTATTTGAGCAGCATCAAGGCCATGAAGAAGGCCGGTCCAAGCAAATCTACGAAAAGCTACGATCACTATGCCTCGAGCTCGCGAACGAAAGAGGAGAATTTCGTCACGCAAAGCGGTTGTCCGAAGCGCTATTGCACACGTTTCCAGAGCTGGAATCCGTTGCTGAGGTGCTTAAGGGTGATGTCGAGGCGTTGGAAAACCTCGATGAACAGCGAAAGCAGTTTTCAGTGCTGGAGCCGCTCGTTGCCGCCTGTGAGGCCGCCAAATCACAAGTTCCGAAGCTGAAGTCAGCGTTGCAAAGATCAGGCTTTGCGCCAGCGAGCAGGGGGGCCGTGAAGGAAATCTTCGCAGCGTTCGATAACGCTGCAAAAGCCCCAGGCACCGGGGATGCTGCATTCCTTGTTGTTCGAGACCTTGCGTTGTTCGTGAACAATGATCGGGATGACCCTGAAACGGCGTTCAGACTGATCGACGGGCTGATCACCTACCCTGGTGCGAAACCGTCCCAAGATTTGAGTAGTAAACTTGATGAAGAGCGGTCCGTGCTGTATCGCAACTGGAAAATGCCCGAATTGAATCGGCAGTCAGGCAGTCTCGGCGGAATGGCGAAGATCGTCGATGAAATGCTCAAATACGCAAAGGGCAATGATCGCACGGAACTGGAGCAGCTGAAGTCAAGGATTGAGCGCAAGCAAGCCGGCAAGAAGGTGAAATGGTTGATCTATGGTGGAATCGCGGCCGTAATTGGTTTTTTTGTTATTTCCGATGAACTTGATAGGCCAACCTCACAAACATCATACCAGCCCACAAGTACTTATCACCCCTCGAAGCCACTTCAGACCACAACTAACCCAAGTTCAAATACAACCGCCGAAACAATGCCACCTGTTGGTCAAGGACTCACTTTGAACAGGTCCCAGGTACGCTATTGTGTTTTTCAGGGCGAGCGGCTCGAGGCTATGAGGTCGATTACCACAACTAACTATCAGATCAGCAGGTTTAATGGGCTCATTGATGACTACAATTCGAGGTGTTCAAGTTACCGGTATACAAGCGGTGTGCTGAGTTCAGTACGCCGAGAAGCTCAAGGGAAAACGACTGAATTCATCGCGGATGCCCGAAGGATTGTTGCCTCATGGTGAATGGCAGGAAAAACGACATCAACATTGAAAGTGTTGCTCAGCTTTGTGTTGAATACTGGAAGCTTGCAGCCGCGACCGAGAAAGTGCTGAGCAGCGCACTTGCCAGTGATGGAAAGCGTTTAGAGGCGCAGTTGAAGTTCTCCAAACGCCAATTGGACGTGCTCCTCCAAGATTTGGGGCTGCGACTAGTCGACTTTTCGGGCGAGCGTTTCCATCCTGGTTTGGCGGTATCGGTCGATAATCCAGGCGATTATGAAGAAGATGAAGTGCTTGTTGTTGGCAAGACAATAGAACCCACAGTCATGTCCGACATGACTGTAATTCGGATTGGGCGCGTGATCGTTGCGCCAGTTGTACAAGAAGAGGAGTAGGCTGTGTATCTAGGTATCGATCTCGGAACATCGAACTCCGCAGTTGTTGGGCATGTCGATGGGGCGCTCCGTCTCTTCAAAACTGCCGACGGCACCGATGTACTGCCAAGTGTCATCTACCTGGATAAGCGCGGGCATCGGTTCATCGGAAAGACCGCCTATGACCGGTTGCTCTCCGCGCCCAAGAACGTCGCGCACGGCTTCAAGCGCTCCATGGGAACCAAGAATCCAATTTCCCTAGCTGGGGAGACTTGGACCCCGGTGGAGTGCTCGGCAGAAATCATCAAAACGTTGGTTGGCCAGGCCATGACTGAAGCCGGTTCGCAAGAAATCGAAGGCGTGGTCATTACGACACCGGCAGCGTTTAATCAGATGCAGAGCGAGGACACAATTTCAGCCGCGCGGCTCGCAGGATTGGAAAAGGTTAGCCTGCTGCAAGAACCCGTTGCCGCTGCTTTGGCCGCAATCTCCAACAGTAAGCAGAAAGACGGAGTTTTTCTTATCTATGATCTTGGTGGCGGGACATTCGACCTCGCCCTGGTGATGAGCACCGCTGGCGTTGTGAACGTTGTCGCCCACGAGGGCATAAATATGCTGGGCGGCAGAGACTTCGACAGGATAATATTCGATAGCGTCGTCCGGCCATGGCTTTCGCAGAATTTCAGCCTGCCAGCCAACTTTCAGGCCGACGAGAGATACAAACATCTTGCCGATGTCAGCAAACACGCAGCAGAAAAGGCAAAGATTCAACTGTCTGCATCCGAAACGGCTTCAATCTTCGCCACTGAAGATGAGGTGCGTGCTACAGATGAAAACGGCGAAGAAATTTACATCTCCATCGACCTTTCCCGCGAGGAAATGGCCGAACTGGTTCGCGACCGGATCGAAGATTCAATTGCTTTGTGCCGTAAGATCATCGTCGCAAACGGCTATAAGAACGAGGATATCTCGAAGATTGTGCCGATCGGCGGGCCTTCGAAGATGCCCATCATCCGGGAGATGCTGGAAGCAGAGCTTGCCATTGCTGTCGATAGCGGACTGGACCCCATGACCGCCGTAGCCACCGGAGCGGCAATATTCGCTGAGAGTCGAGAATGGGAGGGTGACAGCTCTTCTCAGAAAACATCAAAGCAGCGGGAAACAGTCAGGGGTGACATTAGCCTCTCGTTGGACTTTAAGTCCCGCGTTTCGTCCGAAAGCACAAAAATTCGCGTGAAACCTGCGGGCGATATTCCCAGTGGATTCGAACTTGAAATCCTTGATGAAGAGGGGTCATCGTCTGGCCGGATACCGCTGAACGGGCCGCTAAGCGTTGGTGTGAGCGTTCGAAAGAACGGTAAGAACCGATACATGGTCAACGTTTTCGATCAGACAGGAAGTAAGGTTGAAAGCGCATCACGGGAAATCAGTATCGCGCGATCCGAAGCCAGCGCCGCCAGCGTCCCGATGACCTACAATCTAGCCGTGAAGGTTCAACATGGCATGGTTGGGTATGAACGAAACAAGCTGGACATACTGGTCAAGAAGGGTACCGCGCTGCCAGCGCAAGGACGGCAAAAGTTCCGTTCTGGAAAAACGCTGATTGGCGGGGAAGACGACTTCATTGCAGTGGAGTTCTATGACATGGCGGACGACGTTGACAGCCCTGAACATAACCTTCACATCGGCAATTTCTGCCTGAACAGCGTAGATGAGCTTGAGCGCGGAGAGCGGATCAACCGCGGCGATGAGTTCATTATTGACTGGAACATGAGCGACAACGGCACGCTTAGCTTCGCTGTAGAGCTTTCCACGCTTGGCCGAATAATTGACGCTTCGAATCTTTATCGCCACGACGATGGTGGGATAAATTATGAAGGAGAACGGGGCGCTGAGGTCGCGGCAACAATGCTTTCGCGGGTGGAAAGCGATCTGCAAGAGCTTGAGAGTGCGCTAGACCACGATCCTGACCCATCAGGTAGTATTCGGAAACGTATCGAGCGGCAGCATGCGGCGCTATCCACTTCGGTGGATGCTGACACCCATCGCTCCGTTGCAGAGGAAGCTCGGAAGCTACGCCAGGACGTTGCTTTATTGAAGATGTCCCCTGAGAATGAAGAGCGTGTGCTGACAGACGAGGCCGCCAAGGCTGAATTGTCGTTTGATGAATTGAGGGACTTGGCACAGCCCGTCGATGCGGAACGACACGATAAGCTGCTTGTTACGGCACGTCGGTCAATTCGTGAGAAGAATTTCGATTCCGCGCGAAGATCGCTGGGCGAAATGCATGGCATCCGAATGAAAGTCCTAGCGGAAACCCCAGATTTCTTGATTGAGCTTCTGAAGCATCTTGCAACAGAGGCGCATCTGGTCGTTGACGAGGAACTGCACGAACAACTTGTCGCTGCTGGCGTAGAAGCTGCTAAGGGCGGTGATGTAGATCGACTAAGATACGTGATAGGTCAAATGATGAGCAACAGAGTATCCACCGGCGCTGATGCAGCTGAAATAGTTGAGCTGGCGCATCTTTTGGGTTCTTAAACTGCTTATCCCTATTTGGGAGAACGGAGGGCAGAAGGCTACGCCATACAGGCGCGGGCCAGACCCCGTTTAGTCCGCGCTTCTTTCGGCTCATTCTTCGGGATGAATCGCCGCTTCGTCAGGTCGACAGATCCTGCGAACCAAGTAGCCCGCGCCCAAAGCGGCGAAACACATCCCGATGAAATGGCTCAATGCCAAACTCCACGAGAAGGAGGCGATCCCGATCACCTCCTTCAACAAATGTTCTCGAAAGGGTAGTGTCCAGAATCTTTCGCACATTTTCTCAGGCGACGGCTCCGTGGGTTGAGGTTTGCTCCGCGTAGAGCGGG